>NZ_CP012264.1:0-1449330 GCF_001277255.1 Cronobacter condimenti 1330
CGCGAGGTCATACCAACATGTTTTATCCGGATCCTTTTGACGTCATTATCATTGGCGGGGGTCATGCAGGTACCGAGGCCGCAATGGCCGCTGCACGCATGGGTCAACAGACCCTGCTTTTGACACACAATATCGACACGCTGGGCCAGATGTCCTGCAACCCGGCGATCGGCGGTATTGGTAAAGGACATCTGGTTAAGGAAGTTGATGCCCTCGGCGGGCTTATGGCGAAAGCGATCGACCATGCGGGTATCCAGTTTAGGATACTAAACGCGAGCAAAGGACCGGCGGTGCGCGCCACCCGCGCTCAGGCGGATCGCGTTCTGTACAAGCAGGCCGTGCGTACGGCACTTGAGAATCAACCGAACCTGATGATCTTCCAGCAGGCGGTAGAAGACCTGATCGTGGAAAACGATCGCGTCGTTGGCGCCGTCACGCAGATGGGCCTGAAATTCCGCGCTAAAGCCGTCGTGCTGACCGTCGGTACTTTCCTCGATGGCAAAATCCATATCGGCCTTGATAACTACAGCGGTGGTCGTGCAGGCGATCCGCCTTCCGTACCGCTGGCGCGTCGACTGCGTGAACTGCCGCTGCGCGTGAGCCGTCTGAAAACCGGCACACCGCCGCGTATCGATGCGCGTACCATTGATTTCAGCGTGCTGGATCAACAGCATGGTGACAACCCGATGCCGGTTTTCTCGTTTATGGGATCGGCGGATCAACATCCGCGCCAGGTGCCGTGCTACGTCACCCATACCAACGAAAAAACCCATGACGTGATCCGCAATAACCTCGATCGCAGCCCAATGTACGCCGGCGTTATCGAAGGGATCGGTCCACGGTATTGCCCGTCGATCGAAGATAAAGTTATGCGCTTTGCCGATCGCAATGCACACCAGATCTTCCTGGAGCCTGAAGGGCTGACCAGCAATGAAATTTATCCGAACGGTATCTCAACCAGCCTGCCGTTCGATGTGCAGATGCAAATTGTCCGTTCCATGAATGGCATGGAAAACGCGAAAATTGTTCGTCCTGGCTACGCCATTGAGTACGACTTTTTCGATCCGCGTGACCTTAAGCCGACGCTGGAAAGCAAATATATCCAGGGTCTTTTCTTTGCCGGCCAAATCAACGGCACAACCGGTTACGAAGAAGCCGCCGCGCAGGGCCTGCTGGCGGGTCTGAACGCCGGACGTTATTCTGCTGAGAAAGAGGGCTGGGCGCCCGGTCGCTCTCAGGCCTATCTTGGCGTCCTGGTTGACGACCTTTGCACGCTGGGCACGAAAGAGCCGTATCGTATGTTTACCTCACGTGCGGAATACCGCCTGATGCTGCGTGAAGACAATGCCGATTTACGCCTGACGGAAGTCGGGCGCGAAATGGGACTGGTCGACGATGCACGCTGGGCGCGTTTCAACGAGAAGCTGGAAAATATCGAACGCGAGCGTCAGCGCCTGAAAAGCACCTGGGTAACGCCGTCTTCGGCGACCGTGGGAGAGATTAACTCAACACTTACCGCGCCGCTTTCCCGTGAAGCCAGCGGCGAAGATCTGCTGCGACGCCCGGAAATGACCTATGCTCAGTTGACCACGCTGTCGGCATTTGCTCCGGCGTTGGAAGACTCACAGGCGGCAGAGCAGGTTGAAATTCAGGTGAAATACGAAGGCTACATTGCCCGTCAGCAGGATGAGATCGAAAAACAGCAGCGCAACGAAAGTACGCTACTGCCGGCGACGCTTGATTATCGCCAGGTTTCTGGCCTCTCCAACGAGGTTATCGCGAAGCTTAACGATCATAAACCGGCATCGATAGGCCAGGCATCACGCATCTCCGGGATCACGCCTGCCGCCATCTCTATTTTGCTGGTCTGGCTGAAAAAACAGGGGTTGCTGCGCCGCAGTGCCTGAGTTGGGATTCTTTTCGGGCCAGCTTATGTCTGGCCCTTTTTACATGGAAAAACCGTCGTGCTGAATACACTGACCCGCCTGCTTGATGACGCAGGAATTTCGCTGCCCGAACACCAGAAAGCCCAGCTGGTGGCTTATGTCGATATGCTGAACAAGTGGAACAAAGCCTATAACCTGACTTCCGTGCGCGATCCCGGCGAGATGCTGGTGCGTCACATCATGGACAGTATTGTCGTGGAGCCGCACCTGCAGGGCTCTCGCTTTATCGACGTCGGCACTGGCCCGGGTTTGCCAGGCGTTCCGCTGGCGATTGTACGTCCTGACAGCCATTTCACGCTGCTGGACAGCCTCGGTAAGCGCGTGCGCTTTTTACGTCAGGTGCAGCATGAACTGAAGCTTGAAAACATCACGCCCGTGCAGAGCCGCGTCGAAGCGTTTCCTGCCGAGCCGGCATTTGATGGCGTTATCAGCCGGGCGTTTGCATCGCTCTCCGATATGGTGAACTGGTGCCATCATCTGCCGGGCGACGCGGGTCGTTTTTATGCGCTGAAAGGACAGCGTCCCGATGATGAAATCGCTGTCCTGCCGGAAGGGTTTGGTGTTGAAGAAATCATCCGCTTGTCTGTTCCCCGTCTCGATGGTGAACGCCATCTGGTTATCCTTAAAGCAAACAGAACTTAATATTTATCAAAAAAAGTGGAATTAAGAGGCGGGTTTTAAGCTTGTAAAAACAGAACGGCAGGCCGTAATAACAACATCTTATTTCACTTTTTATTAACTTGTTTGCAGCTTAGATATAACGAAGCACCATTTGCGCTAAAAACTTAATAGTCACGCACGAAAATATAAGGGTGCTATGCTGGCGTCTTGTAGTGATAACAAGACGTAAATTGTTTCCTGTAGATGTCAATGAAAGGTTTTTAGGGTGTTTCGGGGTGTTTTAAAAAAAGTAGGCGTTAAAGTTATTTAAATTCAAAAAGTTGCTATTAGCTCATTACTAAATGATGTGACAAAGCTTGAGCAGTAATTGTTTATAATGTGATCTTGTGCACGCTTTATTCGCAAGGTTCACGCGCAATTTGCAGTTTTCGCTTTTACTTCGCAGTTTGCGGGAAAGTTGAAAAAAAGTGGTTCTGAAAATTATTTAAACATTTATTCACCTTTTGGCTACTTATAGTTTGAAATCACGTGCTCGCCCCGTATAATTTGAGCGCTTTTTGAGGCTTGACTCAGAGCGTCAAAGAACGTTTTATACGACACGCGACATACCTCGAAGGGAGCAGTAGCAAAAAATGTCTGCGTCGCTCATGAGTAAAAAAGTGGCCCGCAAGCTTCTGCTTATCCAGTTAATCGCGGTTGTGGCAGCAGGATTACTGTTTTGTCTCAAAGACCCTTTCTGGGGGTACTCTGCAGTATGCGGGGGGCTGGCAGTGTGGTTGCCGAATGTGCTGTTTATGAATTTTGCCTGGCGTCATCAGGCGCATACACCCGCTAAAGGCCGCGTGGCCTGGTCTTTCGCCTTCGGCGAAGCGTTTAAGGTGGTTGCGACCTTTACCCTGCTGGTGGTGGCGCTGGCGTGTTTGAAGGCGGTTTTTTTACCGCTGATAGTGACGTGGGTTTCGGTGCTGGTTGTGCAGATACTGGCGCCAGCTGTAATTAACAACAAAGGGTAAGAGGCATCATGTCTGCAGGAGAAATCTCGACGCCGCAGGAGTACATTGGCCATCATCTGAGCAACCTTCAGATTGACCTGCGTACATTCTCGCTGGTAGATCCGCATAACCCCCCGGCCACCTTCTGGACGCTCAACATCGACTCGATGTTTTTCTCGGTGGTGCTGGGCCTGTTATTCCTGGTTCTGTTCCGTAGAGTCGCGAAACATGCGACCAGCGGCGTGCCGGGCAAATTCCAGACCGCGGTAGAGCTGATTATCGGTTTTGTGCATGGTAGCGTGAAAGACATGTACCACGGCAAAAGCAAGCTCATTGCGCCGCTGGCCCTGACGATTTTCGTCTGGGTATTCCTGATGAACCTGATGGATTTGCTGCCTATCGACCTGCTGCCGTATATCGGCGAGCACGTATTTGGCCTGCCTGCCCTGCGCGTGGTGCCGTCTGCGGACGTGAATATCACTCTTTCCATGGCGCTTGGCGTATTTATCCTCATTCTTTTCTACAGCATCAAAATGAAAGGCGTTGGCGGCTTTACTAAAGAGCTGACGCTGCAGCCGTTCAATCACCCGGTATTTATCCCGATCAACCTGATTCTGGAAGGTGTAAGCCTGCTGTCCAAACCGGTTTCTCTCGGTCTGCGACTGTTCGGCAACATGTATGCCGGTGAGCTGATTTTCATTCTGATTGCGGGCCTTCTGCCTTGGTGGTCACAGTGGATTCTGAATGTGCCATGGGCCATTTTCCACATCCTGATCATTACGTTGCAGGCCTTCATTTTCATGGTTCTGACGATTGTCTATCTGTCGATGGCATCTGAAGAGCATTGATTTTTTACTCAACACTACTGCGTTTTAACTGAAACAAACTGGAGACTGTCATGGAAAACCTGAATATGGATCTGCTGTACATGGCTGCCGCTGTGATGATGGGTCTGGCGGCAATCGGTGCTGCGATCGGTATCGGCATCCTCGGGGGTAAATTCCTGGAAGGCGCTGCGCGCCAGCCTGATCTGATTCCTCTGCTGCGTACTCAGTTCTTTATCGTAATGGGTCTGGTGGATGCTATCCCGATGATCGCTGTGGGTCTGGGTCTGTACGTGATGTTCGCCGTCGCGTAGTAAACAGAAGTTGTCTGAATTACCAGGCAATATCAGAACATTAACCAGATAAGAGGCATTGTGCTGTGAATCTTAACGCAACAATCCTCGGCCAGGCCATCGCGTTTGTCCTGTTCGTTCTGTTCTGTATGAAGTACGTATGGCCGCCAATTATGGCTGCCATCGAAAAACGTCAGAAAGAAATTGCTGACGGTCTGTCTTCTGCAGAACGCGCTAAAAAGGATCTGGAGCTTGCACAGTCCAACGCGACCGACCAGCTGAAAAAAGCGAAAGCGGAAGCCCAGGTGATTATTGAGCAGGCAAACAAACGCCGCGCTCAGATCCTGGACGAAGCGAAAGCTGAAGCAGAGCAGGAACGTAACAAAATCGTGGCGCAGGCTCAGGCCGAAATCGAAGCCGAGCGTAAACGTGCCCGTGAAGAGCTGCGCAAGCAAGTTGCTATCCTGGCTGTCGCTGGCGCCGAGAAGATCATTGAACGTTCCGTGGATGAAGCTGCTAACAGCGACATCGTGAATAAACTGGTCGCTGAACTGTAAGGAGGGAGGGGCTGATGTCTGAATTTGTAACGGTAGCTCGCCCCTACGCCAAAGCAGCTTTTGACTTTGCCGTCGAACACCAAAGCCTCGACCGCTGGCAGGAAATGCTGGCGTTTGCCGCTGAAGTGGCCAAAAACGAACAGATAGCTGAGCTTCTCTCTGGCGCCCTGGCGCCAGAAACGCTCGCTAAGTCGTTTATCGCAATCTGTGGTGACCAGTTAGACGCCAACGGCCAGAACCTGATTAAGGTAATGGCAGAAAATGGTCGTCTGAAGGTGCTTCCTGACGTTCTTGAGCAGTTCATTCAGTTACGCGCAGCCCTTGAGGCTACCGTTGAAGTCGAAGTGACTTCTGCCAGCGCGCTGAGCGATGAACAGCTTTCGAAAATCAGCGCCGCGATGGAAAAACGTCTGTCACGCAAAGTGAAGCTGAATTGCAAAATTGATAAGTCTGTAATGGCAGGCGTTATCATCCGTTCGGGTGATATGGTCATTGACGGCAGCGTGCGCGGCCGTCTTGAGCGCCTTGCAGACGTCTTGCAGTCTTAAGGGGACTGGAGCATGCAACTGAATTCCACCGAAATCAGCGAACTGATCAAGCAGCGCATTGCTCAGTTCAATGTTGTGAGCGAAGCTCATAACGAAGGTACTATCATTTCTGTAAGCGACGGTGTTATCCGCATTCACGGCCTGGCCGATTGTATGCAGGGTGAGATGATCGCTCTGCCGGGTAACCGTTACGCTATCGCACTGAACCTGGAGCGCGACTCCGTAGGTGCAGTCGTTATGGGTCCGTACTCTGACCTCGCCGAAGGCATGAAGGTGAAGTGTACTGGCCGTATTCTTGAAGTGCCGGTTGGCCGTGGCCTGCTGGGCCGTGTGGTTAACACCCTCGGCGCACCGATCGACGGTAAAGGTCCGGTTGAACACGATGGCTTCTCCCCAATCGAAGTTATCGCGCCGGGCGTTATCGATCGTCAGTCCGTAGATCAGCCTGTACAGACCGGTTATAAGTCTGTTGACGCCATGATCCCAATCGGTCGTGGTCAGCGTGAGCTGATCATCGGTGACCGTCAGACCGGTAAAACCGCAATGGCTGTTGATGCCATCATCAACCAGCGTGATTCCGGCATCAAATGCGTATACGTAGCTATCGGCCAGAAAGCGTCCACCATTTCTAACGTGGTACGTAAACTGGAAGAGCACGGTGCGCTGGCCAACACTATCGTTGTTGTTGCGACTGCATCTGAATCTGCTGCGCTGCAGTACCTGTCACCGTATGCCGGTTGTGCCATGGGTGAGTACTTCCGTGACCGTGGCGAAGATGCACTGATCGTTTACGATGACCTGTCTAAACAGGCTGTAGCTTACCGTCAGGTTTCCCTGCTGCTTCGTCGTCCGCCTGGACGTGAAGCATTCCCGGGTGACGTGTTCTACCTCCACTCCCGTCTGCTGGAGCGCGCATCCCGCGTTAACGCGGAATACGTGGAAAACTTCACCAAAGGTGAAGTGAAAGGTAAAACCGGCTCCCTGACCGCACTGCCAATCATTGAAACCCAGGCGGGTGACGTTTCTGCGTTCGTTCCGACCAACGTAATTTCTATTACCGATGGTCAGATCTTCCTGGAAACCAACCTGTTTAACTCCGGTATTCGTCCGGCGGTTAACCCGGGTATCTCTGTATCCCGTGTAGGTGGTGCTGCTCAGACTAAGATCATCAAGAAACTGTCCGGTGGTATCCGTACCGCGCTGGCACAGTATCGTGAACTGGCTGCGTTCTCTCAGTTCGCTTCCGATCTGGACGAAGCAACCCGTAAACAGCTGAGCCACGGTCAGAAAGTGACCGAGCTTCTGAAGCAGAAACAGTATGCGCCGATGTCTGTTGCACAGCAGGGTCTGGTACTGTTCGCGGCTGAACGCGGTTACCTTGAAGATGTGGAACTGGCGAAAATCGGTAGCTTCGAAGCCGCGCTGCTGGCTTACGCTGACCGTGAACACGCTCCGCTGATGCAGGAAATCAACCAGACCGGTGGTTACAACGACGAGATCGAAGGCAAGCTGAAAGGCCTCCTCGACTCCTTCAAAGCAACCCAGTCCTGGTAACGTCTGGCGGCTTGCTGTAAGGCAAGCCGCAAGGCATTGAGGAGAAGCTCATGGCCGGCGCAAAAGAGATACGTAGTAAGATCGCAAGCGTCCAGAACACGCAAAAGATCACTAAAGCGATGGAAATGGTCGCCGCTTCCAAAATGCGTAAATCGCAGGATCGCATGGCGGCCAGCCGTCCTTATGCAGATACCATGCGCAAAGTGATTGGTCACCTTGCTACCGGTAATCTGGAATATAAGCACCCTTACCTGGAAGAACGCGACGTTAAGCGCGTGGGCTACCTGGTGGTGTCGACTGACCGTGGTCTGTGCGGCGGCTTGAATATTAACCTGTTCAAGAAGCTGCTGGCGGATATGAAAGTATGGTCTGATAAAGGTGTTCAGTGCGACCTCGCAATGATCGGCTCTAAAGGCGTTTCTTTCTTTAACTCAGTAGGCGGCAACATTGTGGCGCAGGTCACTGGCATGGGAGACAACCCTTCCCTGTCCGATCTGATTGGCCCGGTAAAAGTGATGTTGCAGGCTTACGATGAAGGCCGTCTGGACAAGCTTTACATTGTCAGCAACAAATTTATTAACACCATGTCTCAGGCTCCGACCATCACTCAGCTGCTGCCGCTGCCGGCATCAGAAGACGGTGAGTTGAAGCACAAATCCTGGGATTACCTGTACGAACCCGATCCGAAGGCGCTGCTGGATACTCTGCTGCGTCGCTATGTCGAATCGCAGGTTTATCAGGGTGTGGTTGAAAACCTGGCCAGCGAGCAGGCCGCACGAATGGTGGCGATGAAAGCCGCAACCGATAATGGCGGCAGCCTGATTAAAGAGCTGCAGTTGGTGTACAACAAAGCTCGTCAGGCCAGCATTACTCAGGAACTCACCGAGATCGTCTCGGGGGCCGCCGCGGTTTAACCAGGTTATTTCGTAGAGGATTCAAGATGGCTACTGGAAAGATTGTCCAGGTAATCGGCGCCGTGGTGGACGTCGAGTTCCCTCAGGATGCCGTACCGAAAGTGTACGATGCCCTTGAGGTAACGAATGGTAATGAGCGTCTGGTGCTGGAAGTCCAGCAGCAGCTCGGCGGCGGTATCGTGCGTACCATCGCGATGGGCTCTTCCGACGGTCTGCGTCGTGGTCTGCCTGTTGCAGACCTTGAGCACCCGATTGAAGTGCCGGTAGGTAAAGCGACGCTGGGTCGTATCATGAACGTCCTGGGTCAGCCGATCGACATGAAAGGCGACATCGGTGAAGAAGAGCGTTGGGCGATTCACCGCGCAGCGCCGTCCTATGAAGAGCTGTCCAGCTCTCAGGAACTGCTGGAAACTGGCATCAAAGTTATCGACCTGATGTGTCCGTTCGCGAAGGGCGGTAAAGTCGGTCTGTTCGGTGGTGCGGGTGTAGGTAAAACCGTAAACATGATGGAGCTCATTCGTAACATCGCGATCGAGCACTCCGGTTACTCTGTGTTTGCAGGCGTAGGTGAGCGTACCCGTGAAGGTAACGACTTCTACCACGAAATGACCGACTCCAACGTTCTGGATAAAGTATCCCTGGTGTACGGCCAGATGAACGAGCCGCCGGGAAACCGTCTGCGCGTTGCGCTGACCGGCCTGACCATGGCTGAGAAATTCCGTGATGAAGGTCGTGACGTTCTGCTGTTCGTCGATAACATCTATCGTTACACCCTGGCCGGTACTGAAGTATCCGCACTGCTGGGCCGTATGCCTTCAGCAGTAGGTTACCAGCCGACCCTGGCGGAAGAGATGGGCGTTCTGCAGGAGCGTATCACCTCCACTAAAACCGGTTCTATCACCTCCGTACAGGCGGTATACGTACCGGCGGATGACTTGACTGACCCGTCACCAGCCACCACCTTTGCGCACCTTGACGCAACCGTGGTACTGAGCCGTCAGATTGCGTCCCTGGGTATCTACCCGGCCGTTGACCCGCTGGATTCTACCAGCCGTCAGCTGGACCCGCTGGTTGTTGGTCAGGAACACTACGACACCGCGCGTGGCGTGCAGTCTATTCTGCAGCGTTACCAGGAACTGAAAGACATCATCGCCATCCTCGGTATGGACGAACTGTCTGAAGAAGACAAACTGGTGGTAGCTCGCGCGCGTAAGATCCAGCGCTTCCTGTCTCAGCCGTTCTTCGTGGCAGAAGTATTTACCGGTTCTCCGGGCAAATATGTGTCGCTGAAAGACACCATCCGTGGCTTTAAAGGCATTATGGAAGGTGAATACGATCATCTGCCGGAGCAGGCGTTCTACATGGTTGGCTCCATTGATGAAGCCGTGGAAAAAGCCAAAAAACTTTAACGCCTTAATCGGAGGGTGACATGGCAATGACTTACCACCTGGATGTCGTCAGCGCAGAGAAACAGATGTTCTCTGGTCTGGTCGAGAAAATCCAGGTTACGGGTAGCGAAGGCGAGCTGGGGATTTACCCGGGCCACGCGCCGCTGCTCACCGCCATTAAGCCTGGTATGATCCGCATCGTGAAACAGCACGGCCACGAAGAGTATATCTATCTCTCCGGCGGCGTGATGGAAGTGCAGCCGGGCAACGTAACCGTACTGGCTGACACCGCGATTCGCGGCCAGGATCTCGACGAAGCGCGAGCCCTGGAAGCGAAGCGTAAAGCGGAAGAGCATATCCGTAGCTCCCACGGTGACGTGGACTACGCTCAGGCTTCCGCTGAGCTGGCCAAGGCGATCGCCAAACTGCGCGTTATCGAGTTGACCAAAAAAGCGATGTAACACCGGCTTGAAAGTTGAAAGCCAGCCTGGGCGACCCGGCTGGCTTTTTTTATGTCTTCCTTATTCTGATGAAACACGGTTTTATTATTTTTGTGATATCTGTCACGAAAATCTTGATCGGTTTAAAAAAGCAGCGTAAACTCATTTTTGTGAAGTAAGTCACAAAAATGAGTCTGGAGGACATATGAAACTTATCAATAAAATTATTTCTTATTTCAATAACATGAGCGTATCTTTCGGTACTTTCAATCTGTAACGCTTCTGTTTTGCCAGTGCGTTTCCTGCACGGCATAAACGAAAAGGTCGCTGAGAAGCGGCCTTTTTGGTTTCAGGTTTCTCCCCATCTTTCCACTGCTTTTAGCAGGAGACTTCTCTTGTGAAGGCACTGACGTATCTCCTCATAGCTTTATTCCAGCCGCAAAAAAACAGCATCCCTTTGTTTTCATAAGTGATAAAGCATATGAATGCATTGATTGCCCTTTTTTTAGCCCTTCATCATGCATTAAGCGTCTATGTAACGTGGTAAAACAGAAGAAAAGCAGCGATTTGCCATAGCCCCGTTTTATGCTGAAAAATATGTAGAATTCTGGGCAGTAAATCGCTTTACTTCACTCACTTTCATAAGACAGGACGCCTATGTCTAATCATGCTATGAGCGTTGTGATCCTTGCCGCTGGCAAAGGCACTCGCATGTACTCTGATCTCCCTAAAGTGCTGCACACTCTGGCCGGGAAGCCGATGGTGCAACATGTTATCGACGCCGCTAAGCATGTCGGCGCACAGAACATCCATCTGGTATACGGTCACGGCGGTTCGCTGCTCCAAAACACGCTGAAAGACGCGTCACTGAACTGGGTATTGCAGGCAGAACAGCTCGGGACTGGCCACGCGATGCAACAGGCGGCGCCCTTCTTCAACGATGATGAAGATGTGCTGATGTTGTATGGCGACGTGCCGCTGATCTCTGTCGATACGCTGCAACAGCTCTGCGCGACAAAACCGCAGGGCGGTATCGGCCTGTTAACCGTTAAGCTCGACGATCCCACCGGCTACGGACGCATTACTCGTGAAAATGGCAAGGTCTCCGGTATCGTGGAGCATAAAGACGCGAGTGACGAACAGCGCCTGATTAATGAAATCAATACCGGCATTCTGGTCGCCAACGGCGCAGACCTGAAACGCTGGCTGTCAAAGCTTGATAACAACAATGCGCAGGGTGAGTTTTACATCACCGATATCATCGCGATGGCCTGGAACGAAGGCCGTGAAATAGCCGCTGTGCATCCACAACGCTTGAGCGAAGTTGAAGGGGTGAACAACCGCCTGCAACTGGCGCGTCTTGAGCGCGTTTATCAGGCTGAGCAGGCGGAAAAACTGCTGCTCGCAGGCGTTATGCTGCGCGATCCGGCGCGTTTTGATCTGCGCGGCACCCTGAAACATGGGCGTGATGTCGAGATCGACGCTAATGTAATTATCGAAGGCGATGTCGTGCTGGGCGATCGTGTGAAAATCGGCGCAGGCTGCATCATTAAAAACAGCGTGATTGGCGAAGGCTGTGAGATCAGCCCTTACAGCGTGGTGGAAGACGCACGTCTGGACGCCGCCTGCACCATCGGTCCGTTTGCGCGTCTGCGTCCTGGCGCCGAACTGCTCGAGGGCGCGCATGTCGGCAACTTTGTTGAGATGAAAAAAGCGCGACTGGGCAAAGGTTCTAAAGCGGGCCATCTGACTTATCTGGGCGATGCCGAGATTGGCGATAACGTTAATATCGGCGCAGGCACCATCACCTGTAACTACGACGGCGCTAACAAGCATAAAACCATTATTGGTGACGATGTCTTTGTCGGCTCCGACACCCAGCTGGTGGCGCCCGTCACGGTTGCGAAAGGCGCGACCATTGCTGCGGGCACTACCGTGACGCGCAACGTCGCCGAAAACGAACTGGTGCTGACGCGTGTGCCTCAGGTGCACAAACAGGGCTGGCGTCGTCCGGTGAAGAAAAAGTAACCACGCGGCGGGTGGCGTTAGGTTCACCCGCCCCATCATTGAGTCTGTCTGATAACGCATCGCCGTCATCAGGCAAACCCGGGTGAGGAGATAACGATATATTTCCCGCCCACATGTAGTACCTATAACAATAACCCCACTCTCTACAAGGCTCGGGGCGCCCGGAAAACGGGTAAACACAGGTCGTCGACAACGCATGGCGAAATGCCATTGTCAGGAAATTAATTATGTGTGGAATTGTTGGCGCTGTAGCGCAACGTGATATTGCTGAAATCCTTCTCGAAGGTTTACGTCGTCTTGAGTACCGCGGCTATGACTCCGCCGGTCTCGCCGTGGTGGACAGCGCCGGGCAGATGACTCGTCTGCGCCGTCTGGGCAAAGTTCAGATGCTGGTTCAGGCGGCGGAAGAGCACCCGCTGCACGGCGGCACCGGTATTGCACATACTCGCTGGGCGACCCACGGCGAGCCTTCTGAAGGCAACGCGCACCCGCATGTCTCCGGGCCGATCGTGGTTGTGCATAACGGCATTATCGAAAACCACGAACCGCTGCGCGAACTGCTGAAAACGCGCGGCTACGAATTTGTGACTGAAACCGACACCGAAGTGATCGCGCACCTCGTTCACTGGGAACTGGATCAGGGCGGCACGCTGCGTGAGGCAGTGCTGCGCGCTATTCCTCAGCTGCGCGGCGCTTACGGCACCGTTATCATGGACAATCGCGATCCGAGCACCCTGCTGGCGGCCCGTTCCGGCAGCCCGCTGGTGATTGGCCTTGGCATGGGCGAAAACTTTATCGCCTCTGACCAGCTGGCGCTGCTGCCGGTGACCCGCCGCTTTATCTTCCTCGAAGAGGGCGATATCGCGGAAGTGACGCGTCGCTCTGTCGCGCTCTTCAACACTCAGGGCGAAACGGTTTCACGTCCGGAAATCGAATCCAACGTGCAGTATGACGCGGGTGACAAAGGCATCTACCGTCATTACATGCAAAAAGAGATCTACGAGCAGCCGAACGCGATCAAAAACACCCTGGCCGGGCGTATTAGCCACGGCGAAGTGGATTTAAGCGAGCTGGGCCCGAATGCTGATGAACTGCTGTCGCAGGTTGAGCACATTCAGATCGTCGCGTGTGGCACGTCGTACAACTCCGGTATGGTTTCCCGCTACTGGTTTGAAGCGCTGGCTGGCGTGCCGTGCGATGTCGAAATCGCATCGGAATTCCGCTACCGCAAATCCGCCGTACGTCGCAACAGCCTGATGATCACGTTGTCGCAGTCTGGCGAAACCGCCGATACCCTGGCGGCGCTGCGTCTGTCCAAAGAGCTGGGCTATCTCGGCTCGCTTGCTATCTGCAACGTGCCTGGCTCTTCGCTGGTGCGTGAGTCCTCGCTCGCGCTGATGACCAAAGCCGGGACGGAAATCGGCGTGGCGTCGACCAAAGCGTTCACCACGCAACTGACCGTGCTGTTGATGCTGGTGGCGAAGCTAAGCCGCCTGAAAGGCGCAGACGCCGCCATTGAGCACGATATTGTTCATGGTCTGCAGGCACTGCCGAGCCGTATTGAACAGATGCTGTCTCAGGACAAACGCATTGAAGCGCTGGCGGAAGATTTCTCCGACAAGCACCATGCGCTATTCCTGGGCCGTGGCGATCAGTACCCGATTGCGCTGGAAGGCGCGCTGAAGCTCAAAGAGATCTCCTACATTCACGCCGAAGCTTACGCGGCAGGCGAGCTCAAGCACGGCCCGCTGGCACTCATCGATGCCGATATGCCGGTTATCGTTGTGGCGCCGAATAACGAACTGCTTGAGAAGCTGAAGTCTAACATCGAAGAAGTTCGCGCCCGTGGCGGCGTGTTGTATGTCTTCGCCGACCAGGACGCCGGTTTCAGCAGCAGCGACAACATGAACATCATCCCGATGCCGCATGTTGAAGACGTTATCGCGCCAATCTTCTACACGGTTCCGCTGCAGCTTCTGGCTTACCACGTCGCGCTCATCAAAGGCACCGACGTTGACCAGCCGCGTAACCTGGCGAAGTCCGTCACCGTGGAATAACCCATTTGCATACGTGTTATGCTCTGAAGAGGTTGCCGGGAGGCAGCCTCTTTTTTTTCACAACATTATGAAACGGATGGGTTATGTCGTTCATGCAACGCCTCGCCGACACACGTTTTTATCAGCTCATCACTTATAGCGCAGAGGTGGATGACGATATCGCCCACCGCAGGCTGCACCAGCTGAAGCTCAAAATGGCACAGCGTCATCACCTGCCGAAAGCCCGCTTGATCGGCACCTCGTCGTTTTATCATGTACTGGTGGGCTGCGCATACGTGATGTTTTTTAGCGCGGCGCTGAATATCGCGGCGCTACGCCCGGCGTTTTCCATCCTGTGGGTTATCGGCGGGGCAGCATGGCTTATCGTGCTGGTAGGCATTTCGGTGGCGATTGAGAAAGGTCGACGCGCGGGGATGGTTTTGTTCCTGTACGGTTGGTTTTTCCATCTCATCTTAAACCTGACGGCGCTCGCGGTTGGGCTTGTTTGCTGGCCACTTTCCTGGATGTTCTGGCTATGCTGGGGCAGCGGCGCGCTGATGGTCTGGATAGCCTGGCGGCTGATGAACAGTCGCGAAATGTTTAACCTTATCCACTGGTGCCTGGCTATAAAAATGCGCCGCTTCCATACCACAGCGCTTCAGCGCCCTTCAGAAAAACGTGTGTTAAAGCGAAGAAAAAACCGTGAAATGCGGAGCCGATAATGCGGCCGCATTTATGACAAATTGCCGTTTTAGGCTACGTTTAACGTGTCATAAAAAGAAAATTTTTCTTTCATATCTGTGTCATAAAATAGCGTAATTTGTTGAATTTAATGTTTTTTATTTAAGTTAAACTCACGCGTCCTGCGCTGTCATAAAACTGTCATAATTCGTACATTTATCTGTCACCAAACTGTCCTATTTTGCTCAACGTAGCCACGAAACAATAAATTACGAACACCAGCAGGAGACATTATGAAAGTTATGCGTACCACCGTCGCAACTGTTGTCGCCGCGACCTTTTACCTGAGCGCTTTCTCCGCTTTCGCGGCAGCAAGTCTGACTGGCGCGGGCGCAACATTCCCGGCGCCGGTGTATGCCAAATGGGCGGATACCTACCAGAAAGAAACGGGTAACAAGGTAAACTACCAGGGTATCGGCTCCTCCGGTGGCGTGAAACAAATCATTGCTAACACGGTTGATTTTGGTGCTTCTGACGCACCGCTTTCTGACGAAAAACTGCAGCAAGAAGGTCTTTTCCAGTTCCCGACCGTGATCGGCGGCGTGGTGCTGGCGGTTAACCTGCCGGGCTTCAAATCTGGCGAGCTGGTGCTCGATGGCAAAACCCTCGGCGACATCTACCTCGGCAAAATCAAAAAGTGGGATGACGAGGCGATTGCCAAACTGAACCCGGGCAAAAAACTGCCTTCTCAGAACATCGCCGTGGTGCGTCGTGCTGACGGTTCCGGTACATCCTTCGTTTTCACCAGCTATCTGGCGAAAGTTAACGACGAGTGGAAATCCAAAATCGGCTCCGGCTCTACCGTTAACTGGCCAACCGGCCTCGGCGGTAAAGGCAACGACGGCATCGCTGCGTTCGTACAGCGTCTGCCAGGCTCTATCGGCTACGTGGAATACGCATACGCCAAACAGAACAACCTGACCTACACCAAACTGGTTTCTGCTGACGGCAAACCGGTGTCTCCGACCGAAGAAAGCTTCGCGAATGCTGCCAAAGGCGCTGACTGGAGCAAATCTTTCGCTCAGGACCTGACCAACCAGAAAGGTGACGAGGCGTGGCCTATCACTTCCACCACGTTCATTCTGGTCCACAAAGAGCAGAAGAAACCTGAGCAGGGTGCTGAAGTGCTGAAGTTCTTCGACTGGGCCTACAAGTCAGGCGCGAAACAGGCTAACGACCTGGATTACGCCTCACTGCCGGACAGCGTGGTTGAGCAGGTTCGTGCCGCATGGAAAACCAACGTGAAAGACAGCAGCGGTAAAGCACTGTACTAAATACCCGTCATATTTCGAGCCGCAGCTGTATTGGCTGCGCTTGTTCACCCCAGTCACATCGTGAATCTGTGCGCCTGGGGCTTCACAAGCTTGCCGCCTTGCTGCAACTCGAATTATTTAGGGTATAGCATTACGTTAGCCAGGAAGCGCGATAAAATGCGCGCTTTCTGGCCCAAACTTAAAGAGTGAAATATGGCTGCCACCAAGCCTGTATTTAACCCCCCAGGTAAAAAGGGCGATATGATTTTCAGCGCGCTGGTCCGACTGGCTGCGCTGATTGTGCTATTGCTGCTGGGCGGGATTATTGTGTCGCTTATCATCTCTTCCTGGCCGAGCATGGAAAAATTCGGTTTTTCCTTCCTCTGGAACAAGGAATGGGATGCGCCCAATGAAAACTTTGGCGCGCTGGTGCCCATTTACGGCACGCTGGTGACCTCCTTTATCGCTTTGCTGATCGCGGTTCCCGTGAGCTTCGGCATCGCACTGTTTCTGACCGAACTGGCGCCAGGCTGGCTGAAACGCCCGCTGGGTATCGCTATTGAACTGCTGGCGGCCATTCCAAGTATCGTGTACGGCATGTGGGGGCTGTTTATCTTCGCCCCGCTGTTCGCGACCTATTTTCAGGAGCCGGTCGGCAACGTCCTTTCTGCCATCCCGTTTATCGGCGCGCTGTTCTCCGGCCCGGCGTTCGGTATCGGTATTCTGGCGGCGGGTGTGATTCTCGCCATCATGATAATCCCTTACATCGCGGCCGTTATGCGCGATGTGTTCGAACAGACCCCGGTGATGATGAAAGAGTCGGCCTACGGCATTGGCTGCACCACCTGGGAAGTTATCTGGCGCATCGTTCTGCCGTTCACCAAAAATGGTGTGATTGGCGGTGTCATGCTCGGACTTGGCCGTGCACTTGGCGAAACCATGGCGGTCACCTTTATCATCGGTAACACCTACCAGCTCGACAGCCCGTCGCTCTATATGCCCGGTAACAGCATTACCTCTGCGCTGGCAAACGAGTTTGCCGAGGCGGAATCCGGCCTGCATGTAGCGGCGCTGATGGAACTGGGCCTGATCTTGTTTGTGATTACCTTTATCGTGCTGGCGATTTCCCGTCTGATGATTATGCGTCTGGCGAAAAACGAGGGGGCGCGCTGATGGCGACGATGGAACTGCAAACCACCACTCAGCTTGCGGAATCGCGCCGTAAGATGCAGGCGAAGCGACGCATGAAAAACCGCATCGCGCTGACGCTCTCTATGGCGACCATGGCGTTCGGTCTCTTCTGGCTTATCTGGATCTTAATCTCTACGGTCTCACGCGGCTTTGACGGTATGTCGCTGGCGCTGTTCACCGAAATGACGCCGCCGCCAAACACCGCAGGCGGTGGGCTGGCAAATGCGCTGGCGGGCAGCGGCCTGCTTATTCTGTGGGCAACGGTCATTGGGACGCCGCTTGGCATCATGGCGGGCATCTATCTTGCGGAATATGGCCGTAAGTCGTTCCTCGCCGAGGTTATTCGTTTTATTAACGACATTCTGCTGTCTGCGCCTTCTATCGTCGTCGGCCTGTTCGTCTACACCATCGTGGTCGCGCAGATGGAGCACTTCTCCGGCTGGGCTGGCGTCATTGCCCTCGCCCTGTTGCAGGTGCCGATTGTTATCCGCACCACCGAGAACATGCTCAAGCTGGTGCCAGACAGCCTGCGTGAGGCGGCTTACGCGCTGGGTACGCCGAAGTGGAAGATGATTTCCGCCATTACGCTTAAAGCCTCTGTCTCCGGCATTCTGACCGGCGTACTGCTGGCGGTGGCGCGTATTGCGGGCGAAACCGCGCCGCTGCTCTTTACCGCGCTTTCTAACCAGTTCTGGAGCACGGATATGATGCAGCCTATCGCCAACCTGCCGGTGACGATTTTCAAATTCGCCATGAGTCCGTTTGCCGAATGGCAACAGCTCGCCTGGGCGGGCGTACTGATTATCACGCTTTGCGTACTGTTGCTGAACATCCTGGCGCGCGTGCTGTTCGCCAAACGTAAACACGGTTAATTTTTTGACGGCGTGGCGCATCGCGACGCCGGATAAGGAAAAGATTGAGATGAGTATGGTTAATACGACCCCGGACAAGATTCAGGTTCGCGATTTGAACTTTTACTACGGGAAATTCCATGCCCTGAAAAACATCAGCCTGGATATCGCGAAGAACGAAGTGACCGCGTTTATCGGCCCGTCAGGCTGCGGCAAATCGACGCTTTTGCGCACCTTTAACAAAATGTTCGAGCTCTACCCGGAGCAGCGTGCGGAAGGCGAGATCCTGCTGGATGGCGAAAATATTCTGAACCAGGCTCAGGATATTGCGCTGCTGCGCGCCAAAGTAGGCATGGTCTTCCAGAAACCAACGCCGTTCCCGATGTCAATTTACGACAATATCGCCTTCGGCGTGCGTCTGTTTGAGAAACTCTCCCGCGCCGATATGGACGAGCGCGTGCAGTGGGCGTTGACCAAAGCCGCATTATGGAATGAAACCAAGGATAAACTGCACCAGAGCGGATACTCTCTCTCCGGTGGTCAGCAACAGCGTCTGTGTATCGCTCGCGGTATCGCGATTCGCCCTGAAGTGTTGTTGCTTGATGAGCCGTGCTCCGCGCTGGACCCGATTTCTACCGGTCGTATCGAAGAGCTCATCACCGAGCTTAAGCAGGATTACACCGTGGTTATCGTGACGCATAACATGCAGCAGGCCGCGCGCTGTTCTGATCACACGGCGTTTATGTACCTCGGCGAGCTGATCGAGTTCAGTAATACCGACGATCTCTTCACCAAGCCGAAAATGAAACAAACCGAAGACTATATTACCGGTCGCTACGGTTGATATGCCCTGATATGTCATGTGGGCCGCTTTTGAATTTATCGGGCATGTGGAGTGCTAAATGGATAATCTGAATCTGAATAAACATATTTCCGGTCAGTTTAACGCTGAGCTGGAATACATTCGCACCCAGGTGATGACTATGGGCGGGCTGGTGGAGCAGCAGCTCTCCGATGCGATCACCGCCATGCACAACCAGGACAGCGAACTGGCCAAACGCGTCATCGACGGCGACAAAAAGGTCAACATGATGGAAGTGGCGATTGATGAAGCCTGCGTGCGCATCATCGCCAAGCGTCAGCCGACGGCGAGCGATCTGCGTCTGGTGATGGCCATTATCAAAACCATCGCCGAGCTGGAGCGTATCGGCGACGTGGCGGACAAAATTTGCCGCACCGCGCTGGAAAAATTCTCTCAGCAACATCAGCCGCTGCTGGTCAGCCTGGAGTCGCTCGGTCGTCATACCGTACAAATGCTGCATGATGTGCTGGACGCTTTTGCGCGTATGGACCTCGATGAAGCCGTGCGTATCTATCGTGAAGATAAGAAAGTGGATCAGGAGTATGAAGGCATCGTGCGTCAGCTGATGACCTACATGATGGAAGATTCACGTACGATCCCAAGTGTGTTGACCGCGCTGTTCTGCGCACGCTCTATCGAGCGCATCGGCGATCGCTGTCAGAATATCTGCGAATACATTTTCTATTTCGTGAAAGGCCAGGATTTCCGCCATGTCGGCGGCGACGAGCTGGATAAACTGCTCGCCGGTAAAAATCCGAAAGAATAAGCCTGCCGCCCTCGTCCCGCGCGAGGGCTTTTTTGGGGCATGTGTCGCCCCTTTTACGGATTTTAATCAATACTATAACGCGTTACCGAGCTCGTTATAAAAAGGATGAATCCGTGAAATTACCTGCCCGTACCGCTCTCGCTATGGCCGCCCTGATAGGCTGCGCCAGTCTTCCCGCGTTCAGCGCACCGCTGCCCGCCACGCCGGACCAGTCCATTCCGGTCAGCCATTATCTTACTCAGGTAAATTCTGATAAATCGGTCACCTTTCGTCTTTTCGCACCCGATGCGAAACGCGTAGCGGTGGTGCTGGGCGCGACGGCGGACAGCCAGGTATCGCATGAGATGCGCAAAGAGGCGAATGGCGTCTGGAGCTGGAAAAGCGCGCCGCTGACTGCCGATCTCCATGAGTATTTTTTTGATGTCGACGGCTTTCGCTCTATTGATACCGGCAACCCGTACGTGAAGCCGCAGCGCCAGCCCAATACCTCGCTGATTCTGGTGCCGGGCAGCCTTATTGATGACCGGGCGGTGCCGCACGGCGAATTACGCACGCTCACATACCATTCCGGCGCGCTGAAATCGGAGCGGCGGGTGTATGTCTGGACGCCGCCGGGTTACAGCCACGACAGCGAGCCGCTGCCGGTGCTCTACTTCTATCACGGTTTTGGCGATACCGGGCTTTCCGCCGTCACCCAGGGTCGCATTCCGCAGATGATGGATAATCTGCTGGCGGAGGGCAAAATCAAGCCCATGCTGGTGGTTATCCCGGATACCGAAACGGATATTGCCAGCGCGGTGCCGGAAAACTTCCCACCCGCCGAGCGACGCAAAGACTTTTACCCGCTTAACGCCCGCGCGGCGGATAAAGAGCTGATGAATGACATCATTCCGCTGATCGGGCAGCGATTTAACGTGCGCCAGGATGCGCAGGGCCGCGCGCTGGCCGGGCTGTCGCAGGGCGGCTATCAGGCGCTGGTGTCCGGCATGACGCATCTGCAAAGCTTCGGCTGGCTCGCGTCGTTAAGCGGCGTCACCACCGCCACTGTGCCGAACGACGACGTCACGAAACAGCTTTCGCGCGCCGATGAGGTGAACAGTCAGTTGCGTAACTTTACGCTGGTGGTCGGCGATAAAGACAGCGTGACAGGCCGGGATATCGCGGGGTTGAAAACCGAGCTTGAGCGCGATGGCGTAAAATTCGATTACCACGTGTATCCGGGGCTTGGCCATGAGATGGCCGTATGGCGGCCGGCTTATGCCGAGTGGGTGCAGAAGATTTTTAACTAGTTCTGGCGTGTGGGCGATGGGTAAACACACCTTACATGTCACCGTTAACTGCATCTCCCTGGGCGGCCTGGCGTAGCGCCTTTTCGCCCTCTCCCTTTCAGGGAGGGGGCCGTCGGTATAAAACTTACCGCCTGAGGCGGGCAAACGAAGCGCCACCTGCCGTTCCACTCATGCTTTGGATGTGTCGCGTGTGATATCCCAACCGCGCGCCCGCCATAAAGCGGGCAGTTGCGCCAGTTCAGTAAATACGGTGACATTGGGGTGCTCGAGCGGCGGATTATGGGGGTCAGCACAGAAATAAAAGACCTGCATGCCAGCGGCAATGCCTGCCTTCGCGCCTGCGGCGGAATCATCAACCAGAATGCAGCGCTCAACGTTCACCTGCATGGCGTCGGCTGCGAAATGCATCAATGCCGGATCAGGCTTCCAGCGCTGGATATCGTAGCCGCTGTAAAGCTTATCGGTGAAATAACGCAACATCCCGGTTTTGCCAAGCGACTGCTGCATTTTGCTGACCGGTCCGTTAGAGACGATACACATCGGCACGGCCATCTGTTCAAGTAATGCGGCGGCTCCGGGAATCTCTTCAAGCTCCGCCTCGAAAAGCCGCGCCACTTCCGCGCGATATACCGGTTCGAGATCGGCTTTTTGCAGGTTCACGCCATACTCATCATTGATCGTATCAATGATCTCGTAGAGCTTCACGCCTTTGAAGCGCTTAAACACCTCTTCCAGTTCAAGGGTAATGCCCGCCCTGGCGAACATATGCACATACGCGCGGGAGCAGATAATTTCACTATCCACCAGCGTACCGTCGCAGTCGAAGAATACCGCTTCAATTCGGGACATGCCGTTTCCTGTTGTTGCAAGTTGAACGTTTACTCTAAGCGCTTTGCGTCACGCAATCGATGCCGTATAAGCAAATTCAATGAAAAAAAGTGTGTGACAACCATCAACGACCGGGCGTTTTGGTATAGGATAGCGACGAATTTTTCCCCTCCTTGTACGGAATTAGAGAATGAGCCAACAACCGACGTCCCAGGCCGAAGGGCAGGGATTGCTTGAGCGCGTGTTTAAATTACGCGCGCACGGCACCACGGCCCGCACCGAGGTCATTGCCGGGATCACCACTTTTTTGACGATGGTGTATATCGTTTTTGTTAACCCGCAGATCCTCGGCGCGGCTGGCATGGACACCAGCGCCGTATTTGTAACGACCTGCCTTATCGCTGCGTTCGGCAGCATTCTGATGGGCCTGCTCGCGAACCTGCCTGTGGCGCTGGCGCCTGCAATGGGCCTGAACGCTTTCTTTGCGTTTGTGGTTGTGGGCGCGATGGGGCTCTCCTGGCAGGTGGGCATGGGCGCGATTTTCTGGGGAGCGGTTGGCCTGTTGCTGCTGACTATTTTCCGCGTGCGTTACTGGATGATCGCCAATATTCCTGTAAGCCTGCGTATCGGCATCACCAGCGGTATCGGCCTGTTTATCGGCATGATGGGGCTTAAAAACGCGGGTGTTATCGTCGCGAACCCGGAAACGCTGGTCACTATCGGTAATCTCACCTCCCACACGACGCTCCTGGGCGTGCTGGGCTTCTTTATTATCGCCATTCTCGCCTCCCGTAACATTCACGCTGCGGTGCTGGTTTCTATCGTGGTCACGACGCTGCTGGGCCTGGCGTTCGGCGATGTGCAGTTCAAAGGCGTTGTCTCAGAGCCGCCAAGCGTAATGTCAGTGCTTGGTCATGTCGATCTCGCGGGCTCGCTGGATATCGGCCTTGCGGGCGTTATCTTCTCGTTTATGCTGGTGAACCTGTTCGACTCCTCCGGTACGCTCATCGGCGTGACCGATAAAGCCGGGCTCGCTGACGAAACCGGCAAATTCCCGCGTATGAAACAGGCGCTGTATGTGGATAGTATCTCGTCTGTAGCGGGTTCGTTCATTGGCACCTCATCCGTTACCGCGTATATCGAATCGTCGTCCGGCGTTTCAATTGGCGGACGTACAGGCCTGACCGCAGTTGTTGTCGGCCTGCTGTTCCTGGGCGTCATTTTCCTGTCGCCGCTTGCGGGCATGGTGCCGCCTTACGCAGCTGCTGGCGCGCTGATTTATGTCGGCGTGCTGATGACCTCCAGCCTGTCGCGCGTGAAATGGGACGATCTGACCGAAGCCGTGCCGGCGTTTATTACCGCCGTTATGATGCCGTTCAGTTTCTCAATCACCGAAGGTATTGCGCTGGGCTTTATCTCTTACTGCGTGATGAAGATTTTCACCGGTCGCTTGCGCGATCTGAATGCGTGCGTGATTGTCGTGGCGCTGCTGTTCCTGCTGAAAATCGTCTTTATCGACGCCCACTAAGCAAAAAGGCCAGCGATTCGCTGGCCTTTTTTCTGTTAGCGGCGCACCCGCTTGATGTAGTCTGCAAACGCGGTCAGCTGACCGGTCAGGTGATCCAGCGTGCTTTGGTCCACCACTTCGCCAGTCTGTGTATCCACCTTGTTCTGAATCGCCCCGCCCATAAACTCTGGCTTGTTCATCACCATCGCATCAAGAAACACCAGAATCTGGCGCAGATGATACTGGCAACGCGCGCCGCCAATGGCGCCCATAGAACTGGTCTGGATGAGTACCGGTTTGCCTGCGAGCGGTTGATCAGGCAGACGCGACAGCCAGTCGATAGCGTTCTTCAAACCGCCCGGCACGGAATAGTTATATTCCGGCGTGACGATCACCACACCATCCGCCTCGCGGATCTGCGCGGCTATCGCCTCTACCGTTTGAGGAAAGCCCTCTTCCTGCTGAATATCGGCATCGTATATCGGGATATCACGAATGGAAGGCAGCTCCGCGACCGACATACCGGCAGGTGCCAGTTTCGGCAGCGTGCGGGCCACCATCGCGTTGAAGGAGCCTTTACGCAGGCTGCCAATGAGCGTGACGACGTTTAGTGTTTCAGACATAGAAAACCTCCTGGGTGTGTCTACGCAGATTAGTTGATAATCATCGCTTTTTCAGAAGGCAGGCTGGTAAAGCGCATCAGACGTGTATCCGGGCTGGTGCTGCGCGTGCGCATATCCGGCAGGCTGTGCCAGCCCTGCACGCTGTCATATTCCCACAGGTAGAGTTTTTCAATAGCAGGCGATACCGCGACGGTCCAGATCAACACGTCTTCGGCGTCACACGCCGCTTCCACCAGTGGGAATTGCGCCACGCGTAGCTTGCCGGAGCCCGGCAGTAGCTGGAACTGGTTCCCGTCATCGTTTTGCAGACCCGTGAGTTTCAGCAAACTGCGACGCAGTGTCACCAGTTGGGTACGCGCCTCCATCGGGTCGTTCTGATTATCTATCCAGATCGTTTCATTTTTGCTGAGCGTATGGCCGGTTTGCGGCGCAAGCGGGTGCGTAAAGGTGCGCGTAGCGCGCTGCAACTCCATATCGAGCCCGCAACAGCCTTCTGTCGTAATCGCCACACCCAACATATTGCCGGCATAAGCGAGCGAGAAATCAGCAAGCCCGGCGTCGGCAAAGCGCGGACGGCCTTGCGCATTCACGACAATTTCGGGCAGTACCGGGATGCCATACAGCATAAACACCAGTTCGGCCAGCAGCGAGCGCGATGCCAGAAAGCGGCTGCGGCGGTGTTCCGGCAGATGATGCGCGGCTTTTAGCGCGTCGGCGGGTAGCCGGGGGGAGATACTAAATTCGGGGCTAAGCGTCCCTCTTGCAAAATGCGTTGCCATTTTTCGCTCCGTGATAATGGTCAGTAACGGGTAGTTATCAAAATTACAAATGCGTAATCTGCATCTAATCAGTCCGATAATGTTTAGGTTTTAATGCCTAATTGGGCCGGTGAAAAGAGCGCTACGCGGACTTTTACAAAACTGTCGCACGCCGGGGCAACGCACCGGCATAAAGGCACCGTCCTGGGCCTTCGCGAAGGCTGGCACAGGCCAGCCGGTGGCCGTTTACGCGGTCAGTGGGATCTCAGGCAGATGCACCACGTTGTTATAGAACGACTCCAGATCGTGCTCGGTCAGGATCGGTTCTTTCATTATCAGATTCACATCAAGAATGTCTTCAAAGCCTGGCAGAATGGTGAGGCCGTTCGCCTGCGCCAGGTCCTGAGAGATTATCCCGATGCTGCTGAAGCTTTTCATCAGCGAGACGGTAATCAGCTCGCTCCCGGAGAAAATCACGCTCGCCTCCTGAAGCAGCGGTTTATGCCGGGCGGTGAATTTATCGAAGCTCGCTGAATACGGGCACTCCGCCAGCGGCTGAACCAGCGTGGAGGCCGCCGCCGCGCTTTCTGCCGAGCAGGCGGCAATCACTTTAATATGCAGGCCGGTCAATTTAATGCTGTAAAAACCCGGCGGCACATTTGCGCCCAATACCACCGCGATATCCGTCTCGTCTTTGGCGATTTTCACCAGGTTTTCCGGCGACTCCGACGTACTGAAAATCACGCTGTAATCGCTCAGTTTGTCGATCATAAAGTTGATGATTTTCTTGTTGGTATCGACAGAAAAGGTGCTGTTTAAGGCGATGCGAATCGGCGTGGACGTACTCTTTTTCAGCTGCTCAGCTTTCAGGCGCAAATGTTCGGAGGTTTTGACGACATTCATAATATAGGGCAGCAGATGTTTCCCTTCCGGCGTCAATACGGCGCCTTTATTGGTGCGGTTGAATATTTTAAATCCGAAATATTCTTCCGCTTTGTTGAGCTGCGCCGCCAGCGCCTGAATGGTCAGGCTGGCCTCTTCTGCGGCGCAGGTTAACGATCCGAGCTGCGCGGTTTTTAGCAGATTTCTCAATACTTTAACATCCATGACCACCTCCTGACGTGCCGGTCTTTCCTTTATATCAACGGCTATAAGAATTATCAATTGATGGCCCGCCGTTACGCTGGTTGAAAACACCAGCTTATCCGCTTTTTTTGGTCGGATAGTCCTCAAACACCCCTGATTAAAATGGTTATTAAGGCGCCTGAAAAAGAATTGAATATAAATAACTTAATTAGCTGGTAGGTTAAATCGAAACCAACCTAACCCCTCGGATGAATATAGAATATATGTTACAGCTCAATAAAAACATCGGCGACGACCTGAGAAAAAATAAAGCGGTAAATGTTCTGGGTTCTGATTTTTCACTTTCCGGCGGATTTAGCGATTTCGTTAAATTCACCCAAAGCTGGGAAACTATGGGCGTGGATAAATTCTACGGGCAGGCCGATCGCGGTACACGTTATCGCCGCTACAGCGACTTTGACTATAACCCGGTCACCAAAACATTAACGCCGCTTGGCCATCGCGCCTATGAGCAGTCGGTCGAGCACAATAAATATGTCGGCGGTATTGAACGTCACTTTGATGATATTACCACTGAGGTATTACATTCTCCGGTATTACGTTCGCTGGTGGAGCTGGATTTCAACGTTTATAAAGAAGTGCTGCCGCCGGAACTGCATAATGAAATCTGGCAGTGCCAGATCCACCAAATCCGTATTGAAATTAAGCCGGGCTGTGAGCTTGAGATAACGCCAGAAGGCATCCACTGCGACGGTTATCCGTTCAGCGGCGTGCATTTCTGGGGCCGGTATAACGTCGAAGGCGCCATGAGCCAGGTCTTTAAGAAAGACGGCACGCTGGTGGATTCCGGGACGTACCGCAATATTCTGGATACCACGTTCTTCCTCGATCGCGAAATGCTGCATTACGTCACGACGGCGTTTAACCCAACCGAGAATGCAATGGGCTTTCGCCAGATTATCGCGGTGTCGTTTTCAAGACCGGGGACGGAATATGATATCATCAAATAATCTCCAGCTTATTTCCTCTGAGGCAGATAAAACCGCCGCGCCAGAAGGGCTGGTTATTTCCAAAGCCACATTAAATGATGCCTGCGATATCGTCAGCTTTTTAAAATTCTTTAAAGAAGTGGCGTTTTGCGAATGGCAGGATGAAGAGCATATTCGCAAAATCGTCGCGGCGGAAAACGCACGCTGTTATTTAGCCAAAGATGAAAGCGGCGCTCTGGTGGGCGCCATTATCGGCGGTATGCTCGGCACCCGCGCTACGTTAAATCACATCGCTATTTCGCCGATTTTCCGCAAAAACAAGATTGGCACCGTGCTGACGAAAACCATTCTGAATGATTTTTATCTTAGCGGTATTAAACGTGTCTTTCTGTTTATTGAAGATAAAAACCAGGTCGCGTTCAATTTCTGGCGCTCCCAGGGGTTTCAACCGACCACAGGAGAAACGACGTGCGAACTGGATCTTTAAAAAACCTGAATTACGCCGAGCGTAGCGATTTTAAAGAGAGCCTGATTAACGCCTCGCCCATTATGGCGGGGTATTTCGTCGTCGCGTTTGTTTTCGGCGTGATGTGCCTGAATGCCGGGCTGCCGGTCTGGTTCCCGGCGGCGATGTGCCTGTTTGTGTACGCGGGCACGGCGCAGTTCGCCGCGCTGGCGATGCTCACCGCGGGCGCCTCGCTGCTGCCCATCGTGCTCTCGACGGTGCTTATTAATTCCCGCCATATTTTAATGTCGATGTATATGTCGAAGAAACTCGGCCCGGTCGGCATGTCAGGCGTGAAAAAATCGCTCTACGCGTTCGGGCTGACGGATGAATCCTTCGCGATGCACAGCCAGCGCCTGGAAAGCCGCATCGCCACCACGGCGAGCTATCTGCTGAGCTTTAACGCCTTTTGCCATCTGTCGTGGATAGCGGGCGGATTCGCGGGTGCCGTGGCCTCGGAATATCTGGCGAAATTTATCAGCTTCAAGCTCGATTACGCGCTGACGGCCATGATGCTGTTTGTGCTGGTGGCGCTGTGCAACACCACCGGTAAGCGCATCGTTGCGCTGGTCTCCATCGCGACCACCATCGGCATGAATTTTATCCATATTTCACCGCTTAACGTCTTTGTGGCGACGGCGGTCGGCTGCGGAGTGGGCGTATGTCTCAAGAAATCTTCCTCCTGATTGTCATCTTCTCAATGATGGCGGTGACGTTCGCTATCCGGTTGATTCCGCTGCACCTGAGCCCGGAGCGCACGCCGCGCTTTATTAATGCGGTAATTGAGTACATTCCGGCGGCGGTTATTTCCAGCATTACGATCCCGGCGCTGTTCTTTCCACAAAGCGGCGGGTTCAGTCTGTATAACGCCAGCGTTCTGGCGGCGGTCCCGGTCGTATTAACCGCGTGGTTTACCAAAAACTTAATTGTCAGTGTGGTGGTGGGCGTTATCTGTCAGGTACTCGCCAGCCATTTTCTCTTTGGATAATTCAGCGTTTTTTTAGCAGTGATTACGTTGTCGCCAGGTATTAACGGGCGACGGGCTCAGGCTTGCTTTACCACGGATTCAGGATAATTCCCGATGGCGAAATACATTGTGACAATCACCCCGCCTACGCCGAATGGCGATCTGCATCTGGGGCATCTTTCCGGGCCGTTTCTGGCGGCGGATGTGATGCGCAGAACGCTGCGCGACCGCGGGCACGACGTCTTATTTGTCTGCTACAGCGATGATTATCAGAGTTATTTACCGCGCAAAACCAGCGTGCTAATGCGCCAGCCGTTTGATTATGGCCGCCTGATGCGCCGCGCCATGAGCCTTTCGCTCGAGCTTGCGGATATTCACCTCGATCACTTTATGCAGGCCGCCGACAGCAGCGCTTACCGGCTTTCCGGCGAGCACTACGCTGCCTGCGTGTCGCATCAGGTCTCGCTGCGCCCGGCGAAAACGTTTCACTGCGCAGCCTGCGATCGCTATGGCTATGAAGGCTTTGGCCGCACCCACTGCAACTGGTGCGGCACCTCGTCCGACACCAGCCAGTGCGAACATTGCGCCCGCGTGCCGGATGTCGAACAGATTGAGAGCATGACGTGTATGTCCTGCCAGGGGCCGATGACGCCCGTGCGCGTGAAACTGCACGTCTGGGATATCGGGCAGAACTATCCGGCGGTCGCCGCGGCGCTGCGCCCGCGTCCGCAGCGCGCCTGCCTGACCCAGTTCCTTGACGAGGTACTGGCCGACACCCGCGCGCAGTGGCATATCACGCGCCCCGGCGACGCGGGTCTGCCGGTCGCCGCGCTCGACTACTACCCGCTCCACACCTGGTTTTTAGGCATGGCGGGCTATCGCGCGAGCGTGATGTCTTATCTTGAAGAAAACCCCGCACGCGGCAGTTTTGCCGAGTGGTGGTCGCCGCAGACGGAGCTGGTGCACTTCCTGGGGTTCGACTGCTCATACAGCCATGCGGTCGCTTACAGCAGCCAGCTGCTGGCCGATGACACCGGGCCGCGTCCCGGCGCGTTTCTGACCAACCGCTTCCTGAAACTGGACGGTGAGGATTTTTCCACCAGCCGCGGGCATGCCATCTGGATAAAAGATCTGACGGGCCTCTATCCCGCCGATGCGATCCGCCTCTATTGCGCGCGCTACGCGCCGGAAACCGAAGTGAAAAACTTCAGCCGCGCTGATTTCCAGCACTGGTATCAGACGCAGTTTCTGCCGCTGGCGGCGCATATCGCCGATGCCGCGCCGTTCAGTGCGTCGCTGACGCCAGCGCAGGAGGCGCAGCTGCGTGACCATCCGGCACGCCTGAAGTGGCTTGAGGCATCGACGCTCAACGCGTTTTCCATTTCCGCGATGGCGGAAGCGCTGCTGGAACTGACGGCGTTTATCCAGACGACACCGGCGTTCGCCGCGTCCGCGCAGGCGTGGGAAATGCTGGCGGAGATGGCCTCGCCGCTCTGTCCGGGGCTTGCGCAAAACATGCAGCATTCGGTTAAGCGGAGTATCGCGGCATGAACCCGTTTCTCTATCAACCACGCAGCGCCGTGTTTCACGGCGTGCTGGAGTTCGACGACCGGCGGCTGAAAATCTACCGCATCGCGAGCCAGGAACAGGCAGGTGTGCCGCTGCCCGAACGCGATCGTCAGCGCGCGCTGTTACGCGAGGCGCTGCGCGAAGACTGCTGGCCGACCGATCATCAGATTGGCTTTGCGATTTTTCACTTCGCCAACGATGGCGCTTACCTGCTGGTCAGCAGCTGGTGCGACGCCAATATGCTGCGCCACCGCGTGTTTATGATCTCGCCTCAAGGCCGCCTTGAGCCGCTGGACGCCAGCCGCATCATCGCCTGCGTCTGGGAACTCGCGATTATCTGGCACGAGCGCAACCTCTGGATCCAGGAGGCGATGGCACAGACGGCGTACAGCGCGGCCGGCGTCCAGCGCTACCTCACGCAAGGATATGAAGGATGGGTCTGATGATTCGCCGGTTGCAGCCGGAAGATTTAACGCAGCTGGTGGCGCTGTGCGCCGACCATGCCGCCTACGAAAAGCTCGACTATGTGCCGGACAACCAGGCGGAGCGGCTGCAGCAGGCCGTGTTCGGCGAACCGGCGCGGCTGTATGTCTGGGTGGTGGCCGACGGGCAGCAATTGCGCGGTTATCTCTCCGCCACGCTCGATTACTCCACCTGGTCGGCAGCGCCGTTTGCCTATATGGATTGCCTCTATTTGCAGGAGCCGATGCGCGGCCAGGGGTGGGGCCGCAAGCTGTTAGCGACGCTTGCGGCATTCGCCGGTGAACACGGCTGCCGCCAGATCCAGTGGCAAACGCCGCCGGACAATCTGTCGGGCATCGGGTTTTATCAGGCTATCGGCGCGCAGTCGCTGCCGAAACGCCGGTTTCATCTTAATCAGGGCGTCGGATTATGGGAACGCTAAGCGCGTCGCTTATCGACAATCTGCTGGAAGAGCTGACCGCCCGTGACGAGCAGGCGTTAAGCCGCCTGCGTCTGTCGCTGTCGCCGGAGGATATCGATGCGGCGCTGCTGGCGCGCAGCCCGGTCATGCGCAAACTGCCTGCGCCGACGCGCAGGGAAAGTATTGAGCGCCTGCGTCTGTCGCTTCAGGGGCCGTACGGCGAGGAGATTGCCGATACGCCGCTGTTTACGCTGCTGCTGGACGGCCTTGCCGACGCGCTGCTAGCGCAAGCCGGGATCACGACGCTGAAACCCGCGCCGGACGTCGCCGGTATCTCCCTGCCGCATGTACTGGAAACCGCGTTCGAGCGCCATGAGACGCCTCGCGGCGCGATATATGTCAGCAAGCAGCAGGGAACGCCGCTGGTGGTGATTGGCGCGCTGGGTATTCCGCTACAGGCCTGGCAGCGGCTGGTCGCACAGCCGCAAAGCTGGCGGCTGATCCTGCCAGAGCTGCCGTGCGGCACGCTGCTGGAAGGCGGGATGCGCAGCGAGGCGGACGTGCATGAATATGCCGATATCCTCACGGAACAGCTCGCCGCTCTGACGCTTCCCGCGCGGCCCTGGCTGCTCGGCTGGTGCAACGGCGGGCGCATCGCGCTGGAGCTGGCGCGCCGCCTGCGCGAGCGCGTCGAAGGGCTGGTTCTGCTCTGCCCGACGCTTCGCGACGCCAGCGCGCCGGAAGAGGGCAGCGCGTATGAGAACAAACTTCAACAGCTGTTCAGCCTGGTACTCGGCAACCCGAAAATGGCGCCCTCGGTCGCGGTCATGGCCAGCAAATTACTGGCCGCCCCGGACACCTCGCGCCTGCACGGCGCGGATTATCTGGCGGCGCTGCGCGGTTTGCCGCGCCGGGCGATGGCAGGCGCGCTCAGCGTGCCGATGCAGGATGCCGGGGCGCTTCTTAATTACGCCAGGCGCACCGCCAAAGACGAAGCCTTCGCCAGCGGCCGTGATTATCACCATCTGCCGATGCCGGTTTACCTGATCCAGGGCGCGGATGATCCGGTGGTATCCAACGCGCAGGCGCGGCGCTGGCTGCGCGAACGGCTGACGACATTCGACACGTATCAGATAACCGGCGCCGGTCATGTTCCGCAGGATTTGCAGTTTCCCTGGCTGATGGCGCTACTGAACCACGCCCGGCAGGGCCAGCGCTCGCCGCTGCCGCGCCGCGTTATTCACTATCATGGAGAGCATTAAGACGATGCCAGTTTCCCCTTACTGGGCTCATCAGGCGGATGCCGCGCAGACGCGCGACTACGCGCCCGGCGAGCTGTTCGCTTACGGCGTTGCCCTGCACCCCGATAAGCTTGCGATTAACGACGGCAAACGCCACTACACCTTTGGCCAACTGGAGGCGATGGCGACGCGCCTCGCCCACTGGCTGGCGGCGCAGGGCGTCAGCGCTGGTGGGCGAGTGCCGGTGCTGTCGGAGAAACACGCGCTGATGCCGGTTATCGCCGCGGCCTGCTGGAAGCTCGGCGCGGTTTATGTGCCGCTCGACGGTCAGCTGCCGGAAAACCGCCTGCGCAAGCTGCTGGCGAGGCTTTCAGGGCGCGTCGTGCTTTCGCTGAGCCGCGCGCCGCTGGCCGACACCGGCACCTGGCTTAGCGGCGAGGCGCTGATGAACGTGTGCGAAACCGGGCCGGTGGCAGCGCTTGCCTGCGTTGTTCCGCAGGACGACGACACGGCCTATATCATTTTCACCTCCGGCTCGACCGGCGAACCGAAAGGCGTTGAAATCAGCGTCGGCAGCATGAAGAACTATTTCCGCGCGCATAACGAGGTACTGCGTTTTACGCCGGACTCGCGCGTCTTCAGCTTGTCGCCGTTTCATTTCGACGTCTCCATTGAAGATACGCTGCTGCCGCTCTCGCTTGGCGCGTATGTTTACCAGTTCGCCAGCCTGCACGCCGGATCGGTCATGCGCGCGGCGATCGCCCGCGAGCAGATAACCCATCTGATTGCCGTCTCGACGCTGCTGACGCTTATCACCGAAGGCGGAAAACAGATTTCATCCGCGCATTTCGCGTCGCTGCAAATGGTCATGACCGGCGCGGAAGTCTGCGATCCGAAAATCATTAATCTCTGGAAGCAAAATCTGCCGGGAATTCGCCTTATCAATGCTTACGGCCCGACGGAAACCACGATCGTCTGCCTCTGTTACACCATTGAGCAGGCGGATCCGCAGCGCCTCACCAGCTGGCCTATCGGTAAACCGCTGCGGGATGTCGACGGCCTGGTGCTGGGCGACGACGGCGAACCTGCGCCGCCGGAAACGCCTGGCGAACTGTGCATCGGCGGTCCGCTGGTGATGAAGGGCTATCTCGGGCAGCCGCAGGAAACCGATAAGGTGATTTTCGTGCGCGACGGCGTGCGCTACTACCGCACCGGCGACATCTGCCTGATGCAGACGGATGGCAACGTGCGCTATATCGGGCGGCGAGATGATGAGGTGAAAATCGCCGGGCGGCGCATCCACCTTGGCGAAATCCGCCAGAAATGCCTCTCAAGCGCTGGCGTCGAGCGCGCCGCCGTACGCGTGATGGAAGTGCGCGGCAAAGCGCATATCGCGGTGGTGCTGACCGGCAAAAACGTGGCGCGGCTACCGCATATTGAAGAGTACCTGCGAAGCGAGCTGCCGCCTTACATGCTGCCCGCTATCTGGGGCTGGGCGGATGACGTCAACCTCAGTTCAACGGGTAAAACCGATGAACGTACCCTGCTCGATCAGCTTTTCAACGCGGCGAACGCGACCCCGTGCCGCTATTTTCAGCGCCCGGAGGGCGACACTTTTATCCCGTTAAACGGAGTGGGCTATGAATCCGCAATCCCCCTTTGAACATGTCGAGCAGGCGATCCGCGCAAGCGTCGCCGCGCTGCCAGCCGTTCCGCTGCAGGCGCATACCGAGCTTTATACGCTGGGCGTCGACTCGCTCACTACCATCAACATTCTGCTGGCGCTCGCCGAAACGTACCAGGTGTCGCTGGAACAGTTTGTCGATGATATCGGCACGCTGGCGACGGTCGGCGATTTAACCGCGCTCGCCGGAAAGTTCGCGGCGGCGACGACGCCCGCGCCGCGCGCGCAGGCGAAGTTTTTTCACGAGCAAACGCTGCATTACGAATATGGCCTTGACGGCATACGCACGTTTCCGTGGGAGGGCGTCAACACGCCGATAGGCTCTGGGTACTGCATCGTGCGGCCAATGACCGAAACGCTGCGTCATGTGAATCAGCCCGCCGATGAAGATGAGCTGTTTATCGGCATCGAGGGGCGCGCCACGGTGATTATCGATGATCAGGAGTATCCGATGACCAAAGGCGATCAGATTTTCATCCCGCGCGGCAGCAGCCATTTTGTGCGTAACGATGGCGATGCGCCGTTCCATTTCTTCACCATCTGGTGGAACCAGGCAGGCGCGCGGGCTTACCTGGATCGCGAAACCGGCGCGGGGGCGCGTTGATGAGTCCGATGCGGGATCTCATCATCATCGGCGCGGGGCTTGCGGGCAGTGCGCTTGCGGCGAACGCCAGCCGTCTCGGCCTGCGCGTGCTGGTGCTTGATGCCACCACGCCGGGCGCAGGCGGGGCCACGGCGCATTCGCGGGGCATTGTGCGCGTCTACGATCAGCATCCGGTGCTGATGGAGATGAACCGTGACGGCGTGGCGGAGTGGGCGCGCACGGCGCAGCGCTGGCCTGGCGTCTTTACCCGCTGCGGCGTGCTCTATCTGCTGAAAGAGGAACACCGCGACAACGCCCGCAGCGCCATTGAGGATTTTTCCGGCGACGACTATCCGATGGCGCTTATCGAACCGGCGCGCGCGCGACACATGCTGCCTGCGCTGACGCCAGAGGCGGGCGACGTCATTTTATGGGAGCCGCTGGGCGGGTATGTGAATCCGCGCTTCGCCTGTCAGGCATTTATCGCCGAGGCGCGCCAGCAGGGCGCGCAGGTGCTGGAAGGCACCAGCGTCAGCGCGGTCAGCCAGACCCGGGACGGCGCGAGCGTAACGGCAGGGAGCCAGACCTTTAGCGCGCGCCTGGCCGTGGTGGCGGCAGGCGCCAGCAGCGTGACGCTCGCCGCCAACAGCGCGGTGTTCAGCCGCACCATTCCGCTCAGCAGTCTGTACAGCGCCACGGGCGACGCGCCCGGCGTCTGTCTGCTGGATGAGCGCAGCGGCGGGTATATTCGCCCGGATGGCCGCGACGTCGCGTTTGTCGGCGGCGCGCCGCAGCATGACGCCGCGAGGCCGGAGCAACTGCAATGGAGTAAAGCGAACCAGCGCTACCACCAGAAGCTGACGCAGCGTCTGCTGCCCGGCAGCGCGTTGAGCGTGGTCGACGGGCGTGACGGTTATGACGGCTATACCCAGGATCTGCTGCCGGAGATGCGCCTTGAAAAAGGCGAGGCCATTGCGCTGTTTTGCGGCTTTTCCGGGCGCGGCGCGAAATACATTCCCGCCGCCGCCCGCCGCTTTAGCGAACGGTTAAAGGAGCGACTCTATCCATGAAACGTATCGCCTGCGTGGCCTGTCTCGACCCGAAATTCTCCATCCATACGCACACGTTTTTACGCGCGGTGGTGCTGGCGCGTCACTGCCTGCTGGGGCCGCACGTACAGCTCCGGCTGTTTGACGACAGCGCCAGCCGGGAGGGCGCGTTACGCGCGGCGCGTGAGGTGCTGGCATGGGCGCCGGATGCGGTGGTCGGCCATTTCGCGTCTTCGGCGGCTGACGCTGCCGCGCCGCTATACGCTGCGCGCGGTGTGCCGCTGTTTTTACCGGCCGCGACCGCCAGTCATCTGACGCGTAACGCCACCACCTGGCGGTTATGCGACAACGACGCGGATTACGTGACCTGGCTTGGCGAGCTGATGACGCAGGCGCAGTGGGCGGTCGCGCCGCCGGAGCATGACGGTTCGCTGCACGGCATCAGCGTCGCAGAGCAGCTGGCGGACTGGCTTGATCTGACGCCTTACGGTGCGACCCGCATTTTTTCCGGGCGCTACGCGGCCTCGGTTCGCTACGCCATTCGCTGGGCGCACTCCGACCTGCCGGGCAGGCTTATCCTCACCGATGACGCGGGCTCGACGGCGCTGGTGCCGGATCTGCTGGCGCACGGCGTCGACCCCGACCGGCACGACATTCTGATTGCAGGCATTTGTCCACACCCGGCAGGCGAAACCGCGCGTCACGTTCGTCAGGCATGGCGGCGACGCTGGGGCGGCGAGCCGGGGACGTATCTGTGGGAAACGCTGGCGGCGCTGCAGACCGCGGCGCGCTACCCGGAACCGCCTGCCCGGACAGTGCTGGGGCCGCTGCGCTTCGACGAGCAGCGGGAAAGCCGTCCGTCCAGTTTCCGGCTCTGGCGCGTGACGCGCCACGGGCTTGTCGCCTGGCAGCCTGCCACGGAGGCGGTATGACGCAGACGCAACCGCTGGCGAAAGATTTCGCCAACCTGCTGGCCGTGCGCAACATGATGATGTCGGCCCGCGTGGCGAATGACGCCGATGATGACCGCGCGCGCGTGGCGCGCTGGATTTCGGGCCTGTCCGCGCCGCTTGCCTGCGACATGCGGGAAGAGGCGGGAGTACGGCGCTTTTATCCGGACGTGGTGCGCGATCCGCAGCCGATTTTCTATCTGCACGGCGGCGGACTGGTCTATTACTCAACGGCAGTTTTCGCGCCTTTTTTAAGCGCGCTGTGCCAGCAAACCGGGCGCGAGATTTATGCGTTCGATTACCCGAAAGCCCCGGAAACGCCGATGCAGGATTGCGTTGACGCGCTGGAAAGGCAACTGGCAGAGTGGATAACCCTTGCGCGCCCTCCAGCGCTGGTGGGTGACAGCGTCGGCGGCCTGCTGGCGCTCTGGTTCGCCAGCGGCCCGTTCGCCGGCGCATTTTCCAGCCTGCATTTGATTTATCCGGTGCTGGCCCGCCACCACGATTTCGCGTCGTTTGACGCGTTCGGCCAGGGCTATCTGCTGGACGCGCAGACGATGCGCGGATTCGCCCGCCACTGGCTGCCGTGGTGCGACGCGAAGCGGTTCGATCCGCTGGATACGGGCTTCGCCTGGCGCGCGCTGCCGCCCTGTACGGTGCATACCGCCGGATATGATGTTCTGAAGGATGAAGGCCTGGCGTTTGTCGCGAAGGCCCGCGAGCAGGGATGTTCGCTGACGCATTATCACCATCCCGCGATGCCGCATGATTTCTGTCTGTATGCGGGGAAACTACCAAGCGCACAGCGTGCTGTGGATGTTATCGCAGACGCGCTAACCAACCGAACGGAGTAAGAAAGCCATGTCAAACCTTGAACAGCTGGCGTATTACCAGAAAAAACTCTCCTTTGAAGCCGATTCATGGGATCTCTATCTCGCGCTCAACGCCGGGGAAAATATCGTGGTCGTGGATGGCCGTAGCGAAGAGGCGTACCAGCGCGAGCATATTCCGGGCGCGATTAACCTGCCGCATAAAGCGCTGTGCTTTAACAACACCACTGAGCTGGATAAATCCAAAGTCTACATCTGCTACTGCGACGGGATCGGCTGTAACGGCTCGACCAAGACCGCGATGAAGCTGCTGACGCTGGGTTTCCAGGTGAAAGAGCTTATCGGCGGGCTGGACTGGTGGAAACGCGACGGTTACGCCACTGAAGGTCATCAGGGCCGCGACGGCACACCGGTAAGCTGCGGCTGCTGATAATCTCTCAAGGCGGATAAGCCTCGCTTCTCCGCCTCATTAAAAAATAACGCTTTTCTCAGGAATTAATGACTAATTCTGACGGGGTTGCTATGTCCGCAAATAATGTTCAGCGGGTTGCTGCGGTATGTGAAAAATTCCGCACGCTGGATATGGAAATAATTATGTCGTGTTTTACGAAAGAGGTGACGGTGAATTATAACCAGCTGGATACGCTGCGCGGCAAAGCGGCGTTAAATGAATTCCTGACGCCGCGCTACCGGGTGCTTGGCGATTATCAGCTTGATAAAAAAATCGTTATGGAAGAGGGCGATCGCGTCTGCGTTGAAGTGCGCGCGAGCTATGTGAATAAAAATACGCAGGTCGCTTTTCAGAGTCGTATTTTTGAAATTCTGGTGTTTGAAGAAAATCTTATTTCCCACTGGGATTATATCGGCCACAGCGAAGAAGTTATTTCCTGGTCAATTTAATGGAGCGCGCAGATGACCACGCAAATGCATTGCGCCGGGGATATTCCTGGTAATGAAACGGAATACGATATTATCGGCATCGGTTTTGGCCCGGCGAATATAGCGCTGGCGATTGCCTTAGAAGAGTTTGGCTTTGAAGGAAAATGCCTGTTTCTGGAGCGTCGCGACGGCCCCTGCTGGCAGCCGCAAATGCTGCTGTCGGGCAGCGATATCCAGAACCATCCGGCGCGCGATCTGGTGACGCCGCGCAACCCGCGCAGCCGCTATACCTTTCTCAACTTTTTGTTTGAGAAGAACCGGCTGTTTGAGCATCTCAACCTCGGGCTGGAATTCCCGCTGCGCCGGGAGTTTGCGGAATATGTCACCTGGGTGGCGCAGGCGTTTTCACATCAGGTGAAATACGGGCAGAACGTCACCAGAATCAGCCTTGATAAAAGCGCGACGCCGCAGCGTTATCAGATTGAAACCGCCGATGGCGCCGTGTGGCGCGCCCGCGCGCTGGTGGTGGCGCCGGGGCGCACGCCGCTTATCCCGGAGGTATTTACCCGCGCCAGCCGCGAGCGGGTTTTCCATCTGACGTCCTATCTGGAAAGCCTGGAGAAACTCAATGCGTGTCGTCCGCTGCGCCGGATTGCGGTCGTCGGCGGCAGCCAGAGCGCGGTGGAAATTCTGCTGCATCTGCGCCAGAGCTGGCCGCAGGTGGAGGTTATCAATATTCAGCGCGGCTATGGGTTTCGCCTGAAGGACACCAGCCCGTTTAGCGAACATGTTTATTTCCCGGAGTTCGTGGATTACTACTTTTCCAGCTCTGCGGCGGCGAAGCAAAACATCAACCGCCATCTGCATTACACCAACTACTCCTCGGCGGATAAAGACGTCATTCACCAGCTTTATGTGGGCCTGTACGAAGACAAACTCGCCGGCCAGCAACGGGTGCAGATCCTCGCGAACCAGCAGATAACCGGCTATCGCGAAACGGCCTCGGGCTGCACGCTGCACCTGACCGACAGCCACACTCACCGCCAGCAAACCATAAGCGACCTGGACGGCGTCGTGCTGGCGACCGGTTTTCGCAATCTCGGCAACGGCGAGAGCGAAGAGCTGTGCCCGCCGCTGTTAAGCGAGCTTTACCCGATGATTGAAACCCAGGAGAGCGGCTTTTTGAAAATCAACCGCGACTACAGCCTGAGTTCCCGGCCCGGTTGCGCGCTGCCGCCGCTGTTCCTGAACGGCCTGTGTGAGTCCTCTCACGGTTATGGCGATGCGGGGTCTTTCAGCCTGTTGTCGCTGCGGGCGAAGGATATCTGGATGTCGCTCTCGCCGCTGCTGCAGGAGCAGGAAGTGCCGGTCTGACTCTCTCTTTTCTCTCTGGAAACGGTAAAAAATATGACTACGCATGACACGGTTTTCGAGGTTTTCGCCCGCCATGAGTCCTCGGCGCGCAGCTATTGCCGCAACTTTCCGGTGGTGTTTCAGCGTGCGAGCGGAAGCTATCTGTATGACGCGCAAAATAACGCCTGGCTCGACTTTTTAAGCTGCGCCGGGGCGGTGAACTACGGCCATAACCCCGACGCCCTGAAGCAGGCGCTGCTGGAATATGTCGCCAATGACGGCATCCAGGCCGCGCTGGATCTGCATTCCGAAGCCAAGATGGCGTTTATCCTCGACTTTCACCGGCTGATCCTGGCGCCGCGCGCGCTGGATTACCGGATGCAGTTTACCTCCCCGACCGGCACCAGCGTGGTGGAGTCGGCTATCAAACTTGCCCGCAAAACGCGCGAGCGCGCCACCATCGTGGCGTTTACCAATGGCTTTCACGGCATGTCGTCAACGGCGCTGGGGCTGACCGGCAATCGCGATAACCGCCAGCCGTGGGCCGATGCGCATGTCTTTCGTCTGCCGTATGAGGGCTATCTCGATGGCCTGGATTCTGTCGCGTATCTGGAAAAACTGCTGACGGATAACAGCTCCGGGCTCGACGTGCCCGCGGCGGTTATCCTGGAGACCGTACAGGGCGAAGGGGGCGTGAATGTCGCCTCTGCCGGGTGGCTGCAACGGCTGCGCGAGCTGACCCGTCGCCACAATATTTTGCTGATCGTGGATGATATTCAGGCGGGCTGCGGGCGTACCGGCGAGTTTTTCAGTTTTGAGTTCGCGGGTATCGAGCCGGATATCGTCTGCCTGTCTAAATCGTTAAGCGGCTACGGCCTGCCGTTTTCGCTGCTGCTCTATAAACCGGAGCTGGATCAGTGGAGCCCTGGCGAAGACAACGGCACCTTTCGCGGCAACACGACGGCATTCGTCACCGCCCGCGCCGCGCTGACCACCTTCTGGGCCGACGACGCGCTGAGCCAGCATGTGTTTCAGCTTGAAAGCGTGGTGAAGCAGTGGCTGGCGGAAATCCATCTGCGCTTTGCGCCCTTTATCAAAGCGACCCGTGGCCGCGGGCTGTTTTACGGTATTGAGTTCCACCAGCCGGAACACGCCCGCGCCATATCGCGCGCCTGTTTTGAGCAGAAGATGATTATCGAACGGGCAGGCGACCGCGATCAGGTGGTGAAACTGATGCCCGCGCTGACCATCAGCGAGGCGCAGCTGCGCGACGGACTCGACATCCTGCAGCGTGCGATCGAAGGCGTGCTGGCCGACGCGCTGCTTGACCAGCCGATCGCCGTATAAGGAGCCGACCATGACGTATGACGTGTTAATTGTCGGCGGCGGCGTGGGCGGAAGCGCCTGCGCCATCCTGCTGCGCCAGCAGGGCATGACGGTGCGGCTTATCGAAAAAATGCCGGACGCGCAGCGCTATAAAAAGCTCTGCACCCATTTTATCCAGCCCGCCGCGATACCGGTGCTGGAGCAGCTCAACATGGCGGCGCTTGCCAGCCCGCCTTACAGCGTGCGCACCAAAGCGGCGTTTATTACCGCCGCCGGGTATATCGACCCGGAAGGCGGCTACGGCCCGGCGAGCGAAGGGTACGCGCTGAATCTTGAGCGGTCGGTGCTGGACCCGGCGCTGCGCCAGCAGGCGGAAAACGCGGGCGTGGAGAGCGGGTTTGGCGAGCGCGTCACGGCGCTTGAACGCACGCCGGACGGCTGGACGCTGACCATTGAGAAAGACGCGCAGATGCAGTTGGTGCAGGGCCGGGTGCTGGTGGCCGCCGACGGTCGCACCTCCGCCATCGCCCGACTGACGGGTAACGAGGCTGTGGCGCATGAAAACCAGCGGGCGACGTTCTTCGCATATTGCTCGGGTATCGCCGCGCCGGAGCAGGGGCGCTCGCTCTTTGCCCACAGCGCGGGCGGCATGGCGTTTCTCTATCCGCTAACGGGCGGGCGCACGCTGCTGTCGGCTTATGTGGATAAAGAGACGGCGAAACGCTGGCAGGAGGAGGGCGCGGAACAGGCGTTGCTGCGCTACTTCACGACCGTGCCGCAGATGCCGGACGTGCGAAACGCGCGCTTTGAGACGCCGGTTTACGGTTATCAGGATTATCCAAGCCTGGTACGTCAGCCGGTGCACGCGGATATCGCCTTTATCGGCGACGCGGCGCTTTCGCTCGACCCGATGAGCGGCGTGGGATGCAGCTTTGCGCTCCAGGCGGCGTCGATGCTTGCGGCGGCGCTGGGCGAGCAGGCGAGCCTGCCTGCGGCGCTGAAGGCTTACGCGCAGCGCTTCAACGGCTATTTCCCGGCCCACGCGCGCGGCATTATCGCCGATTCGCTGATAACCAAAGACGAAGCCCGCCAGCAGCAGTTGTATCAGGCGATTCTGGCGGATCCGATGCTGCAACGGCAGTACCGCGATCTGACCGGGCGTCTGCTGTCGCCGCCGGCGTTTCAAAATGCGTATCTGGTGAGTAAAGCGCGCCAGCGTACCGCCACGGCGCGGGCAGGCGCATAAGGAGAGAAGATGTCTGAGCAATCTGTCGCCGCGCTGGAAGCGGTCATTCTGGAGAAGCTGGCGCTACAGCTGCCCGATAAAGGGCCGCTCGGCGCGCAGACTCCCTTCGCGTCGCTGGGCGTGGATTCGATAGGCGTGGTGATCCTCGTGGCGGAACTTGAGAGCGAGCTGGATTTCGTTTTCGACCCGGCTGACCTGGATATGACCCACTTTACGCATGCCGGGCGTCTCGCCTCGCTGTTGCACAGTAAATATCAGCTCACAGGAGAGTGACATGATGACGGATATTCTCTATCCGCACGATGCGCAGCTTTATGATCGCCGCTTTATGAACTGCGCCGAGCGTCACGCCGTGGTGTTTCTTAAAGAACGCCGCGCACAAACCGATCTGCTTTTTTACCGCGCGCTGGTAAGCAGCGATGAGATTTTTCGCCAGATCATTCAGCAAAAAAAGCCGAAATATAATTTTGTGAATGGCTGCTTTAACGAGCCGGACTTAAACGCGCTGGGCATTTATCCCCACGAATTACGGGGCGAGGGCTTTGCGCAAATTAAGCCGGATGTCGATGCGCTTATTCGCCAGTATGGATTTGTGCTTATTTCCGGTTCGGTCTTTTATTTCCCGCACTGTCCGGAATACCGGCAGAAACATTTGCATCATCTGGTGGTGCTGAACGGCGTGGATGAGGCGCGTGACCGTTATCAGGTCGCGGATGATAACCCGGCCAGCGTGCTGTGCCAGTATCAGTATGGATTACAGGAGGTGGCGGGCTTTTTTGATAATAACGGCGACCGGCTGGCGCGCTGGTTTACGCTTGATCATTACAACAGCGACGATGCAACACGCTATTTCCATCAGGCGCTGCGCGATTACCTCGCCCATTATCAGGACAGCCAGCAATTTTTATCCGGCATTGAGGACTACCTGAAAGATAATTTTGAAGCACGTGAAATTAAATTGCAGTTATTACATGACGGATTCAGTTTACTATCAGGATCGCGAACGCTGTTCGCTCACTATTTATCGCTTCAGCATCCCGACCAGGACGCCATGACTGAACTGGCGCGCCAGCTCGGCCAGCAGGCCTTTATTCTGAAAAGCCTGGTGGTGAAAGCGCGCATTACCCAGCGGCTGGATATTGCCGACCTGGCGACGCGCGCCCGACAGTTTCAGGAGCAGGAAAGCGCTTTGTTACAGGCATTACGCACTCTGCTGCGAGGACATTGAGATGACCACAACGGTACAGAAAAAAGGCTACGGGGAGCTGCTGCGCGAAAAACGCTTCTTTCCGTTCTTTTACAGCCAGATCCTGACGAACCTGGGCGATGGGCTGTTTTCCGTTTCGCTTATCTATTACGCGCTGAAGATTGGCTCGTCTTCGGCGACGCTTGGGGCCATCGTGTTTGCTATTACGCTGACGCGCGGCCTGCTCGGCCCGCTGGGCGGCGTCATTAGCGACCGGCTCGACCGCCGCCGCTACGTAATTTGCCTTGAAGTGTTGCGCACCCTGAGCGTACTGGCGATCCCGGCGCTCTATTATGCGGGCTTGCTGAATATTTACGGGCTGTCGGCTATCGGCGTGTTTATCTCCACGCTGTTTGCGATTTCCGTACCGGCGGCCAAAGCGCTGATCCCGACGCTTGCCGGGACGGAACGCCTGCAGCTGGCGAACGGACTGATCCAGACCGTTACCTGGCCCGCGTTTTTCCTCGGCTCCGGCCTGCTGGCGGTACTCCAGGACCGCATTCCTTCTCAGATGCTGTTTGTGGTGACCGGCGTGGTTTTCGGCGTCTCCAGCCTGCTGCTGTGGACGATGCCGAAGAGCGCGCCGCGCACCGCCCCCACGAACCGCCTGACGCCCGGCGTGTTTTTCCAGGAGCTGCGCAACGGTTATCAGGTGTTGCATGTTGACCCGGTGATGCGCACCCGCGTCTGGCTGTATGGCGCGTTTACGTTCTTCTGGCGCGGCAGCCTGCAAATTTGCATCCCGATCCTTATCCTGCGCACGCTGGAAAGCCCGCCGTGGCTCTACGGCGCGCTGATGTTTGCCAACGGGCTTGCGGAGCTGCTGGCGAATTTGTGGGTCGGGAAGCGGTTCTTCCAGCGTCCGCTGCTGTTTACCTACTCCTGCGAAGTGCTGCTCGGAAGCGGCCTGCTGCTGCTGGCGCTGAGCCTGTGGCTGCCGTTCACTTACCTCTGGCTGTTCTCGGCGGTGATTCTGATTGGCGTCGCGGCCGCGACCATTGATATCCCGCTGCTGACGGTGATTCAGAAGCAGATCCCGGCGGAACATGTCGGGAAGGTGATCAGCTACTGGTTTACTATCGGCTCGTGCGGCGGCGCGGCAGGCTCTTTGCTGCTGGGAATGCTGTTTGAGCTGGTGCCTGTCAGCAGCGGTATTGTGATAACCGGCGCGGTGTGCCTGTTTATTGGCCTGGCGTTCTATAGCTGGGCGCAAAAGCGCAATACGTTTATTGAAGAACGCAGCGTGGACGTGGTGGTATAAACCTGTAAAACCTGCATTAACAACGCGTTAATGCAGGTTAGTAAATGCTTACTACACAAAGCCAGGGATGGCGAACATCAGCAGCGAAAGACGAGCGTAAAAGCAGGCCTCATTGCTTTCGCTCCCTTCAGCTTTTCCTGAAACGTTGGTAATGACGCTAACAGGCACAATATGAAAGACTTTTTTGTAAAGCCGGTAAGCGGTAATGTGATGTTTTTAGGGAACAATGCGTGGATGAATACGCCTCTCAGAGGCGGCATCCCGAATGTATGATGGGCGTGTATCGGACTATGAACAAATCTCTCCTGTTTTGCCTCGTTTTTGCCTTTTTTTGCCCTGTCACGCAGGCCAGTGAATGCACGAAAGAGAAAGCGCAAGCCGCAGAAAATGCCGTCGATCATCTCAATACCTGGGCTGCGGTATACGACAGTTATGTGCGTTACTCGTCATGTGATGAGGGCAGTCCTGGCGAAGGTCAGTCGGAAGCCGTTATCCGTCTTTTAGCTGACCAGTGGCGCACGTTGCCGGCTTTAGATGCCCTCGTAAAACGCCAGCCCGCATTTGAGCAGTGGGTGCTCAGCCATATTGATTCGACGCTCGATTCTGACGATCTGCAAAAGACAGAGGATAACGCTAAAACGCAATGCCCATCGGGGCACGCCGCGCTTTGCAAAAAAATTGCCGCAGCGGCCTCTGAAGCGATAAACGAAAGCTAATCTCTACAGCGAACCCGCAGGGCTCTCTGGCATCCCGGCTGACAATAAAAACCCGCATTAACAAGCTGTTAATACGGGTTAGTGGATGCTTACAGACGACAATCCGCCGGCGTTATTTACCAATACAGAAGCTCGAGAAAATACGGCCCAGCAAATCGTCAGAGGTAAATTCACCGGTGATTTCACTTAACGCCTGCTGCGCCAGACGCAGCTCTTCGGCCAGCAGTTCGCCTGCCCAGGCGCCCAGCAATTGCGCTTTGCCCTGTTGCAGGTGATTCGCCGCGTCTTCCAGCGCCTGCAGATGTCGACGGCGAGCCAGGAAGCCGCCTTCCATGCTGGTATCAAAGCCCATGCTTTGTTTGAGATGGCTGCGTAATACTTCAACGCCTTCGCTGGTGCGTGCGGAAAGACGAATAAGTGAGTGACCATTTACTTCGCTCATGCCCGGCTGCTCACCGGTAACGTCTGCTTTGTTACGCACTACGGTAATCGGTAATTTCGCGGGAAGACGGGCAATAAAGTCGGGCCAAATTTGCGCCGGGTCGGTGGCATCCGTCGTGGTGCCGTCGACCATAAACAGCACGCGGTCGGCTTGCTCAATTTCCTGCCAGGCGCGCTCAATACCGATGCGTTCCACTTCATCGCTCGCCTCGCGCAGACCGGCGGTGTCGATGATATGCAACGGCATACCGTCAATATGGATGTGCTCGCGTAATACGTCGCGGGTTGTGCCCGCAATGTCGGTCACAATCGCCGCTTCGCGGCCTGCCAGCGCATTCAGCAGGCTGGATTTCCCGGCGTTCGGGCGGCCCGCAATGACCACTTTCATCCCTTCGCGCAGCAGACTGCCCTGACGCGCTTCGGCGCGTACAGCGTCGAGATCGCCAATAACGTCGTTAAGCTGGGCTTCGATTTTGCCATCGGAGAGGAAATCGATCTCTTCATCCGGGAAATCAATTGCGGCTTCGACAAAAATACGCAGATGAGTCAGCGCCTCTACCAGATGATTCACGCGCGCAGAAAACGCGCCCTGAAGCGAGTTTAGCGCTGAACGTGCCGCCTGCTCAGAACTGGCATCGATAAGGTCGGCAATCGCTTCTGCCTGGGCGAGATCGAGTTTGTCGTTCAGAAACGCCCGTTCGGAGAATTCGCCAGGACGCGCGATGCGTACGCCGGGCAACGTCAGGATGCGCTTTAACAGCAAATCCAGAATTACCGGGCCGCCGTGGCCCTGCAGCTCCAGCACATCTTCACCGGTAAAAGAATTGGGGCCGGGGAACCACAGCGCGATACCCTGATCGAGCGCGGTGCCGTCAGCATCTTTGAACGGCAGATAATCGGCGTAACGGGGCTTGGGCAGCTTGCCCAAAACGGCGTGCGCCACGTCCCGCGCCTGTTGGCCGGAAACGCGCAGAATGCCCACGCCGCCGCGTCCGGGAGGCGTTGCCTGGGCGACAATAGTGTCGTTATGGCTCATGGTCTGTCTCTTTAATACCAATAAAAAGGGCGGTCATCAGACCGCCCTTAACGTGATGTTCCCTTTGCCGGATGGCGGCTTCGCCTTATCCGGACAACTACCGGATCAGGACTTTTTCTTCTCGCGGCTATGCAGACCGCGTTTTTCCAGACCACGGTAAATCAGCTGCTGCTGAAGGATGGTCACCAGGTTGCTGACGATATAGTACAGCACCAGGCCGGACGGGAACCACAGGAAGAAGACCGTGAAGATGACCGGCATAAAGGTCATGATCTTCTGCTGCATCGGGTCAGTCACGGTGGTCGGCGACATCTTCTGAATGAAGAACATCGTCGCGCCCATCAGGATCGGCAGGATGTAGTACGGGTCCTGTGCGGAAAGGTCGTGGATCCAGAGTGCGAACGGCGCGTGACGCAGTTCCACCGAGCCCATCAGCATGTAGTAAAGCGCAAGGAAGATAGGCATCTGAATCAGCAGCGGGAAGCAGCCGCCCAGCGGGTTCACTTTCTCCGCTTTATACAGCGCCATCATTTCCTGGCTCATACGCTGCTTGTCGTCGCCCATACGCTCGCGCATAGCCTGAATCTTCGGCTGCAACAGGCGCATTTTCGCCATGGAGGTGTACTGCGCTTTTGTCAGCGGGTACATCACACCACGAACGATAAAGGTGATGGCGATAATCGAGAAGCCCCAGTTGCCAAGGAAGCTGTGGATCCATTTCAGCAGCTTGAACAGCGGCTGAGAGATGAACCACAACCAGCCGTAGTCAACGGTCAGGTCAAGGTGCGGCGCGACAGCGGCCATTTTGTCCTGAATCTCCGGACCCACCCACAGGGTGCTGGAAAGCGACGCCGTCTGGCCTGGCTGAACCTGAACCGGTTCAGACTTGTAACCGACAGCGGCAACGCCGTGACCCAGGTTTGCGGTATAGAGGTTATTGGTGCCGTTGCCTGCTGGTACCCACGCGGTCGCGAAGTACTGCTGAAGCATTGCTACCCAGCCGCCTTTGGCGTTCACGTTCAGGTTTTCATTGTCGGCGATGGTATCGAACTTATATTTCTCATACTTCTCGTCCGGCGTGGAGTAGGCCGCGCCGCGGAAAGTATGCAGAGCAAAGTTGTTGCTACCCGTATCGCGATGGCTCGGCAGATCGATAGTCTGCTTCAGCTGGCCGAACGTAGAGACTTCGAGCGGCTGCGTGCCGGCATTCTTCACGTTATAACCCACATACACCGCGTACTGGCCGCGTTTCAGGGCGAACGTTTTGGTGAAGGTGTTGCCTGAGGCGTCGGTGAAGGTCATCGGGATCAGCAGCTCGTCCTGACCGTCAGCCAGAACGTAGGTGTCGCGATCGACATTATAAAGCGGGCGACCCTGATTGTTATTCGGGTTGTCCGGGCCGTTACGACCAGTCAGGCCGCTCTGTGCCTGGTAGACAAATTCCGGCGTGGTTTCCAGCAGCTGGAAAGGTTCGCTGGAGCCCAGTTCTTTCGGGTATGCCAGCAGAAGCGCCTGCTCGATGTCGCCACCACGGGTATTGATGGTAAGAGAAAGGACATCGGTCTTAACGGTAATGAGTTTCCCCTGGCCACTGGCCGGTACGCCCTGGCTTGCGGCGCTACCCGCTGCGGTGGTCGTAGTCTGCGTGGTCTGCTGAACCTGGGGTTTTGGAGCTTTATCTTGCTCCCAGGCTTGCCAGATCATGAAAGACACGAACAACAAAGCGATGACAAGAAGATTGCGTTGCGAATCCATCGTTAGTGTTCTCTGGTATCAAAAGGTCCTGGCGGGACGGGGTCGTCTCCACCCGGGTTCAAAGGGTGGCATTTTAATACGCGTTTCACTGTCAACCAACTGCCTTTTAACACACCAAACCTGCGCAATGCCTCAATTCCGTACTGCGAACAGGTGGGGTGAAAACGGCAATGCGGCCCGAGAAGCGGACTAATGAAGCGTTGATAGACCCGGATGAGGGCTATCAGGAGCCGCGAACCAGGCGACAATGACGACGCCATAATTTTTCCAAAGCTTCCGAAAGCTCCCGGTTATCGAGGTCGGCAATCCCGCGCTTCGCCACCACCACGAAATCCATTGGAGGAAGTTCATGTTGACGTAAACGAAAGCTTTCACGCGTCAGACGTTTAATCCGATTGCGTTCATGAGCGCGTTTAACGTTTTTCTTGGCGACGGTAAGACCGATGCGGGGATGCCCCAGCGAATTAAGGCGGCCGAGGATGGTGATTTGCGGCGTGCCAGCCCGTTGTGGCTGCTGGAAGACGAAGGTGAAATGAGCGGGAGTTAACAAACGTAACTCCCTGGGAAATGCGAGCTTAACCACTAAATGGTTAGCTATTACTTGGAAACGGTCAGACGAGCGCGGCCTTTAGCACGACGACGTGCCAGAACCTGACGACCATTTTTAGTAGCCATACGAGCACGGAAGCCGTGAGAACGGTTGCGCTTCAGTACAGACGGTTGAAAAGTGCGTTTCATGGCGATTTCTACCTAAACTTGAATAAATTCACTGACTTTGCGTATGCGCGAACGGCCTGCCGGACGACTTACGCCAAAGTAATCGACGATTAAAGAGGCCGGATTGTAATAATTGTACACTCCGGAGTCAATTCACTTTCCTTATTTCCCGCGCTTTTCCCCTCAGTCTGAGGATGAAAAACGCGCAAAATTCAGGCGATAAACCGCGCTTTACGCACCGGGTGGGGAATTATACGGGCTCGTTGGCAAAGCGCAAGGATCGTCCAGGATCTTCGTTAGATCGATAAAGCAAAATTTTCGCGATCGTCATTAATTTTTCCGATATGCCGGGTAAATCGTGCCGCAGCCATGAAAGGATCGATTACACTTAAGCGTCCTGACGCAGGCCTGTGGATAAATCAGGAAGAATCTGTGAGAAACAGGAGATCTCTGGCTCGCTTTAGGCTATGATCCGCGGTCCCGATCGGGATCCCTGATCTCAGGCATCGGGTAAAAAACCGCAAATAGCGGTTCGCACGCCTCCCGGCTCGGGGCTTGTCGGCGTGTGTCAACAATCATGAATGTTTCAGTCTTCGTCTTTTATCGACTTTTGTTCGAGTGGAGTCCGCCGTGTCACTTTCGCTTTGGCAGCAGTGTCTTGCCCGATTGCAGGATGAGTTACCAGCCACTGAATTCAGTATGTGGATACGCCCCCTACAGGCGGAACTGAGCGATAACACGCTGGCTTTGTATGCGCCAAACCGGTTTGTGCTCGATTGGGTAAGGGACAAATACCTCAATAATATTAATGGATTACTGAATGATTTCTGCGGCTCTGACGCGCCGTTGCTGCGTTTTGAAGTCGGCACGAAACCGCTGACGCAGACGACAGCCGCGCCCGCAAGCCAGGCGGTAAAGCCTGCCCAGGCTGCGCCAGCCGCGGCGCCCATGCGTCCGGCATGGGACAACGTGCCTGCACCGGCGGAGCCGTCCTACCGTTCTAATGTTAACGTCAAACATACCTTCGATAACTTCGTTGAGGGTAAATCCAACCAGCTGGCCCGCGCGGCGGCGCGTCAGGTGGCGGATAACCCAGGCGGCGCGTACAACCCGCTCTTCCTTTATGGCGGCACGGGTCTTGGTAAAACGCACCTGTTGCACGCTGTCGGTAACGGCATCATGGCCCGCAAGCCGAACGCGAAAGTGGTGTATATGCACTCTGAGCGGTTCGTACAGGACATGGTGAAAGCGCTGCAAAACAACGCCATTGAAGAGTTCAAACGCTACTACCGCTCGGTGGATGCGCTGCTTATTGACGATATTCAGTTCTTCGCCAATAAAGAGCGATCCCAGGAAGAGTTTTTCCACACCTTTAACGCCCTGCTGGAAGGCAATCAACAGATAATTCTTACCTCGGATCGTTATCCAAAAGAGATCAACGGGGTTGAGGATCGTCTGAAATCGCGCTTTGGCTGGGGTCTGACGGTCGCCATTGAGCCGCCAGAGCTGGAAACACGCGTGGCGATTCTGATGAAAAAGGCGGATGAGAACGATATCCGTCTGCCGGGCGAAGTGGCCTTCTTTATTGCAAAGCGTCTGCGTTCCAATGTGCGTGAGCTGGAAGGCGCGCTGAACCGCGTTATCGCGAACGCCAACTTCACCGGTCGCGCTATTACTATCGATTTCGTACGCGAAGCGCTGCGCGATCTGCTGGCGCTGCAAGAAAAACTCGTCACTATCGACAATATTCAAAAGACGGTGGCCGAGTACTACAAAATCAAGGTGGCGGATTTGCTTTCCAAGCGGCGTTCCCGCTCGGTCGCGCGTCCGCGCCAGATGGCGATGGCGCTCGCCAAAGAGCTGACCAACCACAGCCTGCCGGAAATCGGCGATGCCTTTGGCGGCCGCGACCACACCACGGTGCTGCACGCGTGTCGCAAAATAGAGCAGCTGCGTGAGGAAAGCCACGATATCAAAGAAGATTTCTCCAATTTAATCAGAACATTATCTTCGTGACGCTATGAAATTTACCGTTGAACGTGAACATTTATTAAAGCCGCTCCAGCAGGTCAGCGGCCCGCTGGGCGGTCGTCCGACGCTGCCTATTCTTGGCAACCTGTTGCTTCAGGTCGCGGACGGTGTGCTGTCGCTGACCGGCACCGATCTGGAAATGGAAATGGTGGCGCGCGTCGCGTTGGTGCAACCGCATGAGCCGGGTGCCACGACCGTACCGGCCCGTAAATTCTTTGATATTTGCCGTGGTCTGCCAGAAGGCGCGGAAATCGCCGTTCAACTGGATGGCGATCGCATGCGCGTGAGCTCAGGGCGCAGCCGTTTTTCGCTCTCCACGCTCCCGGCGGCAGATTTCCCGAACCTGGACGACTGGCAAAGCGAAGTCGAATTTACGCTGCCGCAGGCGACCATGAAACGTCTTATCGAAGCCACGCAGTTTTCGATGGCGCATCAGGATGTGCGTTACTACTTAAACGGCATGCTGTTTGAAACCGAAGGCGAAGATCTGCGTACCGTTGCGACCGACGGCCACCGTCTGGCGGTCTGCGCGATGCCGGTTGGCCAGCCATTGCCGAACCATTCGGTGATCGTGCCGCGTAAAGGCGTGCTGGAACTGATGCGTATGTTGGATGGTGGCGACGCACCGCTGCGTATTCAGATTGGCAGCAATAATATTCGCGCACACGTTGGTGATTTTATTTTCACCTCCAAGCTGGTTGATGGCCGCTTCCCGGATTACCGTCGCGTGTTGCCGAAAAACCCGGACAAAACGCTGGAGGCAGGCTGCGATATTCTCAAGCAGGCGTTTGCCCGTGCGGCGATCCTCTCGAACGAGAAATTCCGCGGGGTGCGGCTTTACGTAAGTGAAAACCAGCTGAAAATCACCGCCAATAACCCGGAGCAGGAAGAGGCGGAAGAGATCCTTGATGTCACCTACGCGGGCACAGAAATGGAAATCGGCTTTAACGTCAGTTATGTGCTGGACGTGCTGAACGCGCTGAAGTGCGAAAATGTGCGCATTCTGCTGACGGATTCGGTGTCGAGCGTGCAGATTGAAGACGCGGCGAGTAGTTCCGCAGCGTATGTTGTTATGCCCATGCGTCTGTAGAGTTTCCAAAAGGGGCTGGTTTACTTGCCATTTCGCCTCCCGGCAGTGCTCGAAATGCTCACGTACTATGTGTACGCTCCGCTTTCTGCGCGCTGGCGGTGGCCGAACTGGCTGTGACACCAACACCCCTGTCTCTGAGAGTATGCACGCCCTGGACCGGAAAAGTTCTTAATGTCACTGACGCGTCTCCTTATCAAAGATTTCCGCAATATTGAAAATGCGGATCTCGCGCTCTCTCCTGGTTTTAACTTTCTGGTTGGCGCGAACGGCAGCGGGAAAACCAGCGTGCTGGAAGCGATTTACACGCTGGGCCACGGACGCGCGTTTCGCAGCCTGCAAATCGGGCGCGTGATTCGCCACGAACAGGATTCCTTTATTCTTCATGGGCGGCTGCAGGGCGACGAACGCGAAGTCTCGGTCGGCCTGACGAAAGATCGCAACGGCGACAGCACGGTGCGTATCGACGGTAGCGACGGTCATAAAGTGGCCGAACTGGCGCAACTGATGCCGATGCAATTAATTACCCCCGAGGGGTTTACTTTGCTCGGCGGCGGCCCCAAATACAGAAGAGCGTTCCTCGACTGGGGATGCTTCCATAACGAGCCGGGCTTCTTTGTGGCCTGGAGCAACTTAAAACGCCTGCTCAAGCAACGCAACGCCGCGCTGCGACAGGTGACCCGCTATGAACAACTGCGCCCGTGGGACCGGGAACTGGTTCCGCTGGCCGAACAGATAAGTCAGTGGCGCGCCAGCTATAGCGAGGCGATCACTAACGATATGGCTGATACCTGCGCTCAGTTTTTGCCGGAATTTACGCTCACGTTTTCTTTCCAGCGCGGCTGGGAGAAAGAGAGTGATTATGCCGACATTCTGGAACGTGGTTTCGAGCGCGACCGGATGTTGACCTACACCGCGCATGGCCCGCACAAGGCTGATTTCCGCATTCGCGCCGACGGCGCGCCGGTGGAAGATACGCTATCGCGTGGGCAGCTTAAGCTCCTGATGTGCGCGCTGCGCCTGGCGCAGGGTGAATTTCTCACCCGCGAAAGCGGACGCCGCTGTCTTTATCTGATAGATGATTTTGCCTCTGAACTCGACGACGCCCGACGTGGGCTTCTGGCGCAGCGCCTGAAGGCCACGCAGTCGCAAGTCTTTGTCAGCGCGATTAGCGCCGAACATATTCTCGACATGACGGACAAAAATTCGAAGATGTTCGCTGTCGATCAGGGTAAAATAACGGATTAACCCAAGTTAAAATGAGCGAGAAACGTTGATGTCGAATTCTTATGACTCCTCCAGTATCAAAGTCCTGAAAGGGCTGGATGCGGTGCGTAAGCGCCCGGGTATGTATATCGGCGACACGGATGACGGCACCGGTCTGCACCACATGGTATTCGAGGTGGTAGATAACGCTATCGACGAAGCGCTCGCGGGTCACTGTAAAGATATCGTCGTGACCATCCATGCCGACAACTCCGTTTCGGTAACGGATGACGGGCGCGGCATTCCGACCGGTATTCACCCGGAAGAAGGCGTTTCGGCAGCGGAAGTTATCATGACCGTTCTGCACGCAGGCGGTAAGTTTGACGATAACTCCTATAAAGTCTCCGGCGGTCTGCACGGCGTAGGCGTATCCGTGGTGAACGCCCTGTCGCAGAAACTGGAACTGGTGATTCGCCGCGAAGGCAAAATCCACCAGCAGACTTACGTGCACGGCGTACCGCAAGCGCCGCTGGCCGTGACCGGCGATACCGAACAGACCGGTACGCAGGTTCGCTTCTGGCCAAGCCACGAAACCTTTACCAACGTCACTGAATTTGAATATGACATCCTGGCAAAGCGCCTGCGCGAACTCTCGTTCCTGAACTCCGGCGTTTCTATTCGTCTGGTGGATAAACGCGACGGCAAACAGGATCACTTCCATTACGAAGGCGGCATTAAGGCGTTCGTTGAGTACCTCAACAAGAACAAAACGCCGATCCACCCGAACATCTTCTATTTCTCTACCGAGAAAGACGGGATTGGCGTGGAAGTGGCGCTGCAATGGAACGACGGCTTCCAGGAAAACATCTACTGCTTTACTAACAACATCCCGCAGCGCGACGGCGGTACGCACCTGGCAGGCTTCCGTGCGGCGATGACCCGTACGCTGAACGCCTACATGGATAAAGAAGGCTACAGCAAAAAAGCGAAAGTCAGCGCCACCGGCGATGACGCGCGCGAAGGGCTGATTGCGGTCGTCTCCGTGAAAGTGCCGGACCCGAAATTCTCCTCTCAGACCAAAGACAAACTGGTTTCCTCCGAAGTGAAATCGGCGGTTGAGCAGCAGATGAACGAACTGCTGGCGGAATACCTGCTGGAAAATCCGTCTGATGCCAAAATCGTGGTCGGCAAAATCATCGACGCTGCGCGCGCCCGTGAAGCTGCCCGTAAAGCGCGTGAAATGACGCGTCGTAAAGGCGCACTGGATCTGGCGGGTCTGCCTGGCAAACTGGCGGACTGTCAGGAACGCGACCCGGCGCATTCTGAACTCTACCTGGTGGAAGGGGACTCCGCGGGCGGTTCTGCTAAACAGGGCCGTAACCGTAAGAATCAGGCGATTCTGCCGCTGAAAGGGAAAATCCTGAACGTGGAGAAAGCGCGCTTTGACAAAATGCTCTCCTCCCAGGAAGTGGCGACGCTTATCACCGCGCTCGGCTGCGGCATCGGTCGCGACGAGTACAACCCGGACAAGCTGCGCTATCACAGCATCATCATCATGACCGATGCGGACGTCGATGGCTCGCACATCCGTACGCTGCTGTTGACCTTCTTCTACCGCCAGATGCCGGAAATCATTGAGCGTGGCCATGTGTATATCGCGCAGCCGCCGCTCTACAAAGTGAAGAAAGGGAAACAAGAACAGTACATCAAGGACGACGAGGCGATGGATCAGTACCAGATTTCTATCGCACTTGACGGCGCGACGCTGCATGCCAACGAAAGCGCGCCTGCTATCGCCGGTGAAGCGCTGGAGAAACTGGTGTCTGAGTACAACGGCGCCCAGAAGATGATCAACCGCATGGAGCGTCGCTATCCACGCGCGCTGCTAAAAGAGCTGGTTTATCAGCCGACGCTGTCGGAAGCGGCGCTTGCGGATGAAGCGACCGTGACCCGCTGGGTCTCTGCGCTTATCACGACGCTTAATGACAACGAGCAGCACGGTAGCGTATGGAAATACGATATTCGCGAAAACGCTGAAACGCGTCGTTTCGAGCCGGTCGTGCGTGTGCGTACGCACGGCGTTGACACCGATTACCCGCTCGATCATGAGTTCGTGACCGGTGGCGAATACCGTCGTCTCTGCACGCTCGGCGAGAAGCTCCGCGGTCTGATTGAAGAAGATGCGTTTATCGAGCGCGGCGAACGCCGTCAACCGGTAGCGAGCTTTGAACAGGCACTGGACTGGCTGGTGAAAGAGTCCCGTCGCGGTCTCTCTATTCAGCGTTATAAAGGTCTCGGCGAGATGAACCCGGAGCAGCTGTGGGAAACCACAATGGATCCGGAAAGCCGCCGTATGCTGCGCGTCACCGTAAAAGACGCCATCGCTGCCGATCAGCTCTTTACGACGTTAATGGGCGATGCTGTTGAACCGCGTCGCGCCTTTATCGAAGAAAACGCCCTGAAAGCGGCGAACATCGATATCTGATAACGCCTGATGGCGGGTAGCGCGTTGCTGACCCGCCTGGCGTACGACGCAGAATGTCGTTTTGTAAGGTGGGTGCGTGCAGCGTACCCACCTTTTCTTTTAATCATCCCTGACGGCGGGTGGCGCTTTGCTTATCCGGCCTGCATGCGACGTAGAATGTTATGTCGTAGAGAATAAGCGCAGCGCGTCCACCCTGACATGCGCCTGCCTTAACCGGCATTTTCCCTGCAGATCCATCCCCTTTTCTCCTCCTGGCTGCTACTGTTTTTTGAGCGGAATCGCGTTAGCATGCGAAAAGACTCATTTATGCAGAGGACCTCATGGCTATCAAACTTATTGCAATCGACATGGATGGCACGTTACTGCTGCCCGATCACACCATTTCACCCGGCGTGAAAAACGCTATCGCTGCGGCCCGTGAACAAGGCATCAATGTGGTGCTGACAACCGGCCGTCCTTACGCTGGCGTGGAAAGTTATCTGCGCGAGCTGCATATGGATAAACCCGGCGATTACTGCATCACGTATAACGGCGCGCTGGTGCAGAAGGCGAGCGATGGCAGCACCGTCGCGCAAACGCCGCTCAGCTATGACGATTACCGTTACCTGGAGCAACTTTCGCGCGAGGTGGGGTCGCATTTCCACGCGCTGGACCGCACCACGCTCTATACCGCGAATCGCGATATCAGCCGCTATACCGTTCATGAATCTTTTGTCGCCACTATTCCGCTGGTGTTCTGCGAGCCGGAAAAAATGGACCCGAACAAAACCTTCCTGAAGGTCATGATGATCGACGAGCCGGAGATCCTCGACAAAGCCATCACGCGCATTCCGCAAGAAGTGAAAGAGAAATACACCGTGCTGAAAAGCGCGCCGTACTTTCTTGAAATCCTCGATAAGCGCGTCACCAAAGGCACAGGTGTGAAGTCGCTGGCCGATGTATTGCACATCCAGCCTGAAGAAGTGATGGCGATAGGGGACCAGGAAAATGACATTGCGATGCTGGAGTATGCGGGCATTGGCGTGGCGATGGAGAACGCCATCGATGCGGTGAAAGAGGCCGCGAATGTCGTGACCCGCTCGAACCTGGAAGACGGTGTTGCCTACGCGATTGAGAAATTTGCCCTGCGTTAAGGTAAATCATTAACGCGCCGTCTGTTCATCAGACGGCGCGTCAGAACAGAGTACCTCGCCGCTGTTTCATGGCTTCCTTCTTTCTGCTTCACCACATTCCGTGTATCTATCCGCCGCGCAAAGCTACAATATTCACGCGCCGTCGCCATTCTCCCTGTCCCGCCTTTCAACGCCCTGTGGGCGTTTTCCTGAATTTTCGCGCCTTTTTCTTGCTGTTTTTCCGCCCTTCGCCACGCCTTTACATCATTATTCTGGGTAATGAATCGCTGTCTGTTACTGTGCTCCGATATATCCTTTTGTCGTTTTTGTGATCTAAATTGTAGTACAACCAACATTGATTGTACTACATTGAACCCATCAGCACGGCCACCCGCGTCACGGTTGTACTTCAAAAATGCGGCGAAAATCGGCGGTCAGGGTAAAGTAAGCGAAGAAACCTCGCGTGAAAGGAACCCAAAGCATGACCAAAACCGACCGCATCATCGTTACGCTGGGCCGCCAGATTGTCGGCGGAAAATATGCACCAGGCGCGTCGCTGCCTGCCGAAGCCGAGTTGTGCGACGAGTTTGAAACGTCGCGCAATATCATCCGCGAAGTCTATCGCTCGCTGATGGCGAAGCGGCTGATTGAGATGAAACGTTATCGCGGGGCTTTTGTCGCACCGCGTAACCAGTGGAACTACCTCGACACCGAGGTGTTGCAATGGGTGCTGGAACATGACGATGACCCGCGCCTTATCGCCTCCATGAGCGAGGTGCGCAATCTGGTCGAACCCGCCATTGCCCGCTGGGCGGCGGAGCGCGCCACGTCGAGCGATCTGGCACGTATCGAGGCGGCGCTCAACGACATGATTGCCAACAACCAGGATCGCGACGCCTTTAACGAAGCAGACATCCGCTATCACGAGGCGGTGCTTGAGGCGGTACATAACCCGGTGCTGCAACAGCTCAGCGTGGCTATCAGCTCTCTGCAACGGGCCGTGTTTGAACGCACCTGGATGGGCGATGAGGCCAACATGCCGAAAACGCTCCAGGAACATAAGGCGCTGTTCGATGCGATACGGCATCAGGACGGCGAGGCGGCAGAGCAGGCGGCATTAACCATGATCGCAAGCTCGACAAAAAGGCTTAAGGAAATCACATGACATCTCGCTACATCGCTATCGACTGGGGTTCCACGAATCTTCGTGCCTGGCTTTATCAGGACGAAAAGTGCCTTAAAAGCAGGCAATCGGAGGCGGGCGTTACCCGCCTTAACGGCAGAACCCCCGACGCGGTGTTAGCGCAGGTGACCGAAGGCTGGCGCGATGACGCCACGCCTGTTGTCATGGCGGGCATGGTCGGCAGCAATGCAGGCTGGAAAATCGCCCCTTATTTGCCTTGTCCGGCGCGGTTTGCCGATATCGGCAGCCAGCTCACGACTGTGGCGCCCGACGTTTTTATCATTCCCGGTCTGTGCGTGACGCGTGACGATAACCTCAACGTCATGCGTGGCGAAGAAACCCAACTGCTGGGTGCCCGTGAGCTTGCGGCGGCACCGCTCTACATCATGCCCGGCACGCACTGTAAATGGGTGCAGGCCGACGATGCGCAGGTCAGCGACTTTCGCACCGTCATGACCGGCGAACTGCACCATCTTCTCTTGACCCATTCGCTTATCGGCGCGGGCCTGCCTGAACAGCAGCCGGACGCCGACGCCTTTCAGGCGGGCCTTGAGCAGGGCGTGGCTACCGATGCGCCGCTGGCGCGCCTGTTCGAAGTGCGCGCCGCCCATGTCCTGGGCACGCTTGCGCGCGAACACGTCTCTGAATTCCTTTCCGGGTTGCTGATTGGCAATGAAGTGGCAAGCCAGGTTCGTCACTGGCAGCCAGACCGCCAGCAGCCCCTCACGCTGGTCGCCAGTCCTTCGCTTGCGAGCCGTTACCAGCGCGCGCTGACGCTGCTGGGGTACACGGCCCGGACGCTTGAGGGCGACCACGCATTTCAGGCAGGCATAAGGAGTCTCGCTCATGCAGTGGCACACTGATCTCCCTCTTATCGCAATCTTACGCGGCGTTACCCCGCCGGAAGCCGAAGCGCATGTCGCCGCGGTGCTCGACGCCGGTTTCGACGCGGTAGAGATCCCGCTTAACTCGCCGCAGTGGCAGGAGAGCTTGCCGATGCTGGTGAAGGCATTCGGCGAGCGCGCGCTGATTGGCGCGGGCACGGTACTGAAGCCGGAGCAGGTCGACGAACTGGCGCAGATGGGCTGCAAGCTTATCGTCACACCGAACATTCAGCCTGACGTCATCAAACGCGCGGTGGGTTACGGCATGACCGTCTGCCCCGGCTGCGCCACGGCGACCGAGGCGTTCACCGCCATTGAGGCAGGCGCGCAGGCGCTGAAAATTTTCCCGTCTTCCGCCTTCGGTCCTGACTACATCAAGGCGTTAAAAGCCGTCCTGCCGCCGGACATCCCGGTCTTTGCGGTCGGCGGCGTCACGCCGGAAAACCTGGCGGTGTGGCTGAAAGCGGGCTGCGCGGGCGCCGGGCTTGGCAGCGATCTTTACCGTGCCGGACAGCCGGTTGAGCGCACGGCCGCGCAGGCGAAAGCATTTGTTAAGGCGTATCGAGAGGCAGTGCAATGAAAATTACCAAACTAACGACGTACCGTTTACCGCCCCGCTGGATGTTTCTCAAGATTGAGACGGATGAAGGCGTGGTCGGATGGGGCGAGCCGGTTATTGAGGGGCGTGCTCGCACGGTCGAGGCGGCGGTGCATGAGCTGGGCGAATACCTGATTGGCCAGGATCCGGCCCGCATCAACGACTTATGGCAGGTGATGTATCGCGGCGGTTTTTATCGCGGTGGCCCGATCCTGATGAGCGCCATCGCGGGTATCGACCAGGCGCTATGGGATATTAAAGGCAAAGTGCTCAATGCGCCGGTATGGCAACTGATGGGCGGGCTGGTGCGCGACAAAATCAAAGCGTACAGCTGGGTTGGCGGCGACCGTCCGGCGGAAGTGATCGCCGGTATTAAAACGCTGCGCCAGATAGGCTTCGACACCTTTAAATTAAATGGCTGCGAAGAGTTAGGGATTATTGATGACTCGCGCAAAGTCGATGCGGCGGTCAATACCGTGGCGCAAATTCGCGATGAATTCGGCAGCGAAATAGAGTTTGGTCTCGATTTCCATGGCCGCGTCAGCGCGCCGATGGCAAAAGTATTAATTAAAGAACTGGAAGCTTATCGCCCATTATTTATTGAAGAGCCGGTATTAGCCGAACAGGCGGAATATTATCCGCGTCTTGCCGCACAAACGCATATTCCGATTGCCGCAGGCGAAAGAATGTTCTCGCGCTTTGAATTTAAACGCGTGCTGGAGGCCGGCGGTCTTGCGATTCTGCAACCCGATTTATCCCATGCGGGCGGTATTACCGAATGCATGAAGATCGCGGCGATGGCCGAGGCTTACGACGTCGGGCTTGCCCCGCACTGTCCACTTGGCCCGATTGCGCTCGCGGCCTGCCTGCATGTCGATTTTGTCTCGCGCAATGCGGTATTCCAGGAGCAGAGCATGGGCATTCACTACAACCAGGGCGCCGAACTGCTTGATTTTGTAAAAAATAAAGACGATTTCAAAATGGAAGGTGGTTATTTCCAGCCGTTGATGAAACCGGGTCTTGGCGTTGAGATCGACGAAGAGCAGGTGATTGCGCGCAGCCAACAATGCGCCGACTGGCGTAATCCGTTGTGGCGGCATGCCGATGGCTCCGTCGCCGAATGGTAATGCCCGTCATATTTCGCGCTGCAACGGCGTTGGCTGCGTTTCCTCACACCGGGCACTTACTTCAGTAAGCTCCCGGGGATTCGTAAACCTGCCGCCTTCCCTCAACGCGAATTATTTAGCGCTGCGCAGAATCATTAAATAAAAACTCTGTTGTAGGCCCGGCCCACCGGGCGATAAATCCAATATAAAAACACACCCTCTGTATTTTAAAGGGCATGGTGAGGTGCCTCGCTATGCCTTATTCTGGAGACAGAACGTGATGGATATTTCTGTAACGGCTGCAAAACCGGGGCGTCGTCGTTATCTGACGCTCGCGATGATATTTATTACCGTGGTTATCTGTTATGTCGATCGCGCCAATTTAGCGGTGGCGTCGGCGCATATTCAGGAGGAATTTGGCATCAGTAAAGCGGAAATGGGCTACGTCTTTTCCGCCTTCGCCTGGCTTTATACGCTCTGCCAGATCCCCGGCGGCTGGTTTCTTGACCGTGTTGGCTCGCGCCTGACCTATTTTATCGCGATTTTCGGCTGGTCAGTGGCGACGCTCTTTCAGGGCTTCGCGACCGGACTGCTCTCGCTGATTGGTCTTCGTGCCATCACCGGCGTGTTCGAAGCGCCCGCATTCCCGACCAATAACCGTATGGTCACCAGCTGGTTCCCGGAACATGAGCGCGCCTCGGCGGTTGGCTTTTATACCTCGGGGCAATTTGTCGGCCTCGCGTTTCTCACACCGCTGCTCATCTGGATCCAGGAGCTGCTGAGCTGGCACTGGGTATTTATCATCACCGGCGGGATTGGGATTATCTGGTCGCTGGTCTGGTTTAAGGTTTACCAGCCGCCGCGACTGACTAAAAGCTTAAGCCAGACGGAGCTTGATTACATCCGCGACGGCGGAGGACTGGTCGATGGCGACGCGCCAGCCGCCAAAGCGGAGCGCCAGCCCCTCTCCCGCGCCGACTGGAAACTGGTGTTCCATCGCAAACTGGTTGGCGTCTATCTCGGTCAGTTCGCGGTCACCTCGACGCTCTGGTTCTTCCTCACCTGGTTTCCGAACTACCTGACGCAGGAAAAAGGCATCACGGCGCTCAAGGCGGGCTTTATGACGACCGTGCCGTTCCTCGCCGCGTTCGTTGGCGTGCTGCTTTCCGGCTGGGTGGCTGACCGTCTGGTGCGCAAAGGCTATTCGCTTGGCGTGGCGCGTAAAACGCCAATCATCTGCGGACTGCTGATCTCCACCTGCATCATGGGCGCGAACTACACCAACGACCCGACATGGATTGTGGTGCTGATGGCGCTTGCCTTTTTCGGCAACGGCTTTGCCTCCATCACCTGGTCGCTGGTCTCGTCGCTTGCCCCGATGCGCCTGATTGGCCTGACCGGCGGCATGTTCAACTTCGTTGGCGGGCTGGGCGGCATCACGGTGCCGCTGGTGATTGGCTATCTGGCGCAGGATTACGGTTTTGGCCCGGCGCTGGTTTACATCTCAGTTGTGGCGCTGATTGGCGCACTCTCTTACATCCTGCTGGTCGGGGAGGTGAAACGCGTGGGCTAAGGCCCATAACGGAAGGCAGGGACGCCCGCGACGGAATGCGCAGCCAGCGCGCCGCCGGTAACCGGCGCGCGTTGAGAATTACATAATAACAACCATAAACCTGCCGGGGATGCCACGGCAGGCGACGAGGGTTCTGCTATGCATACCGATCTGTACTCGACCACCCTGCGGCAGCTTAACGCGAAGATAATCCCGTTTATTATCCTCTGTTACTTTGTCGCTAACCTCGATAAAACCAACATCTCTATCGCGGCGCTGCAAATGAACGCCGATCTCGGCCTGAGCGCCAGCATGTACGGCCTGGGCGTCGGGATGTTCTACATCTCCTACATCATTTTTGAAATCCCGAGCAACGTCATCATGACGAAGGTGGGCGCGCGCATCTGGATCGCCCGCATTATGATCACCTGGGGGATCGTCAGTGCAGGGATGTCGCTGGTGCAGACGCCGACGCAGCTCTATGTCATGCGTTTCTTACTCGGCATGGCGGAGGCGGGGTTCACACCGGGCATAATCTATTACATCTCCTGCTGGTTCCCGAAGAGCAACCGCGCGCGGGCGATGTCCTTCTTTTATATGGGATCAGTGATGGCCTCGATTATCGGCCTGCCGATTTCAGGCTCGATCCTTAATATGCACGGCATCGCGGACATTGCCGGGTGGCGCTGGTTGTTTGCCCTTGAAGGCATTCCCGCCATCGTGCTTGGCATTATGGTGTTGTGGCGTCTGCCGCAGACGCCGGATCACGCGCCGTGGCTCTCCGGTGAACAAAAAAACTGGCTGAAGACGCAGCTTGAGCGCGATAACGCCAGTGTGGAAGTGGGTAAACACCATAGCTGGACCAGCGCGCTGAAAAACAAAACCGTCCTGCTGCTAAGCCTGGTCTGGTTCCTGCAGGCGTTTGGCTCTATCGGCATTACGCTGTTTCTGCCGTTGATTATCAAAAGCATGGCAAGCGATCAGAGCAACATTGTGGTGAGTTTGCTTTCCGCCGTGCCGTTTATCGCCGCCTGCGTGTTTATGTATCTCAATGGTCGTCATTCCGACACCACCCATGAACGCGCCTGGCATCTGGGGTTGCCGCTGATTATCTCCGGCGTGTCGCTTGCGATCGCTATCTATTCCAGCAACCTGCTGGTGGCCTATGGGCTGCTGGTGTTGACCGTAGGTTTTAACTTCGCGCTGACGCCGATTTTCTGGGCAGTAACGACCGAGAAGCTGGCAGGTGTTGCGGCTGCGGCATCCATCGCGTTTATCAATACCGTGGCGAATTTTGTCGGCCTCGGCCTGCCGCCGATACTCGGCAAAATCAAAGACGCCACGGACAGTTACCATTATGGGCTGCTGATCGTGGCGGTCGCGCTGATCCTCGGCGGTATTATCGGTGTGCTGGTGTCACGCCCAGCCCGCCCCGGCGCGCCGCAGCAACCGGCCTCACTGAAACAGGAGTCACGATGAAACAGACCGTCCTGAAACACGCTTATCTGCCGGATGCGCTTACCGACGCATTGCGCGAGCGGTATACGCTTTGCGAATACGCCAGCATGACAAACCGCGAATTTGCCACGATAGCGGGGGAGGTCACGGTACTGGTGACCAACGGCGAGGCCGTGGTGACGCGTGAGTTTATCGCGACGCTGCCTGCGCTCAGACTGATTGCGGTGTTTGGCGTCGGCTATGACGGGGTGGACGTGGCGGCGGCGCGGGATCGCGGCATCGCCGTTACGCACACACCAGGCGTTCTGACCGACGATGTGGCAGACCTCGCCATCGGCCTGATGCTCGCCACGTCACGCAGAATTGTCAGCGCCCAGCGGTTTATCGAGCAGGGCGGCTGGGTGCACGGCAGCTTTCCGTGGACGCGTAAGGTGTCTGGCGCGCGGCTCGGTATCTTCGGCATGGGCCGCATCGGCCAGGCCATCGCCCGTCGCGCGCAGGCGTTCGATATGACAATCCGCTATACCAGCCGCCATGCGCAGCCTGCATTGCCGTACCCTTTTGTGCCGGATTTACGCGAGCTGGCGCAGGAGAGCGATTTCCTGATGCTCTGCGCGCCTGGCGGCGACGCGACACGCGGCGTGGTCAATGCGGCAGTGCTGGCGGCGCTCGGGCCGCAGGGCATGCTGATAAACGTTGGGCGCGGCAGCGTGGTGGATGAGACCGCGCTGATGGCGGCGCTGGACAGCGGCACGATTGCGGGCGCGGGGCTGGATGTCTTCACGGATGAGCCGAACGTGCCCGCCGCCCTGCAACAGCGCGACAACGTGGTCATCACGCCGCATATGGCGAGCGCGACGTGGGAAACGCGGCGGGAGATGTCGCGGCTGGTGCTGGAGAACGTCAACGCCTGGTCTGCGGGGGCGCCGCTCGTCACGCCGGTGCCCTGACGGGCAATTGCCCGTACCGCATTTATCTTTTACCCTGAGGCCCTCTCAGGCTTCAGGGTTTTCTCTTGATGAAACAGCTCACGTTCGCCCCGCGTCACCATCAGCTCACCAATATCAACGTCTGGACCCCGGACAGCCGCTGGCTCGCCTTTGACGTGCGTCCGTCCGGCGCGTCGTTTACCGGTGAAACCATTGAGCGCGTCAATGTGGAAACGGGCGAGGTCGAGGTGATTTATCGCGCGCCACAGGGCGCGCATGTGGGCGTCGTGACAGTAAGCCCAACGGCAGCGCGGTATGTGTTTATTCACGGCCCTGAAAACCCTGACGACACCTGGCATTACGACTTTCACCATCGTCGCGGCGTGGTGGTGGAAAACGGCGTTGCTGAAAATCTCGACGCGATGGCTATCACGCCGCCGTTCACCCCCGGCGCGCTGCGCGGCGGCAGCCATGTGCATGTATTCAGCCCGGACGGCGCGTGGCTGAGTTTCACTTACAATGACCACGTTTTACATGAGCGTGACCCGGCACTTGATTTGCGCAACGTCGGTGTGGCGCTGCCGTTTGGCCCGGTGACCCCGCCGTTGTCCCATCCGCGCGAATACGCGGGCAGCCGCTGGTGCGCGCTGGTAAGCCGCACCACGCCGACGCCGCGCCCCGGCAGTGACGATATCAACCGTGCCTATGAAGAAGGCTGGGTAGGTATTAATGGTTATCAAAAAGCAGACGGCACGAGGCAACGTCGCGCGCTGGCGTTTATCGGTGACACGCTGACGCCTGCGGGCGTGAAAGCGCCTGAGTTGTTTATTGTCGACTTGCCGGAAGACGAGCGCGCGTGGAAAACCCCGGGCGAGGCACCGCTTGAAGGTACCGACGCGCTGCTGCCCGCGCCGCCCGCAGGCGTGAGTCAGCGTCGTCTGACATTTACGCATACGCGTCGTTACCCGGGCCTTGCCACCGCGCCGCGTCACTGGGTGCGCAGCAACCCGCAGGGCACCGCGCTGGCCTTTCTTATGAAAGACAATGGTGGCGTGGTGCAGCTGTGGCTGATTTCACCCGCAGGCGGCGAGCCGCGTCAGGTTACGCAGGGTGAGGAAGGCGTGGAATCAGCGTTTAGCTGGCATCCGTCGGGCGAGGCTATTGGGTTTATGCAGCGTAACCGCATTGTGCTTTGCGAGGTGCAAACAGGGGCTATCACGCCGCTTACGCCGGCGCAAACCGACGTTATCTCGGCGGATGCCGTGGTGATTTCACCGGACGGAAAACGCATCGCCTGGATGCAAGAGACAGAAGATTTCCGCCAGATCTGGATGACGGAAACCGGGCGATAATCAGGGCGCGGGTGGGATAACCGAGTTAATCGCGAAAGATTTTTTTTCGCTCTCTTCCACCCGCGATCTCACTGATTTATCGGTACGGAAAACATCCCACGGGATAAGCAGCGTATCCGCAATAGCCGTGAAGGGGAGATCGAGCGCCACCAGCGGTTTTAACCCCCAACTGGTTTCGTCGTCTGACAGCATCGTCGCGCTGGCGCGTGTGCCGGGGTAAAGCCCTTGTTCGCCGCCACCTGTGTGCGACATCATGCTGGAGCAGCCACATAGCAGCAGTGCACCGCTGCAAAAAATCATTTTCCCGAGGATATTGTTCATCTTCATTCTTCTTTTACGTTGTCGCATCGCAGGCGTCAGTCATGAGATATAACGCCCCTGAACCAGAATGAATAGCGCGCCTTAGCCGTCCTGTGGCAGCGCTCGCAGTTTAGCATTACATGCTCTTATTCCCAGTCTACGCAAAGAAATGTAAATCGCCAAAAAAAGGCCGATTTCGGCCCTTGAAAACAGCCGGGTCGCACCCATTTTTGGATTGTGGAAACAGGGAGCATGCCGAACGGGTCTCCCGCCACAGCCGCCTGTCCTTTGAGGAGGGCGATGTTAAACCTCGCTGATTTCAGGAGTATGTATGCGTAATTTTGACCTGTCCCCGCTGTATCGTTCCGCCATCGGTTTTGACCGTCTCTTCAATCTGCTTGAGAACAACCAGAGCCAGAGCAACGGCGGTTACCCTCCATACAACGTCGAGCTGGTGGACGAAAACCACTACCGTATCGCCATTGCCGTGGCAGGCTTTGCAGAAAGTGAGCTGGATATTACCGCTCAGGACAACCTGCTGGTGGTGAAAGGCTCCCACGCGCCGGAGCAGAAAGAGCGCACCTATCTCTACCAGGGCATCGCCGAACGTAACTTCGAGCGCAAATTCCAGCTGGCCGAAAACATCTTCGTGCGTGGCGCAAATCTGGTCAATGGCCTGCTCTACATCGAGCTGGAACGCGTCATTCCGGAAGCGAAAAAACCGCGCCGGATCGAAATCGGTAACTAATTTCGCCGGGGCCGCCGCGGCGACCCCTTTTTGTCGTCTCGTGCTCGCCGAACGGGAGCACAGCCAGTACACGCACTGGCGTTTTCACTCGCTTCAATGAAGGAGAGATACTATGCGTAACTATGATTTATCCCCATTTTTCCGTCAGTGGATCGGTTTTGACAAACTGGCCAACGCGCTGATGAGCACCGCCGAAAGCCAGACTTTCCCGCCCTATAACATCGAAAAAAGCGACGATAACCACTATCGCATCACGCTTGCGTTAGCCGGTTTCCGTCAGGAAGATCTGGACATCGAACTGGAAAACACGGTGCTGCGTGTTAAAGGCACGCCGGTAAAACCGGAAAACGAACCGAAATGGCTCCATCAGGGCCTGGTGCTTCAGCCTTTTAACCTGAGCTTTACGCTTGCGGACCATATGGAAGTTTCCGGCGCGAGCTTCACCAACGGCCTGCTGCACATCGATCTGGTGCGCAACATCCCGGAAGCGCTGGCACCGCAGCGTATCGCCATCGGCGAGCCGCGTACGCTTAATACCGAGCGTCCGGCGTTGACCCACAGCGAAACCGACAACGCGTAATCGCATGACGATAAAAGGCCCCTTAACGGGGCCTTTTTTATGCCTGCCGTCCGGCGCTGTTTTATAGTCAACGTACGTTTTGCAACCACACCGGAGATCGCATGGCACAGGAAAACCTGGCGCAAATGGGCGCAGCGCAGGTACGCAAAGGCGAGCGTGACGGCAAACCGGTCATCGAAAAGCGCGGCGCGAGCGAAGTAGAAATCGCGTTCTATCGCGATAGTGCGGGCATGCTTTCTGAGCGCGGCATCCTTACGCCTGCGATGCTGGCACACGACGCGCCAACCGGTACGCTGTGGCTGGAGTTTATTCCGCACGCGGTTTCACTGGAGGCGCTAAGAAACGACGACGCGCTCTACCGTACGCTCGGCGCGCTCCATGCCGCGACGCCTGCCCCCGGCGCATGTCTGCATCCACATCGTCTGGCAGAAGAAAACGTGGCGCTGCTGTGCGAGGTGCTTTCGCCCGACGCCGATGCGCAGGCCCATCTGCGGGAAATAGCGGCGCGCAGCACGTGTTTGTTTGAGGCGAATACGCTGATTTCCGGTGACAGCAACGCGGGCAACTGGAGACGGCGCGATAACGGCGAGCTGGTGCTGTTCGACTGGGAGCGCTTCGGGCGCGGCAGCCCGGCTATCGATCTTGCGCCGCTGGTGAAAGGCATGGGCAGCCTTGCGGACTTTAACGCCATTCTCGCCCGTTATGCGCCCTGGGCACCACAGGCGGTCGATTTACTCGTCCCGTTGATTATCGCCAAAACGTGGATTGCAACAGACGTGACAGGCCTGCTGCACCGCCGCCAGAACCCGCAGCGTGCGCGCTATATTGACTGGTACCGGCAGGTGTTGCCAGGCTGGCTGCGTGAAATGGCTACGGTGTTGTAAACTGGCGGTCCGTGCCTTTCACGGCGACAAGGAGGCCTCATGAAAATTTCCCGTATCGGCGAAGCGCCGGATTATCGCTTTTCGCTCGCGAACGAACGCACCTTTCTCGCGTGGGTGCGCACCGCGCTGGGCTTTCTGGCGGCGGGCGTGGGGCTTGATCAGCTCGCGCCCGATTTCGCGACACCCGTTGTGCGTGAAGCCGTGTCGATGCTGCTGTGTTTTTTCGCGGGATCGCTCGCCATTTACGGCTATCTGCGCTGGTTGCGCAACGAGAAGGCGATGCGCCTGAAACAGGCGTTGCCGTACACCCGTATGCTGGCGTTTATCAGCGGCGTCATGGCGGTGGTCGCGGTGGCGGTCATGCTGGTGGTGTTCTATGCCGGATAACCCACGCCCGCGCGATCCGGGTCTGCAACCGGAGCGCACGTCGCTTGCCTGGATACGCACGCTGCTCGGTTACGGCGCGCTGCTGGCGCTGGCGCTGCGCCACGCCTGGAGCAACGCGGGGCTGCTGTTATGGCTGGCGCTGGGGTGCCTTGCGGCGGTTGCGGGGCTGATTTACGCCTACGCCCGCAGGCGTCATCTGACGGCGCTGGTGCGCGAAGATTTCTCGGCACCGGGCCAGGTACGCGCTAAGCTCTTAATTGCGCTGGCGGTCTGCGCACTGGCGCTACTGTTTCTGGTCACGCATGTGCGCACGCTGGCGCAGTTACTGACGGGATAACACCGGCGCACTACCTGTCCGGCGTGGATCCGTGTTACATATTTCTGATTATTCTTCCCGATACGATCGCCATGAAAACGCTGTTGCCTCCGCTCGCTTTCCTGCTGTTTTTGACCACCGCGCATGCCGCGACGCCTGCCGTCGCCGGTGAACCGCTGACGGCTCAGCGCTACGCCGCCGGGCTGGGCGTGGGAATGGATGTCGACTGGGCGCGTACCGAGCGCGGCATTCGCGAGTTCGACCCGCTGGCGGTACGCGATTTCCAGCAGCGCGGCATTCGTCATGTGCGGGTGCGGGTCGCGGGCGACGCCACGGAAGCACGGCTGATTCATTTGCGCAAAATTGTCGAAGCCTGCGAACGCTACGACATCATCCCCATTATTTCTTATCAGGCGGATGCGTTTAAAGCCGAGCCGAGCGAGAAGAATGCCGCGAAGGTAGTGGCCTGGTGGAGCGCTGTGGCGAACTACTTCGGCAGCGAACACCCGCTGCTGGGGTTCGACGTGATTTACGAGCCTGCCGACAAGCTCAACCATAATCCGCAACAGCTCAACCGGCTCTATGCCGAGGTGATCAAAACCATTCACCATGTTGATGCGCAACGGATGATTTTTGTCGCGCCGCGGTTTCGCGCTGTACCGGAAGATCTCGCCATGTTGAAACTGCCCCCCCAGAGCAACCACTACGTGCTGGCGCAGTGGCATATTTTCCCGTGGGGGCCGCTGCGCGCGAACGGGAAATATCCATGGACTTCAGGAACACCGGCGGAAAAGACGGCGATACGCGAGCGTATTAACAGCGCCCGCCGCTGGCAGCAGAAAACCGGTCACGTCAGCTGGGTTGGGGGATGGTCGGCAGCGCAAACGGTGAAAACCACGCCATCATCGGCCACGCTCGCTTTTGCCAGTTTTATGGCCTGCGAACTGAAAAAAGCGGGGATTCCGTATGCGCTGAACGCCGCAAATCAATTTTACGATGGGGAAGAGGGCGCCTGGCGACCAGCCCAGGCGGCCCTGCTGGATGCGATGATAAACCCGACATGCGTCGCAGACAGCGCGCCGGGTCATGCGGCTCATGCTAAATCGTCTGCTCCGGCATCCGCTCACGGTGCGCCAGCGGCAGCCAGCACGCCAGCATCAGCACACCCATCGCCGTCATCAGCATCCCGAGGCTAAACTGGCCATTCTGCGGCAGCAACGCCGACGACCATGCCAGCAGCCCGGACCCACAGTTTTGTAGCCCGCCAACCAGCGCGCCGGCGGTCCCGGCCAGAAACGGAAACGGCTCCATCGCGCCGCTGGTGGCGAGCGGAAAGAGCATCCCGGCGCCGAAGAAAAACAGCGCGGCGGGGATAAGCAGCGTCCAGATATTCATGATGCCAAGCCACCCCGGTAGCCACATCAGCACGCCTGCCGAAAGACAGCTCAACACCGCCTGCCACATGAGCGTCGTAAAGCGCTTGTGCGTGCGGCCTGCAAACCAGGCGCCGAAGAACGCCGCCGGAATAGGCAGAATAAACAGCACGCTCACCGCGAGGCTGCTAAGCCCAAGCCCCGCGCCCATCAGCACGCCGGAGCACGCCTCAAATACCGCAACGCCCGCGAGCCCGGCGACCAGCATAATCAGGTAACAGTTAAAGCTCGCGGTACCGAACAGCAGTTTATAACTTGCCAGCAGGCGCGGGCGCTGCGCCTGAACCGGGCGGGTTTCCGGCATCCAGCGGAACATACAACACGCCACCACCACAGCCAGCATGAGCAGAAACGCGAAGCACGCGCGCCAGCCCCACCACGTATCCAGCAGGCCGCCTAACAGCGGGGCCACCAGCGGGCTGACCAGAATCCCCATATTCAGCAGGCTGTTAGCATGACGCAGCGCCGGGCCGTCATAGAGATCGCGCGGCAGCGTACGCGCCATCACGCCGCCAACACCAGTGCCCATCCCCTGCAAACACCCCGCCAGAATCAGCACCGTCAGGCTGCGTGCCTCCAGCGCCACCAGCGTCGCGACGATAAAAATCACCAGGCCCGTGAGGATAACCGGGCGGCGGCCGACGCGGTCTGAGATCGGGCCGTAAATCAGTTGCGACACGCCGTAGGTCAGCAGATACGCCGCCATTACGCTCTGCACTGCGCCTTCACGCACATTCATCTCCAGCGCGATATCGGCGATAGCCGGGATATAAATCGTCTGCGCCATCTGCCCGACGGCGACAAGCAGAATCAACATCATTAATAAATGACGGTTAGCCAATATTCTCATCATGATTATTCGATACGCACAGGTGAAGAAACAGGATATATCTCTGTATGGGTATTAAATGCGAGAGAAATATACCGCATGCGTGGGGATTATCCAGTGAGCTATCACGCGAGAGGAAAAGCGGGCAGGCAGCTTTTACGAACACTTTTCGGAAAGTTTTATTGCCACATTAGGGAATACCTGGCGCGCCCGAGCGTCGGCGCGCTGTATTCAGGCGAACAGCGGCAAGGAAAGCCGGTGCGTAATATGCGGATGCTGCGTCACCGGCAAAAAACCCGCCTGTAAGTAAAAACTGAAGGCGGATTCCGGCGCGCGAATATTGAGGTAATCAAAAGCGTTGTGGGCATGATCGGCGAGGGTTTTCAAAAGTTGATTGCCGACGCCCACGCGGCGTACCGCATGGCTGACATAAAGATGCCGCACGCGCCCTGCGCGAGGATGCGTGTCGAACGGGCAGCGATTCAGTCCGCCGACGCCGACCAGCGCGTCGCCGAGAAACGCACCGAGCAATTGCTCACCGGGGGCGCAGAAGGCGTTGCTGCCGTCCATCCAGTGGACGGCGAGCCGGTCCAGCATGTTAAAGCCGAGTGCCTGACTCTCTTCACGCAGCCGATCGAAATCGATGCCGACCGGGGTAACAGACCTGATAGTGATGATTCCTGACATGGTTCCCTCCTGGTGGATGTACCGTGTTAAAGAGGGGCGGTTGCCCGCCCCTCTTTGGTGCGGCCTGAACCTGAGTTACCGAAGGAACTTCAGGACAGCATCAAGCAGTTGCAGGACTGCAACAATGAGTTTCAGGATAAGAATAAACAGATCCACTCCGCTCATACGCGTCTCCTCTGGTAAAGGAGCACCAACTGGCGTACCTCTCCGCTGCCTGTTGCCAGTTGTTTTGTTGGCGTAACACAGTGTGCTCTCTCGGGGTTAAGGCACTGACGGCACCACCCGTTTCAGCCAGGACTTTTTATTGCGCCCGTTTAATTGCGGCCCCGTATCGCACGCTGTGACAGCAACATCATTATAGATAGATACTGTATAAATGAACAGTATTTTCTGGACAAGAACGAGAGAGCTGGACCATACTTATCAAAAGCCACTGCTGCGCCGTGCGCCAATTGCGGGCGCGCGTATTTCGTCGTATAGTTACACAGTTGACGTAACACAGTGTGCTTTGCGGCCACCAACCGCAACAGTAGCTGAAAAAAACCTCGCCTCTGGCGGGGTTTTTTTGTTTTTACGCTCTCACACCTGGCCTTTCACCCGGCTGACATTCGCGCACGTATCGAAATAGTCACGCAAAATAATATTCACTTTAGTAGCAAAATGGCAGGCTGAAAAAGCGGCGTGCACGACATAATTCGTACTGTTTGTAAGGAAAACCTGATGACAAAAAAGGGCAATGCTCTGTCATTATGCGTTTTTAACAAATAGGCTCTGTGAAGAACACAAATGCAATAGCACTATTCGCTGTCATCATTAATTAATGAAATTTTACTTAAGATCTTGTAGTGTGATTTTTAGCAGGCATTTTCACACCCACTAAATATGGTAGCTGGATATATACGTGCCTGCTCAATAATCTGTTTTCAGATTAATCCTAATATCCTTCCGCCCGGTTATTTACCGCTTCGAAACCCCATAAAACCGTTACGCTTTCCTGTAATTAGTTCTTTTAAAACAATCGCTTAATATAAGAATAAGGAATGGGTGGTTTCTAATATATTCACTGCGTTCCGGATAATTCTTTCACCTCTGCTGCGGAAAATTCCTAAAAATAGGCTATTGAATTAAACAGGCAGCTGTTTTTGCCTGAATGCCCGCCAGGCCTGGTGTTGAATTGTCATCAAGGTTATGTAGAATTTTCTCGCTCTGCGTCAGAAATATGCGTAAAACGTCCGGGTTTACTTCGGTAAAGCCCGTGCGGTAGCTATCTCTGAAGAAAATGAAATTCCATCACCGAAATGGCATAATCTTCCCTGGCAATGACAATTTTTTAGTCATAGCCTGAATCCAGAAGCCGTTATTTCTTTGTATACAGAATATATTTGCAACGGAAACCATCGATGAATATGCGAATCGTATTAGCCCTGCTGTTTGTGTTAGGCGTAGCTGGTTGTAAAGCACCGCCTCCTGCCGTTACGGATGACACTATCGAGACCAGTGTGGTTAATGGCGTCACGCTGACGCACCGCCACGCGGTGACTCCGCCTAAAGAGTTCCAGCCGGTTAACGAAGAATACCGTGCGATGTATCCGGCGTCGGTCATGACCCGTCCGGATTTCGGCGGCAAAGTGGTTCGTCAGCTGGAAACCGGCAAAACCTATAACGTACTGGGCCAGGTTGAAGGCTATTGGCTGGCGATTGCCGATCAGGGTGAAGAACAACTGATTGGTTATGTTCCGCTGCGCGCGGCAGTGAAGAGCGATCTCTACGACGCAACTGTTCGTAAAGAAATCCCGAAACTGCGCCGTAAAGTTGCCAAACCTAACTGCGTGACGGTGGATGGCAACAGCAAAGCCTGTAAAAACACCAAAAGCGGAACCTGGGTTATCGATTAATCCTGATTCAATGAGCCACACCTCATGAAAAACCGTACCGTTTTACGCCAGGGCTTCCTGGCGTTTTTGCTTGCCGCTCTCACCTTGCTGAGCGGCTGTTTATCGTCTTCACGCAGCGTTCCTTCCCAGTACAGCCTGCATTTTCAGGCTCACCCGCAAATTAATAATTCCGCACCGTTGAAAGTCCGGGTGCTGCTGCTGAAATCTGATGCTGACTTTATGTCTGCCGATTTCTATTCGCTGCAGAACAATGCTCAGACCGTGCTGGGCGCGAACCTGCTCAATAGTGACGAGTTCTTCCTGATGCCGGGCCAGCTGGATAAAACCCTCAGCGGTCAAAGCTCGCTTGACGCGCGCTATATCGGCGTCATGGCGGAATATCAGGCGCTTGACGGTAAAAAATGGCGAATCTCGCTGCCGCTCCCTGCACCCAGTGACTCCAGCATTTATAAATTTTGGAAATGGTCATCCGACGAGCTTGAGGCAAAGGTGTTTCTTGACGTCAACGGGATCCGCGTCATCAACGAATAATCAGCGCCCTTACAGGACACCAGTATGAACAAAGCAGAAAAAGTGGTCTGGACCGAAGGGATGTTCCTGCGTCCGCACCACTTCCAGCGTGCGGAAAGTTTCCTGCAACACCACATCCGTGAGTGGGGTTCGCTGCAGCGCCCGTATCTCTGGGGTTTTCTTGATCTGGAATTTGACGAGGCGATGCTGCGCCAGGGACGCGTGGCGTTGAGCTACGCCAGTGGTCTGCTGCCGGACGGCACGCCGTTCGCCTTTCGCGACCCTCGCCACGGCCCGGCACCGCTCGCCATTCCCGACAACCTGACGCACGAGCGTGTTGTGCTGGCGCTGCCCGCCCGCCGCGCCGGACGCGAAGAAGTGATTTTCAGCGAGGCGGCCGATTCACTCGCCCGCTACGCTACGTTTGAAGAAGAAGTCGAAGACGATAACGCGCTGTCGGTTGGCGCGGCGACGGTACAGTTTGGCCGCCTGCGCCTCAAGCTGATGCTGGAGAGCGAACTGACCGCCGAGTGGACCGCGATTGGCGTCGCGCAGGTGATTGAAAAGCGCAATGACAACCAGGTGCGCCTCGACACCAGCTACATTCCGCCGATGCTCAACGCCATCAACAACGGCCCACTCTACAGCATGTTGAACGATCTGCATGGCCTGCTTGGCCAGCGCAGCCAGCAAATCAGCCAGCGTCTGCGCCAGCCGGGGCGTTTCAATACCTCGGAAATGGTGGAGTTCATGCTGCTGTCGCTCATCAACCACCATCTGGGGCACGTCACGCACCTGAAAACGCTGCCGCTCCTGCACCCGGAAAACCTGTGGCGCGACTGGCTGGCGTTCGCCTGCGAACTCGCCACCTGGACCGCCCAGCGCGCGCCGGACGCTACGCTTCCGGTGTATGACCACGACAATCTGGCGGGCTGCTTTGGCAAACTGACGCTGATGCTGCGCCAGGGACTGTCGCTGGTGATGGAAGAGAGCGCGATTCAACTGCCGCTCACCGAGCGCTCGCATGGGCTCAACGTCGCCACCGTGCCGGAAAGCAACATGGTGCGCGAGTTCGGTTTCGTGCTGGCGGTGAAAGCCAACGTACCGGGCGAGGCCCTGCAAACGCACTTCCCGGCGCAGATGAAAGTCGCGCCGGTCACCAAAATTCGCGATCTGGTGCAGCTGCAATTGCCGGGTATGGTGCTGCGCGCCATGCCGGTCGCGCCGCCGCAGATCCCGTGGCATGCCGGCTATAGCTATTTCGAACTGGAAAAGGGCGGCGAACTCTGGAAAGAGATGGAAAAATCTGGCGCGTTTGCGCTGCATCTCGCCGGTGAATTCCCGGGCCTTGATATGGAGTTTTGGGCCATTCGCAGTACGAATGAATAACACGACGAGCGCTCACTATGGAACCACAAGCCACCGGCAGCGATGCCATTCTTTCCGGCGCCAGCAGTAATAATCCGCTGGTCGCGGCGGCCAACCCGCTGCTTAACGCGATCCCGCAGATTCGTCATTCTGTTTCGCATGAAGATCAGGCAGGCCTGCGCCAGCGTCTGATAGACGAGATCCGCCGCTTTGAGGTGCGCTGCCAGCAGGCGGCGCTGCCTTACGAGGTGATCGTCGGCGCGCGCTACTGCCTCTGTACGGCGCTCGATGAAGCCGCGGCGCTTACCCCATGGGGCAGCCGTGGCGTCTGGTCGGGCAGCGGTCTGCTGGTGACGTTTCACAACGAAACCTGGGGCGGGGAGAAATTCTTCCAGCTGCTGGCGCGGCTGTCGCAAAACCCGCGTGAGCACATCTTCTTGCTGGAGATGATCAACTACTGCCTGTTGCTTGGTTTCGAAGGGCGCTATCGCGTCATGGATAATGGCCGCACGCAGCTCGAAACCATCAAACAGCGCCTGTGGCAGATGATCCGCAGCGTGCGCGGCAGTTACCCGCCGCCGCTCTCGCCGCATCCGGAAGATCAGCCGGTGTTGCGTAAACTCTGGCGTCCGGTGGTGCCGCTGTGGGCCTGTGTGGCGCTGGCCGGTTTCCTGGCTTGCCTGTTCTTTATCATTCTCAACTGGCGGCTTGGCGATAACACAAGCCCGGTGCTGGCGAAGATTTACCAGACGCCGCTGCCGGAAGTCACCGTTCAGCAGCCTGCGCGCGAAGTGGCGCCGGTACTTAACCTGCGCGGTTTCCTGCGTCCGGAAATCGAAGCGGGCCTGGTGGCGGTGCGCGACGAAGCCGATCGCAGCGTCGTTATCCTCAAAGGCGACGGCCTGTTCGCGTCTGCCTCGACCGTGGTGCGCGACCGTTACGAAACGGTCATCGACCGCGTGGCGCAGGCGATGAACAACGTCAGCGGCAAAATCCTCGTGGTGGGCTACAGCGATAACGTGCCTATCCGCAGCGCGCGTTTCGCCTCGAACTACGAGCTGTCGCTTGAGCGCGCCGAATCGGTACAGAAAATGCTCCAGGCGCACCTCGCCGACCCAAGCCGCGTCAGAGCGCAGGGCCGTGGCGAGATGGACCCTATCGCTCCGAACAATACGCCGGAAAACCGCGCCCGTAACCGCCGAGTCGAAATCACTCTGCTGGTATCGCCAGATAATACGCTGGCCGAGCTGAACGGAAGGCCGCAAGGAAACTAAGGATGCTGAATATTCTCCTTTCAATAGTGACCAACCGCATCTTGTGGGGGTTCATGGGCGTTACCGCGCTGTCGGCGGTCGTCTGGATGATCGGGCCGCTGCTGTCTATCGTCGACAGCCGCCCGCTGGAGTCGGAAACTAACCGTATTATCAGCATTGCGCTTATTTACCTGATTTGGGTACATAGCCACATTGTGCCGCGCCTCTACAACGCCTGGCTGAACCGCAAGCTGATGGACAAACTCAACGACGGCAAACCGGCGGAAGAGGGCGGGGACTTCAAACGGCTGGGCAATGAGGATCAGGTCCTGTCGGACCGCTTCGATGAAGCCGCGCAGATCCTCAAAAAAGCGCACTTCAACGCGCCGGGCCAGCGCGGCCAGTGGACGCAGCGCTTCAGCACGCAGTATCTCTATCAGCTCCCCTGGTATGTGATTATCGGCGCGCCTGGCTCCGGGAAAACCACGGCGCTGGTGAACTCCGGCCTGCAATTCCCGCTTGCTGACCGCTTTGGTAAAACGGCGCTGCGCGGTATTGGCGGCACCCGTAACTGCGACTGGTGGTTTACGAATGAAGCCGTGTTGCTGGATACCGCGGGTCGTTACACCACCCAGGAGAGCGAGCAGGCGCAGGACGCGGGCGAATGGCTGCGTTTTGTGGACCTGCTGCGTAAATACCGCCGCCGTCAGCCCATTAACGGCGTCATCATTACCGTCAGCGTCTCCGATCTGCTGACCCAGTCAGCAGAGGCGAATCAGCAACAGGCCGTCAACCTGCGCCAGCGTCTGTCAGAGCTGCACGAGCAACTCGGCATCCGCTTCCCGGTCTATGTGCTGGTCACCAAAGCGGATTTGCTAAAAGGTTTTCGTTCTTACTTCGGGCGTTTTGATAAAGCGCAGCGCGACCAGATCTGGGGCTTTACCTTCCCCTGGGATCGTTCAAAGCAGGCCGATTTCGACATGATGGCGGCGTTCACGCAGGAATTCGCCCTGCTGCAACAACGTCTGGATGCCGGCTTGCCGGATACGCTGCTTGCGGAGAGCGACCCGAAAGCGCGTGCCGAGTGTTATCTGTTCCCTCAGGAGTTCGCGGCGCTGCGTCCGCTGCTGGCGGATTACCTCAGCACCGTGTTTGCGCGCTCCAACTTTGAAACGGAATTCTCGCCGCGCGGTATTTATCTTGCGAGCGGTACCCAGGAAGGGCTGCCGTTTGACCGCGTTATGGGTGAACTGAACCGCGCGCTCTCGCTGCCGTCGGGCGGCAAAGAGGGCGACAACTGGGATTCAGTCAGCAAAGAGGCGCCGATCCCCGGCGGCAAAGGACAGAGCTTCTTCATTAAAAACCTGCTTCAGAATGTCATTTTCCAGGAAGCAGGCATCGCCGGGCAGAACCGCTGGTGGGAACTGCGCAACCGCGCGGTGATCTGGTCAGGTTACGCGGCGCTGGTGGCGCTGTTAGTGGTGCTGGGCGGCCTGTGGCTTACGAGCTACGGCAATAACAAAGATTATCTGGCGGAAGTTGACGCGAAAGTGCCGGGTGTCGAGCGCCAGAGCAAAGCGCTGCAAACCACGACCGGGCGCGATCTCTTCAGCATGTTGCCGTTCTTCAACAGCCTGGTGGAACTGCCGAAAAGCAAAGAGTTCGACCTGAACTCACCGCCGGTGACATATCGCATGGGGCTGTATCGCGGTGATGATGTCAACGACGCCTCACAGGCGCTCTATCAGAAAGCGCTGCAGGAGATGCTGATGCCCGCCGTGGCGCAGCTCATCACCGGCTGGGTGCGTAATGATAATGGCAGCGACGTGGAATACAGCTACGAAGCGCTGAAGGCGTACCAGATGCTGTACCAGCCGAAGCATTACGACGGCAAATTCCTGCACTCCTGGGTCATGCTTAACCTTGAGCGCAACCTGCCGCAGAACGTTACGCAGGCGCAGCTGAACCAACTCGAATGGCACCTGACACAACTGCTGGAGCCGCAAATCCAGACGTCGCCATATGCCAAAGACGAGTCGCTGATTAGCCGCCAGCAGGCGATGATCAACCAGAAGCCACTGTCTCTTCGCGTGTATGGTCGCCTTAAACGTCTGCTGGAGCGCGATGAGAATTTAAAGCCGGTGTCACTTGCCACACTCGGCGGCCCGCAAAGCGAACTGGTCTTTTCGCGTAAAAGCGGCAAACCGGTGAGCGATGGCGTGCCGGGGCTTTATACCCCGAAAGGCTACTGGGAAAGTTTCAACGGTCAGATAGATAACGTGACCGCGTCGCTGCATGAAGATGACGCCTGGGTGCTGGGCCTGACCAGCGCCCAGGAAGATAAAGAGCAGACCGACAACGCGGTGCGTCAGCTCTATATGCGCGACTTTATCGGCCAGTGGGACAGCTATCTTGCGGATATCCAGCTTAACAACAGCGCGGATCTGAACCAGCGCATCAACACGGCCCGCGTGCTCTCCAGCAGCAACTCGCCGCTGCGCCGCCTGGTGATGAACTTAAGCCAGGTGCTGACGCTTTCACGTGCCGAGCCGCAGGCGGGCGAAGCGCAGGCCAAAGAGCAAGGCAACCGCGCAACCCGCACGCTGGAGGCGCTGTTCAGCGACCGCGAAAGCGGTTCGACGACCGCCGCCGCCGCGCCGCAGACGCCGGAACAAGTGGTGACCGATCACTACGCACCGATTATCGAGCTGGCGCAGCCGCTGGAGAAAGGCGGCAAAGCTATCGTGTTTGATGACTTCATCAAGCAGATTGATGAGCTTTACCGTTACCTGACCGCCGTGCAGGACGCCGCCAACAGCGGCATGCCGCCGCCGGGGGGCGAGGCGATTAGCCGTTTACAGGCAAGCGCAGGCCGACTGCCGGGTGGGTTACAGAATATGTTCAGCCGCATGGCCGTCGGAGCCAGCAGCGACACCCAGCAGCGCGAACTGGAAAACGTACGCAAGCGTATCAGCGTGGAAGTCGGCAGTTTCTGCCGCCAGGCGATCGCGGGCCGTTATCCGCTGGTGCGCTCCGCCAGCAGCGAAGTGACGCCGGACGATCTGGCGCGCATGTTTGCGCCGGGTACGGGCCTGATGGACAGCTTCTTTCGCGACAACCTGACCAACAAAGTAGACACCACCCAGGCGCGCTGGCGCTTTACGCCGGGCATCGACGGGAAAACCCTGCCGGGCAGCGAAGGCGTGCTGCGCCCGTTCCAGCAGGCGCAATACATTCGCGACGCGTTCTTCGCCAACGGCGCGACGACGCCGTCCTACCGCGTGACGGTGCGCACCGTGCGTATGGATAACGACATTCTGACGCTGTCGCTGGACGTTGACGGCCAGTTGCTGCGTTACAGCCACGGCCCGCAGGCGGTGCAGCTGATGAGCTGGCCGGGCAGCGGCGGCACCAATCAGGTGCGTATGCAGCTCGGGTTGGCTAATGGCACCACCTCGACGCTTGTGACCAACGGCGCGTGGGCGCTGAACCGCTTTTTCGATCGCGCCCGCATCGCGCCGGGTGCAGGAAGCCTGAGCCGCCAGGCGACGTTTTCGGTTGACGGACACAGCGTGACGCTGGAATTCACGCCAAACAGTATCCGCAACCCATTCCAGCTCCCTGGCTTCGCATGCCCTTAACCGCAAGGAACGGATAATGAGTCATTACCCTGCGATTAGCTGGTACGGGAAACTGCCCAGTGCCGGTGACTTTCTCCAGCGCCGTTTTCCCGATGCCCTACAGCGCCAGTGGTCACACTGGTTTCAGGTAGGGTTGCTGAACTGGCAAAAAGAGGACGAACAGCGCGAGACGGGCAACCGCCAGTTCGCCAGCGCGCCGGTCTGGAACTTCGTGGTTCCGCCCATGCTCGGCAGTCAGCAGGTACAGATGGGCTGCCTGATGCCGGGACGCGACAGCGTAGGGCGTCAGTATCCGCTTCTTGCGACGGTGGCATTCACGCCAGCCGAGTGGACGCCGCAGCATCTGGCGATGGCGGAGGCCTGGTATCAGCAGCTCGGGCGCATCCTGCACCATGCGGTGCGAAACGCGTTCTCCGCCGAGCAGTTAGACCAGGCGGTGCTGGCTATCCCGTCTCCGGCGCTGCCCGCGCCGGAGAATCGCTCGGAAATTCTGGATGTCATTGGTTATGAAGAGATGCCGGTGACCCTGAGCTGGCGACAGGCGGCAGAGTGTTTTGACCCGCAGCGCCAGACCAGTTTCTGGTGGACCAACCGCAGCGACGGCTACCCGCTCTACACGCATGTGCACAGCGGTAACTTTACCGGTCAGCTCTTTTCGCTGTTGTTTGACCCGGCGGGCGGTGCGCGTCCGGGTCGCCACGGGCTCTACCCGCCCATGTTCGAATAAGGCCGTTCGATGGATATTGAAACCCTTCTCGCCCCGGTAACCCCGGAGCAGCCTTGCGGCGAAAACCTGGAGTACGACGCCGATTATCAGGCGATGGAACAGGCAAGCCAGGGCAAAGCGGAACAGCAGTTCGGCGATACCATTATTCCGGCAGAGCCGGCGGACTGGACTAAAGTTGAAAAGCTGGCGCTGTCGTTACTGGAGCGCACCAAAGATTTGCGCGTCATGCTGGCGCTGACCCACGCATGGGCTAAACGCCGCGGCCTGCCGGGCTATGCCGACGGGCTGTTGCTTATCCAGGAGGCGCTGTCGCGCTACTGGGAGCCGCTCTACCCGCTGCTGGAAGAGTACGGTGAAAAAGATCCGTTCTATCGCATTAACGCGCTGGCGGGCCTCGGTGATAAATCCGACCTGACCACGACGCTGCGTACCGCCATCTTGCTGCGCAGCAACGGTGATGAGATTACGCTGCGCGATGCCCAGTCGCTGCTGGATAACAGCAAAAGCGAATGTCCGGGCTACCCGGGCGGGCGTCCGCGCCTGGTGGACGAACTCGCGCGCGGCGACCAGCCGGGCATCGAAGCGATGCTGCACATTCATGCGCGCCTGGAGACGATTCGCACCATTCTGGTCAGCCATCTCGGTGAGAGCGGCGTGCCGGAAATGGAGCAGCTCCAGAAGCTGACCAGCATTGTGGCGCTGGCCTGCCAGTCCGGCGAGGCTGCTTATGCGCCGCAGGATACCGAAGAACCCCAGGCGCAGGCGGAAGGCGCGCCTGTTGTCGCCAGCACCAGCGCACCGACGCGGGTGGTGGAAACCGACTGGCGCAACGTGCAGCTGCAAACGCGCGACGACGCCCAGTTAATGCTTGAGAAAGTGAAGCAATATTTCGCCCGGCACGAGCCGAGCCACCCCGCGCCGCTGATGATTGAGCGCGTGCAGCGACTGATTGAAATGAATTTCATGGATCTTATTCGCGACCTGGCGCCCGACAGCGTGCATCAGGTGGAAAACATTATCGGGCGCCGCGACTAACGGCGTTTCTCTTTACGGCGGCAGGCATGAGGCCCGTCGCCCGAAATTCACCGCGCATCTTTGATGGAGAACATCATGCCAATGAGTAACAGTGGGCAGAAATTTATCGCCCGTAACCGTGCACCGCGCGTGCAGATTGAGTACGACGTGGAAATCTACGGCGCGGAACGCAAAATCCAGCTGCCGTTCGTGATGGGCGTGTTTGCTGACCTGGTCGGGAAGCCGGTCGATCCGCAGCCTGCGGTGGACGAGCGTAAATTCCTTGAGATCGATATCGATAACTTCGACGAGCGTATGAAGGCCCTTAAGCCGCGCGTGGCGTTCCAGGTGGACAACACCCTGACCGGCGAAGGCAAACTGAATATCGATCTGACCTTTGACAGCATGGACGACTTCCTGCCGGATGCCGTTGCGCGTAAGGTTGAGCCGCTGAACAAGCTGCTGGAAGCCCGTACCCAGCTCTCTAACCTGCTGACGTACATGGACGGTAAAAACGGCGCCGAAGAGCTTATCGCGAAAGTGCTTCAGGACCCGACGCTGCTCAAATCCCTGAGCCAGATGCCGAAAAACGACGATGGCAACAAAGGTAACGAGGAGTAATCGATGAGCAATCCTTCTCAACAGCAAGAGCTGCAATCGCAGCAGGCGTTCAGCCAGGATGAATTCAGCGCGTTGCTCAGCAAAGAGTTTCGCCCGAAGACAGACCAGGCGCGTTCTGCCGTGGAAAACGCGGTCAAAACCCTGGCGCAGCAGGCACTGGAAAACACCGTCACGTTCTCAAACGATACCTATCGCACGATTCAGAACCTGATTGCCGGTATCGATGAGAAACTCTCTCAGCAGGTTAACCAGATAATCCACCACGACGAGTTCCAGAAGCTGGAAAGCGCCTGGCGTGGCCTGAACTATCTGGTCAACAACACTGAAACTGACGAGATGCTGAAAATCCGCTTTATGAGCATCTCCAAGCAGGAACTGGGCCGCACCCTGAAACGCTTTAAAGGCGTGGGCTGGGATCAGAGCCCTATCTTCAAGAAAATCTACGAAGAAGAGTATGGCCAGTTCGGCGGCGAGCCGTTTGGCTGCCTCGTGGGCGATTACTACTTCGACCACAGCCCGCAGGATGTTGAGCTGCTGAGCGAGATGGCGCGCATCGGCGCGGCGGCGCACTGCCCGTTCATCACCGGCACCGCGCCGAGCGTGATGCAGATGGAATCCTGGCAGGAGCTGGCGAACCCGCGCGACCTGACCAAAATCTTCCAGAATACCGAATACGCGGCATGGCGCAGCCTGCGCGAGTCAGAAGATGCCCGTTACCTGGGCCTGGTGATGCCGCGCTTCCTGTCGCGTCTGCCGTACGGTATTCGCACCAACCCGGTGGACAGCTTCGACTTCGAAGAAGAGACCGACGGCGCGAGCCACGGCAACTACAACTGGGCCAACGCGGCCTACGCGATGGCGGCTAACATCAACCGTTCCTTTAAAGAGTACGGCTGGTGCACCTCGATTCGCGGCGTGGAATCCGGCGGCGCAGTGGAAAACCTGCCGTGCCATACCTTCCCGAGCGACGATGGCGGCGTGGACATGAAGTGCCCGACCGAAATCGCTATCAGCGACCGTCGTGAAGCGGAACTGGCGAAAAACGGCTTTATGCCGCTGATCCACCGCAAAAACTCTGACTTCGCCGCCTTTATCGGCGCGCAGTCACTGCAAAAACCGGCGGAATACCACGATCCGGACGCCACCGCGAATGCTCGTCTGGCCGCGCGCCTGCCGTACCTGTTCGCGTGCTGCCGTTTCGCGCACTACCTCAAGTGCATCGTTCGCGACAAGATTGGTTCTTTCCGCGAGCGTGACGAAATGGAACGCTGGCTGAACGACTGGGTAATGAACTACGTGGACGGTGACCCGGCAAACTCCTCTCAGGAAACCAAATCCCGTAAGCCGCTGGCGGCTGCTGAGGTGCAGGTTCAGGAGATCGAGGACAACCCGGGCTACTACGCCGCTAAGTTCTTCCTGCGTCCGCACTACCAGCTGGAAGGCCTGACGGTTTCTCTGCGTCTGGTTTCCAAGCTGCCGTCGCTGAAGAGCAAAGACGCGTAAGTCTGACTCAGGCCGTAAGGGCATTCCTTACGGCCTGTCACTGACCTCATAATCACAGGGAGAAGTGATGGAAATACGTGTTTTACTGGCGAGCGGTCTGCTGGCGTTGTCGGCACTGGTCGCCGCGCAGACCACCGGCTATGAATATCCACGGGCAGAGGATTTTCCCGAGGACGGCATAACGTTTTTCACGCGCGACCCGACGCTGCTAAACGCCTTTGACAACCATCTGTCCGCAGCGCGTTTTTTTAATGCATGGAGCAACATGCAGAACGAGCGCGAGCGTATAAAAGCCGATATGTATTTCGTGGGCGTCATGGATGCGACCGAAGGCATATTGTGGTGCCCTGAACGACCGTCAAAACCGGGCACGTTGCGTAGTATCGCCTACGACTATTTTTCTAAATTATCGCCTGAGCGGCTTAAAAACGCGCAAGCTAAAACGCTTATCGTTGAGGCGTTAAAAGAAAATCATGCCTGTAAGTAAACGCTCATGAAAATACCTGTTTCGCTGTTGCTGTTTATCTGCACAAGCGCGTTAGCGAATTCTGTTCAGGAGCCAGCCGCGTTTTTTAAAGTCTTACCTTATAAACAGGTCTTTAAAGACATGGTGCTGGCCCGCTGTCTGGCCCAGGTTTCCACTGACGACAGCGCTTTTAGTACCGATGCGGGCTTCAGCGCTTATGCCTTAATGCAATGGATTCCCTTAGACATCGAAACGGGCAATGAAAAGGTCAGTGCGCTCATCCTGAAATATCGCGACCAGCAAAATGCCTTTTCTCCGGAGGCATTAGCAGGACGGCCCATTAAGGGCGTGACGCTTAACTGTTTACGCCTCTATCACAGCCAGGCGCTGGAACAGTTAAGTAAGGAAGCTCTGGTTGGTGATTCGAGCCATACCTGGATGCAAGACAACCCCTGACGGTTTCACTGTTTATTCGCTCCCGATTGTTCAGGAAATAACGAATAAGGACATTCATGAAACGTTCTGTTTTTGTTCTGGCATCCGTGCTGAGTGCGGTAATGCTGAGTGCCCCTGTACTGGCAGGAATATGGGTTATCGAACCCGACGAGAGCCAAAAAAACCGGTTTGATCCAGACAGAGGCAACGTGACAGGCGAGCAACTCTTAAACGCCTGGAGTGACAAAGCAGATAAAGAGGCTTCGCTACAGGCGCAAATCTATTTGCTGGGTCTGTTTGATGCGACAGAAGGAATGGGCTGGTGCAAAAGTAAAACCACGATGCCCTCCGCGCTTCGCGAATGGACTTACGGTTACTTTAAAAAGTTACCGCCCGAACGGCTTAAAGAGAAAGCCAGCGTCCTGATGCTCGACGCGCTTAAACACGCTTTCCCTTGTCGCAATAACGCTGACAAATGAGACCGTGATATCAGCAGTAATAAATAACCCATTTTAGTAGTTCGCGTTGGGCGGGCTACTGAGATCGCCTGACGGAATAAACATGCTGTCAGGCTGAGAGGCAGAGGTAAAATATGGATGGTTTTATTCAGCCCCATGCTTTCCTGTTTGCCATATTAAGCGCTTTTTCGAAAGCAATAATCGTCATTAACGAAGAGTAGATATTATGGCTATTGATATGTTCCTGAAAGTAGACGGTGTAACCGGCGAATCTAAAGATTCCAACCACACCGGCTGGACCGACATCACCTCTTTTTCCTGGGGCGCATCCCAGCCGGGTAACATGAGCGTGGGCGGCGGCGGCGGTGCCGGTAAAGTGAATTTCAACGATCTGCACGTTAACGCGCTGATCGACAAATCCACCACCGCTATCCTGAAGCACTGCTCCAGCGGTAAGCACCTGACCAAAGTTGAGCTGTCTGTCTGCAAAGCTGGCGGCCAGCAGGTCGAATACGCTCGCATCACTCTGGAAGACGTGCTGGTAACGTCCGTACAGTACACCGGTGCAGATAACGGCGACACCGTTGGTGTTACCTATGCATTCCAGGCTGCTAAAGTGAAACAGCAGTACTGGGAGCAGACTGCTTCTGGCGGTAAAGGCGCAGAAACCAGCGCTGGCTGGAACATCAAAGAAAACAAAGAAGCGTAATATGATGATTGCAATCCCCGCGAGGGGATTGCAATCTTTTCAAAGGAATAAATTCCAGCTCCACGCTTTGGAAATGGACACTGAAGTTAAAGCGCTTCTAAAATTGCTAAATATTTAAGGCATAATAAAAATAAATAAGGCATTTGGCCTGAAAAACAACGTGCAGTGTGCTTAGTACAACGTGCTGAAAATGAGTATTTATATTTTTATTGTGAATGGATGATATATTTGAAGGGTAAAGCTTTCTGCGGCATCTATTTTCGAATAAAAACTTTTTGGCATTTATAATGACATGAAATTTAGCCTGTCGTTTCAATTAAGGTTTTATTTTCGACTGGATGGTTTGCGGTAATGTTCTTCGTAATACCGATGGATGTTTGTTAATAGGTAGCACGAAAGGGAACGATTTTGTAGGTGGCAGTGTTGCGAAACTAAAAGAGTTAAAGGAGTTCATAACACAAGAGGGCATCGAGAATTTCACCGTCTCAATTACATCTTGTTATGTGGATTGAAAATAAAGGGAGCTAATAATGTATAAATTAGTAAGCACCGCACTGCTTTTAGTGTCATTCTCTTCTCAAGTTAACGCCCAGGAAATCAAGCAAGGTATTTTGCAAGCTTACTGGTTACCGGTGTGGAACGATGATGGTACGCAGAGTACACCCCATCTTAAATATCGCTATATTGCTTCGGTTAACGGCGAAAAGGCTGATAAAGTCATTAATATAGAAAGCAATGATTCTGAATTAACCCTGCAAAATATTAGTCATTATTTTGACAAGGTGCCACCGAATTTTGTCGAGTTTAAAGAGGGGCATATTGAGCGTGCGGGTACTATCTCTGTCGCAAAAATGAAAGGGTCTACAGAGTGTAGTCACCACTATTATGAAGCAGAGTTAGTCGCTTTTACCCCGTTAAAAGATAAAACTTTTAATATTGATAAACTTGAAAAAAGCGCAGGCTGTGAATCTTATCCTTATGCCGTAACTTACACGCTAAAAGAGCAGGCGAAAGATACGCATTTTAAAGCTTCTCCGGAAGATAGTGCAAAAGATACTGGGGCTATTCCGATGGACTCGCCCTTGATAAAGGTCAAAACGGTAAATGCGCAGTGGATCCAGGCAGCGGTTTATGATGAAAGTAAACCTGGGCTAATCGGAACGCCTGGCGGCTATGTTAAAATGAGTTATTTACAGCCTGTTAATTAATAACATGTGCATCGGAGCGACAATGCTCGCTCCCTTTTTCTGATAAAGGGAATGCAGCAAAAGATATCGCCAAATATTGCGAACATGAAGTCAGTGCGCTCATTCCTTTAAAAAGCCCGTTTAATCTGAAGTAAAAAATAAGCTTCATTGTCGCAATTGCAGTATTAACCCTGGCGATGCTCTTGGCAGCAAATTTTTACTATAAGCGGTTGGGATAATGCAAATGGTCATGCGACGTTATGAAACGGTAATATTTGTGCGGATCATTGTTACTTCCCTATGTCTACAGAGGCTTCGATATGTCTCCTAAAATAAGGTACTGTTTTGCAGTGGCGTTCCTTATTTCTTCGCAGACTATGGCGCGCACCACAGAATATAGCCCAGAAGAGTATTTGAAAAATTACGCATTAAGCACCTGTATCGCACAGGGTTATCAGTCCAAAGAAGTGAAAAACGACGCCGCAGCGGCAGCCAGTGGCTATCTGGAGTTTGGCGATTATTCAATCGAGGCGCATACGGCGGTCGTCGAGCTTGGGAAGACCTTTCTCGATAAAAAGTATGGCAGCCAGTCGGGTGAGCCGATGACGCTCGCGAAATGCATCGATTTTGTACACAGCGACGAACTGGCAACGCTCATTCGCCGCTATAAGGGCCAGCCCGATAACTAAACGGGCCGCGAGAAGGACGCTCATCATGTTAAGAACCTATATCGCAGCGTTGTCCGTTTTTGCATTTTCTTCCCATAGCGCGCTGGCGCAATCACTCCCTGCCATCAGCGCCTTTTCGCAACCGCAGATTTTTACCCAGTGGGCGCACAGCCGCTGTATTAGTGCTATCGCCGACAGCGCCGCGCTGAAAGAGGACGCTAACGCCAGCGCCGCCGCCTGGTTTGAAGCGAGTGAATTGCCGGTTGAGGCGTTCAACGCCGCGGATAAGGCCATCACCAGGGCGCTACAAACGCCGCTCGGCGGCACGGCGAAAAGCGATTACCGGGTGCTGAAATGCGCGCTGATTGCCCAAAGCCCGGACATTGACGCGCTGTATAAGCGATTTAGCAGAAAAAAAGCCGCACAAGGCGTGGAAAACTTTTAAATCACAGCCAGGCGCGCCAGCGACTATGTTTATGCGCAGCGATGATGTTAATAGCGCTTACATGCATATTATCAATAGAATAAACCCGTCCGGTTGTGAAGCGTGAGGCTAAACGACAGGCAGTCACGGGCAGCGCGCAAGCGCGGCTCTGTTCCTTAGTACTCAAACGTCGGGCGTCCCGGAAGACCCACGACGTTTGAGCGCTAATAACCCCAGGCAGGAATACGCTATGCGATTCACCATTACTACCAACAAGCCCGGCCACCAGCCTCCTCAGAGCAGCTGTGACTTCTACCCGCCGGGCGGCACGATTGGCCGTGGTACGGATAACAATCTGGTACTGCCGGACAACGAAAGAACGATTTCCCGCCTGCAGGCGATTGTCCATATCTCTGCCGACGGCGAGTGCCGTATTACCAACCGCGGCAACGTTACCCGCGTGGTGCTGAACGATATCCCGCTGGAGCGCGGCCGTCAGGTTGAGTTGCAGGATGGCGATGTACTGGGCATTGATGATTACCGCATCCAGGTGAGCGATCTGGCGCTGAACGCGCAGCCGGTCATCGCGATGGCCGCACCGAAACCGAATGTCGCGCCAGAGCCGCCGCAAGCACCGCAGGCCGCGCATCCGCAACAGCCGCCGAAAGCAGCCGCCCAGGATAACGCACCGACAGCGGTGCCGACAGAAATCTGGGACAGCCTGATGCAGGAGTTTTCTATCTCCGACAGCATCAGCCAGGGCCAGAGCCAGAGCCAGACCGCGCGCCCGAAAGCGCCGGAGGCGCAGCCGTTTAACCCGTTCAACGCCCCGAAAGAAGTGGATCGCAATCCGGAAGATCCGCTGGCGCACTTCCAGAGCGGCGGCAACGAACCGCTGTTTGGTAATGAAAGGGTCAACCCGGACAGCCTGTTCAAAGATGACACGCCGTTCGATAAAGACAGCATTTTTAACGATGTGACGCCGACCACGCTGGTGCCGCCATCTGACAACCGTCAGGCGACGAAACCGCAGGCGCCGCAAAAAGAGAACGAAGAGGAACTCGATCCGCTGGCGCTGTTTGGCGGCGTAGGTTCGACGCCTGTACAAAGCCGCAGCGACGATCCGCTCGGCCTGATGATGGGCGGCGCGGTACCGCTCACGCAACCGGATGAACTCTCCGCAGGCGCGGCCCCGCTGACGCCGCCGCCGTCTGCACAGCCGCAGACTGAGCCGGTTAAACCGCAGACGCCGCCGGAAGCCCCGCAGCCGGACATCCTGTCCCCGCTCGCGCCGAATGCCGAAGCGCCGCTGGATCTGGCTTCGCTCGCCGGGTCGCCGCTGTTCCCGGAAGAAGTGCCGGAAGAGCCGGTCACGCGCGTGGAAGTGCAGCCGGAGCCGCCGGAAGTACAGGATTATGCGGGCATTACGCTGCCGACGCCGCAGACGGTGGTGCGCAGCGCCGCACAAACGCCGAAAGGCCGCCTGCGTATCGACCCGGTGCAGTCACCCACCAGCCAGGGCGGCGTGCCGACCGCGTCTAATGGCGACGTGCTGAACGGCGAACTGCTGGAAGCCCTGCTGGAAGGCATGGGGCTTGGTGAACTGCAACCGACACCGCAGTTTGACCGCGACAATATGCGCCAGCTCGGCCAGATGCTGAGTATGTTCTCGCAGGGCACCGTGGCGCTGCTCTCCTCGCGCTCTATCCTCAAACGCGGCGTGAAAGCCGACATGACGATGGTGCTGGACGACGCCAACAACCCGTTCAAACTGCTGCCGTCCGGGAAAACCGTACTGATGCAGATGTTCGGCACCCGTATGCCGGGCTTTATGCCGCCGAAAAAATCGGTGCGCGACGCGCTTATCGATCTTCAGGCCCACCAGTTAGGGATGATTGCCGGTATTCGCGCCATTATCGCCGCCATGCTGCAATCCTTTAACCCGGAGCAACTGGAAGAGGAAGCGAAGCGCGATGGCGTGGTCTCCCGCCTGGCGCTGCCCGCCAGCCGTAAAGCCGCGCTGTGGGATTACTTTGTACGTCGCTACAGCGATACCGCGGGCGAAATCGAGGACGATTTCCATACCCTGTTCGGCGAAGCCTTCCTGCACGCTTATGACATGGAAGTGAATCAGTACAAAGACTCACAGAGCGGATCGGAAGAAGAATGAATATCAGCACGGCCTCACTCTCCAGACAAGGCGAGCGCGCCAGCAACCAGGATCAGACGGGAGAGACCGTTGGCGAACGCTCCGCCTGCTTCGTGGTATGCGACGGGATAGCCGGCCTGCCGGGTGGCGACGTCGCCGCGGCGCTTGCGCGCAACGCCATACTCTCGCGTTTCGATGGCGAGCAGCATCTTAACGCGCAATACATCCGCGACTATGTGAATCAGGCGAACCAGGCGATCCGCGCCGAGCAAAAGGCGGTGCAGGACTATCACCGCATGGGCACGACGCTTGTGAGCCTGTTTATCGATCGCGATTATCATCTGGCCTACTGGGCGCACGCGGGTGACAGTCGCCTGTATCTGTTTCGTCGCGGCTGGCTCTATCACGTTACGACCGACCACAGCCTGGTGCAGCAGATGAAAGACGCTGGCCATCAGACGGAAGGGGTGAATGGCAACCTGCTGTACTTTGCGCTCGGGATGGGCGATGAGGGCCGCGAGCCGAGCTACAGCGACGTGGTGCCGATTGAAGATGGCGACGCGTTTTTGCTCTGTACCGACGGTTTCTGGCACGGCGTGAGCGAAGAGCAGATGAAAAAATCCCTTCATATGGTGAATACTCCAGATGAATGGCTCACTTTGATGAATCAAATACTGTTGAAAAATGGTGAGCAGGGGCATGATAAGCAGGATAATTACAGCGCCGTTGCCGTCTGGGTAGGATCGCCCCAGGATACGACGCTGCTGCATACGCTCTCTGACGCGGCGCAGTTTTTCCCTCTTCGAGATTAAAGGCTAACAAGGATTTTTATGAAACTTTGGCTTCCGGGTCTGGCTCTGCTTGCGGCGTCATCCAGCGTCTGGGCAGATAATTTCCGTATCGTTCAGTCAAATACCCTGAAACTGGATGTCTGGGTAGACAACATCAAAGACAACACTCCGCAAAGCTGGTGCGGCCCTGAGCTGCCGCTGCGTATCGTCACTAACGGCGATAAAACGCCAAAAGTGCTGAATGACTTTATGCCGCGTCTTGGCTCGCTCCTGGAAAGCCAGTGCGGCACGCTGAGAACGGTGCGCTGGCAGTTGAACGACGGGCAGGGTAAAACGCTCGCCCGCGGTACGGCTGTCAAAGGCAATGAATGGAACCCGGTCGTCACGCCGGAGACGGCGCCTGCGCAGACTGCCGCGACCGAACCCCCTGCGACGACCGACACGCTGCCGCAGGGCCGCCCGGAAGATCTCTCGCCGCCCGCGGATCGTACCCCGTGGCTTGAGTTTAACCTGCAGGACGGCTGCCATCTGCGCACGTTCTGGAAGGGCGGCGCTGACGCGCGGGCCTTGTTTATTCCGGCGAAAGACGACGGCATCTGCGAGAAAGGCGGCTGGCTGAATGGCCGCAGCGAAGTCACCCAGATGGGCGTGGCCGGTGAGGAAAAAGTTGCCGTCACCTTTGTGCACGGTTTCCCGATTGTTGGCATCAACGCGAACGTGGACGCCGATCGCCTGCTTATCACTAGCGTGAATAACGAGCGCATGGTGGTCAGCGATGGTCGCGCCGCGCAAAGCTGGATGATCCTGCCGTATAACAGCACGCAAAACGTCTGGCAGGCACAGGGCACCGTGGCGGTTGAAATCTCCCGCGAACAGGCCAGTGACGAGGCGCGTCTGCGCACTCGCCTGGATGAGGTGCGTAAAGTCTGGTCTGCCTATCTGGCTCCGGGCGCCACGCTCAATATTCTGCTGGTCGAAGCGCTGCATCCGCAGCTGCGCGACCCTGCGGCGGGCGCTTACCGCGCGCTGTAATTACCGTTAAACGCCAGGAGCCGTTATGAATACGCTGTATCAACAACTGGCCGGCGCGAGCGTCAGCGACGCGCTGACCCGTCTTGAGGGCGATATCAAAGCCCAGCCGGGCAACGCCGATCGCCGCGCCGCGTTTGTGCAATTTCTCTGCCTCAACGCGAACTGGACCCGTGCGCTGACTCAGCTTAAAAGCTGGGCCGCGCTGGCTCCGCAGGCACAGCCGACCGTGACCCTGCTGCAACAGGCTATTGAAGGCGAGCAGAAGCGCGCCGAGGTGCTGGCAGGGCGCGCGCGTCCGGCAATGCCGGGCGAACAGTGGCCGTGGCTGGATCTGCTTTTACAGGCATTGTCCGAAACCGACCCGGCGCGCGCCAGCGAAATGCGAAGCGAAGCGCTGGAACAGGCGGAAGCCAATCCCGGTGAACTGACGCTTGCCACCGGCGACGAACCGGGCGAGCCGGTGCGCTTTGACTGGCTGATGGATGGCGACGCGCGTCTCGGACCGGTGTGCGAGCTTATCGTCAACGGCAACTATTTTTGGGTACCGTTCAGCGCTATTGCTTCCATCCGCTTCCAGGCCCCGGCGAGCGTGACCGATCTGGTGTGGCGTCACGCGATGGTCCAGCTGGTGGATGGCACAGAGCAGGTCTGCCAGATCCCGGCGCGTTACCCGCTGGAAACCGGCGCGGAGGATCGCTTCCTGCTGGCGCGTACGACCGAGTGGCAGCCGCTGGACGCGGAAGGCATTCACTATCTCGGCGCGGGTCAGAAAGTCTGGCTCAGCGGCGAACAGGAGTTCGCGCTGCTGACGCTGGATATGCTCGCTTTCGGGCAACCGGACGACGCTTCGCATGAATAAACCGTATCAGGACGACGGCGGCGATCTGCTGCGTCAGGGCTACCGTTCGCGCCGCAACACCTCAACGGTTGGCGCGCGCGATAAAATGCAGCCCTCGCTGCTCGACCGCCTGACGGACGACGCGCCGGATAAGCGTCAGGAGCCGGTGAACAGCAATCTCGTCTCCCACAGCGCGCTGCGCCGCCATGTCCTGCGCGATTTGCAGTGGCTGTTTAACACCATTAACAACGAAGCGCAGCAGGATCTCAGCCGGGTGGACCACGTACGCCGCTCGGTCTGGAATTTCGGCGTGTCGCCGCTCGCGGGCCAGCGAATGTCGGAGATCGAATGGAACGACATTCAGCAGCGGCTCACCGAGGCGATTTTAAACTTTGAGCCGCGCATTCTGCCGCAGGGGCTGCAAGTGCGCTGCGTTTGCGATACCAAATCGCTTGATCTGCATAACGTATTATCTATCGAGATCAAAGGCCGCCTGTGGTGCGTGCCCTGGCCGCTTGAGTTCCTGTTCCGCACCGATGTGGATCTGGAAAACGGCCACTTTGAGCTTAAAGACGCGGGGTAAACATGGACAGTAAACTGCTCGAATACTACAACCGAGAGCTGGCGTATCTGCGCGAAATGGGCGCGGAATTCGCCGAACGCTACCCGAAAGTGGCGGGCAGGCTCGGTATGCGCGGGATAGAAGTAGCAGACCCGTACATCGAGCGCCTGATGGAAGGCTTTGCCTTTCTCACCTCCCGCGTACAGCTCAAAATGGACGCCGAGTTTCCACGCTTCTCCCAGCGCCTGCTGGAGATGCTGGCGCCAAATTATCTCGCGCCCACACCCTCGATGGCGATTGCTGAACTGCACCCGGACAGCGCCAAAGGGGATTTAAGCAACGGGTTTGTGGTGCCGCGCGGCACCATGATGGACAGCCAGTTACTGAAAAAGAACGGCGTCACCTGTAGCTACGCGACCGCGCACGATGTGCGTCTGCTGCCGCTGCATATCAGCCAGGTTGAACTGGGCGGCGTGCCGGCAGATGCGCCGTTAAGCCAGTTGGGTTTAAGCCAGCGCGGCGCAGTCAGCGCCCTGCGCGTGCGTATCGCCTGCGACGGCCCGGTGATGCTCAACCATCTTGATTTCGACCGGCTCGATTTCTTCCTGAGCGGGCCGGATATCCAGGCGCTGCAGCTGCTGGAACTGCTGATGGAGCATCGCGTCGGCATCTTCTGTCAGACCGTCGGCCCGAAACCAGCGCGCGTCGTTTTGGGTGACGACGCGCTGCGTCAGGAAGGCTTTGACGCTGACCAGGCGCTGCTGCCAGACGACCTGCGCAACTTTGACGGCTACCGCCTGTTGCAGGAGTATTTCGCCTTCCCGGCGCGCTTCCAGTTCCTGAGCCTGCGTGGCATCAGCAAACTGCTGGCCCAGAGCGGCCAGTCCAATGCCTTTGATATCATCATTCTGCTGGATAAAACCGACACGCCGCTGGAGCGCGTGGTTGATAAAAGTCATCTGGCGATGCATTGCACGCCGGTTATCAACCTGTTCCCGAAAATCGCCGAGCGCCAGAAGCTCACCGAAGGCTTAAGCGAATATCACCTGGTGGTGGATAACATTCGCCCGCTCGATTACGAGATTTTCTCGGTCAGTAAAATTTACGCCAGTGAAGACGGCCAGCGTGACGATCAGGTTTTCCGGCCCTTCTGGAGCACCTGGAGTCGTGACGGCGGCAACTATGGCGCCTATTTCTCACTGCGTCGCGAGCAGCGCGCGCTCTCTGAACACGCGTTGCGTTATGGCACACGTACCGGGTATATCGGCTCTGAAGCGTTCGTGTCGCTGGTGGACGCCAACCACGCGCCGTGGCGCGACGAGTTGCGTTACATCACTGCGGAAGTCATGTGCACCAGCCGCGATCTGCCGCTGATGCTGGCGCAGGACATGGGGCAGTTTGTGCTGCCGGATTCCATGCCGGTGCGCGCGCTCACCATGCGCAAAGGCCCGACACCGCCGCGCCCGGCGCTGGCGGAAGGCTTCAGCACCTGGCGGCTTATCAGTCAGCTGCAAATGAACTATTTAAGCCTGATGGACGCGGAAGACGGCGAGGGCGCCGCGGCGCTGCGCCAGTTGCTCGGTCTGTACGCGCGGCTTGCAGAATCGCCCGTGGCGCGCCAGATAGACGGCATTCGCCAGTGCGTGCTGGAGCCGGTGCACCGTCGCGTGCCGGAACCGGGGCCGATTGTGTTCGCCCGCGGTGTTGGCATCTCCATGACGGTCGATGAGCAGGCGTTTTCCGGCTCCAGCCCATGGCTGCTTGGCAGCGTGCTGGAGCGCGTCTTCGCGCGGCTCGTGTCGATGAACAGCTTCACCGAGTTCACCCTGAAGAGCCAGCAGCGCGGCGAAGTAGGGTACTGGGGCCCGCGGATGGGTAAAAGGGCGTTGATATGAGTGAGACGCTGCCGCCGAACGCGCCGGTAAAAAGCGCGTCCCGGTTGCCGGAAGGTTACTGGCAACAGATGATGGCCGCGCCGTGGCGCTACGATCTGTTCCAGATGCTGCGTCGTATTGATGCGCAGGGTGGCGAACGTTACCGCCTGGGCCGCGCGCCGCTACCGCGGTTTGAGCCGCTGCGTATCGGTCAGCAACCGTCGATGGCGTTCGCGCCGTCCACGCTTGCGACCGTAAAGCCGCGCGAGAATACGCCGCTGCACGATGTGTCGATTTTAAGCTTCGGCCTGTTTGGCCCGAATGGCCCGCTGCCGGTGCACCTGACCGAATATGCGCGCGAGCGGCTGTATCATCATCAGGATGACAGCATGAGCGCGTTTGCGGATGTGTTTCATCACCGCCTGACGCTGCTGTTTTACCGCGCCTGGGCCGACGCTCAGCCGACGGCGTCGCTCGACCGTACCGACGGGCCGCGTATTGAAAAATATCTCGCCTCGCTGATTGGTATGGGCCAGCCGGGACAGATGGAAAAGGGCAGCCTGAGCCATCACGCCCGTTATTCGCTGGTCGGCCATCTGTCGCGCAACGGGCGCGACGCCGAGGGGCTTGAGAAAATCCTGCGCCACTATTTCAAGGTGCCGGTGACGATTGTGCAGAACATCCCGCAGTGGATGCCGCTAACCGAACGCGAGAAAGCGCGGCTTGGCGCGGGTCGCCGGCTGCCGCGTCTGGGTGATGCGGCGTTTCTCGGCGTGGCGGTGCGCGACGTACAGCATAAATTCCGCATTGAAATCGGCCCGCTGGATGAAGAGACCTACCAGCGTTTTCTGCCCGGCGAGCCGTGGGTGCAGGAGCTGCGCGACTGGGTGCGTCAGTACATGGGTATCGAATATGAGTGGGAAGTGCGTATCAGCCTGCGTCATGAAGACGTTAAGGGCGTGACGCCGGGCGGTACAGGTCGTCTGGGCTACAGCGCCTGGCTTGGCAAACAGCCCACGCCACAACCGCGCGGCGATCTGGTTTTTCGCCCGGAAAGGTAAAAATTGCGGGACAGGATGTCATACGTTAGTTACCCCAACGAGTAACGTAATAACAAGGATGTTCATATAATGGATTATACAAATAAGAAGATAGAGGACTTATCTCATAAAATAATAGGGTTAGCCTCAGCAATCAGCATACAATACTTGCCAGATTATAGATCCAGAAGCAAATTTATTTCAGAAGCAGACGCTCTGATCTATGAAATTATACGAAATTTCAGGATTAATTGTCTTTCAGTTTCTGGTGCTGAAAAAATGTTTTTTTTCGCCCAGGTTAAAAAAGAAAAAATAAATAACGTTGTTAATTTAATCCTCAAGCAGGTTGGCTTCGTTGGCGGCGGTACACAAATTTTAGCAGGATATGGAGTTTGTGCGGCTACTGTTGGGTTGGCTTGCGCAGCGTTTGGTTCATCATTAGTCGCGCATGGCTTAAATAACATGTTCGAGAATGGTTATTATCTGATGTACAGAAAGGATAAGCCTGGACTAACTCGTCAAGGTTATCGATATGTGGCATAAAAATGAGGTCAATCTAGCAAGGAAGCCGATTCTGCTTATGCAGAAGTGGATTTAACATTATCTACTTATGGATGAGGAAGGCATGTGCTCCGCGAAGATTCATATCGACTATTTCGTCATATTAATAGTGATTTTATTCGTGGTTGGCGAGAGATGGGTAAGGGGTCGCTTGTTACTGAAATGGGTGTTGATTCTACGACACTATATGGAACATACCCGTTATCTCAGGAAGGGAAAAAATAATGCACAGTGAAACAGTGCTTAGTCAGCCCGGCGGCTGGGTTAATGGGGCTTACCTCATAGTGTTGCTGGCGTTGCTGGCGCTGTTTAGCGTGATAAAATTCCGACGACAACCGGGTTCTGCGGTCATAAAAGTGACCGCCTTTTTCTTTATTCTTGCTGGCGCACTTCTTCAGTTTTTTATTTTTCGTTATGGACTAACCGGGGTTTACGAACGGGCTGGCTACTTCCCGCAAGACGCGCTCTGGGTGCGTTTAGCGGGGCTTGCGTTCTGTTGCGCTTACGCGTTTTGCCTGCCTTTACGTCATGCCCGCCATTAATTTTGTTTGTTGCGTTAACTACGCACCTACCTGAACGGAACCGATCATGTCAGAAATCAGCCGTGCCGTACTGTTCGGCAAACTGGATACGCTGTTGTTTACCTCGCTGGAAAGCGCCACCTCCTTCTGCAAGCTGCGCGGCAACCCCTATGTGGAGCTGGCGCACTGGCTGCATCAGCTGATGCAGCAGCAGGACGGTGATTTACAACATCTGATCCGCCATTTTTCACTGGATGAAGAGGCGCTGAGCCGGGATATCGTGGCAGCGCTGGATCGCCTGCCGCGCGGGGCGAGTTCCGTTTCCGATCTCTCGGAGCATATCGACAGCGCAGTTGAGCGCGCATGGGTGTACGGTTCGCTGAAATTCGGCGTGACGCGCATTCGCGGCGGCCATCTGCTTATCGGCATTCTGAAAACCTTTAACCTGGCGAACGTGCTGAAAGGCATCTCCAGCCAGTTCAACCGCATCAGCGCAGACTTGCTGGTAGAGCAGTTCGACGCGATTTTTGCGGGCAGCAAAGAAGCCCAGCAGGCGGTCGCGGCAGCGCCTGACGCCGGCGGTAACGCGCCGGTACAGCAGGGAACGCTGGCGCAGTACGGCCAGGATCTCACCGCGCGTGCGCGCGAAGGCAAAATCGACCCGGTGGTGGGGCGCGATGAAGAGATCCGCCAGATGGTGGATATCCTGATGCGTCGTCGTCAGAACAACCCGCTGCTGACCGGCGAGGCGGGCGTGGGTAAAACCGCGGTCGTGGAAGGCCTCGCGCTGCGTATCGCCGCAGGCGACGTGCCGGAGCCGCTGCAAAACGTACAACTGTGGCTGCTCGATATCGGCATGTTGCAGGCGGGCGCGGGCATGAAAGGCGAATTCGAAGCGCGCCTGCAGGGGCTGATTAACGAAGTGCAGTCCAGCGCCACGCCGATTGTGTTGTTCATTGATGAAATCCACACGCTCATCGGCGCGGGTGGCCAGCAGGGCACCGGCGATGCCGCGAACCTGTTGAAACCAGCGTTAGCGCGCGGTCAGCTGCGCACCATTGGCGCCACCACCTGGGCGGAATATAAAAAATACATTGAGAAAGACCCAGCGCTGACCCGCCGCTTCCAGACCGTGCAGGTGCATGAGCCGGATGAAGAGAAAGCCGTGCTGATGCTGCGCAGCACCGTATCACCGCTCGAAAAACATCACCGCGTGCTGCTGCTCGATGAAGCGGTCAGCGCGGCGGTGAAACTGTCTCACCGTTACATCCCCGCGCGTCAGTTGCCGGATAAAGCCGTCGCGCTGCTGGATACCGCCTGCGCCCGCGTTGCCGTCAGCCAGAGCGCGCCGCCGCCGCAGTTAGAAGATTGTCTGCACCGCATCGCGGCGCTGGATGTGGAAGCGGAAATCGCCGAGCGTGAAGCCCGTGTGGCGGTTGGCGACAGCGATCGCGTGGCGCGTCTTAACGCCGAACGTGAGGCGCTGGAAACCGAACGCGACGCGCTCACCGCCCGCTGGGAAGAAGAGCGTGCGCTGGTGGATGCCATCATCGCCCTGCGCGCCGAGTTGCATATGGCCGATGAAGAGGCGCAACCTGCGCTGCGTGAGACGCTGGCGGAGCGCCAGAACGCGCTGGCAGCCGTTCAGGGCGACGCACCGCTGCTGTTCGCCGCGGTGGACGCCAACGTGGTGGCGGCCGTGGTATCTGACTGGACCGGCATCCCGCTCGGCCGTATGGTCAAAAACGAAATCGACGCCGTGCTAAACCTCGCCGATACGCTGAACCAGCGTGTTATCGGTCAGCGTCACGGGCTGGAGCTTATCGCTAAACGCGTGCGCACCTCCCGCGCGCGTCTCGATGACCCGAACAAACCGGTGGGCGTGTTTATGCTCTGCGGCCCGTCTGGCGTCGGTAAAACCGAAACCGCGCTGGCGCTGGCGGAATCGCTGTACGGCGGCGAGCAGAACGTCATTACCATCAACATGAGCGAGTTCCAGGAAGCGCACACCGTATCGACGCTCAAAGGCGCACCTCCGGGATATGTGGGCTACGGCGAAGGCGGCGTGCTGACCGAAGCGGTTCGTCGTCGTCCTTACAGCGTCGTACTGCTCGATGAAATCGAAAAAGCGCACCCGGACGTGCATGAGATTTTCTTCCAGGTGTTTGATAAAGGCTGGATGGAAGATGGCGAAGGCCGCCATATCGATTTCCGTAACACGATTATTATCCTGACGTCGAACGTCGGCACCGATCTTATCAGTGCCATGTGCGCCGACCCGGACCTGATGCCGGAGCCAGAAGCGCTGAGCGGTGCACTGCGTCAGCCGCTTTTGCAGGTTTTTCCGCCTGCACTGCTGGGCCGATTGCTGGTTGTGCCGTATTATCCGTTAAGCGACGCGATGCTGGCCGAAATTGTGAAATTGCAGCTTAAGCGGATCCAGCGTCGTCTTTCGGAAAATCACGGTATTATTTCTGAATTCGACGACAGCGTGATTACCCAGATTGTGGCGCGTTGCACCGAGGTGGAGTCCGGCGGCCGTATGGTCGATGCGATTCTTACCAACACCCTGCTGCCGCAGATGAGCCAGATATTGCTCACCGCGAGCGCGCAAGACGAGAAATATCGCCGCCTGCGCGTCACCTTCGAGCAGGGTGAGTTTCAGTGTCAGTTTGCGGCGTAACGCCATCATCAAGCAGAGAGTTTTCCAAACATGACGGATTACGAAAACAACCGGACTGTACCCAACGCCCTGCCGATTGGTTACCGTTTCAATGAGTTTGAAATTAAGGAAGTGATTGGTGGTGGCGGTTTCGGCATTGTCTATCGCGCCTGGGACCATCAGCTTGAGCGTACCATTGCGATTAAAGAGTTTATGCCGTCATCGCTGGCGGTACGTAATGACGACATGCGTCTGGTGTTGCGCAGCGACCGCTTCAGCAGGGCGTTTACGGCGGGTCTGAACAGCTTTATTCAGGAGGCGCGTCTGCTGGCGCGCTTCAACCACCCGAATCTGCTGCACGTGCTGCGCTTCTGGGTGCAAAACGACACGGCCTACATGGGCACCGTGTTCTACAGCGGCACGACGCTGTCGCGCCTGAGCAAGCAGCATCCGGAGATGATCAACGAGGCGTGGATCCGCCGCACGCTGCCGATGCTGTTCGGGGCCATTAAAACGATTCACGATGAAGGTTATCTGCATCGCGATATCTCGCTGGACAACATTCAGATCCAGGACAACGGCCTGCCGGTGCTGCTGGATTTCGGCTCGGCGCGCCGCAGCATCGGGAATATCTCCGATGAAACCGAAACCATGCTGCGTCCGGGCTTTGCGCCTATCGAGCAGTACACCGACGATAACGAGAGCGAGCAGGGGCCGTGGACGGATATCTACGCGCTTGGCGCGGTGCTGCATACGCTGATTATGGGCTCGCCGCCGCCGGTGAGCGTGGTGCGCAGCATCGCCGACAGCTACCGCCCGCTCGCTGAAGTGCGCCCGGAAGGTTATTCACTGCCGCTGCTGCAGGCTATTGACCGCGCGCTGGCGCTGAAAATGGAAGATCGCCCGCAGTCGATTGACGACTTCGCCGCACTTATCGAAATGCCGGTTGCCGGGCTTGATGATGTGATGAGCGTGAAAAAGCCAGGTACGATGCTGGTGCCGGTGGAAGAAGAAGAGACCACACCTGCCGCAGAAACCGGCTGGCGTCGTTATAAAGTACCGGGGCTGATTGCTGCGGGCGTGCTGGTTGGCCTGATCGCAGGCGGACTGCTGTTTAGCGGCGGTTCTGACAACCCGTCGGCGGAAACGGCGAGCAACGACAGCGCGCCGCGCGAGCAAGAACCTGCGCAGCAGCCGGTGCAGAACACCGCGCCTGCGACCACGACCACCCAGGACGCCGCGCCGGAGCAGAACGCGCCGGTAGCGCAAATTTACGTGCGCATGAGCGACGGCGAACAACTCTCGCTTAACGGCAAAACGCAAACCGTGACGCCTGCCGAGAACGGCTTTGCCTCGCTGCAACTGCCCACCGGTGAATATCTGCTGGTGATTAAAGGGCGTGGCCAGTCCCGCAGCCAGACGATTAATGTCTCTCGCCCGGGCACCTGGCTTGTAAACCCGTAAGGATACCGGGAGGCGTTCAGGCAGCGCTTACGCAGCCATCCCACCGCGCCTCCCGTCCTGACTCCGGCTTGTGACGTTAAAACACGCCGGCAGGCGAATACCCGCTACAGGACAAAGCGTATGTACCACATCAAAATTGTCTCTATTTTCCGTGAGAACGTCCCGCCCGCGCAGTTTGAGAGGATTATGCGTCCGGACATCGCTGCACAGTGGGTAATGTCTGTGCCGGATAACACCGTACGCTCGCTTTTCTCGCGTTACGATCAGTTTCAACCGACGACCCGTTCCAGCCCGTATCAATCCGGGCGCGATCTTCGCAAGCTGGTGGCGCAGGAGTTCTGGTATGGCAACCTGGTGGCGATTGATGAAAGTTCGCGACCCTGGTCGTCCACGACCGAACTCTATTACATCAATCAGAAAGGAGAGCTGACGCCCACCTACGCGCCGCGATCTTTGTCGTTCCCGTTAGGCAGTATCATCGTGCGCTATGGCGCGATGGTGCGTGTCTATCGGACGCTTCCGCCGCCGACCGTCAGACCGGCGCAGGTCGTGAAATCGAAAGCCGCAATAGGCCCTGAGCTGGCGACACCAGGCAAAGACACGCTCAAGACCGCCGCGCAGCTTAAAGCGATGACCAAGGCGGAGCGCTGGCAGGCGCGTAAAGATCTCATCAGCAAGGGCAACGCCAGTATCTACCCCGATGCGCAGATTGCCGCGAAGCGTCTTGCCGATAACAACATCGCCGTCGAAAAGGCCAAGCTTGCGGGGAATGTTTATAAGACAGTTAACCCGCTGGAAGCCACACCCGGTGTGCCGGAGGGATGGTCAGATATCAGTAATGACGCTGAGGCCCTGAATAAGCTCGGCCTGAAAAGCAGCATGCTGTATGACAATCCCGCGTCCCCGGATTTTCTGGCGCGTGTCTATAAGCCGGATCCTGCCGTCTTTGGCAGCGACATGAACCCGACGGTAGTGTTCAGGGGCTCAAGGGAGCCGGAATTTGCCTCTGTGGGAGATAACCTCTCTTCGCTGTGGAGTAAAGGTGAGCTGGCACCCGTGAAAAACGGCGCGGACTGGTCGAACAACTTTGCGCAGGGGATGGGTAAAAATTCCACGTATTACCAAAGTGCGGTGACTATCGGCGACAAGCTGGCGAAATCCGGTCAGAGCGTCGATATCGCTGGCCACTCACTGGGCGGTGGTCTCGCCTCTGCAGCTTCCATGGCAAGCGGCAAACCGGGCTGGACGTTTAACGCCGCCGGGCTTCACAGCAGCACTGTGGAAAAATATGGCGGCAGTGTGTTGGGTAAAACCGATGATATCCAGGCCTACCGCGTTGAAGGAGAACTGCTGACGAAAGTGCAGGAAGTGAATGTCTGGGAAGACCTTAAGACAATGAAAGGCCTGCCCGTACCGACGCTGCTCAAAGAAGGGGTATCTGCGCTCAGTCCAAACGCCGCAGGCATTCCGCACGATCTCGCCGGAGGCACCGGCAGCGCGCTGGAGCGCCACGGTATTGACCAGGCTATTAACTGTATCGAGCAGCAAAAAGATGAGGATATCGCCATCATCGGGAGTCGCCTGTGAGAAAACTCTTTGTAGGCTGCCTCGCGCTGTGTTTTACCTTCATGATTCAGGGGTGTAAGAAAGATATGGATTTAAATCCGCAGGATTATTTTAGCGGCCAGCAACTGACGCTTGCGAAGGCTATCGAAGCTGGCGATGTCAGCGAAGTAGACAAACAGGCGCCGCAAACCGATCTGAATACCCCCGGCCAGCAGGAAATGACATTACTGTTCTGGGCACTGGGAAATGCTATTGATGATAAAACCGCTGCCCGGTTAAAAATCATTACCGCACTGGTTAAGGCGGGGGCCGATCCGCTTCAGCCGCGCCCTAAGGGACAAAGCAGCCCCGCGGTATTTGTTCTTAATGCGGACAGCGGTGAATGGATCAAGGCGATACTCGACGGCGGTTTATCGCCGGATGCGAAAGACAAAACGTTCCATGAGCCGATTATTTTTGAAACCGTTAAAGCCAAAAATACTGAAACGTTAAAAGCCATGCTCGATGCGGGTGCCAATATCAATATCACCGATTCGCTTGGCAATACGTTGCTTATCGAGGCGCTGGATTATCACGCCTACGATCATGTTATGTTGCTGCTCGATCGCGGTGCCGACCCGGAGATCCACGGTAAATTCGGCTGGACGATGGGCAACCAGCTTGAGCGTTTCCTGAAGCGAGCAAAAGCGGGCAGCGACGAATATAAGACGCTGACCGAGATAAAAGACAAGCTCATCGAGCACGGCGGGAAGTGGCCGCCTGCGCCAGTGAAATAATTCCTGCACGGCCTTACCCGCTGACACGCGCCTGCATGATTTCTGATTATGCAGGCGGTGTCGTTTTTGATAGCGCGGGTTTTATCCCTTCTGCTTTGTCGCTACCCACGCAATAGCATAAAACATAACGGAATGAAGATTATGCTCAACCGAATCACCGTTCAGCTCCCGGTCGAGGGGCTGCTTTTCTGGAAACTTTCCGGGCGCGAGGCGCTGTCGGAGCCGTTTTTATTCACCCTGACGCTGCTGGGCACCGACGCGCGCGCCGAGCGCAGCGCGCTGCTGGGCCAGCCGGTGACAGTGACCATCCCGACGCAGGCGCTGATGACGCCGCGCTACCTCAACGGCAAGGTGACGCGCGTGGCGGTGACGGCCGTGGAGATGTCCGGCACCCGCTACGCGGCGTATGAGCTGACGGTGGAGCCGGACGTGTGGCCGATGCAGCGCGACCGCAACCTGCGTATCTTCCAGGGCCAGACGGTGCCGCAGATAGTGAAAACGCTGCTGGGCGAGAGCCAGGTGAACGTCGAGGAGCGGCTGTCGGGCAGTTACCGGGTGTGGGAGTACTGCGTGCAGTACCAGGAGAGCAGTCTCGACTTCATGAGCCGCCTGCTGGAGCTGGAGGGTATCACCTACCACTTCCGCCACGAGCAGGACCGCCACACGCTCATTCTCACCGACGCGCCGGGGCAGTACGAGCCGTTCCCGGGCTACGAGACCATTCCGTACCACGTGACGCCGTCGGGCGGCACCACGGATGAAGAGGGCATCAGCCAGTGGGCGCTGGAAGACAGCGTGACGCCGGGCATCTACAGCCTGGACGACTACGACTTCCGCAAGCCGAACGCGTGGCTGTTCCAGGCGCGTCAGAACCCGAAATCGCCGCAGCCGGGGAGCATCGACGTCTACGACTGGCCGGGCCGCTTTGTGGAGCACGGTCACGGGGAGTTCTACGCGCGCATCCGCCAGGAGCGGTGGCAGGTGGAGCACCGCCAGACGCAGGGCAGCGGGACGGCGCTGGGTATCGCGCCAGGGCACACCTTTGTACTGCGCAACGCGCCGTTCTTTGGTGACAACGGGGAGTACCTGACCACCGTCGCCCATTACCACTTTGAGGAAAACCGCTACGCGAGTGGCGCAGACAGCAACACCATCCACGAGACGCGCTTTGAGGTGATACCGGCGGACGTGCCGTACCGCCCGTCACAGAAGACGCCGTGGCCCAGAACCTACGGCCCGCAGACGGCGCGGGTGGTGGGCCCGCAGGGCGAGAGTATCTGGACCGACAAATACGGCCGGGTGAAGGTGAAGTTCCACTGGGACCGGCTGGCGAAGGGCGATGACACCAGCTCCGGCTGGGTGCGTGTCTCCAGCGCCTGGGCGGGCCAGGGCTTCGGCGGGGTGCAGATACCGCGCGTGGGCGATGAGGTGGTGGTGGACTTCATCAACGGCGACCCGGATCGTCCGCTGATAACCGGGCGCGTGTACAACGAGGCGAGCATGCCGCCGTGGGAATTACCCGGTGATGCCACACGCATGGGCTTTATGACCCGCAGTAAAGACGGACATCGCGACAATGCCAGCTATCTTTTCTTTGAAGACAAGATGGGCGATGAGTTGCTGGATATGCATGCCGAGAAAAACATGAATATCTCGGTAGAAAACGACAAAACGGTCGCGATTGATGGCTGTCGCACCACCACTATCGGACGCGAGCAAAAAGATGAAGTGACGGGCGATGCTTCTTTCCATTATGGAAAAACGCGAACAACGACTGTTGAAGATGTTGAAACCAGAACATTAAATAATAGTGAAATCACTAAAATTAATAATGGACGTAAGCTCGAGATAACTAGTGGCGGGGATGAAAGCAAAATAACTGGGAATGCTACGTTGCATCTGGATGGCGATAAGAAAGAGACTGTGAATGGGAAAAAAGAAGAACATGTGACAGGTGCAGTCAATGTGAAAATTGATGGTGCATGGACACAGGTCACTCAAGGGGAAGTATTAATAAAATCTCCTAAATTGATTAAAATTCATAGTGATACCAAGGTCATGATTGAGGCACCTGAGTTTGAACATAAAGATAATAAGAAGACACGAGAATCAAATGTTGTAATGGAGTTTATTAATCAAAGTTTTTCTACTCAGACGTTTGGTGCTTCCTATAAATTTGCAGATGCTGGAGTTACTCAATTTGGTGCTGAAGTAAAAGGAATAGTATATTCAGATACTTATTTTGATCTGGCTACTGAAAAAGGCAATGTTACGCTTAATAGAGGGCTTCGCGTTGTAAACGACGTCCTAAGCATAAAACTAGCCCGATTAAATATTTGGAGTTGATATGACAACGAAAGTTATCGTCGCGATACTGTTAGTAGGTTTTTTTGTATACACGATTGGCAAGTCCTTTTATAACGATGCATTGATCCGAAAAAAAGGAACAATTGTTACAGCAGTGGTTTTAAAATCAGTGCAGTTAAGCAGTAACGAAACTGGTAATATAAACGGTTCTTTTGTCGTAAAGTTCAATGACCCTAAAAAAGGAGAAAGAGTGGTTGGATTCGAATCGACGATTCCCCAGTTATATGCGCCTCGTGTTCAACCTGGCTGTGAAATACAACTAAGATATCTCGGTGACGGCGATATAGTGAAGGCGAATTTCATTTTTGAATAAGGGATGAAGATAAAAAGTGCACTGGATTTTGTACGTTGTTTACGGCATTCCGATTGGGTTGTTTAGTTTTCTGATTGGTTATTTATTGATTCGGGACCGGAAGAGAAATCGCATTAAGCAAAACATCCAGTGCAATGGTGTTGATACCACGGCGGTCATCACTAAAGCCTGGAGTCGTTCAGGTGGTGCGGGATGTCTCAATATTACGCTTGAAATTACTTACCGTACCGAAACAGGAGAAGAGGTTCGTAACCAGGCCGATGCAGTAATTAATGCTATGAATACGGCGAATTACCAGCCCGGAAAGACCGTTGCGTTGCGCTATCTGAACAGCGATCCGTTGAAGGTAATTTTGGATATTCCTCATCCCTTGCGCCGTTGATTTACCGTTGCCGCCAGCGCGTACGGAGGCTAAGAAAGACCTCATCCTCTGGTTAACGCATTTATAAAAATAAGGCGTCAGTCATTTTCCTTCAGGGCCGTTGGGCTCTGTCTCTGCTTTCTTTGTCGTTCATGAAGGACACATGGCATGAAAATCGTTAAGCCCCTGCGCCTGAGCGTACTGAACCGGCCTTTTCGCTGGGAGGGGAAAAACTATCTGGGCGTATCGGTAATTGCGCTCGCGGACATGGGGCCCAGCCCAAAACTGCGACCGGAGGTAGAACTCTGGCAACTGGCGGCGGGTGAGCTGCAAACCAGCGGTGGGATTATCGACATGGCCATCCCGAAAGTGCGCGCCGAGTTTCTGGCGACCGGCCATGCCTACACCCACCATCAGCAGGAAAAAACCGCCTGCGCAGTGCGTATAGATGTGGAGAACCTCAGTAAAACGCTGGCCGTCTTCGGCGATCGCTACTGGGCGGGCAGCAAAATGACGATGCCCCGACCTTTTGATGAGATGCGTCTTGACTGGAGCCGCGCCTACGGCGGCGAAGGTTATGAAGAAAACCCGCACGGCGTCGGGTTCCGGCCGGAAATCCATCAGGGGCATGAGTTTCGTCGTCTGCCGAATATCGAACCTTTCGAAGGGCGCATGATATCGCCAAAACAGAAGCCGGAGCCTGCAAGCTTCGGGCCGCTGGATATTCTCTGGCCGCGCCGGTTCGGCCGCATGGGCAAAAAGTATGACGCCAGCTGGCTGCAGAACGATTTCCCCGGCTTTGCGAAAGATATCGACTGGAAAGTGTTTAACGCCGCAAGCCCTGACCAGTGGTGGCAGGATCGGGATACGCTGCCGCCGCAGGCAAAATGGCGCATCTGGAATATGCACCCTGAAAAACCGCTCCAGGAAGGGTCGCTGCCGCCGTGGCAGGCGCGTTGCTTTATCAATCGCCTGCGTGGCGATGAAACCCTGTTTGAGGAAGTGGCACTACGTGCCACCACCGTCTGGTTCTTCCCGCATCTCGAACAGATGATGCTGATCTGGCAGGGGCACATCCGCGTTAATGAAGATGATGCGGCTGACGTGCTGCAACTTCTGCCCGCCATGGAAAAGGTAGGCGCGTCCCGTTCGGTCAATCACTACCGTAAAGTGCTGGCCCAGCGCATGGATAAAGAGAAAGGGGCGCTGTTCGCTTTTCGTGAGAAGGATTTGGTGCCGGAGGATGCTATCGGTCCCTGGATCGACAGCGAAGTGGAAGAGTCCGCCAGCCCGATGCGCGACAACATGAATAATCGCGCCAGTCAGCTTCGCGAGCAGCACCGCGCCCGTATTGAAGCCAGCGGCGGTGACGTAAACGATCTGCTGGGAGATTTCGAAGAGCCCGCAATGCCGAAGCTGGATGAACTCCCCGAGTTTATCGAAAAGATGGAAAAGCAGGCCGCAGAGATGCAAGCGAAAGCCGAAGCGCGTAAACGTGAAATGGAAGCGCGCTTCCCGCAGGGAAATAGCGAAGATAACCAGCCGCGCGGCCCGGAAGCGATGCACCGTATGCAGGAGATGCTGTATCGCAACCGCGACAGCCTCGGTGAGAAGAAGCTGGCGCAAAGTCGCGACGCGCTGCATCAGATGTACCTGATGTCCGTTCAGCATCAGCCGCCAGCACGTCGCCTGAAAGGCGATCTGGCGCAGATTATCCGTCAGCGCGCCGAACGCACCCTGGCGCAGGGCGGGGATTTCAGCGGCATCGATCTGACTGGCGTGGATTTCTCCGGTATGGATTTGCGTGGTGCGAATTTCAGTAAGGCGCTGCTGGAATGCGCCGATCTCAGCCATTGCCAGTTGGATGGCGCGAACTTCCGCGGTGCTATGCTGGCGCGTGCTGAGCTGCACCACACGTCGCTTCGCGAGTGCAATTTCGAAGGTGCAAGCCTGTCGCTGGCCCAGTGCTGCCATAGCGATTTTAGCGGCGCACGTTTTAAAGACACGCAGTTGCAGGAGACCCTGCTGGATGACTGCATGTTCGATGACGCCACGCTGGAAGGGCTGCTGTTCCGGGAAACCTGGTTTACCCGCTGCCGGTTCCATCGGACGATGCTCGATAGCTGCGTTTTTCTTGAGTTGACGCTGCCGGGTCTCGATTTCCACCAGGCGCGTCTGCATAAGACGACATTTGTGAAATCCACATTAGAAGCAGCGGACTTCAGCGAAGCGATGCTGGACAGTTGCTCCTTTGTGGAAACGAACGCCGACGAAGCGCGCTTTATCAGCGCGACCTGGGTAACCTGCGCAGCGGCATCGGAAAGCACGTTCAACCGTGCCGATTTCACCCATGCGACGCTGCGGCAAAGCAACCTGCGTCAGACGGCGCTGTGTGGTGCAAGCTTTGCGCTGGCAAAACTTGAGAACACTGACCTCAGCGAAGCCGACTGCCGTGGCGCCAGTTTTCAGCGCGCCTGTATGGTGGGCAGCATGTTTATTCGTACGGATTTCCGTGGGGTGGATTTTACCAACGCCAACCTGATGGGGGCGTTGCTGCAAAAAAGCCAGCTGGGCGGGGCCGATTTTAACGGCGCTAATCTGTTCCGCGCGGATCTTTCCCAGTCGTTCACGAGTGATGAGACCCGCATGAACGGCGCGTTTACCAAACGCGTAAAAACCCTGCCGAAGCGTGACGGAGAAGTGGTATGACAACGCTCAGCGCAGCGGAGCTGCAACAGAAAATCAAAAACGGCGAAGCCATTATCGAACTCACACTGGATGGGCTCGATTTACAAGGCTGCGATCTGTCGGGCGGTATTTTTCAGGAAGTGTCGTTCACCGGGGCTAACCTTCGCGGCGCAAAGCTGCATGAAACGCTCTTTACCGAATGCTCGATGAATCAGGTGGATCTCAGCGGTGCGCATCTGGAGCAGACGGTCTTTAACCAGTGTGAGCTTAATAATATTCACGTGCGTGAAACGACGCTTAAAGAGTGCGTGTTCAACCAGTGCGCACTCAGTGGCAGTGATTTCTCACACAGCGCGCTGTTAAGCACGCAGTTTATGAACTGTACGCTTAAGGACAGTCACTTCACGCAGGTGCAACTCGACCGTAGCGTCTTTTTTGAATCACCACTGGAAAACGTCGTACTTAGCGGCTGCCAGAGTTTGATGGCCACGTTTTATGGCATCGATTTGCGTACCACGTCGCTGGAGAACGGCACGTTTGAGCGAACCGTCTTTTTTGACTGCGACCAGCGCGGCAAAAACTATTCGCAGCAGCAGTTTGTCGGTTGCCAGTTTACGGACTGCCAACTGGAAGGCGCGCAGTTTGAAGGCGCGCAACTGCCGCAGTGCAATTTCAAAGGCGCAACGCTTAAAGGTGCACAGCTTCAACGCGTCAACGCCAGCCAGGCGCTGTTTATGGAAGCCGATCTGAGCGAGGCGCAGTGCCAGAACAGCGTGTTTGATCAGGCGATATTCGTGGGCGCGACGCTGCAACAGACGGATTTCAGCCACAGCCGGTTATTCCAGTGCATTTTCCAGCAGGCGAGTGCGACGGGTGCGCGGTTTACCCAGAGTGACCTGACCTACAGCGACTTTTCCGGCGCCGATCTGCGTCTTGCCGATTTACGCGGCGCCACCTTTTCACGCACCCGTTTACACCGGGCGCGCCAGGACAATGCCCTGTTTTCCAATCGTCAGGGCATTCTGGAATATGACGAAGAATTATTGACGGCTGAAGCCTGGAGCGCGCAGCGCCAGAGCCGTATCTAAGGAGAGAACATGAGCAATATTAATCACAAGCTGGCCCAGACGATTACACCGCCTGTTCAGGCGTCCGGCACCGTTACCCACTGTTTCGCCGACGGCAGTCTGATGGTGGAAAGCGAAGGCCGCGGCTGGCATTGCCGTCGCGCCGCCAGCTGCGTTATCGCGCCGCAGGCAGGCGACACGGCGTTGATTGCCAGCGTCGATAATCAGCTTTGGTTGCTGGCGGTACTGGAGCGCGCCAATCCACAAAGTGCGGAGCTTAGTGTACCGGGCGATCTGCATATCCGCAGCGCAGGTGAACTCAGCCTCAGCGGCGAGGCGCTGCGTGTCAGCGCGCAGCAGGGCGACTGCCACATCAGCGAGATGAAATACAGTGGCGATAAGCTCTCGGCATGGGTAAGCCTTTCGCGCATCGTTGGCAAGCGTGCGGAGTCAGTCTGGCAGACGGTAACGCAGATAAGCCATAATCTGTTCCGCTCCACGCGGCAGACAGAGCAGGTGCGCGCAGGCCAGTTGGATATGAAAGCTGAGGATTACGCACGACTGCATGCGCACAATACGGTGATTACGTCCAAAGCGATCACCAAAGTCGATTCAGAACAGATCCACATGGGGTAATCATTATGTTCGCTAATTGCCAGCTGTTTGGCATGGATTTGGCGTTTCCGGACGTCTGCCTGACGCCAATGCCTGCACCAACGCCGATCCCTTACCCTGATATCGCGCTCGGCCCAACGGCCATCCCGAACGCGCTGAATATTCTCTTTATGGGTATGCCCGCGCATAACATGGCAACGGTCACGCCGCTCACCAATGGTGATAACCCAGGTGTAGCGACGGGTGTCGCCTCAGGTACGGTCATGGGACCGTCACGCCACCTGACGGGCGCGTTTACCGTGCTGCTTAAAGGTACGCCCGCCACGCGCCTGACCAGCGTCAGCCTGCAAAACTCAACCAACGCGGTGGGGATGCGTATTGTCCCCAGCCAGTTCAAGGTATTAATGCTGGCGCCCTGAAAACTACGTTTACAGGTGAACAAAAGTACCCGAAGCCGGGCTTTTGCCGCAGGCAAGGGCCCGGTTTTTTACAGCCACCGCCGTTACTGTTGTTTTTTTACGGCAGCGCAACGGCTGGGTTGGGCTATTAAAAAGAAAGTTCTGCGCTAATTATCGAAAGCGCAAATCCTTTTGTTTTACTTATCCGCACTGCGTTTATTCGCAAGAAAGATAACCATTCTGTAATGTTCCTCAGCGATATGGACTGAAGTTATGCTCAACCGAATCACCGTTCAGCTCCCGGTCGAGGGGCTGCTTTTCTGGAAACTTTCCGGGCGCGAGGCGCTGTCGGAGCCGTTTTTATTCACCCTGACGCTGCTGGGCACGGATGCGCGCGCCGAGCGCAGCGCGCTGCTGGGCCAGCCGGTGACGGTGACCATCCCGACGCAGGCGCTGATGACGCCGCGCTACCTCAACGGCAAGGTGACCCGGGTGGCGGTGACCGCCGTGGAGATGTCCGGCACCCGCTACGCGGCGTATGAGCTGACGGTGGAGCCGGACGTGTGGCCGATGCAGCGCGACCGCAACCTGCGTATCTTCCAGGGCCAGACGGTGCCGCAGATAGTGAAAACGCTGCTGGGCGAGAGCCAGGTGAACGTCGAGGAGCGGCTGTCGGGCAGTTACCGGGTGTGGGAATACTGCGTGCAGTACCAGGAGAGCAGTCTGGACTTCATGAGCCGCCTGCTGGAGCTGGAGGGCATCACCTATCACTTCCGCCACGAGCAGGACCGCCACACCCTGGTGCTCACCGACGCGCCGGGCCAGTACGAGCCGTTCCCCGGCTACGAGACCATTCCGTACCACGTGACGCCGTCGGGCGGCACCACGGATGAAGAGGGCATCAGCCAGTGGGCGCTGGAGGACAGCGTGACGCCGGGTATCTACAGCCTCGACGACTACGATTTCCGCAAGCCGAACGCGTGGCTGTTCCAGGCACGGCAGAACCCGAAATCGCCGCAGCCGGGGAGCATCGACGTCTACGACTGGCCGGGCCGCTTTGTGGAGCACGGCCACGGTGAGTTCTACGCCCGCATCCGCCAGGAGCGGTGGCAGGTGGAGCACCGCCAGACGCAGGGCAGCGGGACGGCGCTGGGTATCGCGCCGGGGCACACCTTTGTGCTGCGCAACGCCCCGTTCTTCGGCGACAACGGGGAGTACCTGACCACCGTCGCCCATTACCACTTTGAGGAGAACCGCTACGCCAGTGGCGCAGACAGCAACACCATTCACGAGACGCGCTTTGAGGTGATACCGGCGGACGTGCCGTACCGCCCGTCACAGAAGACGCCGTGGCCCAGAACCTACGGCCCGCAGACGGCGCGGGTGGTGGGCCCGCAGGGCGAGAGTATCTGGACCGACAAATACGGGCGGGTGAAGGTGAAGTTCCACTGGGACCGGCTGGCGAAGGGCGATGACACCAGCTCCGGCTGGGTGCGTGTCTCCAGCGCGTGGGCGGGCCAGGGCTTCGGCGGGGTGCAGATACCGCGCGTGGGCGATGAGGTGGTGGTGGACTTCATCAACGGCGACCCGGACCGTCCGCTGATAACCGGGCGCGTGTATAACGAAGCGAGCATGCCGCCGTGGTCGCTGCCGGCAGCGGCGACGCAGATGGGCTTTTTAAGCCGCTCGAAGGACGGCTCGCCGGACAACGCCAACGCCCTGCGCTTCGAGGATAAAGCCGGGGCCGAGCAGGTGTGGCTGCACGCGGAAAGAAATATGGATACCGAAGTGGAGAATGACGAAACCCATTCGGTCGGCAGCAACCGCACTAAAACGATTGGCGCGAACGAAACCACGACGGTTAAGAAAAACCGTACGGAAACGGTCGTCGAAAACGAAACGATCACCGTGCACCAGAACCGCACCGAGACGGTGGATGGCAATGAAACGATTACTGTTCATTCCAACCGTACTGAAACGGTGGATCAGAATGAAGAGGTGCGTATCGGGCAAAACCAGAGCGTGACGGTGAACGGCGCGCAGACGCTGCGCGTCGATAAGACCAAAACCGAGACCATTGCGCTCGCCTCCATGCTGAACGTCGGCCTGGCGCAAAACACCAATATTGGCGCAGCCTATGTGCTGAACGTCGGCGCAGGCTGGATGACCAACGTCGGCGCGATGCAGATGCATAACGTTGCGCTCAAATACTCGGTGAATTCAGGCAAAGATCTCAGTTTATCGGCAGGCACCACCGCCGATTTCAGCGCAGAAGACAAAATCACGCTGGTTTGCGGGGAGTCGATGATCGTGCTTGAGCAAAACGGCACCATTACGCTTAGCGCCAATAAGATCAAGATGGTTGGCGAGAAGGTTATCGACATCGACGGTACGGAAATCAATATCAACTGATATGGAAAACTTTACTAATCTCAGCGCCTTTCCGGCCATGCTGTTCGATTCGTTCGACCAGAACGATCATGGATTCAGTACGGTCGTGGCCCGCGTCAGTTACGATCTTGATATCGAGACCGGTGAGCTGACGCTCTGTGACGATCAGGGCGAACTGGTTGAGCAGGACGTGCATTACGGCGAACCGGGTTACAGCAGCGTTAGGTTTGAAAGCGATCTGGCGCCCTATAAGCCCTGGATGGATGTCGTCATTAATGCGAATGCCTGGGCACCGCAGGATAAACCCGTGCGCAGTTTTACCGTCGGCGCGCAAATTGGCGAGACGACCCGCTTACTGCGCGTTCATGGGCCGCGTGAGTGGTGGAACGTGATGGCAGGCTGGCGGCTGACCGATCCTGAACCCATACAAACGCTTGAGCTGCGATACGAATACGCGGCGGGCGGAATGTATACACTGGCAGACGATCATGCCGTGGCCGCGCAGGAAAACACGGTGGGGATGGGCTGGTACCCGCGTGAGGTCAGAAAGCACCTGAAAAAAGACCGGCTGCCCGCCCCGCAGGTTGAGTGGGTCACGCAGCCGGTGAAGAAGATTGATGAAGCGGGTCTGGCCGCCGGGTTTGGTTTCTATGGCCGCGGCTGGCAGGGGCGTATTGAGCACGCCGGTACCTATGATGAAAACTGGAAGCAGAACCGCCATCCCTTTTTGCCAAAGGATTTTCGCTTTGACTACTGGTGCGGCGCGCATCCGCTGCTGCAGTTCCCGCTGCCTGCGCCGTTAAGCGCGGTGCCGGTAACGCTGAAATATCTTATCTCCGCGCGTGATAAAGCCGATCAGGAAATCCGTTTTCAGGTGCCGGTTGAAAGTTTGTTCGTCTTCATCATGACGCAGAAAGGCGCTGGTGTGGCACAGGACATGGCGCTCGATACACTGGTGGTGGACGTGCCCGCGCGGAAAGTGCATTGCAGCTATCGGACGGTGATGTCAGAGCTGATGGAGCCTGTCATGACCGAGCTGCGTTTTATTGCCCGTGAAGAGAGAGCCTCGCAGATAGCGCGCGCGCAACAATTAAACAGCGACCGGACATCAGCGGATTTTGTCCCCTTGCCCCCTTCGTTACTGAACCTGAAAGAAAGAGGCGCGCATGGCTGAGAACTTTGCCGCCCGTAAAAACGGGAAATATAAACTGGTCTGCCTGGCGCCTGATATGTGTTTTACGCCAGGGATCCAGCCGCCGGTGCCGTATCCGGTGACGGCAACGCTTGAACCGTCAAAAAGCACCGTCAATTCGGTGAATTTTGGCCGTAACCCGGCGTTTGTTTATAACCAAAGCTTTGTGCCGACCACGATTGGCGATGCGGCGGGGCGCAATAAGGGTGTGGTCAGCGGTACGGTGGAGGGCGACTGCTGGTCGATTGAACATAGCCCCGATACCAACGTCGGCGGGCATCCGCTTAACCGCGTGCAGGATACGTTCGCCATGAACGGCAAAGCCAACGGCGGCCGCGGCGGTGACTTCACCAAGAAAGAAACCTGGGAGCGGCGCAAGGCGCTCATCGCGAAAGGCAAGCAAAGCAGCGACCCTAAAGCGCAGGCGGCGGCGCAGCGTCTTGAGCAGAATAACGTCGCGGTGGAAAAGGCACGTCTCGCCGATTACGTTTACGAACCGCGCGACCCGTCGAAACCGACCCCTGAGATCCCGGCGGGGTGGAAAGACATTTCTAACGACCCACAAGCGCTCGCGAAATATAACCTGACCCCTAACGACTTCCAGGTGAACGGTGCGCCACAGTTTCGTGCGCGGATGTACGCGCCAGACGAGGCGGTATTCGGCAAGGATATGACGCCTTCGGTGGTCTTTCGCGGCACGCAGTCAGGGCCGGACTGGGGCGTCAATGCCAAGCAGGCATTTGGTGTCGAAAACCCTTACTACAAACGTGCGGTCAGGATAGGCACGGCGCTTGAGCAAAGTAACGCGCCCGTTGACTGTGTCGGACACTCGCTGGGCGGCGGGCTCGCCTCTGCCTGTTCGCGCGCCAGCAATAAGCCGGGATGGACGTTCAATGCGGCGGGTCTTAACAGCGGAACGGTTGAGAAATACGGCGGTAAAGTGTTTGAGAAAAACGTGACGTCAGAGAACATCAACGCCTACCGCGTTAAAGGCGAAGTATTAACCGGCCTGCAGGAGCCAGGTGTGCTGGGCACGCTCGGACTCGTGGGCGGGCTTGGCGCGCTGGGCGCAAAGTTCGGTGGCGTCTTTGGCGGCATTATTGGCGCGGGGCTGGGTGCCGTTATCGCCGCACTCCCGGCGGCGGTCGGTAAAAAACATGATATGTCGGGCGGCCAGGGCAACCCGGTTAATCGCCATTTTATGAGCCAGGTCATTCCCTGTATCGAAGCAGAAAAGGCAGAGGATGAGGCTATACTGATGGCTTTATAAGGAGAGCAGAATGAAGACGTTTCGAAGGCTAATTTGCAGTCTCCTCGCAGGGCTGGCACTCTTTTCTGTCGTAATACCTGGTCATGGAAGTACAAATATGAAACAAGCAGCGCCGGAAGTTTATTTTAGCGGTACGCAATTACAGCTTGCTCAGGCCATTGCTGAGCATAATCTTTCCGAAGTAATAGCCTTAGCCAAAAGCACAAACTTAAATAAACCCGGCAGTCAGGAAATGACCTTGATGATGTACGCGCTGCTCGAGGCGACCAATGGCGATGCGAAATCGCTGGAGATTGTGACGGCGCTTGTGAAAGCGGGCGCGGATCCGCTACAGGATATCCCGGATTTCGGCAGCCCTGCCGCCGTGATGGCAAGCTCCAACAACCCAGCCTATATCAAAGCGCTGGTTGAAGGTGGCCTCAGCCCTAACGCCATGACCAACTATCAGCCTTTAATTTTTAACTCGGCAACGGAAAACTCCTTTTCGGTTTTGAAATACCTGTTATCCGCTGGCGCGGAGATCAATAAAACCGACAGTGCCGGGAAAACGGTGCTTATGGTGGCGCTTGCGGATATGGAGCTGGATCAGGTGGAGTATCTGTTAAATCATGGTGCTAATCCGAATATCGTTACACCGGCGGGTATGAGCTTTAGTTCAATGCTTCAGAGTGTGATGAAACGCGAAAGCGACAGCGGCAGCCGAACCGTTAATAAGCTTGAGGAAATTCGCAGACTGGCAATCAGTAAAGGAATGAAATAACACCTGTCCTTTTATATTTTCCAGTAGCACATTCTCTCTCCCCGCGTCGCGTTCAGAAATGAGCGTGGCGCGTATTATCTAAATCAGCCTTACGTTAAATTTTCGGTTTATTGCGCAAGGCAATAAACCTGAAGTCTTTTATTCAGAACACGCAATCCATCGCAGGGAATTTACATGGCGACAGGAAATACAATTGGTAAATTGCAATACGCGCCGGCGCCGAAAAGCAGCGTAAAAGCGGGCAGCGCCAACCCCCCTAAAAAGAAAAGCTGGTGGGGTGAGTGGGGCGATATTGTACATACCGGACTGGATATCATAGGCGCGGTGCCGGTACTGGGCGTTGTCGCCGATGGCGCGAACGCGGCGATTTATGCCGCCGAAGGCGATTACGGCAACGCGGCGTTATCGGCAGCGTCGGCGGCAGCGAACTTCGTGCCGGGCGGCGGCGCGGCGTTTAAAGCCGGGAAAATGGCGGCCAAAGCAGGCAAAGCGTTAGAAGCCGCCAGCGCGACGAAAGGGCTGGTCAAAGAGACCGCAAAGCTTGCTGAAAAATCTGCCTTTAAAGCGGAGAAAGCGGCAGCTAAAGCTGAAGGCAAAGCGGCCAAAGAAGGTGCGGAAGACGCGGTAAAAGGCAAAAAAGCGGGTAGCGAGAAGGGCGGCAGCGATAAAGGCAAAGCCAAAAAAGAGACCGAGCCGTGCAAAATCCCGAATACCGCAGGCGTGACGCCACTCGTCGGGAGCCCGGTCAATGCCATTCTCGGCATTAAAATTCTTTTCGGGGAGGAGGATAACGACTTCGCCTTCCCGGCGTCGGTCCCGCTCAACTGGCAGCGCTATTACTTCTCTGATGAAACCGGCAACGGCTGGCTGGGGCAGGGGTGGTTTTTACCGCTGTCGCTGGAGGTGCGCGCGCAGGATGACGTGCTGCTGTTTATCGACGAACAGGGCCGTGAAATCGAATTCCCGTGGCCGGAGCCTGGCCACCCGCCGAAACTGCACCGCTACGAGCAACTGTCGCTCTCACAACCCCAACCAGGCGAGTTCCGTATTTTCACCGCCGATGAAGCGCGCTGCTGGCATTTTACGCATCAGGCTCAGGCGGGCCGCTGGCTGCTCACGGCGATAAGTGACCGGCACGATAACCGCTTAACGCTGCACTACAACGCGCATCATCAGCCTGAACAGATAACCGACAGCGCCGGGCGGCGGTTCATTATTCATTTCACCCGGCTCGCGCTTGCCGGTGACGACACGGCTGACCGCATCACGGGCGTCAGCGTCTGTCACCCTTCCGATCCGCTCCATGCCGAAAGCCTCTGCCGTTATGACTACTCGCCGCAGGGCGATCTCATCGCCGTCAGGAATGGTCAGGGCGAGGTACTGCGCGAGTTTCGCTACCGCAACCATATGATGGTGGCGCACCGCCTCGCGGGCGAGATGGAGTGTTTCTACCATTACGATAAACACGACCCTTCCGGCAAAGTGCTGGCGCATCGCGATAGCCTGGGCCGGGAGTGGCGCTTTGAGTACGGCGCCGACAGCACCACGGTGACCGATGCGCTGGGGCGCATCACGCGCTACGAATTCGACGATAACCATGAGCTGCTGGGCTACAAAGACGCCGCGGGCGGCTACACCCGGTTTCGTCGCAACGTGCGCGGACAGATGACCCATTTCACCGATCCGGCAGGCAGAACCACGCGTTACCGTTACGATGAGCGCGGTAACTGTACTGCCATCACCGGGCCGGACGGGCAGATGACGCGCATTGATTACCACGAGCGCTGGAACCTGCCGGTGCGCGTCACCGATATGCAGGGCGGCACGCGGGAGTTCGCCTATGACGTGGCGGGCAACCTGATCCGCGAGATGGATGAGCTTGGCCGCATTACGGAATATAACCATGACGATCGCGGGACCCTGGTGCGCGTGCGCGATGCGGCGGCGGGCATTCAGCGCCTCTCCTGGAACAGCGCCGACTTTCTTATCAGCCACACCGATTGTTCCGGGCGTACCACCACCTTCGGCTATGACAAATATGGCTGGCTGAAGGAGCAGACGGACGCGGCGGGCAACCGTACGCTGATAAACAACCGGCAGGATGGCCTGCCGCGCAGCATTGTTCACCCCGACGGCGCGACGGAGACGTTTGAGTTTGACCGCTGGCAGCGTCTTACCGCCTGGGGCGACGCGCAGGGGCAGATGACGCAATGGCAACTGGCACCGGATGGCCTGCCGCTGGCGCGTACCGATGCGCTGGGCCATCAGGTCAAATATGAATACGATCTGGCGCGCCGCCTGATCACGCTGGTTAACGAAAACGGCGCGCGCTACGAGATGGAATATGACGCGCGCGATTATCTCATTCGCGAAACCGGGTTTGATGGCTGCACCACGCGCTACCGTTACGATGCGGGCGGGTTCCCGACGGCGCGGGAGGAAGAAGGCAACGGAGACGGCAGCATCATCCGCACGCATTATCAGCGTGACGACGCCGGGCGGCTGGTGGAAAAACTGGTGGCGCGCGGCGGCGAGGCGCAGTGGCAGCGCACGCGTTACCGGTATGATTCACTTGGGCGGCTGATTGCCGGCATCAACCACGGCGGGCGCGTGGAGCTGGAGTGGGACGCCGCCGGGCAGCTCACGCTTGAGCGCAACCTCATTCGCGGCGTCAGCCATGAGCTTCGTCATCAGTACGATGAGCTCGGCAATCGCACCGTCACCACGCTGCCGGACGGCCGCGAGCTGAAAAACTTCTACTATGGCAGCGGGCACCGTATTCAGGTGAACCTCGGCAGCCGGGTTATCAGCGAAAGCGAGCGCGACGTGCTGCACCGGGAAGTTCGCCGCACGCAGGGCGCCCTCAGCAGCGAGTATGTCCATGATGAGATGGGGCGGCTGGTCAGCCAGCGCGCGGGGCGCAACGGGAAGATTGCGGTCGCGCGTGATTACGCCTGGCGGCGCGACGGCCAGCTGTTGCAGATGGTGGATAAATACACGGGCCAGCATCGCTACGACTACGATGCGCTGGGCCGCCTGACCCGCGCCCGCGACGAGCATTTCGCCTTCGACCCGGCCCATAACCTGCTGAGCGACACCGCCGCGGCCCCGCTGCACGACAACCGCCTGCGGGTTTATGAAGACAAACGCTGGGAGTATGACAACTTCGGCAACGTCACCACCAAACTGACGGCGCGGCACACGCAGCAGCAGTTCCGCTGGAACGCGGAGCATCAGCTGACGGAAGCCGTCACCGTGCGTAACGGCACAGAGCAGCGCACCACCTACGGCTATGACGCCTTCGGCAGACGCAGCTGGAAGCAGGACGCCTTCGGCGTGACGACGTTTGTGTGGGACGGCAACCGCCTGCTGAGTGAAACGCGCGGCGGGCGCAGCCACCTGTGGATTTACGAAGACGACAGCTTCGCGCCGCTGGCGCAAATCAGCCTGCGTAAGGGCGACACCGAACACGACGCGGAGGTGTACTGGTATCACAATGATGTGTCCGGCATGCCGCGCGAGCTGACGGGCGCGGGCGGAGAAATCGCCTGGCGGGCGGAATACCGCGCCTGGGGCAATACGCTACGCGTGGAGCATATCGCCGCGCGCACCGGCGAGCCGGTGTATCAGCCGTTACGCTATCAGGGGCAGTATTTCGATGCCGAGACGGGTTTGCACTATAACCGTTTCCGCTACTATGATCCGGATGCGGGGCGGTTTATCAGCCAGGACCCGATTGGGCTGGCGGGCGGGATAAATCTTTATCAGTATGCGCCGAACCCGCTGGTCTTTTATGATCCCTTCGGCTTAAGCGGAAAGCGAATCGGCAGTGAAAATCATCCCTTTAGCTCTTCTCGTGCCGCTCGCCGCGAAGCAATGAGACAGGCCGGTATACCAACAAGTCAACAGCCTGTAAGCCAATCAAGGAATAGTTCTGGTCGTGAATATAGATATGAAGTACCTAAAAATGGCGGGGGTACTGTACCAGCAACGGTACAAGAGCAAACAATGGATGTTAGCCATTTAGACCAACCGCATTGGGAGGCTGGTAAAGTTAAAGTTGATCCACAGACAGGAGAAACTAGAATGAATGATTATGGTAGACCCAAAATAGCGAATCCTAAAGGCAAGGCTTACTATAAAACTAAGTGTGGTGAATAATATGAGCATGTCTCAATATAAAAAAGAACTCTTGTATAGAAAAGCTAAGGGTAAAATAATTTACGAATCTTATAAGGCTAAAATAGCGTCTCTATTCAAAATAGAACTGGATGGTTTGAGTTTTATTGGTTTGGAGGAAACAGATAATATACTTTCTGGAACCAATGGGTTTGATACCAGGCAAATCAAAAAAAAACTAGATGTAAAAGATTTGAGTGTTTATATATTGGAGCTAAAGGAAAGTATGGATTCATATTATGTCTTCCTTGATGACGACTGGAGTTATTGTGGCGCGTTCACAGTCCCTTCGCTTCAGGGATTAGATGAAAATTTCAACTTTGGAAAAGGAGTGTTAAATGATGTTTTATTTATTTCAACGGATTTAAAAAAATCAATAAGCTTGGATTATTATGAAATGAATGGCACTTACTATATTGATGTTACTACCAGGCTCGCCACTTAAACATATAATACAATTGTTTTTATATTTCTGATGGCCTGCTAGCAGATAAGGCACTTCGTGTCTTTTGTAGAGGGGCTTAAATGTTATTTGAGATTTAAATTTCTTTGACAACAATGATGTTGTTAATCAGGATTACGATAATATTGAGGCGGCACCCTGAAAGGGTAATCAATTAATTTAAGAGTTTTCGGGTATCAAACAGATAAAAAAACTACCGTCATAGAATATATACTTTCTGAAGATTTTTAATAGTTAAATTATTAACGGCAGGATTTTTATTATAAGGGATAGCAACTTCACGGCGCTGGTAGCGAAATCGCCTGGCGGGCCGAATACCGCGCGTGGGGCAATACGCTACGCGTGGAGCATATCGCAACCCGGACCGGCGAGCCGGTGTATCAGCCGTTACGCTATCAGGGGCAGTATTTCGATGCCGAGACGGGTTTGCACTATAACCGTTTCCGCTACTATGATCCGGATGCGGGGCGCTTTATCAGCCAGGACCCGCCAGGGCTGGCGGGCGGGATAAACCTTTATCAGTATGCGCCGAACCCGCTGGTGTGGGTGGATCCGCTGGGGTTAAGAAAAAAATGTAACGCTAAACGTACTAAACATGTGCCAAATCGTCATATCAGGCGACATAATAATATAGGAAACAGTAAGTTTAGTTTAAAAGAGAGAACGAAGTTACAAGCGAAAAGTAAATATAGAAAACCGAGTCAATACAGGAAAATTGAAAATCGTACAATGAAAAACCCTAGTAGAATAATACATCAAGGCGATGGTAGGATAAGATATGAGAAAGAATATGATCGTGTTATTGGTACACGAGGTGAAAAAGGCCATGTGACTATATATGATCCATCCAAAGATAAAATTGTCACATCTTATCCAGCGCACTTAGAGGATTAATAATGCTTGATTTATCATATTTATCCGATGATATTGGAAATGGCCCCTCTCTGATTTTAAATGACAGAGTTGTCAGGAAGTTAGAGGATTCATTTTTGTTTTTAAAAGAAAAGACGGGCGTATACGTTGATCCTTATGGTAAAACTCGTATCTATCCAGAGCATCAAAAAATTTTAATAAAATACCTAGAAAGTAAAAGTAAGGACGATGATATTTCTGCTTTTGTAGCGTTTCTATCGAGTTCTATTTCTCAAGATGAGGTAATCATTGCCGATGGTGATTAAAATCATTAGCGACTAAGGTAATGGCTTTGTATAAGCCATCTCTCAATGAGATGGCTTGTTTTTTAATTGCAATTAAAGTTAGACGCGTTAAGCATTCCGGGATGTTGTTTTAATTAAAACTGAATTATTTAAAAGAATAACGACTTTTTGAGTTCTAAGTATAAGCCGCAAACGCCGTAAGATTTTTTATGCAATAAGATAAAAATATAAAGGCGGAATATCGCGCTAGGGGCAATACGCTACGCGTTGAGCATATCGCAACCCGCACCGGCGAGCCGGTGTATCAGCCGTTACGCTATCAGGGACAGTACTTTGATGCCGAGACGGGTTTGCACTATAACCGTTTCCGCTACTATGATCCGGATGCGTGGCGCTTTATCAGCCAGGACCCGATTGGGCTCGCGGGCGGGATAAACCTTTATCAGTATGCGCCGAACCCGCTGGTATGGGTGGATCCGCTGGGGTTGTTAAAATGCGGTTTGACAGGGGAGGAAGTTGGTGATGCTTCAAACTTGCCCGTAATAAGACCTGGAACTAAAGAATGGAAGCAAGCGGTTGACACGATCAAAAATAATGGTAGTAGTAAACCCAATTTCAGAGTTGCTGATAGAGCTAGCGCAGAAAAATTAATGAAAGACGCGAAGCCTAAGATACCAGAGTATGGTCAATATACAGGCTCTAAAAATTACAGGAATAAGGAGGGGTATGAGCACCATCCTAATGAGTCCCACACAGTAAATGCGCCGGAAAACAACTTGCCCCATATAAAATGGTCGGATTATAGTTCCGGTAAAAAAGCCCCAAGCAGTGGAAAAGGACATATATTTTATGACGAATAAAATAATATTTGATGAGGCCATCTACCCGATGGCTTGGCGTCTGAATTCTGAAGATTGTCGCCTACCACCTGAAGACAAGAGGAAAATTGTTCTACTAAATGAGCATGAGTCTGAAAACCTTTGGGATTTGCTTTTGCCGTTTAAAAAACTAATGGATATTCATGCTTCATTTATGACTGTCTTAGAAAAGAAAGAGTTGGATTTTGACGAGGTAGAAGAGTCGGCAATGTTTTTTTCTGAGAAATTAAAAGGTGTTTCTATTTTATTTTTCTTCTGGGGGCGAAGCGATTGCGCTATAGTGCCATCAGATATATTTATAAAATCTTGGGATGATTTTTTCTATCCAAGCGATGAAACTTGCATTATCGTCATGCCCAATAAGAATAACATAATTTACTCTTATGAAGAAAATTTCTTTTACTCAGAAAGGTTAACGTGACCCTCCACTCTAAGTGGGGGGCTCACCGCGTTTTCTTTTCTCTTTGTTGCATTTAAATGAATGTGGAAAAAAAGCACGTCCCGTCTGATGTTGAGAGAATTAATCCTTTGGCAAGAATGCTTTTTATTCATATGTTATTAATGATAGTGAAAAAATTAGATGGTTGGGTTGAATCTCAGAAAATAATGGCTTTCTTGATAAATTTCAATCTAACTCTATTTTTAATGGTAAAACCATCTCGTGCTATTCAACACACAAAATGAAAAGGTGATATGGGAAAATATCTCTCTGGACATGCCAGAGAGATATTTTTGTATTATGTGTTAAAACAGTTTAAAAAGTTACTCAATGACTTTACAGATTGAATATATCTATAGGTTTACTTTCAGGGCCAGACCTCAATCAAGGGGAATGCTTAGTCTTCGACCCGGCCCATAACCTGCTGAGCGACACCGCCGCGGCCCCGCTGCACGACAACCGCCTGCGGGTGTACGAGGACAAACGCTGGGAGTATGACAACTTCGGCAACGTCACCACCAAACTGACGGCGCGGCATACGCAGCAGCAGTTCCGCTGGAACGCAGAGCATCAGCTGGCGGAAGCCGTCACGGTGCGGAACGGCGCAGAGCAGCGCACCACCTATGGCTATGACGCCTTCGGCAGACGCAGCTGGAAGCAGGACGCGTTCGGCGTGACGACGTTTGTGTGGGACGGCAACCGCCTGCTGAGTGAATCACGCGGCGGGCGCAGTCACCTGTGGATTTACGAAGACGACAGCTTCGCGCCGCTGGCGCAAATCAGTCTTCGCAAAGGCGACACCGAACACGACGCAGAGGTGTACTGGTATCATAACGATGTGTCGGGCATGCCGCGCGAGCTGGCGGGCGCGGGCGGCGAAATCGCTGGCGGCCGGAATACCGCGCATGGGGCAATACGCTACGCGTGGAACATATCGCCGCGCGCACCGGCGAGCCGGTGTATCAGCCGTTACGTTATCAGGGGCAGTACTTTGATGCCGAGACGGGTTTGCACTATAACCGTTTCCGCTACTATGATCCGGATGCGGGGCGCTTTATCAGCCAGGACCCGATTGGGCTGGCGGGCGGGATAAATCTTTACCAGTATGCGCCGAACCCGCTAAGTTGGATCGATCCTTTAGGTCTTAATCAGTTAGGTATTAAATGTATAACAAACTAGGTAGATGGTAATGCCCGAGAAGCAAGACTTTTAAAACGATTACAGAATATGTTTGGGGCAGAAAATGTTCTGAGTCAGCGGCATTTACGCAATGCTCAAGGGAGAATCGTTGGTCTTGTTGATGATGCTATTGTGTTAGGAAAAACAAAAGGCTCCCGAATTCTTGATTTTGTAGTTAAGACAAAGGATGGCTGGAAAGGAATTGAGGTCACGAGTAAAACAGCTTCGAAAGTATCTCAATCTGCAAAAGAAGAGATAATTCGAGCTGCCGGAGGTGGCTTCGTTCGTCATCCAGTGACAAAAAAATTGATAGAACTTTCTGATGATATCTCTCGACTAATACGACTTGATTAACAGGAATAAATATGATGAGCTTGTTGAGATTCAATTACGCAACTTTGTTGAAAAGAAGCAAGAATTTATCTTATCGTGAACAAATAACAAAAATAACGATAGTGTTAATGACGTTTCTCAAGGAAAATGGGTTGATTATGATTGAACCATTTAAAGATGACGGTAGCTTGAAAGAAGATCTTGTCTTATATAGTTCTGATCTTACTGATGTCGGCAACTTGTTATTTAAAGAATACTATCCAAAATGGTCATCATATATAGATCGTGGCGGCGATGTAAATAATACAAAAATATTGAATGATGGTTTAAATATATTGAAAAACAAATAAATAAGCCGGAAAGATGCTCAAATCTTCCCGGCTTATTTTTAATTGATCCGCCGCTGTTCAGCCCACTAAAGAACCACGTCCTTAATCGCCTTCACCACCTGTTTCACCTTATAAAGCTCTTCCCGCAATTCCTGCACCTCGTTGTTGTCGGCGATAATGGTCAGGCACCCCTCCGTGATCCTCACGGTCACGCCGCGCCCGCTTCCGCAGCCCGCCCCGGCCAGGCAGCAGTGGCACAGAGCGCCGTTCCGTCGCTTGCGCAAGCTGCTGCAAATGGTGGATAAATACACCGGCGAGCATCGCTACGACTACGATGCGCTGGGCCGCCTGACCCGCGCTCGCGACGAGCATTTCGCCTTTGACCCGGCCCATAACCTGCTGAGCGACACCGCCGCGGCCCCGTTGCACGACAACCGCCTGCGGGTGTACGAGGACAAGCGCTGGGAGTATGACAACTTCGGCAACGTCACCACCAAACTGACGGCGCGGCACACGCAGCAGCAGTTCCGCTGGAACGCAGAGCATCAGCTGGCGGAAGCCGTCACGGTGCGTAACGGCACAGAGCAGCGCACCACCTACGGCTATGACGCCTTCGGCAGACGCAGCTGGAAGCAGGACGCCTTCGGCGTGACGACGTTTGTGTGGGACGGCAACCGCCTGCTGAGTGAAACGCGCGGCGGGCGCAGCCACCTGTGGATTTACGAAGACGACAGCTTCGCGCCGCTGGCGCAAATCAGCCTGCGTAAGGGCGACACCGAACACGACGCGGAGGTGTACTGGTATCACAATGATGTGTCCGGCATGCCGCGCGAGCTGACGGGTGCAGGTGGGGAAATCGCCTGGCGGGCGGAATACCGCGCGTGGGGCAATACGCTACGCGTGGAGCATATCGCAGCGCGTACCGGCGAGCCGGTGTATCAGCCGCTACGCTACCAGGGACAGTATTTCGATGCCGAGACGGGTTTGCACTATAACCGTTTCCGCTACTATGATCCGGATGCGGGGCGGTTTATCAGCCAGGACCCGATTGGGCTGGCGGGCGGGATAAATCTGTACCAGTACGCGCCGAACCCGCTGGTGTGGATGGATCCGCTGGGGTTGGCTTCAAGATCTTGGTTAGCGAAAGCTTTAGCAAATGGTCACGTTATACCCGCAGGGATGACAAACCCTCATGGCCATCATATTGTTTTTAAAGGACAATATCAAGGGACATCTCTGGCTCCGCATTTATCAAGATCGAAAGCTATTCTTAAAAGATACGGTATTGATCCTGTAAACGACCCTGCGAATCTTATGATCGCCAATAACGGAGAAGGGGTTCATACCGAAAAAAATGCAAAAAAAGTTGCAGACGCACTGGTTAAAGCTGATAAAGAAATTAAGGGAATAAGTAAATGCAAAAAATTGACAGGCAGCGATAGAACAAATCTTCTTAAACAGAAGTTACAAGAAATCGGTCATGATGTATTTGGAGGATATAGGTAATGGGAAATTGGCATAGAATGCAATTGGATAAATTAAACAAATTAATCCAAGAGGAGTTTTTAGGGTTATATAAGAAATATAATAAAGAAAATAATATTTATGGGGTCGTTTTGGTACTGGACGATGACGGTTTATCTAGTTATATGGCCATATCCACAAAGGAAAGCCTTGAAAAAATTCATAAGGGAATAGAGTGGGAGGGATATTCTTGGGTACTCGGATTTTTTGACGATAATGATGATGTCGGTGTACGTTCTTTCACCACTATAATGATGGAACATTATAATGAAAGCATCCTGCCTTTACTGCCAGAAGGCTATAATTTTGATGAGGAAAGAGAAAGGAACATTAATCTATATATAAGTGCTATGAAAAAGGCAAAAGAACAACTATGTGATACTATCGGCAATGATGTGAATAATATTGTCTTTTATATTACTATTCCTGGTGAGCCGGAAATTGATCATGCCTCTGCCATAGAGATTAATGTACCTTCAGAGAACCTGAACTGGTTTTTAGAAACGTACAAATATTTTTTATAAAATTTCAAAAGGCCGTTAACGGCCTTTTTCTTTACTTGATATCACTCTAATTTTGGCAACGTCACCACGGAGCTGACGGCGCGGCACACGCAGCAGCAGTTCCGCTGGAACGCAGAGCATCAGCTGGCGGAAGCCGTCACGGTGCGGAACGGCGCAGAGCAGCGTACCACGTATGGCTATGACGCCTTCGGCAGACGCAGCTGGAAGCAGGATGCCTTCGGCGTGACGACGTTTGTGTGGGACGGCAACCGCCTGCTGAGTGAAACGCGCGGCGGGCGCAGCCACCTGTGGATTTACGAAGACGACAGCTTCGCGCCGCTGGCGCAAATCAGCCTGCGCAAGGGCGACACCGAACACGACGCGGAGGTGTACTGGTATCACAACGATGTGTCCGGCATGCCGCGCGAGCTGACGGGCGCGGGCGGAGAAATCGCCTGGCGGGCGGAATACCGCGCCTGGGGCAATACGCTACGCGTTGAGCATATCGCCGCGCGCACCGGCGAGCCGGTGTATCAGCCGTTACGCTATCAGGGGCAGTATTTCGATGCCGGGACGGGTTTGCACTATAACCGTTTCCGCTACTATGATCCGGATGCGGGGCGGTTTATCAGCCAGGACCCGATTGGGCTGGCGGGCGGGATAAATCTTTACCAGTATGCGCCGAACCCGTTAAGTTGGATCGATCCTTTTGGATTGAAATGTAATAAACTAAACTCTCGAATTAAAGAAAGCGATAGGTTGGTTAAAGAAGCTGAAATTACAGGTAGATCTCACCAAAGCAGTATTGATCGTTTGACAGAGCAATTAGCTGCAGGGAATACGAACCCCGGTATAGGAACAAAACCTATTGGACATGGAATATCAGAGGCAAGAGCTAGAGATGGTGCTAGGGTTTATTTCAGGCAAACTTCCGAAGAAATTGAAATATTAGGTAAATCTACTAAGGCGAATCAGCAAAAAGTTATTGATGAAGTCCTTCGTGTTTTTGGTAGGGGAAGTTAAGTATGATTACAAATGTAAAGTTTTATCATTACCAAGACGTTGTCAATGTGATGGATGATAATATTGATGTCGAGGTTTTATTAGATAGCGGGGAGCGGTATACAGCGACATTTTTTACTTTAAAAAACATTGTTTCTATACTGGAACGCTATAAAAATAGTGGAGAGTGCCTAAATGGACTATATTTTTGGGCTTCGAACTTAATAATTATAGATAATTTATATAAAGAAACCATAAGAGAGGCGATTGATGATTTGGTGAAGAACGGAGAGTTTTTTTCATCTTTCTCCAGAGTGGAATAGGGCAAGGTTACTTATGTTACGGATGGTTATGCAAAATCCTTCTTCCTGACATTATCGAACGCCTGACGGCGGGTATTAACCACGGCGAGCCGGTGTATCAGCCGTTACGCTACCAGGGACAGTATTTCGATGCCGAGACGGGTTTGCACTATAACCGTTTCCGCTACTATGATCCGGATGCAGGGCGCTTTATCAGCCAGGACCCGATTGGGCTCGCGGGCGGGATAAACCTTTATCAGTATGCGCCGAACCCGCTGGTATGGGTGGATCTGCTGGGGTTAAAGTGTTGGTCTACAGCCAGAAAAGATTTTTGGAAGAAAGAAGCTCAGACGAATGCTCATAAATATTCTCAAAAAAATATTGAGAGGATGAAAGAAGGGCTGGCACCAAAAATGAGGGTTGAAGTAATTGATCGTAAAACAGGAATGACAAAGATAAAGGATGTTTCTATGGAGATTCATCATCGTACTTTACCTCAAAGGTTAAAAACGCCTAAAGTAAACGAACCATGGAATTTGGAGAAAGCTGCTCCTTGTGCACATGAGGCTATGGATCCCTATAGGCATACTGGTTATGATTTAGTTAGGATTATAAAAGGACCAAATTCATGGTGACAACAAACGATGTAAAGGAAATTATAAGTTCGGATGCTTATATGGACTTATTAAGTCAAACTGTCTCATCATCAAATATTGTTATAAATAAATCTGATCCTCCTAGCCAAGTGCTTAACTTAGAGGCCGGTCGCATAAACCATTCTGGTATTGAAATAATTGACCTTGAATCTACCATCTTAAGCGACTCTGTAGATATTGCTCGTTTTTCGGTTCTTAAACTAACATGCTTAACCGATGACGATATTGATGATTATAATGAAGATGGTGATGAGGATTTGGTAGTTGAAACTTTACCATTTTATAAAAGTTTTTTGATTGGATATGTGCTGGAGTATTATTTTTTGAAAAACAACCCAGCGAAGCTTGAAGGATATTTGAGAAAAATAAGAATACCTAACTATAAAGATTATGCATCTGAATTAAAGGTTTTTTATAGTAAATTATAAATAAAAAAGCCAAATAGTGTTTATTCACTTTTTGGCTTTTTTATCTTTGGCCAAGATAGATGCAGGAAATATTTATTTGTACGACCAAGCACGCATTTACTTAACTTCGATGCCGAGACGGGTTTGCACTATAACCGTTTCCGCTACTATGCATCCGGATGCAGGGCGCTTTATCAGCCAGGACCCGATTGGGCTGGCGGGCGGGATAAATGTGTATCTATCAGTATGCGCCGAATCCGCTGGTATGGGTGGATCCGCTAGGGTTGTTAAAATGCGGTTTGACAGGGGAGGAAGTGGGTGATGCTTCTAATTTACCTCTTATACGGCCAGGCACAAAGGAATGGAAACAAGCTGTTGAGGCTATGAGAAACGGGAAAAACACAAACTTCCGAGTAGCAAACGAAAAAGAGGCAATAGATCTTGTCAATCAGAGCCGGGGACGGATGCAAAGACAGGGATCACATAATGATCCTTATAACGAACTATGCGGTTCCTATAAAAAAGGCTATGAGGTTCCTCCAAATGAATCTCATACAAAAAACGCTCCTGAGAATGATATGCCGCATATTAAATGTAAGGATTGGGAGTCAGGTAAATCTAACGGAGGAAGAGGACATGTCTTCTTTGATCAATAAAGACTTTTATGAAATATGGCGTTTTGAGGAGTGTCCTGAGCTTATAAAGGCCCTGGATAGGGGGGATATCATATTATTCGACAAGGAGCAAAGTAAAATGCTTTGGTCAATGTTCGTTTCATCTAATGTTAGGCATTTGATGCGAATGGATATGAATCCTTTTTCAAAGATAGAAAGTTATCATGTTGACTTCGAAGTAAAAGAATCTGCAAATGGACTCTTTTCTAAATTCCACGAAGCGTGCGATTACCCTCAAAATGTTTTCCTTTTTTTTAGTGATAAGTATTTGTGCGCATTACCATATACTATCATGCATAATTACTGGAATGAATTATTTTTACCTTCCGATGAAACCACTATAGTTATTACTCCAAAGAATAGTCATTTCCTTTTTTATTATGAAGACCGTTTTTTTATTGTGACCAGATAATTATCCGCCAAGGCTTGCGGATAAAATAAATCTTTACCAGTATGCGCTAAACCCGCTGGCGTGGGCTGGTTTACTGGCGGTTAAAATCTTAACATAAATCAGGCACTCTTTTACGGCGATTTTACGGCAGGAACAAGACAATCCGACAATATAGCCCCGGCAGTTGTTTAGATTGTAGAGTGAGCGTTGATATTCATTTGTGCTTCTTCCTCACTTGAATAAGCGGGATGACTCTCTTCGTATAATCAGTATGAAAATAGAGGTTCTATATGTCTCTGGATTTTTTTGCAAGCGAGCACCAGAGTTTGATTAGTAAAGACACGCCTTGTTATTGCATGGATGAAAAAATTCATAAAGAAATATTTTCCTCACTCAAGGCTAACGAATCATATAAAATAATTTCTAGGTTCAAAGATTATTATCATGATTGTATTATTCTTTTTAACCAGCTGGATACATTGTTGATAGAATTAAAAGATGTTAATGCCGATAATGATTTGGCTCATGAACAAATCATTAACTTTATTGGTTTTATAAATAGCGCGAAGAAATACCGGCATAACATATATGCATATAGCGACTAGTAAAATTATTACGGCTGTTAATGCAAATATTATTATAAAATGGAGCATATAACTTTATACCCAGTCCATATTTAACCTTAGCCCTCATGAAGGATGGTTTATGAAGAATGAAATGGATTTCCCTTTTTATTTACCGATGATTAATGGTTTGTTACAGGGGAAAAATAACCTTTCCACTAAATTCGGCTATTTTTGTTGCAATGATGGAACAGTCCAACTCTTCTTCAAAAAAAGTGAGGATGAAACTTTTTGCGAGTGGGATTTGAATCTTCAACCTGAAGATCCCCATTATAAATTCAACTCTGATTCGAGCATACTTTTAAAAGATAAATTCCCTCTGTTGGATGTCTATGATGAACAGGTTTTTCATCATATGATTTTTACGATTAACTCGATTACAACGGTGCCGAAATTAACAAAATATAATTCTATAAATGCATTTATGAAGTTATATTGTTTTTTTCAATTATCAAACAGTAGAAGAGATGAAAGTAATTCGGCCCAAAAGATAAGTAATAATAACTTCTTATTCCGGTTATTCATGTTCACACACCCTGTGAATGAAGAAACTTTAAATGCCTTTACATTAGACAATTCAGGTGAGATTGTTCATATCCCCTCAGGCATAACGTTAAGAGATTATGCATCAGCGTATTACGATTATTTTATAGAGCACTATGGCCAACTATCTTCACAGGTAGTAGTTGAAGCCAGTGAGATTGAAGCGGCTAAGATACTCCATCTTTCTCTGGTAGATATGATTGAAAAGGGGAGCTTTGACTTGAAAATACCCGCCCCAGCACTGCCGGTTGACATGAAATTAATCAATGACGCGGTTTTTTTCACAAAGGTTTACTCTGACGACAGAGAACGCATAGTGCGTAATATTACCACCCTTCTACAAGGAGAAGGTATTCACGAGGAAACTTGCCTGGCCTTCCTTTTGCAAAATTTCGTGGTTTATATTCTACGTATGAATTTTAATGAAATATATGGCCTGTTAAATTCATTCTCGCAGACAGAGCAAAAACAGCTAATTATAAATCAACTCTTCAAGCGAGCTACATTCATTAAATGGATAATGGATGAGAAAGGTATTTCTTTCGATAGGATTAAAGATATAACCTGCTTTTTTGATGACGAAGCGAAGAAGATGTACAGAATCTAATTTTCAGGTTATAAAATCATTAACGACGTTCGATTTGTCTCCACTATGTTAATGTTTGGAACACCTGGAACGTGTCTATGGAGGCGTATTTGACAAGCAAAAGTGAATTCATAAAAGTCACGTTTCGTCTTATTCAGGATGAGGACGGCTATCCGCCGGTATCTTATGAATCGGTTTGGTTGAAAAGAAATAGTAATGGCGAGTATGAACTTGATAACATACCCCTCTATATCTATGGCGTCAGTAAAGGCGATGTGATTACTTTTCAAAAAAGCAATGATGAATATGTGGTTGGTGGAATAGCAAAGCGAAAAGGGAATTCTACACTGCGTATTTATATTAATGAAGCGCAGCAGAAAGAGAACGTGATTTCTGCGCTAAAGAGCCTGGGTGGACATATAGGCACTTCAGCATCCGCCGCATTATTTAGCCTCGATATACCCAGTGACATTCCCTTTTTACGTGTTGATGCATTTTTGAAAAGTAAATATGACGACGGAATTCTTGATTACGAGGACGCCTGCCTTCAGCATGGCGATATAGATCCAATAAGAGTGACTGAATGCGAGCGTTTGTTTAACATCGCCTGTACAACGCCCTGACGGGCAAGGCGACGCTTATGCCAGAGATTTTAAAGTAATTTGTATCACTCACGTGCGAGCGTAAAGATGCAACAGTGGTATGCTTCTCAGATAAACATTTTAAGCAAATTGCTTCAGGAAGCGCTTTCAGCGCTATATGCAGATTTACGGCATGGTTTTAGTGCCGGATGACGACGCGCTGTTCAGGCTATTCAGCGATGCGCCACCGTGAGACATACAGAGTAATAATGGGAATAAATAAAATCACCGCTGCCGTCGCCCTCCTTGTGGCGTTGAGCTCTGCCAGTGCCCTGGCTGATATGCGCCCGAGTTCGCTGTGGGATTTTATTACCACCATGCGTTCATCCTTAGCGGATGCCAGGGTCGCGACGCTTAACCGCGCGCCTTTAAAATTTCAGCTGGATTCGCAGAACGAATTCATCAATTTTTACCGGGCGGAGGATGTCGCGTTTACTGCGGCGGGAAGGGTTACTGATATTCAATTACGGCTGAGCAGAGATGCGCAGGAGAAAACGCTGCTGTTTATTTCGCACTGGCAGGGGGCGTGCCTGACACTCAATGACGTTAAACAACATCACCCTGAATTGACGATAACCGACACGCCACGCGGCCATTCGGAGAACGAAGTGACCAGCTACACCACCCCTGCCGGTGCGTCTGGCGAGGCTGTAACGTTCAGCTTTAGCGCGAAAGCACCCGATTGCTTAAACGACGTCATTATCAGCCGGGATAAGTAATGTGCGGTGCGGTCTGAGCGTGAGGCCGGTACGACATAAGGCCCGGCGCTCGCCGTTGAACCCCCCTGGCCCGCCGCCGCGCAGGCACCTCAAACCACGCAAAAACCTTCCGGGCGCCAGGGTAAATAATCCGTTATTTACCCACCCACCATTATTAGTAGTTCCCTTAAGCTAAATATTATCCTTTCATATAAAAGCGCCCTCTCAGCGCGGCCAGTAAAAGAAAATCCTCTTTCCTTCATGAATATTTCAGCGCGTTATTAGTGACGTCCTCCATAAAAACAGCCTGCTGTTCCCCGGAATTTATGCCAGCTATCAATCCTTACCCGTACTGGAATCAGAATAGTCTGTATATTCAGAATAATGGCGGTTTTTCGAAGCGTCACTTATTGGTATATTTACACCGCGCGCGCACGTTGTTTGTATATGGCCTTTATTGCCGCTTCGCTACCTGACATTTCCTGATAGGGCTTAACCTCTGCTGAGGCTTCGCCGGCGGTAGCCATATTATGAAATTTCAGTCCTGCAATATGAAATTAACTAAAACTGCAAAGTGTTTCTGGCAGAGTGTCTGCTGTGCGGCCGGAAGCGTGAAAGTATGCGTCATTTGCTGCTGTGCTGTGATTTACGGGGCATAGCCAGATGGATGTCTCCGGCTCTGGTTTGCACCGCATATACACATAGGGATGGAAGTTATGCTCAACCGAATCACCGTTCAGCTCCCGGTCGAGGGGCTGCTTTTCTGGAAACTTTCCGGGCGCGAGGCGCTGTCGGAGCCGTTTTTATTCACCCTGACGCTGCTGGGCACCGACGCGCGCGCCGAGCGCAGCGCGCTGCTGGGCCAGCCGGTGACAGTGACCATCCCGACGCAGGCGCTGATGACGCCGCGCTACCTCAACGGCAAGGTGACGCGCGTGGCGGTGACGGCCGTGGAGATGTCCGGCACCCGCTACGCGGCGTATGAGCTGACGGTGGAGCCGGACGTGTGGCCGATGCAGCGCGACCGCAACCTGCGTATCTTCCAGGGCCAGACGGTGCCGCAGATAGTGAAAACGCTGCTGGGCGAGAGCCAGGTGAACGTCGAGGAGCGGCTGTCGGGCAGTTACCGGGTGTGGGAATACTGCGTGCAGTACCAGGAGAGCAGTCTGGACTTCATGAGCCGCCTGCTGGAGCTGGAGGGCATCACCTATCACTTCCGCCACGAGCAGGACCGCCACACCCTGGTGCTCACCGACGCGCCGGGCCAGTACGAGCCGTTCCCCGGCTACGAGACCATTCCGTACCACGTGACGCCGTCGGGCGGCACCACGGATGAAGAGGGCATCAGCCAGTGGGCGCTGGAGGACAGCGTGACGCCGGGTATCTACAGCCTCGACGACTACGATTTCCGCAAGCCGAACGCGTGGCTGTTCCAGGCACGGCAGAACCCGAAATCGCCGCAGCCGGGGAGCATCGACGTCTACGACTGGCCGGGCCGCTTTGTGGAGCACGGCCACGGTGAGTTCTACGCCCGCATCCGCCAGGAGCGGTGGCAGGTGGAGCACCGCCAGACGCAGGGCAGCGGGACGGCGCTGGGTATCGCGCCGGGGCACACCTTTGTGCTGCGCAACGCCCCGTTCTTCGGCGACAACGGGGAGTACCTGACCACCGTCGCCCATTACCACTTTGAGGAGAACCGCTACGCCAGTGGCGCAGACAGCAACACCATTCACGAGACGCGCTTTGAGGTGATACCGGCGGACGTGCCGTACCGCCCGTCACAGAAGACGCCGTGGCCCAGAACCTACGGCCCGCAGACGGCGCGGGTGGTGGGCCCGCAGGGCGAGAGTATCTGGACCGACAAATACGGGCGGGTGAAGGTGAAGTTCCACTGGGACCGGCTGGCGAAGGGCGATGACACCAGCTCCGGCTGGGTGCGTGTCTCCAGCGCCTGGGCGGGCCAGGGCTTCGGCGGGGTGCAGATACCGCGCGTGGGCGATGAGGTGGTGGTGGACTTCATCAACGGCGACCCGGACCGTCCGCTGATAACCGGGCGCGTGTATAACGAGGCGAGCATGCCGCCGTGGTCGCTGCCGGCAGCGGCGACGCAGATGGGCTTTTTAAGTCGCTCGAAGGACGGCTCGCCGGATAACGCCAACGCCCTGCGCTTCGAGGATAAAGCCGGGGCCGAGCAGGTGTGGCTGCAGGCCGAGCGCAATCTTGATACGAAAGTGAAAAAAGATGAAACCCACAGTGTCGGTGGCTCGCAAATACTTGCCATCAAGCAGGACTACACCGGCAAAGTGGAAGGCAAACACGAGCACGCGATTCAGATGACCCGCAACGAGCTGGTCGGGGGCCAGTACGACATTAAAGGCCAGGGGATGGTGACTATCTCTTCCGCAACAGGCATCCGTCTGGTGACGGGCGATTCCGTGCTGGAGATGGGCTCGAACGGCCAGGTCAACCTTTACTGTACAAAATTTGCGATCAACGCCAGCGATACGGGGCAAATCAACACCGGCGGCACGCTCGATCTGAACCTCAAGGATCCGGACAAAGCGACAAACGTGGCGCCGACACCCGCTGACATTCAGAACGAAGTGGCAAAAACATTTACATCCGACGGAGAAGGGCAGGCATGAGCGACGTGAAATATACGCTATCAGAAGGGACGCTGACGCTGCCGGAAGCCGTACAGGATCGCAGCATGACAATATTGTCACTGCCGAAAGCGGGCGCGTCGCTGGTGCTGACCCGCGCATGGGACGTGAAGCCTGGCGACGAAGAGGCGTACCTGAAAAGCCAGGTCGCCAAAATCAAACGCGACATGAAGAAGTTTACCGGCGGTGAGGCGCAGGACACCCAGGTCGGTGGCCGGCCCGCGCAGGAAGTCGCGTTGCGTTTTGAAAACCACGGCGTGACGGTTCATGAACAGCTGGCGACCACGATGCTGGATGACCATCTGCTAGTGATGGCCATGAGCCGCACCGCGCCGTTTGATGAAGATGCGCTGGCGTTATGGGAATCCATTAAAGCGGGTCTGGAGTTTACGCCTGGGGAAGGAGCATAAGCGTGTCCGAACCGTTAGCTGCCCGTTACCAGGACCCGCTCATCCACAGCTCTCTGCTCGCCGATGTTGTCAGCGGTGCGGTCGAAGGGGCCATCTGTCTTGCCGCCTTAACGGCGGGTATGGCGATGATGACGACCGGGCTTGGCACGTTCGCGGGCGTTGCATTGATTGCCGTTGTCTTCAGCAGTGGCGTCGCGGAAGACGCAGGCGATCTGGTCGGCCAGGGTGTCGATGCCGTGCTGGATTTCTTCGGCTGGCGTGGACCGCCGGATGCCATTATCACGAGTGGCTCGCACAATGTTCATATCATGGATCTCCCTGCCGCCCGTGCGGCGGGCACGGTCGATCATGATTATCTCAATACGCCTATCCCGGAAGAGAGCTTTTCCGATAAGGCGAAAGCGTTCGCGATAAACACGGCGGTGACCATTCTCGAAGTGGCGCAGTTTACGCTGCACCCGCTTGATAATCTGGCGGCGGGCGCCAACGAGATTGCCAGCAGCGGCTGGCAGGGCGTGAAAAATTTCGCGGGCAGCGTCTGGGATAACTTAACCCAGCCGGTCGTGGCGGGGGCCAGCCCTTTTGCTAAAGAAGCGCCGCTGGATACCGTTGAGTGTACCAAAGGCCATACGGTCACCGGCGGTAACTTCCTGGCGGAAGGCTCGAAAAAAGTGCTGATCAACGGTCAGCCCGCGTGCCGTGACGGCGATCGCAGCACCTGCGAAGCAAAGATAAAAGTTAAAGAGAACACGCGCGTGCGCATCGGCGGCGAGAGCATTGTGGTGCGCGATATCCGCAGCGGTAAAAATTTCTGGGCGCGGCTTATTGGTAACGCCATCGGCAGCCTCGGGCCGGGAATTATTCGCAACCTCAGCGCAGGCTTACTGAAGACGATTTTCAGCCGCCAGATACTCAAAGCGTTTTGCTGTCAGCTCGCCGCCGATCTCGCGATGGGATTAACCACGCTCGGGCTGATCCAGGCCGGGAAAGTCGGCAGTGAAGCGCGCCATACGCAGCACCCTGTCGATATCGCCAGCGGCGCGAAAATCCTCGCGGGCGGCGAAGACCGTGATTTCACGCTGGAAGACCGTATTCCGCTCATCTGGCAGCGCATCTACAACAGCCGTAATCTCGCGACCGGTATGCTCGGCACTGGCTGGCTGCTGCCGTTTGAGACCCGCTTCTTCCGCCTTGAGGACAATACGTTTATCTGGCGCGATATGTCGGGCCGCGATCTGGGCTTTGGCGAGCTGAACCCCGGCGACGTGGTGGATTATCTCGAAGACGGTATCACGCTCTATTACACCGTGACCGGTACGCTGATGCTCCAGATGGCGAACGGCGAATACCATGTCTACGAGCCAGACCCGACGAACCCCGGCGAATGGCGACTGTTTCGCATCTACGATCGTCATGAGAACTGCCAGTACTACAGCTGGGACGAGCACGGCAGGCTGGTGCGGATTTCCAGCGACAACGAGGCGCTGGATGTCGAGCTTGCCTATGAGACCACGAATGGCCGTCTCGCCAGTGTGCATCAGGTTTGCGCGGGCGAGCGCCGCCTGCTGGTGACTTACGGCTATAACGAACACGGCCAGCTAACCGACGTGACCGACGCCGACGGTATCGTCACGCGCCGCTTCGGCTGGGACCGCGCCAGCGACATGATGGGCTGGCACAGCTACTCCACTAACCTCAGCGTGCATTATCAGTGGCAGCCCGCCGCCGATGCGCCCAACTGGCGCGTGTGCAGTTATCAGGTGCTGGATGACCAGGATAACGTGCTGGAGCGCTGGCGCATCGACGCCGACGAGGCGAAACGCTGCGCGACGGTGAGCTGCGACGCGGGCTTCTCAACGCGCCACTGCTGGGATTTCCTCTACCGCATCACCGAGTTCACCGACCGCAACGGCGGCGTGTGGCGCTACGAGTGGGCGGACTACGCCGAACTGCTGAAGGCGGCCACCACGCCGGACGGCAGCCGCTGGGAATACGGCTACGACGAGCACGGCAACCTGACGCAAGTGCGCGACCCGCTCGGCAACAGCACGTTTACCACCTGGCACCCGGTGTTCGCGTTCCCGCTGAAGGAGGTGCTGCCGGACGGCGGCACCTGGCAGTATGAGTACAACGCGCGCGGCGACGTGGTCTCGCTCACCGACCCGAAAGGCGGCGTGACGCGCTTTGAGTGGAACGAGCAGGGCGACCTCGTTAAGCAGACGGACGCGCTGGAGAACACGCACCGTTTCTGGTGGAACGAGCGCGGGCAGCTGGTGCGCGACGAGGACTGCTCCGGCAACGAGAGCCACCGGCTGTACGACGCGGCGGGGCGGCCGCTGAGCGCGGGCGACGCCGAAGGCAACACCGACCGCTGGACGCTGAGCGCGGCGGGGCGTCTGCAGACCTGGCGACGGGCGGACGGCCGCGAGACGCACTACGAATATGACAATGCCGGACTGCTGTGCGGGCAGGACGACGACGGGCTGCGCGAGCGCAAGGTCACGCGCAACGCGCGCGGGCAGGTGGTGAGCGCCGCCGACCCGGCGGGCCATCTGACGCACCTGCAGTATGACCGCCTGGGCCGCCTGACGACGCTGATTAACCCGAACCGCGAAAGCTGGCGCTTTGAGTATGACGCCACGGGGCGGCTGACGGGCCAGCGCGACTACGCGGGCCGCCTGACGGAGTACCGCCACGACGCGCTGGGCCAGGTGACGGAGGTGATTCGCCATCCGCTGCCGGGCAGCCAGGAGGCGCCGCTGGTCACCGCGTTTGAGTATGACGTGCTGGGGCGCCTGACCGCGCGGGAAACCGCCGACCACCGCACCGAGTACCGTCACGACACGCTGTCGCTGGAAATCCGCCGCGCCACCCGCGCCGAATGGCGCACCGCACTGCTGGAAGAGCGCGAACCCGAGTGGGACGCCGTGCTCATCTTCACCCGCAATGCCGCGGGCGAGCTGGTAAGCGAGGAGAACCACGGCGGGAAATTTGAATATGAGTACGACGCGCTCGGCAACCTCAGCAGCACGCGGTTCCCGGACGGCCGCGAGCTGGCGGCGCTGCGCTACGGCACCGGTCACCTGCTGGAGATGCAGCTGCGCCACGGCGGGGCGACGCACACGCTGGCGGCGTATGGCCGCGACCGCCTGCACCGTGAAATTTCCCGCAGCCAGGGCGTGCTCTCGCAGGAGACCTGTTACGACACCGTGGGGCGCGTCACGCAGCGTACGGTGCTGGACGCCCGCCGCGAACTGGTGTTCGAACGCCGCTACCGCTGGGACCGCACCGACCAGATAGTCCAGCAGATACACACCGACGCGACGCCTGCGACACCGGGCGAGAAATACAGCCAGTACCTGTGGGGCTACGACGCCGCGGGGCAGGTGACAAAGGCCGTCGAGCCGCAGAAAGAAGAGCGCTTCTTCTGGGATTCGGCGGGCAACCGCACCGAAGAGCACCGCAACCCGGTGTGGCACAACCTGCTGCTGCGTCTCGACGGACTGAAGCTGGACTACGACGGGTTCGGGCGACTCACGCGTCGTCAGGATAAAAACGGCGTGGTGCAGCATTTTGCGTATGACGATGAGCAGCGGGTGAAGGAAATCACCTTCACCGGTCATGCCGAATTAAGAAAGGTGGAATACCGCTACGACCCGCTGGGGCGCAGGACGCATAAGGTGCTCTGGCGTTATAACGACCCGCAGCCAGAAACCATTTGTTTCGACTGGCAGGGGTTACAGCTCGCCGGTGAACAGAGCGACAGGGAACCCGACCACTACGTTCAGTATGTCTATACAGAGGGAAGCTACGAGCCGCTGGCGCGCATCGACAGCGTCTTCGACGACTGCGAAATTTACTGGTATCACACCGAACTCAACGGCCTGCCGGAGCGGGTGACCGACGCTGACGGCCAGACCGTCTGGCGCGGACAGTTCAGCACCTGGGGCAAAACGGAGCGCGAACTCAGCGTGCCGCAGTGGCAGGTGCCGCAGAACTTACGCTTCCAGGGACAGTACCTCGACCGCGAAAGCGGCCTGCACTACAACCTGTTCCGCTACTACGACCCGGTGGCCGGGCGTTACACCCAGATGGACCCGATTGGGTTAGCGGGCGGGCTGAATACGTATTCTTACGTAGGTGATCCGCTGGTGTGGGTGGATCCGTTGGGGTTGATGAGTTGTGGATCTGACGCCGTTCTTTTACGACAAAATATGCTCCGTGAAGAAATCAGAGAACCATCTTTTAAAAACAGCGCGCATCATATTGTGATGTCTAATTCATCAGACGCACGAATGGTTGCGTTAAGGCAGAAAATGGAGGATTTTGGTCTCGATATAAACGATCATTATAATGGCGTCTTTTTACCAACGTCTTCGAAAGTTAAAGCTGCGTCTGGTACGGATTTGCCTGCGCACAGTAAAATCCACACAAACACTTATAAGCAAAATGTTTATGAAAGACTTATCAATATTGATAATGCTGAAGATTTTATTTCGGAATTAGAAAACATTAGCAGCATGATTATGAAAAACACATTTGAATTTTAAAGGTGGATTAATGATGACTTTAGATGAAATGAAATTGAAATTTGAAAATACAAGAGCTAACTCTAATCAGGTAAATGATGAGTTCTATAATTTGCTTGCAGGCAAAGCAACTTCTCAAAAAAACTATGATAAACCAGTGTTATCATTATTTCCTTATGAAATTCAATATTATGGAGGGAAACCCGGTAAAGAAATAAAAGAATCACATGAAAAAACCAATGGGTATTATAAATGCTTTTTTGACGATGACGGCCGGATTATAATTTCTGAGAAAGTGAACGGTAAGGGGATTGTCACTAGTAGGCAGTTTGTATTTTATTCGGGTGATATAATTGAAAGTTATTATTTTACAAGGATTGGGACATTTAAAGCTGTTAACTATAGCGTATTGCCGCTAAAAAAAGGACTGCCTGAAAAGTTATTTAATATTGCATCTAAAGGTCAAAGTATCTTGAACTTCACATATGACAAAGAAAACCTTAGAAAAATTGAAGTAACAAATATCATTGATGGCAATTATAATAAGCATAAGGATGTTCATTTTTTATATAATAATGATGAATTAGTTGAGGTTGTTTATGACTATTTAAATGGTCAAAAGCAATCAATATATAAAAAATTAAAATCAAAATCAAAGAGCTAGTTCCTTGATTAGACATAAAATATGTGTCCCCGTTCATTTAATTTCGGATAGCGGAATATTTTAAAATAATTCATTTTTACCGCGCAACGCCGCAGGCGAGCTGGTAAGCGAGGAGAACCACGGCGGGAAATTTGAGTACGAGTACGACGCGCTCGGCAACCTCAGCCGCACGCGGTTCCCGGACGGGCGCGAGCTGGCCAGCCTTCGCTACGGCACCGGGCACCTGCTGGAGATGCAGCTGCGCCACGGCGGGGCGACGCACACGCTGGCGGCGTATGGCCGCGACCGCCTGCACCGTGAAATTTCCCGCAGCCAGGGCGTGCTCTCGCAGGAGACGCACTACGACACCGTGGGGCGCGTCACGCAGCGTACGGTGCTGGACGCCCGCCGGAAGCTGGTGTTCGAACGCCGCTACCGCTGGGACCGCACCGACCAGATAGTCCAGCAGATACACACTGACTCAACCCCTGCCACACCCGGCGAGAAATACAGCCAGTACCTGTGGGGCTACGACGCGGCGGGCCAGGTCACCAAAGCCGTCGAGCCACAGAAAGAAGAGCGCTTCTTCCGGGACGCGGCAGGCAACCGCACCGAAGAGCACCGCAACCCGGTGTGGCACAACCTGCTGCTGCGTCTCGACGGGCTGAAGCTCGATTACGACGGGTTCGGGCGGCTTGTTCAGCGGCGGGATAAATCCGGTGTTATTCAGCATTTCACGTATGACGATGAGCAGCGCGTAAAAGAAATTCGCTTTGAGGGGAACAGCGAGTTCCGCAGAGTGGAATACCGGTACGACCCGCTGGGGCGCAGAACGCACAAGATTCTGTGGCGCTACGGTGAGAAAGACCCGGAAACCATCCGCTTCGACTGGCAGGGACTGCAACTGGCGGGCGAGCAGAGCGACCGTGAGCCGGACCACTACGTTCAGTATGTCTATACAGAGGGAAGCTACGAGCCGCTGGCGCGCATCGACAGCGTCTTCGACGACTGCGAAATTTACTGGTATCACACCGAACTCAACGGCCTGCCGGAGCGGGTGACCGACGCTGACGGCCAGACCGTCTGGCGCGGGCAGTTCAGTACCTGGGGTGAAACGGAGCGCGAGCTCAGCGTGCCGCAGTGGCAGGTGCCGCAGAACTTACGCTTCCAGGGACAGTACCTCGACCGCGAAAGCGGCCTGCACTACAACCTGTTCCGCTATTACGACCCGGTGGCCGGGCGCTACACGCAGATGGATCCGATTGGGTTAGCGGGCGGGATTAATACCTACAGCTATGTGGGTGATCCGCTGACGTGGGTGGATCCGTTGGGGTTAGCAAATAGACCTAATAATGGTAACTACAAGATATTCTTTGATCATCAAATTGATCCGTCAAATAGATATTCAAGTGATGCTGTTCAATTTAAAAGAGCTAATGATGCTTTAATCAATCGTATGAATAATGATCCTACATTTAGACGTGATTTGTTAGGTCGCCACCCTGAATTAGCTAATTGGCTGAAAAATGGTAGTAAAAGTAGAAGCCCAGCAGGATTTACATGGCATCATCATGAGGATTTAAATAGACTTGTTCTGGTTGATAGATTAGATCATAAATCTAATCACGCATTGTACCATCCGACAGGAAATGGTGGCAGGGATATTTGGGGGGGCGGTGAACCGGGACGTCAAGGAAAACTTGATGGGGCTACAGGAAGACCTTGTAAATAATACATATGCTTTGAGGAGATGAAATATGTTGAATAAAGATAGTAAATATAGTTTGCCCGATATTATTTCACACATGAAAATAACGGACTCACGTAACGATGATTTTTGTTTGTATGGTGAATCAGACGAGCGCTTAAACGCTAATGGGGATTATTATATTGCAGATTATCCTGATGTCGATGATAACGATAAAGAAATATATCCTGAAATAGTAAGGAACAAAAAACTACATTATTTATATTCAGGCGAACAATTTGCAGACGTTATTGATTCAGTTGTTGAACAAAAACCATCAGCCACACTTGATGATTTTGTCAAAGCGTTGAACTTTTACTCTGAAAACGATAACTTCCTTGATTTTTGATTTTAAATAAAGCCGGTAAACAATATTAAATCTTGCCGGCTTTTTTATTTTTCGGATATTACGCTACTTATTTCTAACAGCTTCCTTAATCCCCTTTGCCATCCACCGCACCGAATACCGCCACGACACGCTGTCGCTGGAAATCCGCCGCGCCACCCGCGCCGAGTGGCGCAATGCGCTGCTGGAAGAGCGGGAGCCTGAGTGGGACGCCGTACTCATCTTCACCCGCAACGCGGCCGGCGAGCTGGTGAGCGAGGAGAACCACGGCGGGAAATTTGAATATGAGTACGACGCGCTCGGCAACCTCAGCAGCACGCGGTTCCCGGACGGGCGCGAGCTGGCAAGCCTTCGCTACGGCACCGGGCACCTGCTGGAGATGCAGCTGCGCCACGGCGGGGCGACGCACACGCTGGCGGCGTATGGCCGCGACCGCCTGCACCGGGAAATTTCCCGCAGCCAGGGCGCGCGCTCGCAGGAGACGCACTACGACACCGTGGGGCGCGTCACCCAGCGCACGGTGCTGGATGCCCGCCGGGAGCTGGTGTTCGGGCGCCGCTACCGCTGGGACCGCACCGACCAGATAGTCCAGCAGATACACACCGACGCGACGCCCGCGACACCGGGGGAGAAGTACAGCCAGTACCTGTGGGGCTACGACGCCGCAGGTCAGGTGACAAAGGCCGTCGAGCCGCAGAAGGAAGAGCGCTTCTTCTGGGACGCCGCAGGCAACCGCACCGAAGAGCACCGCAACCCGGTGTGGCACAACCTGCTGCTGCGTCTCGACGGGCTGAAGCTCGATTACGACGGGTTCGGGCGGCTTGTTCAGCGGCGGGACAAGTCTGGCGTTATTCAGCATTTTGCGTATGACGATGAGCAGCGCGTAAAAGAGATTCGCTTTGAGGGGAACAGCGAGTTCCGCAGGGTGGAATACCGGTACGACCCGCTGGGGCGCAGGACGCATAAGATTCTGTGGCGTTACGGTGAGAAAGACCCGGAAACCATCCGTTTCGACTGGCAGGGGTTACAGCTCGCCGGTGAACAGAGCGCCAGGGAACCCGACCACTACGTTCAGTATGTCTATACAGAGGGAAGCTACGAGCCGCTGGCGCGCGTCGACAGCGTCTTCGACGACTGCGAGATTTACTGGTACCACACCGAACTCAACGGCCTGCCGGAGCGGGTGACGGACGCCGACGGCCAGACCGTCTGGCGCGGACAGTTCAGCACCTGGGGCAAGACAGAGCGCGAGCTCAGCGTGCCGCAGTGGCAGGTGCCGCAGAACTTACGCTTCCAGGGCCAGTACCTCGACCGCGAAAGCGGCCTGCACTACAACCTGTTCCGCTATTACGACCCGGTGGCCGGACGTTACACCCAGATGGACCCGATAGGTCTTCTTGGAGGGATTAATACTTATGGATATGTGCCGGACCCATTAACATGGATTGATCCGCTTGGGTTAGCCTTGCAAGGCGTAGATTTTTCTGGAAGTCCTGATCTTTTTCCAAAAAGTCCTGGTAAAAAAAATATCGTAGAAATCACTATGCAAGGCTCAAGAGATAGAGATTTTACGGAGGCTTATAAACAAGCAGGTATAACCAAAGCAGAAGCTCATGGGTATACATGGCACCATGTAGATGATTTTGACCCGAGTACGGGTAAAACAACTATGCAGTTAGTAAAAACATCTGCTCATGAGGCCACTTTCCCGCATAAAGGATCAGTCTCCCAGTTTGAGAAACACTTCGGAGTTAAATACGGTAGTCAAGAGGCGATTATAGTATCGCATTCTAAAGGTTGGCTGAGAGGCCGGATACCAAAATCTCTTCGTGTTAGTTGTCGTTTATAGGGGGCAATAGATGGGTAATAAGTTTCATAATTGCGAATCCAGCATTGATTATGCTGATATCGAAAAATTAGAGGCTCAGGTTGCTTATAAATTTCCTGATGGTTTTGTTAATCATTATTTAAAATATAATGGTGGAGTCCCTGAAAAAAGCTGGTGGGATAGTGAGGACGAGTTTGAGCCTATAGAAATAGCGGTCTTTAAAGCTATTAGTACTGCTGTGTCTGAAGGCGAAAATGTCTCATCAACTATAAATGGGTGTTATAACATGATGATCTCTCGCCAGGTTATACCTAACAATCTTATTCCTTTTGGTAATGACTGGGGCGGTAACTTTTTTTGTATAAATAAAAACGACGATAGTGTGGTTTTTTATGCTGTTGACGCTTTCGATGATGAGGTTTCATTGGAAGAGAATCATAAGAATTTACAGCGAAAGCTTTCACCTACATTTGATGGATTTATTAATTCTTTGATGTCAGAAAACGAATTGGATTAAAAAATATTTAATTAGAAAGGGCTTTGTAAATTATCCTGGCGGGCTATGACTCCCGCCTATTTGCTAGATGCATATATTAATTTTAATGTGATTTAAGAAAGATTAAATATAAAGTACAGTGTGGCTGCATTATAAATGCCTCCATCTTTTTTGGCATTTAATGACACTGAAAATAACATTATGCTTTTAATAAAGATTAGCTTTAACAACATTGGTTATTATATTGCGTAACTATTCAATAGGGTCGGCGTGTGGCGCTACGAGTGGGCGGACTACGCCGAACTGCTGAAGGCGGCCACCACGCCGGACGGCAGCCGCTGGGAATACGGCTACGACGAGCACGGCAACCTGACGCAAGTGCGCGACCCGCTCGGCAACAGCACGTTTACCACCTGGCACCCGGTGTTCGCGTTCCCGCTGAAGGAGGTGCTGCCGGACGGCGGCACCTGGCAGTATGAGTACAACGCGCGCGGCGACGTGGTCTCGCTCACTGACCCCAAAGGCGGCGTGACGCGCTTTGAGTGGAACGAGCAGGGCGACCTCGTTAAGCAGACGGACGCGCTGGAGAACACGCACCGTTTCTGGTGGAACGAGCGCGGGCAGCTGGTGCGCGACGAGGACTGCTCCGGCAACCAGAGCCACCGGCTGTACGACGCGGCGGGGCGACCGCTGAGCGCGGGCGACGCTGAAGGCAACACCGACCGCTGGACGCTCACCGCAGCGGGGCGTCTGCAGACCTGGCGGCGGGCGGACGGCCGCGAGACGCACTACGAATATGACAGCGCCGGGCTGCTGTGCGGGCAGGACGACGACGGGCTGCGGGAGCGTAAAGTCACGCGCAACGCGCGCGGGCAGGTGGTGAGCGCCGCCGACCCGGCGGGCCATCTCACGCACCTGCGCTACGACCGCCTGGGCCGCCTGACGACGCTGGTGAACCCGAACCGCGAAAGCTGGCGCTTTGAGTATGACGCCACGGGGCGGCTGACGGGCCAGCGCGACTACGCGGGCCGCCTGACGGAGTACCGCCACGACGCGCTGGGCCAGGTGACGGAGGTGATTCGCCATCCGCTGCCGGGCAGCCAGGAGGCGCCGCTGGTCACCGCGTTTGAGTATGACGTGCTGGGGCGCCTGACCGCGCGGGAAACCGCCGACCACCGCACCGAGTACCGTCACGACACGCTGTCGCTGGAAATCCGCCGCGCCACCCGCGCCGAATGGCGCACCGCACTGCTGGAAGAGCGCGAACCCGAGTGGGACGCCGTGCTCATCTTCACCCGCAATGCCGCGGGCGAGCTGGTAAGCGAGGAGAACCACGGCGGGAAATTTGAGTACGAGTACGACGCGCTCGGCAACCTCAGCAGCACGCGGTACCCGGACGGCCGCGAGCTGGCCAGCCTTCGCTACGGCACCGGGCACCTGCTGGAGATGCAGCTGCGCCACGGCGGGGCGACGCACACGCTGGCGGCGTATGGCCGCGACCGCCTGCACCGGGAAACCTCCCGCAGCCAGGGCGTGCTCTCGCAGGAGACCTGTTACGACACCGTGGGGCGCGTCACGCAGCGTACGGTGCTGGACGCCCGCCGCGAACTGGTGTTCGAACGCCGCTACCGCTGGGACCGCACCGACCAGATAGTCCAGCAGATACACACCGACGCGACGCCTGCGACGCCGGGCGAAAAGTACAGCCAGTACCTGTGGGGCTACGATGCGGCAGGCCAGGTGACAAAGGCCGTCGAGCCGCAGAAGGAAGAGCGCTTCTTCTGGGACGCCGCAGGCAACCGCACCGAAGAGCACCGCAACCCGGTGTGGCACAACCTGCTGCTGCGTCTCGACGGGCTGAAGCTCGATTACGACGGGTTCGGGCGGCTTGTTCAGCGGCGGGACAAGTCTGGCGTTATTCAGCATTTTGCGTATGACGATGAGCAGCGCGTAAAAGAGATTCGCTTTGAGGGGAACAGCGAGTTCCGCAGGGTGGAATACCGCTACGACCCGCTGGGGCGCAGGACGCACAAGATTCTGTGGCGCTACGGTGAGAAAGACCCGGAAACCATCCGCTTCGACTGGCAGGGGCTGCAACTGGCGGGCGAGCAGAGCGACAGGGAACCCGACCACTACGTTCAGTATGTCTATACAGAGGGAAGCTACGAGCCGCTGGCGCGCATCGACAGCGTCTTCGACGACTGCGAAATTTACTGGTATCACACCGAACTCAACGGCCTGCCGGAGCGGGTGACCGACGCTGACGGCCAGACCGTCTGGCGCGGGCAGTTCAGTACCTGGGGTGAAACGGAGCGCGAGCTCAGCGTGCCGCAGTGGCAGGTGCCGCAGAATTTACGTTTCCAGGGCCAGTATCTCGACCGCGAAAGTGGCCTGCACTATAACCTGTTCCGCTATTACGACCCGGTGGCCGGGCGTTATACGCAGATGGATCCGATTGGTTTAGCAGGCGGGCTGAATACCTACAGCTATGTGGGTGATCCGCTGGTGTGGGTTGATCCGTGGGGGTTGAAAGCATGTAAACCTGAAAAATGGGATGTTAATTCTCATCAGGCAAATAAAAATGCTGTCAAAGGGTTAAATTTAGGCCTAGATTCACACCATGTTGGTCAGAAGAATATAATGAAGGATTTTATAGAAGGATATGATCCTGCGACAGCTCCAGCTATATTAGTACCACGTGTAGGTCATACAGTCTCCAAAGAAGGTGTGGGCATCGTATCGCGTAGCAGTATTAACAAGAAAACTGGTCTTCCTTTTACAAATGCTCGTGATGTAATTGCTAGAGATATTAGAGAGCTTAGGAGAGTATATCCGGACATACCAAATGCTAAATTGCAAGAGCTTATTGATTTAAATAAAAAATGTATCCTGAACTAAGAAAGTGAGGAAGATATGAAGCTTGACCAGAAAGTCGTGGATTCAATATTTCGGGAGCTGCTTGAAGAGAATTCAAAACGCTATAGGCAACTTCTAGATAAGCCAGCGAATAATGATAATGACACATATTCTCGTGCCAAGAATGCTCTTGCAAAACTCAGTGAAAAGGAGAAAGAATTTGTTTTTGCTTTTATAGATCTGGCTATTGCTGACAGTGCTTCAGTTATCTTTGGCACGTTTGATGGATCCCACTTTCCAGATGGGATAGAAGATGACTTTATCGTTACTTATAAAAATGAAGAAATACAAGGTAGCTTGCAAGATATTTTTATAGAAAAAGCAGAAGATAAAGGCGTTTATAAATAAGGACGTAGGGGCGACATGGGCGCCCCTGATTAATTAAAAGCAAATTAATTAGTATGTGTCTTTTTATCTTTAATGTCTTAGTTGAAGAGTGCCGTGATTGTGTTTGATAGATTAAGTATGAGGTCAAAAAGGCCGTTGTTGTTAACGTGGTAATCTGAAAGTTTGTCTAATAGCTTTTATGACCCAAATTCTCATACCGTAAGGGATGCTTAAAGATATGGGTGCTAGAACATCATAGATTATCTGTATTTAAATTGGTCAGCTTGATAAAATTCCGTTTGAATGCGTTTCGCCTGGTGAGTTTTTCTAAACAAATGTGTGAGATATTAAAAAAGATGATAATTAAATCATCCTCAATTTGGGTAAAAAAATAAAGAAAATACTGGGGTGATATTTTATGAGCTCTAAGGAAATAAAGACCAGGCAAGATCTTATTGAACTTATTGAGTTCTTGTCTTCAGATGCGAAAGGCAATTTAAGTGAATGGGAAAATAAGGATTTACCTTCATATTTTGAAGCGATGGCATCTTGGATAGAAGACATGGATGGATATTATTTAAACAAAAACTTACCAGTCCCTGATGATAATGTTAATTGGGCATTTATTGCTGATATTTTAAGGGCTGCAAAAGTTTATGAGTAATTCTATATCGGGAGGTTTATGTCTCCCGGTTTATCCTTAGCCCACTAAACCCAAGGGTTGTTAACCTTCTTCATTACCTGCCCCACCTGATAGATCCACCCATCTAATTGCTATACGTCGTTGCATGAGTACAACGCGCGCGGCGACGTGGTCTCGCTCACTGACCCCAAAGGCGGCGTGACGCGCTTTGAGTGGAACGAGCAGGGCGACCTGGTGAAGCAGACGGACGCGCTGGAGAACACGCACCGTTTCTGGTGGAACGAGCGCGGGCAGCTGGTGCGCGACGAGGACTGCTCGGGCAACCAGAGCCACCGGCTGTACGACGCGGCGGGGCGGCCGCTGAGCGCGGGCGACGCCGAAGGCAATACCGACCGCTGGACGCTGAGCGCGGCGGGGCGTCTGCAGACCTGGCGACGGGCGGACGGCCGCGAGACGCACTACGAATATGACAATGCCGGGCTGCTGTGCGGGCAGGACGATGACGGGCTGCGCGAGCGCAAAGTCACGCGCAACGCGCGCGGGCAGGTGGTGAGCGCCGCCGACCCGGCGGGCCATCTGACGCGCCTGCAGTATGACCGCCTGGGCCGCCTGACGACGCTGGTGAACCCGAACCGCGAAAGCTGGCGCTTTGTGGTACTACAAAATTTTATCGCTCGATGAGTCATGAGGACTATGAGTATTTACGCGCAACAGGGAAATTAAGAACTACTTCAGAAACATTTATTTCGCCAAGAAGAGCGTTTTCTGAAAATTATGAAGGTGTCTTAGTACGATTCCATTTAAAAACAGCTGCTCTAGAACAATTAAAAGGTATTGGTGTGAAAGATTGTTCTATCTTGACAAAGCTAACTTATCCTGACATGCCTGACGTTAGTAAGGGATGGAAAGACTTAAATGCATTCTTTAAGGCAGAGGGCGACCAGATAAATATTGGTTTGGGTAAAGGAAAAGCATTAGATATATTTAATGAAGGAATTTACAATTTTGAGAGGGTAAATTAAATGTGTATGTTAAATGAAAGAAAAAAACTAATCATCTCCTTAATGAAAAAGGATATGGATTATTTCGAGTTTAGTAAATCTTTCAATGCGGAATATGGTGATATTGATATCTGCAAAGAGTTACGCTTGGCTTATGATTTAAAAGATGGCCAGTATGTTGATTTGTTGTTATATTTGGCGGCGGTTATAAAATTTGAATTTGTATGTATTGATTTGTTAAATGATTTAATTGTTTCTGACTGGCACCAAAAACATGAAGAATTAGCGAGGCTACTACAGATTTATAAAAGCGAAACAAGTGTTGAATCTTTATATAAAGCAGCATTATTACATCTAGACTACCTTGAGTACGATGAGGATTTTATACTGGCAGACAATTGTATAAGGGGGCTTGCTCAAATAAACAATCCTGATGCAGTGGAAAAACTCAAGTTACTCTATAATATAAAAAATCAATCTATAAGTAATAGCGCAAAGAAACAGCTAACTAAGCTTGGATTATTTGACTAAACATTCATATCGCCTGGGCTGATATTTACCCAGGCAGATGGTGATGAGTATTATTAGATATTCATGGGGTATATATCTTTTCTGCAGGTAGTAATTTTCTGGCATCATTAATATCATTGGTGATAACCAGTTCATGTATTCTGTGAGCTAGTGGGGTTGCATCTTTGATATCAATGATCCATTTCCTACAGTAATCCTCAACAGCTTGATTACGTAATCCTATTTGTATGGTGCGATAGTTTAGCTTATTTAGATATATATCCCTTTCTGGATCCCATTGTATTATTACATCGGATTTTTTAATATCTACGCGCCAGTTGTCTAAGCTGTTATGATGAAACTCGCCATGACTGCTAAGTACTCCGCTTTTTAGTATTTCCCGGAATCCTGTGTGGCTTATATCAATTGCTAAGATTCTTTTTTGTTTTGAGTCTTTTTTTGCCCATCCTGAACGATACATCATCCATAAAAAGGAAGGTTTAATCCATGTCATTCTGCTCATACTGAAAGGAGGAGATACGAAAGTTTTATTCTCAAGAGCGCTTTCTGCTATTTCATCAGAAAATGCCTGATAAACCCGAATGAAATCATCAGTATAATATGCTCTGATTTCCTTTGTTGGTGTTAAAGAGACGGTGTTTTTTTCCATATTTTTCTTCAATTATAAATTGTGCATGTCATTATTTATTATAAGCAACGTTCAACAATAATTCCATATTCCGCATTGATACTGCGGGCTGTATTTCCGGGAAAAATCAACAGTAAACCAGACCCTTAAATATTTTGCTGACGGTAGCAGCTGGTAATACGGCTACGACGAGCACGGCAACCGGAGCTTCCGGCTGTACGCCACGGCGGGGCGACGCACACGCTGGCGGCCTACGGGCGCGACCGCCTGCACCGGGAAATTTCCCGCAGCCAGGGCGTGCTCTCGCAGGAGACCCGTTACGACACCGTGGGGCGCGTCACGCAGCGCACGGTGCTGGACGCCCGCCGGAAGCTGGTGTTCGAACGCCGCTACCGCTGGGACCGCACCGACCAAGTAGTTCCTGGTAATGAGGACGGATTATAAAATGAAATATTACTCTAAAGTCATCGAAATTAATAATGACGTAAATGAGGAAGTTTTGTTGTGTTTTGGTGAAGTGAGTATCTGCTGTTTTATTAACCATTGTCCATATGAGATTATTAAAGGGAATATTTATCTCGTTGAGGTTGAGCTTTCATTTTTAGATGATGAAACCATTGAACCTCAGTCTGAAGGTGAGTTGTCAATAACTAGACAAGGCGATACGGTTGGATATGAAATTAGAGGATTTAAAATTGATGATAAAATATTCGCCAACGGAATAGTATTCAGTGAGGAAATATATAACCAAGAATATGGCTATATCAATCATCAATATGTGTTAATAAAACCCGACAGAGTCAGTGTGTCATTTCTTTAAAATAATTAAGCCAAGAAATGTTTGCTTCGTTGGCTTAATGTTCAGTTCTTTATTACAATCGCTTTTACTCCTTCTTTTAGGTTAATATTGAACTGCTCTCTGTGTCATTGCTCATTTTTATATTTACGGATACCGGTGCGCGGTTTGTTTTATTAATTCGCGCGACAATGAAATGATTAGTATTTGAACGTTGTAACCACATTAACTTGATAGGGCAGCGGGATGTGGGGCAGGGAAGGCTACGAAACTGTTCGCGAGAAATTAAGCTTGCAATGAATGGTGACGTTTCGGCACAAGCGGAGAAAGTATATACATAAATATATCCACAGTCAGAGCAGTCATGTGCATTTTAACATCTCGGCGAACCGTTCTGTTTCGATGGCAGATTTTACATTTAACTGAACGCTAGTCGATACGAGGTTCTCGAGCGGATATTTGGTGAAATGCCGCCTTATAATCCAGTTTACTATTAAAACTAGTAGGAAATTATGAAAGTCTCACTAACCATTGCTGTTGACGATAGGAAACTATCTAAAGTTTATAATAAGCTTTATCCAGAACTTAAAATTTTGATAACACAGTTATCTTCATATACGCCGCAACAGCCTATAGGTGAAATGATAACCGTTATAGTAACAGATACGGAGAAGGATGGGTATTTTAGGGAAGATAGTAAGGATGGCGTTTATACCTATTTTATCGGTATAAATCCTGTACGTGATGAGGCGCTGTTGAAAACTAAATTTTTTTGGTTGTCTTATAAAAGTTATTAAAAATACGCCCTTTACAACACACGACCATGAAAATTATAAAAAAATATTTTCTCAGTGGGAGAAAGAATACATGTAATTCCAAGAATTGACCGGAGAAGTTGCTTTATTTATAAAGCTTCATATTAACTTTATTTCTTAACTATCAAAAGGTTATTAATCCAAATGTTATTAACAATTCCTGAAATTGAAAAGAAGTTACATGAGAAGTTCGATCCGTATCAGGGTGAAATGGATGATTTGATTCTTAAAACGAGGGGCAGCGCTCTTGCTAACTTATCAAAACTGGAGTCAAATCTTAATATTAAAATATGCAATGATTTCTTGGTGTTTTTGAAGACTTACAATCTCGATAATTTCTCTCTCGGGAATGTTGCTTTTGGAACCGGTGAGGATTATGTAAATACGTTGATTAAACTAAATAAAGAAAATGATTTCAATCACTGGTGGGTGGGTCATAGAAGACCTGAGGGGGTTATTGTAATTGCTATTTCTGATCCTTATACCATTTTGCTGAATAACAATAATAATAAAATTTATGGTATTAGCGGAGAATCCTACCAATTTCAGAAAGAAGAGATTTCAAAGACTTTTGAATTATTTGTAAGAGGTGTTGGCTCACTTTTTTTGAAAGAAGGAACTGTTTCAGAAGTTGCAGGTGCGGTTGGCGCTGTAAATCAAGATTTTTGGCAGAGTCTCTGAAAATATACCCTATTATGATTAATGCTTTTTATTTAAGAGTTTTTTCTGCAACTTCATCGAATACACTGGCCTTTAGGACAATATACCGCTCTTTAAGCAGAATGACCAAAATGACCAGAATGACCAGAATGACCAGAGCGACCGGGAGCCGGAGCGCTTGTTATTCCCTCATCATAATTTAACGGGCGCTTTAACCACATCCATAACGAGAAATCGTGCTGTTTTATCGAGGGTTTCTTCAGTCGTTAATAGTATACTTAAGCGATCTTTTTTGGATAAAATCGTATTATAGCAGTAGGATTATTCTAAGTATGACTATTCTCAGGAGCAATAAACTATGGTTGAATTAGTCGACGCTGGAAAGCACATTAATGAAAATGAATTTAGCGAATTTGCAAAGGGCTTTACTGAGCCATTACCAGACGCTTTCAAAGACCATTACTTAAGGATTAACGGTGGTTTTTTAGGCGAGGAGGACGTTGAGGCAGACCGGTGGGGCATACCACTCGGCGGTTTTATTCCTGTAAAATATGGGCAGCTTACCATTGAGGAACTCATTACTGATATCGACACTATTTCTCCTGCCGATAGCGAGTATGGTCCGTGGCATGCAAAGGAGTTCGTTCCGTTCGCTTACGATAATGGTGGCAACACGGTTTTTATATCCTTAAAAAAAGATGATTACGGCTGCATCTATCTTTATGCCCCGGGCGGGGATGATCTTTTTGAGGTTGCCGATTCCTTTGATGACTTTCTAAACACGCTCTATAAGCGCTAAATGTTGCTGCTGTTATGGTTACGCTACAGGAGCCGGGGCGACTTCTGTCGGGGTAGTAAGCATTTTGCTCAAGTGATGATAGCTGCTAATAGTCAAAACAGAGCGCAACCTTCGATGATTGTGGCAAAGCGTTAAATTATTACCTTAATAAGAACGAGCCCTGGATTTTTAACGAGGATAGCGGGGATTTGCTATTGTTACCCATATTTTGCAAGGGAACGAGCCGATATCTACACCTATCATTTATCAATTAATGCTTATCTGCAAGCGGAACGGCTAATTTGCCTGATCATATTCACAGTAAAAGCATATAAAAGACGATAAGTTGGCTTTTCTGGCATAATGAGATCGCCTATAACTTACTGTCTTTATTGAATAACTCTCATATAGCGCATGAAATTGTCGTCAGGTCTTTTAATTGCCCGACGAAACGCGTTATCCTCTGCCGGAAATCAGGTTTTCCTAACACAAATTCACCCTTAGAACTGTAAGCGTTAATTATGGCGGTCGCCCGTGCGGTGTCGTTTATTCTTTTTTTCACAGGTAGCAGAGCGTGTTACGCCCAAAATAGATAAAGACTGAGTTATGAATTTATTCCCCGTTAGTGACAGTAACGTAAGTGAATTAACTTTTGTGGTTTCCCGAGCCTCTGCCAATGCGGATGACAAAGTACATGCTGTTGCCGCCCGCATCGTCAGAGAAATGGAATCCTCCCTGCCGGAGTTCCGTCTGGTCTCTACGGAGATGACCGACGTGGACGGTGAACCTGCGGTCGATATGTTTTACCAGTATATGGAAGACAATACGCCGGTGTATCAGCGCCAGACGGTCATCCTGTTAAACGATTCGCCGGAAGGGAAAAAGATGGTGTGCTATATCGGCACCTGCGTCGGCGGGTTTCTGGAGTCGCACCACTGGCAGTATCAGGAAATTATGCAGAGTATTAAATTTCACCGTCAGCAGAAGAGCGCCTGAGGCGAGAGAGATGTTGCGGAAGGAATAAAAGCGCCGCCCGAAAGAGCGGCGCGACGTATTACGCTTTTTTCGCTTCTTCAGCGGCTTTCACGATAACGGCGAAAGCGTCGGCCTTCAGAGAGGCACCGCCAACCAGCGCACCGTCGATGTCCGGCTGGGTGAAGAGCTCAGCGGCGTTAGCTGCGTTTACGGAGCCGCCGTACTGAATGATAACCTGCTCGGCGATTTTCGCGTCTGCTTTGGCGATATGGTCACGGATGAATTTGTGAACCGCCTGCGCCTGCGCCGGGGTCGCGGATTTGCCGGTACCGATAGCCCATACCGGTTCGTAAGCAATGACTGCGCCTTCGAAAGCGGCAGCGCCTTGGGTTTTCAGCACAGCGTCAATCTGACGTGCGCAAACTTCTTCCGTTTTGCCCGCTTCGTTTTCTGCTTCGGTTTCACCAAGGCACAGTACCGGAATCAGACCCTGCTCTTTCAGCACAGCGAATTTCTTCGCGATGAGTTCATCAGATTCTGCGTGGTACGTACGACGCTCGGAGTGGCCGATAATGATGTATTTCGCGCCGATATCTTTGAGCATCTCAGCGGAGGTTTCACCGGTGAACGCGCCAGACAGATTAACGTCGACGTTCTGGGCACCAAGAATGATGTGGCTACCTGCGGCGGCCTGCTTAGCCAGATCCAGATACATCGCCGGCGGGGCGATAGCGACGCCACAGCCGGTCACGCCAGCCAGTTCTTTACGCAGGTTAGCTACCAGCTCGTTCACCATGTGGCGGCTGCCGTTCAGTTTCCAGTTACCCATCACTAAAGGATGTCGCATTTTCATTCTCCACGCGCTAAGCGAATTAAGGAATATTGCTGCCCGTCAGGCAGCGTGGTCTGTGAAACAGTATAGAGATTCGTCCCCGGAAAGGCTTTGCTTTTTGTCATTTATTGCTCCCTTCCAGCGTTTGCGATAGCGCAAGCTTAATCGGTTCAACAGCGAAGGTCAGCCCCTTTTCGCCGCTGTCCGCTACCACATAGCGGATAGCGCCTTCGGCCTGGCTGAAGTAGCGTTTACCTTTGCCGTCAGTAAGCAGACGCGTCAACCGCTGCTGGCTCTGCACTTTACCCATTTTCGGGGTAAAGCTTCGAAGCAGCGCGGCCATATAATCCAGCGCTTTGGCTTTTGCGGCCTTTTGCTCAGGCCCCTGAATGGGCAGCCACGTTATCTGAATGCTTTTGATTTTCAGCGTACCGCGCTCCAGCGCCGTTGAGGCATAGAGATTTTCATTAATTTTGCTGGCGGCCCGCATCAGGTTGAGCTTGTCGCCCTTCACGTCGATGGCGCGAAACTCATTGAGCGGCAGCGTGGGATTTTCGGTATTAAATTGTTCGCGAAACTGAGAAATAGAGAGGTCAAACGTGGGCGAGCCGGGCAGGAGATAAGGCGCGGTCGGCGTCAGGGTCTCCGGGTCGGTTTCGGCATCGGCGAAGCGCGTGGCCAGCGGCAGCGTCAGAAAAAGAAGATAAAACAGCGGCTTCATGATTCACCTTTCCCGGTTAGGTATCACAGGGATTAAAACGATATCGGGCTGGCTTGTCAAAACCCGTCCGCACCAGGGTAAACTGTGCGCCACGCACACAGTAAGGTTTAGGCTATGACCCTTCAGCAGTGGTTGTTCTCATTTAAAGGCCGTATTGGCCGTCGTGATTTCTGGGCCTGGATGGCGCTTTGGGTGGCGTTGATGATTATCCTTTTCACCCTGACCGGCAACGATTTACTTAACACACAAACCGCGGCATTTATTCTCGTCTGCCTGCTATGGCCGACGGCGGCGGTAGTCGTAAAACGCCTCCACGACCGTGGAAAATCGGGCCTGTGGGCGTTATTGATGATCCTTGCGTGGATGCTTCTCGCCGGGAACTGGGCGGTGCTTGGCGGCATCTGGCAGTGGGCCGTAGGGCGCTTCATCCCGACGCTTATTATGGTCATGATGGTGCTGGACCTGGGCGCGTTTCTCGGCACCCAGGGCGAGAATAAATACGGCAAAGAAACCCGCGACGTGAAGTACCGCTGATTACCAGTAGTGCTCCGCCGTCATATGGCCTGGACGGCGGCGCAAATGTTTCGCCATCTCGCGCGTTTCTTTCAGCAGTTGCTGCGTGTCGCGCACCATTTGCGGGTTCCCGCACAGCATCACGTGGCTGGTCGCGGTGTCCATCGGCAGCCCGACCGCCTCTTCCAGCGCGCCGTTCTCTATCAGCGCTGGCACGCGCCCGGTGAGCGAGCCCGAGACCGTTTCCCGGCTCACGACCGTTTGTATCCGTAATTTGCCTTCATACCGCTGTTGTAGTTCCAGCATCAGCGGCAGATAGCTCAAATCCTGGGCGTAACGCACGGCATGTACCAGCACGAGGTTTTTAAACCGTTCAAGGTCTTTGCCTTCCTGAAGAATCGACAGATACGGGCCGATGGCGGTGCCGGTCGCCAGCATCCAGAGCGTTTCGCACTCCGGGATTTCTTCCAGCACGAAAAAGCCCGCCGCGTCACTGACTACCATCACCTCATCGCCGGGCTGCATCGCGTGCAGGCGCGGGCTGAGTTTGCCCTCCGGCACCGTCACCAGATAAAACTCAAGATCCGGGTTACCGGGCGCGTTGACGTACGAATAGGCGCGCTGAACGCGCTCGCCGTCTATCTCAAGGCCAAGCTTAGTAAATTGACCAGCGGTGAAGGGCGCGACAGGGGCGTTAACCACGAGACTGAAGAGAGAATCGGTCCAGTGCTGTACCCGGACCACTTTACCTGTAACCCAATCCGCCATGTTTCGCTCCTGTGTTAACTGTTGCTTTATCTTCGCCAGAGAAGCGCGGCATTTCCAGCCCGTACGGGCCGGAAAGCTCATTCAGACAAACGTTCAGAGAATGTGCGTCTGTATCTCCGGGTCTTTGCGATCGAGATAATGAATCGACTGAATACGACGAATAGTGCGCGATTTGCCGCGGATCAGCAGCGTCTCGGTCGTGGCGATATTGCCCTTGCGGGTAATGCCGTCCAGGAGATCGCCTTTGGTGATGCCGGTTGCCGAGAAAATCACATTGTCGTTGCGCGCCATTTCATCGAGTTTCAGCACGTTGCCCGCCTCGATACCCATCGCCTGACAGCGCGCCAGCTCTTGCTCGCCGATGCGGCGGTTTTCCGGCGTATCACCTTTCACGATATGACGCGCCAGCAGGCGGCCCTGCATATCGCCATCCAGCGCACGGATAACCGCGGCGGAGACCACGCCTTCTGGCGCGCCGCCGATGCCGTAAAGCACATCCACTTCGCTGTCGGGCATACAGGTAAGGATAGACGCCGCCACGTCGCCGTCAGGGATCGCGAAGACGCGCACGCCAAGCTGCTGCATCTGTGCGATAACCACATCGTGGCGCGGTTTGGCGAGGATGGTGACGGTAAGGTCGCTAAGCGGTTTGCCGAGCGCAGCGGCGATGTGGTTAAGGTTGTCCTCAAGGGGCAGGCTAAGATCAATCACGCCTTTCGCGCCGGGGCCAACAATCAGCTTTTCCATATACATATCGGGCGCGTTCAGGAAGCTGCCTTTATCACCCACCGCCAGCACCGCCAGCGCGTTGGCCTGACCCATCGCGGTCATACGCGTGCCTTCGATAGGATCGACCGCGATATCCACGGCGTCGCCGGTTCCGGTGCCGACCTTCTCGCCGATGTAGAGCATCGGCGCTTCATCGATTTCCCCTTCGCCAATCACAATCTGCCCGTCGATATCGACTTTATTGAGCATAATGCGCATGGCGTTAACGGCCGCGCCGTCAGCAAGGTTTTTATCGCCGCGCCCCAGCCATTTGTATCCGGCCAGCGCCGCCGCTTCGGTGACGCGTGAAAATTCGATGGCAAGTTCTCGTTTCATGACTCTTTTCCGCAAAATTAACTGCGTCGGAGTGTAGCACAGAGCGGATAACGGCTGTTACGCAGCGGCCAGACGGAAGGGGGGAGACAGAAGAGCTATGCGGCCACCGACGCTACTTCTGGAACGCTTTTTTTAAGCTAATCCTTGAGAGCAGCTCGGTCAGAGAGAGGACCATCGTGGAGCGTACCACCTGCTGGTAACGCTGTTTTTGCATCTGGATGAGTTGCGGGTCGCTGCTTTCGAGCGCAGGCGGCGCAGGCGGCAGCGCAGCAACGCAATGCAGTTCGCCGAAGGGGCCTAAAATTTCATCGTCGGTAAAGGCGTAGTCGTTGCCGTCGTGGTTCAGCTCTTCGCGCAGCGCCATGAGGAGTTCGCAATCCTCGTATTCGGCACGGCTTATTACGCCAAGCCCATAAATCAGCTTCAGGCGCACAGAGAGATCGCCCAGCGGGCCGCTTCCGTCGAGCAACGGCTCAACGGCATATTTAACCGCGTAGTCGTCTTTACGAAACACCTGCAACACCAGAATGTTGACCGCCTCGGTGAGGAGCTCAACGGCGGCGATCAACAGGCTTCTTACGGTTTTGCCAGCATTCAGACGCTCAAGCACACGGTTTTCAAAGGCCTGGGTTTCTTCCATCATTGCCTGCATATCTGACAAGTCATCAGCGGGCGCAGACTCAGCCGCGCCCGTTATTCATTACACTGTTGCGTTATACGCGTTGACGGCTTCAGCGACGACATCGCTGTCAGCCTCAAGACCCGACACCTGCGCCAGTGCGGCCTGCGGCCCTTTATCGGCGATAAGCTGCGCCAGCTCCTGCGCCTGCGGATCTTCTTCACTGCGGAAGTGCATCGCCGCGGCGATACCCAGCACCAGATTGTGGTGCGGCAGGCCATATTCCAGCGTGCCCAGCAGCGGTTTGATCAGACGGTCGCCCGCGCTCAGTTTGCGCAGCGGCTGACGGCCCACGCGCTCCACGTCATCTTTGAGATACGGGTTTTCAAAGCGGCCTAAAATCTTCTCGATGTAAGCGGCATGCTTCGCGTCGTCAAAGCCGTAACGTTTAATCAGCACCGCGCCGCTCTCTTCCATCGCACCGCGCACCACCAGACGAATTTTCTCATCCAGAATGGCGTCGCGAATGGTCTGATGACCGGCCTGTTTTCCGAGGTAGGCGGTTATAGCATGCCCGGTGTTCAGGGTGAAGAGCTTGCGCTCAACAAAAGCCATCAGGTTGTCGGTGAGTTCCATACCCGCAATGGTCGGCAGCTCGCCCTTGAACTGGGTTTTGTCGACAATCCACTCGCTGAAGGTTTCAACGGTGACTTCCAGCGGGTCACTGGCGGCAGAGGCGGACGGCGGAACAATACGGTCAACGGCGGAATCGACAAAGCCGACATGGCCTTCCACCCAGGTTTTGTCGTCATCGCTGAGTGCGTTAAACACATGCGTTTTCAGCTGGCTGGTGCCGCGAACCATGTTTTCGCAGGCGATGATGTTGAGCGGGCGCGCGTTACCTTGCGCTTTACGCAACGCCAGACCTTTCGCGATAGCCGGCGCGATGCGTTCCAGCACGACCGGGCCGACGGCGGTAGTTACAAGGTCGACCTGAGCGATAAGCGTCACCACGTCGTCGCTGGTGCTGTTTACGGCGTCTACGCCGGATACGGTATCAATCTGCTCCTGTCCACCGACCACGCGCACCTGGTAGCTGTGGCGTGCGTTTAATGCGTCCAGCACCGTCTGGTTAACGTCGGCGAATGTCAGGCCGATGCCCGCGTCTGCAAGCAGTTTGCCAATAAAGCCACGACCAATATTACCTGCGCCAAAATGTAATGCTTTCATGGGAATACCTTCTTACTTAAAGCGGAAACTGTGTCACCCGAGAGGGCGGGGGAAAGGGTGCTGCGTGCGACCTCCCTTTCCCTTGCCCTCTCCCGAAGTGGGAGAGGTAAGGTTGCCCTGGTGGAGCACAAACATCTCAATAACGTCTCAAGAACTTCTCAATAGCACAAAGCAAAGAGAGGGACAGCGTCCCTCTCTGGGTGGCGTTACGCCACGTTTTTACCCGACAGCAGCGCCAGCACTTCATCAACGCTCTCGGTGTGCGCCAGGCGCTCAATCACGCTTTCATCATCCAGCGCGTTGGTCAGGCTGGTAATCACCTGAATGTGCTCATTGTTGCGCGCTGCGATACCGATCACCAGGCGGGCGATATCGTCTTCTTCTTCACCGAAACGCACGCCCTGCGGATACTGACAGAACACCACGCCGGTTTTCAGCACGCGGTCTTTCGCTTCCACGGTGCCGTGCGGCACAGCGATGGACTCGCCAAGATAGGTCGGGGTGAGTTTCTCGCGCTCCAGCATCGCTTCCACATACTCCGGCTGCACGTAGCCGCCTTTCACCAGTTGTTCGCCCGCAAAGCGAATCGCCTCTTCTTTGGTCGCGGCCTGACGCCCAAGGAAGATGTTGTCCGCGCTGAGCTTAAACAGGTGACTGTCGTTTGCATCGAAGCTGTCCTGAAGGCTGGTGCGGACTTTCTCTTCGTTCTGGGTATGGCGCTGTGCGGCAACCAGACGTTCCGTCAAACCGGAATACAGGCCGCTGTCCAGGAAGTTAGTCAGCGAAATGTGCTGCGCGTGCGGTGCCTGGCGCATAGCGCGCTCGGTCAGGTCGCGGTGGGTAATGACCAGATCCACATCGCCCGGCAGACTGTTAATGGCGCTGTTGGTGACAGAGATATGGCTCAGACCCGCGTCCTGCACTTTCTTACGCAGTACGCCTGCGCCCATGGCGCTGGAACCCATACCGGCGTCGCAGGCGACGATGATTTTACGCACATGGCTCAGGTCGTTGCTCAGATCCGCATTAGCGGTCGGTGCCGTGGCTGCGCCTTTAGACTGCGCTTTCATATCCTGCATGCGACGGTTTGCCGCATCGATATCGTCTTCTTCTTTCACTTTGCTGGTTTTCAGCAGAATAGCGGCGACGACGAAGGAGACCGCCATCGCAGCGAAAATCGCCACCAGGTTTGCGAAGTACGCGCCTTTCGGGGTCATCGCGAGCACCGCCAGGATAGAACCCGGAGACGCCGGAGACACCAGACCACCGTTGAGAACGGTCAGGCAGAATACGCCAGTCATACCGCCCAGGATAACGGCGATAATCAGACGCGGGTTCATCAGCACATACGGGAAGTAAATCTCATGGATACCGCCCAGGAAGTGGATGATAGCCGCGCCGCCCGCAGACTGTTTGGCGCTACCGCGACCAAAGAACATGTACGCCAGCAGAATACCCATACCTGGGCCCGGGTTGGCTTCAATCAGGAAGAAGATAGATTTGCCAAGCTCGTGCGATTGCTGAATACCCAGCGGTGAGAAGATACCGTGGTTGATGGCGTTGTTCAGGAACAGGATTTTTGCCGGTTCAACGAAGATAGACGCCAGCGGCAGCATGTCGTGAACAACCATGAAGTTCACGCCAGCGGCCAGCACTTTGGAGAGCACTTCTACCGCCGGGCCGATGCCGAGGAACGCCAGAAGCGCGAGGATCATACCAATGATACCCGCGGAGAAGTTGTTCACCAGCATTTCAAAGCCGGATTTAATTTTGCCGTCAACGGAGGCATCGAATTTCTTGATGCAGAGGCCGCCAAGCGGGCCTGCGATCATCGCGCCGAGGAACATCGGGATGTCCGCACCGACAATCACGCCCATCGTTGTGATCGCGCCGACCACGCCGCCGCGCTCGCCGCCGACAAGCTTACCGCCGGTATAACCGATAAGCAGCGGCAGCAGATAGGTGATCATCGGCCCGACCAGCTTCGCCAGCGTCTCGTTTGGCCACCATCCTGTGGGAATAAATAATGCGGTGATAATACCCCAGGCGATAAACGCGCCGATGTTAGGCATTACCATATTGCTGAGGAAGCGACCAAAGCTTTGCACCTTGATCTTGATATCGGATGACATAGAACACCCCTTCTTATGTTTACGCGCAGGCTTGCGGCCCGAGGTTTATTGTTAACGTGGCGGCAGAGGTAGCCGGACCCATGCTCTGATGACGCGAAATCTGGCACTGAATCGTTATGGTGTCCAGACAGGTGCTTTAAGTGTGATCCTGATCACGCGAAGCTGGGGTGTCAGGGGTGTTATAGCGTGATATCAATCACAAAATTAGCGTGTAAAAAAAAGACAATGCGCAAAATAGCGTCGTCATAGCCCCATAAATGTGAATAAAATCACATTTCTCTGCGGGAACTTTGTTATTCATTTGTGATGTAAATCACAAAATATTTCCCAGGAATAATCCGAACGAACACCGTACATTTTTTACCCACGCTACAAAGAATAGTCTGTAAGAAAGTTACAGCAGGAAGATGATGAAAAAAGTGTGTCGTAAAGAGAGGCGGGCCCTGCGTTTTACCGCGTCGCCGGGCGCCCTTTTCGCGTATCCTGACCCATACTTAAACTCCCGTTGGCGTTAACGTAAAAGGACCCGGTCATGAAACTTATCGGTAGTTACACCAGCCCGTTTGTGCGCAAAATTTCCGTCATGTTGCTCGAAAAAGGCATCACGTTTGAATTTATCAACGAATCGCCGTATGCCGAGCAGAACGGCATGGCGCACTATAACCCGCTCGGGAAAGTGCCGGCGCTGGTGTCTGAAGAGGGCGACATATGGTTTGATTCGCCTATCATCGCGCAATACATTGAACTGCTGAATATTCAACCGGCGCTGGTGCCGCAGGAGCCGCTCGCGGCCCTGAAGGTGCGCCAGCTGGAGGCGCTCGCAGACGGCATCATGGATGCGGCGCTGGTCTCTGTGCGTGAACAGGCGCGTCCGGCGGCTCAGCAGTCGGAAAATGAACTGCTGCGCCAGCGTGATAAAATCAACCGCGGGCTTGATGCGCTGGAAGGGTACGTGGCGGACGGCACGCTGAATGCGCAGACGCTAACGCTTGCCACCATCGCTGTCGGCTGCGCCATCGGGTATCTCAATTTTCGCCGCGTGGCGCCGGGCTGGTGCGCGCAGCGCCCGCATCTGGTGAAACTGGTGGAGACGCTGTTCGCCCGCGAAAGCTTCGCGCGTACCGAGCCGCCAGCCGCCTGATCTGACGTGTCGCACAGGGGCGGCAAACCGCCCTTTGTTGCGCTCGCCCTGCGCGGGGACTGAACTGCCCCGCGTTTCCTGTTAGATTAACGCCACGTTTTATCCAGGTTTATGCGTGCCATGACGACCGATTCCCGTCTGCTTTACAGTCAGCTTCCCGCCACCGACCGCCTGTTGCGCGACAGCGCGTTTCAGCCTTTGCTGGATACCTACGGCCACACTCGTGTGGTTAACCTGCTTCGCACGATGCAGGACGACGCGCGCGCCGCTATCCGCGAGCAGCAAGCGCTGCCCGCATGGTGCGAGGCGTGGCATAAGGAGGCCGAAGCCCGGCTTGCGCGCGCCTCGCAAGGCGCGCTGCGACCGGTGTTCAACCTTACCGGTACAGTGCTTCACACGAATCTTGGCCGCGCGTTGCAGGCGGAAGAGGCCGTGGAGGCGGTCACCCGCGCCATGCGCTCGCCCGTCACGCTGGAGTATGACGCCGAGGGCGGCGAGCGCGGGCATCGCGATCGCGCGCTGGCGGCGCTGCTTTGCGAACTCACCGGCGCGGAAGATGCCTGTATCGTCAATAACAACGCCGCCGCGGTTTTACTGATGCTGGCGGCGCTCGGCATGGGCAAAGAGGTGATCGTGTCGCGTGGCGAGCTGGTGGAAATTGGCGGCGCGTTCCGTATCCCGGACGTGATGCGCCAGGCAGGCTGCCTGCTGGTGGAAGTCGGCACGACCAACCGCACGCACCTGAAAGATTATCTGGACGCGATTAGCGAGCAGACCGCGCTGCTGATGAAAGTCCACACCAGCAATTACCAGATTGAAGGTTTTACCAAAGCGGTGGACGCCGCTGAACTGGCGCAGGCATCTGACGTGCCGCTGGTGGTTGACCTCGGCAGCGGATCGCTTATCGATCTGAGCCAGTATGGGCTGCCAAAAGAACCCCTTCCTCAGGAGGCGCTGGCGGCCGGCGCAAGTCTTGTGAGTTTTTCCGGCGATAAACTGCCAGGCGGGCCGCAGGCGGGGATTATCGTTGGTAAAAAAGCCTTTATCGAGACGCTTCAGAAACACCCGCTTAAACGTGCGCTGCGCGCCGATAAAATGACGCTGGCCGCGCTTGACGCTACGTTGCGCCTGTACCTGCACCCGGAAAAACTCACTGAACGGCTGCCTACGCTTCGGCTCCTCACGCGCCAGGCGGCAGATATCAGCGCGCAGGCCCAGCGCCTGCACCCGGCGCTTGCGGCACGCTACGGCGAGGAATTTCTGGTGGAAGTGATGCCCTGTCTGTCGCAAATCGGCAGTGGCTCGCTGCCGGTAGACAGACTGCCTGGCGCTGCGCTGACGTTTACCCCGCGCGATGGCCGCGGCAGCCGCCTGGAGGCGCTCGCCGCCCGCTGGCGTCGACTGCCGGTGCCGGTGATTGGCCGGGTCGGCGAAGGGCGGTTATGGCTCGATTTACGCTGTCTTGAAGATGAAGCAGGACTGATGGAGATGCTGTTGCAATGATTATCGCCACCGCCGGGCATGTAGACCACGGCAAAACGACGCTGCTTGAAGCGCTTACCGGCATTAACGCCGACCGTCTGCCGGAAGAGAAAAAACGCGGCATGACTATCGATCTCGGTTACGCCTACTGGCCGCAGCCGGATGGGCGCGTTATTGGCTTTATCGATGTGCCGGGGCACGAAAAGTTTCTCGCCAATATGCTGGCAGGCGTGGGCGGCATCGATCATGCGCTGCTGATGGTGGCGTGCGACGACGGCGTCATGGCCCAGACCCGCGAGCATCTGGCTATTTTACAACTGACCGGCCAGCCGTCGATTACGGTGGCGCTGACCAAAGCCGACCGGGTCGACGACGCACGCGTGGCGCATGTGAAAGAGGACGTACTGGCGACGCTGCGCGGCTACGGCTGGCATGACGCCAGCCTGTTTGTTACGGCGGCCACCGAAGGCGCGGGCGTTGAGGCGCTACGCGACCATTTACGCCAGTTGTCTGAGCGCCCGCACGCTTCCGGACAGCGCTTTCGCCTCGCTATCGACCGTGCGTTTACCGTAAAAGGTGCCGGGCTGGTAGTGACCGGCACCGCGCTTTCTGGTGAGGTCAACGTAGGGGATACGCTGTATCTCACCGGCGCGAAAACCCCGATGCGCGTGCGTGGCCTCCATGCGCAGAACCAGCCGACGGACCATGCATTCGCCGGGCAGCGCATCGCGCTCAATATCAGCGGCGATGCGCAAAAAGCGGATATCCGGCGCGGCGACTGGCTGTTGACCGACGCGCCGCCGCAGGCCGCAGAGCGGGTCATCGTCACGCTCGCAAGCCATGCGCCGCTGCAACAGTGGCAGCCGCTGCATATCCACCATGCCGCAAGCCACGTCACCGGGCGGGTCTCCTTGCTGGATGACAAACTGGCCGAGCTGGTGCTTGATACGCCGCTGTTTCTGGCCGATAACGATCGGCTGGTGCTGCGCGATATCAGTGCGCGCCATACGCTTGCCGGCGCGCGCGTCGTCACGCTGGACACGCCGCGACGCGGCAAACGCCAGCCAGAATTTCTCGCGTTTTTAGCGCACCTTGCCGACGCGGCAGGTGACGCCGACGCGCTGCGTCTTCACGCCTCGCGCGGCGCAGTGTCTCTTTCGTCTTTCGGCTGGGCGCGACAGCTTTCCGCTTCGGCGCTCGACGTGCTCGCAGACAGCGCGGATTATCTTCAGGCGAACGGGTATCTGCTGAGTAGCGATCTCGCGGCGCGCTGGCAGGAAAAACTGCTGGCGACGCTTGCGCGCTACCACGAAACCCACAGTGAAGAACCCGGGCCGGGCCGCGAACGCCTGCGGCGCATGGCGCTGCCCTCCGAGCCAGAGCCGCTGGTGCTGGCGCTCATTGAGCGAATGCGGCGTGACGGAGAGCTTGCGAGCCGTGAAGGCTGGCTGCATTTGCCGGGCCACAAAGCCGGGTTCAGTGAGGCGCAGCAGGCGCTGTGGGAAAACATCCAGGGGCTTTTTGGCGATGAACCCTGGTGGGTACGCGATCTGGCGCGCGAAGCAGGCACCGATGAGAAGGCGATGCGACAGCTCTTACGGCTGGCCGCACAGCAGGGCTTTATCACTGCGATCGTGAAAGATCGCTACTACCGTCACGATCGCATTGTGGCGTTTGCCGATCTGATCCGCACGCTCGATCAGGAAAAAGGCGCGACCGTCGCCGCTGATTTCCGCGACAGCCTGAATGTCGGCCGTAAGCTTGCCATTCAGATTCTGGAATATTTCGACCGTATCGGTTTTACCCGTCGTCGCGGCAATGAGCATTTACTTCGCGACAGCGCGCTGTTTAATGCTGCTGTCTGAAATACCGATCGTTCACGGGAATATATATGAGAGAAATATATATTCCCTTTCTCTCAATCACGTCCTGAATAATTAATTAACGCACCCTGAATTTTTTATTTTATGGTGCTTTTTAACGCCGCATTCGCTGTATTTCCCGGCAGTTCGCTTTTTTCACCCTGACAGGCAGTGTATTTTCAAGGTCACATTTCATTCATTAAGGATAATGAGTATGACTGCGTCTGTTTTTTATATTCCCTCAATTAATATGATTGGTATGAATAGTCTCGATGAGGCGCTGAAAACGGCCAGCGAATATGGTTATCGCCATGCGCTGATTGTGACGGACGGTATGTTGTCGGCCCTGGGCATGGCGGGTCAGCTTAAGGACATGCTGGCGCAAAAGGGCATCCGCAGCGTGGTTTTCGACGGCACTCACCCGAACCCGACGACGGAAAACGTTGAAGCGGGATTGAATCTGCTGCGCGCGCACCGCTGTGACTGCGTGGTGTCGCTGGGTGGCGGTTCGCCGCACGACTGCGCGAAAGGTATTGCGCTGGTGGCCGCGAACGGGGGCGATATTCGCGATTACGAAGGCGTTGACCGCTCACGAAAACCGCAACTGCCGATGATTGCCATCAACACCACAGCGGGCACTGCGTCTGAAATGACGCGGTTTTGCATTATTACCGATAAAGAGCGGCACGTAAAAATGGCGATTGTCGATAAACACGTGACGCCGGTGATGTCAGTTAACGATCCGGCGTTAATGATGGGAATGCCGAAATCGTTGACCGCCGCGACGGGTATGGATGCGCTGACCCACGCGATAGAGGCGTATGTTTCCACTGCCGCCACGCCCATTACTGATGCCTGCGCGCTGAAAGCGATCGCCATGATCGTCCGCTCGTTGCCGCAGGCGGTGGAAGAGGGCGATAACGTTGTCGCGCGCGAAGCGATGGCCTGGGCGCAGTTCATGGCGGGTATGGCGTTTAACAATGCCTCGCTGGGCTATGTGCATGCGATGGCGCACCAGTTAGGCGGTTTTTACGATCTGCCCCACGGCGTGTGCAACGCGGTGCTGCTGCCGCATGTTCAGCGCTTCAACAGTAAAGTGGCGGCGCGCCGGTTGCGTGATTGCGCGGCGGCGATGGATATCGACGTGCGCAATATGAGCGATACAGAAGGAGCCGAGGCCTGTATCACGGCTATTTGCGAGCTGGCCCGTAAGGTTAATATTCCCACAGGTTTACGGGAGCTGAGAGTGCGTGACGAGGACATCGCGCAGCTGGCGCAAAACGCGCTCAAAGATGCCTGTGGTTTCACTAATCCGCTACAGGCAAGCCACGCGGAAATCATGGCGATTTATCGCGCGGCGATGTAACCCTGCTGCCCCGCGCTGGCGGGGCTATGATTTTTGTTTCGCAAGCCATACCGCGCCCAGTCGCCCGGCCTGATTGCCAAGCTGACAGGGCTGAATCGGCACCTGTAGCGCATCCCAGAAGTTATATTTTTCGAGGCTGCGCGCAAGCATTGGATACAGCGCCTTTTGCTGGCTGATGCCGCCGCCAATTAACACCACCTGCGGATCATAGAGCGACACCACGCTATAAACGCCGCGCGCCAGATACCCGACCCAGCGTTCCACCACTTCACGCAGATGCACGTCATGCTCCATGCGCTCGAAAATCGCTTTGCCATGCAGCGGGGCGTCGGACGCCAGCGCCAGCGCCTGACGGCTTGCCTCCATCAGCCCGCGCGCTGAGGCTATCTGGTGCATGTTTTCACCGTTATCGCCCACCGGGATCACGCCAAACTCGCCAGCGCGAAAGTGCGCGCCGCGTAACAGCTCGCGGTTGAGAATAAGCCCGCCGCCAATGCCGGTGCCGATGGTCATACAGATAAACGAGTCATATCGCTGCCCCGCGCCGCGCCACATCTCGCCGAGCGCGGCGCAGTTAGCATCGTTTTCTACGGTCACCGGCAGCGAGGTCAGTTCGCCGAAGAGGTCCAGCAGGTTACAGCCGTCGAGGAAATCGAGCGCGCCAGCCTTCGGCACATGCCCGGTGCCGGGGTTGATATAGCCCGGGAAACTCACGCCGATACCGGCAATATCATGCTGTTGCTGATAGTGCTCCACCACCTCGCGCCACGCGTTTTTAAAGTCTTCGGGATCGTAGTGAGTGTCATATTCGTCGTTTAAGAGCTCTTCGCCTTCTTCGGTGATAAGGCCGTGTTTGATATGGGTACCGCCTACGTCAAAGCCAATAAACTTACGCATGGTCTTTCCTTCTGTGACAAACCGGATTCCATTATTGAGTATGGCGCACCTGCAAAAACGCATCGTAAAGGAAGGTAATGCGCCGCAATTTCTGGTGAATATCGCACCCGCCGTGATTATGGTTAAGTAACCGCTTATGTGAACAGGCGGGGATACTGTGGATATTTCAGGTTTTGTGCTGGCCATTGCGCCAGTCGCGCTCTCACCCGGAGCCAGCTTTACGCTGGCGATGAACAATGTGATTCACCGGGGGCTTTCGGGCGTGTTTAGCGTCATCGTGGGCACGATGCTCGGGATTTATATTCACGCCTCGCTGGTCGGGCTTGGCGTTACACAACTGCTGGTGCGTTATCCGCCGGTGATGGGTGCTTTACAGGTGACGGGCACGCTCTATCTGCTCTGGCTGGCGCTGCGGCTTATTGCCAGCGGGATTCAGGCCTGGCGACGGCCCCGGCACGATACCGGACGCGGCGCAGGCGTGAAAGAAGCACTACTGGCGAACCTTTTTAACCTCAAAGCGATTCTGCTCTGGCTGACGGTTGTGCCAGCCTTTGCGGGTTCTGCGTTTGTGCATTATCTGGCGCTCGCCAGCGTGCATGTCGCCATCATGGCGCTGTGGCTTATCGTGTGTGGCGGCGCAATCGTTGTGACCACCCGCCGTTTTTCGGTGCGCTGGCTGAAAGTGGTCGTCGATACCGGCGGCGGGCTTTTTCTGTTGGTTCTCACGCTCTCGTCCGCCCTGGCGCTGTTGCAATAAGCGGTGGCTACAGGCAGAGATGGATGTGGTTTATGTCACGTGAGAAACCATTACGGAAGGCAGTTCGCAGAAGGGAATCCTTGCGTAACAGGCATTGTTTACTACCTTCGGCTGCTGCTGGTTTACCGCAACGGGGTAAAAGACAATCTGACGCCCCAGGAAAAGACCGTGCTCAGAATGCTTAATGACAGGGGGGATGGATAAGGCGCTTTTTGGCGAGCGATTCCGGCCCTGGCGTGATAATGCGCCTCTCTTTTGGCTTGATGTGTGAAGGCAGACGTGAACGCGGAAAGAAGAAGCCCGCTCTGTAGAGAGCGGGCCAAAGGCCGCGTTATTCACCCTCTCCCGGGAACAGGAATGGGTTGATAGAGCTTCTGGCGAAGCCTTCTTGCTCCATACGGGCGTCGAGCACCAGCGAAGCGAGATCGTCGGCTACCGGTTCTACGTTCGGGTCTTTTTCCTGATACAGGATCTTCAGGTAAGTGCCGCAGTCGCCGCAGCTTTCGGCTTTGATCGCCGCCTGCTCGCTCTCAAGCGACCAGTAGTGCAGATCGCGGGTCTGCTCGCAGTTGCTGCACTTGATGCGCACCACGTGCCACTCGGTTTCACACAGGTTGCAGTGCAGGTAGCGCAGGCCCTGGCTTGAACCGATATGCACCATGCTGGAAACCGGGATGCTGCCGCAGACCGGGCAGAACTGGCGCGCTTCGCCATATTCAGCACGTGCTTTGCCGGGAATGAGGCTTGCCATCTGCGCCCAGTAGAGCGAGAGCGCAGCCCAGATGAACGGCGCTTTATCGCTGCTGACGGCGCTGAAATCGGCGCTAAACAGCGCGCTCGCCATCGTTTCCAGCTCTTGCGCGGAGGACTTTTCCAGATTCTCAATCACCGCCAGCGCCGGGCCGGTCATTTCCGGCTTCAGCTCTGCAATGAGTGACTGCAACAGCTTTTGCCAGTGACCGTCACGCGGGAGCACGTGAATATCGAGCGGGGGCTTGCCCTGGTCTGCCGCCTCTTTGATGCGGGCTGTCAAATCCATCTCCAGCGGGTGGTCATACAGCACCACTTCCTGAGCATGCGCGATCAGCGCGGCAAAACGCAGGTAATCGCCCAGCGGATTGTTTTCAGCCAGCTCACGCAGACGAGCAGCGCGGCGGTTATACAGGTTTTTCAGTCTGGGGAACAATAACGGCGGAATCACTTCCGCCGTGCGTTTATCGCTCTTCTCCAGCTGGTCTTGCGGGATGATGCGAATACTCATTCAGTCGATTTTTCCTGTTTCTCGCGCACTTCGCGATACCAGCGCGGGTGGTGTTTCTTCGCCCAGGTTTTGGTAACCCAGCCTTCCACCATGGCGGTAATGGTGCCTTTGACCCACAGGGCCGCGTAAATATGCACCATGATAACCACAATCAAGGCCACCGCGGCAAATGAATGCGCCAGCAAAGCCAGGCGAATTACCGGGATGGGGAACATCGGTGCGAACCACGGGCGCCAGATAACCACGCCGCTTGCCAGTAACAGCAGCAACAGCAGGATAGCCGCCCAGAAGACGCACTTCTGACCAAAATTATAGCGCCCGGTATCGCCCACTTCCTCGTTCATGGCGATTTTGTGGATATTTTTCGCCCACAGGATATCGTCACGGTTAATGAGGTTGTGGTGCCAGTAGCGGAAAAACATCAGCATGAACGAGGCGAACATCACCACCCCAACGAAGGGGTGGAGGATGCGCGCCAGCTGCGGCGTACCGAGAATATTCATCAGCCAGTTGAAGGAGGGGAAAAAGAACCCCAGCCCGCTCACCGCCGCCAGCACGAAGGCGAAGGCGGTGATCCAGTGGTTGATACGTTCCGGCGCGCTGTAGCGCACGATGGTGTCACGTCTTTTCATTTACGCACCTCATCATCGTCATGGTGCAGGTTCTCGTCATCTTCCTCGGCGCGGTTCGGACCGATACCGACATAGTGGAAGACGCTGGCTGCGAAGGTCGCCGCAAAGCCTATCGCGGCGAGCGGTTTCCAGATGCCTTTCCAGAACTTAACCGCTTCGCTGATTTCCGGGTTCTCCGGCAGACCGTGATACAGATTCGGCTTGTCGTTGTGGTGCAGCACGTACATGACGTGTGTACCGCCAACGCCTGCCGGATCGTACAGGCCCGCGTTTTCGTAACCACGCGTTTTCAGCTCCGCCACGCGCTCGCCCGCCAGCTGTTTCATATCCTCTTTAGAACCAAAGTGGATAGCGCCAGTTGGGCAGGTTTTCACGCACGCCGGCTCCTGGCCCACGGTCACGCGGTCTACGCACAGGGTACATTTGTAGACGCGGTTATCTTCCGGGTTCAGGCGCGGCACATCGAACGGACAGCCCGCGATGCAGTAGCCGCAGCCGATGCACTGTTCAGACTGAAAATCGACGATGCCGTTCGCATACTGAATGATAGCCCCTTCCGACGGACACGCCTTCAGGCAGCCCGGATCGGCACAGTGCATACAGCCATCCTTGCGGATAAGCCATTCCAGTTTGTCGTTCTGCTCGACTTCCGAGAAGCGCATCACGGTCCAGGACTTGGCGGTCAGATCCGCCGGGTTGTCATACACCCCGACGTTATGACCGACTTCGTCACGCAGATCGTTCCACTCCGAACAGGCCACCTGACAGGCTTTACAGCCGATACAGGTGGTCACGTCGATAAGCTTCGCCACTTCCAGCTGGTGGTCCCGCGCCTGAGGCGCGGGCGTGAAACCGTTAGTCGCGGAACGACGGATAATGTCTTGCGATTGATAAGCCATAAGTCGTCTCCGTTACACCTTTTCCACGTTCACCAGGAACGCCTTAAATTCCGGCGTCTGGGTGTTGGCGTCGCCGACGAACGGCGTCAGCGTGTTGGCGATAAAGCCTTTCTTCGCGACCCCTTCGTAGCCCCAGTGAATCGGAATACCGATGGTATCCACCTGCTTGCCGTTCACGTTGAGCGTGCGAATACGCTTGGTCACCACCGCCTTGGCTTTGATGTAGCCGCGGTTGGAGGAGACTTTCACGGTGTCGCCCTGTGCGATGCCGAGCTTACCGGCCAGCTTTTCGCCGATCTCCACAAACTGTTCCGGCTGCGCGATGGAGTTCAACAGCGCGTGCTTGGTCCAGTAGTGGAAATGCTCCGTCAGACGGTACGTCGTGCCGACGTACGGGAACTTATCCGCTTTGCCCATCGCTTCCAGATCGCCTTTGAACACACGCGCCGCCGGGTTAGACACCACATTCGGGTGCAGCGGGTTGGTGCCAAGCGGCGTCTCGAACGGCTCGTAGTGTTCCGGGAACGGGCCTTCCGCCATTTTGTCGATGGCGAACAGACGGCCCATGCCTTCCGGCTGCATGATAAACGGACCGACATCGCTGCCCGGAGGCGCGGTGCTGTAGTCCGGAATATCGGCGCCGACCCACTTGCCGTTGGCGTAAGACAGCAGCTGACGTTTCGGGTCCCACGGTTTACCCTGCGGATCCGCGGAGGCGCGGTTATACAGGATGCGGCGGTTCAGCGGCCATGCCCATGCCCAGCCCAGCGTGTTGCCAAGGCCTGACGGGTCGGCGTTGTCGCGACGCGCCATCTGGTTGCCGTCCGGCGTCCAGCTGCCTGCGAAGATCCAGCAGCCGCTTGACGTGGTGCCGTCGTCGCGCAGGTGCGCGAAGGTGCCAAGCTGATCGCCTTTTTTCGCAAGGACCTTGCCGGTGACCGGGTCGATGATGTCTTCCAGCGCTTTACCGTTGCTCTCCATGGCCACTTCTTCCGACGACGGGTTTTCCGGCGTCGAATAGTTCCAGCTCATGTTGAGAACCGGCTCTGGCGTGGCGCCGCCCTGCTCGGCGTACATTTTACGCAGGCGCAGGAAGATACCGGCCAGGATTTCGCCGTCGTTCAGCGCTTCACCTGGCGCGTCCTGACCTTTCCAGTGCCACTGCAGCCAGCGGCCGGAGTTCACGATAGAACCGTTCTCTTCGGCAAAGCAGGTCGATGGCAGACGGAACACTTCAGTCTGGATGCTCGCAGTATCGACATCGTTCTGCTCGCCGTGGTTCTGCCAGAAGGTAGCCGTTTCGGTGTTGAGCGGATCGATAGTGACCAGGAACTTCAGCTTAGAAAGCGAAGCGATAACTTTGTTTTTGTTCGGGAACGACGCGACCGGGTTAAAGCCCTGGCAGATGTAGCCGTTGACTTTGCCCTGATGCATCATCTCGAAATATTGCAGGACGTCGTAACCTTTGTCCCACTTCGGCAGCCAGTCGAAGCCCCAGCTATTCTCAGCCGTCGCTTTGTCGCCATAGAAGGCTTTCATCAGCGAGACAAAGAATTTCGGGTAGTTGCCCCAGTAGTTCACCTGGCCTTCCAGCAGCGGTTTCGGCGTGTTGGCGGTCAGGTACGTTTGCAGATCGGCTTGTTTTTCGCTTGGCAGCGACATATAGCCGGTCAGGCTCTGGGTCAGCAGGCCGAGGTCGGTCAAGCCCTGAATGTTGGAGTGTCCGCGCAACGCGTTCACGCCGCCACCCGCCATCCCCATGTTACCCAGCAGCAGCTGGATCATGGCCATGGTACGGATGTTCTGTGCGCCAACGGAGTGCTGCGTCCAGCCGAGCGCATACAGGAACGACGCGGTTTTGTCGTGCACGCTGGTTTCGGCGATGTACTCGCACACTTTCAGGAAGTCGGCTTTCGGCGTACCACAGATGTTCTCAACCACATCCGGCGTATAGCGTGAAACGTGCGTTTTCAGCAGGTTCCAGACGCAGCGCGGATGCGAGAGCGTGGTATCGCGTTTGGCGAAGCCTTTTTCGTCCAGCTCATAGTGCCAGCTGGTTTTGTCATATTTGCGTTTTTCCGCGTCGTAGCCGGTAAACAGGCCATCATCGAAACCGTAATCTTCACGCACGATAAGGCTGGCGTTAGTGTAGGCATCGACATATTCGCGGTTAAACTTATTGTTGTTCAGCAGGTACAGCAGTACGCCTGACAGGAAGGCGATGTCAGTACCGGAACGGATAGGCGTATAGAAATCGGCCACCGACGCCGTGCGCGTAAAGCGCGGGTCAATAACGATAAGCTTCGCGCCATTGTGGATCTTGGCTTCCATCGCCCAGCGGAAACCCACCGGATGCGCTTCTGCCGCGTTCCCACCCATCACAACGATGAGGTTGGCGTTCTTCATATCAACCCAGTGGTTGGTCATCGCACCGCGACCAAATGTTGGAGCAAGACTTGCTACCGTTGGTCCGTGTCAGACACGCGCCTGGTTATCCACGGCTAACATGCCGAGGGCGCGGGTAAATTTCTGGGTTAAATAGCCGGTTTCGTTACTGGACGCGGAAGCACACAGCATACCGGTGGAGAGCCAACGGTTGACGGTGGTGCCTTCGGCGTTCTGCGCGATAAAGTTAGCGTCGCGGTCTTCTTTCATCAGCTTAGCGATGCGATCGAACGCGTCTTCCCAGCTGATGCGCTGCCATTTATCGGAGCCTGGCGCGCGGTATTCAGGGTATTTCAGACGCGATTCGGAGTGGATGAAATCCACCAGGCCTGCGCCTTTCGGGCAAAGCGCCCCGCGGTTGACCGGATGATCCGGGTCCCCTTCGATGTGGAAAATCGAAGATTTTGCGTTTTTCGCGCCGTCGCCGAGGCTATACATCAAAAGCCCACAGCCAACGGAGCAGTACGTACAGGTATTACGGGTTTCGCGGGTGCGCAGCAATTTATATTGCCGTGTTTCCGCCAGCGCGACGCCGGGAGCGAATCCCAGTGCGGCTGCCGTGGTGCCTGCCATACCGCCAGCGCAGATCTTAAAGAACTGCCTTCTGCTGACCTGCATGGATTGCTCCTTGTTCAGACATTGTCACAAAGTAAGTCGTATGGTTTTTCTTTTGCGGATGCCGCCGCAACGGTTCACAATCATCATTCCCTTCTAAACGCGGAGGGATTAGGCGCAACAGAATACCACAATGTTGCTGAGGCTGTTTCAGACGGTTAATAAAAAGTGAATAAGAACCATCCAGAACTGTTGCAAAACGTGACCGACGTCACCGCCGCTCGTTCCCTTCCGCTCTGGAAAAGAGAGAATCTCACCACCACGCAGCCGGACTGGCTGGCGGAAGAAGTGCCGGTAGCACTGGTCTACAACGGGATATCCCACGTCGTGATGATGGCATCTCCCAAAGATTTGGAAAATTTTGCCCTTGGATTTTCTTTATCGGAAGGAATTGTCGAATCTTCACACGAAATTTACGGTATGGATATTATCCATGGGTGTAATGGTATCGAAATTCAGGTGGAACTTTCCAGCCGTCGCTTCATGGGGCTTAAAGAGCGCCGTCGTAATCTGGCGGGCCGTACCGGCTGTGGCGTGTGTGGCGTAGAGCAGCTCAACGATATCGTGCGTCCGCTGGCACCGCTGCCGTTTACCCAGACATTTGCGCTTGCGCATCTCGACGGCGCGCTGCGTGGCCTTGCGAGCGTGCAACCTGTCGGCGAACTCACCGGCTGCACCCATGCCGCCGCCTGGCTCACGCCAGAAGGCGATATCGCGGGTGGGCATGAAGATGTCGGGCGTCACGTCGCGCTGGATAAACTGCTGGGCCGCCGCGCGCGCGAAGGCTGGCAGCAGGGCGCCGTACTGGTTTCAAGCCGCGCCAGTTATGAAATGGTGCAAAAGGCCGCCACCTGTGGCGTGGAGATCCTGTTTGCGGTTTCTGCCGCGACCACGCTTGCCGTTGAGGTTGCCGAGCGCTGCAACCTGACGCTGGTGGGCTTTTCGCGCCCTGGCCGCGCAACAGTCTACACACATCCGCAGCGGCTGATTGCAGATGACGCGCACGTGTGATTATTGTTCAGTTTTTCTGAAAAAGATTGGCAAATCCTTCCGCTTTTTGTTTTTGAGGTGCAGGTCTAGTATTACACACATCGAAGGCGCTGTGCCTTCTCACCTAAACAAGACCTGAAGGAATTTAGCCATGAAAACTATCAAAACTTTTGTTGCAGTTATGACCCTCGCTACCGCTTTCGGCGCTTTTGCTGGCCAGTCCGTTACCGCCACTGACACCACGCTCTCCGGCGCAGAAGCAAAAATCGCTGCGCAGGCACAGCAGATGGGCGCGACGTATACCATTACCGAAGCGTTCACCGGCAATCAGGTTCACATGACGGCCGAACTGAACAAATAAGCCAGAAGTTGTCGAAAGAGCGCCTGCGGGCGCTTTTTTATGGCATACCCGCCAGACGCAGCAGCGCGGTCACGACCGCTGCCGCGGCAATAACCACGATTAATGGCGCCTTGCGCCAGGCAAGAAACAGCGCAAACCCCACGCCCAGCACCCTCGCCATACCCGCAAAACTTTCGCCTTCATAAAACGTTGCCGCCAGCGCCACGGCAAACAGCAACGTAGTGGCTGCATCCGAAAGCAGGCCCTGCGCGCGTTCGCTCAGCGCCAGCTTATTGCCCAGTTTCGCGCCGCTAAAGCGCATCAGCCAGGTGCCGACAGAAAGCACGGCGATACCAGCAAGGAGCGTCATTGTGCTCGCCATTATTTTCTCCTCGTGAATAAACCGACCAGAGAGAGCAGTACCGGCAGCCCGACCGGTGCGAACGGCACAGCGGCGAGAGAGAGCGCCGCACCGCTGCCTGCGCGAATAAGCGTGGTTTTATTTTTAAGCGCGGGCAGGACCAGCGCGAGCAAAATCGCCGGGAACACGGCGTCCAGGCCGATGGTTTCCGGTGCGGGCAGCAGCGCGCCCATCGCCGCGCCGATAACCACGCCAAGCGGCCACACCAGCGCCACGCCCATTCCGCACAGCCAATAGGCGGCTTTACGGGTCTCCGGGGTCTTCTGCGATAAACCGAACACCACGCTTTCATCATTCATGATGTGCGAGCCGAGCAACCTTTTTGCCCCCTGACCGACCAGATCCCGTACCGTGATGCCGAACGGCAAATGACGCGCGTTGACCAGCAAACCGGCAGCCGCGGCGGCAAGTGGGCTACCGCCGCTGGCAACGATCCCGATAAAAATAAATTCCGATGCGCCTGCCAGTACCGAGACGGATAACAGCAATGGCACCCATAGCGAAAAGCCATAAGTCATCGCCAGCGTGCCGTATGAAATCCCGACCACGCCGACGGCCAGACAGACCAGTGCAATAGCCCTTATAATGTCGCCTTTAAGGCAGGCGAACCGGTGCATAATCATACGTTTTTCACCCATAACGAACGAATGAACATTATAATGAACATGCCAGGCCTGATTTTCAACACGAACGTTCGTTCATTTTAACGAACCAGGGAGTCCCACATGACACAGCCAATCAGCGTGATCGCAAAGAGCCTTGTGCGGGAACGTACGCGCGCCGGGCTTTCGCTGGCCGAGGTGGCCCGACGCGCGGGCATCGCCAAATCTACGCTCTCCCAGCTGGAAGCCGGTAACGGGAACCCGAGTCTGGAGACGCTCTGGGCATTATGCGTGGCGCTGGATATCCCTTTCGCGCGTCTGATGGAGCCGCAGGTCAATAAAACGCAGGTGATCCGCCGGGGCGAAGGGCCAAAAGTGGTTGCGGAACTTGCCAACTATCAGGCCATTTTGCTGGCGACCTGCCCGCCCGGCGCGCGACGTGACATCTATCTGCTGCTCACGCAGCCGGAAGGCGAGCGTTTGTCGCACCCGCACCCGACAGGATCGGTGGAACATATCATCGTGACGCAGGGGCGGGCGCTGGTGGGGCTGGCGGAAGCGCCGGAGGAGCTGTGCGCGGGTGATTACATCTGTTACCCCGCCGATCAGGAGCATGTTTTTCGCGCTCTGGAGCCGGACACCCACGCGATTCTCGTGGCGGAACAAAATTAAGCCTTACAGAAATTATGGACGCCAGCGGCGCCTTGAGTAACACTCTTATGCACCGTGTAATCAGGCACTTAAACTATGTCGCTTAAAGCTATCGCCGCACAACTTGGCCTCTCTGTGACCACCGTCAGCCGGGCGCTGAACGGTTATGACGACGTTTCTCAGGAGACCCGCGCGCGGGTAGAGGCCGAGGCGGCGCGGCGCGGTTACCGGCCGAATACGTTCGCGCGTCGGCTGAAGATGGGCAAAATTGATGCCGTCGGGCTGCTTTTCCCGGTACGCCCGGCACCGCTGCGCAACAGCGTTTTTATGGAAATGGTGGGCGAGATAAGCCACGGTCTCGCACAGCAGGAAATCGATCTGCTGCTGATTGCCGACGACGCGCCGGATGCCAGTCACAGCTATATGCGCCTTGTGGAAAGCCGCCGCGTCGATGCGCTGATTGTGGCCCACACGCTTGAGGATGACCCGCGTCTGCGCCAGTTGCAGGCGGCGAATTTCCCTTTTCTGGCGCTGGGGCGCAGCCAGCTCTCAGCGCCTTACGCCTGGTTTGATTTCGACAGTCAGGCGGGTATGCGCGAGGCGGTAGAACGTCTGATCGCGTGCGGCCGCCAGCGCATCGCACTCCTTGGCGAGCACAACGACCAGGCTTTTATTGCCCAGCGGCATGCGGGCTGGCAGGAGGCACTTAAGGCGCATTCGCTCTCTGAGGAATGGCTCAGGCGCCTGCCGCCGTCGCGCCGCGCCGGTTATCAGGCAACACTGGAACTGCTTGCGTTACCGAACCCGCCAGACGCTATCGTGACTGACGGCAACACACTGGGCGACGGTGCCGCGACCGCGCTGCAAATGCTGGGCCGCCTGACGGGCGAAAACGCCGTGTCGCTGGTCGTTTACGACGGTTTGCCGCCTGACAGCATTGTCGATATCGATGTCGCGGCGGTCATGCAGTCCACCCGGCAGAGCGTAGGACAGCAGATTGCAGGCATGGTGCTGCGCCTGATGAACGGCGAGGCCGTAGAGCATCTGCAAACGCTCTGGCAACCCGCGTTCCATCCAGGTGTTACGCTCTCTCCCCATCAATAACGTTCGTTAATCGTGTCGCGATCACAAATTTTGCGCCGCCGTATGGCATCCGAAACGTTTCGGATCAACAGTGAATGCATGCTCATATCGGGAGAGACTCTTATGGAAACTCGCATTCATCGTCTGACCAGCGCCAACACCGATGTCATTATCAACACGCTGCCGTTCGCCGAAATTCTCTACTGGGGGCCGCATCTTGCGCATTTTTGTGCAGAAGATTGCGCAAGCCTCGCCCGCCCGGTCGCCAACGGGCGGCTGGATGTAGACTCACCTGTCACCTTAATGGCCGAAACCGGACGCGGGCTTTTTGGCGCGCCGGGGCTTGAAGGGCACCGCAACGGACTGGACGCCTCGCCGGTATTTACCACGCGCGAGGTCACGCAGAACGGACAAGCGCTGACTATCGTCAGTGAAGATGACAGCGCCGGGCTGCGGCTGGTGAGCGAGCTGGCGCTGAGCGCCAGCGGCGTGCTGAAAGTGCGCCACGGGTTAACCAACTTGCGCGACGGCGCCTGGCAGGTAGACCGTTTCGCAGTCACGCTGCCGGTGGCCGAGCGGGCGCTGGAGGTGATGGCATTTCATGGCCGCTGGACGCGTGAGTTCCAGCCGCACCGCGTGGCGTTAAGTCATGATGGCTTTGTGCTGGAAAATCGCCGCGGGCGTACTTCGCATGAACATTTCCCGGCGCTCATCGCGGGCACAGCGGGCTTTGGCGAGGAGCGTGGGGATGTCTGGGGCGTGCATCTGGGCTGGAGCGGTAACCACCGGCTCAAGTGCGAGGTGAAAACCGACGGGCGGCGTTATCTCCAGGCGGAAGCGCTCTACCTGCCGGGCGAAATGGCGCTCATGACGGGTGAGACGCTGCATACGCCCTGGCTTTACGCGAGCCACTCCGCGCGCGGCCTCAACGGAATGAGCCAGCAGTTTCATCGCTTTCTGCGTGAGGAGGTTATCCGTTTTCCCGGCAACAAACCGCGCCCGGTGCATCTCAACACGTGGGAGGGGATCTATTTCGACCATGATCCGGCGTACATCATGCGTATGGCGACCGACGCCGCCGCGCTCGGCGTGGAGCGGTTTATTATCGACGACGGCTGGTTTAAGGGGCGCAATGACGATCACGCCGCGCTCGGCGACTGGTATCTGGATGAGCAAAAATACCCGGACGGCCTGATGCCGGTAATCGACCACGTGAAAAATCTCGGTATGGAGTTCGGCATCTGGGTCGAGCCGGAGATGATTAATCCGGACTCTGATCTTTATCGGGCGCATCCGGACTGGGTACTGGCGCTGCCGGGGTATCCGCAGGCGACGGGGCGTCATCAGTGGGTGCTTAACCTGGCGATCCCCGAGGCGTTTGACTATCTGGTGGAACGCCTGAGCTGGTTGCTGGGCGAGCACCCGATCGATTACGTGAAGTGGGACATGAACCGCGAACTGGTACAGCCAGGGCATCAGGGACGGGCCGCCGCAGACCTCCAGACGCGCCAGTTTTACCGCCTGCTTGACCTGCTGCGCGAGCGGTTTCCGCACGTTGAGTTTGAATCCTGCGCCTCCGGCGGCGGGCGCATCGATTACGAAGTGCTGACGCGCACGCACCGTTTCTGGGCGTCTGATAACAACGACGCGCTGGAGCGCAGCACTATCCAGCGCGGCATGAGCTACTTTTTCCCGCCGGAAGTCATGGGCGCGCATATCGGCAACCTGCGCTGCCACGCGACGTTCCGCCAGCACAGCATTGAATTTCGCGGCCTGACGGCGCTGTTTGGCCATATGGGGCTTGAGCTTGATCCGGTGACCGCCGACGCCCGCGAGGCGGCGGGCTATCAGCGCTACGCCGCGCTGTATAAAGCGTGGCGCGAGCTTATTCATACCGGCGACCTGTGGCGCGTGGAGATGCCGGATGCGGCCACCCAGGTGCAGGGAGTCGTCAGCCACGATCGGTCGCAGGGGCTGTTTCTCATAAGCCAGCTTGCAATGCCGGATTACACGCTGCCGGGTGCGTTACGCGTGCCGGGGCTCGCACCGGATACCCGCTACCAGGTGCGGCTGGTGGATCACCCGAATATTCAGCTTACTGGCGCAGGCGGCCACACCATGCGCCAGCTACCGGGCTGGATGAACGTGCCGGTGATAGCGAGCGGCGAATGGCTTGCGCAGGCGGGCCTGCAACTGCCGGTGCTCGACCCGGAAACCGCGATACTGATAGCGTTTGAGCGGGTGGCGCAATGACCTCGCCGGTGATACATCTGTAAGCATTAACCTCACAGAGGCGGCGTGATGCGTGATCCCTGCGTCTGCTGCGTGACAAGCTGCATGAAGGGCCAAAGAAGCAGGATGCTCTCCCTCATCATCTTGAATCCCGGGTTTCACCCGCCTGTTGGTCATCCACGGCGGGCCTGACAAGCCGCGAAACAGGTGTATAAAAAAGCCCGCCTGCGCGGGCTTTTTGCTGCCTTACTCCAGATAAAACACGGGCTTTAATGCCTGGCTCACCGGGCTGTTATCCGGGTTGCACGGCATGATATCGCGCATATGTTTCCACCAGCGCTGGCAGACCTCGGTTTGTGCGACGGCGTCCCAGCGCGCTTCGCTTTCTATCTCGACGGTCGCAAACAACAGATGGCGCTGCGTATCAAGCCAGATGGCGTAATGGTGCGCGCCGTGGGCTTTCAGCACCGCTTCCAGCTCCGGCCAGATAGGCGAGTGGCGACGATGGTACTCCTCATGGGCGTCCGGGTTGACCTGCATCACAAACGCTTTACGGATCATAAGGCCTCCAGATAGAGTTCGCGAACCTCATCACGCGAGGCGACGCGCGGATTACAGGGCGCGCAAGGGTCAGCGAGCGCGTTGTCGAGCCAGGTTTCAATATCAGCTTCGGTGACGCCAAGCTGGCTGAAACCGGCAGGAATGCCGACACATGTCGACAGCGCGCGAATGGCATTGATAGCTTCGTGGCTGGCTTGTTCATCGCTCATGCCGCGGGTATCGACACCCATCGCCTGCGCCACGCGTGCGAAGCGCTTCACGGCATTTGGACGGTTAAAGTTTTCTATCACCGGCAGCAAAATCGCGTTGCAAACGCCGTGCGGCAGATTGTGCGTCGCGCCCGGCTGATGCGCCAGCGCATGCACCAGCCCTAACCCCGCGCTGTTAAACGCCATACCCGCCAGATACTGGCCGCAGGCCATCTGTTCGCGAGCCTCCAGGTTGTGGCCATCTTCCACCGCAAGCGGCAGCCAGAGGTTAATCAGGCGAATCGCTTCCAGTGCGTTGGCATCGGTGAGCGGGTGTGCGCCCACTGAGACAAATGCCTCTACCGCATGGGTCAGCGCATCCATGCCCGTGGCGGCGGTAATGGCAGGCGGAATGTCCAGCATGACGCTTGCGTCATCCACGGCGATATCGGGGATCAGATTCGGGTCGATAATGACTTCCTTCACGCGCCGCGCTTCGTCGGTGATCACCGCGTTACTGGTCATTTCTGCCGCCGTGCCTGCGGTTGTGTTAATCGCCACCAGCGGCGCGCCGGGGTTTGTCACCTTGCCGACGCCTGCGTAGTCGGTGGAATGGCCGGGGTTGGCGGTAAGAATTTTAATGGCTTTCGCGGTGTCGATAGGGCTGCCGCCGCCGAAGGCGATCAGATAGTCGCACTGCGCGTGTTGATACGCCGCGAAGCCACGCTGCACCAGCGTTTCAGTGGGGTTAGGAAACACGTCGTCGAACAGCTCATAAGAGAGTTGATGCGCATCCAGCGCGGCGAACAGGCTCTCCAGCAGGCCCAGTTTCACCAGCTGCCCGTCGGTCACGATGAGCGCTTTGCCCCAGCCCTTATTCGCGACCAGTTTCACCATGTCTTCAATCGCGCCCGCGCCGTGCAGGCTGATTTTGGGAAGTGCCAACATAAAGCTCATGAAAATTCTCCTTAACGTTGATTTTGGGAAATCAGTTCTCCTCCCCCCGCGCAGGGGAGAGGGCAAATCCGTCTTGTCGCCGTTATGCCGGGCCACGGCGGGGGGAGCGCCTGCATGTCGCGCGATTTTCCCTCCCCTGTGGGAGAGGGCCGGGGTGAGGGGCTAACGCCGTTTTCGCGCCATCAGACGGCGGGTCATAATCGGCAAAGAAATCACCGCAATCAGCATCAGGCCGACGATAATCGACATCACAATCCCCGGTACGTTGAGCAGGCTCAGCCCGAAGGTGACAAGTCCCATCAGGAAAGCCGCGATGATTACGCCGCCCATGCTGCCCGCGCCGCCCAGAATGCTTACGCCGCCCAGCACCGCCATTGTCACCACGCTCAATTCCCAGCCGAGCGCGATAGTCGGGCGCGTACTGCCGAGCCGCGAGGTCAGCAGGACGGCGGCAAGCCCCGCCATCAGACCGACCAGCGCGAAAAGGATCAGGTTGTGGCGCTTCACATTGATGCCGGAAAACCAGGCCCCCGTCGGGTTGTTGCCAATGGCATAGGTACGGCGGCCAAAGTTGGTTTTGTGCAGCACAAACCAGAACACGGCGGCGAGCACCAGAAAGAGCGTGAACTCAAACGACAGCGCGCCCCAGACGTAACCCTGTCCAAACCAGGCGAAACTTTCCGGGTACTGATTCAGCGCCTGATCGCCCAGCAGGATGTATGTCAGGCCGCGATAAAGGCTCATGGTGCCGATAGTTATCACAATCGATGACAGGTTAAAGCGCGTTACCAGCACGCCGTTAAACAGCCCGCACAGTAGCCCGACGCCAAGCCCGACGCCGACCAGCAGCGGCGTTCCCATCCCTGCCTGCGCGCAAAAGCCCATGAGGGTCGAACTGAGCGCCATCGTAGACGCCACCGACAGGTCAATTTCGCGGGCGATAATCAGCATCGCCATCGGCAGCACGATGATCGCCTTCTCGGTGAAGTTGAACGTGGCGTCCGACAGGTTCCAGATATTGAGAAAATAGGGCGATGCCCACGCGTTCACGAGAAACACCAGCAGCGTCACCGCCAGCAGGAAACCTTCCCAGCACAGTAACCGGCGCAGCGGCGAAGGCGTGGCGGGCGCTGGCGCGGAGGGTTCAGTCATCAGAATTTTGCTCATGATTTCACCGCCTGTTTTTGTCGGGCCAGCGCGACATCGCGCAGAATGAGCCGGCCTTTGCGTTTATTGCCACGCTCGTTCAGCAGCACTGCCACCACAATCACCACGCCGGAGACGGCCATCTGCCAGAATGGCGAGACGCCGACAACCGGCAGCGCGTTGTTGATAACGCCGAGGAATAGCGCGCCCAGCAGGCACCCGGCGACACGCCCGATGCCGCCCATCGTGCTGATGCCACCAATCACGCACGCCGCGACGATTTGCAGCTCAAAGCCGTTTGCCACATCGACATAGGCCATGGCGAAGCGCGAGATCCACAGGTAGCCGCAAAAGCCCGCCAGCGCGCCGGAGAGACAAAAGCTGATGAACTGCATTTTTCCGGCGTTGATGCCGGTGTAATACGCGGCTGTCGCGTTGCCGCCTGCGGTGTAGAGCGCGCGTCCGGTGCGGCTGTAGCGCAGGAAATAACTCACCAGCAGCAGCACCGCGATAGCGCACCAGCCGAGCAGGGGCAGGCCCAATACCGGCAGACGCGGCAGGCCGAGAAAATCGGCGCTCATCTGATGCGCATTCACCCAGGCACCGTCGGAAAGTAAAAAGATGATGCCGCGGTAAACGCTCATGGTACCCAGCGTCACCACAATCGCCGGGATGCCGAGCTTCCAGACCAGCAGGCCGTTGATCACACCCATCAGCAGCCCCAGCAGCGTGGCAAGTGCCAGCAGCAGCGCAACCGGGATGTCCGGATGGTGCGCGTTGATGAGCGCCACAATCATGCCGGTCAGCGCCAGGTTGGCGGCCATCGACAGGTCGATGCCTTTGGTGAGCAGCACCATCATCTGGCCGAGCGCCAGGATAATGAGAATGGACGTATCGTTGAACATCTCTACCAGGTTGGCAGGTGCCAGGAAGGAGGGCACTCGGCTGCCGATAACCAGCAGCATCAGGGCAATCACCAGCCCAAGCAGGGCTTCGCGGTGTTTCAGCAGGGTCTTCATTAGGCTGCCTCCCGGCCCGCGCCGCTGGCGGCGCTGACGATGCTTTCGGCGGTCGCTTTCCCGGCGGCATACTCCGCCACCATTAGCCCTTCGTGCATCACGATGATGCGATCCGCCATGCCCATCACTTCAGGCAGTTCGGAGGAGACCATGATCACCGCCAGCCCCTGGCCGACCAGCTCAGACATAAACTGATGCACTGCGGCTTTGGAGCCGATGTCGATGCCTTTGGTCGGCTCATCGAGAATAATGACTTCAGGGCGGGTGGCGAGCCATTTAGCGATGACGACTTTCTGCTGATTGCCGCCCGAGAGCGTCTCTACGGGCTGCCGCCAGCCCGATGCCTTCACCTGCAAACGCCTGGCGTATTCGTCGGCAAGCGCCCACTCGCGGTCATCGTGCAGAATGCCATTTGGGTTGAGCCGGCTTAACTGCGGCAGGCTGATGTTCTGGGCAATGGGCAACTCAATGATCGCGCCCTGTTTCTGGCGCTCTTCCGGCACGCAGACAATACCGGCCTCGATAGCGTCCGCGGGCTGGTGGAATGCCATGTGTTTTCCGTTGAGGATTATCTCGCCGCTGGAAGGGCGCGTGACGCCGCACAACGCCTGCATCAGCTCGGTGCGCCCCGCGCCGACCAGCCCGTAAAAGCCGAGGATTTCGCCCTTGCGTAGCGAAAAATCGATATGTGCGAATTCGGTCGGGTGGCAGAGATCGCGCACCTCCAGCACGGTGTCGCCCGGTTCACAGACTACTTTCGGGTACGTTTGTGTAATGGCGCGCCCGACCATCATCGCCACCATGCGCTCTTCGGTGATGTCCGTGATGTCGCCCGCGCTGACAAACACGCCGTCACGCAGAATGGTGTAGTGATCCGCCAGCTCGAAAATCTCGTCGAACTTGTGCGAGATAAACAGGATAGCTTTGCCCTCGTGTTTCAGGCGCTCGACTATCTGGTAGAATTCCAGGATCTCATGCTGGGAGAGTGCGGCGGTGGGCTCATCGAGGATAACGACCTGGGCGTCGAAAGAGAGCGCACGGGCGATCGCCACCATATGGCGCTGGGCGATGCTCAGGGTTTTCAGCACCGCATGCGGGTCTATATTGACCTCAAGTCGGTTGAGGATGTCCCGCGCCTGACGGTGCATGGCGGGCCAGTCGAGTTTTTTAAAGAGGCCTTTCACAAGATAGTGGCCGGTAAAAATGTTTTCGGTGACGGTGAGTTCATCAAACAGCACCGTTTCCTGATGGATGGCGGTAATGCCTACCTTATGCGCAGCCTCCGGGTTAGGCAGGGTAATGGGGATCGCTTTATAGAGGATTTCGCCGCCGTCTGGCTGGTAGATGCCGGTCATGACTTTCACCAGCGTGGATTTGCCCGCGCCGTTTTCACCGATAAGCGCGGTGACGCGGCCGGGCCAGAGCTCAAGTTGCACGTTTTCCAGCGCACGCACGCCTGGAAAGGTTTTGCAGATCCCCTTGAGCGAAAGCAGAGGGGTGGATGCCGACATGATGTTCTCCTGTTCGGGTTCTGAGTGGCGTATGCAAGGGCGGGTGCGCTACGCTTACCCGCCCAGTGGCTCACCTTACGCACGTCTTTTTTGACGCGCTTCTACTCAGAAAATCTTCGAAAACTTATCAATGTTGCTGGCATCGTAGACGAAGGGTTCAGCCATCGCGCCGCTGCCGTCGGCATCCAATTTGACCTTGCCAAGCTTACCCATGCTGGCTTCGGTTTTGGTGGCAGTACCTTTGACAAGGTCATCCGCAAGGTATGTCGCCGCATACCCAAGGTCGATAGGGTTCCAGATGGCGAAACTTTTGGTCGCGCCCGACTTCACGGCACCTGCCATCTCAGACGGCAACCCTAGCCCGGTCACATACACCTTGCCTATCTTGCCCTGGTCTTTCACCGCCTGAGCCGCCGCAACAATCCCGACCGACGACGGCGACACAATCACTTTTAAATCCGGGTATGACTTCAGCAGCCCGACCGCTTCGCGGTAGCTTTTATCCGACAGGTCATCGCCATACGCGACCGTCACCAGGTTTACCGAAGGGTACTTCGGCAGCACCTTTTTCATCTCGGCAATCCAGGTGTTCTGGTTCGTTGAGGTCGGCGTGGCGCTTAAAATCGCCACGTCGCCTTTCTCGACGTTCAGCGCTTTTAGCGCGTCGGCGGCGAGCTTCACGTTGGTTTCGCCAATCAGCGCGTTATTGGACGGATTCAGGTGGATCTGACGGCCCTGTTTTGCGACGCCGGAATCCCAGGACACCACTTTAATGCCGCGCTGCATCGCTTTTTTCAGCACCGGCACGACCGCGTCCGGGTCGTTAGCGGAAATAGCAATCGCGTCCACGCCCTGGGCGATAAGCCCGTTCAGCACTTCAATCTGCGCTTCGGCGGTGGTGGTGGTGGGGCCGGTGTAAATCACTTTCACATCCCCAATCTCTTTGGCGGCTTCCTGAGCACCCGTGTTCGCGGCCTCGAAAAATCCATTGCCGAGGGATTTCGCCACCAGCGCGATTTTGACTTCCGCATACACGGAATTGGAAAATGCCCAGGCGGCAACAGCGAAGGTACAACCTAAAATGGCTTTTATTTTCATTGCTTGTACTCCACGTAGTGACTCAGTTTGCAGGTGTAAGAGGTTTCACGATCGGCTTCAGGCCGCCCGAAGGCGACCTGAGCGTCGAGCGATGTTGTTATTTAAAGTGCGATAGCGCCGGCGTGCGGGGTCACCCCGAAGCGCTCGCCAAGCGCGATTAACTCTTCACGGGTAATGGTCTGTTTCATGCCTCCCATGGAAATCACTTTGACCAGGATCTCTGCCGATTTCTCGGCGGTGTCGATAAGCCCGAACGCTTCATCAAGCGTCGGCCCGGTACCGAAAATGCCGTGATGCGGCCACAACACCAGGGTGTGGGTTTTCATCTGCTCTGACGTGGCGCTGCCGATACCATCGGTACCAGGCACCATCCACGGCACAATACCGACGCCGTCCGGGAACACCACCAGACACTCGGTGCTGCCTTCCCACAGCAGGCGGGTGAAGCGCGCCTCGTCCAGCTCCAGCACAAAGCTCAGCGCAATCAGGTTGGTGGCGTGGCAGTGCATGATCACGCGGTCTTTTCCGTCAGAGACGGCTTTACGCACCGCGTGAGACTGGAAGTGCGAGGCCAGTTCCGAGGTCGGCAGGCCGCCGTTGGTCAGCCCCCAGTGAATGTGATACGCCATGCCGTCGTCGGTGATTTGCAGCAGCACCAGCGTATCTGCCGGATCGAGCTGAACGTTGCGGAAAAATTTGCCCGAGCCGGTCACCAGGAACCAGCAGCCCGCCAGTTCGGTACGCGGCTGCGTCAGCTCCACGCAGCGCGGCTCCGGGTAAAATTCGGCGCGATACGGCTCCACGTCGGCTGCGTCCAGGCGCAGGCTCACGTTACCGCCGTTACGTTCGTCCCAGCCTTTCAGCCACATATCACTGGTGGCTTTCACCATACCCTGTACAAACCAGGAAGAAAGAATGCGTTGCATGAGTGCTCCTTAGCGCTTGCTTAATACGTGTTGTTCATAATGACGGACGGTGGAGAGCCACGAGGCGTCGGCCGGGGTGTCGTGACGCAGGCAATACATCTCCCAGACGGCCTGCCACGGCAGTGACTTCTGCTCTTCAAGCAGCGCCAGACGGGCCGTGTAATCGCCTTCCAGCTCCCGCTGGCGCAGCTCGGCGGTCGGCTCAAGCAGCGCGCGCAGCAGCGCTTTTTTCATATTGCGGGTACCAATCACCCACGCCGCGATGCGGTTGATGGAGGCGTCGAAGAAATCGAGGCCGATATGCACGCGGTCAAACAGGTCGTGACGAATGATTTCTCCGGCGATGGCCTGGGTTTCGTCATCCAGCAGCACCACGTGGTCGCTGTCCCAGCGTACCGGGCGGCTCACGTGCAGCAGCAGGCGCGGGACATAAAGCATCGCGCTGGAGATTTTGTCGGAAATCACTTCGGTTGGATGGAAATGCCCGGCGTCAAGGCACAGCGCGGTCTGGCGCGTCGCGGCGTAGCCCAGGTAAAACTCGTTGGAGCCCACGGTGTAGCTCTCTGCGCCAATGCCAAACAGTTTGCTTTCCACCGCGTCGATGTGGTGCGCCGGATTGAGCTTCTCGCTTATCACTTCATCGAGCGCTGAAAGCAACCGCTGGCGCGGCGCCAGGCGGTCTACCGGCGTGTCTTTCATGCCGTCAGGGATCCAGATATTCATCACCGAGGGCGTGCCGAGCTGTTCGCCGAACGACGCGGAGACGCGACGGCTTGCCTGGCAGTGTTCAATCCAGAACTGGCGGATCTCCGGGTTCGCATGCGACAGCGTAAAGCCGTCAGCGCTCAGCGGGTGCGAGAAACACGAAGGGTTAAAGTCCAGCCCGAGATGGTTTTCACGCGCCCACGCGACCCAGTTCGCGAAGTGCTCAGGCTTGATCTCGTTGCGTGCAACCGGCGCGTCAGATTCCAGATAAATAGCGTGCAGGTTAAGGCGTTTCGGCCCAGGGATAAGGCTTAACGCCTGGTCCAGATCCGCGCGCAGCTCTTCGGCGTTGCGCGCTTTACCCGGGTAGCTGCCGGTGGCCTGAATGCCGCCGGTAAGCTGCCCCTGCGGATTTTCAAACCCGGCCACGTCGTCGCCCTGCCAGCAGTGCATGGATACCGGCAGGCGGTCGAGCTGACGCAATGCGGCTTCGGCATCGACGCCAACGGCGGCGAAGCGCTGCTTCGCCAGTTCCCAGGCCTGGTTGATTTGAGTGGTCATGCGCAAAGCTCCTTCTTGGTTTGGCGATACGGCGAAACTCGCGCCGCCTGGCGGGCAATCTCGCTGTCAGTCTGAGGATGAAAATGGGTCAGCGGCTGGCTTGCAGTGACGATGCGGCGAAACGCGTCAACGTCGGGAATGTCATCCAGCGCCATAAGCTGGCAGCCGATGTTGCCGAGCGTAGAGGCCTCTACCGGGCCGGCCATGACGGGAATGCCGCAGGCGTCGGCGCAGAGCTGATTTAAGAACTGATTCTGGCTGCCGCCGCCCACGATATGCAGCACCGTGAACGGGCGCCCGCGCAGGGCGGTCAGTTCATCGAGTACGCGGGCATACAGCAGCGCCAGGCTGTCGAAGATACAGCGCGCCAGCGCCGCCGGGGTATCAGGCACCGGCTGGCCGCTTTCACGGCAGGCAGCCTCAAGCTCGCGGCTCATGTTTTCCGGGTTGATAAAACGGTCGTCGTTGGGGTTCACCACAAAGCGGCAGGCCGGTAGCGCGCGGGCCTCGTCAATAAGCGCAGGCAGGTTGTCGACCGCCTGCTCTTTGCATACGCGTTGCAGCAGCCACAATCCCATAATGTTCTTCAGCACCCGGTAGCGCCCTTCAGCGCCGCCTTCATTGGTGATGTTGGCGGCCAGCGCGTTGTCGCCGGTGTACGGCGTTTTGCTTTCAAACCCCATCAGCGACCAGGTGCCGGAGGAGAGATAAGCCGCCTCCTGGTTTTCCAGCGGCGCGGCGATGACGGCGCTCGCAGTATCGTGGGTGGCGACGGAGACCACAGGAATGTCAACGCCCTGCGCGCTGCGCCAGTAGCCGATAACGTTGCCCGGATGCGTTGGCGTACCGAGCCAGTGCGCCGGCACGCCTGCCCAGTCGAGCAATGTCTCGTCCCAGTTATCGGTGCCGATATTCATCATCTGCGTGGTAGTGGCGTTGGTGTAATCCCAGTTCAGCACGCCGGTCAGGCGGTAGCAGAGGTAGTCGGGGATAAGCAGCGCATGCGCCACGCGCCCGACCAGTTCCGGCTGCTGTTCCACCAGCGCGCGGAACTGATAAAGGGTGTTGAAGGGCAGAAACTGAATGCCGGTGCGGCGATAGATCTCCTCGCGGCCCACCTGTTGCTGCGCGCGGGCCATCACGCCGTCGGTGCGGCTGTCGCGGTAAGAGACCGGCAGGCCGACGCGCTCGCCATGTTTATCCAGCAGCACAAAATCTACACCCCAGGTGTCGATGCCAATGCTGTCGATAGGTGTGCCGCACGCGCAGGCTTTTTGCAGGCCGGTGCGCACTTCACGCTCCAGCGCATCGACATCCCAGGTGTCGAAACCGTCCACGCGGCGCAGGCCGTTGCCAAAACGGTGGATCTCCTGAAGCGTCAGGCGCTGTCCCTGGCTGTCGTAGCAGGCCAGCATCACACGGCCGCTGGAGGCGCCCAGGTCGACCGCGACGCTATGGCGAATAGTCATGATGGGGGTCCTTGTTGGAATCTCTGATGCCAGTCTAGGGAGCGGCGCGGTGGCGCACCTTCATCCCACTGACAGCGCGTTACCGGCGCTGGCAAGGAAGCAAAGATGAACGTGAGGAAGTTCACAGAACGGCGTTTGAGCACGCGGCAGGCAGGGGTGTGAGCCGCGCCGCATTTCCAGAAATTTCACGACGTTTCTTAAAAAAGCGACGTGCTTTGCGCGTTTTGACGTCGAAAATTTAAGGTGTAAGTGAGAACCGTTATCTACTATCAGGCAGGTTTCACTGAAAGCGGGGTCGATGATGACGGTACTACAGGGTATTGATTTTTTCCCAACCGGCGCGGCGTCGGTCACCATTGAACCGCGTTTGCCGCAGGCGGCTTTTCCTGAGCATCACCATGATTTTTATGAAATTGTCATCGTCGAACACGGTACCGGCACGCATGTGTTCAACGGTCAGCCGTATACCTTAAGCGGCGGCTCCGTCTGCTTTGTACGCGATCACGATCGCCATTTATATGAACACACTGAAAACCTCTGCCTGACGAACGTGTTATATCGTTCTCCGCAGGCGTTCAGTTTCCTGTCAGGGCTTGAAAAGCTCCTGCCGCAGGAGCAGGACGGGCACTACCCCTCGCACTGGCGCGTGAGCCAGCAGACGCTGCATCAGGCCCGCCCGCTGGTGGATCAACTGGAGGTGCTGCGCGAGAGCAGCGATGTGCACACCATCGCCAGTATGGAAATGCTCTTTATGCAACTGCTGATCCTGCTGCGTCGCGGCAGCCAGGCGCAGGGCACTGGTCATGCCGATGAGCGGCTGAATCAGCTGATCGCCTGGCTTGAAGAGCACTACGCGGAAGATGTCTGCTGGGAACAGCTCGCTGACCGCCATATGCTCTCGCTGCGCACGCTGCATCGTCAGCTTAAACAGCGCACCGGCCTGACGCCGCAGCGTTATCTCAACCGCTTACGGTTGATGAAAGCGCGCTATTTGCTTCGCCACAGCGAAGAGAGCGTTACTGATATCGCCTATCAGTGCGGCTTTGGCGACAGCAACCATTTCTCCACGCTGTTCCGGCGTGAGTTCTCCTGGTCGCCACGCGACATTCGTCTTGGGCGAGACGAGCAAATGCAGTAACGCGAAGGGAATCACCGTTTTCTGCGGCAAAAAAGGGGATACTTTGCAGCTATTTGCCCCGGAGATGCGCAGTGGCCCCTCAGTTAGTGCTAAGGAAAGCGGATTTCTTCGCCACGCCCACCCAGCCGGTGGTGGTGGCGGATCGCTATCCGCAAAATGTCTTTGCCGAGCATACCCACGAGTTCTGCGAACTGGTGCTGGTGTGGCGCGGCAACGGGCTGCACGTGCTGAATGACCGCCCTTATCGCATTACCTGCGGCGATCTCTTTTATATCCGCGCGGAAGACCGCCACAGTTACGAGTCGGTCAACGATCTGGTGCTCCACAACATTATTTATTGCCCGGAAAGGCTGCAACTGAACGTTAACTGGCGCGATCTGCTGGAAAACCCGCACGGTAACAACGGCGATCCGCGCTGGCGGCTCAGCAGTCAGGGGATGGTGCAGGCGCGACAGGTCATCGACCAGCTTGAACATGAAAGCCCAAAGCATGACGCGCTCTCGCACTGTTTGTCCGAAAGCCTGTTCTTGCAACTGGCGATTACGCTGCGCCGTCATCGCTATCAGGCATCGAGCGGCGCGGGGCCGGGCGAAGGAGAGAAACTCGATCTGCTGATGGCCGCACTTGGTAACAGCCTTGACGTGCCGTTCGACCTCCAGCATTTTTGCAGCCACTACCAGATTGCCGAGCGCCCGCTGCGTCAGCTGTTCCGTCAGCAGACGGGCATGACCATCAGCCAGTATTTGCGTCAGTTGCGCATCTGCCAGGCGCAGTACCTGCTGCGCCACTCCGAGCTACTGATTAGCGATATCGCCGCGCGCTGCGGCTTTGAAGACAGTAACTATTTCTCAGTGGTGTTTACGCGCGAAACGGGCGTGACGCCACGGGTGTGGCGTCAGCAGTGCGGGGTGATGACCGGTTAATTCGCGGCCATCCCCAGCCCGACGATATTCGCCGCCACGATAATCACCACGCAGCCGAGGCTCAGCACGCTCACCGGGCGACGGCCCGCTGCTTTCCATTCGCGCAGCACCAGCCCCACCAGCCCGCCACACAGCACATAGAAGCTCATGTGCAGCATCCAGCTGATGTAGTCATACTGCGCCGGAATGCGCGCGTGGCCCCAGGCGTAGAAAAAGAACTGCAAATACCACATCAGCCCGCCCAGCGCGGAAAGCAACAGGTTGCTGATAATGAGCGGCTTCGCCAGCGAGAAATCGGCCTTGATCGACAGGTCTTTCACCTTCGCAAGACGGATGAAACAGAAGCCGAGGTTAACCAGCGCGCCGCCGCCCATAATCACCACATAGCTTGGCAGGCCAACATAGAGCGGATCGACCCCCAGCGCAGCGGCCGCGTCATGCATCGGCTTCGCGGCGTCCATCGCAAAGGACATTCCCGCCGAAAAAACGCCGCACATCACCGCCAGCAGCAGCCCTTTCTTGAGGTTAAAATCTTCGGCCCGGATGCCCATCTGGCGCTCTTTAAGCTGGCCTGCGCGGGTGACGATGCCGACGCCAATCAGCGCGACGAAAACCCCAAGCAGCGTCATCCGCCCGCCGGGCGTACCGACCAGTACCGCGAATTTGCCGTTCAGCAGCGGCGTCATCAGCGTGCCGACAATCAGCGTGATGCCGATAGCGATGCCAATGCCCATCGACATGCCGAGATAGCGCATCGTCAGGCCGTAGTTAATATTGCCAATGCCCCACATCGCGCCGAAGAGAAACACCGGCAGCAGCGTGGAGGCGCTGAACGAACCGTAATAGGCCCAAAAATCAGGTAGCAGCAGGGCGCTGACGGCCCAGGGCAGAATCAGCCACGAGACTATCCCGCCTACCGACCACATGGTTTCCCAGGACCAGTGGCGAACCTTTTTAAACGGCGCGTAAAAGCAGGCGGCGCTCGCCGCGCCAATTAAGTGCCACAGGATCCCCATGGTTATCGCGTTATTCATGCTTCTCGTCCTCGTTTCCGTTGTAGAGCCAGAGGAGAGCGAAAGCCGCTCCCTAACCCAAACGAGTCTATTGAGGCATGGGATCTTTCACCTTCGGGGTGCTGCCGCCGGGGGGCAGCGGGTGGCAAAAAACAGCGGGTAAGCCGAACGGGGATCACACTTTGCGGCGAATTCGGACGATGCTTAAGGCTCGGAAAAGTGTGCGAAAATCGCCGTGAGGCGTCCTTTTTTAGCCATTATTGCGTTAAGTTATAACCATATAAAAACTGCGGCATCGATAAACATTTTCAATATCATTTAATTAACTATAATGAACCCACTGCTTACGCGGCGTTAACACCTCTGCCGCCCGACAATAATGGAGATGATGAATATGAGTTATACACTGCCATCCCTGCCGTACGCATACGACGCCCTGGAACCGCATTTCGACAAGCAGACGATGGAAATCCATCACACCAAACACCATCAGACTTACGTCAACAACGCCAACGCGGCGCTGGAAAGCCTGCCGGAGCTGGCGAACCTGCCTGTTGAAGAGCTGATCACCAAACTGGATCAGGTGCCGGCGGATAAGAAAACCGTACTGCGCAACAACGCAGGCGGCCACGCTAACCACAGCCTGTTCTGGAAAGGCCTGAAAAAAGACACCACCCTGCAGGGCGACCTGAAAGCGGCTATCGAGCGCGATTTCGGCTCTGTTGAGAAATTCAAAGAAGAGTTCGAGAAAGCAGCCGCTACCCGTTTCGGTTCTGGCTGGGCGTGGCTGGTGCTGAAAGGCGACAAACTGGCTGTCGTTTCCACGGCAAACCAGGATTCCCCGCTGATGGGTGAAGCGATTTCTGGCGCATCCGGCTACCCGATCCTGGGCCTGGACGTGTGGGAGCACGCGTACTACCTGAAATTCCAGAACCGTCGTCCGGACTACATCAAAGAGTTCTGGAACGTGGTTAACTGGGACGAAGCTGCCGCGCGTTTCGCTTCTCAGAAATAAGGTTGCAACCTGACCTGTAAAAAGCGAGCCTGACGGCTCGCTTTTTTTATATCCGCAAAAGGAGGCGCGTATGCATTTCCCGGTTCAGGTTTATCTCGGCAAAATCCGCGACTACGAGGGCAGCCGGCCGAGCGCCATCGGCAAAGTGCAGGTTGAGGGCGAGCTGTCGCTGACCAGCCGGGGGCTGGTGGGCGATCAGCAAGCGGAGAAGAAAATTCACGGCGGTGCGGACCGCGCGCTGTGCCATTATCCGCGCGAACATTACGCCGTCTGGGCGAGGGAATATCCTGAACGGGCGGAATGGTTTTCCGCGCCTGCGTTCGGCGAGAATCTCTCGACGCTGGGGCTTACCGAAGAAAACGCGTTTATCGGCGATATCTTTCGCTGGGGCGAGGCGCTCATCCAGATAACGCAGCCGCGCTCGCCCTGTTTTAAGGTCAATTTTCATTCGGGCATCAGCGAACTTTCCGGGCGGATGCAGGACACCGCGCGTTGCGGCTGGCTTTACCGGGTGATAGGCGAGGGTAAGGTGTTCACCGACGCGCCGCTGGCGCTGGTGTCACGCGTAAGTGCGATATCGGTACGCGAGGCGGCGGCCATCGCCTGGCATACGCCGTTTGACGACGAGCAGTATCACCGGTTGTTAAGCGCCGCCGGGCTGTCTGCCAGCTGGGCAAAAACGCTGCAAAACCGTCGTATTAGCGGCAAGATTGAGAGTTTTTCGCGCCGGTTGTGGGGGCGTGGTTAACCTGCTTTGCCCCTCTCTCCAGCGGGGAGGGGGGCATACCGCGTTCGGCAAGGCTGGCGGCGCTACTCGTTTCTTATGCCGCGTCGTGCCGGTGGGTCTGCGCGCTGGTTGCAGGCAGTTCCGCTAGCACCGAGGTAAACTCCGGGGCGGGCACCAGCGACTCGCGGGTGATCTCTTTAATCGATTTCGCGCCGGTCAATGTCATCGCCACGCGCATCTCTTTCTCAATCAAGTTCAGCAGATTCGCCACGCCTTTCTCGCCGTGGGTCGCGAGCGCATAAAGATATGCACGTCCCAGCAACACGCTGTCGGCGCCCAGCGCAATCATGCGCACCACGTCGAGCCCGTTGCGAATGCCGCTGTCGGCCAGAATTGTAATATCCCCTTTTACCGCGTCAGCGATAGCGGGCAGCGCGCGGGCGGAGGAGAGCACGCCGTCAAGCTGGCGGCCGCCGTGGTTAGAAACCACAATCCCGTCGGCGCCGAAACGCACCGCGTCGCGTGCGTCTTCGGGGTCAAGAATGCCTTTGATGACCATCGGGCCATCCCAGAATTCGCGGATCCACTCGAGGTCTTTCCATGAAATGGACGGGTCAAAATTGTTCGCCAGCCAGCCAATATAGTCCTCAAGCCCGGTTGGTTTGCCAAGATACGTCGAGATATTGCCGAGATCGTGCGGGCGGCCATGCAGCCCTACATCCCACGCCCACTGCGGGTGCGTCGCAGCCTGCCAGTAACGGCGCATGGCGGCGTTCGCGCCGCTCATTCCTGAGTGAGCATCACGATAGCGTGCGCCAGGTGTGGGCATATCTACCGTGAAGACCAGCGTCGAGCAGCCCGCCGCTTTAGCGCGCTCCAGCGCGTTACGCATAAAGCCACGGTCGCGCAGCACATAAAGCTGGAACCACATCGGACGATTAATCGCGGGCGCAACCTCTTCAATCGGACAGACGGAAACCGTGGAGAGCGTAAACGGGATCCCCTTCGCCGCCGCGGCTCGCGCGGCCTGCACTTCACCCCGTCGTGCATACATGCCGCACAGCCCGACCGGGGCGAGCGCCACCGGCATGGAGAGCGTTTCGTTGAATAGCTTCGTCTCAAGGCTCAGGTCCGACATATTCTTCAGCACGCGCTGGCGCAGCGCGACCTGCGAGAGATCTTCCACGTTGCGCTTAAGGGTGTACTCCGCGTACGCGCCGCCGTCGATGTAGTGGAAAAGGAATGGCGGCAGGATACGCTGGGCTGCCGCGCGGTAATCGCTGGCTGCGGAAATAATCATCAATCATTCTCCCTAGAGGGTTTCAGTACGTCATCGGGCAGGCGGGTAACGCGCGCCTGACGGGCGACATCTTCATCAAGCTGTTTAATGGTGGAGTGGACAAAGCCGAGGTGGCGCAGTGCCGCTTTGCGCGCGCGTTCGGCGTCGCCAGCTTCTATCGCCTCCAGCATCTCGCGGTGCTGACCGGTAAGCTGCGCGAAAATCGGTTGTTGCTGGTACATGCGCTGGCGGCTTTCCATCACGGACGATTGCAGGAGATCGAAAAAGCCGCGCATGGTTTGCAGCAGCACTACATTGTGCGAGGCTTCGGCAATCGCCAGATGAAAGCGCACGTCGGCCTGAGAGGCGAGGTCCGGGTCGTCGCGTTCGGTAAATTGCAGCATTGCGTCAAAGCAGTAGCGCAGCTTTTCTTTATCCTGCGCAGTGGCGCGCAGCGCCGCATACCAGGCGGTGCTGGCCTCAATTGCGTGACGCGCCTCTAAAATGTCATAGCGATAACCCGGATCGTCTGCCATCAGGTTGCGGATAGGCTGGACGATGCGCTGTTCTGACCACGGCTCAAGCTGGTAACGCACAAAGGTGCCCCCGCCGCGGCGGCTTATCAGCAGTCCGTCACGGATGAGGATCTGCAACGCCTCGCGCAGCGAATTGCGCGAGACGCCAAGCTCCTGCGCCAGCTGTCGCTCAGCGGGCAAGCGCATTCCGGCTTCCAGCCCGCGCTCGGTGATGAGCGCACGAATGCGCTCCACCAGATGGTCGGCCAGTCGTCGGGTCATTAATGTCATGGGATCATCCAGGTAAAGTAGTACGCCTGCAGCAGCGTGATAAGCCCCACCATGCAGGTGAAAATCAGGCTGTGCTTCACGGTAAAGCGGAACAGATCAGACTCTTTCCCGACCAGCCCCACCGCCGCGCAGGCGATAGCGATAGATTGCGGCGAAATCATCTTGCCGGTGACGCCGCCAGTGGTGTTCGCCGCCACCATCAGGATATCCGAGACGCCGGTCTGTTGTGCCGCTGTCGCCTGGAGCGCCGCGAAAAGCGCGTTCGACGACGTGTCGGAGCCGGTCAGGAACACGCCGAGCCAGCCGAGGAACGGCGAGAAGAATGGAAACGCGCTGCCGGTATGCGCCAGGGCTAACGCGAGCGTGGAAGAGAGGCCGGAGTAGTTAGAGATAAACGCGAAGGCCAGCACCATCCCGATGGAGTAAATCGGCAGCGCCAGCTCTTTCATCGTCTGGCCGAACGTCTCCACGGCGGCTTTCGGCTTCATGCGCAGCCAGATAATAGAGATGATGGCCGCCACGAAAATCGCGGTGCCAGTAGCGGAGAGCCAGTCGAATTTATAGACAGCGGCATAGGCGGTCGCCTTCGCGACAACCGGCGGCATGCGCGCCACCAGGCCGTCCAGGAACGGTACGGAGAAGTTAAACACCAGATCCGCGAGCGGGCCGCCCTTCGCGAACAACGCCTTGAACGGCGGAATACTCCAGAGCGTGACCGTGGCGGTCAGGAACAGGAAGGGCGACCAGGCGCGGATGACCTGCCCTGGCGTATAGTTCTTACGCGCCAGCGTTTGATCAACCACCGAGGCACCCACATCACCGAACCGGAAGATGCGCACCGGACGCCAGCGTTTGAGAAACAGCGTCAGGCAGACCAGCGATACCAGCGAAGAGATGATGTCCGGCAGTTCTGGCCCGATAAAGTTTGAGCTTAAATACTGCGCGATAGCGAACGATCCGCCCGCGACCAGCACAGCAGGCCAGGTCTCTTTAATGCCGCGCCAGCCGTCCATAATCGCCATGATCCAGAACAACACGATAATGGTCAGGAACGGTAACTGACGGCCCACCATCTGGCCAATCTGGAAGCTGTCGAGACCGGTGACCTGGCCTGCGACCAGAATCGGGATGCCCATCGCGCCAAACGCCACCGGGGCGGTATTCACAATCAGGCACAGGCCCGCGGCATAAAGCGGGTTAAACCCCAGCCCCACCAGCAAGGCCGCCGTAATGGCAACCGGCGCGCCAAAGCCTGCAGCGCCTTCCAGAAACGCGCCGAATGAGAACCCGACAATCAGCATCTGCAGACGCTGGTCCGGCGTGATGGAGAGGATAGACGAGCGGATAATGTCGAACTGCCCGGTTTTCACCGAGATTTTATAAACGAAGACCGCGGCGATAATAATCCAGGCGATGGGCCACAGGCCATAGAAAAAGCCATAAATAACGGACGCGAACGCGCGCTCCGTCGGCATTTTGTAAAAGAAGAGCGCCACCATCAGCGCGATGGCAACGGTGATCGTCGCCGCCAGATACCCTTTGAGCTTGAGCTTAATCAGTGCGAAAAAGAAAAACAGGATCGGCAAAGCGGCAATCAGGCTGGAAAGCCAGAGGTTCCCTGCCGGGTCGTAATTCTGCTGCCAGAGGTGCATAGCGAATCTCCTGCGGGCCTGCACGTGCCGGAAGTCTGAGCTTCTTTATAGCGCGGCATTTGTAAAAGTGGCCCAACCAATGTGTTGTTGTAGGGGTAATGACAACAAAAGGTTAACCATTTGTTAGTTATCAGCAACAGATTGGTTATGGTTTTTTGGGGTTTTGTGAGAGGACGGCAAATTTGCGAGAGAATTGGTAGGGCCACTTAGCTCTTTTCAAGAACGTTAAGTTTCGGGAGGGAGGCTCGCCAGGACGCGTGGTGGGTTTGGTAAACAGGCTCAGGCGTGATACTCGCTGTGATTAAAAGCTGACAGGGAAAGCATAAAACTGGAGGCGAGGGGCAATGGAGCGTACGGCGTTTCCCTGAACAACAGAGTGACGTACTTTCAGGAGAGGGGCGTTAGCGGCACTTTTCCCGGCCAGTGCGCTCAGCATGATGTTTTTAGCGGTGGGATAAAAAGATAGCGGGCCGGTATGCCAGCCCGCGTGTGGGATCAAAAGTCGGTTTTTGCAAAGCCAGTCATTTCTTTCAGGCCCATTTCGCGGCCCAGCGCCGTCATCGGGTGAACGACAACCAGCCCGCGCACGCTTTTCTTAAGCTTGCCCATATCCGCCTGCTCTTTTTTGGTAATGGGGCGCTTATACGGCATCGCCATCAGCTTCTGGGCTTCTTTGCTGAGCTTGTCGGTACGCACGTCTTTCAGGCGAGCGATTTCTGCTTCCAGCTTCGTTATCTCTTGCTCAAGCTCGGCATATTTGTCGGCAGCTTCCGTCAGGGAAACGGCCGCCTGCTGGTGACGCATGGCGTCGAGCTTGTCGCTCAGACGTTTAATTTCAGCTTTTTCGATCTCTTTCATTCACACAAACCATCAGAAAAGGGGGAGTTGCTGCAAAGGATACACTATTGCGGGGAATGAATGAAAAAAGGGGCAAAAGTCTCCCGCCCGAAGGCGGGAGAAAAGGGGGGAGACCAATGAGGTTAACGCTTACTCGTTGTCGTGCTCTTCCCAGGCCATCGCGCGTTTCACCGCTTTACGCCAGCCTTCGTAGCGGTAATTACGCTCGGTGGTTTCAATACCCGGGCGGAACTCACGCTCAATCACGGCTTTTTCCTGCAGCTCATCCAGGTTCTGCCAGTAGCCCACCGCGAGGCCCGCCAGGTAGGCCGCGCCCAGTGCGGTCACTTCACGAACTTCCGGGCGCTCCACGCGGGTGCCGAGGATGTCAGACTGGAACTGCATCAGGAAGTTGTTGGCAACGGCACCGCCGTCGACACGCAGGGCGTGCAGACGAATCCCCGAGTCCGCCTGCATCGCTTCCAGCACGTCGCGGGTCTGGTAAGCGATGGATTCAAGCGTTGCACGGATAATGTGGTTGGAGTTGACGCCACGGGTCAGGCCGAAAATCGCACCGCGGGCGTACGGATCCCAGTAGGGCGCGCCGAGGCCGGTAAATGCCGGTACTACGTAGACGCCGTTGGTGTCTTTTACTTTGGTCGCGAAATATTCGGAGTCAAACGCATCGCTGATGAGTTTCATCTCGTCGCGCAGCCACTGAATGGACGCGCCTGCCATAAACACGGCGCCTTCCAGCGCGTAATTCACTTCACCGCGTGGGCCGCAGGCAATGGTCGTCAGTAGGCCATGCGTTGATGCCACGGCTTTCTCGCCGGTGTTCATCAGCATAAAGCAGCCGGTGCCGTAGGTGTTTTTCGCCATCCCTTCTTTCACGCAGAGCTGGCCGAACAGCGCCGCCTGCTGGTCGCCTGCGATACCGGCGATAGGAATACGCGTGCCGCCTTTACCGCCGATGTTAGTCTGGCCATAAACTTCGGACGACTTACGCACCTGCGGCAACATGGCGCGCGGGATATCCAGCGCGTCCAGCATTTTGTCATCCCAGTCCAGCTCGTGGATGTTGAACAACATGGTGCGCGAGGCGTTGGTGTAGTCGGTCACGTGAACGCGGCCCTGGGTCATTTTCCAGATAAGCCAGGTATCCACGGTGCCGAACAGCAGTTCGCCGCGCCTGGCGCGCTCGCGGGACCCCTCAACGTGGTCGAGGATCCATTTTACTTTGGTGCCGGAGAAGTACGGGTCGATAACCAGGCCTGTCGCCTCACGCACGTACTCTTCCATGCCGTCGCGCTTGAGCTTCTCGCAAATCTCTGAGGTACGGCGACACTGCCAGACGATAGCGTTGTGAATCGGCTTGCCGGTTTCACGTTCCCAGACCACCGCGGTTTCGCGCTGGTTGGTAATGCCGATGGCGGCGATTTGATCAGAGCTGATATCCGCTTTCGCCAGCGCTTCGACCAGCGTGGAGCTCTGAGATGCCCAAATCTCCATCGGATCGTGCTCTACCCAGCCTGGACGCGGATAGATTTGTTCAAATTCGCGCTGGGAGACGCTGACGATATTCGCGTCGTGATCCAGCACCACGGCGCGGGAGCTGGTCGTGCCCTGGTCGAGCGCAACAATATATTTTTTTTCTGAAGTCATCATTTTTTTGTCCCGTCAATCTGTTACAGCGAAGCTTTCTGTTGTGCGCTGGTCGTCGAAGCTTTGTCCGCTTCCTCCTCACAGGTATCGCACGGTAAATGGCGGCCAATCAGTTTGCGATAGCCGAACGCGCCAAGCGCCGCGCCGACGACCGGGCCCAGGGCCGGCACCAGGAAGTAAGGAATATCACGCCCGCCGGTAAAGGCGACGTTACCCCAGCCTGCGAGCCAGGCGAACGCCTTCGGCCCTAAATCACGCGCCGGGTTCATGGCAAAGCCGGTCAGAGGACCCATGGACGCGCCGATGACCGCAATCAGCAGACCAATCAGCAACGGGGCCAGCGGGCCACGCGGAATACCGTTGCCATCGTCAGTCAGCGCCAGGATAACGCCCATCAGAATGGCGGTAATAATCATTTCAACCGCAAACGCCTGAACCAGGTTGATATGCGGGTTGGGATAGGTAGAGAAAATACCGGCCAGGTCGAGACTTTCGACACTGCCGCGAACCATATGGTGAGTCTGTTCGTAATCGAGGAAAAGATTGTAATAAAGCCCGTAAACTAACGCCGCTGCGCAAAAGGCGCCGGCAAACTGAGAAATAATAAAAGGAACAACTTTGCGCCTGTCGAAACAGGCAAACAGCCACAACGCGATGGTTACCGCCGGGTTAAGATGCGCGCCGGAAACGCCTGCAGTCAGGTAAATGGCCATCGCCACGCCCAGACCCCAGATGATGCTGATTTCCCACTGTCCGAAACTGGCTCCTGCCACTTTCAGCGCCGCCACGCAGCCCACACCGAAGAAAATCAACAACCCGGTACCGAGGAATTCGGCGATGCACTCGCCTTTTAAGGTTGATGTTTGACTCATAATCGGGTCCTGAAGGCTAATTGATGATTATTGTATGCATGGCGCCGAAGACGACCATGATGTCTTGTAGACATGGTGTTAACTTATCGTTAACGAACAAAAACGAGAAATATCGAAATTGAAATGTGTGTGTTACGTCAAGAAAATGAGCGTTTTCGCGCTCGATGACGCGTTTTTCGGACATCCGGGAGTGAGAGCTGAATCATTTCATTAACTATCATGTTAACAATTTACCGAAGCGTGAGGCGAATACACTCGGTTTAGACTGAAAATCCGCGCAAACCGCAATCCGTGCGGCTTGTCGCTGGACAGGGGCACAAGGGCTTCATACAATCGGGACTAGTGTTGTGCGCACAGGTTACTTAAGGCGTCGCCGGACACCGGGACGAGGATAGTCATCCATCAACGCCTTGCAATTCAGGAGAGGTAGTACGATGTCATTTGAAGTGTTTGAAAAACTGGAAGCGAAAGTACAGCAGGCTGTTGATACCATCACCCTGTTGCAGATGGAAATCGAAGAGCTGAAAGACAAGAATAATCATCTTGCTCAGGAAGTACAGAACGCGCAGGGCAGCCGCGAAGCGCTGGAGCAGGAAAACCACCAGCTGCGCGAACAGCAGCACGTCTGGCAGGAACGCCTTCAGGCGCTGCTGGGTAAAATGGAAGAAGTATGATTATACGGCTTTGACCAAAAAGAACGGGCGCTCAGGGCGCCCGTTTTTATTACTCGATATCCAGCGGATCTTCGGAAAGGATGATACCGGTGTTGTCGGCGTAAAGATGGTCGCCGGAGAAGAAGGTGACGCCGCCGAAATTAACGCGTATGTCGCTCTCGCCAATGCCTTCGCCAGCTGCTCCCACCGGAATAGCCGCCAGCGCCTGGATACCTACATCCAGCTCCGCGAGATCATCAACCTGACGCACAGCGCCGTAAACCACAATGCCTTCCCATTCGTTCTGCACCGCAAGGCGCGCCAGTTCAGCATCAATCAAGGCGCGGCGAACGGAACCGCCGCCATCAACCAGTAAAACGCGTCCGCGGCCATTTTCCTCGAGCAGCTCATACAGCAACCCGTTGTCCTCGAAACATTTCACCGTGATGATTTGCCCGCCAAAAGAAGCACGGCCGCCGAAGTTGGAGAACAGAGGCTCCACAACGTTGACCTCTTCCTGGTAGATGTCACAAAGCTCAGAAGTATCGTATTTCATAGGTTTAACGTTCAGTTGCTGCAAGAGCTGTCAGTATATCGCTTAACGCGCGCTGTTGGCAAAATCATCAATTGTTAATTGATGCGGGTCAGTTAAACCAGGCGCTGACTGACTACCAGCCCGAGGATGAATAACAGATTCACCAGCAGCGCTGCTTTCACGGTGCGCTCGAGCATCGGGCGCATCGCCGCCGGTTCGGTTTCGCGCAGAACGAAACGCGCCTGACGGACCAGCAGCGGCGTTGCCAGCAGGAACAGCCAGCCCCAGAGGTTTTGCAGCCAGAGCAGGTTAAACACCGCGAGACACGCCAGCGCGCCAAAGAGCAGGGTGACGTGATAACGGCGTGCCACGACGGGCCCAAGGCGCACCGCCAGCGTGTTCTTACCGTTGCGGCGATCGCTGTCGATATCTCGCAGGTTATTGATATTAAGAACGGCCGCAGCCAGTAAACCGCAGGCTGTCGCCGGCAGCCAGACGGGCGAAATCAGCGAGTGCGCCTGTAAATACCAGCTGCCGAGCACGCTCAGCCAGCCGAAGAACACCAGCACCGAGAGATCGCCAAGCCCCATGTACCCGTACGGGCGCGTGCCGACGGTGTAGGTAATCGCGGCGAGAATTGAGAGCGCGCCGAGCGCCAGAAACCCGAGTACATCAGCCAGGCTGTGGCAGGCGACTTTCACAAGCGCCAGCCCCGAAAGGCAAATCAGCGCCACGGTGAGCATAATTGCGCGCTTCATCTGCGGCGCGGTGATGGCCCCTTTTTGCATGCCGCGCAACGGGCCAATGCGATCCGGTTGATCGCTGCCTTTCACGGCATCGCCATAATCGTTAGCCAGATTAGAGAGAATTTGCAGCAGGCCGGCGGTCAGCAGCGCCAGCAGGGTAACGACGGGGTCAAAATGGCCTTGCCACCAGGCGAGCGCGCTGCCGACAAGAATGGCGGAAAAAGCCAGCGGCAGCGTGCGCGGTCGCAGGCTCTCAAGCCAGGCCTGGGTACGACTTACCGAATGCGAGTGTGTATTCATAGACGAATCTGCGCCAATAAAAATGAGGGCTTGTCTGCCTGACGAAGCTGCGGGTTGTCGGCGCGGCCTGTGGAGCCCGGCGTAATAATGCCGCCGGGGACAGGCTGACCGCCTTACCGCACCTCACGTCAGGCGGGACAAAAGCCCTCACCAAAAGTGATGAAAATGCGTTGAGCGCGATTATAAGATAAAACGGCTCAGATCTTCATCTGCCACCAGTGCATCCAGGTGTTTGCTCACATATTCCGCATCAATAGTGATAGTCTCGCCGCCCAGATCGCTTGCGTCATAGGAGATATCCTCCATCAGGCGCTCCAGTACGGTATGCAGGCGGCGTGCGCCGATGTTCTCGGTAGTTTCGTTCACCTGCCACGCCGCCTGCGCGATACGCTTGATGCCGTCGTCGGTAAACTCAATGTGCACGCCTTCGGTCTCCATCAGCGCTTTGTACTGCACCGTGACGGAAGCATTCGGCTCGGTGAGGATGCGCTCGAAATCTTCGGCAGTCAGCGCCTGAAGCTCAACGCGAATAGGCAGACGACCCTGCAGTTCCGGAATGAGATCGGACGGGCTTGCCACCTGGAACGCGCCGGAAGCAATAAACAGAATATGGTCGGTTTTCACCATGCCGTGCTTTGTCGATACGGTGCAACCTTCCACCAGCGGCAGCAGGTCACGCTGTACGCCTTCACGAGAGACATCCGGACCGGACACGTTGCCGCGCTTACAGATTTTGTCGATCTCATCAATAAACACGATGCCGTGTTGCTCGACCGCTTCGATGGCTTGTTCTTTCAGCTCTTCCGGGTTGACCAGCTTAGCGGCTTCTTCTTCGACCAGCAGTTTCATCGCGTCTTTGATTTTGAGCTTGCGCGGCTTCTGCTTCTGGCCGCCCAGGTTCTGGAACATGGACTGCAGCTGGCTGGTCATTTCTTCCATGCCCGGAGGCGCCATGATCTCAACGCCCATTGGCGCGGCGGCCAGATTGATTTCAATCTCTTTGTCGTCGAGTTCGCCTTCGCGCAGTTTTTTGCGAAACGCCTGACGCGCGGCGGATGGCTCCTGCTGCTGTTCCGGCTGGCCCCAGTTGTTTTTAGCCGGCGGGATCAGCACATCAAGAATGCGCTCTTCGGCCATCTCTTCGGCGCGGTAGCGGTTTTTCTCAATGGACTGCATGCGTACCATTTTAATGGCGGAGTCGGTCAGATCGCGGATGATAGAATCTACTTCTTTACCAACATAACCCACTTCGGTGAATTTCGTTGCTTCAACTTTAATAAACGGCGCGTTGGCGAGTTTCGCCAGGCGACGGGCGATTTCCGTTTTACCCACGCCGGTCGGGCCAATCATCAGAATGTTTTTCGGCGTGACTTCATGGCGCAGCTCTTCATCAAGCTGCATACGGCGCCAGCGGTTACGCAGCGCAATAGCGACAGAACGCTTCGCCGCGTCCTGACCAATAATGTGTTTGTCGAGTTCGCTGACAATTTCGCGTGGAGTCATTTCAGACATGGGAGGGTCCTTACGCTTTGGAGGTCAATTCTTCGATAGTGAGGAAGTGGTTGGTGTAGATGCAGATATCACCTGCAATCCCCAGCGACTTCTCCACAATGTCACGAGCGCCAAGCTCGGTGTTTTCCAGCAGCGCGCGTGCCGCAGCCTGCGCGTAAGGCCCGCCGGAACCAATGGCGATCAGATCGTTTTCCGGCTGCACTACATCGCCGTTACCGGTGATAATCAGTGAGGCGTTCTCGTCCGCCACTGCCAGCAGCGCTTCAAGGCGGCGCAGCATACGGTCAGTACGCCAGTCTTTCGCCAGTTCAACAGCGGCTTTCACCAGGTGGCCCTGGTGCATTTCCAGTTTGCGTTCAAAGAGTTCAAACAGGGTAAAGGCGTCGGCGGTGCCGCCTGCAAAGCCCGCGATAACTTTGTCGTTATACAGACGGCGGACTTTCTTCACGTTGCCTTTCATTACGGTGTTGCCCAGGGTGGCCTGGCCGTCACCACCGATCACTACCTGGCCGTTGCGGCGCACACTTACTATTGTTGTCACGAGCAAACCCCTTATTGCATAAGCTGAAGACAGCGCCCCGCAGGTGATACGGGGCAGAATGCAATTATAGATGGGGGGCGTTTCGGGGGTTTCAACCCCCGGAGGCGAGACGAATGCAGTTTGAATGGCCCGCCATCTTCAGGCGGTTGAGGGTGCCATCGGCGTTATCTTTGCCTTTAATCGGCCCGATAACGACGCGGTTCCAGCCATTGTTAGAGGTAATGCGCGAATCGAAACCTTCAAAGGCCAGCTGGGCACGGACGGTTTCTGCCTGTTCGGTACCTTTGAACGAACCGCACTGTACCATCCAGCGGCGTTCGTCTTTTTTCTCGGCAGGTTTCGCTGTCTCTGCTTCACGCGTCACCGGTGCGGTCTGCGCGGGCTTGCTTTGCACGGTTTCACGCTGCGAGGTATGCGCTGGCGTCTGGAGCAAATCCTGATACGGCGCGTTGGTCGCCTGCTGCGAACGCAGCTGCGCTGGTTGCGTAGTGCGCGCCGGTGGCGGGGTCTGCACCGTGCGGGTCTGCGGCGGCTGATACGCCGGCGGCTGACGCGTTTCAACGCGCGGCGTTTCCGTACGCGGTGCGGCACGCATCGGCTGTTGCGCCGTGTTATTCCACTGTTGTTGCTGTTGCTGTTGCTGTTGTTGAAGTTGTCTCTGGCGTTGCAGCGTTTGCTGACGCTGCGCCGGAGTCTGTTCGTTCCACGGCACTTCGCTGAGCTGGGTCGGCTGCTGGCGCATATCCGCCTGCATCTGGTCGAGCAACTGACGCTGTTCGTTGGTCAGTTGATCCTGATTCATGATTTCCCCGCCTGCGGAAGGCTCGGTCGGCTTCAATACGCCCGGCTGGCGACTCTCCAGCTCTTTGATGTAACGCCAGCGCTCTTCAGGCTTAGGCGGCAGGCCATTGCCTGTGACTTTATGACCCGGCAGCGTTTCCGACTCTTCTTTCTTATGATGCGTAATAAAGTACAGACCACCAATAAAGGCGACCAGCGCCGCCGCTGCTATAGCGACCATCGCCGGTGAAACAGCAGGCAGGTTACGTTGCTTTTTGCGGGTGTTGGTTTTCTTGCGCCGCGCGGGCGTCGGCTGTCCGCGGCGTACATAATCTCGTTGTGCCACTATCGTTTCGCTGTATCCATTCGTTATCAGCCCGCCATGTTACTTAAGGGACGGGCCTTTGACCAGATAAGGAGTCTTAAAGCCGGTTAATTTCGCGGCTTCGGGGCACGGGTGGTGCCGCGCAGCACCAGTTCGCAATCCAGCAGGCGCGAACCACTGCTGACAGTGTGGCCGTTGAGCTGGCTTAACAGTAACAGCATCGCTTCACGGCCAATATCAAACCGTGGTTGCGCGATGGTGGTCAGCGGCGGATCGCAAAACTCCGCTAACGCGATGTTATCAAAGCCGATGATGGAGAGATCTTCCGGTACGCGATAGCCGCGACGCTTCGCCCGTGACAGCGCGCCGAGCGCCATTACGTCGCTGTGGCAGAAAATTGCTGTCGGCGGCTGCGGCAGGCTCAACAACTGTTCCAGCGCGCTGGCACCCGCCTCGTAGGTGAAATCACCGCGGGCGATGTAATGCGGGTCGACCGTCATGCCGCTGCGGCGCAGCGCCTGCACGTAGCCCTGCAAGCGATAATGGCACAACGGCATCTCTTCCGGCCCGGCGATACACGCGATGCGCTGATGACCCAGTTCATGCAGATAATTCACCGCGTTAAAGGCGGCAGTGAGGTTGTCGATATGCACCGTCGGCAGTTCCAGCTCTGGTGCGAATTCGTTTGCCATCACCATCGGCGGCAGGTTGCGCTGCTCTTCTTTACTGGCGTCAAACGGCAGGCGCGAGCCGAGCAGCAGCATACCGTCTATCTGCTTAGTGATGATGAGATCAATGAACGTTTTTTCCTGCTGATTTTGATGCGCGCAGTCGCCAATCAGTACCAGATACCCCTGTTCCGCCGCGGTGACTTCAATGCCGCGAATAATCTCGCTGAAAAACGGATCGCAGATGTCCGGAACAATCACCAGAATGGTGCGTGATTCATTACGTTTGAGGTTTCGGTTTAACGATCCGGGCAGATAACCGACATCTATCGCGGCCTGCTCCACGCGGTTACGGGTAGCCTGAGAGACTTTTTCGGGGTTCATCAGGGCTCGGGATACCGTCGCGGTAGAGACGCGGGCGCGAACGGCGACATCTTTCATGGTTGCGGCGGCAACCTGCTTTTTGGACTTCACTTCATCTCCTCGTCGCGCGCAGGCGCAGACTCGTCCTGTAATCTGACACGCCTCACATTCTTAACAGATCTTGAGCGCGGCGGTTACAAAAATTACATCAGAGATGTGACGGATATTAAATTTTACGATCCGTTTCGCAGAAGCGGGCGGGGCGCTTAGCCTTCGGTGGGGTCAACGTCGAGCGTCCATTTCACTTTACGCGCGGCAGGCAGCGTGCCCACCAGCGGCAGACTTCCCGCGACGATACGCTGAAGCTGCAAACGCGACGGATGTTGCAGCAAGAGTTGCCAGCGGTAGCGGCCGCCGCGTTTTGGTTGTAATGCGGGCACCGGGCCGAGCAGCCAGAGCTTGTCATCCGCAAGCGGGCTTGCCTGAAGCAGATTACGCAATTGCTGGAGGAACGCGGGCGCGTCCTGGTTATGGTGATCTTCTGCGCGAATCAAAATATGGCTGCTGTAAGGCGGCAGCCAGACGCTGCTGCGCTCGGTCAGCGCCTGATCGGCAAACGCGTCGTACCCCTGATGCAGCAACGTCTGCAACAGCGGATGTTCCGGGTGGTGCGTTTGCAACACCACTTCACCCTGTTTTCCCGCGCGCCCGGCGCGGCCTGCCACCTGGGTGTAAAGCTGGGCGAAGCGCTCCGCCGAGCGGAAATCAGCGCAAAACAGCGCGCCATCGACATCCAGCAGCGCCACCAGCGTGACGTCGGGAAAGTGATGTCCTTTGGCCAGCATCTGGGTGCCAATCAAAATGCGCGCGCCGCCACGATGAACTTCGGCGAGTTGCTCTTCAAGCGCCCCTTTGCGGCTCGTCGTGTCACGGTCGATGCGCGAGAGCGGCACGCCGGGGAAGAGTGGCGCGAGACTCTGTTCCAGTTGCTCCGTGCCAAGCCCTACCGGCACCAGATGCGTGGAGCCGCAGCCCGGACACTGGCGCGGCACCGGACGCTGGCTGTCGCAATGGTGGCAGCGCAACTGATGTTGCGCCTGATGCAGCGTGTAGTAGTGATCGCAGCGCGGGCATTCGGCTATCCAGCCGCAGTCATGGCACAGCAGCGCAGGTGCGAAGCCGCGGCGGTTAAGAAACAGAATGACCTGATTATCGGCCTGCAAATGCTGGCGCATCCGGGCGACCAGTGCTGGTGCGAGACCTGCCTGTAGCGCCTGGCCTTTGAGATCCAGCACATGCTGCTGCGCCGGGCGCGCGTTACCCGCGCGGTGGGTCAGCTTCAGCACGCGGTATTTACGCTGGCGCACATTGTGCAGCGTCTCCAGCGCAGGCGTGGCGGAGCCTAAAATAATCGGGATCTGCTCGCTGTGCGCGCGGTAGACCGCCAGATCGCGCGCATGGTAGCGCCAGCCTTCCTGTTGCTTATACGAACTGTCATGCTCTTCATCGATAACAATCACCCCAAGATCTTTAAACGGGGTGAACAGCGCCGAGCGCGTGCCGATAACGATAGCCGCCTCGCCGCTTTTGGCTTTCAGCCAGGCCGCCAGCCGTTCGCTGTCGTTCAGCGCCGAGTGCAGCACTTCTACCGGCGCGTTGAACCGCTCGCGAAAACGCGCGATGGTCTGCGGCGTCAGGCCGATTTCCGGCACCAGCACCAGCGCCTGTTTGCCTTGCGCCAGCGTGTTTTCAAGCACGCTTAAATAGACTTCGGTTTTCCCCGAGCCCGTTACGCCCGCCAGCAGCCAGGCACAGAAGTTGTCCGCTTCGCCGCGAATGGCGCCGACCGCCGTCGCTTGTTCGGTATTAAGCCGCAGGCGGTCACCCGCCACCGAAAACTGGCTGCGCCAGTCGGCGACCGGTGGCAGTTCGCTGCCAAGCTCGCACAGGCCTTTGGCGCGCAGCGCCTGAAGCGCGGCATCGTTAAAGGCCATCTGTGCGACTTCATGGCGCCACAACCTGCGCTGACGCAGCGCCGCCAGCGCTTGTTGCTGTTTTGGCGAACGTTTGAGGCTGTTAAGATCGACCGCCTGGCCTTCTTCGGTGGCGAACCAGTACCAGAGTGGCGCGGGGCTTGCGGGTTTGCCCTGGCGCAGCAGCACCGGCAGCGCGTGAAACAGCACTTCGCCCACGGGATGATGATAATAATCCGCCGCCCAGAGCAGCATTCGCCAGAGCGTAGGCGGGTAGAGCGACGCGCCGTCCAGCACCTCATCCACGCTTTTCAGCTCGCCGAGCGGCAGTTCGCTCTCGTCGCCCACCGCCACCACGACGCCGACGCGCTGCTGACGCCCGAACGGCACGCGCACGCGACACCCCGCCACCGCCGTCATGGTGTCGGGCAGCAGATAGTCAAAGGTGCGGGCAAGCGGAACGGGCAGGGCAACGCGGGCTACAGGCATGAAGGCATCCGGGCTGAGAAAAGGAGCGTCATAGTGTACACTGTGTGTTCATAAATTTGCGGATCAGTTTGCATGGGGCGGTTATTTTCTGTATGATTCGCCGCCTTTGATGCCCTTTAAAAGTATCAAACCGACTTTATCAACATCGCGTGGTGTCTGGCGTAAGGGCTGGAAGAGCGACGCGGCCTTAACTGAGGTTTCCCATGAAAAAAGATATTCACCCGAAATATGTTGAAATCACCGCTACCTGCTCTTGCGGTAACGTGATCAAAACTCGCTCCACCGTTGGCCACGACCTGAACCTGGACGTGTGCGGCAACTGCCACCCGTTCTTCACTGGTAAACAGCGTGTTGTTGATACCGGTGGTCGTGTTGAGCGTTTCAACAAACGCTTCAGCATCCCGGGCAGCAAATAAGTTTCCCGAAAAAAGGCGCCAGACGGCGCCTTTTTTGTTGCTTGCGAGCACAAAACAAAGGCGCCGATGGGCGCCTTTGTCGTTGATGCTAATCAGTATTCCCAGGTATCCGGGTCGATACCCATTTCACGCATGATTACCTTCGCCTCTTCCGGGATCTCGTCGCTGCGCTCTTTACGCAGATCGTCGTCGTCCGGTAAGGGTTGACCGGTAAAGGCGTGAAGGAAAGCCTCACACAGCAGCTCGCTGTTGGTGGCATGGCGCAGGTTGTTAACCTGACGACGGGTGCGTTCATCGGTGAGGATTTTTAACACCTTCAGAGGAATGGAAACCGTAATTTTTTTGACCTGTTCGCTCTTCTTGCCGTGCTCAGCGTAGGGGCTGATATATTCGCCGTTCCATTCAGCCATGAGATACCTTTAATCCTCTCAGTCAGTAGAAAAAGATTAAAACCGGATAGGTCTCACGGTCTTAACCCGATAGTCTGTTATTTAGCAGCGACGGATAATACCGTGACTTCAGTACGGATGCTGCATCACTGCGCAATAAAACACATGATTTTAACGGCTAATCCTGTTTTGCTCAATCTATACGCAAAGAAGTTTAGATGTCCAGATGTATTGACGTCCATAATGGCAATGTTTACTCTGTCACCTGACTTTTCTCCGATAATGCCAGGAAACGACTCCTCATGACGCGTAAACAGGCCACCATCGCAGTTCGCAGCGGGCTTAATGACGACGAGCAGTACGGCTGCGTCGTCCCGCCGATCCACCTCTCCAGCACCTATAACTTCACCGGCTTTAACGAACCGCGCGCACACGACTATTCTCGTCGCGGCAACCCGACGCGCGATGTTGTCCAGCGTGCGCTGGCGGAGCTGGAAGGCGGCGCGGGCGCCGTGCTGACCAACACCGGCATGTCGGCAATTCATCTGGTGACCACCGTTTTCCTGAAGCCTGGCGATCTGCTGGTCGCGCCGCACGACTGTTACGGCGGCAGTTATCGTCTGTTCGACAGCCTCGCGAAACGCGGCTGTTATCGGGTGAAGTTTGTCGATCAGGGCGATGAGGCGGCGTTAAAGGCGGCGCTCGCGGAGCAGCCGAAACTCGTGCTGGTCGAAAGCCCGAGTAATCCCTTGTTGCGCGTGGTGGATATTGCGAAAATTTGCGAACTTTCGCGCGCGGCCGGAGCCATAAGTGTGGTGGATAATACGTTCCTGAGCCCGGCATTGCAGAACCCGCTGGCGCTGGGTGCCGATCTGGTGCTGCACTCCTGCACCAAATACCTCAACGGACATTCCGATGTGGTCGCGGGCGTAGTGATTGCCAAAGATTCGGACACCGTGACCGAGCTTGCCTGGTGGGCGAATAACATCGGCGTGACGGGCGGCGCGTTCGACAGCTATTTGCTGCTGCGCGGCCTGCGCACGCTAAGCCCGCGTATGGAAGTGGCGCAGCGTAACGCCAGCGCGATTGTTGACTTCCTGAAGACCCAGCCGCGGGTGAAAACGTTGTATCATCCGTCGCTGCCGGAAAACGCGGGCCATGACATCGCGGTGCGTCAGCAGAAAGGCTTCGGCGCGATGCTGAGCTTTGAACTTGATGGCGATGAACAGACGCTGCGCCGTTTTCTGGGCGCGCTGGAGCTGTTTACGCTTGCGGAATCCTTAGGTGGGGTGGAAAGCCTGATTTCCCACGCCGCGACGATGACCCATGCGGGCATGGCGCCGGAAGCGCGCGCCGCAGCCGGCATTTCCGAGACGCTGCTGCGCATCTCGACGGGTATTGAAGATAGCGAAGATTTAATTGCCGACCTGGAAAAAGCATTCCAGGCGGCAGGTTAAGGGGTAAGCATGAGTGTTACAGCGCCTGCAGGGACGAACGGTCGTCAGCTGCACAAATTTGGCGGCAGCAGTCTCGCCGACGTGAAATGTTACCTGCGCGTCGCGGGTATCATGGCCGACTATTCCCGCGCCGGGGATATGATGGTGGTTTCCGCGGCAGGCAGCACAACCAACCAGTTGATAAGCTGGCTGAAGTTAAGCCAGAACGATCGTCTCTCCGCCCATCAGGTGCAACAAGCGCTGCGCCGTTACCAGAGTGAGCTTATCTCCGGACTGCTGCCAGCCTCGGTCGCTGACGGGCTGGTGAGCGAATTCATCCGCGATCTGGAGCGTCTCGCGGCGCTGCTTGACGGCACCATCACCGACGCGGTTTATGCCGAAGTTGTGGGGCATGGCGAAATCTGGTCGGCGCGTCTGATGGCCGCCGTACTGAAAGAGCAGGGGCTTGACGCCGCCTGGCTCGACGCGCGCGATTTCCTGCGCGCCGAACGCGCCGCTCAGCCACAGGTTAACGAAGGCCTCTCCTTCCCGCTGTTGCAGCAGTTGCTCGTGCAGCATCCGGGCAAACGACTGGTGGTCACCGGCTTTATCTGCCGTAATGACGCGGGCGAAACCGTTCTGCTTGGCCGTAACGGCTCGGACTACTCCGCGACGCAAATCGGCGCGCTGGCCGGCGTGTCCCGCGTCACCATCTGGAGCGACGTGGCGGGCGTTTACAGCGCCGACCCGCGCAAAGTCAAAGATGCCTGTCTGCTGCCGCTGCTGCGCCTGGATGAGGCGAGCGAACTGGCGCGTCTCGCCGCGCCGGTGCTGCATGCCCGCACGTTACAGCCAGTTTCAGGCAGTGATATCGATCTTCAGCTGCGTTGCAGCTACAGCCCGGAGCAAGGCTCCACGCGTATCGAGCGTGTGCTGGCTTCCGGCACCGGCGCACGTATCGTGACCAGCCATGATGACGTCTGCCTTATCGAATTCACGGTACCGTCGCACCTGGATTTCAAGCTGGCGCATCACGAGGTTGACGCGCAGCTTAAACGCGCGCAGTTGCGTCCGCTGTCAGTGGGCGTCCATCCTGACCGCCGCCTGTTGCAGCTTTGCTACACCTCGGAAGTGGTGGGCAGCGCCCTGAAGCTGCTTGAAGACGCCGCGCTGCCGGGAGAACTGCGCCTGCGCGAAGGTCTGGCGCTGGTCGCGCTGGTCGGCGCGGGCGTCTGCCGTAATCCGCTGCACAGCCACCGTTTCTGGCAGCAGCTTAAAGATCAGCCGGTCGAGTTTATCTGGCAGTCGGAAGAGAGTATCAGTCTTGTCGCCGTTCTGCGCGCGGGCCCGACGGAGAGCCTGATTCAGGGGCTGCACCAGTCGCTGTTCCGGGCGGAAAAGCGCATCGGCCTGATGCTGTTCGGCAAAGGGAATATCGGTTCGCGCTGGCTTGAACTGTTCGCGCGCGAGCAGGAGACACTCTCTGCGCGTACCGGGCTTGAGTTTGTGCTGGCGGGCGTGGTCGACAGCCGCCGTAGCCTGCTCAACTACGAGGGGCTGGACGCGAGCCGCGCGCTGGCCTTCTTTAATGATGAAGCGGTCGAGCAGGATGAAGAGTCGCTGTTTCTGTGGATGCGCGCGCACCCGTACGACGATCTGGTGGTGCTGGATGTGACGGCAAGTGAGAACCTGGCGGATCAGTATCTCGATTTCGCCAGTTACGGTTTTCACGTCATTAGCGCCAATAAACTGGCGGGTGCGAGCAACAGCCAGAACTATCGCCAGATCCGCGACGCGTTTGCGAAAACGGGCCGCCACTGGCTGTATAACGCGACCGTCGGGGCCGGGTTGCCGGTAAACCATACGGTGCGCGATCTGCGTGACAGCGGCGATTCGATTCTTTCCATCAGCGGTATTTTTTCAGGCACGCTGTCGTGGCTGTTTTTACAGTTCGACGGCACGGTGCCGTTTACCGAGCTTGTCGACCAGGCCTGGCAGCAGGGGCTGACCGAGCCTGACCCGCGTGTTGACCTCTCAGGAAAAGACGTGATGCGTAAGCTGGTGATCCTGGCGCGCGAGGCGGGCTACGATATTGAGCCTGACCAGGTGCGCGTGGAATCGCTGGTGCCTGCGGGCTGCGAGGAAGGCTCGGTGGATCATTTCTTTGAATATGGCGATGCCCTAAACGAACAGATGGTGCAACGGCTGGAAGCGGCGCGCGAACTCGGCCTGGTGCTGCGCTATGTGGCGCGTTTCGATGCGAATGGCAAAGCGCGCGTCGGCGTCGAGGCGGTGCGTCCTGAACATCCGCTGGCCTCGCTGCTGCCATGCGACAACGTCTTCGCCATAGAGAGCCGCTGGTATCGCGACAACCCGCTGGTGATCCGCGGGCCAGGCGCGGGCCGCGACGTGACCGCCGGCGCGATTCAGTCCGATCTCAACCGTCTGGCGCAGTTGTTGTAATACGCGTTCGCGATAAAAAAGGAGCCGATGGCTCCTTTTTTGTTTTCCGGTGGGGAAGCCGATGAATTGGCCCAGCCTTGTAAAAGGGCGCCCCGGCGAGGGCAAGGCTTATGCTGCATCCCTCTTCTCTTTGAGGAGAAGGTCGGGGTGAGGGGCGAAGGCGTAATCCGGTTAAGCGAAGCGTCACCTACCTCCCCGCATCACCACCACCGCACGTCTGTACAATCATTGTTCATTCTCTTGTCATGAACCTTTTTCATCTTCACTGAAAAATACTCACATCAAGTGATGATTTACCTGTTGACGGCACCCGGCTTTTCCGTCATTTTTACATCTGGACGTCTAAACGTATAGAAGTCAACCCACGCGACTATGACACAGCGATTGATGAGGTAAGGTATGAGCTTTTTTCACGCCAACCAGCGGGAGGCCCTGAATCAGAGCCTGGCCGAAGTGCAGGGACAGATTAACGTCTCGTTTGAATTTTTCCCGCCGCGCACCAGTGAAATGGAGCAGACGCTCTGGTCCTCTATCGATCGCTTAAGCAGCCTGAAACCGAAATTTGTCTCGGTGACTTACGGCGCGAACTCCGGCGAGCGCGACCGCACGCACAGCATTATTAAAGGCATTAAAGACCGCACCGGTCTTGAAGCGGCCCCGCACCTGACCTGTATCGACGCCACGGCGGATGAGCTGCGCACCATCGCGCGCGACTACTGGAACAACGGCATTCGCCATATCGTCGCGCTGCGCGGCGACCTGCCGCCAGGGAGCGGTAAGCCTGACATGTACGCAAGCGATCTGGTGGCGCTGTTAAAAGAGGTGGCCGATTTCGATATTTCTGTGGCCGCTTATCCGGAAGTCCATCCAGAGGCGAAAAGCGCCCAGGCGGATTTACTCAACCTGCGCCGTAAAATCGATGCAGGCGCGAACCGCGCCATCACACAATTCTTCTTTGATGTCGAAAGCTACCTGCGTTTTCGCGACCGCTGCGCGGCAACCGGCATTGATGTGGAAATCATACCCGGCATCCTGCCGGTCTCTAACTTCAAACAGGCGAAGAAATTCGCTGACATGACCAATGTGCGCATTCCGTCATGGATGTCACAGATGTTCGCGGGCCTTGATGATGATGCCGAAACCCGCAAGCTGGTCGGCGCGAACATCGCGATGGACATGGTGAAAATATTAAGCCGCGAAGGCGTGAAAGATTTCCACTTTTACACGCTTAACCGCGCGGAGATGAGTTACGCGATCTGCCACACTCTCGGTGTCCGCCCTGCGCTGGAATTAAAAACGGCATAATAATAAAGGGATTAACGTTACGAGGAGGCGCACGCCTCCTTTTTTATTGCCCTGCCATTCTCAGGTTATTCACGCTATTGTTACAAAACATATATTCCGCATGGTTGGGCGCGACGTACGGCCAATAACCGGCATGCCTATAATCTTTTTTCTTAAGGTAAATCTCAGTGCGTTTTTGCCGCCTTTTTTAGAGTGGTAACCCTCAATCGCTATTTCTTACTCACGATCAACGCATTATTACCGCTTATCATGCGGTATGACGAACACCAGGGATAATGGCTATCGTAGCGATAAAAAAATACACATTATGTCTTCCTGCTTATTGCCGATATCCTGTGTAAGAAACCTTCCAGGATAGTAATAATGATTAGCACGATAACCAATATTTTGAAAAACAATGCGGCGCTTGCGGCAATAAAAGAGCATATGGCGGTTATTTTGTTCCGCCCCGATGGCACTATTGTGGAGGCGAATACGGCTTTCCAGAATGCCGTGGGGTATTCCCTTAATGAGCTGGTGGGTAAACATCACCGCATCTTTTGCTCACCGGAATATAGCGCGAGCCCGGAATATAGACAGTTCTGGCAACGGCTTGCGCGTGGTGAAACCTTCAGCGATAAATTCCTGCGCTATAAAAAAGATGGCAGCGAAATGTGGCTGGAGGCGAACTATATTCCGGTTCGCGGCAAAAATAATGAGGTGCAGTATGTTCTGAAACTGGCGCGTGATATCTCTGGAAGGATCCACGACGCGCTGAACAAAGACGCCATCCTCAAGGCAGCGCACCGTTCTATGGCAATCATTGAGTTTACGCCAGACGGACATATCGTCTCCGCGAATGAGAACTTCTGCCGGGCTTCGCAATATTCGCTTAGTGAAATCATCGGTAAACACCACCGTATCTTCTGCGAGCGTGAATACGCTATGAGTGCGGAATACGCGGATTTCTGGCGCAAGCTGAATCACGGCGAATTTGCCTCAGGCGATTTCCGCCGCGTGACGAAACACCGCCAGGAGCTCTGGCTGCGCGCCAGCTACAGCCCGGTATTTGACGATAAAGGCCGCCTTTATCGCGTCGTGAAGTTCGCCTATGACGTTACCGCTGAAGTGCTGAAAAGCCGTGACGAGCGTCAGGCGACGGAGCGTGCGGAAGCGGTTTCTCGCGAAACGCTGACTAAAACGGTAGAGATAAGAAAGACCTTAGATGACTGCGTTGCGGCGATGGAGAACATCCAGACCAATATGGAGCAGGTTATCGCAATCGTTACTAACCTGAAAAATGATTCTGAAAGCATAACGGATTTGTCATCCGTTATTGCGCAAATCGCGACCCAGACTAAATTACTCTCTTTGAACGCCTCGGTGGAAGCGGCGCGCGCGGGGGATGCCGGTAAAGGCTTTTCTGTCGTCGCGACCGAAGTGAAATCGCTGGCGGATCGCATTGATGACGCCACCGGGAAAATAACGCGCATTACCGAGCAGAACGATCATCTGACAAAAAGCGCACTGGATTCTATCTGCCGCAGCGGAAAAGAAGTGGCCTCGACGACGGCGATCTCCCGCGAGGCGTTAACGCTGACAAAAGAGATTGAAGGCTACGCTAAAAATATTCTCGAAGCCGTTAACGCCATCGGTAAAGCCATTAGTGCCTGATGGCCGCGCCATTACGCTTAATAAGCACAACGACTGTCAGGTTTTATCGGTTTGCGTTGACGTCGTGATATATACCCCTGTTATTTCCGTGTGTTAAGGAAAATGACAGGGGTATTTTTTTGTGCCGGGTATCTCTGCGTGTCAAAACGCAAGGGCGAAACCGGGAATATTGCCGCACAGGCTGTAAGGTTGTTAATGTTTTGTTTAAACATTTTTAAAATTTTATTTGATGCGTTAAAATAATCGGCTAATTTTTCAATGATAGTTGATTGTGATGTCTATGTTTACGCTTAGCAGAAAGCCGGTTCCCGCTTTCTCTCTTATTGCCTTACTGGTTAGTTCAGCCGCTTACGCGGAAAACACTACGGAAAAAACAGATGTCCTGCTGATTGGCGGCGGCATCATGAGCGCGTCGCTCGGCACCGTTCTGCAGGAAATCCAGCCGGACTGGAAACAGTTGATGGTCGAAAAACTTGACGGCGTGGCGCTGGAATCCTCGAACGGCTGGAACAATGCGGGCACCGGGCATTCCGCGAATATGGAGCTGAACTATACGCCTGAGCGTGAAGACGGTTCTATTGACGTCACAAAGGCGCTGGAAATCAACGAAGCATTTATGATTTCGCGCCAGTTCTGGTCTTCTCAGGTGAAGCGCGGCGTGCTGAACGACCCGCACACCTTTATTAACTCCACGCCGCACATGAGTTTCGTCTGGGGCGATAAAAATGTGGAGTACCTGACCAAACGCTATAAAGCGCTGCAACAGACTACGCTGTTCCAGGGAATGCAATTCTCTACCGATCAGCAGCAAATCAAAAAATGGGCGCCGCTCATTATTGAAGGCCGCGATCCGAGCCAGAAAGTCGCCGCGACCTGGACGCCGGTCGGCACTGACGTGAACTACGGGGAGATTACCCGCCAGCTGGTGGGCAGTCTGAAGAAAACCCGCAACTTTACGCTGGAGACCTCGTCTGAAGTCACCGATTTCAAACGCAACGCCGATAACTCCTGGCATGTCACCATTACTGACGTGAACAGCGGTAAAGAGCATGCCGTTGACGCGAAGTATGTCTTTATCGGCGCAGGCGGTGGCGCGCTGAAGCTGCTGCAAAAAACCGGTATTCCGGAGGCGGATAATTATGCGGGCTTCCCGGTCGGCGGCTCGTTCCTGGTTTCAGAGAACCCGGATATCGCGCGCCAGCACGGCGAAAAAGTCTACGGGCAGGCCTCGGTTGGCGCGCCGCCGATGTCTGTACCGCACCTTGACGCTCGTTTCCTGGATGGTAAACGCGTGGTGCTGTTCGGGCCGTTTGCGACGTTCTCTACCAAATTCCTGAAAAATGGCTCGTTCTTTGATCTGCTGAGCACCACCACCATGCAGAACGTTATGCCGATGACTAACGTAGGTCTTGATAACTTCGATCTGGTGAAATATCTGGTGGGCCAGGTCATGCTGAGCGATGAAGACCGCTTCGAAGCGCTGAAAGAGTACTATCCCTCGGCGCGTAAAGAGGACTGGAAACTGATCCAGGCCGGTCAGCGCGTACAGATCATCAAGAAAGACGCCGAGAAAGGCGGTGTGCTGAAACTGGGTACGGAAATCGTCACCGACCAGCAGAAAACCCTGGCGGCGCTGCTTGGCGCGTCACCTGGCGCATCTACCGCCGCGCCTATCTCGCTCAACGTGCTCAAACAGCTGTTCCCGGCGCAGTTCAACTCGCCTGAGTGGCAGAGCAAACTGCGTGAGATCGTGCCGAGCTACGGCCAGAAGCTGAACGGTAACGTGGCACTGACCCAGCAGGTGTGGGATGAAACAGCCTCGACGTTGCAGCTCACCAAGCCGCCGGTTATTCAGATGAAAGCGATGGAGCAGAAGCTGCCGGAGGCCAGACCGGCACAGGCGGCCAGCCCGCAGCACGATATGGCGCTGTAAGCAGCCACGCGGTGCGATAAAGGGAGGCCAGTGGCCTCCCTTTTTTTGCAACACTGTTAAGGATTGCTGTAATAAAACAGGGCATGCGAGAGGCTTGCGAGGCCGTATTGTCTGGCTTTTTACTATTTTTCTATTCAAATAAATAATAACGCGCATTATTTTTCATATCGTGGGAAATTATTACTGTGTCGTTTTCCTTCTTATTTTACTGAGGGGAGAGTGATGATCTTTTAACGGTTGAACACATTATGCTAAATCGAATGCTTTTTATGATTTAGGAAATAGCCCTGATGTTATTCAGATGGTTATTTTTAAAAGTATTTTTTTAGAAGATAGTCGTTTGTTGATTGAACCTGTTAAAGGTTCGTCTATTGTCACCAGAATGCCGCTTTTTATAATGCGCCCATCATTATGACGCGCGCTGTGATTTATTCGCGATAGCGCAGTAAATGACGTGCCGAAAAGCATGAGCGCCATTAAATAAAATGCATAAAGACGCATCGCTGTCTGGTAATCGCGAGAACGGTTACGTTTTATCTCGTCAAATGAGCACCGGTTTTGTCCTGATACGCAAGGCGCACTCGGGGTAAATATTATATTCACAGGCTGTGGATATAAAACGGCTATTTTTATAAATAGCTTAACTTTTAATGTAATTAGGATGATATATGAAAAAGTTAGCACTTAGCCTTTCTTTAGCCGCGGCGATGGGATTTGCCGCGACCGCGCAGGCGGCTTCCACTGGGACGATTACTTTTGAAGGAGAGCTGACTGCCACGTCTTGCGACGTCAAAGTTGACGGTCAGGGCGCAGATGCAACCGTGAAACTGCCGACGCTGGGTATTTCTCAGCTCGATACGGCGGGCAAAACCGCAGGTCGCACCAACTTCCTGATGGATCTGACCAACTGCCAGGGCACCCTGACGACGGTGGCAGCCTATTTTGAAGCGGGCGCCTCGGTTGATCCGGTCACAGGTCGCCTGCTAAACGCAACGGGCACGGATAACGCGAAAAACGTCAGCCTCCAGCTGCGTGATGGCTCCAGCTCCTCATATGCCGTCATCAAAGCCGGTAACGCCAGTCAGGCCACTGAAACCACCTATATCGCGTATGACGCCACCAAAGGCACCGCAACGCTGCCTTACGCAGTGGAATATTACGCAGAAGGTGCTGCCGCTGCCGGTAAGGTTAACAGCAGCGTCGTTTACTCGCTGATGTACAAGTAAAAACGCGACAGGAGGGGTAAACCCTCCTGTCTCTCTTCAAGGGAGTGAATAGCATGGCGGATACCTTCTCCTGGAAAGGCGCGCTTTTTGCACTGGCGGCGTGGTTCGCCTGCCCGGCGGCCAATGCCAGTGTCGTGATTACCGGCACTCGCGTTATCTACCCGAGCGACGCGCCGGAGGTGAGCGTTAAGCTCGATAATAAAGGCGGCTCGCCGGTATTAATTCAAAGCTGGATCGATAACGGCAACGCTGACGCCGCGCCCGAAACGTTGCAGGTGCCTTTTATCTTAACGCCGCCGATTAACCGCGTAGAGCCGGGAAAAGGCCAGACGCTGCGCATTACGTTTACCGGAAAATTACTGCCGGCGGATCGTGAATCCGTTTACTGGCTTAATGTGCTGGAAATCCCCGCCAGAAAAGCGTCCCCGGTGAGCGATAACTATTTACAGGTCGCGTTTCGGTCACGCATTAAATTATTTCTTCGCCCGAAAGGGCTTGAGGGCAATCCGAACTTGGCGGTGGAGCAAGTGACCTGGCGCGCGAACGGACAAACGATCGAGGCGATAAACCCGACGCCTTATTTTATTTCTCTGGTCAGGCTAAAGCTCAACGGAAAAAGCGTTGACGGCGACATGATATCCCCGAAATCCACCATGACGGTGAAATTGCCCGGTAATGCGGGAAATAAACTCGCAGGCGTCTATGTCAATGATTATGGCGCGCTGAATGAATTTGAGGCGACGCTGAAATAAGTCGCCGCACGGTTTATTCATTTTCACCCTAAAAGAGAAGCGTGATGAAAAACAGGTTGCGCCAGGGATGTGCGGCGACGCGCGCCCGCGGCATTGTGGCTGTGATGTCTTTTTTACTGGCGGCGCCGGGAGAGGCGGAAAATATGCCGGGAAAGCCGACGGAAAAACCCGTCGATATCGCAGAGCATGTCGAATTCGATAATATTTTCCTGAATCTGGAAAATAAAAACGCGGTGGATTTAAGCCGTTTCGCCAATGGCGCGGCGGCACTGCCGGGGCGTTATCGCGCGCTGATTTATGTCAACGGGGAAGCGGCGATGACCCGTGAAATCGACGTGGTGGCGCAACCCGATAAATCAAGCCGCGTCTGTCTGACGCCCGAGTTAATTAAAACCATCCCGTTTAATTACGAAAAGCTGCCTAAAGATTTCCTGATGCCTTTTCAGCAGGGCGAGCGCTGTCTCGATCTGGAAAAGAAGCTTCCGCATGCCGAAATCGCCTTTGACACCAGCGAGCAGCGACTCGATATCTCGGTGCCGCAGATTTACCTGCTGCACAACGCGCGTGGCAGCGTGAACCCCGAGTTGTGGGATAGCGGTATTCCGGCGCTGATGCTCGGCTATAACATGAGCGGCTACTCCAGCCATGCTAATGGCAAGACGCTGGACTCCTTTTATTCCGGTATTGAGGGCGGGCTGAATGTCGGTGCCTGGTATCTTCGCCATAACGGCTACTACAGCTATATGGAAGAAGGCGAGCGGCAATACAACAGCATCAGCACCTATCTGCAACGCGATATTCCCGCCATCAAAGGACGTGCGCTGGTCGGCGAGACCAACACCCAGGGGCAGGTGTTCGACACGCTGCCCTTCAAAGGCGTGCAGGTCGCGAGCGACGAGCGCATGTTGCCAGAATCACAACGCGGCTACGCGCCGGATATTCGCGGCATCGCCCGTACCAACGCGCGCGTGACGGTACGCCAGAGCGGACAGACCATCTATGAAACTACCGTCGCACCGGGCGAATTTGCCATTAACGATCTTTACCCGACCGGCTACGGCGGCAACCTGGATGTCACCGTGTATGAAGCGGACGGTAGCGAGCAGCATTTCCAGGTGCCTTACGCCTCGGTCGCGCAGCAGCTTCGCCCCGGCGCGCTGCGCTATTCGGTGGTCGCAGGGGAATATCATGACGATTCGCTACGCACGAAACCGGCACTCTACCAGGCCACCTACCAGTACGGGGTGTCCAACCGCCTGACCACTTACGGCGGCCTTCAGGCAAGCCAGGGCTACTACGCGCTGCTGCTTGGCATGGCGTTCGGCACACCGCTGGGCTCGCTGGCACTCGATGTGACCCAGGCGCGTACGCATCTTGAGAATGGCATTAACGCGCTGGGCCGCCGTCAGGCCGACAGCCTGAGCGGGCAGAGTTACAAACTCAGCTTCAGCAAAGCCATCAGCGAGACACGCAGCAATATTTCGCTCGCCGCGTACCGATTCACCACCCGCGAATACATGGATTTTCAGACCGCGATGCTGGCGCGTGACGCGGTCGATCGCGGCGAATCGCCGGATAGCATTTTGCGCATGAAAAATCAGTTTGTCGCGACGGCAAGCCAGGGGCTGGATGACGGCTGGGGACAATTTTATCTCAGCGGATCGCTGCAGGATTACTGGAACAAGTCGGGCACCGATAAGCAGTTCCAGATTGGCTACAACAACACCTACAAGAGCGTGACGTATGGCCTGACGGTGAGCCGCACCTACAGCAAAGAAAATGAAGGCCAGACCAACTACCTGCTGACGATGAGCTTTCCGATGGGTAGGGCCTTTGAGGAACATACACCGCATGCGCATATCGACCTGACGCGCGACAGTAACGGCCATGACGCGCAACAGCTCGGCGTATCCGGCTCGCTTGGTGAATATAACCAGATGAGCTACAGCGTGACGGCGATGAACGGCGATCAGGGGCAAGGCTCCAGTGGCTCCATTAATGCCGATTATCGCAGCCAGGCGACGTCACTGAGCGGCGGCTACAGCGTGGGCGATCACTACAGCAGCGTGTCGCTCGGCGCGAGCGGCACGATCCTCGGGCACGCGGGCGGGCTGACCTTTACCCCGTACACCTCGGATACCTTTGCGCTGGTCGAGGCGAAAGGCGCGCGCGGCGCGGCCGTATCGTCTTATCCTGGCGTTTTTGTTGATGGCCGCGGTTACGCCGCGGTGCCGTATCTCGACCCTTACCAGTTCAACGACATCACCATTGACCCGAAAACCGCGCCGGTGAACGTGGAGCTGGATAACACCTCGCAGAAAGTCGCGCCGTATCTGGGCGCGGTCGTGAAACTGACCTACAAGGCCACAACGGGTACGCCTGTGCTTATCGCCTCGCATTATCAGGATGGGCCCGTGCCGTTTGGCTCGATGGTCTTTGACGCCGAGGGTAATCAGGTTGGTTCTGTCGGGCAGGGCGGGCTGGTTTACGCGCGTGTCAGCGCGACCCAGGGGCAACTGACGGTTAAGTGGGGCGAAAGCGTGGGTATGCAGTGCCTCATCAGTTATCTGCTGATGCCGCAGGCGGAAGGACAGCGCCAGTCTATTCAGCGCTTTGATACGCCGTGCTTGCCGCCTGCGGGTGTCGCGGCAACGTCGCCGTCGCTACAGCTCTCCACCGACCGGCGGCGTCAGGCACCATTGCCGGCCGGATAACGCCAGCTCGCGGGCCGGTTAACAACCTATTCCTGTGACGGGAACGATGCACTGTAAAGAGGGGATCATGGCTGCAAGGAAAACACTATTATCTTTCGGGGCGGGCGCGTTCCTGCTGTTGTCGTCCGGCGGATACGCGCTGGCTTCGACGCAGTGCGGCTTTCACCCAGGCTCGCACACGGTTAACGTGACGCTGCCCATCGACGGCGTGATTTCCGTCGGTTCGGATGCCGGGAACGGGCGCACCCTGTACCGGCTGCATTATCTGCCAAGCTCACCGGTGAAGATTGACTGTCTTTCAACGGACAGCGTGCCTTATGACGTCTCCTATGACTATCGCTGGACCAGCACACCGCACGGGCTGTCGCCCTGGAACGGACCGCCGTTCCCTAACAAAGTCTGGGATACCAACCTGCCGGGCGTTGGGGTCGCGGTCTGGGCGCAGGGCAAGAGTGACGTCGCAATACCCGGGACGTACTACATCGACACGATTCACCCTCAGCCGAACCAGAACGTGAACCACACGATGAACGCGGAGTTCTGGCTCTATCTCATCAAAACGGGCGCGGTTCAGCCGGGTTATGTCAACGGGCAGGACCTGCCGTCAATGGCGATCGATTTTGTGGCATCGGGCGCGGCGGGCAGCCCAATCACGACGCTTAAGATTAACTTTAGCGGCTCGGTGAATATTGCCGCGCTCTCCTGTACGACGCCCGACGTTAACGTGAAGCTTGGCACCTGGAGCGCGGATAATGACTTTAGCGGTGTCGGCAGCGGCACGGAATGGCGCGACGCTTCAATTACCTTAACCAACTGTCCGCGCGCCTGGGGCATTCGCACCAACATCAACGCCAACGACAGTGGCATTACATCGATGGGCAACCCTACGCCAAACCCGGTGTGGATCAGCATGAAGCCCTCCACGGCGGTTATTGACGGCAGTAACGGTATTTTCTCCGTGACGCCGGGTAACGACAGCGCCAGCGGTATTGGTATTCAGATAGCCAAAGGCAGCGTGACGGATGCGACACACAAGCCCATGGCGCTGAACACGTACAGCGATAATTACTGGGACCTGAGCACCGACAATGTTTCCACGCACCGCATCCCGTTCGTGGCGCGTTATGTCCAGACGGAAGAACATATGCGCCCCGGTAAAGCGAACGGCGCGATTACCTTTACCGTGCTGTATTATTGACGGGTGCGCCGCGCCCATAAAAAAGCCCCGACATATCGGGGCTTTTTGCTGCGTGATGTGTGAGATTAGCCGGTGTTGCGCATGCCTGCCGCTACGCCTGCGATGGTGACCATCAGCGCCTGCTCAACGCACGCATCTGCCGGTTTACCTTCTTCTTCGGCCTGACGCGAGCGGTGCAGCAGCTCTGCCTGAAGCACGTTTAGCGGGTCGGTGTAGATGTTACGTAGCTGGATGGACTCGGCAATCCACGGCAGATCCGCCATCAGGTGCGAGTCGTTAGCGATATCCAGCACCACTTTGATATCCGCGTCCAGCAACTGGCGCAGCTCCTGGCCCAGCGGCCAGAGTTCCTTTTTCACCAGACGCTGATCGTAGTACTCCGCAAGCCACAAATCCGCTTTGGCGAAAACCATCTCCAGCATGCCAAGACGGGTGGAGAAGAACGGCCAGTCGCGGCACATGGTTTCCAGTTCGTCCTGTTTGCCGTCTTCCACTACTTTTTGCAGCGCGGCACCCGCGCCAAGCCAGGCGGGCAGCATCAGGCGGTTCTGCGTCCAGGCGAAGATCCACGGAATGGCGCGCAGCGATTCAACGCCGCCGGTCGGGCGACGTTTCGCCGGACGCGAGCCGAGCGGCAGTTTGCCAAGTTCCTGCTCCGGCGTGGCGGAGCGGAAATAGGGCACGAAATCTTGGTTTTCGCGCACGTAGCCGCGGTACATGGTGCAGGAGATGTCAGACAGCTCATCCATGATGTGACGCCAGGCGGCTTCCGGCTCCGGCGGCGGCAACAGGTTAGCTTCAAGGATAGCGCTGGTGTAGAGCGACAGGCTGCTGATGGTCACTTCCGGCAGGCCATATTTGAAGCGGATCATTTCGCCTTGCTCGGTTACACGCAGGCCACCTTTCAGGCTGCCCGGCGGCTGAGAGAGCAGTGCTGCGTGGGCTGGCGCGCCGCCGCGACCAATAGAGCCGCCGCGTCCGTGGAACAGCGTCAGCGCGATACCCGCTTTCTCGCAAGTTTTGATCAGTGCGTCCTGCGCCTGGTATTGCGCCCAGGAGGCGGCCATCACGCCCGCATCTTTCGCGGAGTCGGAATAGCCAATCATCACCATCTGTTTGCCCTGAATAAAGCCGCGATACCAGTCGATATTCAGCAGCTGCGTCATAACGTCGTTAGCGTTATTCAGGTCATCGAGGGTTTCAAACAGCGGCGCGACCGGCAGCGCAAAGCCGATACCCGCTTCTTTGAGCAGCAGGTGAACGGCCAGGACGTCAGAAGGCGTTTTCGCCATGGAGATGACATACGCGGCGATCGAGCCTTTCGGCGCTTCGGCGATGACTTTGCAGGTTTCCAGCACTTCGCGGGTGTTGTCGCTCGGCTCCCACTGGCGCGGCAGCAGCGGACGTTTGGAGTTAAGCTCGCGGATCAGGAACGCCTGTTTATCGGCTTCCGACCAGCTTTCGTAGTCGCCGATGCCAAGATAGCGGGTCAGCTCGCCGAGCGCTTCGGTGTGGCGGGTGCTTTCCTGACGGATATCGATACGCACCAGCGGCACGCCGAACGCTTTGACGCGGCGCAGAGTGTCGAGCAGTTCGCCGTTGGCGATAATGCCAAGACCACAGGAGACCAGCGACTCATAACACGCGTAAAGCGGCTCCCAGAGCTGTTCGTTCTGGGTCAGCAGGCCTTGCGGTTTCGGCAGCTTCTGGCCCTTCAGTCGGGCTTCCAGCCAGCCCTGGGTGGCGAGCAGCTGCGCGCGCAGCCCTTTGAGCAGATAACGGTACGGCTCCTGCGCGCCTTCGGTGCCGACATATTCGCGCAGCGCGTCGCTGCACTCGACCATCGACAACTCAGAAATGAGCACCTGGATATCTTTCAGGAACAGATCGGTGGCTTTCCAGCGGCTCAACAGCAGAACGTGACGGGTGATATCGGCGGTGACGTTCGGGTTGCCGTCGCGGTCGCCGCCCATCCAGGAGGTGAAGCGCACCGGCACGAAATCCACCGGCAGTTTGTAATCGAGATGCGCTTCGAGCTGTTCGTTCAGTTCGCGCAAATAGTTTGGTACGCCTTCCCAGAGGCTGTTTTCAACAACGGCGAAGCCCCATTTGGCCTCATCCACCGGGCTTGGCCGGTTTTTGCGAATTTCGTCAGTGTGCCAGGACTGCGCGATAAGCTGGCGCAGGCGGCGTGTGATCTGGTTGCGCTCGTAATCGGCGATGTCTTTATGATCGAGCTGTTTTAAGCAGTTATTCACCTCGACCATTTTATGGATCAGCGTGCGGCGGGTGATCTCGGTCGGGTGTGCGGTGAGCACCAGTTCCAGCGACAGTGCTTCCACGGCCTGGCGGATGGCGGTTTCGTTGATATCAGGCTGATCTTTGAGTTTACGCAGGGTGCGGGCAATAATTTCCGGATTGCTGGCGGCTTCACCTTTCGGCGAAATGCTGTGGTATTGCTCAGCGGTATTGGCCAGGTTCAGAAACTGGCTGAACGCGCGGGCCACCGGCAGCAGCTCGTCATTGGAAAGGTTTTGCAGTGTTGTTAACAGCGCCTGCCGGTCTGCTTCATTGCCAGCACGGGAAGACTTCGACAATTTGCGGATTGTTTCTACGCGGTCAAGGATGTTTTCTCCCAGCGCATCCTTGATGGTATCCCCGAGCAACTTGCCGAGCATACTGACATTGCTTCGCAAAGCGGAATATTGTTCGTTCATATAACCCCAGACACCCCATCTCAATTATGTTTAATACCCGCCGTCTCTCACGTCGCAGGCGCGCAGGCCGCGCCTGCGACCCCGGTCACTCACCGAAGTAAGCTACCAGGCTCATCAGGCTTGCCGCCTTCCTGCAACACGACATCCTTGGGTATAGGTTCTGCAAAAAATCAGGACACCGAAAAGCGATAGCTTTTACTTACGTCCGAAAGTTCAGGCTTGAATGACTTCTTACTTTATAAAGCCACGTGAAACCCCGTTCGTCAATTGCTGCGAAATCGCTTCAGCAGGTGAATAAAGTGCGGCAATTTATGAAAGTTAATTCACGTTATCGCAGATAAGTAACGCTTATAAAAACGGCGTGCCTTTATGCGGGCAATGTTCAGTCGCACGCGCTGCGGGAGGACGTAAACGCAGTGGAATGGGCTGCGTTTATCGGGTAGCAAAGGGGTTCATCAGCAATGTCGGCGGGTGTCGCGGACTGGCGGGTGCGCTTCGCTTACCCGCCCTACAGGAAAAGCATTTTTCGCAGCCTCAGCGCTGCGCGTCCACTGGGGATGCTTAATGCCAACAAAAATGATGCACAACCTGCGAAATCAACGCGCGGGTCGGCTTAATAAAGCGCGTCTCCAGATATTCGTCCGGCTGGTGGGCCTGATTGATAGAGCCTGGGCCTAATACCAGCGTCGGGCAAAGTGTCTGGATAAACGGCGCTTCGGTGCAGTAGTTCACCACATCCGTCTGCGCGCCGAGCAGGTTCTCCACCACCTGCACCAGTTTATGATCCGGCGGGCATTCGTAACCGGGGATCGGCGGATGCAGATCATATACCGTCAGACGGCCCGGCCAGCGCAGGCTTACCGGCTCCAGAGCTTCGTTCAGCAGCCCGCTTAAGTCATCAAGCGTCATGCCCGGCAGCGGACGAATATCCATATGCAGCTCGCAGCAGGCGCAGATACGGTTCGAGGCGTCGCCGCCGTGAATATGCCCGAGGTTAAGCGTCGGGTAGGGGACGGTAAACGCGTCGTAGTGGTAGCGTTCTTTTAGCGAGTCGCGCAATTGCATAATGCGCCCGATGGCGTCATGCATAAGCTCAATGGCGTTTACGCCGCGCTCCGGGTCGCTGGAGTGGCCGGATTGTCCCTGCACGCGAATCGCGCTGGAGATATGGCCTTTGTGGGCACGAATCGGTTGTAACGAGGTCGGCTCGCCGATAATCGCGCAGTCCGGGCGAAGCGCCGTGGTTTCAGCAAAATAGCGCGCGCCTGCCATGCTCGTCTCTTCATCAGCCGTCGCCAGAATATAGAGCGGCTTTTTCAGCTGCGTCACATCCACGTCACGCAGAGCATCAAGAATAAAGGCAAAAAACCCTTTCATGTCGGCGGTGCCAAGCCCGAACAGTTTGTTGTCATGCTCGGTCAGCGTGAACGGGTCGCGCGTCCAGCGCCCGTCGTCGAAGGGAACGGTATCGGTATGCCCGGCGAGTAACAAGCCGCCCGCGCCGCTGCCGATGCTTGCCAGCATATTGAATTTATTGCGAGTGCCAGGCACGGGTTGCACTTCAACATTGAATCCCAGGTCGCCAAACCATCCCGCCAGCAGATTGATTAAAGTCGCATTGCTCTGATCGAGCGCGCTGTCGGTGGCGCTGATGGAAGGCGTAGCGATAAGCGTGCGGTAAATCTCGATAAAAGGCGGTAATTTCATTTTCACTGTTGACAGACCTCAGGTCGTGATAGTATCAATATTCATGCAGTATTTGTGAATAAAAATACATTAACGTTGAGCGTAAGGGAACCGCCGGGTTCCGGTGAAGACGATACGCTCGCGGACGCGGCAACGGCCCGGAGGCCCGCGCCTGAAATACATGACGGTAAAAGGTATCCAGTCCCGATGTTGAACACGCTGATTGTTGGCGCCAGCGGTTATGCCGGCGCAGAGCTCGCGGCCTACGTGAATCGCCATCCGCATATGAACATAACCGCATTGACGGTCTCAGCGCAAAGCAATGATGCGGGAAAGTTAATCTCCTCCCTGCACCCACAGCTTAAAGGCGTGCTTGACCTGCCACTGCAACCGATGAGCGACATTCGTGAGTTCACTGACGGCGTAGACGTGGTGTTTCTCGCGACCGCCCATGAGGTCAGCCATGATCTCGCGCCGCAGTTTCTTGATGCAGGCTGTGTAGTGTTCGACCTCTCCGGTGCCTTTCGCGTCAACGATGCCGCGTTCTACGAAAAATTCTACGGTTTCACGCACCAGTACCCGGAATTACTGGCGCAGGCGGTCTATGGCCTGGCGGAGTGGAATGCGCAATCACTGAAAGACGCGACGCTGGTGGCGGTGCCGGGTTGCTACCCGACTGCCGCGCAGCTGTCATTAAAACCGCTTATCGACGCGGATATGCTGGATCTCAGCCAGTGGCCGGTTATCAACGCCACCAGTGGCGTGAGCGGTGCCGGGCGCAAAGCAGCGCTTTCTAACAGCTTCTGCGAAGTGAGCCTTCAGCCTTACGGCATATTTAATCATCGGCATCAGCCGGAGATAGCCAATCATTTGGGCGCTGAGGTGATTTTCACGCCGCATCTGGGGAGCTTCCCGCGCGGCATTCTGGAAACCATCACCTGCCGCCTGAAACCCGGCGTGAGCGCGCAGCAAGTCGCGGCAACATTCCAGGACGCCTATGGCGATAAACCGCTGGTGCGTCTCTATGACACCGGCGTGCCCGCGCTGAAAAACGTGGTGGGCCTGCCGTTCTGCGATATCGGCTTCGCCGTGCAGGGTGAACATCTGATTGTGGTTGCCACGGAAGATAACCTGCTGAAAGGCGCCGCCGCGCAGGCAGTGCAGTGTATGAATATTCGTTTTGGCTTTGCCGAAACGCAGTCCCTTATTTAACCGAGTCAGGTGTGATGATGAACCCGTTAATCATTAAGTTAGGCGGCGTGTTACTTGATAGCGAAGAGGCGCTGGAGCGTCTGTTTACCGCCCTCGTTAACTACCGCAAGGAACATCAGCGCCCGCTGGTCATCGTGCATGGCGGCGGCTGCCTGGTGGACGACCTGATGAAACAGCTCAACCTGCCGGTGAAAAAGAAAAATGGCCTGCGCGTTACGCCTGCCGACCAGATTGACATTATTACCGGCGCGCTGGCTGGCACGGCCAACAAAACGCTGCTCGCCTGGGCGAAGAAACATCACATCGCCTCTGTCGGCCTGTTCCTTGGCGACGGTGACAGCGTCAGTGTGACGCCGCTTGATGAAGAACTCGGTCATGTCGGCCAGGCGCAGCCAGGCTCGCCGAAGCTGATTACGACGCTTCTGGAAAACGGCTTTATGCCGGTCATCAGCTCTATTGGTGTGACAGACGACGGCAAGCTGATGAATGTGAATGCCGACCAGGCGGCCACGGCGCTCGCCGCGACCCTTGGCGCGGACCTGATTCTGCTCTCCGACGTGAGCGGCATTCTGGATGGCAAAGGCCAGCGTATCGCTGAAATGACGGCTACCAAAGCCGAGCAGTTGATAGCCCAGGGCATTATCACCGACGGCATGATTGTGAAAGTACACGCGGCGCTGGATGCCGCCCGTACGCTGGGCCGTCCGGTGGATATCGCCTCCTGGCGCCACGCGGAGCAATTGCCCGCTTTATTTAATGGTGTGTCTATCGGCACGCGCATTTTGGCCTAATTACAAGTTTTTAAAGGAAAAGACAATGCAAAATCACGGCATCAAAAAAGTTGTTCTCGCTTACTCTGGCGGCCTCGATACCTCTGCCATTATTCCGTGGCTGAAAGAAAACTACGCAGGCTGCGACGTGGTCGCGTGCGTGGTGGATATCGGCCAGGATCGTGACGACCTGAAAGGCGTTGAGCAGAAGGCGCTGCGCTCTGGCGCGTCTGAGTGCTATGTCGTCGATGCGCGTGAAGAGTTCATCAAAGATTACGTTTATCCGGTGCTGCAAACTGGCGCACTGTATGAAGGCAGCTATCTGCTGGGCACCTCGATGGCGCGTCCGCTTATCGCAAAAGCGCTGGTCGATGTGGCTAATAAAGTGGGCGCCGACGCGCTGTGCCACGGCGCGACTGGTAAAGGCAACGACCAGGTGCGTTTCGAATCCGCCTGGGCGGCGCTGGCCCCGCATCTGAAAGTCATTGCGCCATGGCGTGAGTGGGACCTGCGTTCCCGTGAAGCGCTGCTGGATTACCTGAAAGCGTGCGATATCCCGACCACCGCCTCACTCGAGAAGATTTACAGCCGCGACGAGAACGCGTGGCACATCTCCACCGAAGGCGGCGTGCTGGAAAGCCCGTGGAATGCCCCGAACAAAGATTGCTGGGTGTGGACCGTCGACCCGCTGGATGCGCCGGATCAGCCGGAGCAGGTGACCGTGACCGTAGAGAAAGGCAACGTCGTTGCCGTAAACGGCGAGCATCTCTCTCCGTTTGGCTGCCTGGAAGTGCTGAACAAGATTGGCGCGAAACATGGCGTGGGCCGTATCGACATCGTGGAAAACCGTCTGGTGGGGATTAAATCTCGCGGCTGCTACGAAACTCCAGGGGGCACCATCATGATGGCGGCGCTGCGCGGCGTTGAGCAACTGGTGCTGGATCGCGATAGCTTTAAATGGCGCGAGCAGGTGGGCCTTGAGATGTCTTACGTCGTGTACGACGGTCGCTGGTTCGCTCCGCTGCGTCAGTCTCTGCAGGCGGCCGCACAGTCGCTCGCTGAGCAGGTCAATGGCGAAGTGGTATTGCAGCTCTATAAAGGCCAGGTCACCGCTATCCAGAAAAAATCGCCGAACAGCCTCTATAACGAAGAGTTCGCGACCTTCGGCGAAGACGACGTGTACGACCACAGCCACGCGGGCGGCTTTATCCGTCTGTTCTCGCTCTCTTCACGTATCCGTGCGCTGAACGAGCTGAAGAAGTAATTTTTGCATGGATGGCGGGTGGCGCTTCGCTATCCCGCCTATCAAAAACAGAACAGTGTTGTCAGGCGGGATAGCGGCGAGCACCCGCCATTACAGGTAAACAGAACAGGATTGACGGAGCGGATTATGGCACTTTGGGGCGGACGTTTTACTCAGGCGGCAGATGGGCGGTTTAAACAATTCAATGACTCACTGCGCTTTGATTACCGACTCGCCGAACAGGACATTATCGGTTCCGTGGCCTGGTCTAAAGCGCTGGTGACCGTAGGCGTTCTGAGCGCCGATGAGCAAAGCCAGCTTGAAGGCGCGCTGAATACGCTGCTGGAAGAAGTGCTGGAAAACCCGCATGCCATCCTCGACAGCGACGCGGAAGACATTCACAGCTGGGTGGAAGGCAAGCTTATCGATAAAGTCGGGCCGCTTGGCAAAAAGCTGCACACCGGACGTAGCCGTAACGATCAGGTCGCGACCGACCTGAAACTCTGGTGCAAAACCGAGGTTCACGCGTTGCTGAGCGCGACGCGCCAGTTGCAGGAAGCGCTGGTCGCGACCGCCGAAGAAAACCAGGACGCCGTCATGCCGGGTTATACCCATCTGCAACGCGCCCAGCCGGTAACCTTCGCGCACTGGTGCATGGCGTATGTGGAGATGCTGGCGCGCGACGAAAGCCGCTTGCAGGATACCCTTAAGCGTCTCGACGTCAGCCCGCTGGGCTGCGGAGCGCTCGCTGGCACCGCGTATGAGATTGACCGCGAGCAACTGGCGGGCTGGCTCGGCTTTGCCAGCGCGACACGCAACAGCCTCGACAGCGTCTCCGATCGCGACCATGTGCTGGAGCTGCTGTCCAACGCTGCCATCAGCATGGTGCATCTGTCGCGTTTCGCCGAAGACCTGATTTTCTTTAATTCTGGTGAAGCGGGCTTTGTGGAGTTGTCTGACCGCGTGACGTCTGGCTCGTCGCTGATGCCACAGAAGAAAAACCCGGATGCGCTGGAGCTTATTCGTGGTAAGTGCGGCCGCGTGCAGGGCGCGCTTACCGGCATGATGATGACGCTGAAAGGCCTGCCGCTTGCGTACAATAAAGATATGCAGGAAGACAAAGAAGGGCTGTTCGACGCGCTCGACACCTGGCTTGACTGCCTGCATATGGCCGCGCTGGTGCTGGACGGCATTCAGGTGAAACGTCCACGTTGTCAGGATGCGGCGCAGCAGGGCTACGCCAACGCCACGGAACTGGCGGATTATCTGGTCGCCAAAGGCGTGCCGTTCCGCGAAGCGCACCACATTGTGGGCGAGGCGGTGGTAGAGGCAATTCGTCAGGGTAAACCGCTGGAAGACCTGGCGCTGGGTGACTTGCAAAAATTCAGCCCGGTGATCGGTGATGACGTCTATCCGATCCTCTCGCTACAGTCGTGCCTTGATAAGCGCGCGGCGAAAGGCGGCGTGTCGCCGACGCAGGTTGCACAGGCGATTGCCGGGGCGAAGGCGCGTCTGGCGTAACGGTGAACTGAAGTGATGAAAGCCCGGCAGATGTCGGGCTTTTTTATTGTGTTCTGGCAGACAGGCAAAAAAAAAGCGGACTTACTGTCCGCTAAATAGTTCACGTTGGCTTTAGTTATTTGGCTAACAGAGAGAGACTCTGTGTGCGGGTTATCACTCAGTGAGGGTAACGAGTGATGTTCTCCGCGGCTGAGGCTATTATTCACAATCTTGCTTGATAGGGATAATCGTTGGTTGCTATGCTATCTATCGCCATGAACTATCATGGTGGCGGAGGATAAAGAATGAATATTCGTGATCTTGAGTACCTGGTGGCGCTTGCTGAACATCGTCATTTTCGGCGTGCGGCCGATGCCTGCCACGTGAGTCAGCCTACCCTGAGCGGCCAAATCCGTAAGCTTGAAGATGAGCTGGGCGTGATGTTGCTGGAACGCACCAGCCGCAAAGTGCTGTTCACGCAGGCGGGGCTGCTGCTGGTAGACCAGGCGCGTACCGTATTACGTGAAGTCAAAGTGCTTAAAGAGATGGCGAGTCAGCAGGGCGAAACGATGTCCGGGCCGCTGCATATCGGCCTTATTCCGACCATCAGCCCTTATCTGCTGCCGCAAATTATTCCGATGCTGCACCAGACCTTCCCGAAACTGGAAATGTATCTGCACGAGGCGCAAACCCATCAACTGCTGGCACAGCTCGACAGCGGCAAGCTCGACTGCGCCATTCTGGCGCTGGTGAAAGAGAGCGAAGCTTTTATCGAAGTGCCGCTGTTTGATGAGCCGATGCTGCTGGCAGTCTATGAAGATCACCCGTGGGCCAGCCGCGACCGCGTGCCGATGGGCGAACTGGCGGGCGAAAAACTGCTGATGCTGGAAGATGGCCACTGCCTGCGCGATCAGGCGATGGGCTTTTGCTTTGAAGCGGGCGCGGATGAAGATACGCACTTCCGTGCGACCAGCCTTGAAACGCTGCGCAATATGGTGGCGGCAGGCAGCGGCATTACGCTGCTACCCGCACTCGCCGTGCCGCCGGAACGCCATCGCGACGGCGTGGTTTATTTGCCTTGCGTGAAGCCTGAGCCGCGCCGCACTATTGGTCTGGTGTACCGTCCGGGCTCGCCGCTGCGCAGCCGCTATGAGCAGCTGGCAGAGGCCATCCGCAAACAGATGGATGGCCGCTTCGACAGCGCGTTAAAACAGGCGGTTTAAGCCGTTCAGCGCGGCAACCCGATAGGCTTCGGCCATGGTCGGGTAGTTAAAGGTGGTGTTAACGAAGTACTCAATGGTGTTACCGCCACCTTTCTGCTCCATAATCGCCTGGCCGATATGAATAATTTCGGCCGCGCGCTCTCCAAAGCAGTGGATCCCCAGAATCTCTTTGGTTTCGCGATGGAACAGGATCTTCAGCGTTCCCACGTTCATGCCCACGATTTGCGCACGCGCTAAGTGTTTAAACTGCGCGCGACCTACTTCATAAGGCACTTTCATTGAGGTGAGCTGCTGTTCGGTTTTGCCGACGGAGCTGATTTCCGGAATGGTATAAATGCCGGTCGGGATATCTTCCACCAGATGCGCTGAGGCGACGCCTTTCACCAGCGCCTGCGCCGCGATGCGACCTTGATCGTAGGCCGCCGAGGCGAGACTTGGATAACCGATAACATCGCCCACCGCATAGATGTGTGGCAGCGCGGTCTGGTACATGCTGTTTACTTTCAGCAGCCCGCGACCATCGGCTTCAAGCCCGATGTTTTCCAGCGCCAGCGAGTCGGTATTACCGGTGCGCCCGTTCGCATACAGCAGGCAGTCGGCTTTTACCTTCTTGCCTGATTTCAGGTGCACGATAACGCCATCGTCAACGCCTTCAATCTGCTCGTACTCTTCGTTATGGCGAATGACCACGCCGCTGTTCCAGAAGTGATACGAGAGTGAGTCTGACATCTCTTGATCGAGAAATGCCAGCAGGCGGTCACGGGTGTTGATGAGATCCACCTTGACGTTCATCCCGCGGAAAATCGATGCGTATTCACAGCCGATAACGCCTGCGCCGTAGATGATGACGTGGCGTGGCTCGTGATGCATGCTAAGAATCGAGTCGCTGTCGTAGATACGCGAGTGGTTGAAATCGACGTCCGCCGGGTGATAAGGACGCGAGCCGCAGGCGATAACGAATTTCTCGGCGGTCAGGGTTTCAATTGAGCTGTCCGGACAGGTGAGCTCAATGGTGTGCTCGTCGATGAAACGCGCGTCGCCTTGCAGGATCTGGCAGCGGTTGCGCTCATAAAAACCCTGGCGCATGTTGGTCTGCTGGTTGATCACGTTGTCGGCGTGGTTAAGGATGTCGGCGAAAGAAGAACGAAGAGGGCGGGCGTGGGCGCTGTATAACGGGTTCTGGTTAAATTCAATGATACGGCTGACAGCGTGGCGTAACGCCTTCGACGGGATAGTGCCCCAGTGGGTGCAACCGCCGCCGACATTATGGTAGCGCTCTATCACCGCTACCGTGGCGCCCTGTTTCACCAGGCCCATTGCAGCGCCTTCGCCGCCAGGGCCAGAGCCAATCACTATTACATCATAATCGTAGGTTTGTGGCATGGTAAGGCTTACCTTGTTCTTATACATAAAAGCAACAGAATAGTAACATCACCCAAAGAATAACCCAATTCTCCCTGTGCGTTTTGCAATCTGCGTCTGGCCCTGCTTCGTAAACAATCATTCACAATCCGTTATAAACCCGGTAGTTTTAAAACTGGTATAGTGCCGTTTCAACAGGAAGGAATCAGGCAACGTGATGGGCGTCAGAGCGCAACAGAAAGAACGAACCCGGCGGTCGCTGGTGGAAGCCGCGTTTAGTCAGCTAAGCGCGGAAAGAAGTTTTGCCAGCCTGAGCCTGCGAGAAGTCGCGCGCGAGGCCGGTATTGCGCCGACCTCGTTTTACCGGCATTTCCGGGATGTGGATGAGCTGGGTCTGACGATGGTGGACGAGAGCGGCCTGATGCTGCGCCAGCTTATGCGCCAGGCGCGCCAGCGCATTGCTAAAGGCGGCAGCGTGATCCGCACCTCGGTTTCTACCTTTATGGAATTTATCGGTAATAACCCGAACGCCTTCCGGCTGCTGCTGCGCGAACGCTCCGGCACCTCGGCGGCGTTTCGTGCCGCTGTGGCGCGTGAAATCCAGCATTTTATTGCGGAACTTGCCGATTATCTGGAAATCGAAAATCACATGCCGCGCGCGTTTACCGAGGCTCAGGCAGAGGCGATGGTGACTATCGTTTTTAGCGCCGGCGCCGAGGCGCTGGACGTGAGCCCTGAACAGCGCGGTCAATTAGAAGAGCGACTGGTATTGCAACTGCGCATGATTTCCAAAGGCGCTTACTATTGGTACCGTCGCGAACAAGAAAAGATGGCGCAACATTCCGATAAGTGAAGGACGAGCAATGAGAACGACGACACAAGAAAAGGGTACGCTGCTGCTGGCGCTGATCGCCGGTTTATCGATTAACGGCACCTGTGCGGCGCTGTTTAGCTCCATTGTGCCTTTCTCGATTTTCCCGATTATTTCGCTGGTACTGACCGTTTATTGCCTGCATCAGCGTTACCTGAACCGCACCATGCCGGTGGGGCTACCGGGCATCGCCGCCGCCTGTTTTATTCTTGGCGTGTTGCTCTACAGCGCCGTGGTGCGTGCGGAATACCCGGCGATTGGCTCTAATTTCCTGCCGTCGGTGCTGTCAGTCATTTTGCTGTTCTGGATTGGGTTTCGCCTGCGTCGGCGCAAAGCGCGCTACGAAGAGTGAAGAAAAGGGCGCCGCGGCGCCCTTTCTTATGTGAGTTAGTCGCGGCGTGTTAACAGGACACCGCACTCCATATGATGGGTGTAGGGGAACTGGTCGAAGAGCGCCAGGCGCTCGACGCGATGCGTTTCGCTTAGCGTCGCGAGGTTGTCGCACAGCGTCTGCGGGTTGCAGGAGATATAAAGGATTCGCGGATACGCCTGCACCATTTTCACCGTCTCCTGATCAAGCCCGCTGCGCGGCGGATCAACGAAGATCGTTTCACACTGGTAGCTTTTCAGGTCGATCCCTTGCAGACGGTTAAATTCCCGCACGCCGTTCATCGCCTGGGTGAACTCTTCCGCCGCCATGCGGATGATTTGCACGTTATCAATGCCATTGGCGGCGATGTTGTATTGCGCGGCAGCAACCGACGGCTTGGCGATTTCCGTCGCCAGCACGCGGTTAAAATTGCGCGCCAGCGCCAGCGAGAAGTTGCCGTTGCCGCAATAAAGCTCGAGCAGATCGCCGCGTGAACCCTGGGTGACGTCCAGCGCCCACTCCAGCATATGGATGTTCATTGCCGCGTTCGGCTGGGTAAAGCTGTTTTCCACCTGACGATAAATCATCTCTTTGCCCGCTACCGGCAGGCGCTCGTCGATGTAATCCTGATCGAGCATGATTTTGGTTTTCGTCGCACGGCCAATAAAGTGCACGTCAAAGCCGTCCTGGCGCAGCGCATCGCGAAGGCGCGTGGCTTCTTCGCGCCAGGCGTCGTCCAGCGCGCGATGGTAAAGCAGCGACACGACCGCCTGCTGGCTGCGGGTGGTCAGGTAGTCAATCTGGAACAGCTTATGGCGCAGCGTGCGGTTGCCGCGGATACCGTCAATCATGCGCGGCATGAGGGCATTAATCAGTTCGCTGGCCGCCGGAAAGCGGTCAACACGAATACGGCTGCGGGTGTCTTGATCGAAAATGATGTGGTAGAGGTCGTCGCCGTCATGCCAGAGACGAAACTCGGCGCGCATGCGGTAGTGGCTGACCGGTGAGCGAAACACCTCCGGCGCGGGCGCGGCGAAAGGCGCCATCATGCTTTGCAGGCGTTCTACCTTTTCGGCCAACTGGGCGTCGTAGTGATCGATGGGGAGATGTTCAGGGGTCATCATGCGTCCTGGGTGATAAAAATTTACGCCGGGATTGTAGGGAATGCGGGCGTGATGTCCAGCTTTGATTGTTTTTGCATCATCATGAATGGAAGTCTGGACTTCTATCAGGCGCACCATGTAGCATGCCGTTTCCGGTCTCCTTGAGTGAAAAGGGAATCCAGTGCAAATCTGGAGCTGACGCGCAGCGGTAAAGACAGGTGGGATGAACGCATACGCAAACACTGCCGGTAAGCCGGTGGGAAGTTTTCATCCATTACACACCTCCAAGCCCGAAGACCTGCCGGAGTCACGTCGCATCTCGCGCACTTATCGCGTTCTATCAAGTGCGCCTGCGGCATCCTAAAAGTTAAGCGGATGCTTACGTTAATGATGATAAAAAAAATCTCGCTGCTGACGGCGCTTTCCGTCACGGCGTTTTCTGGCTGGGCGCAAGATAGCGACTCAGATGCTCTGGTGGTCACGGCAAACCGTTTTCAGCAGCCGGTTAATACGGTACTGGCGCCGACGTCTGTCGTCACCCGTGACGAAATTGTGCGATGGCAGTCGAAAAGCCTGACCGACGTATTAGGACGTTTACCGGGTGTGGATATAGAGCAGAGCGGCGGCCTGGGGACACTCTCTAATTTACATATTCGTGGGACTGAAACCCGTCATGTTTTGCTGTTAATTGATGGTATTCCGTTAAATAACGCAGGCATTAGCAATGCGCCGGATATCAGCCAGATTCCGCTTTCGCTGGTACAGCGCATCGAATATATCCGTGGCCCGCGCTCTGCTTTATATGGCTCTGACGCAATTGGCGGCGTCATTAACATTATTACGGGGCGCAGCAAGCCCGGTGGGGCGATTTCCGCAGGCTGGGGCTCGCACGGCTATCAAACTTATGATGGCGCGGTACAACAAACGTTGGATCAAACCAAAATAACCCTGGCGGGCAATTACACTTATACCAAAGGATTTGACATTGCCGCGCTGGACGCGCCGCGTCAGCCTGATCGTGATGGGTTTATGAGTAAATCGCTGTATGGCTCAGTAGAACAGCAGATGACCGATAACCTGAGCGGCTTTTTCCGTGGGTTTGGTTACGATAACCGCACCGCCTATGACGGTTACGACACTTATAACGACGCTTATACGGTGCTTCTCGGACGCGCGGATACGCGCCAGCTCTATGCCCAGAACTGGGACACCGGCTTGCGCTATCAGCAGGGGGGGTGGCAGTCGCAGCTGGTTGCAGGCTATGGTCGCAGCAAAGACATGAATTACGATCCGAAGAAAGGCCGTTACGCTGCCGCTACTTCGATAGATGATGTCAAACAATACACGGCACAATGGCTGAACACCTTTAACGTGGGGCAAGGAAATATCGGTGCTGGCGTGGACTGGAAAAAACAGACGACGCAAGCCGGTACGGGAACCATGAAAGATGGATATAAACAGCACAACACTGGCGTGTTTGTTTCCGGGGTACAGCAAATTGAGAGCGTGACGCTGGAAGCTGCCGCACGTCGTGACGACGATGCTAACTTTGGCAGCCACGCTACCTGGCAGACCAGCGCAGCCTGGGAGTTTACCGAGGGTTACCGGCTCATCGGCTCTTACGGAACGGCCTATAAAGCGCCGACCATGAGCCAAATCCATAGCCAAAATTACGGCAATCCTGACCTGCAGCCTGAAGAAAGCAAGCAATGGGAAGGTGGCGTCGAAGGATTAACCGGGCCGGTGAACTGGCGCGTGACGGGGTATCGCAACGATATCGATAACCTTATCGGTTATAACGCGCAGAACCGCTTTTATAATATTGATCAAGCGCGTATTAAAGGCATCGAAGCGACAGCACAGTTTGATACCGGCCCGCTGAGTCATCAAATTTCCTATGATTATACCGATCCGCGTAACGCCAGAACCAATGCCATTCTGAACCGCCGTGCTAAGCAGCAGGTGAAATATCAACTCGACTGGCAGATGTATGACCTGGACTGGAATGTGGCGTACCACTACTTAGGTACGCGTTACGACAATGACTTTACGTCATTTCCAGCAAAACGCGTCAAAATGGGCGGCGTTAGCCTGTGGGATGTCGCGGTTTCGTATCCGGTCACCTCTCACCTTACAGTTCGTGGTAAAATAGCTAACCTGTTCGATAAAGATTACGAGACGGTTTATGGCTACCAAACTGCAGGACGGGAATACAACTTGTCAGGCAGCTACACCTTCTGAGGCCCGCCCTACTATCCTGGTGTTTGACTCCGGGGTGGGGGGGCTCTCTGTTTATGATGAGATCCGGCATCTCCTGCCGGATCTGCATTACATCTACACTTTCGACAACGTTGCCTTTCCTTATGGCGAGAAAAGCGAAGCGTTCATTGTTGAGCGCGTCGTTGAAATCGTCACCGCCGTCCAGGCGCGCTACCCACTCGCGCTTGCCGTGATTGCCTGCAACTCTGCCAGTACGGTTTCGCTTCCTGCGCTTCGTGAAAAATTCGCCTTCCCGGTTGTTGGGGTTGTGCCTGCGATTAAACCCGCTGCGCGGCTGACCGCCAACGGCGTGGTAGGGCTACTGGCGACCCGCGGGACGGTAAAACGTCCTTATACGCATGAACTCATCGCCCGTTTCGCCAATGAATGTCAGATAGAGATGCTGGGGTCGGCGGAGCTGGTGGAGATTGCAGAGGCGAAACTACATGGCGAGCCGGTGTCGCTGGAAGCGCTGCGTCGGGTGCTGCGTCCGTGGCTGCGTATGGCTGAGCCGCCGGATACGGTTGTGCTCGGCTGTACGCATTTCCCGTTGCTAGCCGATGAACTGTTAAACGTATTGCCGGAAGGGACGCGTCTGGTGGATTCCGGTGCGGCGATTGCAAGACGCACGGCCTGGCTTCTGGAACACGAAGCGCCGGATGCACGTTCTACGGATGACAATATCGCGTACTGTATGGCACTGACGCCGGAAGTTGCACAATTAATGCCCGTTTTGCAACGTTATGGCTTCCAGAAGCTCGAAAAGTTGCCCGTTTAACGGTGTTTTGCACAAAAAAGAGACGGTTGAAAAATTTTTTGAAATTAGGGGTTGTCAGCAGGAAAGAAGGCCCTATAATGCGCCTCCACTGACACGGCACAACGGCAAACAAACCGGCCCGTCAGGCAGACGAAAGCGAAAATAAATGCTTGACTCTGCAGGAGGAAAACGTAATATACGTGACCTCGCGACAGCAGGCTGTAAGCCGCGTCGCACCGCTCTTTAACAATTTATCAGACAATCTGTGTGGGCACTCGGGGCACTGATATCTTAACGTCTTCGGACGATAAATGAATATCAAGTCTCAAGTGAACAACAGTTAATTCATTACGAACTAACAGTTTAATTCTTTGAGCATCAAACTTTAATTGAAGAGTTTGATCATGGCTCAGATTGAACGCTGGCGGCAGGCCTAACACATGCAAGTCGAGCGGTAACAGGGAGAAGCTTGCTTCTCTGCTGACGAGCGGCGGACGGGTGAGTAATGTCTGGGAAACTGCCTGATGGAGGGGGATAACTACTGGAAACGGTAGCTAATACCGCATAACGTCGCAAGACCAAAGTGGGGGACCTTCGGGCCTCATGCCATCAGATGTGCCCAGATGGGATTAGCTAGTAGGTGGGGTAAAGGCTCACCTAGGCGACGATCCCTAGCTGGTCTGAGAGGATGACCAGCCACACTGGAACTGAGACACGGTCCAGACTCCTACGGGAGGCAGCAGTGGGGAATATTGCACAATGGGCGCAAGCCTGATGCAGCCATGCCGCGTGTATGAAGAAGGCCTTCGGGTTGTAAAGTACTTTCAGCGAGGAGGAAGGGAGTGAGCTTAATACGCTCATTCATTGACGTTACTCGCAGAAGAAGCACCGGCTAACTCCGTGCCAGCAGCCGCGGTAATACGGAGGGTGCAAGCGTTAATCGGAATTACTGGGCGTAAAGCGCACGCAGGCGGTTTGTTAAGTCAGATGTGAAATCCCCGGGCTCAACCTGGGAACTGCATTTGAAACTGGCAAGCTTGAGTCTCGTAGAGGGGGGTAGAATTCCAGGTGTAGCGGTGAAATGCGTAGAGATCTGGAGGAATACCGGTGGCGAAGGCGGCCCCCTGGACGAAGACTGACGCTCAGGTGCGAAAGCGTGGGGAGCAAACAGGATTAGATACCCTGGTAGTCCACGCCGTAAACGATGTCGACTTGGAGGTTGTGCCCTTGAGGCGTGGCTTCCGGAGCTAACGCGTTAAGTCGACCGCCTGGGGAGTACGGCCGCAAGGTTAAAACTCAAATGAATTGACGGGGGCCCGCACAAGCGGTGGAGCATGTGGTTTAATTCGATGCAACGCGAAGAACCTTACCTGGTCTTGACATCCAGAGAATCCTGCAGAGATGCGGGAGTGCCTTCGGGAACTCTGAGACAGGTGCTGCATGGCTGTCGTCAGCTCGTGTTGTGAAATGTTGGGTTAAGTCCCGCAACGAGCGCAACCCTTATCCTTTGTTGCCAGCGGTTCGGCCGGGAACTCAAAGGAGACTGCCGGTGATAAACCGGAGGAAGGTGGGGATGACGTCAAGTCATCATGGCCCTTACGACCAGGGCTACACACGTGCTACAATGGCGCATACAAAGAGAAGCGACCTCGCGAGAGCAAGCGGACCTCATAAAGTGCGTCGTAGTCCGGATTGGAGTCTGCAACTCGACTCCATGAAGTCGGAATCGCTAGTAATCGTGGATCAGAATGCCACGGTGAATACGTTCCCGGGCCTTGTACACACCGCCCGTCACACCATGGGAGTGGGTTGCAAAAGAAGTAGGTAGCTTAACCTTCGGGAGGGCGCTTACCACTTTGTGATTCATGACTGGGGTGAAGTCGTAACAAGGTAACCGTAGGGGAACCTGCGGTTGGATCACCTCCTTACCTGTAAAGATACAACCTCGTAGTGCTCACACAGATTGTCTGATAGAAAGTAAAGAAGCAAAACCTCTACAGGCTTGTAGCTCAGGTGGTTAGAGCGCACCCCTGATAAGGGTGAGGTCGGTGGTTCAAGTCCACTCAGGCCTACCAACTCCCCACGGAGTTGCTGAGGTTTAACTACGATGGGGCTATAGCTCAGCTGGGAGAGCGCCTGCTTTGCACGCAGGAGGTCTGCGGTTCGATCCCGCATAGCTCCACCATCACTTCAGAGTGTACTCACTGAGTATACTGCGAAGTATTTGCTCTTTAACAATCCGGAACAAGCTGAAAATTGAAACAGACACGCTGTTGCATTCTTCCGTAATCAGGAATGCGCGGTGTGTCAGAGTCTCTCAAACTCGCAGCACGAAGACTTCTTCGGGTTGTGAGGTTAAGCGAACAAGCGTACACGGTGGATGCCCTGGCAGTCAGAGGCGATGAAGGACGTGCTAATCTGCGAAAAGCGCCGGTAAGGTGATATGAACCGTTATAGCCGGCGATGTCCGAATGGGGAAACCCAGTGCAATTCGTTGCACTATCTCAGCATGAATACATAGTGCTGTGAAGCGAACCGGGGGAACTGAAACATCTAAGTACCCCGAGGAAAAGAAATCAACCGAGATTCCCCCAGTAGCGGCGAGCGAACGGGGAACAGCCCAGAGCCTGAATCAGTTTGTGTGTCAGTGGAACGGTCTGGAAAGGCCGGCGATACAGGGTGACAGCCCCGTACACGAAGGCACACAGGTTGTGAGCTCGATGAGTAGGGCGGGACACGTGATATCCTGTCTGAAGATGGGGGGACCATCCTCCAAGGCTAAATACTCCTGACTGACCGATAGTGAACCAGTACCGTGAGGGAAAGGCGAAAAGAACCCCGGCGAGGGGAGTGAAACAGAACCTGAAACCGTGTACGTACAAGCAGTGGGAGCCTTCGTAAGAGGGTGACTGCGTACCTTTTGTATAATGGGTCAGCGACTTATATTCTGTAGCAAGGTTAACCGTATAGGGGAGCCGAAGGGAAACCGAGTCTTAATTGGGCGTTAAGTTGCAGGGTATAGACCCGAAACCCGGTGATCTAGCCATGGGCAGGTTGAAGGTTGGGTAACACTAACTGGAGGACCGAACCGACTAATGTTGAAAAATTAGCGGATGACCTGTGGCTGGGGGTGAAAGGCCAATCAAACCGGGAGATAGCTGGTTCTCCCCGAAAGCTATTTAGGTAGCGCCTCGTGAACTCATCTTCGGGGGTAGAGCACTGTTTCGGCTAGGGGGCCATCCCGGCTTACCAACCCGATGCAAACTGCGAATACCGAAGAATGTTATCACGGGAGACACACGGCGGGTGCTAACGTCCGTCGTGAAGAGGGAAACAACCCAGACCGCCAGCTAAGGTCCCAAAGTCATGGTTAAGTGGGAAACGATGTGGGAAGGCCCAGACAGCCAGGATGTTGGCTTAGAAGCAGCCATCATTTAAAGAAAGCGTAATAGCTCACTGGTCGAGTCGGCCTGCGCGGAAGATGTAACGGGGCTAAACCATGCACCGAAGCTGCGGCAGCGACACTTATGTGTTGTTGGGTAGGGGAGCGTTCTGTAAGCCTGCGAAGGTGTGCTGTGAGGCATGCTGGAGGTATCAGAAGTGCGAATGCTGACATAAGTAACGATAAAGCGGGTGAAAAGCCCGCTCGCCGGAAGACCAAGGGTTCCTGTCCAACGTTAATCGGGGCAGGGTGAGTCGACCCCTAAGGCGAGGCCGAAAGGCGTAGTCGATGGGAAACAGGTTAATATTCCTGTACTTGGTGTTACTGCGAAGGGGGGACGGAGAAGGCTATGTTGGCCGGGCGACGGTTGTCCCGGTTTAAGCGTGTAGGTGTGTGTTCCAGGTAAATCCGGTTCACTTTAACACTGAGGCGTGATGACGAGGCACTACGGTGCTGAAGTAACAAATGCCCTGCTTCCAGGAAAAGCCTCTAAGCATCAGGTAACACGAAATCGTACCCCAAACCGACACAGGTGGTCAGGTAGAGAATACCAAGGCGCTTGAGAGAACTCGGGTGAAGGAACTAGGCAAAATGGTGCCGTAACTTCGGGAGAAGGCACGCTGACATGTAGGTGAAGCCCCTGCGGGTGGAGCTGAAGTCAGTCGAAGATACCAGCTGGCTGCAACTGTTTATTAAAAACACAGCACTGTGCAAACACGAAAGTGGACGTATACGGTGTGACGCCTGCCCGGTGCCGGAAGGTTAATTGATGGGGTTATCGCAAGAGAAGCTCCTGATCGAAGCCCCGGTAAACGGCGGCCGTAACTATAACGGTCCTAAGGTAGCGAAATTCCTTGTCGGGTAAGTTCCGACCTGCACGAATGGCGTAATGATGGCCAGGCTGTCTCCACCCGAGACTCAGTGAAATTGAACTCGCTGTGAAGATGCAGTGTACCCGCGGCAAGACGGAAAGACCCCGTGAACCTTTACTACAGCTTGACACTGAACATTGAGCCTTGATGTGTAGGATAGGTGGGAGGCTTTGAAGCGTGGACGCCAGTCTGCGTGGAGCCAACCTTGAAATACCACCCTTTAATGTTTGATGTTCTAACCTGGCGCCGTGATCCGGCGTGGGGACAGTGTCTGGTGGGTAGTTTGACTGGGGCGGTCTCCTCCCAAAGTGTAACGGAGGAGCACGAAGGTCAGCTAATCCTGGTCGGACATCAGGAGGTTAGTGCAATGGCATAAGCTGGCTTGACTGCGAGAGTGACGGCTCGAGCAGGTGCGAAAGCAGGTCATAGTGATCCGGTGGTTCTGTATGGAAGGGCCATCGCTCAACGGATAAAAGGTACTCCGGGGATAACAGGCTGATACCGCCCAAGAGTTCATATCGACGGCGGTGTTTGGCACCTCGATGTCGGCTCATCACATCCTGGGGCTGAAGTAGGTCCCAAGGGTATGGCTGTTCGCCATTTAAAGTGGTACGCGAGCTGGGTTTAGAACGTCGTGAGACAGTTCGGTCCCTATCTGCCGTGGGCGCTGGAGAATTGAGGGGGGCTGCTCCCAGTACGAGAGGACCGGAGTGGACGCATCACTGGTGTTCGGGTTGTCATGCCAATGGCACTGCCCGGTAGCTAAATGCGGAAGAGATAAGTGCTGAAAGCATCTAAGCACGAAACTTGCCCCGAGATGAGTTCTCCCTGAGACTATAAGTCTCCTGAAGGAACGTTGAAGACGACGACGTTGATAGGCCGGGTGTGTAAGCGCAGCGATGCGTTGAGCTAACCGGTACTAATGAACCGTGAGGCTTAACCTTACAACGCCAAAGAAGTCTGGCGTGTTGAGAGACATTCAGCTTGTGACGGATAAATCCTGTGGCCGGAAGGCGGCGGGAAACAGAATTTGCCTGGCGGCTGTAGCGCGGTGGTCCCACCTGACCCCATGCCGAACTCAGAAGTGAAACGCCGTAGCGCCGATGGTAGTGTGGGGTCTCCCCATGCGAGAGTAGGGAACTGCCAGGCATCAAATTAAGCAGTAAGCCGGAACAATAATCCGGTGGTGTGAAGAAATTCGGTGGAGCGGTAGTTCAGTCGGTTAGAATACCTGCCTGTCACGCAGGGGGTCGCGGGTTCGAGTCCCGTCCGTTCCGCCACCCTACTTAGGGGCGTAGTTCAATTGGTAGAGCACCGGTCTCCAAAACCGGGTGTTGGGGGTTCGAGTCCCTCCGCCCCTGCCAGAAATTATCCTTAGCTTCGGCTAAGGATTTTTTTTATCTGTTATTCCCTTCCCGAAGAACCCCATCTTTTATCAGAGCCCTTCTCACAATCTTCTATGAAGTAAAAACTAACTGATGACCGGGATCTTTAGGAGATCTTTTATGCTGTTGTTTTTATCGCTATTCTGCAGCCAGATAGCATAAAGCGGTCGAGAGAGTGTTCCGCTATCGATGACAGCATATAAATCTTCTTTTCCCTTAGCCCAGTTAACTGGCAACCATGTGCATCCTTCCAGATTTGCCAGCATTCTACTGGCAACATCCGCCGAGCTGGTTGTGAGTACCGGTATATCTTCAGGCATAATCAGTCCTGCCTCGTGCTGTTGGAAATCTGGCCCCCATTCAAGTCGCAAATAGTTGAGACTAGCTTTGCTGCGCTCAGGTGCCGAACAATAAAGGCCAAGAGCGAAATGCCCTAGTAATTGACTTGAAAACTCATCCATCTTAGGGGCTTCAGTGGTAATAAGCAGGTCGAGTTGACGTTCATGTAATTGTTTGACCAACGACTGGCGCTGGGCTATTCGTGCCTCAAACTGCATGCCGTTTTTTTCGTGATAGAGCTTCGTCAACCAGCCGGAAAGCATGCACTCCCAAAGCGAAGCACTCGCGCCGATTGAAAAAAGATTATGGCGCGACGTTTGTGCCACATCTTTACGTGCGGTCTGCCAGATATTCATCAGGTTTTCCGCATATGGTAGTAGCCTTTCGCCAGCCGCCGTCAGACGTATGTTATTGCGATGACGTGTAAAAAGATTCACGCCTAATTGATTTTCAAGCTGACGGATACGAAAGCTTACCGCTGATTGCGTCAGATAAAGCGCTTCAGCCGCTCTGCCAAAATGGCGCGTTCGGCTGACTTCAAGAAAGGTTTTCAGCAAGTCGGTATCCACATCTCACTCCACAAAAAAATTTGTCGTAATGATTTAAATGTTTTGTTTTACACTCTGTCAAGCGTAACTAATACTCCGCGCCATAAATAGCTCGGCCAAGAGAATTAGGAGCGTGTAGGATGGCGGAAAGCTTTACGACGACTAATCGATTTTTCGACAACAAATATTATCCGCGCGGGTTCTCTCGCCATGGTGATTTCACCATAAAAGAAGCACAGCTGCTTGAGCGTCATGGCTATGCTTTTAATGAACTGGATCTCGGTAAGCGTGAGCCTACGACTGCTGAAGAAAAGCAGTTTGTTGAAGTCTGTCGCGGCATTCGTGAACCAGCTACCGAAGCTGAGCGCGTCTGGTCTAAGTACATGACGCGTATTAAGCGTCCCAAGCGTTTTCATACCCTTTCTGGCGGCAAGCCGCAGATGGAAGGAATGGACGATTACGCAGAAACGGATGAATAATTACAATGGGGCGAAAGCCCCATTCTTTTATCTTAAGCCCTGACATTTTCCTGCCTTTAATGGCAAGCACTTCAAAAGGTCATGCCATGAGACTTTGCAGGTGCGCCAGCATTCTATCTATTGCTCGATAGCCCAACGCCTCTTGCAGATGTGCACGACTAATCTCTTCTTTCTGCTCACTGTCCGCAATGGTGCGTGCTACTTTCAATAAACGCTGCCATGCACGCACAGAAAGCCCTAGCTTGATTAACGCGGACTCAAGCCATTGCGCGTCTTCAGCGCTAAGCGTACAAAATTGCTGTATCTCTTTATTGTCCAGCATTGCATTAAGCTTTCCTTGTCTTGCAATCTGCCGTGCTCTGCTTTGAATAACGCGCTCACGTACCTGCGCGCTATTTTCGCCGGATTTTCCTGCCTGGCTAAGCATTCCGGGAGGGGGCAGGGGGATCTCCAGGGAGATATCAAACCTGTCGAGGAAAGGCCCTGAAAGGCGCCCGAGGTAACGTAGCGTTTGTTCCGGAGAACAGCGGTTATGACTTCCCTTATAGTGTCCTGTCGGGCTGGGGTTCATGGCGGCAATAAGTTGAAAGCGTGCCGGGTAAGTTAGCTTGGCGCGGGTACGAGAAAGGTGAATGTGGCCTGATTCTATAGGTTCACGAAGGGCATCCAGCACACGGCGTTCGAATTCAGGCAATTCATCTAAAAAAAGTACGCCATTATGGGCGAGTGATATCTCCCCAGGCGCGGGTATAGCCCCACCACCGACCATTGCATTCAGGGAGGCGCTATGGTGAGGGGCTCTGAAAGGTCGCTGGCGCCATTGGTTATGTAAAGAGACGGGATTGACCAGGCTAAGTATCGCCGCGCTCTCCAGTGCCTCCTGATTGCTCAGAGGCGGCAGTAATCCGTTAAGTCTGCTCGCCAGCATAGTCTTGCCAGTGCCCGGAGGACCTATAAACAGCAAGTTATGACCCCCTGCTGCGGTTAGCTCAAGCGCACGTTTACCCTGTGGCTGACCGATAACTTCACTGAGATCACCTGCGGGTCCTTTAAACTGCTCTTCTGAAGGCAGCGCTTGTTCCAGCATCAGTTTGCCTTCCAGAAAAGCGCACACCTCTTGTAAGTGACGAGCAACAAAACAGCCCTCTTTATTGATCAACCCTACTTCTGAAGTATTATCGTGTGCGACGATAATCTTCCTTTTACATCTCAGCGCTTCCATCGCTGCTGATATTGCGCCCGGCACGCCCCTCAGCGCGCCCGTTAGGGCAAGTTCACCCACGAATTCATATTCCTCAAGCCGTAAAGCGCTAAGCTGCTCAGAGGCAGCGAGAAGCGCGATAGCGATTGGTAAATCATATCGTCCCCCTTCCTTAGGCAGATCAGCCGGTGCCAGGTTAATTGTGATTTTCCTGGCCGGAAATTCATACCCGCTATTGATTAACGCACTGCGAACGCGGTCTCTTGCTTCTTTTACTGTCGTTTCAGGCAGACCAACTATAGTCAGTCCAGGCAGGCCAGCACTGATATGCACTTCGACCGTAACAAGTGGCGCTTTCACCCCTAGCGCCGCACGGGTATGGATAACAGACAACGACATAACACCTCCTCTTGCCTGTAGGATCGCCAGGTTAAAGGAGCAAATCGACAGCAAATTGTTGTTTTTTCGGCGCAGATAGCAATTTTTTGCTGCAAGTAAACAACGCCAGAAAATCTTCCCGAGGCGTCTCGAATAAGCATAATAAGTTTCCGGAAGGTGATTGCTTAAAGATCTGTTAACGCTAAAAATCCTGAAAAAATTTCATTTAACGCTAATGGTTGATTACGTTGGTTTTTCATTGATTTTATGAATGTATTACAGGCTCGCGTCATAAATATTTCTTGTCACAGCTTTGTTCTCTGTGATAACTCTTTAGGTATTCCTTCGAAAATGACGTAAGTACATACAGAAATGACAACCCTTCTACTAGTGATTAGCCTGGTCGTGATTAGCGTGGTGGTGATTATTAACCCACCGTGCGGGGCTGCACTCGGAAGAAGAAAGGCTTAGAAATCAAGCCCGAATCATCGAAAACCCCCGCACCGAAAGGTCCGGGGGTTTTTTTATGACCTAAAAATTAAGCGAGGAACAGAAAATGAGTAGTAGCATAAAATTCTGTTATCCGCATTGTAAGGCGGGGAACTAACTATGAATGGTGCACAGTGGGTGGTACATGCTTTGCGAGCTCAGGGAGTGGATACGGCATTTGGCTATCCGGGCGGAGCAATTATGCCGGTTTACGATGCGTTATATGACGGCGGCGTGGAACACCTACTGTGTCGGCACGAACAAGGCGCAGCAATGGCAGCCATAGGTTATGCCCGCGCAACAGGTAAAACAGGCGTTTGTATCGCGACTTCCGGACCGGGCGCGACCAATCTCATCACGGGGCTGGCGGATGCGCTACTGGACTCAGTGCCTGTGGTTGCTATTACAGGTCAGGTAGCCGCGCCGCTTATCGGCACGGACGCTTTTCAGGAAGTGGATGTCCTCGGTTTATCGCTTGCGTGCACCAAGCACAGTTTTCTTGTGGAATCGTTAGAAGAGCTGCCGGAAATTATGGCCCATGCTTTTCACCTGGCATGCTCAGGCCGTCCAGGGCCGGTATTAATCGATATTCCTAAAGATATCCAGCTGGCCAGTGCGGAGCTCGAACCGTGGCTTTCAAGCGTTGAAGATACGTTTGTTCTTCCTCATGCGGAGCTGGAGAAAGCCCGCACATTGCTGAGCCAGGCAGAAAAACCGATGCTCTATGTGGGCGGCGGTGTGGGGATGGCGCAGGCGGTACCCGCGCTGCGTGAATTCATGGCACAAACGCAAATCCCTTGCACGGTTACGCTTAAAGGCCTCGGTGCGGTAGAAGCAAGCTACCCCTGGTACCTTGGCATGCTGGGTATGCACGGCACCAAAGCTGCAAACCTGGCGGTGCAGGAGTGCGATTTACTGATAGCGGTTGGTGCCCGCTTTGATGATCGTGTGACAGGCAAACTCAACACTTTTGCTCCGCATGCCAAAGTTATCCATATGGATATCGATCCGGCGGAACTGAACAAGCTGCGCCAGGCGCATGTCGCGCTGCCGGGCGATCTCAATGCCTTGCTCCCTGCATTACAACGCCCAATGGCCATCGACCCATGGCGCGAGCATGTCGCGCAGATGCGTCGTGAACATGAATGGTGTTATTCGCATCCCGGAGAAGGCATTTTCGCGCCGCTGTTGTTAAAACAACTTTCAGATCGCAAGCCAGCAAACAGTGTCGTTACGACCGATGTAGGCCAGCATCAGATGTGGACGGCGCAGCATATGAGCTTTAACCGCCCTGAGAACTTCATTACTTCAAGCGGCCTCGGCACGATGGGCTTTGGGCTTCCGGCGGCGGTAGGCGCTCAAGTGGCGCGTCCGGAGGATACCGTTATCTGCGTGACTGGCGACGGCTCGTTCATGATGAATATTCAGGAACTGGGCACCGTGAAGCGTAAGCAATTGCCATTGAAAATCGTATTGCTGGATAACCAGCGTCTTGGCATGGTGCGTCAGTGGCAGCAACTTTTTTTCTCTGAGCGCTATAGCGAAACGAATCTTTCCGATAACCCCGATTTTCTGACGCTGGCCAGTGCCTTCGGCATTGCCGGTCAACGCATCACCCGTAAAGACCAGGTGGAAGCGGCGCTGGAGACCATGCTGAACAGCGAAGGTCCATATCTGCTGCACGTTTCAATCGACGAAGCCGAAAATGTCTGGCCTCTGGTGCCTCCGGGCGCCAGCAACTCACAAATGCTGGAGAAAACATCATGATGCAACATCAACTCGCCGTACAGGCTCGCTTTCGCCCGGAAACCCTGGAACGTGTGCTGCGCGTGGTGCGTCACCGTGGTTTTCAAATTTGCGCCATGAATATGAATATGGCGGCCGGCGCTAATGCGGAAAATATAAATATTGAGCTGACCGTTGCCAGCCCTCGTCCAGTCGAATTACTGTTTAGTCAATTAAGCAAGCTGGTCGATGTCGCCTGTGTCGAGATTCAGCAACCTACATCACAACAAATCCGCGCCTGAGCGCAAAAGGAAGAAGAAAAATGACGACGAAAAAAGCTGATTACATTTGGTTCAACGGCGAAATGGTTCCATGGGGCGAGGCGAAGGTACACGTCATGTCACATGCGTTGCACTACGGTACATCAGTCTTTGAAGGGATCCGCTGCTACGATTCGCACAAAGGGCCGGTCGTGTTCCGCCATCGTGAACATATGCAACGTCTGCATGATTCCGCCAAAATTTACCGTTTCCCGGTGAGCCAGTCTGTGGACGAATTAATGGAAGCCTGCCGTCAGGTGATCCGCGAAAATAAACTCACCAGCGCGTACATCCGTCCGCTGGTGTTTGTCGGTGATGTGGGCATGGGCGTGAACCCGCCTCCAGGTTACACCACCGATGTCATCATCGCAGCGTTCCCGTGGGGCGCGTACCTGGGCGCTGAAGCGCTGGATCAGGGTATCGACGCCATGGTTTCCTCCTGGAACCGCGCGGCACCGAACACGATTCCTACCGCAGCAAAAGCAGGCGGCAACTATCTTTCCTCTCTGCTGGTCGGCAGTGAAGCGCGCCGTCATGGTTATCAGGAAGGTATCGCGCTGGATGTCAACGGTTATATCTCCGAAGGCGCTGGCGAAAACCTGTTTGAAGTAAAAGACGGGGTCATCTTCACTCCGCCATTCACCTCTTCCGCGCTGCCGGGTATTACCCGTGACGCGATCATCAAGCTTGCCAAAGATATGGGCATTGAAGTCCGTGAACAGGTGCTGTCCCGTGAGTCACTGTACCTGGCAGATGAAGTCTTTATGTCTGGTACGGCTGCGGAAATCACGCCGGTACGTAGCGTTGATGGTATTCAGGTTGGCGAAGGTCGCTGCGGCCCGGTCACCAAGCGCGTTCAGCAGGCATTCTTTGGCCTGTTTACCGGCGAGACCGAAGATAAGTGGGGCTGGTTGGATCAAGTTAACCCTTAAGCACAATAACACCTGCACGGGCGGCTTGAGCCGCCCGGTTTTTGTAGAGACTGGAGTGAAAAAAGCATGCCTAAGTACCGTTCTGCCACTACCACGCACGGCCGCAATATGGCGGGTGCCCGCGCCTTATGGCGTGCCACGGGAATGACCGACGCCGATTTCGGCAAGCCCATTATCGCGGTTGTAAACTCTTTTACCCAGTTCGTGCCGGGACATGTTCATCTGCGCGATCTGGGCAAACTGGTTGCGGAGCAGATTGAGGCAGCCGGCGGCGTGGCGAAAGAGTTCAATACCATCGCGGTGGATGACGGCATCGCCATGGGACACGGCGGTATGCTTTATTCACTGCCGTCTCGCGAGCTGATTGCCGACTCGGTGGAATACATGGTGAACGCCCACTGCGCCGATGCAATGGTCTGCATTTCCAACTGCGACAAAATCACCCCAGGGATGCTGATGGCTTCTCTGCGTCTGAATATCCCGGTGATTTTTGTATCCGGCGGTCCGATGGAAGCCGGTAAAACCAAACTGTCTGATCAAATTATTAAGCTCGATCTGGTCGATGCCATGATTCAGGGCGCAAACCCACACGTGAGTGATGAACAGAGCGATCAGGTTGAACGCTCCGCCTGCCCCACCTGCGGTTCCTGTTCCGGCATGTTCACGGCTAACTCCATGAACTGTCTGACCGAGGCGCTGGGCCTGTCTCAGCCGGGCAATGGCTCGCTGCTGGCGACCCACGCTGACCGCAAAGATCTTTTTATCAATGCGGGTAAACGCATTGTGTCGCTCACCAAACGCTATTACGAACAGGATGACGTCAGTGCGCTGCCGCGTAACATCGCGAGCAAAGCGGCGTTTGAAAACGCCATGACGCTCGATATTGCTATGGGCGGCTCCACCAATACCGTTCTTCATTTGCTGGCAGCGGCGCAGGAGGCGGAAATTGACTTCACGATGAGCGACATCGACCGCCTTTCCCGTAAAGTGCCGCAGCTGTGTAAGGTGGCACCCAGTACTCAGAAATACCATATGGAAGATGTTCACCGCGCAGGCGGGGTTATCGGCATTCTCGGTGAACTGGATCGGGCAGGGCTGATGAATCGCGACGTCAATAACGTGCTTGGCCTGACGCTGCCACAGACGCTTGAGCAATATGACGTCATGCTCACCCAGGATAGCGCGGTGAAAGAGATGTTCCGCGCAGGCCCGGCCGGCATTCGCACCACGCAGGCATTTTCGCAATCCTGCCGCTGGGACACACTGGATGACGATCGTCAGGAAGGCTGTATTCGCTCGCTGGAACATGCGTACAGTCAGGATGGTGGCCTGGCCGTGCTGTACGGTAATTTCGCTGAAAATGGCTGTATCGTCAAAACGGCTGGGGTGGATGAAGGCAGTCTGGTCTTCCGCGGCCCGGCCAAGGTTTATGAAAGCCAGGACGACGCGGTAGAAGCCATTCTCGGCGGTAAAGTGGTCGCAGGTGATGTCGTGGTTATCCGCTACGAAGGGCCGAAAGGCGGGCCGGGGATGCAAGAAATGCTCTACCCGACCAGCTTCCTGAAATCGATGGGGCTTGGTAAAGCGTGCGCGCTTATCACGGATGGCCGTTTTTCCGGCGGTACATCCGGGCTTTCGATTGGCCACGTTTCGCCAGAGGCAGCCAGCGGTGGCAATATCGCATTGATTGAAGACGGCGACATGATTGCTATTGATATCCCGAATCGAGGTATTCAGCTGGAGGTCAGCGATCAGCAGCTTGCTGCGCGCCGTGAAGCCCAGGAAGCACGCGGGGCCGATGCCTGGACGCCGCGTAACCGTGAGCGTCAGGTTTCTTTCGCGCTGCGTGCTTATGCAAGCCTCGCCACTAGCGCCGATAAGGGCGCCGTACGCGATAAATCGAAGCTGGGAGGCTAACCATGGCCGAGTCGCAATCCCTGTCCGCCGCCCCCTGTGGGGCGGAATATCTGCGGGCCGTACTGCGCGCGCCAGTCTACGAGGTGGCGCAGGTGACGCCGCTTCAGAAGATGGAAAAACTGTCGGCACGGCTTGATAACGTCATCCTCGTAAAGCGTGAAGACAGACAACCTGTGCACAGCTTTAAGCTACGCGGTGCGTACGCGATGATGGCGAATCTCACGGAACAGCAGAAAGCACGGGGTGTTATTACGGCTTCCGCGGGCAACCATGCGCAGGGCGTAGCGCTCTCCTCATCCCGGCTGGGCATGAAATCGCTCATTGTGATGCCGGTGACGACAGCAGATATCAAAGTGGATGCGGTGCGCGGCTTTGGTGGTGAAGTGCTGCTTCACGGTGCCAATTTCGACGAGGCGAAAGCACATGCCATTGCGCTTTCGCAGCAACAAGGCTTTACCTATGTGCCGCCCTTCGACCATCCGGCCGTCATTGCGGGCCAGGGCACGCTGGCGCTGGAGCTGCTTCAGCAGGACGCGCATATCGATCGTGTGTTTGTGCCGGTGGGCGGTGGCGGGTTGGCTGCGGGTGTCGCGGTATTGATCAAGCAATTGATGCCGCAGATCAAAGTGATCGCCGTCGAAGCAGCCGATTCCGCCTGCCTTAAAGCGGCGCTGGAGGCTGGTCATCCTGTCGATTTACCGCGCGTAGGGCTGTTTGCTGAAGGGGTGGCGGTTAAACGTATCGGCGATGAGACGTTCCGTGTCTGCCAGGAGTATCTCGACGACATCATCACCGTAGACAGTGATGCTATTTGCGCGGCCATGAAAGATCTCTTTGAGGATGTTCGCGCGGTGGCGGAGCCATCTGGCGCGCTGGCGCTGGCGGGCATGAAAAAGTATGTGGCGCAGCATAATATTCGCGGCGAGCGCCTGGCGCATGTGCTGTCTGGCGCTAATGTCAATTTCCACGGTCTGCGCTATGTGTCCGAGCGCTGTGAGCTGGGTGAGCAGCGCGAAGCACTGCTGGCCGTGACGATCCCGGAAGAAAAAGGCAGCTTTCTGAAGTTTTGTCAGCTGTTGGGCGGGCGTGCAGTCACGGAGTTTAACTACCGTTTTGCCGATGCCCAGGATGCCTGCATCTTTGTCGGCGTGCGGATAAGCCGCGGGCTGGAAGAGCGTCATGAAATCATCGCGCAGTTAACCGGCGACGGCTACGGTGTGGTGGATCTCTCTGATGATGAAATGGCGAAATTGCATGTGCGCTACATGGTCGGCGGACGGCCCTCAAGACCGCTGCGCGAGCGGCTCTACAGCTTCGAGTTTCCGGAGGCGCCAGGCGCGCTGTTGCGCTTTCTGCACACGCTGGGTACACACTGGAATATCTCGCTGTTCCACTACCGCAGCCATGGAACGGATTACGGGCGTGTCCTGGCAGCCTTTGAGCTTGGCGAACATGAACCGGATTTCGAAACCCGGCTCAACGAACTTGGCTACGAATGCCATGATGAGACCGGCAACCCGGCGTTCCGGTTCTTCCTTGCAGGCTAGCGGTAGCCCGGTAGCAGTTTCCAGAAGGCTTCAACAAGCGGCTCATGCAGCCGCTTTTTTTGTACACAAACGCCGAGTTCAAACGGCGTTTTTTCATCGCTGCGCTCCAGAATCAGCACGCGGTTGCGCACTGGTTCGGGGCTATTTTCGAGCACCACTTCCGGGATCAGCGCTACGCCGCAGCCCAGCGCGACCATCGATACCATCGCCTCATGACCCGCCACCGTCGCATAAATAAATGGGTTACTGATTTTATGGCGACGAAACCACAGCTCAATGCGTCGCCGGACCGGCCCCTGGTCCGGCATGATGAACGGCACCTGCGTCCAGTCTGGCTCTGAGGCGGTTACCTGCGCGCGTACCGGGCAGGGCAGGGCAGGCGCAATCAGCACCACGCTGAGGTTTTCCAGCATCGAAAACGCGACGGCGGCAGGCAGGATTTCTGGTTTGCCCGCGATGGCAAGATCGGCCTCTCCGGAATTGACCTTTTCTACCGCGTCGGCGGCGTCGCCAGTGGTCAGCTTAATTTCTACTGACGGGTGTTCGGCGCGGAAGCGATCGAGGATCGGCGGCAGATGACTGTAAGCCGCCGTTACAGAGCAAAACAGATGTAACTCGCCGGAGAGCGCAGGCCCCTGTTGGTCAATTGCATGGCGCAGCTGTTGGTATTGCAATAACGTCTGTTGAGCAAACTGGCGTAGCGCTTCGCCCGCTTCTGTCAGCGTGACGGTGCGGTTATCGCGTATAAAAAGCGGCTGAGCCAGATCCTCTTCCAGCCGCTGGATCTGGCGCGAAAGCGTGGAGGGGCTTACATGCATGGCGCGCGCGCTGCGGCCAAAATGACGGCTTTCCGCCAGATGCAGAAACATTTTCAGATCGCGCAGATCCACAGCGGCATCTCCTTGATTTCTTGTTGCATAAAACGCAATGTGATGTTGTCAATATATCAATTTCCGCAACGGATTTCCTGTCATATAGTGGTCTTAACCTGTTTCAGGTCACCGGTGTGTCGGTGTTTCTCTGACCGTGCTCTCAACGATGCGCAGTCAGGCTCGCGTAATCGCCGCCTTCCTGTAACCTGAAATTTGTACCGTCGCTTTTGACGACGTCGAAAACCGAACAATAAGACAATACAACATCACGAGGTATCACAATGGCTAACTACTTCAACACTTTGAACTTGCGCCAGCAGCTGGCGCAGCTGGGTAAATGCCGCTTCATGGCGCGCGATGAATTCGCCGACGAGGCCGGTTACCTCAAAGGGAAAAAAGTAGTCATCGTGGGTTGCGGCGCTCAGGGCCTCAACCAGGGCCTGAACATGCGTGATTCCGGGCTGGACGTTTCCTATGCCCTGCGTAAAGAAGCCATCGCTGAGAAGCGCGCCTCCTGGCGTAAGGCCACAGAAAACGGTTTTCAGGTCGGCACGTATGAAGATCTTATCCCACAAGCGGATCTGGTCGTTAACCTGACGCCAGACAAACAGCACTCTGATGTAGTGCGCGCCGTACAGCCGCTGATGAAAGACGGCGCCGCGCTGGGCTATTCCCACGGTTTTAACATTGTCGAAGTGGGCGAGCAGATCCGTAAAGACATTACCGTTGTGATGGTAGCGCCGAAGTGCCCGGGTACTGAAGTGCGTGAAGAATACAAACGCGGTTTCGGTGTGCCGACGCTTATCGCCGTTCACCCGGAAAACGATCCGAAAGGCGAAGGTATGGCGATTGCCAAAGCGTGGGCAGCGGCGACCGGCGGTCATCGCGCAGGCGTGCTGGAATCATCTTTTGTCGCTGAAGTGAAATCGGACCTGATGGGCGAGCAGACCATTCTTTGCGGCATGTTGCAGGCAGGTTCTCTGCTGTGCTTTGACAAGCTGGTGGAAGAAGGCACTGACCCGGCCTATGCCGAAAAACTGATTCAGTTCGGCTGGGAAACCATCACCGAAGCGCTGAAGCAGGGCGGTATCACGCTAATGATGGATCGTCTGTCCAACCCGGCGAAACTGCGTGCTTATGCACTGTCTGAGCAGCTGAAAACCATCATGGCGCCGCTGTTCCAGAAACACATGGACGACATTATTTCCGGTGAATTCTCCTCCGGTATGATGGCGGACTGGGCGAACGACGATAAAAAGCTGCTGACATGGCGTGAAGAGACCGGCAAAACCGCGTTTGAAAACGCGCCGCAGTTTGAAGGCAAAATCAGCGAGCAGGAATATTTCGATAACGGCGTGCTGATGATAGCGATGGTCAAAGCAGGCGTTGAGCTGGCATTCGAAACGATGGTAGATGCAGGCATCATCGAGGAATCCGCTTACTATGAATCGCTGCACGAGCTGCCGCTTATCGCAAACACAATCGCCCGTAAGCGTCTGTATGAAATGAACGTGGTTATCTCGGACACCGCAGAATATGGCAACTATCTGTTCGCCAATGCTGCCGTACCGCTGCTGAAAGAATTTATGACCACGCTGCAGCCAGGCGATCTGGGTAACGCCATTAAGGGTTCCGCCGTTGATAACGCGCAGTTGCGTGACGTGAATGACGCAATTCGCAGCCACGAGATCGAAAAAGTGGGCCAGAAACTGCGCGGTTATATGACCGATATGAAGCGTATCGCGGTCGCCGGCTGATTCCCCGCCGTCTTTTTACCCGCAGCGGCGTTGGCGGCGTTCGTACACCCCAGTCACATAGTTTTCTATGCTCCTGGGGATGTACTCGCTTGCCACCTTGCTGCAAGCCAAAATCCTTAGGGGAATGTGTTATCCACCCTCTTTTGAGTTGAAGCTAGCGTAGGGCGGGTAAACGCAGCGCACCCGCCTTAACGCGTCACTCGAACCCCAAAGAAAAAGGCCTTCTCACAGAGAAGGCCTTTTTCTTAGTTGCGGTAGAGCACTTTAATAATGTGGTAACCGAACTGGGTGTGCAGCGGGCCGGTCGGCTCCAGTACCGGACAGGAGAACACGACTTTATCGAATGCCGGCACCATCTGACCCTGACGGAATTCGCCTAAATGACCGCCTTTTTTGCCCGACGGGCAAATGGAGTGCTTCTTGGCAAGCTTCTCAAAATCGCCGCCATTTTTAATTTGTTCCAGCAGATCCAGTGCCAGTTTTTCTTCTTTAACAAGGATATGCAGTGCTGCTGCTGTTTTTGCCATGATCGTGCCTTGAGTGGGGTTGATAACGCTGGCTATACTACCACGCGTTTTTCTCCCTTCGTACTGCTGTACCTGCTGTGGGGAGCCGCCTTCTCCTCTGACTTTCACTGAGTAACTTATGCGTCTGAACCCCGCCCAACAACAAGCCGTCGAATTCGTCACTGGACCCTGCCTGGTGCTGGCGGGTGCTGGCTCCGGTAAAACTCGCGTGATCACCAATAAAATTGCACATTTGATCCGCGGCTGCGGGTATCAGGCTCGTCATATCGCGGCGGTCACTTTTACTAACAAAGCCGCGCGGGAAATGAAAGAGCGTGTCGCCCAGACCCTCGGGCGCAAGGAGTCGCGCGGCCTGATGATTTCTACGTTCCATACGCTGGGTCTTGAGATTATCAAGCGCGAATATGCGGCCCTGGGCATGAAGTCCAATTTTTCGTTGTTCGACGATACCGACCAAATGGCGCTTATCAAAGAGCTGACCGAAGGGCTGATTGAAAACGATAAGGTGTTGTTACAACAGCTTATCTCTACGATTTCGAACTGGAAAAACGACCTGCTTAGTCCCCCGCAGGCGGCAGCGCGCGCGACTGGCGAGCGCGAGCGTATTTTTGCACATTGCTACAGTCTCTATGACGCCCATCTGAAAGCCTGCAATGTGCTGGATTTCGACGATCTGATTCTGCTGCCGACCCTGTTGTTACAGCGCAATGAAGAAGTGCGTGAGCGCTGGCAAAACCGCATTCGTTATCTGCTGGTGGATGAATACCAGGATACGAACACCAGCCAGTATGAACTGGTGAAATTGCTGGTGGGCAATCGCGCGCGTTTCACCGTAGTCGGCGATGACGATCAATCCATCTACTCCTGGCGCGGCGCACGTCCGCAAAACCTGGTGCTGTTAAGCCAGGATTTCCCGGCGCTGCAGGTGATTAAACTTGAGCAGAACTACCGCTCTTCGGGACGTATCCTTAAAGCGGCCAACATTCTTATCGCCAATAACCCGCACGTTTTCGAGAAAAAGCTCTTTTCCGAACTGGGTTACGGCACGGAACTGAAAGTATTGACCGCCAATCATGAAGATCATGAGGCGGAGCGCGTCACCGGTGAGCTTATCGCGCATCACTTTATCAACAAGACCCAGTACAAGGATTACGCGATCCTTTATCGCGGTAATCACCAGTCGCGAGTCTTTGAAAAGATGTTGATGCAAAACCGCATCCCGTACCGAATTTCCGGCGGCACGTCGTTCTTCTCGCGCCCGGAGATTAAAGATTTGCTGGCTTATCTGCGCGTCCTGACTAACCCGGACGACGACAGCGCGTTTCTGCGCATTGTAAATACGCCCAAGCGTGAAATCGGCCCCGCGACGTTGCAGAAGCTTGGCGAATGGGCGACCCAGCGTAATAAAAGTTTGTTCATGGCGAGTTTTGATATGGGCCTTGCCCAGACGCTGACCGGGCGCGGTTATGAATCGCTGACGCGCTTTACGCAATGGTTGCAGGAAGTCGCGGTGCTGTCTGAGCGTGAACCTGTCGCGGCGGTACGCGATCTTATTCGCGGCATTGATTACGAAGCATGGTTGTTTGAAACTTCGCCCAGCCCGAAAGCGGCTGAAATGCGCATGAAAAACGTCAATCAGCTCTTCAGCTGGATGACCGAGATGCTGGAAGGAACCGATCTCGATGAGCCGATGACGCTGACACAGGTCGTGACGCGCTTTACGCTGCGCGACATGATGGAGCGCGGCGAAAGCGACGAAGAGCTCGACCAGGTGCAGTTGATGACGTTGCATGCATCCAAGGGCCTTGAGTTTCCGTATGTGTTTCTGGTCGGCATGGAGGAAGGGCTACTGCCGCACCAGAGCAGCATTGATGAAGACAACATCGATGAAGAACGACGTCTCGCTTATGTGGGTATCACGCGTGCGCAGAAAGAGCTTATTTTCACGCTTTGCAAAGAGCGCCGCCAGTACGGCGAGCTGATGCGCCCGGAGCCAAGTCGCTTTTTGCTCGAGCTGCCGCAGGATGATTTGCAGTGGGAAACCGAGCGTAAAGTTGTGACGGCACAGGAGCGCATGGAAAAAGGGCAGGCCAATGTGGCGAATATCAAGGCGATGCTCGCGAAAGCGCGCGGCGGGTAACGACGGCGCACAGCCTAATAAAAAACCGCCCATGCAGGCGGTTTTTTTATGCTCGTCGTGCTTATTGCACGTCAAGTTGCCAGTGCACGTAACTCTGCCAGAGCTGTTCTTGCCCTAACATCTCGGCGCCCAGCGGATGCACAGACAGCCAGTCCTGCGGAAGCGTCGCGGTCAGCGTCTCGCCGTGTACGCTGAGGCTTACTTCAGGCAGCATATCGTCGCGCCGACGGCTGGCAAAAATAATAGCCAGTCGTAGCAGTCGACACAGACGTTCAGCGACCCGCAGCGGCACTGCATTTTGCTGTTGCAGCGCAGAGAGATCGACCGTGCCGGTCTGGTTCAGTAACAGCGTCGCCAGCAGCTTTTTCTGCGCAGGCGTGAAGCCCGGCAAATCCAGATTATTCACCAGATACGCGGCGTGATGAGGCGCTCGCTTGAAATCAATCGCCAGGCCGACTTCATGCAGCAAGCTTGCGCTATGCAACAGTGTGCGGCTGAGATCGTCCAGCGCCCATTCGCTCTCCACGCTCGTAACGAAGCGTTCAGCCAGCTGCGCCACGCGCCCGGCCTGGCTGATATCCACCATAAAACGGCGCTGGATATTTTTCAGGGTGCGGTTGCGAATGTCCTGATCGACCGCCAGATGTAGCATCCCATACACCAGCCCTTCACGCAGTGCGCCGCCGGCAAGGGTCATGCATTCGATTTCAAGTTCACTGAAAACCGCGATAAGAATGGCAAGGCCGCTTGGGAACACCAGCGCGCGTTCCAGCGTCAGGCCTTCAATTTCAAGCTCTTCCAGACGACCACAGTGAATGGCGCGCGTTTTTAGCTGCTGGAGTTTCGCAAGCGTAATGCGCTCGTCCATACCCTGCGCCATCATGATTTCTTGCAGCGCCTGCACGGTGCCTGACGCGCCAACACAGATTTTCCAGCCCTGGCCACGCAACTGCGCGATGACGGGCTGTAGCACGTCGCGCGCGGCCTGTTCAGCGCTGGCGAAATGCTCTTGTGTCAGGCTTCGGTCAGTGAAAAAACGCTCCAGAAAAGTGACGCAGCCCATCGGCAGGCTAAACAGCGATGTGGCTCTGGCACCGGTGCCGGTCACAAGCTCCGTACTGGCACCGCCAATATCCACGACCAGGCGGCGGTCATCACCCCCGGTTGTATGCGCGACGCCCTGATAGATAAGCCGCGCCTCTTCTTCGCCTGCAATGACCTGTACCGGGCAACCAAGGATTTCCTGGGCGCGGGCGACAAAAACATCGGCATTGGTGGCAAGACGTAGCGTCGCGGTGGCGACCACGCGGATTTGCGAAGGGGAAATATCCTGAAGGCGTTCGGCGAACAGGCGCAGGCATTGCCAGCCGCGCTCCATGGCATCCGCCGAGAGCGCATTGTCAGCGCCGAGGCCCGCCGCGAGGCGGACCTTGCGTTTCACACGCGTGAGCGTCTGAATGCTCCCGGCTACCTCACGTACCACCAGCATATGGAAGCTGTTCGAACCGAGGTCGATCGCCGCATACAGTGAGGAGGTTCCGGGCATAGCGCTTATCCTGTACGACGACGGTTGCGCGGCGCGCCGGAGCGACGCGGGCCATTGCCGGTACGCGGACGCGACAGGCGTTTCGGCGGCGGCAGCTCGTTTAACAGCGCATCCGGGTTGTATTTACTTACCGGAATGGTATGGCCGATATACGTCTCAATAGCCGGCAGGTTCAGCGCGTACTCTTCACAAGCAAGGCTGATAGAGTGACCACTGGCGCCCGCGCGACCGGTACGGCCAATACGGTGAACATAATCTTCGCAGTCGTCCGGCAGATCGTAGTTGAAGACGTGCGTCACGGCCGGGATATGCAGGCCGCGTGCCGCTACGTCCGTTGCCACCAGAATGTCGAGATCGCCGCGGGTAAATTCATCAAGAATACGCAGGCGTTTTTTCTGGGCTACGTCGCCGGTCAGCAGACCTACGCGATGACCGTCTGCGGCCAGATGACCCCAGATGTCTTCACAGCGGTGTTTGGTATTCGCGAAAATAATGGCGCGGTCCGGCCACTCTTCTTCAATGAGCGTCTGGAGCAGGCGCATTTTTTCTTCGTTAGACGGATAGAAAAGCTCTTCTTTGATACGGTGGCCCGTTTTCTGCTCCGGCTCAACCTCGACATACTCCGCGTTGTTCATCTGTTCAAACGCCAGTTCACGCACACGGTAAGACAGGGTAGCGGAGAAGAGCATATTGAGACGTTGCGCGGCAGCCGGCATACGGCGGAACAGCCAGCGAATATCTTTGATGAAGCCCAGGTCGTACATGCGATCGGCTTCATCGAGTACGACGACCTGAATCGCGCCCAGATTGACGTGGTTTTGTTTGGTGTAATCAATGAGACGGCCAGTGGTGCCGATCAGGATATCGACGCCGCTTTCCAGCACTTTCAACTGCTTGTCGTAGCCGTCGCCGCCGTAGGCGAGACCAAGCTTAAGGCCGGTAGCTTCCGCCAGCGGCTCCGCGTCGGAGTGAATCTGCACCGCCAGTTCGCGGGTCGGCGCCATAATCAGGGCGCGCGGCTGATTCACCTGGCGACTTTCCGCAGCAGGGTGAGAGAGTAAATAGTGAAACGTTGACGTTAAAAACGCCATCGTTTTGCCGGTACCGGTTTGCGCCTGCCCTGCAACGTCACGGCCCGTGAGCGTTAACGGGAGTGCCAGAGCCTGGATAGGTGTGCAGTTATGAAACCCTTTTTTTTCAAGGGCTTGAACTACGACAGGGTGCAGGGCGAAGTCGGAAAACTTCTGTTCAGTCAAGTGTGTTTTGCTCATAGTGTGGTAGAATATCAGCTAACTATTGCTTTACGAAAGCGTATCCGGTGAAATAAAGTCAACCTTATGTTGGTTAATGCTACACCAACATGACAGGCCTAATCTTTGGAGTAAAACATGAGCGATAAAATTATTCACCTGACTGACGACAGTTTCGACACGGATGTACTTAAGGCGGACGGGTTGATTCTGGTTGATTTCTGGGCAGAATGGTGTGGTCCGTGCAAAATGATCGCCCCTATCCTTGATGAAATCGCTGATGAATATCAGGGCAAACTGACGGTTGCCAAGCTGAACATCGACCAGAACCCGGGCACTGCGCCGAAATACGGCATCCGCGGCATTCCGACTCTGCTGCTGTTTAAGAATGGTGAAGTGGCGGCGACCAAAGTGGGCGCGCTGTCTAAAGGCCAACTGAAAGAGTTCCTCGACGCCAACCTGGCGTAAATGGTTCCCCGCCGGGGCGATCACGGTTGTGAAAAACTCACGACCGCTGGACGCCCGGCTTCAGTCATGCTAACTTAATTTTTGACTTCAATTTAAACTTACCTTTTAGTTTGAATCTTGTAATACCCGACGCTTCCCGCCCGTGACAATGTCAATACCGAGACCGGTAGGCGAGAAGAGCATTAACTCCGGGACTTATCACTCATTCCGTCTTGTCGTTTCAGTTCTGCGTTCCTTACCTGCAACCAGGCAACGAACAGACATGAGATGAAGCCCGTTAACAGGCATGGATGACCCTGCCATACCATTCACAACATTACGTTCGAGATTTACCCCGAGTTTAAGAACCCACCACTATGAATCTTACCGAATTAAAGAATACGCCGGTTTCTGAGCTGATTACTCTCGGCGAAAATATGGGGCTGGAAAACCTGGCCCGCATGCGCAAACAGGATATTATTTTCGCCATCCTGAAGCAGCACGCGAAGAGTGGCGAAGATATCTTTGGCGACGGTGTGCTGGAGATATTGCAGGATGGTTTCGGCTTCCTCCGTTCTGCAGACAGCTCCTACCTCGCCGGTCCCGACGACATCTACGTTTCTCCCAGCCAAATCCGCCGTTTCAACCTCCGCACAGGGGATACTATCTCCGGTAAGATTCGTCCGCCGAAAGAAGGCGAGCGCTACTTTGCGCTGTTGAAAGTTAACGAAGTTAACTTCGATAAACCGGAAAACGCACGTAATAAGATCCTGTTTGAAAACTTAACGCCGCTGCACGCGAATTCTCGTCTGCGCATGGAGCGAGGAAACGGTTCTACTGAAGATTTGACTGCGCGCGTACTGGATCTGGCCTCGCCAATAGGTCGTGGTCAGCGTGGTCTTATCGTCGCGCCGCCCAAAGCGGGTAAAACCATGCTGCTGCAGAACATTGCGCAGAGCATCGCGTACAACCATCCTGATTGCGTGCTGATGGTGCTGCTGATTGACGAACGTCCTGAAGAAGTGACCGAGATGCAGCGTCTGGTTAAAGGCGAAGTCGTTGCGTCGACGTTCGACGAACCGGCTTCCCGCCACGTTCAGGTTGCTGAAATGGTGATCGAGAAGGCGAAGCGCCTGGTTGAGCACAAAAAAGACGTTATTATCCTGCTCGACTCCATCACCCGTCTGGCGCGTGCATACAACACCGTGGTACCGGCGTCTGGCAAAGTGCTGACCGGTGGTGTGGATGCGAACGCCCTGCACCGTCCGAAGCGTTTCTTCGGCGCTGCGCGTAATGTGGAAGAGGGCGGCAGCCTGACCATCATTGCGACTGCTCTGATTGATACCGGCTCTAAAATGGATGAAGTTATCTACGAAGAGTTTAAAGGCACCGGTAACATGGAACTTCACTTGTCTCGTAAGATCGCGGAAAAACGCGTCTTCCCGGCGATTGATTACAACCGTTCCGGTACCCGTAAAGAAGAACTGCTGACGACGCAGGAAGAACTGCAGAAAATGTGGATCCTGCGTAAAATCATTCACCCGATGGGTGAGATTGACGCGATGGAATTCCTCATTAATAAACTGGCGATGACCAAAACTAACGACGAATTCTTCGACATGATGAAACGTTCGTAGTCAGCGGGAACTCGGGGAACGCCACGTCACGACGTGGCGTTTTTCTTTGTTGCTCTATACGATAGGCAACAGGCGTGATCTTTACACGAATTTCAGTAAAGGTGCGCCAGTTTTTATCTGGCCTGAGCTATGTTTATCTTACTGAATAATAATTAGTCTGTTCAGGGATGAGGGGCGGAGGAGTGCTGAGAAAGCCTGACTGCCGCAGTTATACTTCCTCCGGACTTAACGTTTGCAGAGAGCGCACACTGTGAATTTAGTTACCGTTGGTGCTGAGCTAATCAGTATTTTTTTATTCACATTTGTTTTTCTTTTTTTTGCACGAAAGCTGGGCAAAAGAATTGGCCTTGTCGATAAGCCCAATTTCCGTAAGCGCCATCAGGGGCTCATCCCGCTGGTGGGCGGCATCTCCGTCTACGCAGGCATCTGCTTTACCTTCTCCATAGCGGACTACTATATCCCCCATGCGGCGTTATACCTGGCAAGCGCCGGGGTACTGGTTTTCGTCGGCGCGCTGGATGACCGTTATGACATCAGCGTGAAAATCCGCGCGGTGATCCAGGCGGTTATCGGCGTCGTGATGATGACGGTCGGCGGGCTCTATCTGCGAAGCCTCGGGTATATTTTCGGCTCGTGGGAGATGGTGCTGGGGCCGTTTGGCTATTTCCTTACGCTCTTTGCCGTCTGGGCGGCAATTAATGCCTTTAACATGGTCGACGGCATCGATGGTTTGCTCGGCGGATTGTCGTGCGTTTCTTTTGCGGCCATTGGGATGATCCTGTGGTTTGACGGGCAGACCAGCCTGTCGATGTGGTGCTTCGCCATGATAGCCGCCATCCTTCCTTATATCCTGCTGAATCTGGGCGCGTTCGGTCGTCGCTATAAAGTCTTTATGGGCGACGCCGGCAGTACGCTTATCGGCTTTACCGTTATTTGGATCCTCCTCGAAACGACCCAGGGGAAAAGGCATCCGATTAGCCCGGTGACGGCGCTGTGGATCATCGCGATTCCGTTGATGGACATGATTGCCATCATGTACCGCCGTCTGCGTAAGGGCATGAGTCCTTTCTCGCCAGACCGCCAGCACATTCATCATCTGATCATGCGCGCAGGCTTTACTTCTCGTCAGGCGTTTGTCCTTATCACGCTCGCCGCCGCGCTGTTGGCAGGCATTGGCGTAGCGTCCGAATATGCCGCACACATTATTCCTGAATGGGTAATGTTGGCATTATTCTTGCTAGCATTTTTCTTCTACGGCTACTGTATTAAACGGGCATGGAAAGTGGCGCGCTTTATCAAACGCGTTAAGCGTCGTATGAAGCGCGGAAGCAACAAGCCCACCGCTAATTAAAGTAAATCGGGGACGTGATGAATCAAAAAGTGCCGGGCACTCCGCCAGGAGTGGCAGATAATGAACTGGATATTCGCGGTCTGTTTCGAACGCTGTGGGCAGGTAAATTCTGGATAGCGGGAATGGCCGTACTGTTTGCGCTGGTGGCGCTCACGTACACGTTCTTTGCACGCCAGGAGTGGAGCGCGATGGCGATTACCGATCGCCCGACTGTCAATATGCTGGGCGGGTACTACTCGCAGCAGCAGTTCCTGCGCAATCTGGATGTGAAAGCCAACCTGGTGCCGGTGGATCAACCCTCGGTGATGGACGATGCCTATAAAGAATTCATCATGCAGCTCTCTGCCTGGGATACCCGCCGCGATTTCTGGTCGCAGACGGATTACTACAAGCAGCGTAAAGTCGGCAACAGTAAGGCGGATGCCGCCCTGCTTGATGAATTCATCGATAATATTCAGTTCACCGCAGGCGACATTACGCGCAACCAGAACGACAGCATTAAGCTTGTGGCAGAGACCGCGCCCGATGCTAATAACCTGTTGCGTCAGTACATTGCCTTCGCCAGCCAGCGTGCCGCGAGCCATCTCAATGATGAGCTGAAAGGTGCCTGGAGTGCGCGCACCGTGCAGATGAAGGCGCAGGTCAAGCGCCAGGAAGCGGTAGCAAAATCTATTTACGATCGTCGCGTGCATAGCGTTCAGCAGGCGTTGCAGGTGGCGGAACAACACAATATTTCTCGCAGCGAAACAGACGTTCCCGCAGACGAGCTGCCGGATTCTGAACTGTTTATGCTGGGGCGGCCACTGTTACAGGCGCGTCTGGAAAATCTCCAGGCGGTCGGGCCAACCTACGACATCGACTACGATCAGAATCGGGCGATGCTGGCGACGCTGAACGTCGGACCGACACTGGACCCACGCTTTCAGACCTATCGCTATCTGCGTACGCCAGAAGAGCCGGTTAAACGCGACAGCCCACGTCGCGCATTCCTGATGATCATGTGGGGAGCCGTTGGGGCGTTGACTGGCGCTGGCGTGGCTCTGGTCCGCCGCCGTCGCACCGCATAAGCACGCGTCCTGGATGAAGGCGCACGCCACCTTCATCGTCAACTGAAGAGAATCGTTGTGAGAGTACTAACCGTTTTTGGCACGCGACCAGAAGCCATCAAAATGGCGCCGCTGGTACATGCGCTGGCACAAGATCCCGCGTTTGACACACGAGTATGCGTCACGGCCCAGCATCGTGAGATGCTGGACCAGGTGCTGCATCTTTTTTCCATTGTGCCGGATTACGACCTGAACATCATGAAGCCCGGGCAGGGATTGACTGAAATCACCTGCCGTATTCTGGAAGGGCTGAAACCGATTCTGACCGAATTCCGCCCCGACGTTGTGCTGGTGCATGGCGATACGACGACGACGATTGCGACAAGTCTCGCGGCGTTTTATCAGCGTATTCCTGTGGGCCACGTCGAAGCGGGTCTGCGCACCGGCGATCTCTATTCGCCGTGGCCGGAAGAAGCCAACCGCACGCTTACGGGTCATCTTGCGATGTACCACTTCGCCCCGACGGAATTGTCACGCCAGAACCTGCTGCGCGAAAACATTCCTGACACCCGTATTTTTGTGACCGGCAACACCGTTATCGACGCGCTGATCTCCGTGCGCGACCGCGTGATGGCGGACGAGGCGTTGCGCCTGCGTCTTGAAACGCAGTACCCCTTCCTGGATGTCGACAAGAAACTGATTCTGGTTACGGGCCATCGTCGCGAAAGTTTCGGGGAAGGATTTGAACAGATTTGTCGGGCGCTGGCGGATATCGCCGCGCAAAACCGCGACGTACAGATTGTCTACCCGGTCCATCTCAACCCTAATGTGACCGAGCCGGTAAACCGCATTCTGGGCCACGTTGAAAACGTGGTGCTCATAGAGCCGCAGGAGTACTTGCCATTTGTCTGGCTGATGAATCACGCCTGGCTGATCCTGACCGATTCCGGTGGGATTCAGGAAGAGGCGCCGTCGCTTGGCAAACCGGTGCTGGTGATGCGTGAAACCACCGAACGGCCAGAGGCAGTCGAGGCGGGGACGGTGCGGCTGGTGGGCACAGATACGCGGCGTATTGTTGCCGAAGTGACGCGACTGCTGAACGACGAGGCGGCGTACCAGGCCATGAGCCACGCCCATAACCCTTATGGCGACGGGCAGGCATGCGAACGGATATTACATGCACTTAAAAATAATCGGGTATCACTATGAGTTTTAATACCATTTCGGTGATTGGTCTGGGTTATATCGGTTTACCCACCGCGGCTGCATTTGCCTCGCGAGAAAAACAGGTCATCGGCATCGACATCAATCAGCATGCGGTCGATACCATCAACCGGGGTGAAATTCATATCGTCGAGCCGGAGCTGGATAAGATCGTGAAAGCTGCCGTAGAAGGTGGTTTCCTGCGCGCAAGCACGCAACCGGTCGAGGCAGACGCGTATCTCATCGCGGTTCCTACGCCGTTTAAGGGCGATCACGAGCCGGATATGGCTTACGTACAGTCGGCGGCGGAATCTATCGCGCCGGTGCTGCGTAAAGGCGCGCTGGTTATTCTCGAATCCACGTCGCCGGTCGGCGCTACTGAACAGATGGCGCAATGGCTGGCCGCGCTGCGCCCGGATCTCTCCTTCCCGCAGCAGGCAGGCGATGCAGCGGATATCAATATTGCGTATTGCCCGGAGCGCGTACTGCCGGGGCAGGTCATGGTTGAACTGATTAAGAACGACCGGGTGATAGGCGGCATGACGCCGGTGTGTTCGGCGCGCGCCAGCGAACTCTATAACATTTTCCTTGAAGGTGAGTGTGTAGTAACTAACTCCCGCACCGCCGAAATGTGCAAGCTGACGGAAAACAGCTTCCGTGACGTCAATATCGCGTTCGCCAACGAGCTCTCGCTTATCTGCGCCGACCAGGGCATCAATGTCTGGGAGCTTATTCGCCTTGCGAACCGCCATCCGCGTGTGAATATTCTGCAGCCGGGGCCAGGTGTTGGCGGCCACTGCATCGCGGTCGATCCGTGGTTTATCGTGGCGCAGAACCCGCAGCAGGCGCGGCTTATCCGCACCGCGCGCGAAGTAAACGATCACAAACCGCACTGGGTGATCCAGCAGGTGAAAAGCACGCTGGCGGATTGCCTCGCTGCAACCGATCGCCGCGCCAGCGACGTAAAAATCGCCTGCTTTGGTCTGGCGTTTAAACCTAACATCGACGATTTGCGTGAAAGCCCGGCGATGGAAATTGCAGAGCTTATCGCCGACTGGCATAGCGGCGAAACGCTGGTGGTTGAGCCAAATATCCACACGCTGCCAGCACGGCTTGAGGGCAAATGCCGTCTGGCCTCGCTTGATGACGCGCTGGCGCAGGCCGATGTGCTGGTGATGCTGGTTGATCATCAGCAGTTCAAAGCCATCGACGGTGCGACGCTGAACCATGCCTGGATAGTCGACACCAAAGGAGTCTGGCGATGAAACGCTTTCTGGTAACGGGCGGCGCTGGCTTTATCGGCTCCGCCGTGGTCAGACACCTCATCCAGAATACCGACCATGCGGTGCTGGTGGTCGATAAACTGACTTACGCCGGTAATCTGGCCTCGCTGGCACCCGTCGCGCAGGATCCGCGTTTTACCTTTGAACAGGTCGATATCTGCGACGCGCAAAATCTGGATCGCCTGTTTGCGCAGTTTAAGCCCGATGTCGTCATGCATCTTGCCGCGGAAAGCCATGTTGACCGCTCCATTGATGGCCCGGCGGCGTTTATTGAAACCAACATCGTCGGCACTTATACGCTTTTAGAAGCGGCGCGCCGCTACTGGAGCGCGCTTGAGGATGCGCAGAAAGCGGCATTTCGCTTTCATCACATCTCGACCGACGAAGTGTATGGCGATCTGCACGGCTTAGACGATTTCTTTACGGAAACGACGCCCTACGCGCCAAGCAGTCCGTACTCCGCGTCAAAAGCGGGGAGCGACCATCTGGTGCGCGCCTGGCGCCGTACTTACGGTCTGCCGACGCTTGTGACCAACTGTTCGAATAACTACGGACCGTACCACTTCCCGGAGAAACTGATCCCGCTGACCATCCTCAATGCGCTGGCGGGCAAACCGCTGCCGGTATATGGCAACGGGCAGCAGATCCGCGACTGGTTGTATGTGGAAGACCATGCGCGCGCGCTCTGCCTGGTGGCGACGAAAGGCGAGGTGGGGGAAACCTACAACATCGGCGGCCATAACGAGCAGAAGAACCTCGATGTGGTGAAAACCATCTGCGCGTTGCTGGAAGAGCTGGCACCGCAGAAACCCGCTGGCGTTAAGGACTACGGCTCGCTTATCACGTTCGTTCAGGACCGTCCCGGCCACGATCTGCGCTACGCCATCGATGCCAGTAAAATTGAGCGCGAGCTCGGCTGGCGCCCGCAGGAAACCTTTGAAAGCGGGATGCGTAAAACGGTGCAGTGGTATCTCGACAACGAGACCTGGTGGAAGCAGGTTCAGGACGGCAGCTATCAGGGCCAGCGTCTGGGGCTTGCGCGTTAAACACGACGGGAGACCGGCATGAAAGGCATTATTCTGGCGGGCGGCTCTGGCAGCCGCCTTCATCCTATTACACGTGGCGTTTCCAAACAGCTTCTGCCCATCTACGACAAGCCGATGATTTATTATCCGCTGTCGGTGTTGATGCTGGCCGGGATCCGCGATGTTCTTATTATCACCACGCCTGAAGACCAGAGCTACTTCCAGCGTCTACTGGGCGACGGCTCCGCGTTCGGCATTTCGCTGGAATACGCTGTGCAACCGAGTCCGGATGGCCTCGCGCAGGCGTTTATCATTGGCGAAAGCTTCCTTGCGGGCGGCCCTTCGTGCCTGGTGCTGGGTGATAACATCTTCTTTGGTCAGGGCTTCAGCCCGAAACTGCGCCATGTCGCGGCGCGTACCGAAGGGGCGACGGTATTTGGCTATCAGGTGATGGATCCGGAGCGCTTTGGCGTGGTGGAGTTCGATGAAGATTTCCGCGCGATTTCTATCGAAGAAAAACCGACGCACCCGAAATCTCGTTGGGCGGTCACTGGCCTCTATTTCTACGACAGCAACGTGGTGGAATACGCTAAACAGGTGAAACCCTCCAGCCGCGGCGAGCTCGAAATCACCTCCATTAATCAGATGTATATGGAAGCGGGCAAGCTGAACGTTGAGCTGCTGGGGCGTGGTTTCGCCTGGCTCGACACCGGCACACACGATAGCCTGATCGAGGCCAGCACCTTTGTGCAGACCGTCGAAAAACGTCAGGGCTTTAAAATCGCGTGTCTGGAAGAGATAGCCTGGCGCAACGGCTGGCTGGATGACGACGGCGTGAAACGCGTCGCGCAGCAGCTTGCCAAAACCGGCTACGGCCAGTATCTGCTGGAGCTGCTTCGTGCCCGTCCACGCCAGTATTGAACCCCTTGAGTGGGAGAGCCAGTTTTTCGGTCTCGACAGCGCGATTGTCCGTTTCTCCGATTCCGCACCGCTGCTGGACGTGGCGCAATTAGCCGTCTGGCCGCGCGTGCAGGCGAAAGTACCGGCCGCGCGCAGCGATCTGCTGGACGGCCTTTCGACGCTCGGCTTCCAGCTGGTCGAAGGCGAGGTCGATTTCGCGCTGACGCTCGCACATGACGCGCCCGCAGACGATGTGCAGGCAGTGACGGCGACCACTGACGATATTCCTTTACTGCGTGATGCGGCGGCGCAGGCTTTCGCCCTGAGCCGTTTTCGCGCGCCCTGGTATATGCCGGACGCGAGCGGTCGGTTCTATGCACAGTGGGTGGAAAATGCGGTGAAAGGTGCGTTCGACCATGAATGTCTCATCCTGCGCACGCCGCAGGGCGTGCTGCGTGGTTTTGTCACGCTGCGCGCGCTTAACGAACAAGAAGCCCGCATCGGCCTGTTGGCCGGTCGCGGCGCCGGAGAAGCCCTGATGCAGGCGGCGCGCCAGTGGTGCGTCACGCGTGGGCTTTACACCTTGCGGGTAGCAACTCAGGCGGGCAACCGCGCTGCGCTGCGTCGCTATATTGCCAGCGGTGGCAACATCGAAAGCACCGCTTATTGGTTATACAGGTAACAATCATGATTCCATTTAACGCACCGCCCGTGGTGGGCACGGAAATCGACTACATGCAGTCTGCGATGAGCAGCGGCAAACTGTGCGGCGACGGCGGTTTCACGCGTCGTTGCCAGCAGTGGATGGAGCACCGTTTCGGCAGCCCGAAAGTATTACTCACGCCATCCTGCACTGCGTCGCTCGAGATGGCGGCGCTGCTGCTGAACATCCAGCCGGGCGATGAAGTGATTATGCCAAGCTTTACGTTCGTCTCTACCGCTAATGCCTTTGTGCTGCGCGGCGCGAAGATTGTCTTCGTGGATGTGCGCCCGGATACGATGAATATCGACGAAACGCGGATCGAAGCGGCCATTACCGAAAAAACCCGCGCTATCGTGCCGGTGCATTACGCGGGCGTTGCCTGTGAGATGGACGCTATCATGGCGATCGCGCAGAAGCATCAGCTTTATGTGGTGGAAGACGCCGCGCAGGGCGTGATGTCGACCTATAAAGGCCGTGCGCTCGGCACCATTGGCCATATCGGTTGCTTCAGCTTCCACGAAACCAAAAACTATACTGCGGGTGGTGAAGGCGGTGCGACGCTGATTAACGACCCGTCGCTGATTGAGCGCGCGGAAATCATTCGCGAGAAAGGCACCAACCGCAGCCAGTTCTTCCGCGGTCAGGTGGATAAATATACCTGGCGAGATATCGGCTCAAGCTACCTGATGTCTGATTTGCAGGCGGCGTACCTCTGGGCGCAGCTCGAAGCGGCGGACCGTATTAATCAGCAGCGCCTGACGTTATGGCAAACCTACTATGATGCGCTTGCTCCGCTGGCGCGCGCCGGGCGTATTACGCTGCCGTCGATCCCCGAATCCTGCCGCCATAACGCGCATATGTTTTATATCAAATTGCGCGATATCGACGATCGCAGCAAGCTTATCGCGTACCTCAAAGAGGCCGAGATCCTGGCGGTATTCCACTACATTCCGCTGCACGGCTGTCCGGCAGGTGAAAAATTCGGCGAGTTCCACGGTGAAGATCGCTTTACCACCGCTGAGAGCGAGCGTCTGCTGCGCCTGCCGCTGTTCTACAACCTCGCGCCGGTAAATCAGCGCACGGTGATCAATACGCTGCTGAGCTATTTCGGCTGATATGTCGCTTGCTAAAGCTTCCGTGTGGACCGCCGGATCCACACTTATCAAAATCGGCGCGGGCCTGGTGGTCGTCAAATTGCTGGCGGTCGCGTTCGGTCCGACGGGCGTAGGCCAGGCGGGGAATTTTCGACAGCTCATTACGGTGCTGGGCGTCCTGGCCGGGGCAGGTATTTTCAACGGCGTGACAAAACTGGTGGCGCAGCATCAGGGTGATGCCGCGGGACTTCAGCGCGTCACGGGTACGGCGTCCGCCATGGTCCTTGGCTTCTCCACGCTGCTGGCGGTGATTTTCCTGCTGGCGGCGGGGCCGATTAGCGTTGGCCTGTTTGGTCATGACCGCTATGAAAATGTGGTGCGCATGGTGGCGTTTATCCAGATGGGGATCGCCTGGGCCAACCTGACGCTTGCGATTATCAAAGGCTTTCGCGACGCGGCGGGCAACGCGCTGGCGCTGATTGCGGGTAGCCTTATCGGCGTGGCGGCGTACTACGTCTGTTTTCGTTTCGGCGGCTACGAAGGCGCGTTGCTTGGCCTGGCGCTGGTGCCTGCGCTGGTGGCGATTCCGGCGGTCTGGATGTTGATGCGGCGCGAGCACCTGCCGCTTCGCTACCTCAAACCGTCATGGGATGCCCCGCTGGCGCGTCACCTTGGTAAGTTTACGCTGATGGCGCTGATGACGGCGGTGACGTTGCCGGTCGCGTACGTGATTATGCGAAATCTGCTGGCTGCCCGTTACGGGTGGGATGCCGTGGGCATCTGGCAGGGCGTGAGCAGCATTTCTGATGCGTATTTACAATTTATCACCGCCTCGTTCAGCGTCTGGTTGCTGCCGACGCTCTCTCGCCTTGAAGAGAAGCGCGACATTACCCGCGAAATCGGGCGCGCGCTGAAGTTTGTCCTGCCCGCCGTGGCGGCGGCGAGTCTTGCGGTTTATCTGTTGCGGGATTTCGCCATCTGGCTGCTGTTTTCACCGCAATTTACCGCCATGCGCGATCTCTTTGCCTGGCAACTGGTGGGTGACGTGTTGAAAGTGGGCGCTTACGTTTTCGGTTATCTGATTATCGCGAAAGCCTCGCTGCGCTTTTATGTTTTGACGGAAATCAGCCAGTTTGCTTTATTAACCGGTTTTTCATACTGGCTGATCCCGGCGCATGGCGCGGCGGGCGCGGCACAGGCCTATATGGCAACCTATATTGTCTATTTCGCCCTCTGTTGTGGCGTATTTTTACTCTGGCGCAGACAGACATGACAGCATTGATTCACGTTCTGGGGTCCGATATTCCCCATCATAACCAAACGGTACTGCGTTTCTTTAACGATGAACTGGCCGGCACAAATGAACAGGCGCGCCGCTTTATGGTGGTGTGCGCCGATGAGAATCTTGGCCAGCAGTATGAGGCGCTTGCGCTTCGCGTGTACCCCGATAAGAAATCGCTCGCCCGCGCGGTTGTAGCGCTGGCACGCGAAAACCGAGACCAGCGCTTTTTCCTGCACGGGCAGTTTAACGCTCCGCTGTGGCTGGCGATGCTGAGCGGCGGGCTTAAGCCCGCGCAGGTGAGCTGGCATATCTGGGGAGCCGATCTCTACGAAGCCTCACGCAGTCTGAAGTTCCAGCTTTTCTACCGTCTGCGTCGTCTGGCGCAGGGACGGGTGGGGCATGTGTTCGCCACGCGCGGCGATCTTAGCCACTTCGCGAAGCGCCATCCTGGCGTGCCGGGCGAACTCCTCTATTTCCCAACCCGGATGGATGAAGGGCTTAATCAACTGCCGCCGCCCGCACGCGACGGGAAACTTACGATTCTGGTTGGCAACTCCGGCGATCGAAGCAACGACCATATCGCGGCGCTGAACGCCGTGCATCAGCAGTTCGGCGACACAGTAAAAGTGATCGTGCCGATGGGCTATCCGGCCAATAATGAGGCCTGGATTGATGAGGTGACGAAAGCCGGGCAGGCGCTGTTCAGCCCGGAAAACCTGGATGTACTGCGCGATAAGCTCGATTTTGATGCTTATCTCACGCTGCTGCGCCAGTGCGATCTCGGCTATTTCATCTTTGCGCGCCAGCAGGGCATCGGCACGTTATGTTTGCTGATCCAGGCGGGCGTACCGTGCGTGCTAAGTCGCGAAAACCCCTTCTGGCAGGACATGGTGGAACAAAATCTGCCGGTTCTGTTTACCGGCGATAAGCTTAATGAGGTGACGGTGCGCGAAGCGCAGCGTCAGTTGCAGATGGTCGATAAATCGCAAATCGCGTTCTTTAAACCCAATTACCTGACGGGCTGGCACCGCGCGCTGCGAATCGCTTCAGGAGAAGTGGCATGAGCTTACTGCAATTTAGCGGTCTGTTTATCGTCTGGCTGCTGGCGACGCTGTTTATCGGCACGCTGACTTGGTTTGAGTTCCGCCGGGTGCGGTTTAACTTCAACGTCTTTTTCTCGTTACTGTTTCTGCTGACGTTTTTTTTCGGTTTTCCGCTGACCAGCATTCTGGTGTTCCGCTTTGATGTGGCGGTGGTGCCTGCAGAGGTGCTGTTGCAGGCGCTGCTCTCGGCGGGCTGTTTCTACGCGGTCTATTACGTGACGTATAAAACCCGGTTACGGGCGACGCGCTCGCAGGAGAATACGGCAGGCGGCGGGCTGTTTACGATGAACCGCGTCGAAACGCATCTGGCCTGGATAATGATGATGTCGGTGGCGCTGGTAAGCGTCGGCATTTTCTTTATGCATAATGGCTTTCTGCTGTTTCGGCTGCACTCGTACAGCCAGATTTTCTCCAGCGAAGTGTCCGGCGTCGCGCTGAAGCGCTTTTTCTACTTCTTCATTCCGGCAATGCTGGTGGTGTACTTCCTGCGTCAGAATAGCCGGGCATGGATTTTTTTCCTTATCAGTACCGTCGGGTTCGGTCTGCTGACCTATATGATTGTCGGCGGCACGCGCGCCAATATCATTATCGCTTTCGCTATTTTCCTGTTCATCGGCATTATTCGTGGCTGGATTTCGCTTGGGATGCTGGCGGCGGCAGGTGTGATGGGGATTGTCGGGATGTTCTGGCTGGCGCTGAAGCGCTATGGTCTGAACGTGAGCGGCGACGAAGCGTTTTATACCTTCCTTTATCTCACGCGCGATACATTCTCGCCGTGGGAGAATCTGGCGCTGTTGCTGCAAAACTACGGCAATATTGAGTTCCAGGGCCTGGCGCCGATTGCGCGCGACTTCTATGTGTTTATCCCCTCATGGGTGTGGCCGGACAGACCGCACATCGTGCTGAACACCGCCAACTATTTCACCTGGGACGTGCTAAATAACCATTCGGGGCTGGCTATCTCCCCGACGCTGCTGGGCTCGCTGGTGGTGATGGGCGGCGTGTGGTTTATCCCGCTCGGCGCAGTGGCGGTCGGGTTGATTATTAAATGGTTCGACTGGCTGTATGAGCGTGGCAACCGCGAACCGAACCGGTACAAAGCGGCGATTTTGCATAGCTTTTGCTTTGGCGCCATTTTCAACATGATTGTGCTGGCCCGCGAAGGACTGGACGCTTTCGTGTCGCGCGTGGTCTTTTTTATGGTGGTATTTGGCGCCTGTCTGGTGTTCGCAAAGCTGATTTACTGGCTGCTGGATAACGCGGGGCTGATCCAGCCGCGCCGTGCCCGCACGGCACCGCTGTCGCCGACGGAAACGCTTTAAGGTAAGGAATATGATGTCTGAACACGTCACCGCCCCGGTGTATACGCTTCGCGGTCTGCCGCTACTGGGGTGGCGCGATATGCAACACGCGCTTGATTATCTTTATGCCGACGGCGCGCTGCGCCACGGCACGCTGGTAGCTATTAACGCCGAAAAAATGCTGACGCTGGAAGCGGATACGGAAGTCCGCCATCTCATTGAGGCCGCAGAATTTAAATACGCTGACGGGATAAGCGTCGTGCGCTCGGTGCGTAAGAAGTATCCGCAGGCGCAGGTATCGCGCGTGGCGGGCGCCGATCTCTGGGAGGCGCTGATGGCGCGCGCGGGCCGCGAGGGCACGCCGGTCTTTCTGGTCGGCGGCAAACCACAGGTGCTGACACACACTATCGATAAGCTTAAACGCCAGTGGAATGTGAATGTTGTCGACGCGCAGGACGGCTACTTTAAGCCGGAAGAGCGCGCGGCGCTGTTTGCGCGTATCCGCGACAGCGGCGCGCAAATTGTTACGGTAGCGATGGGCTCGCCGCGTCAGGAAATATTTATGCGCGACTGCCGCGAGGTGCATCCGAATGCGCTCTATATGGGGGTTGGCGGTACCTATGACGTGTTCACCGGCCATGTGAAACGCGCGCCGAAAATCTGGCAGAACCTCGGGCTGGAATGGCTCTATCGTTTGTTCTCCCAGCCGAGCCGCCTGAAACGCCAGCTGCGCCTGCTGCGTTACCTGAGCTGGCACTACACCGGCAATCTGTGATCCCCGGCGGCGGCTAACGCCGTCGCTGTCCCTTCTGATGACTTATTAAGCAGTGAACGCCTTTTCCCACGCATTATTTGCCATTTACCAAAAATTGCGGAACCATTCGCCCGCCCTTTGCCAGGGCGCGGCGTGTTTTTGCTGTCCGCAAAGGCGCGCAGGTATCAATCATCACAATAACCAGGTTCACCTGGACGCACGTGAAACACAACACAGAGGATCTATGGCTGAAAATAAACCGGAACTACAGCGTGGGCTGGAGGCCCGACATATCGAGCTGATTGCGCTCGGCGGAACTATCGGGGTGGGGCTGTTTATGGGCGCCGCCAGTACACTGAAATGGGCGGGGCCGTCAGTGCTGCTGGCCTATATCATCGCCGGGCTGTTTGTCTTTTTCATTATGCGCTCAATGGGCGAAATGCTGTTCCTTGAGCCGGTTGCCGGTTCATTTGCCGTTTACGCGCATCGTTACATGAGCCCGTTCTTTGGCTATCTAACCGCGTGGTCCTACTGGTTTATGTGGATGGCGGTGGGCATATCGGAAATTACCGCCATTGGGGTTTACGTCCAGTTCTGGTTCCCGGAGATGGCCCAATGGATACCCGCATTGATTGCCGTAGGCCTGGTCGCGCTGGCAAACCTGGCGGCGGTGCGGTTGTATGGCGAGATCGAATTCTGGTTCGCAATGATTAAAGTCACCACCATTATTGTCATGATAGTCATTGGGCTGGGCGTGATTTTCTTCGGCTTTGGCAATGGCGGCCACGCGATTGGCTTCAGTAACCTCACCTCGCATGGCGGCTTCTTCGCGGGCGGCTGGAAAGGCTTCCTGACGGCGCTCTGTATCGTGGTGGCGTCTTATCAGGGGGTTGAGCTTATCGGCATCACCGCAGGTGAAGCGAAAAACCCGCAGGTGACGTTGCGCAGCGCCGTGGGCAAAGTGCTGTGGCGCATCCTGATTTTTTACGTAGGCGCCATTTTCGTTATCGTGACGATTTTCCCGTGGAATGAGATTGGCAGCAACGGCAGCCCGTTCGTGCTGACTTTCGCCAAAATCGGTATTACTGCCGCGGCAGGGATTATTAACTTTGTTGTATTGACGGCAGCGCTCTCCGGCTGCAACAGTGGTATGTACAGCTGTGGGCGTATGCTCTATGCGCTTGCGAAGAACCGTCAGTTGCCGGCGGTGATGGGCAATGTCTCGCGTAACGGCGTGCCGGTCGCGGGCGTGGCGCTCTCGATTGTTATCTTGCTGGTGGGCTCATGCCTGAACTACATCATCCCGAATCCGCAGCGCGTTTTCGTTTATGTCTACAGTGCGAGTGTGCTGCCGGGCATGGTGCCGTGGTTCGTGATCCTGATTAGCCAGCTGCGCTTTCGTCAGACGCACGAGGCGGCTATCGCTGCGCATCCGTTCCGCTCCGTGTTGTTCCCGTGGGCGAATTATCTGACGATGGCGTTTTTGGTCTGCGTACTGGTGGGTATGGGCTTCAACGAGGATACGCGGATGTCGCTTATCGTCGGTGCGATTTTCCTGGCGCTTGTCAGTGCAATTTATAAGCTTTTCGGGTTCGATCGGTACGTTTCGACCCCTGAAGTGGACGGATAAACGCCAGAGTGCGCAAAGCATAACCAAACGCGCATTTTCTTCAAAAAAGCACTAGACAGCAGGGCGCGAAGTCCGTAGTATCCCCACCCGCAACGGCGCTACGCGCCCGTAGCTCAGCTGGATAGAGCGCTGCCCTCCGGAGGCAGAGGTCTCAGGTTCGAATCCTGTCGGGCGCGCCATTTAACCCGGCGCTTGAGCTGCGGTGGTTTTATACCGCGTGAGAGATTTACAGTGGTGGCTATAGCTCAGTTGGTAGAGCCCTGGATTGTGATTCCAGTTGTCGTGGGTTCGAGTCCCATTAGCCACCCCATTATTTTGTGGCGATGCGAAGGTGGCGGAATTGGTAGACGCGCTAGCTTCAGGTGTTAGTGTCCTTCGGACGTGGGGGTTCAAGTCCCCCCCCTCGCACCACTACTTGATTGAACAAAAAAGTCAAAAAGCAGTATACGGCGAGTAGCGCAGCTTGGTAGCGCAACTGGTTTGGGACCAGTGGGTCGGAGGTTCGAATCCTCTCTCGCCGACCACTTTTGAACCTCGCTTCGGCGAGGTTTTTTGTTTTCTACCTTTCTCCACCGACATTTCCATATTTATTCTGTCCTCTTTGTTCTCTGATTGCTTCCCGTCTGACACGCCATACACACTCTCTACGTAAGACATTTATTACCTGTCACTACATGAAAAACAGCATGACGCTTTTTAGCGACACCTGTGCAGATGATTGTCGTCACCTGGAGACATTTAACGCGTTGATTTAATTATTAATAACGATAGAGCCAAAAACGTTGTCGCTATTTGAAGACACCTGATAACGATAAGCGCGGAAAAAAGAAAAAGATGGCCCCGATCACAGCCGTGATGAAACAACGACTTAGCTGTTACAGACAAACTCTGCATACCTGGCACGATAAATGCTACAATAGAAATGTAGATGCTCATTCCACTTCTTATGTTTGCTCAGGCTTCATAAACCCAGGAATGACGCAGAGCCATTTACGGTGCTTATCGTCCACAGACAGATGTCGCTTCGGCCTCATCAAACACCATGGACATAACGTTGAGTGAAGCACCACATTTGTTGTCAAACAGACCTGTTTTGATACCTGCCTTCGGGCAGGTATTTTTTTGCCTGTGGGTCAGCTTTTGCGGCGTGGCAGCGTTGGCGGCGGACGCTCACCCCGGTCACTTACTCCTGTAAGCGCCTGGAGATTCATCTACTTGCCACACCACATGCTTTCTTCAAACGACGGGCATAAAAAACCCCTCCGAAGAGGGGTGGGATTATTGCGGATTGTTTTGTTGCAGCGTCAGCAGCAAGCCGTCGCGGCGCATCAGTGCTGCCTCTTCCGGCTGATGCAGGCGGTCTAGTACATCGGCAAGCCAGGCGTAGTCGAATGCATCCGGGCGCTGCTTGAGGGCGGCACGGAACGCAAGGCTCGCTTCTTTCCATTCGCCATGCGACATCAGCAACTGACCTAACGTACTCCAGAGCAGCGGCCGATCGCCGTAGGTTTTAATCTGCTGGCGCAGCGCTTTTTCAAGTTGTTCCGGGTTGCCGGCTTTAAGGCGCGGCATCAGTAGCACCAGGCGATCGTCATACTGACGCTTCAGGCCATCAAGAATAATTGCCTGCGCGGTCTGGTGATCGTCGCACTCAATAAGGTGCTCCGCCATCGCCACCTGCAGCGCAGGTTGATGGCGCGTTTTGCGGCTCTGGTTACGCCACCAGGTTTTCAAACCGTCGCTGCCCTGATCAGCCCGCGCCTGATCCATCAGCCCGATCCAGGCCTGGCGCGTCAGCGCGTCGCGATGCTCATCATCGCCAACGCCCGCTTTCTGCATTGACGGGATGATGTCGAGCAGCGAACCCCACGCGCCGGTGCGGATATACGCCTGCTCCGCCAGACGTAGCACTTCCGGATGACGCGGCGTCACTTCCAGCAGCTTATCAACGCCATGACGGGCAGCATGATTTTCATTACGCGCCAGTTGCAGACGCACACGCGTAATTTCAACGGGGATTTGATCGCTGTCCGCCAGCTCGGCCGCGCGCTCAAGGTGCTGATTCGCACGTGCTTCATCGCCGCGCTGCTGAGCAGCTTCAGCGGCCAGCAGATAATTCACTACGGGCTGTTCGGCGTGATCGGCGTTTTTCGACATCAGTTTTTCAACCTGCTGATAGTCGCCTTCGGCAAGTTTCAGCAGCGCCAGTTTGGTTTGCTTGCGCGCGCGGCTGCGTTTGCGGCCCGCGAACCAGCCGCGGGTGCGTGCACCGGTGCGGAACAGGCGGCGCAACAGCCATTCAAGCGCGAACAGCACTACCAGCGAGAGGATCAAAATGATCGCAAGGCCAGTAACGCTGGTTTCAATATTCCAGGTATCAGTCTGGATAAGCACATAACCTTGATGACCGGCCACCATCGGGCCGACCACGATCCCGGCGATCAACAACAGGAACAGCAACAAGACTTTGAGCATTACTGTTCTCCTTGCGTCGGCGCCGCGTCAGCCGGGGCTTGTGTTTGCGGATCGTCGACCTGCGGAACGGCTTCGCCTGCTACCGAAGGCTGGGCCATTAAGTTGCGCACGCGCGTCTGCATTAATTTTTCCAGAATCGCCTGGCTTTGCAGGGTTTCCGGCACATCCATGCTGATACTCTGCTGGCTTAAGTTGTCGATAGATTCCAGAAATGCTTTGGTGCCCGCATCGTTGGTGTCGTAGTACGCACGAACCCATGTGGAGACGTTATCAAGCGATTGCTTGTAAATTTCATCCTGATGGCGCGGCACAGCCTGCGCGGCGACGAGCAGACGCGAGCGGATATTCTCGCGCAGGTAAATATCCTGATTCGGAGCCAGCAGCGGTACGGCGGTGTCGTCGCGGCGGCGGATGGTGATAAAGCTGTCCATAAAATTGTGCCAGCTTTTTACGAGATTCTGACGCCATTCGCCCAGCGAACTGGAGAGCTCGCTGCCATCGCTGTCCATTGGCGCGTCATCGCTATCATTGTCCGCAAGACGCAGATTATCGACCTGGTTGGAGAGCTGATTCAGCTTGAGAATAATGCCGTCGTAATCGACCTGCGTGACGCTTGCCAGCGCAGCGATATCATCCGTCAACGCACGGCGTGCGGTAATAAGGCTCGGATCGTTCATGTCAGCGAGGCTCGCATCAGCACTTTTCAGAAGTGCCGCGGCGGTCGTCGCGTCCTGATCGCTCCAGAGTTTACGCCCGGCAAGTTTCACCAGGAAATCTGCCTGAGCGAGTTGCCAGGTTTTGGCATCGCTGCCGGAAATCGTCGCGACTTTCTTCTGCACTTCATCCAGCTCGCGAGCCATCGATTCCTGCTGGCGGTTTGCCGCTGCAAGGGCATCCGCCTGCTCTTTGATGGTTTTTTCCAGCGCCGCTTTTTGTTCCTGCTGCTGATTTTGCAACGACGTTAACTGGGTGGCGAGGGTGTCACTATTGGCACTTTGACTGTCGGCCTGCTTTTTACTCCAGGTCCACAGGCCTGCGCCTGTCGCCAGCGCAATGGCGATGGCCACCGCGCTGAGCGCCAGCGCGATATTGCCGGAGCGGTCTTTTTTCGCGGTCGGTTCCGGCTGTGGCGTTTTCTCCACAACCTGCGGGGTTTCTTCAACCGTAGCAGGGGTGTGTTGTTGTTCCGTCATTGTGGCTTCCCGTTTAAGAGTTATTGCAACGCGCGCAATAGCGCGTCGTTATCGGCATTATCAGCGACCAGAATGTTCTGCCAGCCCAGTTCCCGGGCGAGAGTCGCCAGACGCTCGCTGACGACCACCAGCCGGCAGCGCAGCAACCAGTTTACGCGATACCACGGCGGCATCAGGTCATGCAGCTGACGCAGCATTTCGCCGCTGGTCACCACAAGCGTTGTGATGCCGCGCGTATGCCAGCGATGCGCTTCCTGCGTGCCGTCGTAAATCTTCGCGCTACGTTGATAGCATTCGCAAAACGTGACCTCTGCGCCACGCTCTGTTAAGGCTTCGCCTAACAGCTCGCGACCGCCGTTGCCCCGCAGGATCAGCGCACGCTTACCGGCAACGTTTTGTAATTCAGGTAATTGTAGCAAGACTTCGCTGATTTCCCGATCGCGCGGGTAATGGACAGGCAAACCGCTGACCTGATGCAGCGCCAGCGCTGTTGTGCGACCAATGGCAAACGCGTCGACCGTAGGCGGCCAGCGGCGCCCCAGACGCTGTAAGTGCGCGTTCGCAAAAGTGACCGCGTGTTTCGACAGGGCAAGCAGCAGGTCGTCCGGTGCGAGCGCGTCCAGCAACGCAGGCAACTGGGGTAGCTGCTGGCCCGGACAGAATTCGATCAGCGGAAAACTCCAGGCCTCCTGCCCCAGTGCGCGCAGACGGCTCACTAATACTTCCCCGTCAGGAGAGGGGCGGGTGACCAGAATTGTCATGCGGGGCCGTCTCCCTGGTAGACCTCAGCGAGGATTTCACGCGCGCCGTGGTTTAACAGTTCTTCTGCAAGCGAAATGCCGAGTTCACGGGCGTCTTGCGGCGCACCACGGCGTTCACCGCGCACAATGCGTGAACCGTCGGACGCGCCGACCAGCGCGCGCAGCCAGAGTTCGCCGTCAGTAAGCTCCGCATAACTGCCGATAGGCACCTGGCAACCGCCTTCAAGACGCGTGTTCATCGCGCGCTCGGCACGTACGCGCACGGCGGTTTCTGCATGGTTGAGCGGCGCAAGCAGCTCGCGGGTACGCGTATCGTCAAGGCGGCACTCAATGCCGACAGCGCCCTGGCCCACGGCGGGCAGAGAAACTTCCGGCGCCAGCGGGCTGGTGATACGGGCTTCCAGCTGGAGGCGCTTGAGTCCCGCGACCGCCAGGATAATGGCATCGTACTCGCCGTTGTCGAGCTTGCTCAGCCGTGTGCCAACGTTACCGCGCAGCGAGCGGATGATAAGATCCGGGCGACGAGCGGCTATCTGGCACTGGCGGCGCAGGCTGGACGTGCCGACGATGCTGCCGGCAGGCATATCGTCGAGGCTCTGATAGTGATTAGAGACAAAGGCGTCGCGCGGATCTTCACGCTCGCAAATCGTCACCAGGCCCAACCCTTCCGGGAATTCGACCGGCACATCCTTCATGGAGTGCACCGCGATATCGGCGCGGCCATCCAGCATGGCGAGTTCCAGTTCCTTTACGAACAGGCCCTTACCGCCCACTTTCGCAAGCGGCGTGTCGAGGATCACATCGCCGCGCGTCACCATCGGCACGAGTTCAACCGTCAGTCCCGGATGGCACGCTTCCAGCCGCTGCTTCACATATTGTGCCTGCCAGAGGGCCAGCGGACTTTGCCGGGTGGCAATTCTTAATACATTGTCTAACATGCTTGATACCGTAAAAGTCGTCTGCTAATCATCCTACCACTGTTAGCGGAAGGCTGTCAGGTCAAACGGCGGCGAGACGCGGCGCGCGGGCGCGACCGGGAAAGACGTCAGGGCAGGGGAACGGTGCTATAATTATCTGTAGCGCATCTTTCTTTACGGTCAATCTACAAGGTGTTAGATTGATCACGTTTTAAACCATTTGTCCGTCCGTCACACCATAATCACAAGGGCGATACAACGGTGAACATCGTTTACATTCTGTAACCATCAGGCGATACGTCTTGTACCTCTATATTGAGACTCTGAAACAGAGACTGGATGCCATCAATCAATTGCGTGTGGATCGCGCGCTTGCTGCCATGGGACCTGCTTTCCAACAGGTTTACAGTCTGCTGCCTACATTGCTGCATTATCACCATCCGCTAATGCCGGGATACCTTGAAGGTAACGTTCCCTACGGCATTTGCCTCTACACGCCTGATGAAACCCAACGCCATTATCTGAACGAGCTGGAAACGCAGCGCGGTATGCCTGCGCAGCAGACCGTGAAGGGCGAGTTACCGATTACCGCTATCTATTCGATGGGCAGCACCTCCTCCGTAGGGCAGAGTTGTTCATCCGATCTCGACATCTGGGTCTGTCACCAGGCCTGGCTTGATAACGACGAGCGTCAGTTGCTGCAGCGTAAATGCAGTCTGCTGGAGACCTGGGCGGCGTCACTGGGTGTCGAAGTCTCTTTCTTCCTGATTGATGAAAACCGCTTCCGCCATAACGCAAGCGGCAGCCTGGGCGGCGAAGATTGCGGTTCCACGCAGCACATTTTGTTGCTGGATGAATTTTACCGCACCGCCGTACGTATGGCCGGCAAGCGCATCCTGTGGAACATGGTGCCGGGCGATGAAGAAGAGCATTACGACGATTACGTTATGACGCTCTACGCCCAGGGCGTGCTGACGCCGAACGAGTGGCTGGATCTGGGCGGCCTTAGCTCTCTGTCAGCTGAAGAGTATTTCGGCGCAAGCCTCTGGCAGCTCTATAAAAGTATCGATTCCCCTTATAAAGCCGTGCTCAAAACGCTGCTGCTGGAAGCGTATTCCTGGGAATATCCGAATACTCGCCTGCTCGCGAAAGATATCAAACAGCGTCTTCACGATGGCGAAATCGTCTCTTTCGGTCTCGATCCGTATTGCATGATGCTGGAGCGCGTCACGCATTATCTGACGCAAATTGAAGATACCGCGCGTCTGGATCTTGTGCGCCGCTGCTTCTACCTGAAAGTGTGCGAAAAACTGTCGCGCGAGCGCGCCTGCGTGGGCTGGCGTCGTGAAGTGTTAAGCCAGCTCGTGAAAGAGTGGGGCTGGGACGAGGCGCGCCTGACGATGCTCGACAACCGCGCTAACTGGAAAATCGACCAGGTACGTGAAGCGCATAACGAATTGCTCGATGCGATGATGCAGAGTTACCGCAATCTGATTCGCTTTGCGCGCCGCAATAACCTGAGCGTGAGCGCAAGCCCGCAGGATATCGGCGTGTTGACGCGTAAGCTTTACGCCGCGTTTGAAGCGCTGCCGGGCAAAGTGACGCTGGTGAACCCGCAGATTTCGCCTGATCTCTCTGAGCCGACGCTGACTTTCATCCACGTGCCGCCGGGACGCGCTAACCGTACAGGTTGGTATCTCTACAACCGCGCGCCGAGCATGGATTCCATCATCAGCCATCAGCCGCTGGAATATAACCGTTATCTTAATAAACTGGTGGCCTGGGCCTGGTTTAACGGCCTGCTGACGTCACGCACCCGTCTGTTTATTAAGGGCAACGGGATTTGCGACTTGCCGAAATTGCAGGAACTGGTGGCCGACGTGTCGCACCACTTCCCGCTGCGTCTGCCCGCGCCGACGCCGAAAGCGCTCTACAGTCCGTGCGAAATTCGCCATCTGGCGATTATCGTTAACCTCGAATATGACCCAACGGCCGCGTTTCGCAATCAGGTTGTGCATTTCGATTTCCGTAAACTCGACGTGTTCAGCTTCGGCGAGCAGCAGCAGTGTCTTATCGGCAGTATCGATCTGCTCTATCGTAACTCGTGGAATGAAGTGCGTACGCTGCACTTTAATGGTGAGCAGGCGATGATCGAAGCGCTGAAAACCATCCTCGGCAAAATGCATCAGGACGCCGCGCCGCCAGACAGCGTAGAAGTGTTCTGCTATAGCCAGCATCTGCGCGGGCTTATTCGTACGCGCGTACAGCAGCTGGTGTCCGAATGCATCGAGTTCCGCCTCTCCAGCACTCGCCTTGAACCGGGCCGCTTCAAAGCGCTGCGCGTGGCGGGGCAGACCTGGGGGCTGTTCTTTGAGCGTCTCAACGTCTCGGTACAGAAGCTGGAAAACGCCATTGAGTTTTACGGCGCGATTTCACATAACAAACTGCACGGGCTTTCCGTTCAGGTGGAAACCGACCATGTTCAGCTGCCATCGGTGGTGGATGGTTTTGCAAGCGAAGGGATTATTCAATTCTTCTTTGAAGAGACGAATGACGACGGCTTTAACATCTATATTCTCGATGAAAGTAATCGTGCCGAGGTGTATCACCACTGTGAAGGCAGTAAAGAGGAGCTGGTGCGCGATGTGAGCCGGTTCTATTCGTCTTCGCATGACCGCTTTACCTACGGCTCAAGCTTCGTAAACTTCAACCTGCCGCAGTTCTATCAAATAGTGAAGGTCGATGGCCGCCAGCAGGTGATCCCGTTCCGCAGTCAGACCATCAACGCCGTGACGCCGCTCAAAGATGATGACAGCGCCACGCCGCTTTTGCAGCAATATCAGTCCTGATTAACGAAAGCTGACCGCCTCGCCCGCCTGCTGCGTAGCGGCGGTTTCCAGCAGAGACCAGAACTCCTCGCCGCTGCGATCGCAAATCCACTCATCATTTTTATAATCAAAGTGATAACCGCCCTGTTTGGTCGCCAGCCACACCTGATGCAGCGGCTCCTGACGGTTAATAATGATTTTACTGCCGTTTTCAAACGAGAGCGTCAGCACGCCACCGTTGATTTCACAGTCGATATCGCTGTCGCCGTCCCACTCGTCAAGACGCTCTTCAATCGTCATCCACAGGCCATCGGCCAGGCGGTGAAATTCACTGTCGTTCATATCTGCTTCCTGTTGTACGCAATGGCGGCAGTATAAAAGCAATAGCGGGGAATAGAAACCGGCGGCCGGAACGGCTTTTGTGTCATCCCGCGTTACGCAAACTCTTGCTTTTGCATGTTCACCTGCGATGATAGAAAACAGATGAATGAACAACAGGCACCGATAAATGAAAACGATTTTTCGCTCTCTGGCCGTGATGCTGGCGCTGTTTAGCCTCACCGGCTGCGGTCTGAAAGGCCCGCTTTACTTCCCGCCAGCAGACAGCAAAGCCCAGCCGCAGAAAGCGCCAGTGCAGGAAACCCAGACGACGATCCCGGACACCAACAACCGTGGCGATACCGATGGCCCGACGCAGGTAAGCACCCAGTAACCTTATTCGTAACCGCGCAAACGGAGTACAACAATGCAGTTCTCTAAAATGCATGGCCTGGGTAACGACTTTATGGTCGTGGACGCGGTGACGCAAAACGTCTTCTTTTCCCCTGAAATGATCCGTCGTCTGGCGGACAGACATCATGGGGTCGGGTTTGATCAGCTGCTGATCGTTGAGCCGCCTTACGATCCCGAACTCGATTTTCACTACCGCATTTTTAACGCCGACGGCAGCGAAGTGTCCCAGTGCGGCAACGGTGCGCGCTGTTTCGCCCGGTTTGTGCGCCTGAAAGGGCTTACGAACAAGCGCGATATTCGCGTCAGCACGGCGAATGGGCGGATGGTGTTAACCGTGAACGAAGACGAACTGGTGCGAGTGAACATGGGCGAGCCGGTGTTCGACCCGTCGCTGGTGCCGTTTCGCGCCAATAAAGCCGAAAAGACCTACATCATGCGCGCTGCCGAGCAGACCGTGCTGTGCGGGGTAGTGTCGATGGGTAACCCGCACTGTGTGATTCAGGTTGATGACGTCAGCACTGCGCCGGTGGAAACGCTAGGGCCGTTGATGGAAAGCCACGAACGGTTCCCGGAGCGCGCGAATATCGGTTTTATGCAGGTGATGAACCCGGAACATATCCGGCTGCGCGTGTTTGAACGCGGCGCTGGTGAAACTCAGGCCTGTGGCAGCGGAGCCTGCGGCGCGGTCGCGGTCGGCATTCAACAGGGGCTGCTGGCGGCACAGGTGCGCGTTGATTTACCCGGCGGTCGGCTGGATATCGCCTGGAAAGGGCCCGGCAATCCGCTCTTTATGACCGGTCCAGCCACCCACGTTTATGATGGATTTATTCACTTATGAGTAAGGCTGGAGAACAGCAGGAGACGCTGGCGGCGCTCGACGATGACGCGGTGCTCGACTATCTGCTGCGCCATCCCGATTTTTTTATCCGCAACGCCACAATGGTTGAGCAGATCCGCGTGCCGCATCCGGTACGCGGCTCCGTTTCGCTTGTGGAATGGCACATGGCGCGCGCGCGCAACCACATCAACGAACTGGAAGAAAACATGACGTTGCTGATGGAACAGGCGAGCGCCAACGAAGGGCTGTTCTATCGCCTGCTGAAATTACAGGGGCGGCTTGCCAGTGCAAACAGCTTGCAGGAGATGCTCGACAGACTGCACCGCTGGGCGCGCGATATGGGCCTTGCGGGCGCGAGCATTCGCCTCTTCCCGGAACGCTGGCGGCTCGGCGCGCCGTCGGGTTTTACCCATCTGGCGCTGTCGCGGCAGGCGTTTGAGCCGGTGCGTATTCAGCGTCTTGGCCAGCAAACGCATTATCTCGGCCCGTTGAACGGTCCAGAACTGCTCGTGGTCTTGCCAGACGCGAAAGCCGTCGGGTCGGTGGCGATGTCGCTGCTTGGCGAACATGGCGAGCTCGGCGTGCTGGTGTTCAGCAGCCGCGACCCGCAGCATTATCAACAAGGCCAGGGGACGCAGCTCCTGCATGAATTGTCGCTGATGCTGCCCGATCTGCTGGAGCGCTGGATAGAACGCCTATGACCGATTCGCCCTTACAGCCCGCCGTTGCGCGCTTTCTGCGTTACCTGAAAGTAGAGCGCCAGCTAAGCCCGGTGACGCTCGTTAATTATGAAAGGCAACTGGCGGCGCTCGTGACGCTTGCCGGCGAGGCGGGGCTGAAAAGCTGGGCGCAGTGCGATGCCGCGATGGTTCGTTCGCTGGCGGTACGCAGTCGTCGCACGGGGCTTGGGCCATCAAGCCTTGCCCTGCGGCTCTCGGCGCTACGCAGTTTTTTTGACTGGCAGGTTAGCCAGGGAGAGCTTAAGGCCAACCCGGCAAAAGGCATCAGCACGCCAAAAACGCCGCGCCATCTGCCGAAAAATATCGACGTAGACGACGTGAACCGGCTGCTGGATATTGATCTTAACGATCCGCTGGCGGTACGCGACCGCGCGATGCTGGAGATCATGTACGGCGCCGGGTTGCGTCTCTCCGAGCTTGTGAATATCGATTGCAACCATCTCGACCTCGCCAGCGGCGAAGTGTGGGTGATGGGTAAAGGCAGTAAAGAGCGACGTCTGCCGATAGGGCGCAGCGCGGTAGCCTGGATTGAACACTGGCTCAACCTGCGCGAGCTGTTCGGCCCCGACGATGACGCGCTGTTTTTATCAAAACAGGGCAAGCGTATTTCGGCGCGCAACGTGCAGAAACGTTTTGCGGAGTGGGGCATCAAGCAGGGGCTGAACAGCCATGTGCATCCGCATAAGCTGCGCCACTCCTTCGCTACGCATATGCTGGAATCAAGCGGCGATCTGCGTGCGGTTCAGGAGCTGCTTGGCCACGCGAATTTGTCGACCACCCAGATCTACACCCATTTAGATTTTCAGCATTTAGCTTCGGTATACGACGCGGCGCATCCACGCGCCAGACGGGGGAAACCGTAATGTACTTTTACCGGCCGCTCGGCGAGATTGCTGCCCTGACGTTCGATCTTGACGATACACTTTATGATAACCGTCCGGTTATTGCCCGCACCGAGCAGGAAACGCTGACGTTTATGCAGCGCTACCATCCGCGCCTCAACGCTTTTACCGCTGCTGACCTCCACCGCGCCCGTACGGCCTTGCGCCAGCAGGAGCCGGAGATTTACCACGATGTGACCGAGTGGCGGCGACGCGCGATTGAGCAGGTGATGCTGGAAGCGGGGCTTTCCGCGCACGAAGCATCACAGGGCGCGAACGAGGCGATGCTGAATTTCGCCCGCTGGCGCAGCCGCATTGAGGTGCCAACGGAAAACCTGGCGGCGCTGCAACAACTTGCGAAAAAGTGGCCGCTGGTGGCCATCACTAACGGCAACGCTGAACCGGAGCAGTTTGGTCTGGGCGGTCTGTTCCAGTTTGTGCTGCGCGCCGGCCCGCATGGCCGCGCCAAGCCTTACAGCGATATGTATCATCTTGCCGCGCAAAAGCTCGGCATCGCGCCGCAGACTATCCTGCATGTGGGCGACGACCTCACGACTGACGTCGCGGGCGCTATCCGCGCGGGTGTCCAGGCGTGCTGGATAAACCTGCTGGACGCCGACCTGATGCAGATAGATGACAGCCGTTTGTTGCCGCATCTGGAGATTTCGCGGTTGGCATCCCTGACCTCGCTGATATAATCATCACCACTCTGTATATAATTCCAGGTTTTTGGCGAGCGTCGTTATGCGTCGCCGCCGTGTCATCACATAAACCTGGGCTGCGAGGCACCTGCGGGTGCTTTGTGTTTTTCATGTTTTTAACGCGGCGGTGCCAATGGACGTTTCTTACCTGCTCGACAGCCTTAACGATAAACAGCGCGAAGCCGTAGCCGCGCCGCGCAGCAATATGCTGGTGCTGGCAGGCGCGGGCAGCGGAAAGACGCGCGTGCTGGTGCATCGTATCGCCTGGCTGCTCATGGTAGAAAACTGTTCGCCGTATTCCATTATGGCGGTGACCTTCACCAACAAAGCGGCGGCGGAAATGCGCCACCGTATCGGTCAACTCATGGGCACCAGCCAGGGCGGCATGTGGGTCGGAACGTTTCACGGGCTCGCCCACCGTCTGCTGCGCGCACACCATATGGACGCCAGTCTGCCGCAGGATTTCCAGATCCTCGACAGCGAAGATCAACTGCGTCTGCTCAAACGTCTCATCAAGGCGATGAACCTTGATGAGAAACAGTGGCCGCCGCGCCAGGCGATGTGGTACATCAACGGCAAAAAAGACGAGGGCCTGCGCCCGCACCATATTCAGAGCTACGGTAACCCGGTTGAGCAGACCTGGCAGAAAGTCTATCAGGCGTATCAGGAGGCGTGTGACCGCGCGGGCCTGGTGGATTTCGCCGAGCTGCTGCTGCGCGCTCATGAGTTATGGCTTAATAAACCGCACATTCTGAATCACTACCGCGAGCGCTTCACCAACATTCTGGTGGACGAGTTCCAGGACACCAACGGCATTCAGTATGCCTGGATCCGTATGCTGGCGGGCGAGACGGGCAAAGTGATGATCGTGGGCGACGATGACCAGTCGATTTACGGCTGGCGCGGCGCGCAGGTAGAAAACATCCAGCGCTTCCTGAACGATTTCCAGGGGGCGCAGACCATCCGTCTTGAGCAAAACTACCGCTCGACCAACAATATCCTGAACGCCGCCAACGCCCTTATCGCCAATAACGCCGGGCGTCTTGGTAAAGAGCTGTGGACCGACGGCAGCGACGGGGACCCGATCTCCTTGTACTGTGCGTTTAATGAACTGGACGAAGCGCGCTTTGTCGTGAACCGCATCAAGGTGTGGCAGGAGAACGGCGGCGCGCTACAGGATTGCGCGATCCTCTATCGCAGCAACGCCCAGTCGCGCGTGCTGGAAGAGGCGCTGTTACAGGCGAGCATGCCGTATCGTATTTACGGCGGTATGCGATTCTTCGAACGCCAGGAAATCAAAGACGCGCTCTCATATCTGCGTCTTATCGCTAATCGCAACGACGATGCGGCCTTTGAGCGCGTGGTGAATACGCCAACACGCGGCATTGGCGATCGCACGCTGGATGTCGTGCGCCATACCTCGCGTGACCGTCAGATGACGCTCTGGCAGGCGAGCCGCCACCTGTTGCAGGAGAAAGCGCTGGCCGGACGCGCCGCGAGCGCGCTCCAGCGTTTCCTTGAGCTTATCGAGGCGCTGGCCCATGAAACCATCGATATGCCGCTACATGTCCAGACCGATCGGGTGATTAAAGATTCCGGTTTGTGGCTGATGTATGAGCAAGAGAAAGGCGAGAAAGGCCAGGCCCGCATCGAAAACTTAGAGGAACTGGTGACCGCGACGCGCCAGTTCAGCTACAACGAAGAAGACGAAGATTTAATGCCGCTGCAGGCATTTTTGTCCCATGCAGCACTTGAGGCGGGCGAAGGGCAGGCTGATGCCTGGCAGGACGCGGTGCAACTGATGACGCTGCACTCCGCCAAAGGGCTGGAGTTCCCGCAGGTGTTTATCGTGGGTATGGAAGAAGGGATGTTCCCAAGCCAGATGGCGCTGGATGAAGGCGGCCGTCTGGAGGAAGAACGGCGTCTGGCCTATGTGGGCGTTACCCGCGCCATGCAGAAGCTGACGCTGACCTATGCGGAAACCCGTCGTCTGTATGGTAAAGAGGCCTATCATCGCCCGTCGCGTTTTATTGCCGAACTGCCGGAGGGCTGCGTGGAAGAGGTGCGCCTGCGCGCAAGTATTAGCCGTCCTGTCAGCCATAAACAGCTGGGCGCGCCGGTTACGCAGAACGATTCTGGTTATAAGCTTGGCCAGCGGGTACGCCACCCGAAATTCGGCGAAGGCACGATAGTCAACCTTGAAGGCAGCGGCGAACACAGTCGCCTGCAGGTAGCGTTCAACGGACAAGGGATTAAATGGCTGGTGGCGGCCTACGCCCGGCTGGAAACCGTCTGACGCCTCATCATTTCGTAACACCGTTACCAGGCCGCTGGCGCGTCGCGCCCGCGGCCTTTTTCTTTCCTTCACCCGCAGGCCGGATTTTCTGTCATCTCGCGCGGCGATAATCGCCCCAAAAGGGACGCCACTCGGAACGAAAACGCTCCGGCAAAACGTGCCCGCAGGCACTATAATTCCCGTGAATCATTGAGGTGTTTTATCTTAAGTGTACGTGTTGACGCCTAATTTTTGGTGGCGTAACATGCGCCCACGATTACGCTAAGAGGACATTCGCCTTGGACACACCCAGTAGATGCTGGCTCAAAACCCTGTCAAACAGGAACAACTCCTAAGGCTATCCTCTTACGCTGATGGCCTTAGTGGTTGTCAGCGACTGTTTTCTCTCCCGTCGCGCTGAGTCAGGCTGTTTAATGGTCTGAAACCCAATCTGTTTCTGTGTGCCCAACCGAACTGTCCAGAATTTGTTTTTTTGGGAGTCCCGGTCATGCTGAGCGCATTTCAACTGGAAAACAACAAACTGTCCCGCCTCGAAGTTGACGAGGCCGTTTCGCTAAAAGATTCCATCTGGATTGACCTGGTGGAGCCGGAAGAGAGCGAACGACAGCGCGTGCAAACGGAACTTGACCAAAGCCTGGCGACACGCCCGGAACTGGAGGATATCGAAGCCTCCGCGCGTTTCTTCGAAGATGAAGATGGGCTGCACATTCACTCGTTTTTCTTTTATGAAGACGCGGAAGATCACGGCGGTAACTCCACCGTGGCGTTCACTATCCGCAATGGCCGTCTGTTTACCCTGCGCGAGCGTGAGCTGCCTGCGTTTCGTCTCTATCGTATGCGCGCACGCAGCCAGTCCATGATGGACGGCAACGCCTATGAACTGCTGCTGGATCTGTTCGAAACGAAAATTGAACAGCTGGCGGACGAGATAGAAAACATCTACAGCGATCTTGAAAACCTGAGCCGGGTCATCATGGAAGGACATCAGGGTGACGAGTATGACGAGGCGCTCTCAACGCTTGCGGAGCTGGAAGATACCGGCTGGAAAGTGCGTTTGTGTCTGATGGATACCCAGCGCGCGCTGAACTTCCTGGTGCGTAAAGCTCGCCTGCCGGGCGGCCAGTTAGAGCAGGCGCGTGAGATCCTGCGCGATATCGAATCTCTGCTGCCGCACAATGAGTCGCTGTTCCAGAAGGTGAACTTCCTGATGCAGGCGGCGATGGGCTTTATCAATATCGAGCAGAACCGCATCATCAAGATCTTCTCGGTGGTGTCCGTCGTCTTCCTGCCGCCGACGCTGGTGGCGTCCAGCTACGGCATGAACTTTGAGTTTATGCCGGAACTGCACTGGAGCTATGGCTATCCCGCCGCGATTGTCGCCATGCTGCTGGCTGGCCTCGCGCCGTATCTCTACTTCAAGCGCAAGAACTGGCTGTAAATGCGAAAAAGCCTCTTCAACAGAAGAGGCTTTTTTATGGCGCAATGCGCAGACCCTTACAGGCTCCAGTCCTGCTTGCCTTTGACTTTCAGATCGTAATACCAGGTGTTGGTACGTAAGGCAAAATAGATCGGTACGATATAGATCAGTCCTTTTATCCCCAGCAGCACGGTAATAAAACCGACGATGAAAAAGGCTATCACGCAAATAATACTTTTCTTCCACAGGCCAAGGATAGCCAGATAAATGAAGGAGAAAAAGTAAGTGAAGAAATTGATCATCACCTTAAGGCGTGCCATAAAGCCCATCTTTTTCAGCGCGCCACTCCACTCCGGGGTCGGGAAAAGAACGCCAGGATAACCATGCTCCTCAATGAACGTAAAGCGCGTTTTCCATTTATCGCTTAACTTCTCGTCTGCCATAAAGTCGTAGTGGTTTTTATTGTTTTCCATGCTGGACATCCTGAAGGCTCCTTAATGCCTGAAATTTTGCTGGGGTGAGCGACATTACCGCCCGATTTTATTGCACTTTTTTTGCGACGCCAGGCGCCGGTGCAGCCAGCAGCAGCAGCGTCATCACAACCTGAAAACTGCCGCCGAACGTCAGGTATTCTGTGCTGCCTGGCTCGAAACCGCGCAGATAAGCGATGACTATCCCGGCAATCCACATTGCCAGTGAATAGAACAGATAATTGCGCGCTTTCAGTCCGGCGTCACGCGCGCGCAATGCGCCAGCGCGGTAATACAGCAAGGGCGAAATTAAAACGAGAGCCAGCGCCACATCGTCAGGCGCGAACGCCAGTATCAGGCACAGGCCGAACAGCAAACCGATAAGCCACGCCAGATAAGGCAGGCGTCGCATTCTGGCCGTACGCGGCGGGAAAAAGAAAGCAAGCAGGGCTGACATTAAAATACCTTTCACGCCTTCTGATTGCCGGAGAGAAGGCTCAACGCGTAAAAGCGGAATTATAAGCACGACCCCTTGTGTTGCAAGGCGCGAGACCGGCAAATATCAGTAGGTGAGCGTTGGGGGGATATGGTGTAAGTGCTAACAGCAAGGCGAACTAACGCCCTGCTGTGGCAGTACGTGCTTAACTACGACGCGAGCGCCGCTGGGTATACAGAGCGTCCATAATAAAAATCGCGAGCGCCAGCCAGATAAACCCGAAGGTGACCATTTTATCCGGGCCTGGCACTTCATCGTAGAAGATGACAGCCAGTAAAAACATGAGCGTCGGGCCGATGTACTGGAAAAAACCGAGCGTGGAGAGACGCAGACGCGTCGCCGCCGCCGTAAAGCAGAGCAGCGGAATGGTTGTGACCACGCCTGCAGCCATCAGCAGCAGATTTAGCGACCACGGGTTGCTGCCCATATGGCTGGTCGGACTGTCGGCAATGCCGAAGAGATAAATCGCCGCGACGGGCAGCAGCCACAGGGTTTCTATCAACATCCCGGTCTGCGCGTCTACCATGATTTTTTTACGCACCAGACCATAGAACGCGAAGCTGAACGCCAGGCCAAGCGCGATGACCGGCAACGAGCCAAACGTCCAGAGCTGCACCAGCACGCCGCAGGCCGCCAGCAGCACGGCCAACCACTGCATCCGGCGAAAACGCTCGCCGAGGAAAATCATCCCCAACAGCACGTTGACCAGCGGGTTAATGAAATACCCCAGGCTCGCCTCCAGCAGGTGATGATTATTCACCGACCAGATAAACAGCAGCCAGTTGCCGCCGACCAGCACCGCGCTAAGCGCCAGACAGAACACCTTTTTGGGCGTCGAGAACAGCCGTTTTACCGATCCCCACTGACGGCTCAGGCTAATCAGCCCCAGCATAAAGAAGAAAGACCAGATCACGCGGTGCGTCAGGATTTCATCGGCGGGAACAATATGAATAAGCTTGAAATAGGCGGGCGCAATGCCCCAGATAAAATAAGCGGCAAGAGCAAATAACACCCCCTGACGCGTCTGTTTAGCATCCATGTGAAACTCTTATCGCGAAAAAAGTGTGAGCAGTTTATCAGTATTGCATCCGCTACCCCACCATATAGGTGGCCGTGGCGCTTGCGATATAAACCTGTTCTTCGTTGTGTAACTCTACGCGGGCAACAGCCACTTTATTCCCGGCGCGCAGCAGCGTGCTGGAGGCGGTAAAGCGTTGACCTCGACCGGGGCGCAAATAGTCCACACGCAGGTCAATGGTGCCCATCCGGGAAAGACGCTGGCGTAGCTCCTCTTCGGTGATGCTGTCGTGACGTGTCAGCGTACTGCCGACACACACCAGACCCGCCGCCACATCCAGCGCTGAGGCAATAGCCCCGCCGTGCAAAATGCTTTGCGCCCAGTTGCCCACAAGCGTCGGCTGATTATTGAACGCGAGCTGGGCATATTCTTTCTCGTAGCGTTCCAGCTCCAGCCCCAGGGCGCGGTTAAAGGGCATGTGATAAACAAAAATTTCGCCGACCAGTTGCAGGGCTGCTTCCGGAGTCAGCAGAGTTGCGGACATGATGGTTTCCTCGACCAAAAGACAGGACACATTAGGTTAAATGATTGTTGATTTTATGCTTCCCATTTGTTGCTTTCCAGTTTAAGAAAGCAGGACTAAGCAGACGCGAAATAAATATGTAGAATGTCTGCCGGATAATAATTCATCATCGAAATATTCGTTCAGGAGAACATTGCCGATGCGCACGTTTCTGGGTTGGTTTATGGCGGCAAGTTTGCTGCCATGCACAGCATTAGCACAGGAAGCCACGATAAAAGAGGTGCATGATGCGCCTGCCGTTCGCGGCAGCATCATCGCCAACCTGCTTCAGGAGCACGATAACCCGTTTACGCTCTATCCCTATGAGAGTAACTATCTGCTCTATACCGTCACCGACGATCTGAATAAAGAAGCGATTAAGTCCTACGACTGGACCGATAACGCGCGTAAAGATGAAGTGAAATTCCAGCTGAGCCTGGCGTTTCCTTTCTGGCGTGGCATCCTGGGGCCGAATTCTGTTCTGGGCGGGTCTTATACTCAAAAATCCTGGTGGCAGCTCTCTAACAGCGGTCAGTCATCGCCGTTTCGTGAAACTAACTACGAACCGCAGCTGTTCTTAGGGTTTGCGACGGATTATGAACTGGCGGGCTGGACGCTGCGCGACGTGGAATTTGGTTATAACCACCAGTCGAATGGCCGCTCAGACCCGACATCCCGAAGCTGGAACCGCCTGTATACCCGCCTGATGGCACAAAACGACAACTGGCTGATGGAAGTGAAGCCGTGGTACGTAATTGGCGACACCGACGACAACCGTGATATCACCAAATACATGGGCTACTACCAGCTCAAGGTAGGGTATCAGTGGGGCGAGGCCATCTGGAGCCTGAAAGGCCAGTACAACTGGAACACCGGCTACGGCGGTGCGGAGCTTGGTCTGAGCTATCCTATCACCCGTCACGTACGCCTCTACACCCAACTGTACAGCGGTTACGGCGAATCGTTAATCGATTACAACTTTAACCAGACTCGCTTTGGCTTTGGGGTTATGCTTAACGATCTCTTCTGAGGCATTGCAGTTTCCGACGCAGGCGCTGAAAATAGCGCCTGTTTTATTTTCAGTATCTGGAGTGAGTGTGGCGCAGGCGGAAGTTTACAGTCAGGAAACGCTGGCTAAGCAGGTTTTACAGGAAACCTTTGGCTATCAGCAGTTCCGTCCAGGCCAGGCCACCATTATCGATGCGGTGCTTGAAGGGCGCGATTGCCTGGTAGTGATGCCCACCGGCGGCGGCAAATCGCTGTGTTATCAAATCCCGGCACTGGTGAAAACCGGCCTGACCGTGGTGGTTTCTCCGCTTATTTCCCTGATGAAAGACCAGGTCGATCAGCTTCTGGCGAACGGCGTGGCCGCGGCGTGTCTGAATTCCACGCAAAGCCGCGACGAGCAGCAGGCCGTCATGGCGGGCTGTCGTACCGGGCAGGTACGTCTGCTTTATATCGCGCCTGAAAGGTTGATGATGGATAACTTCATCGACAACCTGACCTACTGGAATCTGACCATGGTTGCGGTAGACGAAGCGCACTGTATCTCCCAGTGGGGGCACGATTTCCGCCCCGAATATGCGGCGCTCGGGCAGTTGCGCGCGCGTTTCCCGGCGGTGCCTTTTATGGCGCTGACCGCCACGGCAGATGACACAACGCGGCGCGACATCGTGCGCCTGCTGGGGCTTGACGATCCGCTGATTGAAATCAGCAGCTTCGACCGCCCGAACATCCGTTACATGCTGATGGAGAAATTCAAGCCGCTCGATCAGCTCATGCGTTATGTCCAGGAGCAACGCGGCAAATCCGGCATCATCTACTGTAACAGCCGCGCAAAAGTGGAAGACACCGCCGCGCGTCTGCAAAGCCGCGGCATTAGCGCCGCCGCCTACCACGCAGGGCTTGAGCACGAGGTACGCGCCTCGGTACAGGAGAAATTCCAGCGCGACGATTTGCAGATTGTCGTGGCGACCGTGGCCTTCGGCATGGGCATTAACAAGCCCAACGTGCGCTTTGTTGTGCACTTCGATATTCCCCGCAACATTGAATCCTATTACCAGGAAACGGGCCGCGCCGGGCGCGACGGCCTGCCTGCGGAAGCTATGCTGTTTTACGATCCGGCGGATATGGCCTGGCTGCGTCGTTGTCTGGAAGAGAAAGCGCCTGGCCCATTACAGGACATTGAGCGCCACAAGCTCAACGCAATGGGGGCATTCGCCGAAGCGCAGACCTGCCGTCGTCTGGTATTGCTGAACTATTTCGGCGAAGGGCGCCAGGCGCCGTGCGGCAACTGCGATATCTGTCTCGATCCGCCGCGCCGTTATGATGGCCTGGTGGACGCGCAAAAAGCGCTGTCGGCTATTGCGCGCGTGGAGCAGCGCTTCGGGATGGGTTATGTGGTGGACGTGCTGCGTGGGGCGAATAACCAGCGTATCCGTGAACTCGGTCATGACAAACTCAAGGTATATGGTATCGGGCGCGATCAAAGCCAGGAGCACTGGGTAAGCGTTATCCGCCAGCTGATTCATCTTGGTGTGGTCATGCAAAATATCGCCCAGCATTCGGCGTTACAGCTCACTGAGGCGGCGCGCCCGTTCCTTCGCGGCGAAACCCCGTTGATGCTTGCAGTGCCGCGTGTCGCAGCGCTAAAGCCGCGCGTGGCGCAGAAATCTTATGGCGGCAATTACGACCGCAAGCTGTTTGCGAAGCTTCGGAAGTTACGTAAAGCCATCGCTGACGAAGAGAACATTCCGCCTTATGTCGTCTTTAACGATGCGACGCTGATTGAAATGGCCGAACAGATGCCGCTAAGCCCGGGCGAAATGCTTGGTATCAACGGCGTCGGCACCCGGAAACTGGAGCGCTTCGGGCGTCCCTTTATGACGCTCATCCGCGAGCATGTCGACGGCGACGACGAAGAGTAGTCAGCCCCCGCTAAACATGCCAGGATAAATGTTCTCTGATTCTTACCTGGCAACTCTCTATGTTAACGCTATTTTTTACCGTCGCGATGGTGCATCTGGTGGCGCTGGCAAGCCCTGGCCCCGATTTCTTTTTTGTTTCGCAAACGGCGGCCAGCCGCTCGCGTAAAGAGGCGCTGATGGGGGTGTTCGGCATCACCGCAGGCGTTATGGTCTGGTCCGGCGTGGCGCTCCTCGGCCTGCATCTGATCCTCGAAAAAATGGCCTGGCTGCATAACATTATCGTGGTGGGCGGCGGGCTATATCTGTGCTGGATGGGCTACCAGATGCTGCGCAGCGCGCTGAAGAAAACCGTACCGACGGCTGACGCGTCGCAGGTCGAGCTGGCGGCGCGCGGACGCAGTTTCCTCAAAGGCCTGCTGACTAACCTTGCGAACCCGAAAGCCGTTATCTACTTCGGCAGCGTCTTTTCACTGTTTGTGGGCGACAGCGTCGGCACCAGCGCGCGCTGGGGTATTTTCGTGCTGATCGCTCTTGAGACGCTCGCGTGGTTTGTGCTGGTGGCGAGCGTTTTCGCGCTGCCGAAAATGCGCCAGGGCTATCGGCGCCTGGCGAAATGGATAGACGGGATGGCCGGGGCGCTGTTCGCGGGCTTTGGCATCCACCTGATCCTTTCCCGGTAATCAGGCGCGGCGCGCAGTGGCCAACAGCGCGCCGACCAGCATAAACAGCGAACCAAACACTTTATTTAAGGCCTTCATCTGATGCGGGCCTTTGATCCAGCCGCCAATGCGCGTGGCAAGCGTCGCATAGCCAATCATTACGATGATATCCACCACGACGGTCGTCACCCCGAGCACCACGTACTGCATCATTTGCGGCTGATGCGGCACGATAAATTGCGGAAAGAGCGCGGCGAGAAACACGATGCTTTTCGGGTTAGTAAGATTCACGAAGATTGCGCGCTTAAAGAGGCGGCTGCGTGGCTGGCTCTGCGCCAGCGCGTTGAGATCAATGGCGCCTGCGGCGCGCCACTGCTGAATGCCAAGCCAGATAAGATAAGCCGCGCCTGCCCATTTCAGCACTTCAAACGCCATCAGCGAGCGGGAAAACAGCGCGCCTAACCCAATGCCGACCAGCATGATGTGCAGCGCAAGGCCAGTTTGCAGCCCGGCGATGGATGCCGCAGCACCCCGATAGCCGTGACTGAGCGCAGTACTCATCGTATTAATGGCACCGGAACCCGGCGAGAGGCTGAGAATAAGGGTCGTCAGAAGGTAGGTACACCACCACTCGAAGGTCATGCGAAGCTCCCTGATTGCGCACTTTTATGCCACAATACGCTATTGTTGAGGTGTGTGCTACGAATCACAAAAAAAGCCCAGACAGGCGTGGATGCGGAGCAAAAAGGACCATGACCAGACACAGGAACCGTTGGTTTTCACGAGAAACGGGATTCGCGGCGTTCACCATGGGGCCGCTGACGGACTTCTGGCAACAACGCGAAGAAGACGAATTTTTAGGCGTGGATAATATCCCGGTGCGCTTTGTGCGTTTTCGTGCCGAAAACCACGATCGCGTTATTGTGGTCTGCCCTGGCCGCATTGAATCCTACGTAAAATATGCGGAACTGGCTTACGATCTGTTCCACTGTGGGTTTGACGTACTGATTATCGACCACCGCGGACAGGGGCGCTCCGGGCGCCTGCTTGAAGATACGCATCGCGGTCACGTCGTAAACTTCAGCGATTATGTCGATGATTTCGAACGCTTCTGGCAACAAGAAGTGGCTACAGGCCCGTGGCGTAAGCGCTATCTGTTGGCCCATTCGATGGGCGGAGCTATCGGCACGCTGTTTTTACTGCGTAACCCGAAGGCGTTTGATGCTGTCGCGCTGTGCGCACCCATGTTTGGCATCATTATTCGCCTGCCGGAGTGGATGCTGCGCTCGATTCTCGACTGGGCAGAAGAGTATCCGTCGCTGCGCGATGGATATGCCATTGGGACCGGACGCTGGCGCCCGCTGCCCTTCAGCCTCAACATACTGACTCACAGTCACGCGCGTTACCGGCGCAATCTGCGCTTTTACGCCGACGAACCGCAACTGCGCGTCGGCGGACCGACATATCACTGGGTGCGGGAAGGCATCCAGGCAGGAGAACAGGTGCTGGCGGGGGCCACCGACAGCACTACGCCGCTATTGTTACTCCAGGCGGAGGCGGAAAGGGTGGTGGATAACCGCTCGCATGACCGCTTCTGTGAACTTCGCGCCGCGGCGGGCCACCCATGTTGGGGGGGTAAACCTTACGTCATTAAAGGCGCGTACCATGAGATCCTGTTCGAGCAGGACGCTATGCGCGCCGAAGCGCTGAATGTCATTGTCGATTTCTTCGACGAGCATAACTGATTACTCGCGACCGGAGCGTCTGGTCGCTCCACCAGAGGTTTTCTTTATTATGTATCAGGTCGTTGCGTCTGATTTAGACGGCACACTCTTAGCCCCTGACCATGCACTGACGCCGTTTGCCAAACAAACGCTCAAATTACTCACCGCCCGCGGCGTGAATTTTGTCTTCGCGACGGGCCGCCACCATATCGACGTTGGGCAGATCCGCGACGGCCTTGAGATCAAGGCCTATATGATCACCTCCAACGGCGCGCGGGTGCATGATACCGACGGTAATCTGGTCTTCACTCATAATCTCGACACCGATATTGCCGCCGATCTGTTCGGCGTGGTGCGCGACAACCCGGATATCATCACCAACGTTTATCGCGACGACGAGTGGTTTATGAGCCGCGAACGCCCGGACGAGCTGAAATATTTTAAAGAGGCCGTCTTTAAATATTCGCTGTTTGAACCGGCGTTGCTGGAGCCTCAGGGCGTCAGCAAAGTCTTCTTCACCTGCGACGTGCATGAAAAACTGCTGCCGCTGGAGCAGGCTATCAACGCCCGCTGGGGCGATCGCGTCAATGTCAGCTTTTCGACGCTTACTTGTCTTGAAGTCATGGCGGGCGGCGTGTCTAAAGGCCATGCGCTGGAAGCGGTCGCGAAAGCGATGGGGTACGGGCTTGACGCCTGTATTGCGTTTGGCGACGGCATGAACGACGCGGAAATGCTCTCGATGGCAGGCAAAGGCTGCATTATGGGCAATGCCCATCAGCGTCTCAAAGACCTGTTGCCGGAGCTGGAAGTTATCGGCACGAACGCCGAAGATGCCGTACCGCACTACCTGCGTAACCTCTTCCTGGCGTAATATCAGGTGACGAGTGGTTTATCGATAACCACTCGTCAACCAAATAGTGCAACTTTTCGCCAGCGCCTTCGCTACAATGCCTCTCTCTTTTTTTGTTGAGATGATTATTGTGGCGTTACTTATCATCACCACGATCCTGTGGGCCTTCTCGTTTAGCCTGATCGGCGAATATCTCGCGGGCCATGTGGACAGCTATTTTTCGGTCCTGATGCGTGTCGGGCTGGCAGCGCTGGTTTTTCTGCCGTTTTTACGCACCCGTGGACAGAGCCTGAAAACGCTGGCGCTTTATATGCTGGTGGGCGCGTTGCAACTGGGCGTAATGTATCTGTTCAGCTTCCGGGCTTATCTCTACCTGACGGTCTCGGAGTTCCTGCTTTTTACCGTTCTGACGCCGCTCTATATCACGCTGATTTACGATTTGCTGAGCAAGCGCCCGCTGCGCTGGGGTTATGTGTTAAGCGCGGGGCTGGCGGTGGTCGGCGCGGCGATTATCCGCTATGACAAAGTCAGCGACCATTTCTGGACAGGGCTGATGCTGGTGCAGCTGGCGAATATCAGTTTCGCTATCGGCATGGTGGGTTATAAACGCCTGATGGAGACGCATCCGATGCCGCAGCACAGCGCGTTTTCGTGGTTCTATCTTGGGGCGTTTGTGGTGGCGGTCATCGCCTGGTTTGCGCTTGGCAATCCGCAAAAACTGCCGACCACAAATCTGCAATGGGGCATCCTGGTATGGCTTGGCGTTGCGGCGTCCGGGCTTGGATACTTTATGTGGAACTATGGCGCCACGCAGGTGGACGCCGGTACGCTCGGTATCATGAATAATGTGCATGTGCCCGCCGGGCTGCTGGTTAACCTTGCCATCTGGCAGGAGCAGCCCCACTGGCCGAGCTTCATCATTGGGGGAGCGGTGATAATGGCTTCTCTGTGGGTCCACCGGCGTTGGGTCGCGCCGCACTCCGCACAAACGGCAGTGAATCACAGGCGTGCTGACGCGCCTGCTGAATAAACGCCTCCGTCACCGGCTGACGCTGCTCGCCGTCGCGCACCGCAGCGTACAGCCGGCTCCATAATCCCTCGCCCAGCGCGCGCGTCACTACCAGCCCCTGGCGTTCGAAATTCTCCACCACCCAGTGCGGCAGCGCGGCGATCCCCATGCGCGCCGACACCATCTGGATAAGCAACAGCGAGTTATCAACGCTCTTCAGCGCAGGGCTTACGCCAGCTGGCTGTAAAAAGTGACGCCACACGTCAAGGCGGCTGCGCTGCACGGGGTAAATCAGCAGCGTTTCGCTGGCAAAATCTTCAGGCGTCACCTGCGTTTTAGTCGCGAGCGGATGATCCGGCGCGACCACCAGACGCACTTCAAAATCAAACATCGGCGAATAGTGCAGGCCGCTGCGCGGCAAGATGTCCGAGGTCAGCACCAGATCGAGTTCATCCTGCTGCAGCGCGGGCTGCGGGTCGAATGTGACGCCCGATTTAAAATCCATCTCCACCTGCGGCCAGCGTTTTCGGAAGGCTTCCAGCGCCGGGGCCAGCCACTGAATGCAACTGTGGCACTCAATTGCAATACGCAACCGGGTTTGTTGCGGTTCGTTGCAGGCCTGTAGCGCGCGGCTTATCTGTGGCAATACTTGCGCCGCCAGTTGCAAGAGGATTTCACCCTGCGGCGTGAAGCGCAGCGGCTGGCTTTTACGGACAAACAACCGGAAGCCGAGACGCTGCTCCAGATCGCTAAACTGATGTGAAAGAGCTGATTGGGTCTGATGCAGCGATGCCGCCGCCGCTGCCAGCGAGCCGCAATTGCGCAGCGCCTGGAGCGTTCGCAGGTGTTTTATCTCGATCATGAAAGTCCTTCACTTCGCCATGAACATTTTGCGCTTGAGGAATATACAGTAACTGCCAATTATGGATGTGTAAACATCTGGACGTCCAAACTCGTCATAATTCGACTTGCAGATGCGTTGGCTTTCCTCGCTCACCCCAGTCACTTACTGGAGTAAGCTCCTGGGGACTCGCTGCGTCGCCGCCTTTCTGCAAGCCGAATTATTTAGAGTTAGCCCCTTAGGGGGAGGATCCGAAATACGTACGGATTAATTAATAAGACGAACAGATTCATTTTCTGAAATTCGCGGCTACGCGGATCCATCTTCAAGAGAGGCAGAACATCATGACTATCCATAATCACACCCTCGGTTTTCCCCGCGTCGGCCTGCATCGCGAACTGAAAAAAGCGCAAGAGAGCTACTGGGCGGGCAAGAGCACGCGTGAAGAGTTACTGGCGGTAGGCCGCGAGCTACGCGCCCGCCACTGGGAACAACAAAAAGCGGCGGGTATCGATCTGCTGCCGGTGGGGGATTTCGCCTGGTATGATCATGTTCTGACCACCAGCCTGTTGCTCGGTAACGTGCCGGCGCGCCATCAGAACGCCGACGGCACCGTCGATATTGATACCCTGTTCCGTATTGGCCGTGGCCGTGCGCCGACTGGCGAACCGGCAGCCGCAGCGGAAATGACCAAATGGTTCAACACGAACTATCACTACATGGTGCCGGAGTTCACCAAAGGCCAGCAGTTCAAACTTACCTGGACGCAGCTTTTAGAAGAAGTGGACGAAGCGCTGGCGCTCGGCCATCACATCAAGCCAGTACTGCTGGGGCCGGTCACGTATCTGTGGCTTGGCAAAGTGAAGGGTGAGCAATTCGACCGCCTCTCGCTGTTAAACGATATTCTGCCGGTGTACCAGCAGGTGATTGCGGAGCTGGCGAAGCGCGGCATTCAGTGGGTGCAAATCGATGAACCTACACTGGTGCTGGAGTTGCCGCAAGCGTGGCTGGAGGCGTTCAAACCGGCTTACGAGGCGCTGAAAGGCCAGACTAAACTGCTGCTCACCACTTATTTTGAAGGCGTGACGGATAACCTCGACACCATTACCGCGCTGCCGGTGCAAGGTCTGCATGTCGATCTGGTCCATGGCCATGATGACCTGAATGAACTGCATCGCCGTCTGCCGCAGGAGTGGCTGCTCTCGGCGGGCGTGATTAATGGCCGCAACGTCTGGCGCGCCGATCTCACCCAAAAATACGCGCAGCTGAAAGCCATCGCGGGCCAGCGCGAACTGTGGGTGGGCTCATCCTGCTCGCTGTTGCACAGCCCCATCGATCTGAGCGTTGAAACCCGTCTTGATCCAGAGGTGAAGAGCTGGTTTGCGTTTGCACTGCAAAAATGCGAGGAACTGGCGCTGCTGCGCGATGCGCTGAACAGCGGCGATACCGCGAAAATTGGCCAGTGGAGCGCGCCTGTTCAGGCCCGTCAGCACTCATCCCGCGTGCACAACCCGGCGGTGGCGGAGCGTCTTAACGCGATTACGCCGCAGGACAGCCAGCGCGCCCATGCGTACCCGGTGCGCGCCGAAGCGCAGCGCGCGCGCTTTAACCTGCCGGCCTGGCCGACCACGACGATTGGCTCTTTCCCGCAAACAACGGAAATTCGCGGCCTGCGTCTGGATTTCAAAAAAGGCAATCTGGATGCGGCGCACTACCGTACTGGCATTGCGGAGCACATCAAGCAGGCGATCGTGGAGCAGGAGCGTCTGGGCCTCGACGTGCTGGTGCATGGCGAAGCCGAGCGTAACGACATGGTGGAGTATTTCGGTGAGCATCTTGATGGTTTCGTCTTTACTCAAAACGGTTGGGTGCAGAGTTACGGCTCCCGTTGCGTGAAACCGCCGGTAGTTATCGGCGATATCAGCCGCCCGGCGCCGATCACCGTCGAGTGGGCGAAGTATGCGCAGTCACTCACCGACAAACCGGTAAAAGGCATGTTGACCGGCCCGGTAACGATTCTTTGCTGGTCGTTCCCGCGTGAGGATGTCTCCCGCGAAACCATCGCGAAACAGATTGCGCTGGCGCTGCGCGACGAAGTCGCGGACCTCGAAGCCGCAGGCATTGGCATTATCCAGATTGACGAGCCTGCGCTGCGTGAAGGGCTGCCACTGAAACGCAGCGACTGGGACGCATACCTCGCCTGGGGTGTGGAAGCTTTCCGCCTGAACGCCGCCGTGGCGAAGGATGACACCCAGATCCACACCCATATGTGTTATTGCGAGTTTAACGACATCATGGACTCCATCGCCGCGCTGGATGCAGACGTGATAACGATTGAAACTTCGCGCTCAGATATGGAACTGCTGGAATCGTTTGAAGAGTTTGAATATCCCAATGAAATCGGGCCGGGCGTGTACGATATTCACTCGCCGAACGTGCCGGATGTCGCGTGGATCGAAGCACTCCTGAAGAAAGCCGCGCAGCGTATTCCGCAGGAACGTCTGTGGGTAAACCCGGATTGCGGTCTGAAAACCCGCGGCTGGCCGGAAACCCGTGCCGCGCTCGCGAATATGGTGAAAGCCGCGCAGAATTTACGTCAGGCCTAAGCTAACGTAGCGCGATGGCGGGTGGCGCTTTGCTTACCCGCCTTACAGCAGATATGGAAATTTTAGGTCGGTGAGAAAGCACCGCGGACCCACCGTTTACTACTACCTATCTGCCAAAAACATCGCCCGGCGAACCGGGCGATGTTTTTATGCTTTCTTACTACCGTAGGTCTGGAACCACGCTAACATCCGCTCCCAGCCATCTTTCGCGGACGCCTCGTGATAGCTCGGGCGGTAATCGGCATTAAACGCATGACCCGCGTCCGGGTAAACAATGATTTCGGCATTTGCGTTGGCGGCGCGCAGCGCCTGCCGCATCGTCTCCACGCTCTCAAGCGAAATGCCGGTATCCTGCGCGCCATAAAGCCCCAGCACAGGCGCGGTCAGTTCGGTTGCGATATCCACCGGGTGCTTTGGCGAATTCAATGTCTTGTCGCCCAGCAGCTTGCCATACCACGCGACGGCCGCTTTCAGCTGCGGATTATGCGCGGCGTATAACCAGGCGATGCGTCCGCCCCAGCAGAAGCCAGTCAACGTCAGACGATGCGCGTCGCCGCCGTTGCGCGCAGCCCAGCTCGCTACATGGTCGAGATCCGCCAGCACCTGAGCGTCCGGCACTTTTGACACCAGATTGCTTAGCAATGAAGAAATATCGTCATACTCGTTCGGATCGCCCTGCCGGAAATAGAGCTCAGGCGCTACCGCAAGATACCCCTCCAGCGCCAGCCGACGGCAAATATCGCGTATATGTTCATGTACGCCGAAAATCTCCTGCACCACGATAACCACCGGCAGCGGACCGTCGGCCTCGCGCGGGCGGGCGTGATAAGCCGGCATATTTTCGCCCTGCGTAGGAATAGACGTTTCGCCTGCGATAATGGCATCCTGCGGCGTATGAACGACCGTTGAAGCGACAGGTGAGGCTGCAGCGGCAAAGCCCGCTTTATTGTCAGTTGTGTTGCTCATGGCATTCTCCGTACCCGTTATAGTTTTAGCGCATCCATAACTATAGTCTGCGCGTGGCGGGAGTGGGGATGGCAAAACTCAGCGGCATTCGAGCAGGATCGCGCTTTTCAGGTTGTATATGTGACCGCTGTCACGAAATAATGGAAAATTAATGCAACTCCTTTCTTTTGAAGTGAATCCGGTCACGAAAAGCGCCGGAAAGGTTCTGTAAAGTACCGTTTTGCTTCTCCTGACAAACCGACCCACAGAGGAGTCACCTATGTCTGATGTTTTTCACCTCGGCCTTAAAAAAAGCGATCTTCAGGGCGCCGAGCTTGCGATTGTCCCGGGCGACCCGGAGCGCGTGGAAAAGATCGCCGCGCTGATGGACAAGCCGGTTAAACTGGCCTCTCACCGTGAATTTACCTCCTGGCGTGCCGAGATTGACGGCAAACCGGTGATCATCTGCTCCACCGGCATTGGCGGTCCATCAACATCTATCGCGGTAGAAGAACTGGCGCAGCTGGGCGTGCGCACCTTCCTGCGTGTTGGCACCACCGGCGCTATCCAGCCGCACATCAACGTAGGCGACGTGCTGGTCACGACGGCCTCGGTGCGTCTTGACGGTGCCAGCCTGCACTTTGCGCCGATGGAATTCCCGGCGGTTGCCGATTTCGCCTGTACCACGGCGCTGGTGGAAGCGGCCAAAGCAGTTGGCGCGACCACGCACATCGGCGTAACGGCGTCTTCTGACACCTTCTACCCAGGCCAGGAGCGTTACGACACCTACTCTGGCCGTGTGGTGAGCCGCTTTAACGGTTCCATGAAAGAGTGGCAGTCCATGGGCGTTATGAACTATGAAATGGAATCCGCTACGCTGCTGACCATGTGTTCAAGCCAGGGTCTGCGTGCCGGGATGGTGGCGGGCGTTATCGTCAACCGTACCCAGCAAGAGATCCCGAACGCGGAAACCATGAAGCAAACCGAAAGCCACGCGGTAAAAATCGTGGTCGAAGCGGCGCGCCGTCTTCTTTAAGCGTTACCTGCTCCCTTCAGGCCGGCGTTTCGCCGGCCTTTTTGCGTAATGCCTCGCAGGAATAACCCCCCTTACAGAAAAACGCTTTTCCTCTGGAATTATGTACAGCACAATCCCTTCTGGCGTGGTAAGTCGTTCAGGCAGGAGGCGTGGTGGAAATTTCATATCTATTGTTAGCGGTGGTCGCGCTGGCGGGTGTGGTGGTGGGCTGGCTGGTATCTGGCCTGCGGACCGCTCAACAAAAAGCGGATCTGCTTGCAGAACAACGCGATATCTACGGCGAACTCAGCGCGGCGCGTGAGGCGCTGGCGCATAATCAGCACTGGCGTGATGAGTGCGATCTACTCAATAACGAACTGCGCAACCTGCGGGACATCAACAGCTCGCTGGAATCTGATCTGCGTGAAGTAACTACACGGCTTGAGGCCACCCAGGTGCATGCCGAAGAAAAGCTGCGTCAGATGATGAGCAGTGAACAGCGCCTGAGCGAGCAGTTTGAAAACCTCGCCAACCGTATTTTTGAGCAGAGCCGTCGCCAGGTTGACGAGCAAAATCGCCAGAGCCTTAATGGCCTGCTGTCGCCGCTGCGTGAGCAGCTCGACGGGTTTCGCCGTCAGGTTCAGGAAAGCTTTGGGCAGGAGGCGCGCGAGCGTCATACGCTCGCCCATGAAATCCGCAATCTACAACAGCTAAATGCGCAAATGGCGCAGGAGGCCGTTAACCTCACTCGCGCATTGAAAGGCGATAATAAAGCGCAGGGCAACTGGGGCGAGGTGGTGCTTACCCGTGTGCTGGAGGCCTCGGGCCTGCGGGAAGGGCATGAGTATGAAACGCAGGTCAATATTCAACTGGCTGACCGCAGCCGCATGCAGCCGGATGTGATTGTTCGTCTGCCGCAGGGTAAAGATGTGGTCATTGATGCCAAAATGACGCTGGTCGCTTACGAGCGCTATTTCAACGCCGAAGATGACTATAACCGCGAGCTGGCGCTCAACGAGCACATCGCCTCTGTCCGTAACCATATTCGATTGCTCGGACGTAAGGACTATCAGCAATTGCCGGGGCTGCGCACGCTGGATTATGTATTGATGTTTATCCCGGTCGAGCCTGCGTTTCTGGTGGCGATTGATAAGCAACCGGAGCTCATCAGCGAGGCGTTAAAAAACAATATCATGCTGGTTAGCCCGACCACGCTGCTGGTGGCGCTGCGCACTATCTCTAACCTCTGGCGGTATGAGCATCAAAGCCGCAACGCCCAACACATCGCAGAGCGTGCGGGCCGCCTTTACGACAAAATGCGGCTGTTCGTTGACGACATGAGCGCTATCGGTCAGAACCTCGATAAAGCCAGCGACAGCTACCGACAGGCGATGAAAAAACTCGCGAACGGGCGCGGCAACCTGCTTGCGCAGGCCGAGGCGTTTCGCGGGATGGGTGTTGAAGTGAAGCGCGAGATTAATCCGGATTTGGTCGAACAGGCGATGCAAGAGGAAGAGGCGTTTGCGCTCTCCGATGCCGAAGCGCTTGCGAAGGCCTCTGATGAAAACAGTCACTTAGCCGCGTTTCGCCGGGCGAGCGAGCACTGAGCGGCGCGGCAATGCCGCCTTGAATCGTAGGGCAATTGCGGCCAATCTGTTACACTTCACAAACATTTCCTTGATAAGCAGGCACTGAGATGGTTGAAGATTCACAAGATACAACGCACTTTGGCTTTCAGACCGTAGCGAAAGAGCAAAAAGCGGATATGGTGGCGCAGGTCTTCCACTCCGTGGCGGCGAAATATGATGTCATGAACGACCTGATGTCGTTTGGCATTCATCGTCTGTGGAAGCGCTTCACTATCGATTGCAGCGGCGTGCGTCGCGGCCAGAAGGTCCTTGACCTTGCGGGCGGTACCGGCGATTTAACGGCGAAATTCTCCCGCCTGGTCGGCGAGAGCGGCAAAGTGGTGCTGGCGGACATTAACGACTCCATGCTGAAAATGGGCCGTGAAAAGCTGCGTAATATCGGTATCGTCGGCAACGTCGAATATGTTCAGGCGAACGCCGAGGCGCTGCCTTTCCCGGACAACACCTTTGACTGCATCACTATCTCGTTTGGCCTGCGCAACGTCACTGATAAAGAAAAAGCGCTGCGTTCTATGTTTCGCGTGCTGAAACCGGGCGGTCGTTTGCTGGTGCTGGAGTTTTCTAAACCGGTATTCGAGCCGCTGAATAAAGCCTACGACGCCTACTCCTTCCATATTCTGCCGCGCGTCGGCGAGCTGGTAGCGAAAGACGCTGGCAGCTACCGTTATCTGGCCGAGTCCATTCGCATGCATCCGGATCAGGAAACCCTGAAAGCGATGATGAACGACGCGGGCTTTGAGAACGTCAACTACTACAATATGACCGGCGGGATCGTAGCGCTGCATCGCGGCTACAAATTCTGAGGAGGTGCCGGATGCCTTTCACACCGCTAATGATGGCAGGTATTGAAGGTGCGTTAAACACGTTCCTGTATCGCGAAAGCGCGCTGAAAGCGCCGCGTCAGCGTTTGCAGGGCAAAGTGTTGCGCGTCACGCTTGAAGAGCTTTCCACACCGCTGGTGCTGGTTTTCAGCGAGCAACAGCTGGATGTGCTCAGTAAATGGGAAGGCGAGGCGGACTGTACCGTCATTACGCGGCTTTCAGTACTGCCGAAACTGCAGGACCGTCAGCAATTGACCGCGCTTATTCGCAGCGGCGAGCTGGAAGTGCAGGGCGATTTGCAGGTCGTGCAGAACTTCGTCGCGTTGATGGATATGGCTGAATTTGACCCTGCCGGTGTGCTCGCGCCATGGGTTGGTGATATCGCTGCGGAAGGCATAAGCCGCGTCATGCGTCGCGGCGGGCAACTGTTGCAAAAAGGCTTTTCGCGCAACCAGCGCTATCTCGCGGAAGCTATTACTGAAGAGTGGCGCGTTGCGCCGGGCGCGCTGGAAGTCGCCTGGTTTGCCGAGGAGATAGCGGCCATTGAGCGCAGCCTGGAAGAATTAACCAAACGGTTGGATAAACTGGAGGGCAAATGACGCCAGGTGAAATTCGGCGCCTTTATTTCATCATCAAAACGTTCCTGAGCTACGGCCTGGATGAACTCATTCCTCGGATGCGTCTTACGCTACCGCTGCGGGTCTGGCGACGCGGGCTGTTCTGGATGCCGAACCGGCATAAAGACCTTGAGCTTGGAGCACGGTTACGTCTGGCGTTGCAGGAACTCGGGCCGGTATGGATTAAGTTCGGGCAAATGCTCTCGACACGCCGCGACCTTTTCCCGCCGGTTATCGCCGATCAACTGGCACTGCTGCAGGATCGGGTGGCTCCTTTTGATGGCAGGCTGGCGAAGCAGCAGATCGAAAAAGCGATGGGCGATCGTCCTGTTGAAGCCTGGTTTGATGATTTCAATATTGTTCCGCTCGCGTCCGCGTCTATTGCGCAGGTGCATACCGCGCGCCTGAAAGAGAACGGCAAAGAGGTGGTCATTAAAGTGATCCGCCCTGATATCCTGCCGGTTATCAAAGCGGACATGAAACTGATATACCGCCTTGCACGCTGGGTGCCGCGTCTGCTGCCGGAAGGTCGCCGTCTGCGCCCGCTCGAAGTTGTGCGTGAGTATGAAAAAACGCTGCTTGATGAGCTCGATCTGCTGCGCGAGGCGGCCAATGCCATTCAGCTGCGACGCAATTTCGAAAACAGCCCGATGCTCTACGTACCGGAGGTTTACTCCGATTATTGTAGCCCGGCGATGATGGTGATGGAGCGCATTTATGGCATCCCGGTTAACGATGTCGCGGCGCTAGAAGCCAACGGAACGGATATGAAACTGCTGGCCGAACGTGGCGTGCAGGTGTTTTTCACTCAGGTATTCCGCGACAGCTTCTTTCATGGCGACATGCACCCGGGCAACATTTTCGTCAGCCACGAACACCCGCACGACCCGCAATATATCGGCATTGACTGCGGTATTGTGGGGTCGCTGAATAAAGAAGATAAACGTTATCTGGCGGAAAACTTTATTGCCTTCTTTAACCGCGACTACCGCCGTGTGGCGGAACTGCACGTTGATTCGGGCTGGGTACCGGCGGACACGAACGTTGAAGAGTTCGAGTCCGCGATTCGTACCGTCTGCGAACCCATTTTTGAAAAGCCGCTCGCGGATATCTCGTTTGGTCATGTGTTGTTGAATCTTTTCAACACCGCGCGCCGCTTCAATATGGAAGTGCAGCCGCAACTGGTGCTATTGCAAAAAACGTTGCTGTATATCGAGGGCGTGGGGCGCCAGCTCTATCCGCAGCTTGATTTATGGAAAACGGCGAAACCTTTTCTGGAAAGCTGGATCAAAGAGCAGGTGGGCTTCCCGGCGCTGGTGCGTTCCTTTAAGGAAAAAGCACCATTCTGGGCTGAGAAAATCCCTGAGATCCCTGAACTGGTTTACAACAGCTTACGTCAAGGCAAACAACTGCAACAAAGTGTTGATAAGATTGCCCATGAGCTGCAGGAGCACCGCGTTAAGCAAGGGCAGTCACGTTATCTGTTCGGCATTGGCGCCACGCTGATGCTGAGCGGCACGTTGCTCTTTATCAACCGGCCTGACTGGGGTATGTCGCCCGGATGGCTGATGGCAGGCGGGATACTCGTCTGGCTTATCGGCTGGCGGCGTACTGATTAGCTGGCATTGTTATGTAACGGCCACGGGTATACTGTGGCCTGATGAATACCATTATCACTGGTAACTGAGGAAATGTATGGGTGGCATCAGTATCTGGCAGTTAGCCATTATCGTTATTCTGGTTGTTCTGCTTTTCGGCACCAAAAAGTTACGCTCGCTGGGCTCCGATCTCGGTGAATCCATCAAAGGCTTTAAAAAAGCGATGGGTGATGAGGACAAAAAGAAACAGAGCCAGGATGCGGATTTCACCGCGCCTGCTGAGCCAGATAAACGAATCAGCGAAACCAAAAGTGAGGTTACGCCTGACGACGCCAAAAAACGTGATAAAGAGCAGGTGTAATCCGTGTTTGATATTGGTTTTGGCGAGCTGCTGCTGGTTTTTGTTATCGGTCTTATCGTTCTGGGGCCGCAGCGTTTGCCTGTGGCTGTCAGAACCGTTGCAGGGTGGGTACGCGCGCTGCGATCGCTTGCGACTACGGTGCAGAATGAACTGACGCAGGAACTGAAAATTCAGGAGTTTCAGGAAAGCCTGAAGAAAGTGGAAAAAGCGAGCATCGACAACCTGACGCCGGAACTGAAAGCCTCAATGGACGAACTGCGCGAAGCCGCGGAGTCGATGAAACGTTCTTACAACGTAAACGACCCGGAAAAAGCAAGCGACGAAGCACACACGATTCATAACCCGCTGGTGAAAGGTAACGAGGCCAGTCATGAAGGCGTGACGCCGGCGAAAGCTGAACACCAGGCCCAGTCGCCGGTACAGGCACCAGAAGATAATGAATCTTCTTTAGCGGGGTCTGATACGGCGTCTGCGCATGCTGAGGCCGGAAAAATTGTTGAACCGTCGCCGGACGCCGCAGCGCCTGCTGGCGCGCGCAAGCCTGAAGCTGCATCTACCGTGAGTGATAAATCCTGACATGGCTGTTGAAGATACCCAACCCCTAATCAGTCACCTGATTGAACTGCGTAAGCGTCTGTTGAACTGCATTATCGCGGTGCTGGTGATTTTTCTGGCGCTCGTCTATTTCGCCAATGATATCTATCAGCTGGTCGCTGCGCCGCTGATCAGTCAGATGCCGCATGGCGCGAGCATGATAGCGACTGATGTGGCCTCGCCGTTCTTTACGCCGATTAAGCTGACCATAATGGTATCGGTTATCCTCTCCGCGCCGGTTATCCTTTATCAGGTATGGGCGTTTGTCGCGCCAGCGCTGTACAAGCATGAGCGGCGCTTGATAATTCCTCTGCTGGTCTCCAGTACGCTGCTGTTTTATATCGGTATGGCGTTCGCCTACTTCGTCGTGTTTCCGCTGGCGTTTGGCTTCTTAACCAAGACCGCGCCTGTCGGGGTGGTGGTGTCGACTGATATCACCAGCTATCTGGATTTCGTGATGGCGCTGTTCATGGCCTTCGGCGTGTCGTTTGAGGTGCCGGTCGCTATCGTCTTACTGTGCTGGATGGGCGTGACGACGCCGCAGGATCTGCGTGCAAAACGTCCGTATGTGCTGGTTGGGGCGTTCGTCGTCGGGATGATGCTCACCCCGCCGGATGTGTTCTCACAGACGCTGCTGGCGATACCGATGTACTGCCTGTTTGAAGTCGGGATTTTCTTCTCACGCTTTTACGTCGGTAAACGACGTCCACGTGAGGATGACGCCGAAGAGGCGACAGAAGAATAACTAAACCGCCCGTCAGGGCGGTTTTCATATGGAAAGCGCAATGTTTGATATTGGCCTGAATATTACCAGTTCCCAGTTTGATCACGACAGAGACGAAATGATCGCACGCGCTCAGGCGGCGGGCGTCAATCACATGCTGTTTACCGGCACGTCGCTTGATGAAAGCGAGCGCGCCTGCGCGTTTGCCCGCCGCTATGATGGCTGCTTTGCGACAGCAGGTGTGCATCCTCATGAGGCCAGCACCTGGAATGAAGCCAGTGAAGCGCGGTTGCGGGCGCTGGCTGATGAGACGGCGGTTGTTGCGATTGGCGAATGCGGGCTCGATTTCAACCGTAACTTCTCAACACCTGCCCAACAGGAGCAGGCCTTTACCGCGCAACTGCGTCTGGCGGCGGAACTCGACATGCCGGTATTTTTACACTGCCGAGATGCCCATGCGCGGTTCATGACGCTGCTCGACCCGTGGCTGGATAAACTGCCTGGTGCGGTGCTGCACTGCTTTACCGGTACTGAACAGGAGGCGCGAGAGTGTCTGGCGCGCGGCCTGTATCTTGGGATTACCGGTTGGGTGTGTGACGAACGTCGTGGGCTTGAACTGCGCGCGCTACTGCCCCTTATTCCAGCCGAACGTCTGCTACTGGAAACGGACGCCCCGTATCTGCTGCCGCGTGATTTACAGCCGAAGCCTGCGTCGCGTCGCAATGAGCCCTGCTTGCTGCCACATATTCTCACGCAGGTTGCGCACTGGCGCGGCGAGGATCCGGCATGGCTTGAGGCGACGACCGATGCCAATGCCACACGCCTGTTTCTGAAAAACGCGTCGCTTGTGTAAGTGGGCCGCCAGAGGCTCGTCTTATGTAGATTTTTGCACGCTGTTGGTTTGTCCCGTCGGTAAATCCCGCTGATATGCTTCCTGCGGGGATTTTCCCTGTTTCCAGAATAGAAGGGACGATGATGAAAAAGAGAACAACGGGATTAATGGTACTGATGCTGCTGGCAGGCGGGCCGGTTATGGCAATGGATAAAACCGCCACCGGCGCGGTGGTTGGCGCCGCGGCAGGCGCTATTGCAGGCAAAGATGTGAAAAGCGCGGTGGGCGGTGCGGTGATAGGCGCTGGCACGGGCGCGATGCTGAAGAAAGGCAGCAAAGGCAAAGCGGCTCGTAAAGGTGGTGTTGCGGGTGCCGTAGTTGGTGCGGGTGTTGCGGCGGCGACCGGTAAAAGCGTACTGAAAGGTGCGGCTGTCGGCGCAGGGGCGGGCGGTGTTATCGGCGAGGCGACGCACTAATCGCAGGCGGCGGCCTTGCGCCGCCGCACTGGCGTCATAGCACGTCAGATTTTACGAAATTCGGTATTTTTGATGCTTTGTAACACCTGCTTATTCAACAAATTCAACAGTAGCATCGAACGGGCTTCACCATCGGGCTCGGTAAATATCGCCTGCAATCCTTCAAACGCCCCTTCGGTAATCACCACCCTGTCGCCGGTATACGGCGTATCCGGGTCGGTTACGTTTTCTGGCTGCCAGTCGAGCAGCTGTTCAATGACCGTTTGCGGCACAACGGCCGGGCTTGAACCAAAGCGGACAAAGTGGCTAACACCGCGGGTTGAACTCACCGTGGTGGTGTGAATATCCTCTGGATCGAACCGGACGAAAAGGTAATTAGGGAAGAGCGGCTCGCTGACGGAAGTGCGTCTGCCTCGTACCATTTTTTCAAGTGTAATCATTGGCGTAAGGCAGTTCACCGACTGTCGTTCAAGGTGCTCTTTGGCGCGCTGAAGTTGCCCGCGTTTACAGTACAGTAAATACCAGGATTGCATAATGACTCTTCTTACATGGCCGGACGCGCCAGCATAACAAAACCACCTCAGGATCGCTAAGGGCATTATACTGCGCTATACGATAGCCCACGGTGATGATTCACGTTAATTTAACAAAATTACGGCATGCCTGCGGCGAACACCGTATAATAAAAAGCTTATTTTAAAGCCACGAATAACTGCATGAAATACCACGACCTACGCGAATTTCTGGCGCTGCTGGAGCAGCAAGGCGAACTCAAGCGCATTACATTGCCTGTCGATCCTTACCTGGAGATGACGGAAATTGCTGACCGCACGTTACGCGCGGGCGGCCCGGCGCTGCTGTTTGAAAACCCGAAAGGCCATACTATGCCGGTGCTCTGCAACCTGTTCGGCACGCCAAAACGCGTGGCGATGGGCATGGGGCAGGATGACGTGTCTGCGCTGCGTGAAGTCGGCAAGCTACTGGCTTTTTTGAAAGAGCCGGAGCCGCCGCGCGGTTTTCGCGATCTCTTCGACAAACTGCCACAGTTTAAGCAAGTGCTGAACATGCCGACAAAGCGGCTGCGCAATGCGCCTTGCCAGCAGAAAGTATGGCAAGGCGACGAGGTCGACCTGAACCGTATTCCCATCATGCAGTGCTGGCCGGATGATGCCGCACCGCTGATTACCTGGGGCCTGACGGTAACGCGTGGGCCGCATAAAGAGCGTCAAAATCTTGGCATTTACCGCCAGCAGTTAATCGGCAAAAACAAACTTATCATGCGCTGGCTGTCGCATCGCGGCGGCGCGCTGGATTTCCAGGAGTGGTGTCAGACGCATCCGGGGGAGCGTTTCCCGGTGGCGGTGGCGCTTGGCGCTGACCCGGCCACGATCCTGGGCGCGGTAACGCCAGTGCCGGACACGCTGTCTGAGTATGCGTTCGCAGGGCTGCTGCGCGGCACCAAAACCGAAGTGGTGAAGTGCCTTTCTAACGATCTTGAAATCCCGGCCAGCGCTGAAATTGTGCTGGAGGGCTATATTGAGCCTGGCGACATGGCGCCGGAAGGCCCGTATGGCGACCACACGGGTTACTATAATGAGATTGATAATTTCCCTGTTTTCACCGTCACCCATGTGACGCAGCGTGAAGACGCCATTTATCACTCGACGTATACGGGCCGTCCGCCTGATGAACCCGCCGTGCTGGGCGTGGCGTTAAATGAAGTCCTGGTGCCCATTTTGCAAAAGCAGTTCCCGGAAATCGTGGATTTCTATCTGCCGCCGGAAGGCTGTTCTTATCGTCTCGCGGTCGTGACAATGCGCAAGCAGTACGCGGGCCATGCAAAGCGCGTGATGATGGGCGTCTGGTCTTTCCTGCGCCAGTTTATGTATACCAAGTTTGTGATCGTTTGCGATGATGACGTGAACGCGCGCGACTGGAACGATGTTATCTGGGCGATTACTACGCGAATGGATCCGGCGCGCGACACCGTCATGGTAGAAAACACGCCGATCGATTATCTGGATTTCGCCTCGCCGGTTTCCGGCCTTGGTTCCAAAATGGGGCTGGATGCGACCAATAAATGGCCTGGCGAAACACAGCGCGAGTGGGGCAGACCCATCAAGAAAGATCCCGATGTGACGGCACGTATCGACGCCATCTGGGATGAACTCGCTATTTTTCATGACGGTAAAGGCGCCTGACGCGCCGCCGTTGCAGTTGCATTATTGACCCGACAGAGGGAACGCATGACAACCTTAAGCTGTAAAGTGACCTCGGTAGAAGCCATCACGGATACCGTTTATCGCGTTCGTTTGGTGCCGGAAGCGGCCTTTTCGTTTCGCGCAGGTCAGTACCTGATGGTGGTAATGGACGAGCGGGACAAGCGCCCTTTTTCGATGGCCTCCACGCCGGATGAGCAGGGTTTTATCGAACTGCATATCGGCGCGTCGGAACTCAATCTCTATGCCATGGCGGTGATGGACCGCATTCTCAAAGAACGTGAAATCGTGGTCGATATTCCCCATGGCGAGGCCTGGCTGCGTGATGACGAAGAGCGTCCGCTGATCCTCATTGCCGGTGGGACGGGCTTTTCTTATGCCCGCTCGATTCTGCTGACGGCGCTGGCCCGTAATCCGAATCGTGATATCACGATCTACTGGGGCGGACGCGAAGAGAAACATCTCTACGATCTGGCCGAGCTGGAAGCGCTGTCGGTTGACCACCCGAACCTGAATATTGTGCCGGTGGTTGAACAGCCGGATGAATCGTGGCGTGGCCGTAGCGGCACGGTGCTGACCGCAGTTATGCAGGATTTCGGTACGCTTGCCGGACACGATATCTACATCGCTGGCCGTTTTGAAATGGCGAAAATCGCCCGCGATCTGTTCTGCAATGAGCGCAGCGCGCGTGAAGACCGCCTGTTCGGCGACGCGTTCGCGTTTATCTAAGACGTTCCCTTATGACGCCAGCCCTCGATTACGGGCTGGCGGCAATCTCCCTTCCTGACCAGACGTACAAAGGCTGATCGTTTTCCAGCAGGCAAAGCAGCGTGATATTTTTACGCGCCGGATGGTCAAGCTTTGCTGTCAGCTGCGTCGCAATATGCTGCTCGCCGACCTTTCCGTCATACCGTTCCACCACGACGCTTTCCGGGACAATCCGGGATTCGTTCAGCACCTGCTGAATATACGCGTGATTTTGCGACGTGTTGATAAGCAACGCCAGGCAGCGCTGCGCCAGCGTCTCTTCAGATAACTGCGACTGCACGGGAAACGAAAAAAACAGCGCAGCGGCAAGCGGCGCGACAGTAAGGCATCCTTTCATAGTATTCCTTGCAGCGTGATAGCGATAAAAGAGCCTGGCACAAACGTGGAAAATAAAAAACCCGCCCCTGACAGGCGGGAAGAACGGCAACTAAACTTTTCTCTCTTGGCCCTTAATGCCATAGCGGCGTTGGCTGCCTTCGCTCACCCCGGTTGTTGACTCCCGTCAACGCCCGAGGATCCACTCAGTTGCCGCCTTGCTCTGACAGTAATGGCGGTGAGATCAGGCTCTCTTGGCCCTTAATGCCATAGCGGCGTTGGCTGCCTTCGCGCCGCGATGCAACGGCCGTGTGAATGTTTCACACTCGCTCAAACACCGTCGCGATCCCCTGGCCGAGGCCGATACACATGGTAGCAAGACCCAGTTCGACGTCGCGGCGCTCCATCAGATTGATAAGCGTGGTGCTGATGCGCGCGCCGGAGCAGCCGAGCGGATGGCCGAGCGCGATCGCACCGCCGTTCAGGTTGATCTTCTCGTCTATCTGCTCCATCAGCCCCAGATCTTTAATGCACGGCAGGATCTGTGCAGCGAACGCTTCGTTCATCTCAAAGAGACCGATATCGCTTGCGGTCAGTCCGGCTTTTTTCAGCGCAAGTTTTGACGCCGGTACCGGGCCGTAACCCATGATGGACGGGTCGCAGCCGACCACTGCCATAGAGCGAATGCGGGCGCGTGGCGTCAGGCCAAGTTCGCGGGCGCGCGATTCACTCATCACCAGCATCGCCGCCGCGCCGTCGGAAAGCGCCGAGGACGTGCCTGCCGTGACGGTGCCGTTAGCCGGGTCGAATGCCGGTTTCAGCTGCGACAGCCCTTCGACGGTAGTTTCCGGGCGGATCACTTCGTCATAGTCATAACGCTTCAGCACGCCGTCAGCGTCGTGTCCGCTGGTCGGGATGATTTCCTGCTTAAAATGCCCGGCCTGCGTGGCAGCCCAGGCACGCTGGTGCGAACGGGCGGCGAAAGCGTCCTGCATATCACGGCTAATGCCATGCATACGCGAGAGCATCTCCGCCGTCAGCCCCATCATGCCCGCCGCTTTCGCCACATTGCGGCTTAAACCTGGGTGAAAATCGACACCATGGTTCATCGGCACATGGCCCATATGCTCGACGCCGCCCACGAGACAAACGCTGGCATCGCCGGTCATTATCATACGTGCAGCGTCATGCAGCGCCTGCATCGACGAGCCGCACAGGCGGTTTACCGTGACTGCCGGCACGCTGTGCGGGATTTCCGCCAGCAGTGCGGCGTTACGGGCGATGTTAAAACCCTGCTCGAGCGTCTGCTGTACGCAGCCCCAGTAGATGTCATCGATCGCGCTCGCCTCGAGCTGCGGGTTGCGTGACAGCAGGCTGCGCATCAGATGCGCGGAGAGATCTTCCGCGCGAACCTGGCGAAACGCGCCGCCTTTGGAACGGCCCATCGGGGTGCGGATAGCATCAACAATTACAACCTTTTCCATTCGTCACTCCTTAAGCCGTTTGCAGTTCGCCCACCGGGCGCGCGGGTTCAACCTGGGGATAATAAGGTGCGTTGTGGGTCGCTTTGTCGCGAAGCCCGGCAGGCGCTTCATAGAGCGGCCCGAGGTGCTGATAGTGCTGCGCCATCTCAAGATATTTTGCGCTGCCCTGGGTATCGAGCCAGCGGAAGGCACCGCCATGGAACGGCGGGAAGCCAAGGCCGTAGACCAGCGCCATATCTGCCTCGGCAGGGCTTGCGATAATGCCTTCTTCGAGGCAGCGCACCACTTCGTTCACCATGGGGATCATCATGCGCGCCACAATTTCTTCATCACTGAACGCGCGTTTCGGCTGGCTTACCTCTGCCAGCAGGCTGTCCACGGCGTCGTCCTGCTCTTTGCGTGGTTTGCCTTTACTGTCTTCTTTATAACGGTAGAAGCCCTGACCGTTTTTCTGCCCGAAGCGGCCTGCCTCAAACAGCGCGTCGATAGCATCGCGATAATCTTTTTGCATACGCTGCGGGAAGCCTGCCGCCATGACTGCCTGCGCGTGGTGCGCGGTATCGATACCGACGACATCCAGCAGGTATGCCGGGCCCATCGGCCAGCCGAACTGTTTTTCCATTACTTTATCGATCTGACGGAAATCAGCGCCGTCACGCAGCAACTGGCTGAAACCAGCAAAGTAGGGGAACAGTACGCGGTTGACGAAAAAGCCGGGGCAGTCGTTCACGACGATAGGGGTTTTCCCCATTTTGCTGGCCCAGGCGACGACTTTCGCGACAGTCGCGTCAGAGGTTTTTTTACCACGGATCACTTCGACCAGCGGCATACGGTGCACCGGATTAAAGAAGTGCATGCCGCAGAAGTTTTCCGGGCGTTTTAGTACGCTCGCCAGTTCGCTGATAGGAATGGTCGAGGTGTTGGAGGCGAGAACCGTGTCCGGGCGTACTTTGTCTTCGGTTTCGGCCAGCACCGCCTTTTTCACCTTCGGGTTTTCAACGACAGCTTCAACAACCACGTCAGCGCGCTCAAACCCGGCGTAATCCAGCGTTGGATGGATCGTTGCGATAACGCTGGCAAGTTTCATTCCGTTAATTTTGCCGCGTTCCAGCTGTTTATTAAGGAGTTTGCTGGCTTCGCTGATGCCGAGCGCCAGCGATTTTTCGTTAATGTCTTTCATGATGACCGGCACGCCTTTCCAGGCTGACTGGTAGGCAATGCCGCCACCCATAATGCCCGCGCCAAGCACGGCGGCCTGTTTTGGCGTCTCCGTCTCTTTGGTCAGCTTTTTCGCCTGACCTTTAACATATTGGTCGTTTAAGAAGATACCGACCAGCGCACGCGCTTCTGTGGAGCGTGCCAGCGGAACGAAGCTGTTATTCTCCAGCACGAGCGCTTCATCACGGCCAAGGCCAGCAGCGGCTTCAATGGTTTTCACCGCGATCATTGGTGCCGGATAATGTTTACCAGCGGTCTGCATCACCATGCCTTTGGCGATAGTAAAGCTCATGGCCGCTTCGATTTTGCTCAGGCGCAGCGGTTCAAGCTTCGGCTGGCGTCTGGCTTTCCAGTCAAGCTCGCCGTCGATAGCCTGACGTAGCATACGCAGCGCGCCCTCGACCAGGAGTTCTTGTTTCACCACGGCGTCCACCAGGCCTACTTTCAGCGCGGCGTCAGCGGTGATGTCTTTACCGGCGGCGATAATCTCAAGTGCGCTGTCAGCGCCCAGCAGGCGCGGCAAACGAACCGACCCGCCAAAGCCCGGCATGATACCCAGCTTGGTTTCCGGAAGACCGATGCGGGCGTCCGGCGTGGCGAGACGGAAATCGGTCGCCAGTACGCATTCGCAGCCACCGCCGAGCGCATAGCCGTTAATCGCAGAAAGTGTTGGTACTGGCAGATCTTCAAGACGATTAAACACGCTGTTGGCGAAGTGCAGCCACTGACTCAGTTGCTCTGCGGGCACCTGGAACAGCGAAAGGAATTCAGTAATGTCGGCGCCGACGATAAACGCGGCTTTTTCCGAACGCAGCAGCAGGGCTTTGAGCTGGGGTTCTTTTTCCAGCACATCCAGCGCATGACCGAGGCTTGCCACGGTCGCGGTATCAAGCTTATTCACCGAGCCGGGGGCATCGAACACCAGTTCGGCAATGCCGTCTTCCAGCCAGTTGAGGTACAGGGTGTCGCCTTTGTAAAGCATGTCGGTCTCCTGAATCCAGCAAGGGGATCTGGTCGTACCAGATGAAGCGGAGTGTGGAGTTGATGTTAATGAAATGCAAATTACTGTTTAAAAATTTGCAAACACGATCACGGATGGTGGAAAACGCTCAGCCACCAGACCGGTGTGCTAAGATGCCGACGTTGAGAGCTCAAACTTTAAAGGTAAAGTATGGATTCGCTGACTACCCTCTATAAAAATCATCTGGATACGCTTCAGGAGCGTACCCGCAATGTTCTCGCCCGCTTTAATGTGGACGCGCTGCTTATCCACTCAGGCGAGCTGTTTAACGTCTTTTTAGACGATCATCCCTATCCGTTTAAGGTCAATCCGCAGTTCAAGGCCTGGGTGCCGGTCACGCAGGTGCCTAACTGCTGGCTGCTGGTGGATGGCGTGAATAAGCCGAAGCTGTGGTTTTATCTGCCGGTAGATTACTGGCATAACGTAGAGCCGCTGCCGAGCGCCTTCTGGACGGAAGAGATAGACATTATCGCGCTGCCGAAAGCCGATGAGATTGGCAGCCAGTTGCCCGCTGCGCGCGGCAATATTGCGTATATTGGTCCGGTGCCGGAACGCGCGCTGAAGCTGGATATTCCCGCAGATAAGGTGAATCCGAAGGGCGTTATCGACTACCTGCACTTCTGGCGCGCCTATAAGACGGATTATGAACTGGCCTGCATGCGCGAAGCGCAAAAGACGGCGGTTAACGGGCATCGCGCCGCGCACGAAGCGTTTCTTTCCGGCATGAGTGAGTTCGATATCAATCTGGCTTACCTGACCGCGACAGGCCATCGTGATACTGACGTGCCTTACAGCAATATTGTGGCGCTGAACGAACACGCCGCCGTGCTCCATTACACCCTTCTCGATCACCGCGCGCCGTCTGAGATGCGCAGCTTCTTACTCGATGCTGGCGCGGAATATAACGGCTATGCGGCAGATTTAACCCGTACCTGGGCGGCCGACAGTGATAATGATTTCGCTGCGCTGATAAAGGACGTAAATGAAGAGCAGCTCGCGCTGATTAGCACCATGAAAGCGGGCGTCAGCTACATTGATTACCATATCCAGTTTCATCAGCGCATTGCGAAGCTGCTGCGCCGCCATCAGATTGTCACGGATATCAGTGAAGAAGCGATGGTGGAAGCCGATATCACCGGACCGTTTATGCCGCATGGTATTGGGCATCCGCTGGGCTTGCAGGTGCACGATGTCGCAGGCTTTATGCAGGACGATACAGGCACGCATCTCGCGGCGCCGGGGAAATATCCCTATCTGCGCTGTACCCGTGTACTGCAACCGCGCATGGTGCTGACGATAGAGCCGGGGATTTACTTTATCGAATCGCTGCTGGCGCCGTGGCGCGAAGGAGAATTCAGCAAGCACTTCAACTGGCAGAAGATTGAAGCGCTGAAACCGTTTGGCGGTATCCGCATTGAGGATAACGTGGTGATCCACGAGCATGGCGTGGAGAACATGACCCGGGATCTGAAACTGGCCTGATGGATAGCTGGCTTGTTCCGGTCGCACCGGTGACGTTTACGCAAGAGATTAAAAAGAGCCGCTTCATTACGCTGCTTGGACATACCGAGGGCATTGGGGCGGCAAAAGCGTTTGTCGCGCAGGTGCGTGCAGACTATCCCGATGCCCGACATTATTGTCAGGCGTGGGTGGCGGGCGCGCCTGACGACGCTCAGCAATTAGGGTTCTCTGATGACGGCGAGCCGCCGGGTACGGCCGGAAAACCGATGCTGGCGCAACTGATGGGCAGCGGTGTCGGGGAAGTGACGGCTGTGGTGGTGCGCTATTTCGGCGGTATAAAGCTTGGTACCGGCGGGCTGGTGAAGGCTTACGGCGGCGGCGTGCAACAGGCGCTGACGATGCTTGAAACTACCCTCAAGGTGCCGCTAACAGAATATACTTTGCTGTGTGATTACGCGCAGCTTGCGGGTGTGGAGTCACTGCTTGGCCAGTTTAATGGGCAGGTGGTCCAGAGCGAGTTTCAGGCACGTGTGGCGCTAAGGGTAGCGCTTCCACATACGCAGGTGGCCGCTTTTTCGGCAAAGCTCGCCGACTTTAGCCGTGGCGCATTGCATTTGTTGTCGGTTGAATAATAATCCCTCCCTTCATTTTGATTCCAAAGGAAACGGCAGATGCATTTTCGCGCCATTACCCGAATCGTTGGTCTACTGGTTATCCTGTTTTCCGGGACAATGATTATTCCCGGCCTGGTGGCCTTGTTATACCGCGACGGCGCGGGACGCGCTTTTACCCAAACCTTTTTTGTCGCCCTCGCCATAGGTGCCGCGCTGTGGTGGCCGAACCGTCATCAGAAGCGCGAACTGAAATCGCGGGAAGGGTTTCTCATTGTTGTGCTGTTCTGGACCGTGCTGGGCAGCGTCGGGGCCTTGCCCTTTATTTTCTCCGAGCGGCCTAACCTCACTATTACCGATGCCTTTTTCGAGTCGTTTTCGGGGCTGACGACGACCGGTGCCACGACGCTGGTCGGGCTCGACTCGCTACCACACGCCATTCTTTTCTACCGGCAGATGCTGCAATGGTTCGGCGGTATGGGGATCATTGTGCTGGCGGTAGCCATTCTGCCGATTCTGGGCGTGGGCGGGATGCAGCTTTATCGTGCCGAGATGCCAGGACCGCTTAAAGACAATAAGATGCGCCCGCGTATTGCCGAAACGGCCAAAACGCTGTGGCTGATTTATGTGTTGCTGACGGTCGCGTGCGCGCTGGCGCTCTGGTTTGCCGGAATGCCCGCGTTTGACGCGATAGGCCACAGCTTCGCGACCATTGCCATCGGCGGATTTTCTACCCATGACGCGAGTGTCGGGTATTTTGCGAGCCCTACCATTAATACCATTATTGCTATCTTCCTGCTGATTTCAGGCTGTAATTACGGCCTGCACTTCTCGTTACTCAGCGGGAGGAGCCTGAAGGTTTATTCACGCGACCCGGAATTTCGCATGTTTATCGGCGTGCAATTGACGCTGGTATTTATCTGCACGCTGGTGCTGTGGTTCCACGATACGTATGACTCGGCGGTGACGACGCTTAATCAGGCGTTCTTTCAGGTGGTGTCGATGGCGACGACGGCAGGCTTTACCACGGACAGTATTGCGAAGTGGCCGCTGTTTTTACCAGTGCTGTTGCTTTGCTCGGCCTTTATTGGCGGCTGCGCCGGGTCAACCGGCGGCGGGCTGAAGGTTATTCGTATCCTGCTGCTCTTTAAACAGGGCAACCGTGAACTGAAAAGGCTGGTGCATCCGAACGCGGTATACAGCATTAAGCTTGGTAACCGTGCGCTGCCGGAGCGTATCCTTGAAGCGGTATGGGGCTTTTTCTCGGCATATGCGCTGGTTTTTCTCGTCAGCATGCTGGCGATTATCGCAACTGGCGTGGACGACTTCTCCGCGTTCGCCTCCGTGGTGGCAACGCTCAATAACCTGGGGCCGGGCCTTGGGGTCGTGGCGGATAACTTTGCCAGTATGAATCCCATCGCCAAGTGGATATTGATCGGCAATATGCTTTTCGGGCGCCTGGAGGTATTTACCCTCCTGGTGCTGTTCACGCCAACCTTCTGGCGTGAATAACAGGGAGATAATAATGAAAACCTTAATTCTGTTTTCCACTCGCGATGGGCAAACGCGCGAAATCGCTTTTTATATTGCCTCACAGTTGCAGGAGATGGGGGAAGCGGCGGATGTCGTTAACCTGCAGCGGGCCGAAGAAATAGACTGGACGCACTATAATAAGGTCGTTATCGGCGCCTCGATTCGCTACGGACATTTCCATCCTACGCTGGATGCGTTTGTGAAGACGCATCAGCAGGCGCTCAATGCGATCCCTGGCGCTTTCTTCTCAGTAAATCTTGTCGCGCGTAAACCGGAAAAACGGACCCCACAAACAAATAGCTATACGCGGAAGTTCTTGTTGAACTCGCCGTGGAGACCCGATCACTGTGCGGTGTTTGCTGGCGCGCTCCGTTACCCGCGCTATCGCTGGTTTGATCGCTTTATGATTCGCCTGATTATGAAAATGACAGGTGGGGAAACCGATACGTCGAAAGAAGTGGTTTATACGGACTGGCCTCAGGTGGTCATTTTTGCACAAGAAGTGGCCCGTCTGACCCGTAATTAGTATCATTTCCAGGCGTCTTGCCTGGAAAATAAGCGAACAAAAACTTTTTTGAAATTAGGGGTTGTCAGCAGGAAAGAAGGCCCTATAATGCGCCTCCACTGACACGGCACAACGGCAAACGAGCCGGCCCGTCAGGCAGACGAAAGCGAAAATAAACGCTTGACTCTGCAGGAGGAAAGCGTAATATACGCCACCTCGCGACAGCAGGCTGTAAGCCGCGTCGCACCGCTCTTTAACAATTTATCAGACAATCTGTGTGGGCACTCGGGGCACTGATATCTTAACGTCTTCGGACGATAAATGAATATCAAGTCTCAAGTGAACAACAGTTAATTCATTACGAACTAACAGTTTAATTCTTTGAGCATCAAACTTTAATTGAAGAGTTTGATCATGGCTCAGATTGAACGCTGGCGGCAGGCCTAACACATGCAAGTCGAGCGGTAACAGGGAGAAGCTTGCTTCTCTGCTGACGAGCGGCGGACGGGTGAGTAATGTCTGGGAAACTGCCTGATGGAGGGGGATAACTACTGGAAACGGTAGCTAATACCGCATAACGTCGCAAGACCAAAGTGGGGGACCTTCGGGCCTCATGCCATCAGATGTGCCCAGATGGGATTAGCTAGTAGGTGGGGTAAAGGCTCACCTAGGCGACGATCCCTAGCTGGTCTGAGAGGATGACCAGCCACACTGGAACTGAGACACGGTCCAGACTCCTACGGGAGGCAGCAGTGGGGAATATTGCACAATGGGCGCAAGCCTGATGCAGCCATGCCGCGTGTATGAAGAAGGCCTTCGGGTTGTAAAGTACTTTCAGCGAGGAGGAAGGGAGTGAGCTTAATACGCTCATTCATTGACGTTACTCGCAGAAGAAGCACCGGCTAACTCCGTGCCAGCAGCCGCGGTAATACGGAGGGTGCAAGCGTTAATCGGAATTACTGGGCGTAAAGCGCACGCAGGCGGTTTGTTAAGTCAGATGTGAAATCCCCGGGCTCAACCTGGGAACTGCATTTGAAACTGGCAAGCTTGAGTCTCGTAGAGGGGGGTAGAATTCCAGGTGTAGCGGTGAAATGCGTAGAGATCTGGAGGAATACCGGTGGCGAAGGCGGCCCCCTGGACGAAGACTGACGCTCAGGTGCGAAAGCGTGGGGAGCAAACAGGATTAGATACCCTGGTAGTCCACGCCGTAAACGATGTCGACTTGGAGGTTGTGCCCTTGAGGCGTGGCTTCCGGAGCTAACGCGTTAAGTCGACCGCCTGGGGAGTACGGCCGCAAGGTTAAAACTCAAATGAATTGACGGGGGCCCGCACAAGCGGTGGAGCATGTGGTTTAATTCGATGCAACGCGAAGAACCTTACCTGGTCTTGACATCCAGAGAATCCTGCAGAGATGCGGGAGTGCCTTCGGGAACTCTGAGACAGGTGCTGCATGGCTGTCGTCAGCTCGTGTTGTGAAATGTTGGGTTAAGTCCCGCAACGAGCGCAACCCTTATCCTTTGTTGCCAGCGGTTCGGCCGGGAACTCAAAGGAGACTGCCGGTGATAAACCGGAGGAAGGTGGGGATGACGTCAAGTCATCATGGCCCTTACGACCAGGGCTACACACGTGCTACAATGGCGCATACAAAGAGAAGCGACCTCGCGAGAGCAAGCGGACCTCATAAAGTGCGTCGTAGTCCGGATTGGAGTCTGCAACTCGACTCCATGAAGTCGGAATCGCTAGTAATCGTGGATCAGAATGCCACGGTGAATACGTTCCCGGGCCTTGTACACACCGCCCGTCACACCATGGGAGTGGGTTGCAAAAGAAGTAGGTAGCTTAACCTTCGGGAGGGCGCTTACCACTTTGTGATTCATGACTGGGGTGAAGTCGTAACAAGGTAACCGTAGGGGAACCTGCGGTTGGATCACCTCCTTACCTGTAAAGATACAACCTCGTAGTGCTCACACAGATTGTCTGATAGAAAGTAAAGAAGCAAAACCTCTACAGGCTTGTAGCTCAGGTGGTTAGAGCGCACCCCTGATAAGGGTGAGGTCGGTGGTTCAAGTCCACTCAGGCCTACCAACTCCCCACGGAGTTGCTGAGGTTTAACTACGATGGGGCTATAGCTCAGCTGGGAGAGCGCCTGCTTTGCACGCAGGAGGTCTGCGGTTCGATCCCGCATAGCTCCACCATCACTTCAGAGTGTACTCACTGAGTATACTGCGAAGTATTTGCTCTTTAACAATCCGGAACAAGCTGAAAATTGAAACAGACACGCTGTTGCATTCTTCCGTAATCAGGAATGCGCGGTGTGTCAGAGTCTCTCAAACTCGCAGCACGAAGACTTCTTCGGGTTGTGAGGTTAAGCGAACAAGCGTACACGGTGGATGCCCTGGCAGTCAGAGGCGATGAAGGACGTGCTAATCTGCGAAAAGCGCCGGTAAGGTGATATGAACCGTTATAGCCGGCGATGTCCGAATGGGGAAACCCAGTGCAATTCGTTGCACTATCTCAGCATGAATACATAGTGCTGTGAAGCGAACCGGGGGAACTGAAACATCTAAGTACCCCGAGGAAAAGAAATCAACCGAGATTCCCCCAGTAGCGGCGAGCGAACGGGGAACAGCCCAGAGCCTGAATCAGTTTGTGTGTCAGTGGAACGGTCTGGAAAGGCCGGCGATACAGGGTGACAGCCCCGTACACGAAGGCACACAGGTTGTGAGCTCGATGAGTAGGGCGGGACACGTGATATCCTGTCTGAAGATGGGGGGACCATCCTCCAAGGCTAAATACTCCTGACTGACCGATAGTGAACCAGTACCGTGAGGGAAAGGCGAAAAGAACCCCGGCGAGGGGAGTGAAACAGAACCTGAAACCGTGTACGTACAAGCAGTGGGAGCCTTCGTAAGAGGGTGACTGCGTACCTTTTGTATAATGGGTCAGCGACTTATATTCTGTAGCAAGGTTAACCGTATAGGGGAGCCGAAGGGAAACCGAGTCTTAATTGGGCGTTAAGTTGCAGGGTATAGACCCGAAACCCGGTGATCTAGCCATGGGCAGGTTGAAGGTTGGGTAACACTAACTGGAGGACCGAACCGACTAATGTTGAAAAATTAGCGGATGACCTGTGGCTGGGGGTGAAAGGCCAATCAAACCGGGAGATAGCTGGTTCTCCCCGAAAGCTATTTAGGTAGCGCCTCGTGAACTCATCTTCGGGGGTAGAGCACTGTTTCGGCTAGGGGGCCATCCCGGCTTACCAACCCGATGCAAACTGCGAATACCGAAGAATGTTATCACGGGAGACACACGGCGGGTGCTAACGTCCGTCGTGAAGAGGGAAACAACCCAGACCGCCAGCTAAGGTCCCAAAGTCATGGTTAAGTGGGAAACGATGTGGGAAGGCCCAGACAGCCAGGATGTTGGCTTAGAAGCAGCCATCATTTAAAGAAAGCGTAATAGCTCACTGGTCGAGTCGGCCTGCGCGGAAGATGTAACGGGGCTAAACCATGCACCGAAGCTGCGGCAGCGACACTTATGTGTTGTTGGGTAGGGGAGCGTTCTGTAAGCCTGCGAAGGTGTGCTGTGAGGCATGCTGGAGGTATCAGAAGTGCGAATGCTGACATAAGTAACGATAAAGCGGGTGAAAAGCCCGCTCGCCGGAAGACCAAGGGTTCCTGTCCAACGTTAATCGGGGCAGGGTGAGTCGACCCCTAAGGCGAGGCCGAAAGGCGTAGTCGATGGGAAACAGGTTAATATTCCTGTACTTGGTGTTACTGCGAAGGGGGGACGGAGAAGGCTATGTTGGCCGGGCGACGGTTGTCCCGGTTTAAGCGTGTAGGTGTGTGTTCCAGGTAAATCCGGTTCACTTTAACACTGAGGCGTGATGACGAGGCACTACGGTGCTGAAGTAACAAATGCCCTGCTTCCAGGAAAAGCCTCTAAGCATCAGGTAACACGAAATCGTACCCCAAACCGACACAGGTGGTCAGGTAGAGAATACCAAGGCGCTTGAGAGAACTCGGGTGAAGGAACTAGGCAAAATGGTGCCGTAACTTCGGGAGAAGGCACGCTGACATGTAGGTGAAGCCCCTGCGGGTGGAGCTGAAGTCAGTCGAAGATACCAGCTGGCTGCAACTGTTTATTAAAAACACAGCACTGTGCAAACACGAAAGTGGACGTATACGGTGTGACGCCTGCCCGGTGCCGGAAGGTTAATTGATGGGGTTATCGCAAGAGAAGCTCCTGATCGAAGCCCCGGTAAACGGCGGCCGTAACTATAACGGTCCTAAGGTAGCGAAATTCCTTGTCGGGTAAGTTCCGACCTGCACGAATGGCGTAATGATGGCCAGGCTGTCTCCACCCGAGACTCAGTGAAATTGAACTCGCTGTGAAGATGCAGTGTACCCGCGGCAAGACGGAAAGACCCCGTGAACCTTTACTACAGCTTGACACTGAACATTGAGCCTTGATGTGTAGGATAGGTGGGAGGCTTTGAAGCGTGGACGCCAGTCTGCGTGGAGCCAACCTTGAAATACCACCCTTTAATGTTTGATGTTCTAACCTGGCGCCGTGATCCGGCGTGGGGACAGTGTCTGGTGGGTAGTTTGACTGGGGCGGTCTCCTCCCAAAGTGTAACGGAGGAGCACGAAGGTCAGCTAATCCTGGTCGGACATCAGGAGGTTAGTGCAATGGCATAAGCTGGCTTGACTGCGAGAGTGACGGCTCGAGCAGGTGCGAAAGCAGGTCATAGTGATCCGGTGGTTCTGTATGGAAGGGCCATCGCTCAACGGATAAAAGGTACTCCGGGGATAACAGGCTGATACCGCCCAAGAGTTCATATCGACGGCGGTGTTTGGCACCTCGATGTCGGCTCATCACATCCTGGGGCTGAAGTAGGTCCCAAGGGTATGGCTGTTCGCCATTTAAAGTGGTACGCGAGCTGGGTTTAGAACGTCGTGAGACAGTTCGGTCCCTATCTGCCGTGGGCGCTGGAGAATTGAGGGGGGCTGCTCCCAGTACGAGAGGACCGGAGTGGACGCATCACTGGTGTTCGGGTTGTCATGCCAATGGCACTGCCCGGTAGCTAAATGCGGAAGAGATAAGTGCTGAAAGCATCTAAGCACGAAACTTGCCCCGAGATGAGTTCTCCCTGAGACTATAAGTCTCCTGAAGGAACGTTGAAGACGACGACGTTGATAGGCCGGGTGTGTAAGCGCAGCGATGCGTTGAGCTAACCGGTACTAATGAACCGTGAGGCTTAACCTTACAACGCCAAAGAAGTCTGGCGTGTTGAGAGACAATTCAGCTTGTGACGGATAAAATCCTGTGGCCGGAAGGCGGCGGGAAACAGAAATTGCCTGGCGGCTGTAGCGCGGTGGTCCCACCTGACCCCATGCCGAACTCAGAAGTGAAACGCCGTAGCGCCGATGGTAGTGTGGGGTCTCCCCATGCGAGAGTAGGGAACTGCCAGGCATCAAATAAAGAACCCCTCAGCACTGCTGAGGGGTTGTTGCTTTATAGCTCTTCAACATTATTATGTCTTCACGCTAATCGATGCTGTCTTAGCCTTCCTGCTTTACCAGATCAAATGACGCTATAAACAAGCCATTACATTACTAATCAGTTAAACTGTCCCGGTTATGAGATCAGGACTAATTGTATGAACAACTCCCTTAAATTTTACAATACTTTTGGTATTGATAAAAATGCCCGACATGTCGTTACGGTGCTAACTCCCCACGAGTTAACTGACGCATGGCAACAGGCACAAGCGACTTCTCAGCCTGTTTTAATTTTGGGTGAAGGGAGCAATGTGCTGTTTCTTGATGATTTCGACGGTACGATTATTTTGAATCGCATAACAGGAATCCAGATTGAGGAACAACCGGATGCGTGGATAATTCACGCGGGTGCCGGTGAAAACTGGCACCGGCTTGTCGAGTTTACGCTCGACAATAATATGTCAGGTCTGGAGAATCTTGCTCTCATTCCAGGCTGTGCAGGTTCCTCGCCTATTCAGAACATTGGTGCTTATGGGGTAGAATTTAAGCAGCTTTGTTTATACGTGGACTGTATTAACCTTGTGTCAGGTCAATCTGTGCGGTTAGGCAACGATGATTGTCGGTTTGGTTATCGGGACAGCATATTCAAACATGATTATCAGGATCGATACGCTATTACGGGGATTGGCCTGCGTTTACCTAAACAGTGGTCTCCAGTGCTGACATATGGCGATTTAACCCGCCTTCCTCGTGATACCGTTACGCCACGGCAGGTATTCGATGCGGTATGCCATATGCGTCGTACAAAACTTCCTGATCCAAAAGAATACGGTAATGCTGGCAGCTTTTTCAAAAACCCAGTGATATCCGCAGAAAAGGCAAGTGCCTTGTTTATTCACTATCCTGATGCGCCACGCTATCCACAAAATGATGGTCAGGTAAAACTGGCTGCGGGCTGGCTTATTGATCGCTGTGAACTGAAAGGATACTGTATCGGCGGCGCAGCCGTGCACCGTCAACAGGCCCTGGTCCTCATAAATGAAAATAATGCGACCAGTGAGGATATCGTGAAGCTTGCGCATGAAGTGCGTCAGCGCGTGGGTGAGAAGTTTAATGTCTGGCTTGAACCCGAGGTTCGATTCATTGGCGCCAGGGGTGAGGTGGATGCCGTGGAGACTATAGCTTGAAAGACAATACTATCCCTTTAACACTGATATCTCTGCTTGCTGACGGCGATTTTCATTCTGGTGAACAACTTGGCGAAAAGCTTGGCATGAGCCGTGCGGCCATCAACAAACATATCCAGACTCTCCGAGACTGGGGGATCGATGTTTTTACGGTGCCGGGTAAGGGTTATAGTCTGCCGGGGCCAATACAGCTTCTTGACGCATCCTTCATCCACTCACAGATTCAATCAGGCTCGGTAGTAGTATTACCAGTGATTGATTCCACAAACCAGTATCTGCTTGGTCGTCTTTCTGAACTTGAATCGGGTGATGCCTGTATTGCTGAGTATCAACAAGCCGGGCGTGGACGTCGGGGCCGTAAATGGTTTTCTCCTTTTGGCGCGAATCTTTATCTTTCGATGTACTGGCGACTTGAACAAGGGCCGGCAGCTGCGATCGGGTTAAGCCTGGTTATTGGTATCGTTATGGCTGAAGTTCTTCATGAGCTGGGTGCCGGACAAGTAAGAGTAAAATGGCCGAATGATCTCTATCTTAATGACAAAAAGCTCGCCGGTATTCTCGTTGAGCTCACAGGTAAAACCGGTGATGCGGCACAGATTGTCATTGGCGCTGGGATCAATCTCGCGATGCGCCAGGTTGAAAGCGATATTGTTAATCAAGGCTGGATTAATCTTCAGGAAGCGGGAATCAAAGTTGACAGAAACGAGCTTGCCGTCAAATTGATTGAAAAGTTACGTGCATCCCTGCATGAGTTTGAACATGATGGGCTTGCGCCTTTTTTATCCCGCTGGGAAAAACTGGATAATTTTATTCACCGTCAGGTTAAGCTTATTATTGGCGAACGTGAAATATATGGAATTTCACGCGGCATCGATAATCAAGGTGCATTGTTGCTTGAGCAAAACGGCATCATTAAGCCCTGGGTTGGTGGGGAAATTTCATTGCGCAGCGCCGAATAAAAAAGGGAGCATAGCTCCCTTTTTTATTATCACCATTACTTACGTAACCGTACACAGTCGACGGCATGGTCAGCGCTTTTAGTCATGATAAGGCTTGCACGTTCACGAGTAGGTAATATATTTTCCTTAAGATTCAGCCAGTTAATCTCTTCCCAAAGCTGCGTGGCAATATTTACTGCTTCATCTTTAGAAAGTTTGGCGTAGTTGTGGAAATAAGAGTCGGGATCGGTAAACGCGCCTTCCCGGAATTTCAGGAAGCGATTAATGTACCAACGCTGCAGAAGCTCTTCCGGCGCATCCACATAAATAGAAAAATCCACGAAATCAGACACAAATACATGGTGCGGATCGTGAGGATAATCCATTCCGCTTTGCAGCACATTAAGCCCTTCAAGGATGAGAATATCAGGCTGATTAACGACTTTATCGCCATCCGGGATCACGTCATAAATCAAATGTGAGTAAACCGGTGCAGTCACATTCGGTACGCCTGACTTAATATCTGAAACAAACTTGACCAGACGATGCATATCGTAGGATTGAGGGAAACCTTTCTTCTTCATTAAATTACGTTCTTTAAGAACGGCATTAGGGTGAAGAAAACCATCGGTCGTAATCAGTTCGACACGACGATGCTCAGGCCAGCGGCTCAGAAGTGCCTGTAAAACACGAGCTGTCGTACTTTTTCCAACCGCAACGCTGCCTGCAATACTAATAACATAAGGGATTCGCTGCCCGTTCGTTCCAAGGAACTGTTCAAGCACAGCCTGACGACGCAAATTCGAACTGATATAAAAATTCAGCAAGCGCGACAGCGGTAGATAGATCTCAGCCACTTCATCTAGTGAAAGGTCTTCGTTAATGCCTTTCAGGCGCGCTATTTCACCTTCAGTAAGCGTCATCGGCACTGAATCGCGCAGAGCTGCCCACTGGCTCCGGTTAAACTGGAGATAGGGAGAGGTTAATGTTTGATCTTTATTACTCATAAGCATGCTTCTGCCTGTCATTCAGGACAAAATGAAAACATCGGACTCAGCGCAGGATACTTTCATCTTAGATCGCTTGATGGCACGCCGTGTAAGCGAGAATTTCACAATGGGCAGGAGGGTAACACCAGATTAAAAGGAATAATAAGAAAAAATCACCCTCGCTTTCCTTTCTCTGTAAAGCATCACGCTTCTGTTAACGGGTTGTATAAAGCTTATTCGCCATCAACGCATAAAAACAAAAATCCTGAGAAAACGATGGTGCTCAGGTCACCCATACGGCAAGTTCGATAGACAACCACTTCCTATATCAAAGAACTGCATAGTGGGGGCAGGGGCAATTTTAAGTGTGAGCTCGTTTCACAGTGGTAGCCGCATAAAAAAATGAAGCGTAAACCTGTGGATTATTTAGGCATGAGTGGCTGAAAAGGCATCAGAAATGCGCAGTGATGCGCAAAATATGAGCAATAAAGCGTAATAAGCAATTTTTTTGTTGCATGCTCGCGCCGCTGTTCCTAGAATGCGCGCTACTTGATGCCGGCTTAGCTCAGTAGGTAGAGCAACTGACTTGTAATCAGTAGGTCACCAGTTCGATTCCGGTAGCCGGCACCATCAAGTTCAGGTGGGGTTCCCGAGCGGCCAAAGGGAGCAGACTGTAAATCTGCCGTCACAGACTTCGAAGGTTCGAATCCTTCCCCCACCACCACTTTCGGTTTCGCGATAGCGATACCAGAGTTGGTCGGTAAGACTGCCAGCTCAATCAAAAAAGAAATTCTTTTTTGTACAGAAAGAACTGGGTAGCCGAGTTTCAGGATGCGGGCATCGTATAATGGCTATTACCTCAGCCTTCCAAGCTGATGATGCGGGTTCGATTCCCGCTGCCCGCTCCAGGATGTGCTGATATAGCTCAGTTGGTAGAGCGCACCCTTGGTAAGGGTGAGGTCGGCAGTTCGAATCTGCCTATCAGCACCACTTCTCAATCTCCTCCCTGTTTCTCTTCTGTAGATGTATTCAACTAGTTCAGGCTGATGCCTGGTTGATGTGGTGATACCACCGATTTATCCGTGTCTTAGAGGGACAATCGATGTCTAAAGAAAAGTTTGAACGTACAAAACCGCACGTTAACGTCGGTACTATCGGCCACGTTGACCATGGTAAAACAACGCTGACCGCTGCTATCACTACCGTTCTGGCTAAAACCTACGGTGGTTCTGCCCGCGCCTTCGACCAGATCGATAACGCGCCGGAAGAAAAAGCACGTGGTATCACCATCAACACCTCTCACGTTGAATACGATACCCCGACCCGCCACTACGCGCACGTTGACTGCCCGGGCCACGCCGACTATGTGAAAAACATGATCACCGGTGCTGCTCAGATGGACGGCGCTATCCTGGTTGTTGCTGCGACTGACGGCCCGATGCCGCAGACCCGTGAGCACATCCTGCTGGGTCGTCAGGTAGGCGTTCCTTACATCATCGTGTTCCTGAACAAATGCGACATGGTTGATGACGAAGAGCTGCTGGAACTGGTTGAGATGGAAGTGCGTGAGCTGCTGTCTCAGTACGACTTCCCGGGCGACGACACTCCGATTGTTCGTGGCTCTGCGCTGAAAGCGCTGGAAGGCGACGCAGAGTGGGAAGCGAAAATCATCGAGCTGGCAGGTCACCTGGATTCCTACATCCCGGAACCGGAGCGCGCGATTGACAAGCCGTTCCTGCTGCCGATCGAAGACGTATTCTCCATCTCCGGTCGTGGTACCGTTGTTACCGGTCGTGTAGAGCGCGGTATCATCAAAGTGGGTGAAGAAGTTGAAATCGTGGGCATCAAAGACACCGCGAAATCCACCTGTACCGGCGTTGAAATGTTCCGCAAACTGCTGGACGAAGGCCGTGCGGGCGAGAACGTAGGTGTTCTGCTGCGTGGTATCAAACGTGAAGAAATCGAACGTGGTCAGGTACTGGCTAAGCCGGGTTCCATCAAGCCGCACACCAAGTTCGAATCTGAAGTGTACATTCTGTCCAAAGACGAAGGCGGCCGTCACACTCCGTTCTTCAAAGGCTACCGTCCGCAGTTCTACTTCCGTACGACTGACGTGACCGGTACCATCGAACTGCCGGAAGGCGTTGAAATGGTAATGCCGGGCGACAACATCAAAATGGTTGTTACCCTGATCCACCCGATTGCGATGGACGACGGTCTGCGTTTCGCAATCCGCGAAGGCGGCCGTACCGTTGGCGCGGGCGTGGTTGCTAAAGTTCTCGGCTAATCGCTGATAACATTTGACGCAATGCGCAATAAAAGGGCATCATTTGATGCCCTTTTTGCACGCTCTCGAACCAGAACCTGGCTCATCAGTGATTTATTACACATAATCATTGCTGAGACAGGCTCTGCAGATAGCGTAATCCCGAAGCGCAATGTAAAAAGAGCAATTCGGTCTGGCTTGCCTCGCTTGTGCGGGGCAAAAATGTTTGTCTGATTTACTATGACAGGTTGGTTTATGAGTGCGAATACCGAAGCTCAAGGAAGCGGGCGCGGCCTGGAAGTGATGAAGTGGTTGGTTGTCGCTGCGCTGCTGATTGTAGCTATCGTAGGCAACTATCTTTACCGTGAGATTACCCTGCCGCTGCGTGCTCTTGCGGTGGTGATTCTGATTGCTGCAGCGGGCGGTGTCGCGCTGTTGACGACGAAAGGCAAAGCAACGGTTGCTTTTGCCCGTGAAGCAAGAACCGAAGTCCGTAAGGTTATTTGGCCTACTCGTCAGGAAACGCTGCACACCACGTTAATTGTGGCTGCAGTGACCGCCGTTATGTCACTGATCCTGTGGGGGCTGGATGGTATTCTGGTCCGCCTGGTATCTTTTATCACTGGCCTGAGGTTCTGAGATGTCTGAAGCACCTAAAAAGCGCTGGTACGTCGTTCAGGCGTTTTCCGGTTTTGAAGGCCGCGTAGCTACTTCGCTGCGTGAGCATATCAAATTACACAACATGGAAGAGTTGTTTGGCGAAGTCATGGTTCCGACCGAAGAGGTTGTGGAGATCCGTGGCGGTCAGCGTCGCAAAAGCGAGCGCAAATTCTTCCCGGGTTATGTGTTGGTTCAGATGGTCATGAACGACGCAAGCTGGCACCTGGTTCGTAGCGTACCTCGCGTGATGGGCTTTATCGGCGGTACATCGGATCGTCCGGCGCCTATCAGTGACAAGGAAGTGGACGCTATTATGAATCGCCTGCAGCAAGTTGGTGATAAACCGCGTCCGAAAACGCTGTTTGAACCGGGCGAAATGGTCCGTGTTAACGATGGCCCGTTTGCTGACTTTAACGGTGTGGTTGAAGAAGTCGACTATGAGAAGAGCCGCCTGAAAGTATCAGTATCTATTTTCGGTCGTGCTACACCGGTTGAACTTGATTTCGGTCAGGTCGAAAAAGCGTAAGCTGAGTTCGAAAAAGCAGCGGTTAACCGTTGCACAAGGCGTGGAATTGGAATACAATTTCGCGCCTTTTGTTTTTATGGGCTCAGCCCATAAAACGTTTTAAATCACGGGGAGCCTCCTTGAGGCGTTAGACCCAACTGAGGAAATTTTCATGGCCAAGAAAGTACAAGCCTACGTTAAGCTGCAGGTTGCAGCTGGTATGGCTAACCCGAGTCCGCCGGTTGGTCCGGCTCTGGGTCAGCAGGGTGTTAACATCATGGAATTCTGTAAAGCGTTCAACGCCAAAACGGATTCCATGGAGAAAGGTCTGCCGATTCCGGTTGTTATTACCGTTTACGCTGACCGTTCTTTCACCTTCGTTACCAAAACCCCGCCGGCAGCTGTACTGCTGAAGAAAGCGGCTGGTATCAAGTCTGGTTCCGGTAAACCGAACAAAGACAAAGTGGGTACCATTACCCGCGCTCAGCTGCAAGAAATCGCACAGACCAAAGCTGCTGACATGACTGGCGCCGACATTGAAGCGATGACTCGCTCCATCGAAGGTACTGCACGTTCCATGGGCCTGGTAGTGGAGGACTAAGAAATGGCTAAACTGACCAAGCGCATGCGTGTGATCCGTGACAAAGTTGATGTAACCAAACAGTACGACATCAACGAAGCCATCACTTTGCTGAAAGAACTGGCTACTGCCAAGTTCGTAGAAAGCGTAGACGTTGCTGTTAACCTCGGCATCGACGCTCGTAAATCTGACCAGAACGTACGTGGTGCGACTGTACTGCCGCACGGTACTGGCCGTTCCGTACGCGTAGCTGTATTTACCCAGGGTCCTAACGCTGAAGCGGCAAAAGCTGCTGGCGCTGAGCTGGTAGGTATGGAAGATCTGGCAGAGCAGATCAAAAAAGGTGAAATGAACTTTGACGTTGTTATTGCTTCTCCGGATGCAATGCGCGTTGTTGGCCAGCTTGGCCAGGTTCTGGGTCCGCGTGGCCTGATGCCAAACCCGAAAGTAGGTACTGTAACGCCGAACGTTGCTGAAGCGGTTAAGAACGCTAAAGCGGGCCAGGTTCGTTATCGTAACGACAAAAACGGCATCATTCACACCACCATTGGTAAAGTGGATTTTGACACTGACAAACTGAAAGAAAACCTGGAAGCGTTGCTGGTTGCTCTGAAAAAAGCAAAACCGTCTTCTGCTAAAGGCGTGTACATCAAGAAAGTTAGCCTGTCCACCACCATGGGCGCAGGTGTTGCGGTAGACCAGTCTGGTCTGAGCGCAGTGGCGAACTAATTCGCCTCTTTACGTGGGCGTTGGATTTGTCTACAATCTTACGCCCATTGTTCTGCTAAGCAGAGCATAAAAGATTTTCGGTTGGAGCCTGGCCTTATCCAGGCCTCCGTCCAAGACCGCAGGTGTTTCGTAAGAAGCTTAATTCCCTGCGTAGACGGTGACAGAACCTGAAGAATATTTTTTAAGTAGTCTTTGGCTTGTTTCTGCTCACCGTATTTCGACGCTCTTTCGTTAGATTGAGTGAAGTGAGTTCCGGGGCCTTGTCCCGGCTAAAATCCAGGAGCAAAAGCTAATGGCTTTAAATCTTCAAGACAAACAAGCAATTGTTGCTGAAGTCAGCGAAGTAGCCAAAGGCGCGCTGTCTGCGGTTGTTGCGGATTCCCGTGGCGTTACCGTAGATAAAATGACCGAACTGCGTAAAGCAGGTCGCGAAGCTGGCGTTTACATGCGTGTTGTTCGCAACACCCTGCTGCGCCGTGCTGTTGAAGGTACCGCTTTTGAGTGCCTGAAAGACGCGTTTGTTGGTCCGACCTTGATTGCATACTCTATGGAACACCCGGGCGCTGCCGCTCGTCTGTTCAAAGAGTTCGCGAAAGCGAATGCAAAATTTGAGGTTAAAGCCGCTGCCTTTGAAGGTGAGCTGATCCCGGCGTCCCAGATCGATCGCCTGGCAACTCTGCCGACTTACGAAGAAGCAATTGCACGCCTGATGGCGACCATGAAAGAAGCCGCTGCCGGCAAACTGGTTCGCACTCTGGCTGCTGTACGCGACGCAAAAGAAGCAGCTTAATAGCGCTTACTCTCGCAACGCATTTGCTTACGTATAAAACTTATTCTGATATTCAGGAACAATTAAATGTCTATCACTAAAGATCAAATCATTGAAGCAGTATCCGCTATGTCCGTAATGGACGTTGTAGAACTGATTTCTGCAATGGAAGAAAAATTCGGTGTTTCTGCTGCTGCTGCTGTAGCTGTTGCCTCTGCTGGCCCGGCTGAAGCTGCTGAAGAGAAAACTGAATTCGACGTTATTCTGAAAGCCGCTGGCGCTAACAAAGTTGCTGTTATCAAAGCAGTACGTGGCGCAACTGGCCTGGGTCTGAAAGAAGCTAAAGACTTGGTAGAATCTGCTCCGGCCGCTCTGAAAGAAGGCGTGAGCAAAGATGACGCTGAAGCTCTGAAAAAATCTCTGGAAGAAGCTGGCGCTGAAGTTGAAGTTAAATAAGCCAACCCTTCTGGTGGCAGCCTGAGAAATCAGGCTGATGGCTGGTGACTTTTTGGTCACCAGCCTTTTTGCGCTAGGGGACCAGTAGCGTTTCACACTGTTTTACTGCTGGTTACCCGTCAATGCTTGTTTCTATCGACGACTTAATATACTGCGACAGCGCTTCGGCACTGTGTAAATCGCAATGAAATGGTTTAAGCGTGATAGCAACAGGTATTGCGGAAAGTGTTCCACTTTTCGGTCAACAAAATGGTGCTGCATAAACTGTCCCTTCGATGGACAGAGTGGGTCGACTTGTCAGCGAGCTGAGGAACCCTATGGTTTACTCCTATACCGAGAAAAAACGTATTCGTAAGGATTTTGGTAAACGTCCACAAGTTCTGGATGTTCCCTATCTCCTTTCTATCCAGCTTGACTCGTTCCAGAAATTTATCGAGCAAGATCCTGAAGGTCAGTATGGTCTGGAAGCGGCTTTTCGTTCCGTATTCCCGATTCAGAGCTACAGCGGCAATTCGGAACTGCAATACGTCAGCTACCGTCTTGGCGAACCAGTTTTTGATGTAAAAGAATGTCAGATTCGTGGCGTGACCTATTCGGCACCGCTGCGCGTTAAGCTGCGCCTGGTGATCTACGAGCGCGAAGCGCCGGAAGGCACCGTTAAAGACATCAAAGAACAAGAAGTTTACATGGGCGAAATTCCGCTCATGACCGATAACGGTACCTTCGTCATCAACGGTACTGAGCGTGTTATCGTTTCTCAGCTGCACCGCAGCCCGGGTGTCTTCTTTGACAGCGACAAGGGTAAAACCCACTCATCTGGTAAGGTGCTTTATAACGCACGCATCATTCCTTACCGTGGTTCCTGGCTGGATTTCGAGTTCGATCCGAAAGACAACCTGTTTGTCCGTATTGACCGTCGTCGTAAACTGCCGGCAACTATCATCCTGCGCGCGCTGGATTACACCACTGAACAGATCCTTGACCTGTTCTTCGAAAAAGTGGTTTTCGAAATCCGCGACAATAAGCTGCAGATGGAGTTGATTCCGGAACGTCTGCGTGGCGAGACCGCATCTTTTGATATCGAAGCCAACGGTAAAATTTACGTAGAAAAAGGCCGTCGTATCACTGCGCGTCACATTCGCCAGCTTGAAAAAGATGAGATCAAACTCATTGAAGTACCGGTGGAATATATTGCCGGTAAGGTTGCGGCGAAAGATTATGTGGATACCTCTACTGGTGAGCTGATTTGCCCGGCTAACATGGAGCTGTCCCTGGATCTCCTGGCGAAACTGAGCCAGTCTGGCCACAAGCGCATCGAGACGCTGTTCACTAACGATCTGGATCATGGCCCGTACATGTCTGAGACCGTTCGCGTCGACCCAACCACCGATCGTTTGAGCGCGCTGGTTGAAATCTATCGCATGATGCGTCCTGGCGAGCCGCCGACACGTGAAGCGGCAGAAAGCCTGTTTGAGAACCTGTTCTTCTCTGAAGATCGTTACGATCTTTCTGCGGTTGGCCGCATGAAGTTCAACCGTTCTCTGCTGCGTGACGAGATTGAAGGTTCCGGTATCCTGAGCAAAGCTGACATCATCGACGTGATGAAAAAGCTCATCGATATCCGTAACGGCAAAGGCGAAGTGGACGATATCGACCACCTCGGCAACCGTCGTATCCGTTCCGTAGGTGAAATGGCGGAAAACCAGTTCCGTGTTGGTCTGGTGCGTGTAGAGCGTGCGGTGAAAGAGCGTCTGTCTCTGGGCGATCTGGATACCCTGATGCCGCAGGATATGATCAACGCCAAGCCAATCTCGGCCGCGGTGAAAGAGTTCTTCGGCTCAAGCCAGCTCTCTCAGTTTATGGATCAGAACAACCCGCTGTCTGAGATTACGCACAAACGTCGTATCTCTGCACTTGGCCCGGGCGGTCTGACCCGTGAACGTGCTGGCTTCGAAGTTCGAGACGTACACCCGACCCACTACGGTCGCGTATGTCCTATCGAAACGCCGGAAGGTCCGAACATCGGTCTTATTAACTCCCTGTCCGTTTATGCACAGACTAACGAATATGGCTTCCTTGAGACGCCGTACCGTAAAGTCACTGACGGCGTGGTCACCGACGAGATCCATTACCTTTCTGCTATCGAAGAAGGTAACTACGTTATCGCTCAGGCGAACACCAACCTGACCGAAGAAGGCCGCTTCGCCGACGATTTGGTCACCTGCCGCAGCAAAGGCGAATCCAGCCTTTTCAGCGCAGACCAGGTTGACTATATGGACGTATCCACCCAGCAGGTGGTTTCCGTCGGTGCGTCCCTGATCCCGTTCCTTGAGCACGATGACGCCAACCGTGCATTGATGGGTGCGAACATGCAACGTCAGGCGGTTCCGACTCTGCGCGCTGATAAGCCGCTGGTAGGTACCGGTATGGAACGTGCTGTTGCCGTTGACTCCGGCGTAACTGCCGTAGCAAAACGTGGCGGTACCGTTCAGTACGTGGATGCCTCTCGTATCGTTATCAAAGTTAACGAAGACGAGATGTACCCGGGCGAAGCAGGTATCGACATCTATAACCTGACTAAATACACCCGTTCTAACCAGAACACCTGCATCAACCAGATGCCTTGCGTGTCTCTGAATGAACCGGTAGAGCGCGGCGACGTGCTGGCAGACGGCCCGTCCACCGACCTCGGTGAGCTGGCGCTTGGCCAGAACATGCGCGTAGCGTTTATGCCGTGGAATGGTTACAACTTCGAAGACTCCATCCTCGTGTCCGAGCGTGTAGTTCAGGAAGACCGTTTCACGACGATTCACATTCAGGAACTGGCATGCGTGTCCCGTGACACCAAGCTGGGGCCGGAAGAGATTACTGCAGATATCCCGAACGTGGGTGAAGCAGCGCTCTCCAAACTGGATGAATCCGGTATCGTTTATATCGGCGCAGAAGTCACCGGCGGTGACATTCTGGTTGGTAAGGTAACGCCGAAAGGTGAAACCCAGCTGACGCCTGAAGAAAAACTGCTGCGTGCTATCTTCGGTGAGAAAGCGTCTGACGTTAAAGATTCTTCTCTGCGTGTGCCAAACGGTGTTTCCGGTACTGTTATCGACGTTCAGGTCTTTACCCGCGATGGCGTGGAAAAAGACAAACGTGCCCTGGAAATCGAAGAAATGCAGCTCAAGCAGGCCAAGAAAGACCTGTCTGAAGAACTGCAGATCCTCGAGGCAGGCTTGTTCAGCCGTATCCGTGCTGTATTGATCGCTGGTGGCGTTGAAGCTGAGAAGCTCGACAAACTGCCGCGTGACCGTTGGCTGGAACTTGGTCTGACCGACGAAGAGAAGCAGAATCAGCTGGAGCAGCTGGCTGAACAGTACGATGAGCTGAAGCACGAGTTTGAGAAAAAACTCGAAGCGAAACGCCGCAAAATTACCCAAGGCGACGATCTGGCACCGGGCGTGCTGAAAATCGTTAAAGTGTATTTGGCCGTGAAACGCCAGATCCAGCCGGGCGATAAGATGGCAGGCCGTCACGGTAACAAAGGTGTTATCTCTAAGATCAACCCGATCGAAGATATGCCTTACGATGAAAACGGCACGCCGGTAGACATCGTACTGAACCCGCTGGGCGTACCGTCGCGTATGAACATCGGTCAGATCCTGGAAACTCACCTGGGTATGGCGGCGAAAGGTATCGGCGATAAGATCAATGCCATGCTTAAGCGTCAGGAAGAAGTCGCAAAACTGCGCGAATTCATCCAGAAAGCCTATGACCTTGGCCAGGACGTTCGTCAGAAAGTCGACCTGAACACCTTCAGCGATGATGAAGTTCTGCGTCTGGCTGAAAACCTGCGTAAAGGTATGCCGCTCGCCACGCCAGTCTTCGACGGCGCGAAAGAAGCTGAAATTAAAGAGCTGCTGCAGCTGGGCGACCTGCCGACTTCCGGTCAGATTACCCTGTTCGACGGCCGTACGGGTGAACAGTTCGAGCGTCCGGTAACCGTAGGTTACATGTATATGCTGAAACTGAACCACCTGGTTGACGACAAGATGCACGCTCGTTCCACCGGTTCTTACAGCCTGGTTACTCAACAGCCGCTGGGTGGTAAGGCGCAGTTCGGTGGCCAGCGCTTCGGTGAGATGGAAGTATGGGCGCTGGAAGCTTACGGCGCAGCCTACACCCTGCAGGAAATGCTGACCGTTAAGTCTGATGACGTGAACGGCCGTACCAAGATGTATAAGAACATCGTGGATGGCAACCATCAGATGGAACCGGGCATGCCGGAATCGTTCAACGTACTGTTGAAAGAGATTCGCTCGCTGGGCATCAACATCGAACTGGAAGACGAGTAATCCTCGCTCAAACAGGTCACTGGTGCCGGGGTAATCCCTGGCACCAGATTGTGCTAACTCCGACGGGAGCAAATCCGTGAAAGACTTATTAAAGTTTCTGAAAGCGCAAACTAAAACCGAAGAGTTTGATGCGATCAAAATTGCTCTGGCCTCGCCAGACATGATCCGTTCATGGTCTTTTGGTGAAGTTAAGAAGCCGGAAACCATTAACTACCGTACGTTCAAACCTGAGCGTGACGGTCTGTTCTGCGCCCGTATTTTCGGGCCGGTAAAAGACTACGAGTGCCTGTGCGGTAAGTACAAGCGCCTGAAACACCGCGGTGTGATTTGTGAGAAGTGCGGCGTTGAAGTGACCCAGACTAAAGTGCGTCGTGAGCGCATGGGCCACATCGAACTGGCTTCCCCGACCGCGCACATCTGGTTCCTGAAATCTCTGCCGTCCCGTATCGGTCTGCTGCTGGATATGCCGCTGCGCGATATCGAACGTGTACTGTATTTCGAATCTTATGTTGTTATCGAGGGTGGCATGACCAACCTCGAGCGTAGCCAGATCCTGACTGAAGAGCAGTATCTGGACGCACTGGAAGAGTTCGGCGACGAATTCGACGCAAAAATGGGCGCCGAAGCGATCCAGGCCCTGCTGAAAAGCATGGATCTGGAAGCGGAGTGCGAACAGCTGCGCGAAGAGCTGAACGAAACCAACTCTGAAACCAAGCGTAAAAAACTGACCAAGCGCATTAAGCTGCTGGAAGCGTTCGTACAGTCTGGCAACAAACCAGAGTGGATGATCCTGACCGTGCTGCCAGTGCTGCCGCCGGATCTGCGTCCGCTGGTTCCGCTGGATGGCGGTCGTTTCGCAACGTCGGATCTGAACGATCTGTATCGTCGCGTGATCAACCGTAACAACCGTCTGAAACGTCTGCTGGATCTGGCGGCGCCGGACATCATCGTACGCAACGAAAAACGCATGCTGCAGGAAGCGGTAGATGCCCTGCTGGATAACGGTCGTCGTGGTCGTGCGATCACCGGTTCCAACAAGCGTCCGCTGAAATCACTGGCAGACATGATCAAAGGTAAGCAGGGTCGTTTCCGTCAGAACCTGCTCGGTAAGCGCGTGGACTACTCTGGTCGTTCCGTAATTACCGTAGGTCCTTACCTGCGTCTGCATCAGTGCGGCCTGCCGAAGAAAATGGCGCTGGAACTGTTCAAACCGTTCATCTACGGCAAGCTGGAACTGCGTGGCCTCGCGACCACCATCAAAGCCGCCAAGAAAATGGTTGAGCGTGAAGAAGCGGTTGTCTGGGATATCCTGGACGAAGTTATCCGTGAGCACCCGGTACTGCTGAACCGTGCGCCGACCCTGCACCGTCTGGGTATTCAGGCGTTCGAACCGGTACTGATCGAAGGTAAAGCTATCCAGCTGCACCCGCTGGTTTGTGCGGCATACAACGCCGACTTCGATGGTGACCAGATGGCTGTTCACGTACCGCTGACGCTGGAAGCCCAGCTGGAAGCGCGTGCGCTGATGATGTCTACCAACAACATTCTGTCTCCGGCGAACGGCGAGCCAATTATCGTTCCGTCTCAGGACGTTGTACTGGGTCTGTACTACATGACCCGTGACTGTGTTAACGCCAAAGGCGAAGGCATGGTGCTGACTGGCCCGAAAGAAGCTGAGCGTATTTACCGCGCTGGCCTGGCCTCTCTGCATGCGCGCGTTAAAGTGCGTATCACTGAATACGAAAAAGATGCTAACGGCGAATTCGTTGCGCACACCAGTCTGAAAGACACGACCGTTGGCCGTGCCATTCTGTGGATGATCGTACCGAAAGGTCTGCCTTTCTCCATCGTCAACCAGGCGTTGGGCAAGAAGGCTATCTCCAAAATGCTGAACACTTGCTACCGTATTCTGGGCCTGAAACCGACCGTTATTTTTGCGGACCAGACGATGTACACCGGCTTTGCTTATGCAGCGCGCTCAGGTGCATCCGTCGGTATCGATGACATGGTCATCCCGGAGAAAAAACATGAGATCATCTCTGAAGCGGAAGCTGAAGTTGCTGAGATCCAGGAGCAGTTCCAGTCTGGTCTGGTAACCGCGGGCGAACGTTACAACAAAGTTATCGATATCTGGGCTGCGGCGAACGATCGCGTCTCCAAAGCGATGATGGATAACCTGCAGACTGAAACCGTGATTAACCGTGACGGCGTTGAAGAGCAGCAGGTTTCCTTTAACAGCATCTACATGATGGCCGACTCCGGTGCGCGTGGTTCTGCGGCACAGATTCGTCAGCTTGCTGGTATGCGTGGTCTGATGGCGAAGCCGGATGGCTCCATCATCGAAACGCCGATCACCGCGAACTTCCGTGAAGGTCTGAACGTACTCCAGTACTTCATCTCGACCCACGGTGCTCGTAAAGGTCTGGCGGATACCGCACTTAAAACAGCGAACTCCGGTTACCTGACCCGTCGTCTGGTTGACGTGGCGCAGGATCTGGTCGTCACCGAAGACGATTGTGGCACGCTGGAAGGCATCACCATGACCCCGGTTATCGAGGGTGGTGACGTTAAAGAGCCGCTGCGCGATCGCGTACTGGGTCGTGTTACCGCGGAAGATATTCTGAAGCCGGGTACGGCGGATATTCTGGTTCCACGCAACACGCTGCTGCACGAACAGTGGTGTGACATCCTGGAAGCCAACTCCGTTGACTCTGTGAAAGTGCGTTCCGTTGTATCCTGTGACACCGACTTTGGTGTGTGTGCACACTGCTATGGTCGTGATCTGGCACGTGGCCACATCATCAACAAAGGTGAAGCCATCGGCGTTATCGCGGCACAGTCTATCGGTGAGCCGGGTACACAGCTGACGATGCGTACGTTCCACATCGGTGGTGCGGCATCTCGTGCGGCTGCTGAGTCCAGCATCCAGGTGAAAAACAAAGGTAGCATCAAGCTCAGCAATGCGAAGTCTGTTGTTAACTCTTCAGGCAAGCTGGTGGTGACCTCTCGTAACACCGAACTGAAGCTTATCGACGAATTCGGCCGTACCAAAGAAAGCTATAAAGTGCCTTACGGTGCCGTTATGGCGAAAGGTGATGGTGAGCAGGTTGCCGGCGGTGAAACCGTTGCAAACTGGGATCCGCACACCATGCCGGTTATCACAGAAGTGAGTGGTTTCATCCGCTTCACTGACATGATCGACGGCCAGACCATTACTCGTCAGACCGACGAGCTGACCGGTCTGTCTTCTCTGGTGGTTCTGGATTCTGCTGAACGTACCGCGGGCGGTAAAGATCTGCGTCCTGCACTGAAAATCGTTGACGCCAACGGCAACGACGTACTGATCCCAGGCACAGATATGCCTGCACAGTACTTCCTGCCGGGTAAAGCGATTGTTCAGCTGGAAGATGGCGTACAGATCAGCTCTGGTGACACCCTGGCGCGTATTCCGCAGGAATCCGGCGGTACCAAGGACATCACCGGTGGTCTGCCGCGCGTTGCGGACCTGTTCGAAGCACGTCGTCCGAAAGAGCCGGCAATCCTTGCTGAAATCAGCGGTATTATTTCCTTCGGTAAAGAGACCAAAGGTAAACGCCGTCTGGTAATCACCCCGGTTGACGGTAGCGATCCGTACGAAGAGATGATTCCGAAATGGCGTCAGCTCAACGTGTTCGAAGGTGAACGCGTAGAACGTGGTGACGTAGTTTCCGACGGTCCGGAAGCGCCGCATGACATTCTGCGCCTGCGTGGCGTTCATGCTGTGACCCGTTATATCGTTAACGAAGTGCAGGACGTTTACCGTCTGCAGGGCGTTAAGATTAACGATAAGCACATCGAAGTCATCGTTCGTCAGATGCTGCGTAAAGCCACCATTATGAACGCGGGTAGCTCCGAGTTCCTCGAAGGTGAGCAGGTAGAATACTCTCGCGTTAAGATCGCTAACCGCGAACTGGAAGCGAACGGCAAAGTCAGCGCTACGTACATGCGCGACCTGCTGGGTATCACCAAAGCGTCTCTGGCCACCGAGTCCTTCATCTCCGCGGCATCGTTCCAGGAGACCACTCGCGTGCTGACCGAAGCAGCCGTTGCGGGCAAACGCGACGAACTGCGCGGCCTGAAAGAGAACGTCATCGTGGGTCGTCTGATCCCGGCAGGTACCGGTTATGCGTACCACCAGGATCGTATGCGTCGTCGTGCTGCGGGTGAACTCCCGGCAGCGCCGCAGGTTAGCGCAGAAGAAGCTTCTGCAAGCCTGGCAGAACTGCTGAACGCTGGTCTGGGCGGCAACGACAACGAGTAATCGTCCTTTGCCTTAATAAAAACCCGCTTCGGCGGGTTTTTTTATGCCTGCCATTCACGAAAAAGACCTCGATCGCGTTTCAGGACGCCCGCGCACCGCCCCGATGCTACAACTCTGTGACCTGTAAACGGAGAGCATGACTATGTTTCGATTTATCCTGTTAATTACCAGCGCGCTGTTAAGTGCCGTCGCTTCGGCAAGCATCGGTTTTCATCAGTTCACCCTTAACGAGCCTGCCACACGTCCACTGGATGTGGCGGTCTGGTATCCCACCGATGCCACTGGCCCGACAGAAAACGTTGGCGATAACATCGTCTTTGTCGGTGTTGAGGCCCAACGTGATGCTGCGCCTACGTCCGGTCTGCATCCACTACTGCTGCTTTCGCATGGTTTTGGCGGCAACTGGCGCAACCTGAACTGGCTTGCACAACAAATGGCGGAGCAGGGGTATATTGTCGCCGCCGTCGATCACCCGGGTACCACGACCCGTAACAAAGAGGCCGCGCAGGCACAGATGCTGTGGCAGCGGCCACAGGACGTGACTCGCGTACTTAATGCGCTTATTGCCGGGCCTGAAATAGCCGGAAAGATAGATGAGCAGCGTATCGCCGCGGCAGGTCATTCATTAGGCGGCTGGACGGTAATGGAACTGGCAGGCGCGCGCTTTTCTGCGAAAGATTTTATGGCCGACTGCGAACATCATGCCCCGCTTGGCGCCTGTAAGGTTGCCCGCACGCTGGGACTTCACCTGCCGCAGGCTCAGGCCCGGCTTGTGCAACCCCTGCGTGACCCACGGATCAACGCCGTCGTGTCGTTAGATTTAGGCCTTGCGCGCGGCTTTACACCGCAAAGTCTTAAAGGGGTAAACATTCCGGTGCTGGTGATGAGCGCGGGCGCAGACAACGATGACGTTCCCGCTGCGCTGGAATCCGGCTTCCTGGTATCACAATTATCCTACGCACATACACGCGCGGTGCACGTTCCGGGTGCCACGCATTTTAGTTTTATGCAGCTTTGCAAACCGGGTGCCGAAGCAGTAATCGAGGCGCAGGAACCGGGGGAAGGGATCGTATGCCGCGACGGCGTGGGTTTTAGCCGCGCGGCGATTCATCAGCAGTTAACGCAGCAGATAAGCCAGTTTCTGAATCAGGCGCTGCGCTATTCACCGCCGCGCGCCGATAGTCGACCGGGCTCATCCCCACAATCCGCCCAAACTCACGGTTGAAGTTGGATTTGGTATTAAAGCCTGACTCCAGCATTACGCGGGTGACGGGCGCATCGGTCTGGCGCAGCAGCGATTGTGCATGCGCGATACGAAAACCGTTAATCCACTGCGAGACGTTACAACCGCGCGTCGCATTCACGGCGCGCGAAATTTGGCGTGCGGGAATACCCGTTTTTCGCGCCAGCAGATCGAGTGTGAGATCAGGGTTAAGGTAAAGCGAGCGTGCGTGAAGAATGTCTTCCAGCCTGGCGCAGCGCTGTGCGTCTTCCACGCTTTCACCTTCAGGCTCGGTTATGGACGCTGTAGGGGGAGACGTGACGGTATCTGGTACCACGGGTTTACTGAAAGGCAGTAAAAGGGCGAGGCAGAGAAACGGTAACAGGATTATCTGCGAGACGGCTACCAGCAGCGGCGCCTGGCGACCATCGAAAAAGCCGAAGTCAGCGGCGATGGCGATATCGGTTAACCCACAAAAGCAAAGAAAGGCGCCCGCCACAGCCGCGATTTTCGCCGCCGCTGGCGCCTCACTCAGGCGACTCAGTAAAAATGCATCCGCACCATGCCGGGCGGTAGACAGCAAGGCGATGCCATAGCCGAAGTAAAGCACCGTCAAAGCCACATCTGTCGCGACGGGGAATGCCAGGTTGACGAATAACGCCATGACGGCGGGCACCAGCATCACAGTGGTTTGACGCCGTCGTGGTTGTGAGGTGAGTTTGCTAAAGCACTGCCAGGCAAGGGGCGGCAGGGCAATCGCCGTCAGGGACTGCAATTGACGCAGCAGCGGGAGATCAAACGACCAGCGCAGCGCGGAGAGAAAAACCAGCAGTGAGCAAGCGGCAAGGAATCCAACAACCTGACGGTAACGATCAGCGCCAGTGAGAGATACTTTCGCCAGCAGCATCACCAGAATAGCGAGCGTAAATACCGGAACGGGAACAGAAGGCATGGCGGTAACCTGCATCGTGATTCAGGCGCCGTAGGGCACGAAAGAATACCGTTGTGCCATAAAGCGCGCAAAAAAGACACCGCCCGGTTTAGCGGCTTGCAAATCCGCCTGGGCCATGGATATAAAAATGCCCGGCGGCGCCGGGCTATCTTGCAGGGTTTTGAACGCGCCCTATTTAACCAGCGGCAGGCGGCGATAAAGCTCAATCAGGTCGCCTGCCAGATCCTGAATCACCATCGCGTTCATCAGGTGATCCTGAGAGTGAACCGTAATCAAATTAACCGGCAGTTTGCCGCTGCCTTCGTCGAGCCCGATAAGCTGCGTCTGGATTTTATGCGCATGCTTTACGAATTCGTGGGATTCTTCCATCGCTTTTTCGGCGGCGTCAAAGTCCCCTTTACGAGCCAGCTGAAGAGCAGTCAGCGCCTGGCTGCGCGCGCTACCGGCATTCACCAGCAGCTCCATGATAATTGACTCTAAATCTTCCATTTATTGCTCCAGCATTTTGAGGGCTTTATCCAGCACCACATCGCCTTTCATCATGCCGTAATCCATCATGTCGATAACGGCAACGGTCTTGCCCAGCGGATCGGCAATTTCCTGAAACTTAGGCTGTTCATATTTGACCTGCGGGCCAAGCAGCACGATGTCGGCGGTGCCGATAATATCTTTAAACTCCGCGACCGGAACGGCCTTAATATCCACCTCGACGCCCTTTTTCTGGGCAGCATCTTTCATTCGTTGAACCAGCATGCTGGTGGACATACCAGCGGCACAGCATAAAACGATATTTTTCATAATCCGCTCTCTGTGACTGTTGTTTCATTGATATTTATCGCCCACCTCCTGTCCCAACAACCGCTTTGATGTATTTGTGTGTTACCCATCACAAAGAAAGCCGCAAAAACGGAAACCGGTTACCAAAGCGCGTTTCTTTTGCTATCACCCTCTCGTTGAGAGGCGGGGCGGCGAAGAGAGAGCATCAGGAGCCGCCCCGGCCGATCATCCCGGACCGGCAGGAGCAGAGTAAAAGCGCGCCTGTATTCATTCAAACGGCAATCGCGCGGTTTGCGCAACATGCCGAAAGATATCGCGCAGTTTGCGTTAGGTTTCAGGGCGTTTGCGATGATCTTCCCAGAAATCCATCCCAGTCTTTCCACACGGGTTGAAGACCGCGCTGCATGAGGCTGGCTGCCACGTCTTCCGGACGGCGTGCATCATGTGGCGCGAACTGTTCAAGCTCGGCGTGTCCATCGGCGTAGCCGCCAGGTTGAGTGCGGGAAAACGCACTGACGGTGTTGATGGCGATCGGCACGACGTTGTCGCGAAAATGCGGGGATTCTCGGGTCGAGAGCGACAACTCCGCTTCGGGAGCGAGCAGGCGAAACGCGCAAATGAGTTGCACAAGCTGACGCTCATCCATTACCGAGGCGGGCTGTATACCGCCTGCGCAGGGTCGCAGCCGTGGAAATGACACCGAATAACGGCTCTGCCAGTAATGCTGTTGCAGCCAGAGCAGATGCTCAGCCACCATGTAATTGTCGGTGCGCCAGCAGTCTGATAGCCCCGTCAGCGCGCCAAGCCCGATGCGATCGATCCCAGCGCGTCCAAGCCTGTCCGGCGTCTCCAGCCGCCAGAAGAAATCCTGCTTATTGCCGCGCAGATGATGCTTCGCATATACCGCTTCGTGGTAGGTCTCCTGATAAACGAGTACGCCATCAAGACCAAGCGTTTTTAGCTCGGCATACTCCGCCTGCGACAGCGGTTGTACTTCCATTTGCAGTGAAGCGAACTGGCGGCGAATCGCCGGGAAATGGCGTCGAAAATAATCCATACCTACTTTATTCTGATGTTCGCCCGTCACCAGCAGCAGATGCTCAAAACCCAGCGCTTTAATGGCCGCACACTCGCGTGCTATCTCTTTATCATCCAGCGTTTTGCGCTTGATGCGGTTGCTCATGGAAAAACCGCAATAGGTGCACTCATTAGCGCACAGATTGGAGAGATAGAGCGGGAGATAAAAACTCACCGTGTTGCCGAAGCGTTGTCGGGTGAGGTGCTGCGCGCGCTGGGCCAGCGGTTCCAGATAACCCTGCGCGGCCGGGGAGAGCAGCGCCATCATATCGTCGCGGTCGGGATGGGAGGCCGTCAGTGCGCGTTCTACATCGCGCGCGGTTTTGCTGTGGATGCGCAGCCGGATATCGTCCCAGTCCAGCGTGCGCCAGTGGTCGGTAAAGGTCTTCATGACAGCGCCTCCAGAAAACCGGTTAGCGGGCTGGTGGCTTGCGCCTGAACCGATCGGGCGCCGAGCCCGGCTTCATATCCGGTTCGTCCGGCCTCAACGGCCTGACGGAATGCCCGCGCCATCGCCACCGGATCGCGGGCGACAGCAATGGCGGTATTCACCAGGACCGCGTCGGCGCCCATTTCCAGCGCTTCGGCTGCATGGCTTGGTGCACCAATGCCCGCATCGACGACGACCGGCACCGTTGACTGCGCGATGATTATCTCCAGCAAGGCTCGTGTCTGCAGCCCCTGATTAGAACCAATCGGCGCACCCAGCGGCATTACCGCCGCGCAGCCCGCTTCTTCAAGACGCTTGCAAAGTACCGGGTCAGCGCCGCAGTAGGGCAGCACCACAAACCCTTGCGCGACGAGCTTTTCCGCCGCCCGCAGCGTTTCTATCGGGTCCGGCAGCAGCCAGCGGGCATCGGGGTGGATCTCAAGCTTGACCCAGTGGGTGCCCAGCGCCTCGCGGGCGAGCTGCGCGGCGAAAATTGCCTCGTCAGCGGTTTTGGCGCCGGACGTGTTCGGCAACAGGGCGACGCCAGAAGCCTGCAACGGCCCCAGCAGTGCGTCATCGCGGCGCATCAGATCCACGCGCTTCATCGCAAGCGTCGCCAGCTCGCTGCCGCTTTCACGTATCGCCTCAAGCATCAGCGAGGACGAGGCGAACTTACCAGTGCCGGTAAACAGGCGTGATTGAAAACTTTTATCTGCAATACGTAACATCTCAGCCTCCTGCAATAACCTGAAACAGCAGCAGGCTGTCGCCTTCCTGCAGGGTATAATCCGGCCACTGACGACGCGGGAGAATGGTCTGGTTGACCGCGAGCGCCGTGCCGGGCTTGTCGAGCGTTAACTGCTCCAGCAGTTGTGCTGCGCTTAAGCCGTCCTCGCACTGCATCGATTCCTCATTTAACTCAATGCGCATGACCGCCTCCGCATACCGGACAGCCTGGTGCCCGCTGTAAGGTCAGCGTGCGCCAGTGGTTGGCGCGCGCGTCGAAGAGGCGTAACTCGCTGGCGTGAGGCAGCACGCCGCACAATAGCTTGATGGCTTCCAGCGCCTGTAGCGTGCCCATCAGACCCACGACCGGGCCGAGTACACCTGCGGTGCGGCAGTTGCGTTCCGGCTCGCTGTCGTCGGGCCACAGACAGCGGTAGCAGCCGTAATCGAAAGGGGGAGCGAACGTCGCTATCTGCCCGCCCATGCCGACGGCGCTGGCCGTGATGAGCGGCGTGCCGTGCGCCACGCAGGCGGCGTTAATGGCCTGCCGGGTGGTCATGTTATCGCTGCAGTCGAGCACGACATCGACGCCCGCGACGGCCTCGCGCAGCGCGTCGCCTTCCAGCCGCTGGTTCAGCGCCACGGTGTCAATGGCGGGGTTAAGCGCTTTCAAACGCCGCACCGCCGCCAGTGATTTCGACTGCTCAATATCGTTCATGCCAAACAGGATCTGACGCTGGAGATTACTGAGGTGTACCGCGTCGTCATCTGCAAGCCACAACGTGCCCACCCCTGCGCCCGCCAGATAAAGCGCGGCGGGGGAGCCAAGCCCGCCGAGGCCGATAATTAAAGCACGGCTTGAAAGCAGCTTTTGCTGGCCGTCGATGGCGATATCCTCCAGCAGCAGCTGGCGGCTATAGCGCATAAAGTCCACGTCATTCATCACCCACCCCCGCCAGTTCCAGTAACTGCTGCGTGGCGGCGCGCCAGTCTGGCGCATGGGTGATAGCGCTCACCACCGCGATGCTGCCGACGCCGGTTTCCAGTACCGCCGGCGCGCGGGCGAGGCTAATGCCGCCGATAGCGACGGTCGGATAATCACCGAGCCGCTTCACGTGTGCAGCCAGTTGCGTCAGCCCCTGCGGCGCAGAGGGCATCTGTTTCGTTTGCGTGGGAAAGACATGGCCGAGTGCGATATAAGACGGGCGCACCGCCAGCGCCACGTCGATTTCCATATCATCGTGGGTGGAGACGCCAAGCCGCAGACCAGCGGCGCGGATCGCCTCAAGGTCTGCGGTTTCCAGATCTTCCTGACCAAGGTGAACGCCGTACGCCTGATGCGTAATGGCCAGGCGCCAGTAATCATTGATAAAGAGTCGGGCGTCGTAACGGCGGGCGAGATCAATGGCGGCGCGCACGTCCTCCTCGACGTCCTCATCCGTTTTATCTTTGATGCGCAGCTGGATTGTGCGCACGCCCGCCTCCAGCAGACGCGCAATCCAGTCGACGCTGTCCACGACCGGATAAAGCCCGAGGCGGCGCGGTACAGGGGCGAAAAGCGGTTCCATTATTCCACCTCCTCCTGACGCAGGTAGATGTCGCCGCCGCGGGCGCGGAAGCTGGTGGACATGTCCGCCATACCGGCGTCGATGGCTTGCTTCGCGGCGTAGTCGCGGACTTCCTGGGTGATTTTCATTGAGCAGAATTTGGGGCCACACATGGAGCAGAAATGTGCCACTTTGCCGGATTCCTGCGGCAGCGTTTCGTCGTGATAGGCGCGCGCGGTGAAAGGATCAAGCGCCAGGTTGAACTGATCTTCCCAGCGGAATTCGAAGCGCGCTTTAGACATGGCGTTATCGCGGATCTGCGCGCCCGGATGGCCTTTGGCAAGATCGGCGGCGTGGGCCGCGATTTTGTAGGTAATGAGCCCTTGTTTAACATCCTCTTTATTCGGCAGGCCGAGGTGCTCTTTTGGCGTCACGTAGCAGAGCATGGCACAGCCGAACCAGCCGATCATGGCTGCGCCAATCCCGGACGTGAAATGGTCGTAACCGGGCGCGATGTCGGTGGTCAGCGGACCAAGCGTATAGAACGGCGCTTCATGGCAGTGTTCCAGCTCTTCGGTCATGTTGCGGCGGATCATCTGCATCGGCACATGTCCTGGGCCTTCAATCATCACCTGTACGTCATATTCCCAGGCGATTTTTGTCAGCTCGCCAAGCGTGTGGAGCTCAGCGAATTGCGCCTCGTCGTTTGCGTCCTGAATAGAGCCGGGGCGCAGGCCATCGCCAAGCGACAGCGAGACATCATAGGCCGCGCAGATTTCACAAATCTCGCGGAAATGCTCGTAGAGGAAGTTTTCTTTGTGATGTGACAGGCACCATTTCGCCATGATAGAACCGCCGCGCGAGACGATGCCCGTCAGGCGTTTTGCGGTCATCGGCACGTAGCGCAGCAGTACGCCTGCGTGGATGGTGAAGTAATCGACGCCCTGTTCCGCCTGCTCAAGCAGCGTGTCGCGGAACATTTCCCAGCTGAGATCTTCGGCGATCCCGTTGGCCTTCTCCAGCGCCTGGTAGATCGGCACTGTGCCGATCGGCACCGGGCTATTGCGCAGGATCCATTCACGGGTTTCATGGATGTAACGCCCGGTGGAAAGGTCCATCACCGTGTCGGCGCCCCAGCGAGTAGCCCAGACCAGTTTTTCGACTTCTTCTTCAATGGATGAGGTAACGGCAGAGTTGCCGATATTGGCGTTCACCTTCACCAGGAAGTTGCGCCCGATGATCATCGGCTCCGATTCCGGGTGGTTGATGTTGGCCGGAATAATGGCGCGTCCGGCTGCCACTTCGTCACGTACAAATTCTGGCGTGATGTTACCCGGCAGGCGCGCACCGAAGCCTTCGCCCGGATGCTGCTGGCGCAGCACGGCACCGCGGATGCGCTCACGGCCCATGTTTTCGCGGATAGCGATAAATTCCATTTCCGGGGTCACGATGCCCTGGCGAGCGTAATGCAATTGCGTGACGCGCTGACCCGCTTTTGCGCGTTTCGGCGTCAGCAGGCCGTGAAAGCGCAGGTCGTCCAGCCCGTCGTCGGCCAGTCGTTCCCGGGTGTAAGCCGAGCTGCGCGCGCTGAGGGTCTCGGTATCGTTGCGTGCCGCTATCCAGCCGCTGCGCATTTTTTCGAGTCCTTCGCGCACGTCGATGCGTACCGCCGGATCGCCGTAAGGGCCGGAGGTGTCGTAGACGGGTACAGGTTCGTTCGGCTCATAACGAGGATCGTCTTTTGTGCCACCCGCAAGCGTCGGGCTCAGGCGGATTTCTCGCATTGGTACGCGAATATCGTCGCGCGAGCCGGTGAGATAAATGCGATGAGAATTCGGGAAAGCAGTGCCTTCCAGCGTGTCGATAAAGTGTTGTGCGGCGGCGCGTTGTTCGCGACGGCCAGGTTTGTTTGATACAGACATAGCGCATTCCAGTCATCAGTCAGGAAGTGGCTTGTCAGAACAACGGAGGAGTAATGGCGATGCGCCCGCGCCCGTGCTGGCAGATTCAGGGATGAAAAGCACCCTGAGCGGGGCAAAATAGAATTACTCTTGTTCCCTTCGCAGGTCTTAACCTGATCAGGTTCCGCGGATCCCGAATTAACGGTCTCAGCCTGTGCTTACGCGCTAGGCACTCCGACAAGATAAACCCCGCGTCAACCGCGGGGGTAAAGGTAAATTACTCGTTAATGCCGCCGAACTCAAGCCGGACGGGCAAGGCCTGCTTCGTCATTAGCGCTTTCGCTAAGGTTATGGTCATACGCCAGCAGGATAAGCTTATCTTCCAGCGCGAAACGGGCGGCAAGCGCCTCGCCGATACCGGAAAGCGCTTCCTGAAACTCCAGGCAGTTATCGTGATCAATGGCGCTTTCCAGATGGGTATCGTAGAAATCCATGATCTGCTGGGTGTTAGATTCCAGCTGAGGATAGATTTGCGTGGCGGCGACCAGCGGGCTGGTGCCTTCCATTTCGCTGATGACACGTTCGTAAATATTGAAATGACCGGCGGAAAGATAATCCACCAGGCAGTGGCAAAAATCGTCCAGCGCTTGTTCATTCAGCGTAGTCATCGGCTCCTTGCCGGGCTTGATGCCGACCATCTTGTAATAGGTGACTAACAGATGGTTGCGGGCACCAAGCCAACGATCAACTAACTCATTACTCCCACCAACGCGTTCCGTCAGACTTTTTAGCTGGTTTAGCATGATCGACTCCATGAGATATAAGATGTAAAAACGCAAATGACCCAAAATATGTAAGAACAATGTTAATAACGTGCCAGTGACGCAGAGGTAGTGCAATCAATTATGGAACGTACACTAGAAAATTTAGACCATGGCTGGTGGATAGTCAGCCAAGAACAGAAATTATGGCTGCCAAAAGCAGAATTACCTTACGGCCATGCGGCGGATTTTGGTCTTGTGGGCGAAAAAGCGCTCCAAATCGGCACCTGGGAAGACGCGCCGGTATGGTTGGTGTTGCAAAAGCGTGACGAGGAGATGGGCTCGGTACGACAGCTCATCGATCAGGAGGCCGGGCTGTTTCAGCTTGCCGGTCGCGGAGTGCAGCTCGCCGAGTTTTACCGCTCGCATAAATATTGCGGCTACTGCGGGCATGAGATGCATCCGAGCAAAACGGAATGGGCGATGCTCTGCGGACACTGCCGCGAACGCTACTATCCGCAAATCGCGCCGTGCATTATCGTCGCAATCCGCCGTGACGATAAAATTTTGCTGGCGCAGCATGCGCGTCACCGCAACGGCGTTTACACCGTGCTGGCCGGGTTTGTCGAAGTGGGCGAGACGCTTGAGCAGGCGGTCGCGCGCGAGGTGATGGAAGAGAGCAGCATTCGTGTAAAAAACCTGCGCTACGTGACCTCCCAGCCGTGGCCGTTCCCGCAGTCGCTGATGACCGCCTTTACCGCAGAGTATGACAGCGGCGAAATTAACATCGACCCGAAAGAGCTTATCGACGCTGGCTGGTACCGCTATGACCAGTTGCCGTTGTTGCCCGCGCCAGGCACCGTGGCGCGCCGCCTGATAGAAGATACGGTGGCGCGCTGCCGGGCAGACTACGAATGACGTGATACAATGGCGCCCTGACGCTTGAGGAATAAGAAAAATGACCGAACTGAAAAACGATCGTTACCTGCGTGCCCTGCAACGCCAGCCTGTAGATGTCACGCCGGTGTGGATGATGAGGCAGGCGGGGCGCTATCTGCCGGAATATAAGGCCACTCGCGCGCAGGCGGGCGATTTTATGTCACTTTGCAAAAACGCTGAGCTGGCGTGCGAAGTGACGCTACAGCCGCTGCGCCGTTATCCGCTTGATGCGGCGATCCTGTTTTCGGACATTCTGACGATTCCGGATGCGATGGGGCTGGGACTCTATTTTGAAGCAGGCGAAGGCCCGCGTTTTACCTCGCCGATTACGGGCAAAGCGGATGTCGAAAAACTGCCGGTGCCGGACCCGGAGCAGGAGCTTGGCTATGTGATGAACGCGGTGCGTACCATTCGTCGCGAACTCAAAGGCGAGGTGCCGCTGATTGGTTTTTCCGGAAGCCCCTGGACGCTTGCAACGTACATGGTTGAAGGCGGCAGCAGCAAGGCGTTTACCGTTATTAAGAAAATGATGTACGCCGAACCACAGACGCTGCATCTGCTGCTCGATAAGCTTGCGCAAAGCGTCACGCTGTACCTGAACGCGCAGATCCGCGCGGGTGCGCAGTCGGTGATGATTTTTGATACATGGGGCGGTGTGTTGACCGGGCGCGACTATCAGCAATTTTCGCTCTATTACATGCATAAGATCGTCGACGGATTACTGCGTGAAAACGAAGGTCGTCGCGTGCCGGTGACGCTCTTTACTAAAGGCGGCGGTCAGTGGCTGGAGGCGATAGCGGACACCGGTTGCGACGCGCTGGGCCTCGACTGGACAACGGATATCGCGGATGCGCGCCGTCGTGTGGGTCACAAGGTGGCGCTGCAGGGCAACATGGATCCGTCGATGCTTTACGCATCTCCTGCCCGTATCGAAGAAGAAGTGGCGTCTATACTTGCTGGTTTCGGCCACGGTGAAGGCCATGTGTTCAATCTGGGGCATGGTATTCATCAGGATGTGCCTCCGGAACATGCGGGGGCCTTCGTCGAGGCGGTTCACCGCTTATCGGCGCCTTATCATCAGTAAGGAGAAACTATGGATCTCGCGACGCTACGCGCACAACAAATCGAACTGGCCTCAAATGTGGTCCGGGAGGACCGGTTAAATGAGGATCCGCCGACAATTATCGGCGGGGCGGATGTCGGGTTTGAACAGGGCGGCGAAGTGACGCGAGCGGCCATGGTGCTACTGAAATATCCCTCACTGGAACTGCTGGAGTATCAGGTAGCGCGTATTCCTACCACCATGCCGTATATTCCCGGCTTTCTGTCCTTTCGCGAATACCCGGCGCTGCTTGCCGCCTGGGAAATGCTCTCCAGAAAGCCGGATTTACTCTTTGTCGACGGGCACGGTATTTCGCATCCACGTCGTCTCGGCGTGGCCAGCCACTTCGGTATGCTGGTAGATGTGCCAACCATTGGCGTTGCGAAAAAACGGCTCTGCGGTAAGTTTGAGCCGCTCTCCGATGAACCGGGTGCTGTCGCACCGCTGATGGATAAAGGCGAGCAGCTGGCATGGGTATGGCGCAGCAAGGCGCGCTGTAACCCGCTGTTTGTCTCCACAGGGCACAGGGTCAGCATTGATACCGCGCTGGGCTGGGTGCAGCGTTGCACGAAAGGCTACCGCCTGCCAGAACCGACGCGCTGGGCGGATGCGGTCGCATCGGGTCGGCCTGCCTTTCTACGATGGCAGGAAATTCAGGGGTGATTCAGGTACACTGCCGCTCATTATCGGTTTGTGAGACGCCACTATGTTACAAAACCCTATTCACCTGCGGCTGGAAAAGCTGGAAGCCTGGCAGCATGTGACGTTTATGGCCTCGCTGTGCGAGCGCATGTACCCGAATTACGCCATGTTTTGCCAGCAGACCGGTTTCGGTGATGCGCAGCTTTACCGCCGCATTCTCGATCTGGTCTGGGAAACGCTGACGGTAAAAGATGCCAAAGTGAATTTCGACAACCAGCTCGAAAAGCTCGAAGAGGCGATTCCCGTGGCAGAAGATTATGACCTGTATGGCGTGTATCCGGCCATTGACGCCTGCGTGGCGTTAAGCGAGCTGGTTCACTCACGTCTTAGCGGTGAAACGCTGGAGCATGCAATTGACGTCAGCGAAACCTCTATCACCACGGTTGCGATGCTGGAGATGACGCAGGCGGGCCGCGAAATGACCGACGACGAGCTGAAAGCGAACCCGGCGGTGGAGCAGGAATGGGATATCCAGTGGGAAATTTTCCGTCTGCTGGCGGCCTGTGAAGAACGCGATATTGAACTGATAAAAGGTCTGCGTGCAGACCTGCGCGAGGATGGAACCAGTAATATCGGTATAAATTTGCAGCAATGAGACAATAAAACGTGATTTACAGCCTGTTTTGTCGTACCTGAAGGCTTCCAATTAGCCCCCCGTCTGGTCTACATTTGGGAGGCGAAAAAAAGTGGCTATCGGTGCGTGTATGCAGGAGAGTGCTTTCAAGGCATTTCCGTCGCACTCGATGCTTAGCAAGCGATAAACACATTGTAAGGATAACTTATGAATAAGACTCAACTGATTGATGTAATTGCAGACAAGGCTGACCTGTCTAAAGCGCAAGCGAAAGCTGCTCTGGAATCCACTCTGGCTGCGATTACTGAGTCTCTGAAAGAAGGCGATGCTGTACAGCTGGTTGGTTTCGGTACCTTCAAAGTGAACCACCGCGCTGAGCGTACTGGCCGCAACCCGCAGACTGGTAAAGAAATCAAAATCGCTGCAGCTAACGTGCCGGCTTTCGTTTCTGGCAAAGCACTGAAAGACGCTGTTAAGTAAACCGCGTGGCAGTGAAAGGTTTTAACGAAGGGGCGAGAACGCCCCTTTTGTTTGGCTGGCGTATGCTGGCGCTGGCAGGCGCGCTATTCCTCTGTGCTTGTCGTTCTACCCCGGACATTCCCCCCTTTACCGCCAGCGGCTATCTCGCCGATGACGGCGTCGTGCGCCTGTGGCGCAAAGATAATAATGATGGCTCTGTTCATCTGCTGGCGGCATTCAGCCCGTGGTCTGGTGATAAAACGTCACTGAGCGATTACCGCTGGCAGGATGATGCGCTGGCATCCGTGGATTACCGTCTTGAGGGTAAACACCCGGAGCAGGTAAAAGTGCGTTTTGATGACCATGGCGGGCTGAGCTTTATGCAACGCGATGTGAACGGGCAAAAGCAGCAGCTCTCAAGCGACCAGATTGCCTTGTGGCAATATCGTGCGACCCAGATGCGTAATACCAGCGACGCGTTGCGTGCGGGCCGCGTGGTGTTGCGTCAGGGGCGCTGGAACCCTGACGGCACGATGACCACCTGCGAGGGGCAAACGGTGCAACCCGAACTGGACAGAAGGGCGCTCTCACGCCTGGAGGAACGCCAGCGCCATGCGAAGGCGCGCGTCAGCGCCGCCTGGCTCGAAGCGCCTGAAGGGACTCAGCTTCTGCTGGTCGCCAACGAAGACTTTTGCGCCTGGCAGCCGAAGCCTGACAGTTTTTGAGCTCAATAAAAAAGCGACGGTATTGCCGTCGCTTTTGGGTTTAAGCCTGTCTGACCTACGGTGGGTTATTTTTCCTGTTCGCGCGCAATCGCGCGGTAGCCGATGTCCTTACGACAGAAGCGGTTATCCCAGTGAATATCTTCCGCTAAGCGATAAGCGCGTGCCTGTGCCTGCGCCACGCTGTCGCCGAGGGCTGTCACGCAGAGCACTCGACCGCCGCTTGTGACGACGCGGTCGTCATCACGCAGCATGGTCCCGGCATGAAAGACTTTGCCGTCACCATTAGCAATCTCTTCAATGGGCAGGCCGTGAATGACATCACCAGTACGGTAATCGCCCGGATAACCGCCAGCGGCCATGACCACGCCAAGTGACGGACGCGGATCCCACTGCGACTTCACCGTATTGAGTTTGCCGTCGCAGGCCGCAAGACAGAGCTCCACCAGATCGGACTGCAAACGCATCATGATCGGCTGTGTTTCCGGGTCCCCAAAGCGGCAGTTAAATTCGATAACCTTCGGATTGCCCTGTTTATCGATCATCAGGCCCGCATACAGGAAGCCGGTGTAGGTATTACCTTCCGCCGCCATGCCGCGCACCGTTGGCCATATGACGCGCTCCATGGTGCGCTGGAAAACCTCGTCGGTCACAACCGGTGCCGGGGAATATGCGCCCATACCGCCGGTGTTCAGGCCCGTGTCGCCGTCGCCCACGCGTTTGTGATCCTGGCTGGTGGCCATCGGCTCAACGTGCTCGCCGTCTACCATCACGATGAAGCTGGCTTCTTCGCCATCCAGGAACTCTTCGACGACGATGCGGTGTCCTGCGTCGCCAAAGGCGTTGCCGGCCAGCATGTCGAGTACGGCCGCCTCGGCTTCAGCGAGCGTCATTGCAACGATAACGCCTTTTCCCGCCGCCAGACCGTCAGCCTTAATCACAATAGGCGCGCCTTTTTCACGGATGTAAGCCAGCGCCGGTTCGGTTTCCGTGAAGTTCTGGTATTCCGCGGTCGGGATACGATGGCGCGCCAGAAAATCTTTGCTAAAAGCTTTGGAGCCTTCCAGCTGCGCGGCACCTTTCGTCGGTCCGAAGATTTTCAGGCCCGCTGCGCGGAACGCATCTACCACGCCGATAACCAGCGGCGCTTCCGGCCCGACAATCGTCAGGTCAATGTTTTCACGTTGTGCAAAGCGCAGCAGCGCGGGAATGTCGGTCGGGTTGATAGCGACGTTTTGCAGCGCAGGTTCCAGCGCCGTACCAGCGTTACCCGGTGCGACAAACACAGTTTCAACCCGCGGCGACTGAACCGCTTTCCAGGCCAGCGCGTGTTCGCGCCCGCCGTTGCCAATCACTAATACTTTCATCGTGGCTCCGTTATTAATGGCGGAAATGGCGCATGTCGGTGAAGATCATGGCAATGCCGTGTTCGTCGGCGGCGGCGATAACTTCCTCATCGCGAATCGAACCGCCCGGCTGAATCACGCAGGTAATGCCGACGGCAGCGGCGGCGTCGATGCCATCGCGGAACGGGAAGAACGCATCAGACGCCATGGCAGAGCCTTTTACTTCCAGCCCTTCGTCACCCGCCTTGATGCCTGCTATCTTTGCGGAGTACACACGGCTCATCTGACCGGCGCCGATGCCGATAGTCATATTCTCTTTGGCGTATACGATAGCGTTCGATTTTACGAACTTCGCCACTTTCCAACAGAAGAGAGCGTCGCGTAGCTCCTGCTCAGTCGGCTGGCGTTTGGTAACCACGCGCAAATCGTTTTGCGCCACCATACCGAGATCGCGGTCCTGAACCAGCAGGCCGCCGTTAACACGTTTGAAATCCAGCCCCGGCACGCGAGACTGCCATTCGCCGCAAACCAGCACGCGCACGTTTTGCTTCGCCGCGGTGATCGCGAGGGCTTCTTCGCTGGCAGACGGCGCGATAATGACTTCAACGAACTGACGAGCAATAATCGCCTGCGCGGTTTCGGCATCCAGTTCGCGGTTAAACGCGATGATGCCGCCGAATGCGGAAGTCGGATCGGTTTTATAGGCGCGGTCATACGCGTCCAGAATCGAGTGGCTTACCGCCACGCCACACGGATTGGCATGCTTGACGATAACGCAGGCGGGCTCGCTGAACTCTTTAACGCACTCCAGCGCGGCATCGGTATCGGCGATGTTGTTATAAGAGAGCGCCTTCCCCTGAACCTGCAGCGCCGTTGCGACGGACGCTTCATTAATTTCTTCTTCTATATAGAAGGCAGCTTGTTGATGGCTGTTTTCGCCATAACGCATATCCTGCTTCTTAATGAAATTCAGGTTTAGCGTACGCGGAAAGCGACCGGCGGGCTGTTTCGTCTCGCCATGATAGGCGGGCACCAGGCTTCCGAAGTAATTCGCAATCATGCTGTCGTAGGCGGCAGTATGTTCGAAGGCTTTAATGGCCAGATCGAAACGGGTGTTGAAGGTCAGCGAACCGTCATTGGCATCTAGCTCTTCAATGATGGTGGTGTAATCGCTGCTCTTAACAACAATCGCGACATCTTTATGGTTCTTGGCAGCCGAGCGCACCATGGTTGGGCCGCCGATATCAATATTCTCTACGGCATCTTCCAGCGTGCAGCCATCGCGCGCCACGGTCTGTGCAAACGGGTAGAGGTTTACCACGACCATATCAATCGCAGAGATACCGTGCTGCGCCATGATGTCATCATCCTGGCCACGACGCCCGAGAATGCCGCCATGCACTTTCGGGTGCAGCGTTTTAACGCGTCCATCCATCATCTCCGGAAAACCGGTGTAGTCAGATACTTCAGTCACCGGCAATCCGGCCTCTGCCAGCAGATGCGCAGTGCCGCCAGTAGAGAGCAGCTCGACGCCGCGTTCAGAAAGTGCGCGGGCGAATTCGACGATACCGGCTTTGTCAGAAACGCTGAGCAGAGCGCGGCGTACAGGACGACGTTGTTGCATGTATAAATCCCCTGGATTTGATCATTACAGAAGAGCGTGAGCGAAATTCCTGCGTTTGTGGGCAGAAATCTGGCTAATGCACCTCGAGGATACATTATCAATAATAGCGCGATATTGTAGCGAAAACGTTTGCGTGCCGCTCGCGAAATTTCGGTTTATAAGGGCTTTGTGGATAACTCTGTGCGCAAATGCGTATAACCAAGGGTTTTGCTGGGGAATGCAGCAGTCAGTCATTTTTGTGACATTTTTCTGTTGCGGTGAAAAGAGAACTCCCTATAATGCGCCTCCATCGACACGGCGCTGATGCGAAACATCATACAGCGACGGTAAGTCGGAAAGAGAAAAACCTGAAATTAAGGGTTGACTCTGAAAGAGGAAAGCGTAATATACGCCACCTCGCGACAGCAGGCTGCAGGCCGCGTCGCACCGCTCTTTAACAATTTATCAGACAATCTGTGTGGGCACTCGGGGCACTGATATCTTAACGTCTTCGGACGATAAATGAATATCAAGTCTCAAGTGAACAACAGTTAATTCATTACGAACTAACAGTTTAATTCTTTGAGCATCAAACTTTAATTGAAGAGTTTGATCATGGCTCAGATTGAACGCTGGCGGCAGGCCTAACACATGCAAGTCGAGCGGTAGCACAGAGAGCTTGCTCTCGGGTGACGAGCGGCGGACGGGTGAGTAATGTCTGGGAAACTGCCTGATGGAGGGGGATAACTACTGGAAACGGTAGCTAATACCGCATAACGTCGCAAGACCAAAGTGGGGGACCTTCGGGCCTCATGCCATCAGATGTGCCCAGATGGGATTAGCTAGTAGGTGGGGTAAAGGCTCACCTAGGCGACGATCCCTAGCTGGTCTGAGAGGATGACCAGCCACACTGGAACTGAGACACGGTCCAGACTCCTACGGGAGGCAGCAGTGGGGAATATTGCACAATGGGCGCAAGCCTGATGCAGCCATGCCGCGTGTATGAAGAAGGCCTTCGGGTTGTAAAGTACTTTCAGCGAGGAGGAAGGGAGTGAGCTTAATACGCTCATTCATTGACGTTACTCGCAGAAGAAGCACCGGCTAACTCCGTGCCAGCAGCCGCGGTAATACGGAGGGTGCAAGCGTTAATCGGAATTACTGGGCGTAAAGCGCACGCAGGCGGTTTGTTAAGTCAGATGTGAAATCCCCGGGCTCAACCTGGGAACTGCATTTGAAACTGGCAAGCTTGAGTCTCGTAGAGGGGGGTAGAATTCCAGGTGTAGCGGTGAAATGCGTAGAGATCTGGAGGAATACCGGTGGCGAAGGCGGCCCCCTGGACGAAGACTGACGCTCAGGTGCGAAAGCGTGGGGAGCAAACAGGATTAGATACCCTGGTAGTCCACGCCGTAAACGATGTCGACTTGGAGGTTGTGCCCTTGAGGCGTGGCTTCCGGAGCTAACGCGTTAAGTCGACCGCCTGGGGAGTACGGCCGCAAGGTTAAAACTCAAATGAATTGACGGGGGCCCGCACAAGCGGTGGAGCATGTGGTTTAATTCGATGCAACGCGAAGAACCTTACCTGGTCTTGACATCCAGAGAATCCTGCAGAGATGCGGGAGTGCCTTCGGGAACTCTGAGACAGGTGCTGCATGGCTGTCGTCAGCTCGTGTTGTGAAATGTTGGGTTAAGTCCCGCAACGAGCGCAACCCTTATCCTTTGTTGCCAGCGGTTCGGCCGGGAACTCAAAGGAGACTGCCGGTGATAAACCGGAGGAAGGTGGGGATGACGTCAAGTCATCATGGCCCTTACGACCAGGGCTACACACGTGCTACAATGGCGCATACAAAGAGAAGCGACCTCGCGAGAGCAAGCGGACCTCATAAAGTGCGTCGTAGTCCGGATTGGAGTCTGCAACTCGACTCCATGAAGTCGGAATCGCTAGTAATCGTGGATCAGAATGCCACGGTGAATACGTTCCCGGGCCTTGTACACACCGCCCGTCACACCATGGGAGTGGGTTGCAAAAGAAGTAGGTAGCTTAACCTTCGGGAGGGCGCTTACCACTTTGTGATTCATGACTGGGGTGAAGTCGTAACAAGGTAACCGTAGGGGAACCTGCGGTTGGATCACCTCCTTACCTGTAAAGATACAACCTCGTAGTGCTCACACAGATTGTCTGATAGAAAGTAAAGAAGCAGGGTTGTCTGCGAAAGCGAAGTCCCTTTCGTCTAGAGGCCCAGGACACCGCCCTTTCACGGCGGTAACAGGGGTTCGAATCCCCTAAGGGACGCCACCTGCTGGTAATGAGTGAAAGGCGTTACCGATTAATATCTCAAAACTGACCTGCGGGTCATGTTTGAGATATTTGCTCTTTAACAATCCGGAACAAGCTGAAAATTGAAACAGACATGCTGTTGCATTCTTCCGTAATCAGGAATGCGCGGTGTGTCAGAGTCTCTCAAACTCGCAGCACGAAGACTTCTTCGGGTTGTGAGGTTAAGCGAACAAGCGTACACGGTGGATGCCCTGGCAGTCAGAGGCGATGAAGGACGTGCTAATCTGCGAAAAGCGCCGGTAAGGTGATATGAACCGTTATAGCCGGCGATGTCCGAATGGGGAAACCCAGTGCAATTCGTTGCACTATCTCAGCATGAATACATAGTGCTGTGAAGCGAACCGGGGGAACTGAAACATCTAAGTACCCCGAGGAAAAGAAATCAACCGAGATTCCCCCAGTAGCGGCGAGCGAACGGGGAACAGCCCAGAGCCTGAATCAGCTTGTGTGTCAGTGGAACGGTCTGGAAAGGCCGGCGATACAGGGTGACAGCCCCGTACACGAAGGCACACAGGTTGTGAGCTCGATGAGTAGGGCGGGACACGTGATATCCTGTCTGAAGATGGGGGGACCATCCTCCAAGGCTAAATACTCCTGACTGACCGATAGTGAACCAGTACCGTGAGGGAAAGGCGAAAAGAACCCCGGCGAGGGGAGTGAAACAGAACCTGAAACCGTGTACGTACAAGCAGTGGGAGCCTTCGTAAGAGGGTGACTGCGTACCTTTTGTATAATGGGTCAGCGACTTATATTCTGTAGCAAGGTTAACCGTATAGGGGAGCCGAAGGGAAACCGAGTCTTAATTGGGCGTTAAGTTGCAGGGTATAGACCCGAAACCCGGTGATCTAGCCATGGGCAGGTTGAAGGTTGGGTAACACTAACTGGAGGACCGAACCGACTAATGTTGAAAAATTAGCGGATGACCTGTGGCTGGGGGTGAAAGGCCAATCAAACCGGGAGATAGCTGGTTCTCCCCGAAAGCTATTTAGGTAGCGCCTCGTGAACTCATCTTCGGGGGTAGAGCACTGTTTCGGCTAGGGGGCCATCCCGGCTTACCAACCCGATGCAAACTGCGAATACCGAAGAATGTTATCACGGGAGACACACGGCGGGTGCTAACGTCCGTCGTGAAGAGGGAAACAACCCAGACCGCCAGCTAAGGTCCCAAAGTCATGGTTAAGTGGGAAACGATGTGGGAAGGCCCAGACAGCCAGGATGTTGGCTTAGAAGCAGCCATCATTTAAAGAAAGCGTAATAGCTCACTGGTCGAGTCGGCCTGCGCGGAAGATGTAACGGGGCTAAACCATGCACCGAAGCTGCGGCAGCGACACTTATGTGTTGTTGGGTAGGGGAGCGTTCTGTAAGCCTGCGAAGGTGTGCTGTGAGGCATGCTGGAGGTATCAGAAGTGCGAATGCTGACATAAGTAACGATAAAGCGGGTGAAAAGCCCGCTCGCCGGAAGACCAAGGGTTCCTGTCCAACGTTAATCGGGGCAGGGTGAGTCGACCCCTAAGGCGAGGCCGAAAGGCGTAGTCGATGGGAAACAGGTTAATATTCCTGTACTTGGTGTTACTGCGAAGGGGGGACGGAGAAGGCTATGTTGGCCGGGCGACGGTTGTCCCGGTTTAAGCGTGTAGGTGTGTGTTCCAGGTAAATCCGGTTCACTTTAACACTGAGGCGTGATGACGAGGCACTACGGTGCTGAAGTAACAAATGCCCTGCTTCCAGGAAAAGCCTCTAAGCATCAGGTAACACGAAATCGTACCCCAAACCGACACAGGTGGTCAGGTAGAGAATACCAAGGCGCTTGAGAGAACTCGGGTGAAGGAACTAGGCAAAATGGTGCCGTAACTTCGGGAGAAGGCACGCTGACATGTAGGTGAAGCCCCTGCGGGTGGAGCTGAAGTCAGTCGAAGATACCAGCTGGCTGCAACTGTTTATTAAAAACACAGCACTGTGCAAACACGAAAGTGGACGTATACGGTGTGACGCCTGCCCGGTGCCGGAAGGTTAATTGATGGGGTTATCGCAAGAGAAGCTCCTGATCGAAGCCCCGGTAAACGGCGGCCGTAACTATAACGGTCCTAAGGTAGCGAAATTCCTTGTCGGGTAAGTTCCGACCTGCACGAATGGCGTAATGATGGCCAGGCTGTCTCCACCCGAGACTCAGTGAAATTGAACTCGCTGTGAAGATGCAGTGTACCCGCGGCAAGACGGAAAGACCCCGTGAACCTTTACTACAGCTTGACACTGAACATTGAGCCTTGATGTGTAGGATAGGTGGGAGGCTTTGAAGCGTGGACGCCAGTCTGCGTGGAGCCAACCTTGAAATACCACCCTTTAATGTTTGATGTTCTAACCTGGCGCCGTGATCCGGCGTGGGGACAGTGTCTGGTGGGTAGTTTGACTGGGGCGGTCTCCTCCCAAAGTGTAACGGAGGAGCACGAAGGTCAGCTAATCCTGGTCGGACATCAGGAGGTTAGTGCAATGGCATAAGCTGGCTTGACTGCGAGAGTGACGGCTCGAGCAGGTGCGAAAGCAGGTCATAGTGATCCGGTGGTTCTGTATGGAAGGGCCATCGCTCAACGGATAAAAGGTACTCCGGGGATAACAGGCTGATACCGCCCAAGAGTTCATATCGACGGCGGTGTTTGGCACCTCGATGTCGGCTCATCACATCCTGGGGCTGAAGTAGGTCCCAAGGGTATGGCTGTTCGCCATTTAAAGTGGTACGCGAGCTGGGTTTAGAACGTCGTGAGACAGTTCGGTCCCTATCTGCCGTGGGCGCTGGAGAATTGAGGGGGGCTGCTCCCAGTACGAGAGGACCGGAGTGGACGCATCACTGGTGTTCGGGTTGTCATGCCAATGGCACTGCCCGGTAGCTAAATGCGGAAGAGATAAGTGCTGAAAGCATCTAAGCACGAAACTTGCCCCGAGATGAGTTCTCCCTGAGACTATAAGTCTCCTGAAGGAACGTTGAAGACGACGACGTTGATAGGCCGGGTGTGTAAGCGCAGCGATGCGTTGAGCTAACCGGTACTAATGAACCGTGAGGCTTAACCTTACAACGCCAAAGAAGTCTGGCGTGTTGAGAGACAATTCAGCTTGTGACGGATAAATCCTGTGGCCGGAAGGCGGCGGGAAACAGAATTTGCCTGGCGGCTGTAGCGCGGTGGTCCCACCTGACCCCATGCCGAACTCAGAAGTGAAACGCCGTAGCGCCGATGGTAGTGTGGGGTCTCCCCATGCGAGAGTAGGGAACTGCCAGGCATCAAATTAAGCGTGCTGATATGGCTCAGTTGGTAGAGCGCACCCTTGGTAAGGGTGAGGTCCCCAGTTCGACTCTGGGTATCAGCACCACTTTTTCGGTTAAAGTTCGGCATTTAAAAAGAATTTGCCTGGCGGCTGTAGCGCGGTGGTCCCACCTGACCCCATGCCGAACTCAGAAGTGAAACGCCGTAGCGCCGATGGTAGTGTGGGGCCTCCCCATGCGAGAGTAGGGAACTGCCAGGCATCAAATAAAGAACCCCTCAGCACTGCTGAGGGGTTTTTGCTTTTTGCGCCCGGGGTACGGCCTGCGGGGCGTCATTACCTTCCGGCTCCTGTCATCACAGCCGCTTCATACGGCTTCCGTTGCTGTTGCTCAGGCACTAATTTACTGCCTGCCGCTTCAGGGTACACCAGCGCCGGTGCATCCGCTGCGCGTCGCTGTTTCTGCATGACGTCCCGCAGCGACAGACAACCGCGCCTGTCTGAAGTAAACGCCATGCCTGCCACAACACATACCTGAAAAAAGCAAAAAACGCCCCGCCAGAACGACGGGGCAGATAAGGATTAGTGAATCACCTGGGACAGAAACGCGCGGGTGCGCTCTGATTCCGGATTGGAGAAAAAGTCCTGCGGCGGGGCCTGCTCGACGATCTCCCCGCGATCCATAAAAATCACCCTGTCTGCGACGGTACGGGCAAACCCCATTTCATGGGTCACGCACAGCATCGTCATGCCGGACTCCGCGAGACCAATCATTGTGTCCAGCACTTCTTTCACCATCTCCGGATCCAGCGCCGAGGTAGGCTCATCAAACAGCATAATTTTTGGCTTCATACACAGCGAACGGGCGATAGCCACGCGCTGTTGCTGACCGCCAGAAATCTGCCCCGGGAATTTATGCGCGTGTTCTGCGATCCGCACTCTTTCGAGATAATGCATCGCCAGCGCTTCCGCTTCTTTTTTAGGAAGTTTACGTACCCAAATCGGTGCCAGCGTACAGTTCTGCAAGACAGTCAGATGCGGGAAAAGATTAAAGTGCTGAAATACCATCCCCACTTCGGTACGTACTTTTTCGATATTACGCAGGTCATCATTCAGCTCAATGCCATCGACAACAATTCGGCCCTGTTGATGCTCTTCCAGATGATTAATACAGCGGATTGTCGTCGATTTTCCGGAGCCTGACGGCCCGCAAAGCACGATCCTCTCACCCTGTTTTACCTTCAGATTAATATCTTTTAATACATGAAACTGGCCGTACCATTTATTCACGTTTTCCAGCGTAATCATCGCGTCGGCAGGCTGCATCGTTATTTGACTCATGGTTATCCTCAGTGCGGCGTACGCCCGGTGTGAAAGCGCTTTTCCAGATGCTGGCTGTAGCGCGACATGCTAAAGCAGAAAATCCAGTAAATTAGCGCGGCAAATACATAACCTTCCGTCGACATGCCAAGCCATGCCGGGTCGACGGTTGCCTGCTGCACGCTGCTAAACAGATCGAATAGCCCGATAATAATGACCAGACTGGTGTCTTTGAAAAGGGCGATGATGGTATTCACCAGGCCCGGTATGACAAGCTTCAGGGCTTGCGGAAGAATAACCAGCCCCTGGGTTTTCCAGTAACCGAGCGCCAGTGATTCTGCTGCCTCGTACTGCCCTTTGGGCAGCGCCTGCAAACCGCCGCGAACCACTTCCGCCACATAGGCGGACTGGAAGAGAATAACCCCGACCAGCGCGCGGATGAGCTTGTCGATGCTGGTTCCTTCCGCCATAAATAGCGGCAGCATCACGGATGACATAAACAGCACTGTGATAAGCGGCACACCGCGCCAGAACTCAATAAAAATTACCGACAGCACGCGCACGACCGGCATTCTGGAGCGGCGTCCGAGTGCCAGCAGAATGCCGAGCGGCAGTGCACCGGCTATCCCTACCGAGGCGATAATGAGCGTCAGCGTCAGGCCGCCCCACTGACGGGTTTCCACGCGCTCCAGCCCAAGAAAACCGCCATAGAGCAGCCACCACACGACAACGGGATAAATTACGGCCCAGCAGGCGATGTATCGACCACGCCGCGGCAGCGCATTCCAGAACATGGGGACAATGGAAAGCAGACCAATCACGAGCGCCAGATTAATGCGCCAGCGTTCATCATGTGGATAAAGTCCATACATAAACTGGCCGAAGCGGGCATGAATAAAAACCCAGCACGCACCTTCCTTCGTACAATCCGCCCGTGTGTTGCCCACCCAGTTAGCCTGAAATAGCGCCCAGTTCAGCAGTGGCGGGATCAGTTCCCATAGCATCCAGATACAAAACAGCGTCAGCAGGCTGTTACCCAGGCTGGAAAACAGATTTTTGCGCATCCACCCCACCGCGCCGCGGTTTAGGGGGCGAGCAGAGGCTGGCGATATCGCTTTTATCGTCATGGTTTAGCGCTCCACCAGAGCTATACGCCGGTTATAGAGGTTCATCAACAGCGAAATCGACAGGCTGATAATGAGGTAAACAGACATGGTGATGGCGATAGTCTCAATTGCCTGCCCGGTCTGGTTCAGCACCGTACCCGCAAACAGCGACACCATATCGGGATAACCGATAGCGGCGGCGAGCGATGAGTTTTTCACAATGTTGAGATACTGACTGGTGAGTGGCGGGATTATCACGCGCATCGCCTGCGGGATAATCACCTGGCGCAGCGTCACCGGATTTGGCAGGCCCAGCGATCGCGCAGCCTCATGCTGACCGTGCGGCACTGACAAAATCCCGGCGCGAATAATCTCGGCAATAAAAGCGGAGGTATAAACGGATAACGCCAGCGTCAGCGCCGCCAGTTCCGGGATCAGCGCCAGCCCGCCACGGAAGTTAAACCCGCGCAATGCGGGCACGTCCCAGTGCAATGCCGGGCCGAACGCCAGATGCGCTATTAGCGGTAACACTACGATAAGTAAAAGGAGCGTAGGCCAGGTGCGTCGCAGTTGTCCGGTCTTCATCTGGTGTTTTTTATTGAAGCGGTAAAGCCCGGCTGACAGCAACAGCGCCATCGCCACCGCAGCGACAAACGCCAGCGCGCCTTCGCCTGCCTCCGGCGAGGGCAGGTAAAGCCCACGATTACTTAAGAACGCCAGATCAAACGCGCTGACGGCCTGACGCGGACCAGGCAGATTGCGCAGTACAGCGAAGTACCAGAAGAAGATCTGCAACAAAGGCGGAACGTTACGGAAGGTTTCGATGTAAATCGTGGAAAGTTTACGCAGCAGCCAGTTATCGGACAGGCGCGCAAGCCCGATAAAAAAGCCCAAAAAGGAGGCAAAAACAATGCAGAGCGCAGAAACCAGCAGCGTATTCATCAGGCCGACCAGGAAAACGCGACCATAGGTGTCGCCTTCCTCGTAATCGATCAAGTGCTGAACGATGCCAAACCCGGCGCTACGATCGAGAAACGCAAATCCCGACGTAATGCCCCGGTTATTCAGATTGGTAATCGTGTTGTGAATCAAATATGCGGCGATACCAAGCACGACGACAATCGCCACAATCTGGTACAGCCATGCGCGAACCGCAGGGCTGGAAAGGGTGAGAGGTCCTTTCACGCCAGGGCGTCGATGGAACATAGGTAAACCTCAGGCAACCATAACTCTGGGCTGGGCGCCGCTATTGCGACGCCCGTAACGACAAAAGGCTTAACGCACCGGCGGCGCGTACTGAATACCGCCTTTGTTCCAGAGGTTGTTCTGGCCGCGTTTGATCTTAAGCGGGCTTTCCTGGCCGACGTTGCGCTCAAAGATCTCGGCATAGTTACCGACTTGCTTAATGATGTGATAAGCCCACTTGTTATCGAGCTTCAGATCCTTACCGTAGTCGCCTTCTTTACCTAACAAGTGCGCCATGTCCGGCGTTGAGGGGTTAGCCGCTTTCGCATCCACGTTTTTGGAATCCACTCCCATCTCTTCAGCATTCAGCATTGCGAACAGCGTCCAGCGCACAATGGAGAACCACTCTTCATCGCCACGACGAACTACCGGGCCCAGCGGCTCTTTAGAGATAACTTCCGGCAGGACAATCCACTCAGCCGGGTCGCTGAGCTTAATGCGCAGCGCATAAAGCTGAGACTGATCAGAAGCGAGCGTATCGCAGCGCCCGGATTCCAGCGCTTTGGCCGATTCATCGGAGCGATCGAAGGTTACCGGCGTGTATTTCATACCGTTGGCTTTAAAGTAATCCGCCACGTTAAGCTCGGTATCCGTGCCTGCCTGAATACAGACGGTGGCGCCGTCGAGTTCTTTTGCGCTTTTAAGACCGGCTTTGTTATGCGTCAGGAAGCCGATGCCGTCGTAATACGTTACGCCCGTAAACGACATACCCATGCCGGCGTCGCGGGAGGAGGTCCAGGTAGTATTACGAGAAAGCACGTCAACTTCGCCGGATTGCAGTGCCGTAAAGCGCTCTTTCGCGGTTAGCGGGGTGTACTTCACTTTAGACGCGTCGCCAAAGACTGCGGCCGCGACGCCGCGGCAAACGTCAACGTCGATACCGGTAAATTTGCCATTGGCGTCCGCATAGGAAAAGCCCGGCAAACCGTCACTGATGCCGCACTGCACAAAACCTTTCTTTTTCACACTGTCCAGCGTGGCACCAGCATGGGCCTGATTAGCAACGGCGAACAGCGCGCCAGCGGCGGCCAGAGTGGCGATCATCATCTTCTTCATAATGCATCCTGTGTGGCGAGAATTATCGTTATAGATATAAGGCGTTTGGGAGGCGCCAGTTTGCTGTCTGTGGCCTGAGCCATAGGGGGTAAAGCAAAGGGAATGCCAGGTTTACATCAGGCGCGAAAAGCAGTGCGCTGATGTATTAAGCGAAGTGTAGACATAAAAGAAAAAAATAAGCGCACTGAAACAGTGCAAAAAGACAATGCACGCCACATTTTGGAGCAAAATAATACGCGTGATATCAGGAATACGGGCAGGTGGTTTCTGGCGTTAATATTAAGAAGAGAAGTAATGAGAAAGCCTGTGAGATAACTCACGCAGTCGAAGAAAATATAAAAAAGGCTACCGTAAAAAAGCGAACCGGCACACGCGTTATTTTTTATTATGCGCCAAAGCAATGCCAAAATTTTACCTTATGACAAAAGGCTGCACCGTTTTAACGCAGCGGGCCGATACCGGCCCGCCAGTGGTCTTATTTACTTAGCGCAATAATCCCCATTGTCAGCCCGGCAAGGGCGGCGGCTCCACCCGCGACGGCGCCTGCGGTTTCCCAGTTATCCTGAGTTGTGCCCTTCATACACGTATTGGTATGAACCAGGCGCCCCTGATCGTCATAAACCGGTACGCAGGGAGAATCATGTGCGCAGCCGGCCAGTAAGGTACATAACAGCGCGGCGGGAACTAATTTGTTCATTATTCACCTCTTCAGAATAAACTGCCTTCCCGAAACGATATGAGCTAATAAATAAAGGGGCGGGCGTTGGCAATAAAAGAAGATTATCACGCGTCTGCGCAGGCGTTGAGCAGACAATAATTGCAATTCATGTGGATTGTAAAAATGATGGATAAGCGCGGCATAATGTGAAGAGATTATGGAGAATAAAGCGTACCGACATAATGGCACCGAAAGTGTAACGGGAATAATAAACTAATAATGATAAGGGGTTGCGAGTCTTTTAAGGTGTTGCGGTCGAAAAATTAAGATAAGCAAAATAAAAACAGGGCGCCAGTCAGACGCCCCGATTATTCGCATCATGCCTGTGGATCAGGCTTGATAAACCGCCGCCGGATGACTACGAAAAATACCGGCACGAAGAAGATGGCGAGTAATGTGGCGCTCAACATGCCGCCCATTACGCCAGTGCCGACTGCGTTCTGCGCGCCGCTGCCTGCGCCGTTATTCAGTACCAACGGCATTACGCCGAGAATAAACGCCAGCGACGTCATCAGTATGGGGCGCAGGCGTAAGCGTACGGCCTCAAGCGTCGCCTCCGTCAGGCTCCGGCCTTCTTTCTCCATCAAATCCTTTGCGAATTCAACAATCAGGATGGCGTTTTTTGCCGACAGGCCAATGGTTGTCAGCAGGCCCACCTGAAAATAAACATCGTTGTTTAGCCCGCGCAGCGTGGCTGCCAGTAGCGCGCCAATAATCCCAAGCGGCACGACTAGCATGACCGAGAACGGGATCGACCAGCTTTCATAGAGAGCAGCCAGACACAGGAACACAACAACCAGCGAAATGGCGTACAGCGCTGGCGCCTGATTGCCGGAGAGTCGCTCCTGATAAGAAAGACCGGTCCAGTCGTAGCCGATGCCTGTGGGCAATTTGCTGGCCAGACTTTCCATCAGCGCCATCGCTTCGCCGGTACTTCTGCCCGGCGCTGCCTCACCGAGGATCTCCATTGATGGCATACCGTTGTAGCGCTCAAGACGTGGCGAGCCGTAAATCCAGCGCGACGTCGTAAAGGCGGAAAGCGGCACCATATCGCCGCCGCTGCCGCGCACGTAAATCGTATCAATATCCGACGGCAACATACGGAACGGCGCATCGGCCTGTACATAAACCTTTTTCACGCGGCCCCGGTCGATGAAGTCGTTCACATAGGTACCGCCAAGCGCCGTCATGATTGTCTGATTGATATCCGCAATAGTCACGCCCAGCGCCTGCGCTTTTTCCTGATCGACATCCAGCTTGAACTGTGGCGTATCTTCAAGCCCGTTCGGGCGTACACGCGTCAGCAGCTCCGGATGTTCGCGCACCATGCCGAGCAACTGGTTACGTGCCTGCGTCAACGTGTCGTGGCCAAGGTTAGCCTGGTCTTTAAGTTCAAAATCGAAGCCGGTCGCGGTGCCAAGTTCAAGAATGGCCGGAAGGTTAAACGGAAAGATAAGCCCGTCTTCTATTTTGCTGAACGCCTTACCGGAGCGGGCGACGATGGCCTCAACGCTGTTGTCGTGGCCGGGGCGTTCCTCCCAGGGTTTCAGGCTAATAAACGCGACACCGGCGTTTTGCCCCTGTCCGCTGAAACTAAAGCCGCTGACCGTAAACACCGACTCCACATTAGCCTTTTCGTCATTGAGGTAATACTGCGTTACCTGATCGAGTACCTGCTGCGTACGGGCCTGTGTCGCGCCGGACGGTAGCTGCACCATCGTCATGAAAACGCCCTGATCTTCTTCTGGCAGAAACGAGGTCGGTAAGCGGACAAACAGTACCGTCATTGCCACCACGATCAGCAGATAGAGCAGCAGGTAGCGCCCGGTTTTACGCAAAATACCGCCTACGCTCTGCGTGTAGTGATTCACGCTAAGATCGAACCGTGCGTTGAACCAGACGAAAAACTTCGCTTTATGGGCGTGCTCCACGTCACTCGCAGGCTTTAGCAGCGTAGCGCACAAGGCAGGGGTGAGGATGAGCGCCACCAGCACGGAAAGCGCCATTGAGGAGACGATGGTCACGGAGAACTGCCGGTAGATAGCACCGGTAGAACCGCCAAAAAACGCCATCGGCACAAACACCGCAGACAGCACCATCGCGATGCCAACCAGTGCGCCCTGGATCTGCGCCATCGATACCTGCGTTGCCTCTTTGGGCGGCAGTTTCTCTTGCGCCATCACACGCTCGACGTTTTCAACCACAACAATGGCGTCATCCACCAGCAGGCCTATTGCGAGCACCATACCGAACATTGTCAGGGTGTTGATGGAATAGCCGAATGCCGCCAGCACCGCAAACGTCCCCAGCAACACGACCGGCACGGCAATGGTCGGAATAAGCGTGGCGCGGAAGTTCTGCAGGAACAAATACATCACCAGGAAAACCAGGATTATGGCTTCGAAGAGCGTTTTCACCACTTCGTGAATAGAGATTTTCACAAAGGGTGTGGTGTCGTAGGGATACACCACTTTCATGCCTTGCGGGAAATAGCGCTGTAAATCAGCAAGCGTAGTTTTAATGGCCTGCGCCGTATCGAGTGCGTTGCCGCCGGTAGCGAGTTTAATCCCAAGCCCCGTGGCGGGCTGACCGTTGATTTTGGTCAGCATGTTGTAGTTTTCGCCGCCGAGCTCAATGCGCGCCACATCACGCAGACGCACCTGTGAGCCGTCCGGATTGACCTTCAGCATCACGCGGCCAAAAGCCTGCGGATCTTTCAGGCGCGTCTGGGCGATGATCGACGCGTTGAGCTGTTGCCCGGGCAGAGCGGGTGTGCCGCCCAGCTGGCCGGCCGCTATCTGATTATTCTGCGCTTTTAACTGATTAATAACGTCCAGCGGCGTGAGCTGATAGTTATTCATCGCATGCGTATTCAGCCAGATGCGCATGGCATACTGCGCGCCGAATAACTGTACATCACCCACGCCATTCGTCCTGCTGATGGTATCTTTGACATCCGAAGAGACGTAGTCGGCGATATCCTCCTGGGTAAGCTGCGGGTTATCGCTGATAAAACCGGCCACCAGCAGGAAGCTGCTGCTCGCTTTTTCGACGCTGACGCCCTGTTGCTGGACTTCCTGCGGCAGTAGCGGCATCGCCAGCTGCAGTTTGTTCTGCACCTGCACCTGCGCGATATCCGGGTCGGTGCCAGACGTAAAGGTTAACGTGACGGTGACACCGCCTGCGGAATCGCTGGTGGAGGACATATACATCAGGTTATCGATGCCGTTCATGTTCTGCTCGATAACCTGGGTGACGGTGTCCTGTACTGTCTGCGCGTCTGCGCCCGGATAGGTCGCCGAGACGGCAATGGCAGGCGGTGCAATCGTTGGATATTGCGCGACCGGAAGCTGAAGGATTGCCAGTGCGCCAGCCATCATCATGATGATGGCAAGCACCCAGGCGAAAATGGGACGCTGAATAAAAAAGTTAGCCATAGCGTCACCTTACTTCACAGGCGCAGTCACTGGCGTGACCACGGCACCCGGATGGACTTTTTGCAGGCCGCTAATAATGACTTTCTCGCCCGTTTTCAGCCCGTGGGTGACAAGCCAGTCCTCTTTGATAGCCTGGCTTGTGGTCACGGTGCGGTTTTCCACTTCGTTTTTCTCATTCACCACCATGACCATCGCCTCACCGCGCGGGGTGCGTGTGACACCCTGTTGCGGCACAAGGATAGCGTCTGGCTGGACGCCTTCATGAATGCGGGCGCGGACAAACATGCCTGGCAGCAGGAGATGCTGTGGGTTTGGGAAAATTGCACGCAGCGTAATGGAGCCTGTGCTTTCATCAACCGTCACGTCGGAGAACTGCAACTTACCTTTCAGCGGGTAACTGTCGCCATTTTCCATAACCAGATCGACATTACCGTCAGCGCTCTCTTTTTCGACCTGGCCTTGCGCCATGGCCTGTTTCAGGCGCAGAAAATCGGTGCTCGATTGCGTCACATCTACATAAATCGGGTCGAGCTGTTGAACGGTCGCGAGTTCACTTGCCTGGCTGCTGGTGACCAGCGCGCCTTCGGTGACGCTGGATTTGCCGATGCGGCCACTAATGGGTGAGGTGACTTTGGTCCACGCGAGATTAATTCTGGCGCTTTCGAGTGCTGCCTGCGCTGCCACAACGTTCGCCTCAGCCTGATGCGCGTCAGCCACCGCCTGGTCATACTCTTGTTTGCTGATGTATTGCGTATCGTTTAGCGCCGCGTAGCGCTGTACTGTGAGGCGTGCCATTTCTGCCGCAGCCTGCGCTTTAGCGAGCGCGCCTTTTGCACTCTGCCATGCCGCCTGATACATCGCCGGATCGATCTGATAGAGCGAATCGCCCGCCTGAACATCTGCGCCTTCGGTAAAGTGGCGTTTGAGGATAATGCCGCCTACCTGTGGGCGAACCTGCGCTACGCGAAACGCACGAGTTCGGCCCGGCAGTTCGGTAACGACCGCCACCGCGGAGGGATGTACGATATGTACGGTGACCTGCGGTGCAGTCGCTGCAGGCGTGTTATCGGTTTGATTATCACAGCCTGTCATCCCTGACACACAGAGGTACAGGCCAAGAGGCATAAACAAAAGCCTGGCATAATTGGTCATTGCTGTTCCTTTATTAGCATTAATACGATATCCACCGTCAGGCCGGTAGCAGGAATAAGGGTGAGATGAAATAACAGAGCGCTATCGTACAAATAATTGTGCGCGAATGTCAGTCATCCTTATTTATTCGGACGCGTAAAAGCACCAGAAGGCAAAGGAACTACTTCATTTGTGTTTCTTTTGATGATTTCTGAAAAGGGTTTGTTACGGAGTGCGGAAAATCTCGCACGCAGGAAATATATTTTTATTATCTATTTTAATTTTAAATGTATTCTTTAAATCTATATATAAAAATCAGATCCTGTAAAAGAAAAGGTGTGATAAAAAATTCGCGCTCCCCTTTTAATTTATTGCCCGCCAGGAAAAGGCAAGGTGACTTATGGCCCGGAGAACGAAACAGGAAGCGCTGAAAACGCGCCAGCAGCTGATTGAAGCCGCTATTCATCTTTTTGCCGAGCGCGGCGTCGCGCACACCACGCTCTCGGATATCGCGCAGGCCGCGCAGGTGACGCGCGGCGCGGTGTACTGGCACTTCGCCAGTAAAGCCGAATTATTTAATGAAATCTGGATGCAACAGGTGCCGGTGAGGGAGATTATTCGCGCTTCCATTCCTGAGGAAGTCTGGCCACATCCGTTACGGTTATTGCGGGAAACGTTCATTGCGGTATTGCAATATATCGCCCGCGATGCGCGACAGCGTGCGCTATTACAAATTCTTTACCGTAAATGCGAATTTGATGACGAGATGATGCCGGAACGTGAAATCCGTGAGCGAATTGGATTTAATCGACGTTATATAGGTGAGCTGCTGCGAAAGGGGATAGCGGAAAAAGAGTTTGCCGAGACGATGGATATCGATATTACGCTCACCATTTTGCACGGTTGCCTGAGTGGTATTCTTAAAAACTGGTTATTCCAGCCCGACGCCTGCGATCTTTTCAGACAAGCGCCCGCGCTGGTGGACAATATGTTGCGCATGCTGCCGCGCCCGGAAAAACAGGATATTTTTGCCTGACATCGCGTAAAACTTGTCGCCAGCCATGCGGCTGGCGGCTGCATTAAACCGGATCGTTGTGCTCTGTTTCGCGTGCCGGCTGCGGGTGCGCCAGATTATCACCTTCGCGCGTAATGAACTCCGGTGCCAGTGGCCTGCCCAGGAGATAACCCTGTAAGGTGTTGCAGCCCAGTTGTGTGAGAAACTGTTGCTGTTCGACCGTTTCCACGCCTTCCGCGACGACGCGCAGATTAAGCGTTTTCGCCAGCGCGACGATAGCAGAAACAATCGTGGCATCTTCACCTTCAGCACGTAATTCATTCACAAACGCCCGGTCGATTTTCAGCTCGCTGGCGGGTAGCCGCTTCAGATAGAGCAGGCTGGAATAGCCAGTGCCGAAGTCATCAATCGAGGCTTTTACGCCAAGTTCGGTCAGTCGCGTCAGCAGGCGCACGCTCTCATCCGGATTGCTCATGGCGGTAGTTTCCGTGACCTCCAGAATCAGTTTATCCGGCGCGACCCGGTGGCGTTCAAGGCACCCCATGACAACTTCCACCAGACCCGGCTGTTCGAACTGCATGGTGGAGAGATTAACCGCAACCGACCAGTGTTCATGGCCCGCCTGATGCCATTCATTAAGCTGGCGACAGGCCTCATCGAGCACCCATTCGCCGATGCTGATAATCATGCCGGTTTTTTCCGCAAGGGGCAGGAAGGCATCGGGCGAGAGGAGGCCGTACTGCGGATGTTGCCAGCGCAGCAGCGCCTCGAAGCCGATAACCGGCCCCGACGGTGCCTGGAATTTCGGCTGGTACATCAGGCGCAGCTCTTTCCGATCGCGTGCGAGCCACAGATCGTTCATCAATTGCAGCTGCGTTTGCGCCTGGGTGTTCATTGACGGCTGAAAGAAACTGTAGTGGTTCCGGCCCGTATGTTTGGTGTGATACATCGCGGCATCCGCGTTGAACATCAGCTCCCGGCCATTTTTTCCGTCACTTGGGTAGAACGCGATGCCGATACTTAGCGTCACCACCAGTTCATAAGGCGCGATGGCGAATGGCTTATCGATCGCATGCACCAGAGCGTCGGCGAGTGCCGCCGCGTCGTTGGGCTGATCGGTTTCGGCAAGCAGTACAAACTCATCCCCGCCAAGGCGCGCCAGTGTAAATTGTCCCTTTAACAGCACCGAGAGGCGTTCTGTTACCGCCACCAGCAGCCGATCGCCTGTATTATGGCCATAGGCGTCGTTTATCGCCTTAAAACCGTCAAGATCCATAAACATCAGCGCGAAGCGGCTCCCTTCACGATCGGCTTTATGGATAGCCTGATCGAGACGATCCTCCAGCAATATGCGATTCGGCAGTCGGGTCAGCGTATCGTGCAGCGCCAACTGGGCCAGTTCTTTATTCGCTTCGGCAAGGGAGGAGGCTAGCAGCGATGTACGCGCCTGCAGACGAGCGTCGAACATAGAGACCAGTAACGTGATGCCAAGAATGGCGAGCGTCACCAGCGTCACGACCAGCGCCAGCCAGCGCGTATTAACGCCCATATGTGTCGCGTGTGTATGGCCAGGGAAATTCGCTGCCAGCATGCCGGTGTAGTGCATGCCGGCGATGGCGATACCCATGATGATCGCGGCGCCTGCGCGCATCAGTGCAACATGACCGACGTCCTGACGCAGGCGAAACGTGAGCCATAATGCGGCCACCGAGGCCAGTAATGCGATGACGATGGACAACGCCACCCATCCCCATGCCCAGACGATGCCCGGTTCCACCAACAGCGCGGCCATACCGGTATAGTGCATGGCGGCAATCCCGCAGCCCAGTACCAGTGAACCGGGGATAAGCCGCGCAAAAGTCAGCTCGGTGCCGCACACCAGGCATAAGGCGAACAGCGAGGAGCCGATAGCGATGAGCAGCGATACGGCGGTGATAAGCGGGTCATAACTCAGCGTGACCGGCAGGCTCATCGCCAGCATGCCGATAAAATGCATCGCCCAGATGCCAATCCCCATAGCGACACTGCCGCCCAGCAACCAGACGCGCGCCACATAACCGGTGCTGGTGGTCACACGACCGGCCATATTCAGCGCGGTGCTTGAAGCCAGAATGGCCACAATAAAAGAGGTCACAACAAGGACATTGTCGTAATGACTAACCAGCATGGCGTCTCATCCAAAAAAGGGTCGCTGCACCCGCAGGCCTTGCCAGGCGGGCCTGTAGGGGGAAAAAGGGAGCTGAACATTATCACTGGCGAAAACCCGGCGAAAGCGATTTAAGACCCCTTAATGACAATGGATTTGACAGGTATAAACGTGTTCAGCGATGCCGCTACGGCGCCGATATTTCTGGCACGATACTGCCATTAGTGTAGCGCGGGGACGCGTTTTGTCAGGCCAGACGGCAGAAGGGGAGCGGCAGGAGGCGGGTAACAAAAAAGGCGCTTCCCCATGCCGGTTAGCGCCTTTTTAATCAGCAATTTACTAAGCGAACTTAGTTCATGCCGTATTTTTTCAATTTCTTACGCAGCGTACCGCGGTTGATACCCATCATCAGCGCAGCGCGGGTCTGGTTGCCGCGGGTGTATTGCATCACCATGTCCAACAGGGGCTGTTCTACTTCAGCCAGTACCAGCTCATACAGGTCATTCACATCCTGACCGTTCAGTTGAGCAAAATAGTTCTTCAGTGCCTGTTTTACCGAGTCACGCAGGGGCTTTTGAGTCACCTGGTCCTGAGAGTTAACGGTAGAAACGGTCAGTACGTCAGAATTTACGCGTTGTTCGAACATAGTTCTGTCAGCTCTTTATTTCTGTTTACGCAAAATTTTCGAAGTATGCCTCCAACGCCTCCAGCTGTTCGCTGGCATCCTCAATGGCGTTGAATGTGCGCCGAAACTGGTCATCTGGAGCATGTTCCTGGAGATACCAGGCCACATGTTTACGCGCAATCCGGTACCCCTTTGCCTGGCCGTAAAAGTCATGCAATTCCCGAACGTGCGCGCATAGCAAGCGCTTAACCTCTGCCAGAGGCAGGGGGGGCAGCAGCTCCCCAGTGTCCAGATAGTGCTGGATTTCCCGAAAGATCCAGGGTCTTCCCTGAGCCGCACGTCCTATCATCAGAGCATCCGCCCCTGTATAGTCGAGTACAGCTCTGGCTTTATGCGGGGAAGTAATGTCGCCATTCGCAATAACCGGAATGGAAACCTTCTGCTTAACTGTCCGAATGCTGTCGTATTCCGCGTTACCCTGAAACAAACAGGCACGGGTTCGGCCATGTATCGTCAGCGCCTGAATACCACATTCTTCAGCCAATTGGGCAATTTCTACACAGTTACGGTGAGCGGGATCCCAGCCGGTGCGAATCTTCAACGTAACGGGAACGTCCACTGCGTTAACTACCGCGGTCAGGATAGACTTCACCAGTTCCGGGTATTGCAGAAGGGCTGAACCTGCCAGTTTGCGATTCACCTTTTTAGCCGGGCAGCCCATATTGATATCAATAATTTGGGCGCCGTTTTCCACGTTAATACGTGCGGCTTCCGCCATCTCTTCTGGTACGCTGCCGGCGATTTGCACGGTACGAATACCAGGCTCATCCACATGCACCATCCGCAACCGGGATTTATCACTCGCCCACACTTCCGGGTTAGAGGACATCATCTCAGAAACGGTTAAGCCTGCTCCCATCTCGTAGCACAGCGTCCGAAACGGTCTGTCTGTAATGCCAGCCATCGGGGCTGCGATCAGGCGATTTCTGAGCTGGTAGTGTCCGATACGCATGAGTGAAGAAATGACCATACTGTGCCTGCAAGGCGGCGTATATTACGCATTTTTTGCACGAGATGAAAGGCCAAACTTTGAACAATCCGATGCGGCAGATCAATGAATCGGTGCCTGTACCGATTCCCCTAATAAATTAGGCTTAACAATCATTATCTTAACGAAGGGTGGTGAAAAAGTGCGCGCTAAAAAAATCCCGGAAATCATGCTTTTTTTAACGAAACGACAGGATAAGAGACGGGATAAACGGCGATAAAATGTGCGAAATTAGCGATAAAATGCGATCTGGCTCTCGTTATCAGGGCGGTGAATCCTTCGTTGAAAGGCGTCAATGCTGGAGAAAAGGCGGGCGGAGTTTTCCGCCCGTAGTGAATTATTCTACGATCACGCGTCCATGAAGCGGCTGAACAGGACGATTATTGTCGTGATGCATAATCTGTTTGAATTTATTGAGTTGCTCTGCGGAGAGCGTCAGCGGGTGCTTAAGCACAAGCCAGGCGATCCCCTCGCTGCACGGCGGGGTGGTCAACGAACCGCTAAAGCGATAATAGGTTTTATCCTTCGGTAATAGCTTATTGATATCAACAGGCACGTTGAGCGGCTGGCTGGCGTCGGCGTGGTCCGGCAGCGCCTGCCAGAGTTTCTCAAGCTCCGCATTCGCCGCCCCGGTTTTAAACATGACCGCGACGACCGCAATGTCACCTGCTTCGGTTTTATGTACCAGATGCATTTCCAGATCGTAATGCTTACCGTGAAGGGTATTTTCGCTCGGCGCATGGAAGTGGAACTGCTGGAGACGATACGCAACGCCGTCGATCATGACGCTATCGTGCGTGGTATCGGGCAGGCTTGCCTGGATGGTATGACCGTTGTTAAGGATAAGCGACGGCCCGTCAATATAGTGTGTATTCAGCGGAACGACATGGGCTTTTAACGTAGCGTCGATATCAATGGGTGACTGGTTCATGCCTTTCTGGCACAGGCTAAAATCCGGGTCCAGGTCTCCCCAGTGTTCAGGAGAACCTTCACCTTCATAGCTCCAGTGCGAAGCCATCGCCAGTGCGGGCACCATGCTCAGCGCGAGCATAACGGAACGAGCAATTTTCGTAGCCATAAACAAATTCCCTGCGTGAATAATAAATGTGTTTTTATTCGTGAAAGAAATTCACGCACTCATTATAAGGTTATGGCGGCGCACTCAAAAATCAAAACGGTGTATAAAAAAATAAAAAGCGCGGCCAATGCCGCGCTTTTTTGTAAGTGCTGACCTCTTAACAGGGTCGGGAAACCTTAGCGTTTCATGCCAGTGATACGACACCACTCTTCTTTTTCTACGACTGGATCCAGCGTAAACAGCGGCTCATAGGCTTCACACACGCTCTGCGCCTGGCTTGCCAGAATACCGGAAAGCCCCAGCAGACCGCCTTTAACCGGCAATACGCTGATAAGCGGCGCCAGTTCGCGCAGTGGGCCGGCGAGGATATTGGCAACCACAACATCCGCCTGCATATCGGCTGGCTGATCCTCTGGCAGATACAGTTCAAGGCGCTCAGAAACGCCGTTACGCTCGGCGTTATCACGGCTCGCCTGAATAGCCTGAGGATCGATGTCGACGCCGATTGCCATCGCCGCGCCCAGCTTCAGCGCGGCGATGGCGAGAATGCCGGAACCGCAACCGAAGTCGATAACGGTTTTACCGACGAGATCCAGTCCGTCGAGCCATTGCAGGCACAGGGACGTAGTGGGGTGCGTGCCGGTGCCAAACGCCAGGCCCGGATCGAGCATTACATTAACGGCATTTTCGTCCGGCACATCGCGCCAGCTTGGACAAATCCACAACCGTTCGCCGAAGCGCATCGGATGAAAATTATCCATCCATTCACGCTCCCAGTCTTTGTCTTCCAGTTGTTCGATTTTATGGGCGAAACCGGCACCCAGTAGCGGGTAGTTTTCCAGCATGGCGATAACGTCCTGCATGTCGGTTTCTGCGTCGAACAGGCCGATGACGTCCGTATCCCCCCACAGGCGGGTTTCACCCGGCAGCGGTTCGAACACCGGCGTGTCGTGGGTGTCCTGGAAGGTCACGGAGACCGCGCCGCTTTCCATCAGCGCATCGCTAATCTCTTCGGCGTGAGCGCCGGTGGTATTTATTTTCAGTTGGATCCAGGGCATGGCATTACTCATTCATTAACAGAAGAAACGGACGCGGCCTGCGGAACCGGGCGACCGAAACGGTTACCCACCACAAAAGCCAGCAAACTCAGCAGCAGGGACGGCACAATCGGATGAAAGCCGAACAGCTGTATTTTAAACGTGGCGAGCAGTGCGTAAAGCACGCCACCAACAATCATGCCTGACAGCGCGCCAGCCGCGTTGGCGCGCTCCCAGTAAAGTCCAAGCACCAGCGGCCAGAGGAACACCGCTTCCAGCCCGCCAAAAGCGAGCAGGTTAAGCCAGATAATCATCTCTGGCGGACGCCACGCGGCCAAAAGCAGCAGGACGCTTAGCACAAACGTAATCAGCGATGACATGCGCTTAAGACGTTTTTCATTGTGGATCTCTGCCGGGCGCAGGTTCAACCACAGATCTTTGACGATCGTCGCGGATGACTGCAGCAGTTGCGCGTTGATGGTTGACATGATCGCTGCCATCGGCGCCGCAAGGAAGATCCCGGCGGCAAAGGGCGGCAGAACCGTTACCATCAGCGTGGGGATGACGAGATCCGGCACATGTAAATCTGGCAGAACCGCACGACCAAGCGCGCCGGCAAGGTGCATTCCCAGCATCAAAATGGCCACGACAATCGTGCCGAGGATAATGCCGCGATGCACCGCCTTGCTGTCTTTATAGGAGATACAGCGTACCGCCGTGTGCGGTAAGCCGACCACTCCGAAGCAGACCAGCACCCAAAACGAAGTCATAAAGGCAGGGGAGAGAATATCTTCAGCACCCTGCGGTGCCACTAGTTTGGGGTCGATATGCTGAAGTTTATCTACCGCGCTGTGCAGGCCGCCTGCGGCATGTACAACGCCGACCAGCAATACAATGGTGCCCACGAGCATTACCAGGCCTTGCAACGTGTCGTTCAGTACACTGGCGCGAAAGCCGCCGAATGCCGTGTAAAGCGCAATGCTGACACCGAAAATCAGCAGCCCCGTTTCATACGGAATGCCCGCCGCGGTTTCAAGCAGGCGCGCGCCGCCAATAAATTGCACCGTCATTGCCCCGACAAACGCCACCAGCAGGCTTAAGCTCGCCAGCCACACCAGCAGGCGGCTTTGGTAGCGCGCATAGAGCATGTCGTTGAGCGTCACGGCGTTGTAACGCCTCGCCAGAATGGCGAACTTTTTGCCAAGAATACCGAGCGACAGCCACACCGCCGGTAACTGGATCATCGCCAGCAACACCCAGCCGAGCCCATAACGGTATGCCGCGCCCGGTCCGCCGATAAACGAACTGGCGCTGATATAAGTGGCGGTGAGCGTCATCGCCAGTACGACACCGCCCATCGAACGGCTGCCGAGGAAATATTCATTCAGGAAGTTACCGCTGCTGCGGTGTTTCATCGCATACAGCGACAGGCCGAAGACCACGACCAGATAGGCGACCAGCGGCAAAATGACTTCATGCTGCATCGTTATCCTCCAGAGGAATATCGCGGAAGATAAAACGCACCATCAGCCAGCAGAGCAGAATAAACAGCAGCGGCACCAGCAGGCAGGCCCTTTCGAACCAGTGCGGCAGGCCGGTGAATCCCTGCTGCATACCCGGTAAGTAAGCCGCCGCTAACCAGGCCGCGAGATAGAAGAGGGTCAGCCACAGCGCCCAGCGCGCTTCTTTGTGGGCCTGAACAAAGCGTTTGTCCATTGTCATACCCTGTGAGTGAAGAAAGCGGCGATTGTACCCTGGCACTTCAGGGGCGCCACAAAAAATAAAGGCCAGCAGAGCTGGCCTTAAGCAGGGAAACGGGGCTTATTTTTCTTGCAGGCCTAGTTTCTTCTCCAGATAGTGGATGTTCGTCCCACCGTGCTGGAAGTTTTCGTCGTTCATGATGCGGGTTTGCAGATCAACGTTGGTTTTAATGCCGTCGATGATAAGCTCCTGCAGGGCGTTACGCATACGAGCCAGAGCCACGTCGCGGTTTTCGCCATAGCAGATGAGCTTGCCGATCATGGAATCGTAATACGGCGGTACGGTATAACCGGCGTAAATGTGCGATTCCCAACGAACGCCAAAGCCACCCGGCGCGTGGAAACGCGTGATTTTACCCGGGCTTGGCAGGAAGGTGTTCGGGTCTTCGGCGTTAATACGGCACTCGACCGCATGGCCTTTCACGATCACTTCTTCCTGTTTGATAGAGAGCGGCTGACCGGCAGCGATGCGCAACTGCTCTTTGATCAGGTCAACGCCTGTGATCATCTCGGTAACCGGATGCTCTACCTGAATACGGGTGTTCATTTCAATGAAGTAGAACTCGCCGTTTTCAAACAGGAACTCGAACGTACCCGCGCCGCGATAGCCGATATCGACACACGCTTTTGCGCAGCGCTCGCCGATGTAGCGACGCAGTTCCGGGGTGATGCCCGGTGCCGGCGCTTCTTCGACGACTTTCTGGTGACGGCGCTGCATGGAGCAGTCACGTTCTGCCAGATAGATAGCGTTGCCCTGACCGTCTGCCAGCACCTGAATTTCGATGTGGCGTGGGTTTTCCAGGTACTTCTCCATGTAGACCATGTCATTGTTGAAAGCAGCTTTCGCTTCCGCTTTGGTCATGGAGATGGACTGCGCCAGTTCGGCGTCGCTGCGCACAACGCGCATGCCGCGACCGCCGCCGCCGCCGGACGCTTTGATAATGACCGGGTAGCCGATGCGTTTTGCATGGGCGCGGTTCTTATCCATATCGTCGCCCAGCGGGCCGTCGGAGCCAGGCACGGTCGGCACGCCCGCTTTCTTCATTGCCGTGATCGCAGACACTTTATCGCCCATCAGGCGAATGGTGTCGGCTTTCGGGCCAATGAAGATAAAGCCGGAGCGCTCAACCTGCTCAGCGAAGTTGGCGTTCTCAGAAAGGAAGCCATAACCCGGGTGGATCGCGACCGCACCGGTAATTTCAGCCGCGGCGATGATTGCCGGGATGTTCAGATAGCTTTTGACTGACGGCGCCGGACCGATGCACACGGTCTCGTCTGCCAGCAGTACGTGTTTCAAATCGCGGTCCGCGGTGGAATGCACAGCCACGGTCTTGATGCCCAGTTCTTTACAGGCACGAAGAATACGCAGTGCGATTTCGCCACGGTTTGCGATGACAATTTTATCCAGCATGTTCGCCTCGTTATTCGATGACAACCAGCGGCTCGTCAAATTCTACTGGCTGACCGCTTTCTACCAGGATCGCTTTCACGGTGCCGGCTTTATCGGCTTCGATCTGGTTCATCATTTTCATCGCTTCAACGATGCACAGGGTGTCGCCCACGTTGACTTTCTGGCCCACTTCCACAAACGCTTTAGCGTCCGGGCTCGGGGTACGATAGAAGGTACCAACCATCGGGGAACGTACGATGTGACCACTGACTTCTGCGGCAGCCGGAGCTTCCATTGCCGGAGCGGCAGCCGGAGCAACAGCGTTGGACAGGGCCGGCTGGGGCTGCATCATCGGCGCAGCATACGCCTGTTGCATCACCGGGAAGCCCGCATTAGCCGGGGAGCGGCTGATGCGTACAGACTCTTCGCCCTCAGAAATTTCCAGTTCAGCGATGCCTGATTCTTCAACCAGCTCGATCAGTTTTTTAATCTTACGAATATCCATGAGTGGGTTCCGTACTCTTGTTTAGTGTGATTGTGACAAGCGTTTGACCGCCGTCTGTAAAGCATAGGTATAGCCGTCGGCGCCTAATCCGCAGATGACGCCGGCTGCGATATCAGAAAGGTATGAATGATGCCGGAATGGCTCGCGGGCGTGCACGTTGCTCAGGTGAATCTCGATAAACGGGATGCTCACCGCCAGCAGCGCGTCGCGCAGTGCCACGCTGGTATGCGTAAACGCGGCCGGATTGATCAGGATATAGTCAATCGTGTCTTTAGCCTGATGAATTCGGTCGATAAGCGCGTACTCAGCGTTAGATTGCAGGTGGTCGAGCGACACATTCAGCCGTTGGGCTTCAGCGGCGAGATCGTTAACAATTTGTTCCAGCGTCTGCGTGCCATACTTCTCAGGCTCACGGGTGCCAAGCATGTTAAGGTTCGGGCCGTTCAAAAGCAAAATGTGAAATTTCTCGGTCATCCTGGCGCTATCTCCTGCCATCTTCCGGTAAATGTCAAAATATACCTTCATCGTCTGGTTGTCACCCGCCAGCACGTAAAAAACGGGGGGTGAAAAACCAAAGTCGCACATTATAACGATTTCGTAGCATTTGGCAGCTAAATACTGGTCTTATCAGGGAAGATTATCAACCACCCTCAGGAAAACGTTATCGGGGAATAACAGAAGTGCGGGAAAACGCACATAAACGCATCATGTTCGCCACCATTGGCGCAGCTTTTTATAGCGCCATGCCAGCAGAACGATCGCGCCCAGCGCGTAGAGGAGGGGTTGTGGCGACAGAGTTTTCACTGACCACAGGTAGTGAACTGGCGCGAGGATCGCGACCAGATAGACGAAATTATGCAGTGTTTGCCAGCGGCGGCCCAGTTTACGCTGCGCCGCCTGAAAGGACGTCAAGGCGAGCGCCAGGAGAATCAGCCAGCTCACTACGCCAAGCGTCAGATAGGGCCGGGAGAGAAGCTCACTGCCCAGCAGCGACAAATTACTCAACCCCAGTTCGAGCAGCGAATAACTCACCAGATGCAATGTGGCCCACGCGAAACACCATAAGCCCAACAGACGACGGGTACGGATCAGCAACGGCTGCTTAAGAAGGCGCGTCAGCGGCGTGACAAGTAACGTCGCCAGCAACAACTTTAGCGCCATCCTGCCGGTAAAATGCTGAATATCTTTCGCCGGGTCAGCGCTGAAGAAACCCTGACTTGCCGCATAAAAGAGCCAAACCAGCGGCAAAAATGCGGCGAGATGCAGCGCCACTTTCAGCCAGACAATCTGTTTTGCCGTTAAACGCACTCAGAAATTCTCCCGCAGATCCAACCCACGATAGAGCGACGCCACTTCGTCGGCGTAGCCGTTAAACAGCAACGTTGGCTGACGTTTAACGTCCAGCACGCCGCCTGCGCCGATCACGCGCTCGCTCGCCTGCGACCAGCGCGGGTGATCGACATGCGGGTTTACGTTGGCGTAAAAGCCATATTCATCAGGCGCGGCCTGGTTCCACGTGGTTGGCGGGCGCTCACGCGTCAGTTTAATGCTGACGATAGACTTAATGCCTTTAAAGCCATATTTCCACGGCACCGTCAGGCGCACCGGCGCGCCGTTTTGCGGCGGCAGCGCTTTACCGTAAACGCCCGTGGTAAGCATAACAAGCGGGTGCATCGCCTCATCAAGCCGCAGCGCTTCAACGTAAGGATATTCCAGCCCTCCGCCGATAAAACGGTCTTTCTGGCCGGGCATAATGTCGGGTGAGTAGAGCGTTTCGAAGGCGACATAACGGGCGTTGCTGGTGGGCTCGACCAGCGCGAGTAATTTATGCAGCGGGAAGCCAATCCACGGCACCACCATCGACCAGGCTTCTACGCAACGCATCCGGTAAATGCGCTCTTCCAGGGGGAACTTCTTTGTCAGGTCGTCGTGATCGAGCGTCAGCGGCTTCGCCACTTCTCCACTGATTTTGAGCGTCCAGGGATTCGTTTTCAGCACGCCCGCATTTGCTGCCGGGTCGGCTTTATCGAGCCCGAACTCATAGAAGTTGTTATAACCGGTGACTTTATCTTCCGGCGTCAGGTCGAGTTTTGGCTGGTACTGGGCCGGGCGAGTGAAATCAAGCGGCGCGCCAGTGGGCGCTTTAGGCCGATCGTTACCTTTAAACCAGGAAAGCACATCCGCTTGTGCGACAGTGGGCAGCGAGAACGCTGCGGTGGTAATGCCCAGGGCTTTAAGCACCTGACGACGCTTCATGAAGAAAGCCGATTCTGCAGTGACATCGGCTTCGGTTAAACGGCTGACTTTTTTCATGACCGGCTCCGGAATAACGACCTATAACGCTACGCCTTAATCATGACAGGGCACAAGTCAGCCTGCGAGTGGAGAGGTTAATTATCTGTAAATAAATTTTAGCTTAACGAATTTTTACCAGCGTCCGGCCCTGCGCGCGGTTATTGATAATCGCCTCAGCGAAGTTGGGCGCCTGGTCAAGCGTGATTTCGGTCGCGCTCTGCTGATAGAACGACGCGGGCAAGTCACGCACCAGGCGTTGCCATGCTTCAAGACGACGCGGCGCCGGCGTCATTACAGAGTCCACGCCCTGCAGACGCACGTTACGCAGAATAAAAGGCATTACGGTAGTCGGCAGCGCGAAACCGCCCGCCAGACCGCAGGCCGCGACGCAGCCGCCATAGTTAGTCTGCGCCAGGACTTTGGCAAGGACCTTATCACCGACGGTATCTACTGCGCCTGCCCACAGCTGTTTTTCCAGCGGTCGGCTTTCAGCAAACTCGTCACGACCAAGAATTCGGCTCGCCCCGAGACTTTTCAGGTAGTCATGCGTACTTTCGCGCCCGGAGACGGCCACGACCTCATAACCCAGATGATGTAACAGCGCGACCGCCGTGCTACCCACGCCGCCGCTTGCGCCCGTCACCAGCACTTCGCCGCTTTCCGGTCGCACGGCCGCGTCTTCCAGCGCCATCACACACAGCATGGCGGTAAAACCCGCCGTCCCGATGATCATCGCCTGACGGCCAGTCAGTCCTTCCGGCAGCGGCACCAGCCAGTCGCCTTTCACACGCGCTGTTTCTGCAAGCCCGCCCCAGTGATTTTCGCCAACGCCCCAACCGGTCAGCAGCACCTGCTGGCCTGGCGTAAAGCGCGCATCGGCGCTGTCGCGCACTACGCCTGCGAAGTCGATGCCCGGCACCATCGGGAATTCACGAATGATTTTGCCTTTGCCGGTGATTGCGAGCGCATCTTTATAGTTAAGGCTCGACCAGTCGATATCAACGGTGACTTCGGCTTGCGGCAGCATTGTCTCTTCAACGGCTTTAACTGAAGCCAGTGTCTTGCCGTCCTGCTGATCGAGAAGTAAAGCCTGCATGTTAATGCTCCTTAAAAACGACTTAAGTGGGAAAATCATTCCTGAGGACTATACTCGCATATTGAAACGTTATGCCGATTTGACGCAATAAAACTGCATAACCGTTCTCCCAATTCTGGTAGTATGCGCGGTTCGGTATTTAAAGTTAGCACTCACTTCCATCCGTTCATTAGCGTGAAGAACCGAAAGGCGGTTCCCCCGCGTGAAAACCAACCACGGAGTTAACACAAGGATGCGCTTAACGACGAAATTCTCCGCCTTTGTCACGTTGCTGGTCGGTCTGGCAATGCTGGTGACGCTGCTTGGTTGCTCACTCAGCTTTTTCAACGCCATTCAGCATAAAGTGACGCAGCGTGTCGCGTCCGTGGCATCCGTGGTGGATAACGAGCTGGTGTTTCATTCGCCGCAGGCGATGCAGCCGCGCCTGGATGAAATCATGGTGCCGCTCGATATCGTATTAATTGAGTTCGAACTGGGCGGTAAAGTCGTTTTCAGCCATGCGAGACCCGAAAGCTACCGGGAATCCACGATTCAGACCCGCAATCGTCAACTGACCGTGCCACTGATTAAACATCCCGGAATGACGGTGCGTTTGACCTGGCAAGATCCGCTGGTGACCTACTATCGCTCTCTGCTGACGACCGCGCCGCTGACGCTCGCCTTCGCCATGATGGTCATTATCATTTTTGTGTCGGTGCGCTGGATCAAGCGCCAACTGGCGGGTCAGGAACTGCTGGAAGGGCGGGCGGTACGCATCCTCAATGGCGAGCGCGGCGCCAACGCGCGCGGCAACGTTCACGAGTGGCCCACGCATGCCAGCAGCGCGCTGGATGTCCTGTTGTCGGAACTCCAGCTGGCGGGCGAGCAGCGCAGCCGCATGGATACGCTTATCCGCGCCTTTGCCGCGCAGGATGCGAAAACCGGCCTCAGTAACCGCATTTTCTTTGATAACCAACTGGCGACGCTGCTTGAAGAGCAGGAGAAAGTGGTGACGCACGGCGTGGTTATGATGATCCGTCTGCCCGATTTCGACATGCTGCGCGAAAGCTGGGGCAAAACCGCGGTGGAAGAGTATCTCTTCACGCTCATTAACATGCTCTCCACCTTTATTATGCGCTACCCCGGTGCGCTGCTGGCCCGCTATTTTCGCAGCGATTTCGCCGTTTTGCTGCCGCACCGGACGCTGAAAGAGGCCGACAGCATCGCCAGCCAGTTGCTCAAGGCGGTAGGCACGCTGCCGCCGACGCGTATGCTCGACAGCAGCGATATGCTGCATATCGGCATTTGCGCCTGGCGCAGCGGACAGACGCCCGAACAGGTGATGGAACATGCCGAGGTGGCGGCCCGCAACGCGATATTGCAGGGCGGAAATGGCTGGGCCGTGTATGACAGTTCGCTGCCGGAGAAAGGCCGCGGCAATGTGCGCTGGCGAACGCTGATTGAAAACGCGCTGCAACGCGGCGGCCCGCGCTTTTATCAAAAACCAGCCGTATTGCGTGATGGCTACGTGCATCATCGTGAATTGCTGTGTCGCATTTTTGATGGTGAGGAAGAGGTGCTGGCGGCGGAGTATATGCCGATGGTGCAGCAGTTTGGCCTCTCCGAGCAGTACGACCGCCAGTTAATTACCCGTGTAATGCCGCTTCTGCGTTTCTGGCCTGATGAAACTCTGGCGTTACCCGTGACCGTGGAATCGCTTATCCGCCCGCCATTTCAGCGCTGGCTGCGTGACACTCTGATGCAATGCGAAAAATCGCATCGAAAACGCATTCTTTTTGAACTTGCCGAGGCAGATGTTTGTCAACACCTCAACCGTTTACAACCGGTTGTGCGTTTAATCAGGGCGCTTGGGCTTCGCATCGCGGTGGTTCAGGCGGGATTAACGGTGGTCAGCACGGCCTGGATTACCGCGCTGGATGTTGAAATCATCAAGCTGCATCCGGGGCTGGTGCGGGACATCAACAAGCGCACCGAAAACCAGCTTTTTGTGCAAAGTCTGGTGGAGGCGTGCAACGGAACGCAGACGCGGGTTTTTGCTGCCGGCGTCAGAACCAAAAGTGAATGGCAGACGCTGGTCGAGCGTGGCGTGACGGGAGGTCAGGGGGATTTTTTTGCCGCCTCGCAACCTCTCGATACTACTGTGAAAAAATATTCGCAAAGATACTCGGTTTGACCTGCCGTTTAACTTGTTTTCACGTAGAATAACGCGCGCTGCATCTTAAGGGGGCGCATGCCTGCCGGCCAGAATGTCGCAGCATATTAAAGCAGGCTTTAACTCTGTGTGTTTAAAACGTCGTCGGGCCAGCAACGCTCACGAAATCGTCAGCCGGAAAGACCGGGGCGGCGACGGTTTAACAGAAGGAAAAGCCGCACTATTTTTCACCGATGCAGAACATTTTTTGCGCCTTGTCGCTGCTTCGTGTGGTTGGTAAAGTAAGCGGATTTTGTTTTCCGCCCCAGCTTTCAGGATTATCCCTTAGTATGTTTAAAAAATTTCGTGGCATGTTTTCCAATGACCTGTCCATTGACCTGGGTACCGCGAATACCCTTATCTATGTAAAAGGGCAAGGCATCGTACTGAATGAGCCTTCCGTGGTTGCCATTCGCCAGGATCGTGCCGGCTCGCCGAAGAGCGTCGCGGCCGTAGGTCATGAAGCGAAGCAGATGCTTGGCCGTACGCCGGGTAATATCGCTGCTATCCGCCCGATGAAAGATGGCGTGATCGCCGATTTCTTTGTCACGGAAAAAATGCTCCAGCACTTTATTAAGCAAGTGCATAGCAATAGCTTTATGCGTCCGAGCCCGCGTGTGCTGGTGTGCGTTCCGGTTGGTGCGACGCAGGTTGAACGCCGCGCTATCCGCGAATCCGCACAGGGCGCTGGCGCTCGCGAAGTTTTCCTGATTGAAGAGCCTATGGCGGCTGCCATTGGCGCAGGCCTGCCGGTGTCTGAAGCGACCGGCTCTATGGTGGTGGATATCGGTGGCGGTACGACCGAAGTTGCCGTGATCTCCCTGAACGGCGTGGTGTACTCCTCCTCCGTCCGTATCGGCGGTGACCGCTTTGACGAAGCCATCATTAATTATGTGCGCCGTAACTACGGCTCGCTTATCGGTGAAGCCACCGCTGAGCGTATCAAACATGAAATCGGCTCCGCCTACCCAGGCGATGAAGTCCGCGAAATCGAAGTTCGCGGCCGTAACCTGGCAGAGGGCGTACCGCGCGGTTTCACTCTGAACTCCAACGAAATTCTCGAAGCGCTGCAGGAACCGCTGACCGGCATTGTCAGCGCCGTTATGGTTGCGCTGGAACAGTGCCCGCCGGAACTGGCTTCCGACATCTCCGAGCGCGGTATGGTACTGACCGGCGGCGGCGCGCTGCTGCGTAACCTTGACCGTTTGCTGATGGAAGAGACCGGCATTCCGGTTGTGGTGGCGGAAGATCCGCTCACTTGCGTAGCCCGAGGCGGCGGCAAGGCGCTGGAAATGATCGACATGCACGGCGGCGACCTGTTCAGCGAAGAGTAACAGCCGCAGGAAAGGGCAACTCAGGTTGCCCTTCTTGTTGGTTTGGGAATACGCATAGCCTATGAAGCCAATTTTTAGCCGTGGCCCGTCGCTACAGATTCGCCTTATTCTGGCGGTGCTGGTGGCGCTTGGTGTCATCATCGCCGACAGCCGCCTCGGTACGTTTAGTCAGATTCGAACGTACATGGATACCGCCGTCAGTCCTTTCTACTTTATCTCCAACGGTCCACGTGAATTACTCGACAGTGTCTCGCAAACGCTGGCGTCCCGCGATCAGCTTGAGCTGGAAAACCGGGCGCTGCGCCAGGAGCTGCTGCTGAAAAACAGCGAAATTCTGATGCTTGGTCAGTACAAGCAGGAAAACGCGCGCCTGCGCGAACTGCTGGGCTCGCCGCTGCGTCAGGACGAACAGAAAATGGTCACGCAGGTGATCTCAACCGTTAACGATCCCTACAGCGATCAGGTCGTGATTGATAAGGGCAGCGTTAACGGCGTTTATGAAGGACAGCCGGTCATCAGCGATAAAGGCGTGGTCGGTCAGGTCGTCGCGGTCGCGAAACTGACCAGCCGCGTGCTGCTTATCTGCGACGCTACCCATGCGTTGCCTATCCAGGTGCTGCGTAACGATATTCGCGTAATTGCTGCGGGTAGCGGTTGCACTGATGATTTGCAGCTTGAGCATCTGCCGGCCAACACCGATATTCGCGTTGGCGACGTGCTGGTGACATCGGGTCTTGGCGGGCGTTTCCCGGAAGGATATCCGGTGGGCGTCGTGTCATCGGTTAAGCTTGATACCCAGCGTGCTTACACGGTTATCCAGGCTCGTCCGACTGCGGGCCTGCAGCGTCTGCGTTATCTGCTGCTTCTCTGGGGCGCGGATCGCGAAGGCGCTAACCCGATGACGCCGGAAGAAGTGCATCGTGTGGCGAACGAACGTCTGATGCAGATGATGCCGCAGGTCTTACCGTCGCCGGATGCGATGGGGCCGCCTGCGCCCGCTCCGGCTGCGCCGAACGCGGCCTCTCCTGCCACCACGCCGTCTAACGGCGCACCTCCCGCACAGGGAGGGCAGTAGTGGCGAGCTACCGTAGTCAGGGGCGCTGGGTTATCTGGCTCTCCTTTTTAATCGCGCTGCTGCTGCAGATTATGCCCTGGCCGGATGCGATTATCGTCTTCCGGCCTAACTGGGTGCTGTTGATTCTCCTGTACTGGATCCTTGCGCTGCCGCATCGCGTAAATGTTGGCACGGGTTTTGTGATGGGTGCCATACTGGATCTTATCAGTGGCTCTACGCTCGGGGTTCGCGCGCTTTCACTGAGCATTATCGCCTACCTGGTCGCGCTGAAATTCCAGCTATTCCGCAATCTGGCGCTCTGGCAACAGGCGCTGGTGGTCATGCTCTTGTCGCTGGCCGCCGATATTATTGTCTTCTGGGCGGAATTCCTGGTTATCGATGTCTCCTTGCGACCAGAAGTCTTCTGGAGCAGCGTAGTGAACGGTGTGCTCTGGCCCTGGATATTCCTGCTGATGCGCAAAGTGCGTCAACAGTTTGCTGTACAATAAAGGACAGATATGACAGATCTTTATCTCGCATCGGGCTCGCCGCGTCGGCAGGAGCTGCTGAGAATGCTGGGCGTTACCTTTGAACGTCTGGTGCCGGGTGTGGAAGAGCAGCGCGCTGATCAGGAAGCGCCGCAGGATTATGTTATTCGTCTCGCTCGCGACAAAGCCCGTGCTGGAGTAGCGCTGGCCACGCGCGATCTCCCTGTGCTGGGCGCAGACACCATCGTGGTGCTAAACGGCGACGTGCTGGAAAAACCGCGCGATGCCGCACATGCCGCGGATATGCTGCGTAGCCTCTCCGGGCAGACGCACCAGGTGATGACCGGCGTCGCACTGGCGGATGCCACGCGCGTGCGTGAGCGTCTGGTCGTGACGCAGGTGACCTTCCGCGCGTTGACGGAGCAGGATATTGCGGCGTATGTGGCGAGTGGCGAGCCGATGGATAAAGCGGGCGCTTACGGTATTCAGGGGCTGGGCGGCTGTTTTGTTCGACGTATTGAGGGAAGTTACCACGCGGTGGTAGGTCTTCCGCTGGTAGAAACCTGGGAATTACTGAGCGAATTCAACTCACTGCGTGAGGGATAAACAACATGACGGCTGAATTGTTGGTCAACGTTACCCCGTCGGAAACCCGGGTAGCGTATATTGATGGCGGTATTTTGCAGGAAATCCATATTGAGCGTGAAGCGCGCCGCGGAATAGTAGGCAATATCTACAAAGGTCGGGTCAGTCGCGTTCTTCCGGGAATGCAGGCGGCATTTGTAGATATTGGCCTCGATAAAGCCGCGTTTCTTCACGCCTCCGACATCATGCCGCACACCGAATGCGTGGCGGGTGACGAGCAGAAAAACTTCACTGTCCGCGATATCTCTGAACTGGTGCGCCAGGGACAGGATCTCATGGTGCAGGTCGTCAAAGATCCGCTCGGCACCAAAGGCGCCCGCCTCACGACCGACATTACGCTGCCGTCGCGTTATCTGGTTTTTATGCCAGGCGCATCCCACGTTGGGGTTTCCCAGCGCATTGAGAGCGAAACCGAGCGCGAGCGCTTAAAGCGCATTGTGGCGGATTACTGCGATGAGCAGGGTGGTTTTATCATCCGTACCGCCGCGGAAGGGGTATGTGAAGACGATTTAGCGTCTGATGCCGCCTACCTGAAACGCGTCTGGACCAAAGTGATGGAGCGTAAAAAACGCCATCAGACGCGTTATCAGCTTTACGGCGAACTGGCGCTGGCCCAGCGTGTCCTGCGTGATTTCGCGGTGGCTCAGCTTGACCGCATCCGCGTTGATTCCCGCCTGACCTATGAAATGCTGCTGGAGTTTACGGCGGAATATATGCCGGAGATGAACAGCAAGCTTGAGCACTACAGCGGTCGCCAGCCGATTTTCGATCTCTATGATGTTGAGAACGAAATCCAGCGCGCACTGGAGCGCAAAGTTGAGCTGAAATCTGGCGGCTATCTGATCATCGATCAAACCGAAGCGATGACGACGATTGATATCAACACCGGCGCTTTTGTCGGCCATCGTAATCTCGACGACACCATTTTTAACACCAACATCGAAGCAACACAGGCGATCGCCCGCCAGCTGCGGCTGCGTAATCTCGGCGGCATTATCATCATCGACTTTATCGATATGAGTAATGAAGATCACCGCCGCCGCGTACTGCATTCGCTGGAGCAGGCGCTGAGCAAGGATCGCGTTAAGACTGGCATTAACGGCTTCTCGCAGCTCGGCCTGGTGGAAATGACGCGTAAGCGCACCCGTGAAAGCATCGAACATGTGCTGTGCAATGACTGTCCAACCTGTCATGGGCGCGGCACCGTTAAAACCGTGGAAACCGTCTGCTATGAAATCATGCGCGAAATTGTGCGCGTGCATCATGCATACGACTCCGATCGCTTCCTGGTCTACGCCTCGCCAGCCGTGGCGGAGGCACTGAAAAGCGATGAATCCCATGCGCTGGCCGAAGTGGAGATTTTTGTCGGTAAACAGGTTAAGGTGCAAATCGAACCGCTCTATAACCAGGAGCAGTTCGACGTGGTCATGATGTAACGCACAGCGGTCAACTGTGTGAGTGAAGGTACCGCCGCGGCGGCTGACAAGGAGAGAAGGGTGAGGCGACTGCCGGGCATTTTGCTACTCACAGGCGCAACGCTGGTTGTTATCGTCGCACTGATGGTGAGTGGGTTGCGGCTCGCGTTGCCACATCTCAACACCTGGCGCCCGGCGTTACTGGAGAAGATCTCCGCCGCCACGGGCGTGCCGGTGCAGGCAAGCCACATCGCCGCCGCCTGGCAGACATTCGGCCCCACGCTTGATGTGCGCGATATCCGCGTGCAGCTTAGCGATGGCGGCAGCTTTTCGGTTAAACGTGTCACGCTCGCGCTGGATGTCTGGCAAAGCCTGCTGCACGCGCGCTGGCAATTTCGCGATCTCACTTTTTATCAACTCCAGATGCGCACCAATACGCCTTTTAAGCAAAGCGAAGGCGGCAACCCGCTGGAAGGCAATAAGTTCAGCGATCTCTTCTTCCGTCAGTTCGATCATTTCGATCTGCGCGACAGCACCGTCAGTTTTATCACCCTCTCCGGCCAGCGCGCCGAGCTCGCAATCCCCCAACTCACCTGGCTTAACGGCAAAAACCGCCATCGCGCTGAAGGTGAAGTGAGCCTGTCGAGCCTCACCGGCCAGCACGGCGTGATGCAGGTGCGTATGGATTTGCGCGACGACAATGGGTTACTAAACCGCGGCACGGTCTGGATGCAGGCCGACGATGTGGATGTTAAGCCCTGGCTTGGCAAATGGATGAAAGACAACGTCGATCTTACCAGCGCGCAGTTTAGTCTTGAGGCATGGATGACGCTGCGCGATGGCGAAGTGGCGGGTGGCGATATCTGGTTAAAACAGGGTGGTACCACGTGGCGCGGCGATGACCGTAACCACCAGTTATCCGTGGATAACCTCACCGCACATATCAGCCGCGACGACAACGCCTGGCAGGTCGCTATTCCACAGACGCGCGTGACGGTTGACGATAAACCCTGGCCTGCCGGGTCGCTGAAGCTCGCCTGGCTTGCCGATCAGCCGGTAGAGGGCGATAAAGTGCGCCGCAGCAACGAACTGCGCGTGCGCGCCAGCAATCTGGCGTTGAGCGGTCTGGAAGGATTTTTACCGCTGGCCACCCGCCTTGCGCCGTCGCTTGGCGATGTGTGGGGCAGCACTCGCCCACAAGGGAAAATCGATGCGCTGGCGCTGGATATACCGCTTGAAGCAACAGACAAAACCCGCTTTTTCGCCAAATGGCACGATCTCTCCTGGCAGCAGTGGAAGCTCCTGCCCGGGGCGGAACATTTTTCTGGCTCGGTATCCGGCACGCTTGAACATGGACGCACAACGGTGCGAATGAACGATGCCCGCATGCCTTATCAAGGTGTTTTCCGCGCGCCGCTGGAGGTAGCCCGCGGCGAGGCGACCTTTGACTGGCGTAACAATGCCGACGGCTTTACGCTCGATGGCAAAAATCTAGACGTACAGGCGCACTCGCTGTGGGCGCGTGGCGATTTCCGCTATCAACAGCCGAAGAGTGGTCAGCCGTGGCTGGAGATCCTGGCTGGCATTGCAACGCCTGATGCCGCACAAGCCTGGCGCTATTTCCCGGAAAACCTGATGGGTAAAGATCTTGTGGATTACCTGAGCGGGGCGATTCAGGGTGGTCAGGTTGAGAATGCGACGCTGGTGTATGTCGGCAATCCGCAACATTTTCCGTATAAACAAAATGATGGTCAGTTTGAAGTGTACGTCCCGCTGCGTAACGCCACTTATGCGTTTCAGCCTGACTGGCCTGCGCTAAAAGACCTGGCCATCGACCTGGATTTCCGTAATGACGGTTTGTGGATGGCCGCGCCACAGGTAGGGCTTGGCGGCGTGACGGGCAAAAGCCTGACGGCCGTCATCCCCGATTACTCGCAGGAAAAACTGTTTATCGACGCTGATATCGCCGGGCCGGGTAAAGCGGTCGGGCCTTATTTTAACGACACGCCGCTTGCGGATTCACTGGGCTCAACGCTTGAGGAACTCCAGCTTGATGGCGATGTGAATGCTCGCTTACATCTTGATATTCCGCTCGACGGCTCAATGACCACGGCCGAGGGCGATGTCTGGCTGCGTAACAACGCGCTTTTTGTGAAGCCACTGAACAGTACGCTGCATAACCTGAACGGGAAATTCAGTTTTGTGAATGGCAATCTTAAAAGCGAGCCGCTACAGGCCACCTGGTTCAATCAACCGCTGAATATCGACTTCGCCACGCGTGAAGAAGAGAAAGCCTATCAGGTGGACGTCAACATGAACGGCGACTGGCAGCCCACCCGCACCGGGCTTTTGCCAAAACCCCTGAACGAGGCGCTCAGCGGCTCGATTCCCTGGAGCGGCAAAGTAGGGATTTCGCTGCCGTATCATGCTGGCGTCAATTACCAGGTCGATATTAGTGGCGATCTGAAGAATGTAAGTAGTCACTTACCTCAGCCGGTCGATAAAGCCGCCGGGAAAGCGCTGCCGTTTAAAGTCCGCGCCAAAGGCGACCTGCAACGTTTCGATATCACCGGTAACGTGGGGGCAGAAAACCATTTCAACAGCCGCTGGCTGCTGGGCCGCAAACTGACGCTGGATCGCGCCATCTGGGCCACGGACAGCCGCACTACACCCCCATTGCCGGAAAACCGCGGCGTTGAGCTTAACCTGCCCGCGATGGATGGCGCACAGTGGCTGGCGCTCTTTAATCAGGGCGCGGCGCAGAAGGTGAGTAGCACCACGCAATTCCCGGAAGCCATTACGCTGCGCACCCCCGCGCTGACCTTTGGTGGCCAGCGCTGGAATAACCTGAGCGTGATGGCAAAACCACAAGCGGAAGGTACGGAAATTTCTGCGCAGGGGCGCGAAATCAACGGGCGCTTGCTGATGCGCGACGGCGCACCATGGCAGGCCACCATCGATTACCTCTATTACAACCCGGCCCAGGAAAAAGAGGCGGCCTCGGTGTTGAGCGGGGCTTCCGGCAAACCTGCGCAGGCGATAGATTTCAGCGGCTGGCCGAATCTGGCGCTGCGCTGCGCCGAGTGCTGGCTGTGGGGCCAGAAATATGGTCGCATCGATGGCGATTTCACGATTAACGGCGATACGCTGTCGCTTTCGAACGGCCTGCTGGATACCGGCTTTGCACGCCTTACGATGCAGGGGGAATGGGTCAACCGCGCCGATGCGATGCGCACCTCGCTAAAAGGCGTCCTGAAAGGCAAACAGCTCGACGCCGCGACCAATTTCTTCGGCGTGAAAACGCCGCTGCAAGGCTCGTCATTTAATGTCGATTACGATCTGCACTGGCGCGATGCGCCCTGGAAACCTGATGAAGCCTCACTGAGCGGCGTGCTACACACGCGGCTTGGCAAAGGGCAAATCGCCGATCTCGGCACCGGCCACGCGGGCCAGTTGCTGCGTCTGCTGAGCTTTGACGCGCTGCTTCGTAAGCTGCGCTTTGACTTCAGCGATACCTTCGGCGAAGGTTTTTATTACGATTCGATTCGCAGCACCGCGTGGATTAAAGACGGCGTGCTGCATACCGACGATACGCTGGTCGACGGACTGGAAGCGGATATCGCCATGAAAGGCTCCGTTAACCTGCCTGCCCGGACGCTGGACATGGAAGCGGTCGTAGCGCCGGAAATTTCGGCGACGGTTGGTGTCGCGGCGGCCTTTGCCGTCAACCCGATTGTCGGGGCGGCGGTGTTTGCGGCCAGTAAAGTGCTTGGCCCGCTGTGGAATAAAATTTCCGTTCTGCGTTACCACATCACCGGGCCGGTCGATAAGCCGCAAATCAATGAGGTGATGCGCCAGCCGCGTGCGGAAGTGGCGCAATGATTTGACGCCAGCCTGGAATTACCGCAAGCTCGCCTGATAACCTTTTTCATTGCCCGTGCGGGCAGGACCATGAGAGTAGCAAACAATGAGTCTGAACCTGGTAAGTGAGCAGCTACTGTCTGCAAATGGCCTGAGCCATCAGGATCTCTTCTCCATCCTGGGCCAGCTTTATGAGCGCCGCCTGGATTACGGCGATCTTTATTTTCAGTCCAGTTATCACGAATCCTGGGTTTTAGAAGACCGCATCATTAAAGACGGCTCTTACAACATCGACCAGGGCGTGGGCGTGCGCGCGGTTAGTGGTGAAAAAACCGGTTTTGCGTATGCCGATCAGATTAGCCTGCTGGCGCTGACGCAGAGTGCGCAGGCCGCGCGCAGCATTGTGCGCGAGCAGGGCGACGGACGTGTGAAAACGCTGAACGCCGTTGAGTATTCCCCGCTTTACACCACGCTTGACCCACTGCAAAGCCTGAGCCGTGAAGAGAAACTCGATATTTTACGTCGCGTTGATAACGCAGCGCGCGCGGCAGACAAACGCGTTCAGGAAGTGAGCGCGAGCCTGACCGGCGTCTATGAACTGATTCTGGTGGCCGCGACCGATGGCACGCTGGCGGCGGATGTGCGTCCGCTGGTGCGTCTTTCTGTCAGCGTACAGGTTGAAGATGATGGCAAACGCGAGCGCGGCTCCAGCGGCGGCGGCGGACGTTTCGGTTACCAGTGGTTCCTTGAAGAGACCGAGGGTGAAGTGCGCGCTGAAGCGTGGGCGCGAGAAGCCGTACGCATGGCGCTGGTGAATCTCAGCGCGGTGGCGGCCCCTGCGGGCACGCTGCCGGTGGTGCTCGGCGCGGGCTGGCCTGGCGTGCTGCTGCACGAAGCGGTCGGTCACGGTCTGGAAGGCGATTTTAACCGTCGCGGGACTTCAGTCTTTAGCGGTCAGATGGGCCAGCTCGTCGCCTCTGAACTTTGCACCGTGGTGGATGACGGCACGCTCGCCAACCGCCGTGGTTCACTGGCGATTGATGACGAAGGCGTACCGGGACAGTACAACGTGCTTATCGAAAACGGCATTCTGAAAGGCTATATGCAGGATAAGCTTAACGCGCGCCTGATGGGCGTCCCGCCGACTGGCAACGGGCGCCGCGAATCCTACGCGCACCTGCCGATGCCACGTATGACCAACACCTATATGCTGGCCGGGAAATCCACGCCGCAGGAGATTATCGAGTCTGTAGAGTACGGTATCTTCGCCCCGAATTTTGGCGGCGGCCAGGTGGATATTACTTCCGGTAAGTTCGTCTTCTCGACCTCTGAAGCCTACCTTATCGAAAAGGGCAAAGTGACGAAGCCGGTGAAAGGCGCGACGCTTATCGGCTCTGGTATTGAGGCGATGCAGCAGATCTCGATGGTCGGCAACGACGTGAAGCTGGATAACGGCGTCGGCGTGTGCGGCAAAGAGGGACAAAGCCTGCCGGTGGGCGTCGGCCAACCGACGCTGAAAGTGGATAACCTCACGGTTGGCGGCACCGCATAAGCCTTCTGTTTCGCCCCTCTGTTACGAGGGGCGAGGCATTCAGGTACGGCTCTCTTTTCCCTTCCCGTTTCTGCCCCGCATCTCCTGATACACCTGCGCCACCATCACAAAATAATCATTTAGCGCGTTGATACACACCTGCACTTTGAGCGGTAGTTTGTCTTTTTCGGTATAAAGCGCATAGACCGGGCGCGGATCGGACTGATAGCGCGGAAAGAGGATCTCCAGCTCGCCGCTGTTGATCTCATCGATAACCCACATGAGCGGAACATACGCAATGCCCGCACCCGCCTTGAGCCAGCGGGAAAGCGTCATCGGGTCGTTGGTGACAAAGCGGCCTTGCGGGAGCAAACGCGTGGAAATACCTTCGGGGGCGATCAGTTCGAATTCATTGTCAGGACGTACGCTGTATTCAAGCCATGAATGATTGGCGAGATCGGCGGGTTTTTCCGGCGTGCCGGCCTGCGCGAGATAGCTTTTGGCCGCACAGACCACCATCGGCATGGAGCCGAGACGTTTTGAGAACAGGCTTGAATCCTGAAGCGCGCCCACGCGGATAACCACATCCAGCCCGTCGGCTATCAGGTCCGGCGCAGGAATGCCGGTTACCAGATTGACCGACAGCCCGGGATAATCGCGCAGCATACCGGCAGTCAGCGTTGCGAGGACATTTTGCGCCATGGTTGAAGAACAACCAATCCGCAGCGTGCCGATAGGGCTGTTATTGAAAGCGTATAATTGCTCGTGGACTTCCTGGACTTCGTGCAGCATGCGACGACAACCCTGATAGTAGATCCGGCCTGCCTCGGTTAAGCCAATACTGCGAGTACTGCGGTTTAACAGCTTGACCTGTAACTCGTCTTCTAACTTCGATACCGTCTGGCTGATAGACGATACGCTCATCTCAAGCTGCCTGGCGGCGCTGGTAAACGATCCCAGCTCTACCACTTTGGCAAACACCGACATTCTTTTTAGTCGTTCCATTATTCACTCTGGCTTAAAAGTGATTTAGATCACATATCATAGATAACTTACTATCAGTTACGCTAATATATTATTTCCAACATAACTAACACCGTACTCTCTCCCGGCCATTCCAGGCTATTCGGTGCGGAATATAGTTTAAAAATCAATCGCCTGCACGCAAATCAAGGTCAACATGAGTCTTTTTCCGGTCATTGTGATATTCGGTCTTTCCTTTCCGCCGATCTTTTTTGAGCTTCTGCTGTCGCTGGCGATTTTCTGGCTGGTGCGCCGCGCGCTGATCCCAACCGGGATCTACGATTTTGTCTGGCATCCGGCGTTATTTAATACGGCGCTCTATTGCTGTCTGTTTTATCTGCTGTCGCGCTTGTTTGTCTGAGGTTGATGTGAAAGTACTAACAACAAAAATAACCCGCACAGCCATCACCGTGGTGCTGGTCGTGCTCGCCTTCATCGCCATTTTTCGCGCCTGGAGTTTTTATACCGAGTCGCCCTGGACGCGCGACGCGCGTTTCACGGCAGACGTCGTTGCTATCGCTCCCGATGTCGCCGGGCTTATCACCTCGGTGGAGGTGCATGACAACCAGTTAGTGAAGAAAGATCAGGTGCTCTTCACTATAGACCAGCCGCGCTACCAGAAGGCGCTGGAAGAGGCGGAAGCGGACGTAGCGTATTATGCGGCGCTGGCTAACGAAAAACGCCGCGAGGCGGGCCGCCGCAACCGGCTGGGTGTTCAGGCCATGTCGCGTGAAGAGATAGACCAGGCGAATAATGTACTGCAAACCGTGCAGCATCAGCTTGCGAAAGCCGAGGCGACGCGCGATTTGGCGAAGCTTGACCTCCAGCGTACTGTCATTCGTGCCCCGGCGGATGGCTGGATCACGAACCTTAATGTCTACACTGGCGAATTTATTACGCGCGGCTCCACGGCGGTGGCGCTGGTAAAACAAAATAGTTTTTACGTGCAGGCGTATATGGAAGAAACCAAGCTTGAAGGTGTGCGTCCTGGTTTTCGCGTTGAGATCACACCGCTTGGCAGCAATCATGTGCTTCACGGCACCGTGGACAGTATTTCCGCGGGCGTGACCAACGCCAGCAGTACGCGCGATGATAAAGGCATGGCAACGGTCGATTCCAATCTCGAATGGGTGCGTCTGGCCCAGCGCGTACCGGTGCGTATTCGCCTTGATAAACAACCTGGTAATTTCTACCCGGCCGGCACTACGGCAACGGTGGTGGTGACAGGCGAGCACGATCGCGACCGCAGCCAGGAATCGGCCTTTAACAAGCTGATGCACCGCCTGCGCGAATTCGGTTAATCGCCATGGGATTTCTTTCTATCGATCCCCGGCACCTGCGCTTTGCGATAAAACTCGCGACCGCCATTGTGCTGGCGCTGTTTGTCGGGTTCCACTTTCAACTGGAGACGCCGCGCTGGGCGGTATTGACTGCCGCTATCGTAGCGGCCGGTCCGGCATTTGCTGCGGGCGGTGAACCGTGGTCCGGCGCGATCCGCTATCGCGGTATGCTGAGGATTATCGGTACGTTCATTGGCTGTATTGCCGCGCTGGTAATTATCATCGGCACTATCCGCGCGCCGGTGGTCATGCTCACCATCTGCTGCGTCTGGGCCGGTTTTTGTACCTGGGTCTCTTCGCTGGTGAGGGTCGAAAACTCATACGCCTGGGGCCTTGCGGGTTACACGGCGCTGATCATCGTCATTACCATTCAAACCGAGCCGCTGCTGGCACCACAGTTTGCGCTGGAGCGCTGTAGCGAAATCGTGCTCGGGATTTTCAGTGCGATTATTGCTGACCTGTTGTTCTCGCCGCGCTCGATTAAAAAAGAGATCGACCGCGAACTCGACGCATTGCTGGTGGAACAGTTCCGTCTGATGCAGCTTTGCATGGCCCATGGCGACAGCGAAGAAGTGGATAACGCGTGGGGCGCGCTGGTCCGGCGCACCGCGGCGCTGGACGGAATGCGGGTTAACCTGAATATGGAGTCGTCGCGCTGGGGGCGGGCGAACCGGCGGCTGAAAGCGCTGAATACACTTTCGCTGACGCTCATCACCCAGGCGTGTGAAACCTATCTGATCCAGAACACCCGGCCTGAAGCGATTGCGCCTGAATACCGTGAACTGTTTGTCGAACCGGTGGAAACGGCCGCTGACGTGCATCGTCGCCTGAAGTTTATTCGCCGTGTGCTCTCCTGGACGGGTGAGCACGACACGCCGGTAACGATTTACACCTGGGTCGGCGCTGCGACGCGTTATTTGCTGCTCAAACGCGGGGTTATCACTAACGCAAAAATCAGCGCGGTGGAAGAGGATGTACTGACCGACGAGGTGGTGGTGAAACCGGCGTCGGCGGAGCGCCACCACGCGATGATTAACTTTTGGCGTACCACCGTCTCGTGCCTGCTGGGCGCGTTGTTCTGGCTCTGGACCGGCTGGACCTCCGGCAGCGGCGCGATGATTATGATTGCGGTCGTGACGGCGCTCGCCATGCGCTTGCCGAACCCACGCATGGTTTCGCTCGACTTCCTGTACGGGATGCTGGCGGCGCTGCCGCTTGGCGCGTTCTATTTTCTGGTGGTGTTGCCCTCGACCCAGCAGAGTATGTTGTTGCTCTGTATCAGCCTGGCGCTGCTCGGCTTCTTTATTGGCATCGAGGTGCAGAAGCGGCGGCTTGGCTCTATGGGCGCGCTGGCGGGCACCATCAATATTCTGGTGCTCGATAACCCGATGACATTTCACTTCAGCCAGTTTCTCGACAGTGCGCTCGGGCAACTGGTGGGGTGTGTGCTGGCGATGATGGTGATTCTGGTTATTCGCGATAATTCGCAGACGCAGACGGGCCGCACGCTGCTCAATCAGTTCGTCTCGGCGGCGGTATCGTCACTGACCACCAACAAGGCGCGCCGCAAAGAGAACCATCTGCCGGCGCTTTACCAGCAGCTGTTTCTGCTGCTGAGTAAATTTCCGGGGGATGTCGCGAAGTTTCGTCTGGCGCTGAATCTGATTATCGCGCATCAGCGTCTGCGCGAAGCGCCGGTGCCGGTGAATGACGATCTCTCGGCGTTTCATCGCCAGCTCCGCCATACAGCAGACCGGTTGATTTCTGCTTCCAGCGACGAGAAGCGGCGCGCGACGTTCCGTCAGTTGCTGGAGGAACTGGCAGTCTATCAGGAGAAGTTGCACGTCTGGGCGGCGCCGCAGTCGGTTATCGATTCGGTGAAACGCCTGACCGATATGCTGCACAAATATCAGCATGCACTGACCAACAATTAATGCCAAAACCGACGCCCAAAGCGTCGGTTTTTTTATGACTATACTTACCTCCATCCACGGACATTCATGTGCAGGAGGGGACAATGACCGCACAACCATTTGCAGAACATGCGTTTTTTAAAACCGGCTACTTTGTTGACGGGAAATGGCAGACCGCGCAGGAAACCTTCGATGTGCTGAATCCGGCCACCGGCGAGGTCATCGCGCAGGTGGCGAAAGCCGGTAAAAAAGAGACCGAAGCTGCCATCGCGGCCGCAAGCCGCGCCTTTCCGGCCTGGCGCGCCAGGACGGCGAAAGAACGTTCTGAGATTCTTTACCGCTGGTATCAGCTGATGATCGAAAACAAGCGCTGGCTTGGCGAGCTGATGACGAGCGAGCAGGGCAAACCGCTGAAAGAGGCGGAAGGCGAAGTGGAATACGCGGCAAACTTTATCCAGTGGTTCGCCGAGCAGGCCAAACGCGCCAACGGGGAGATCATTCCCCCTGCGAAGCCAGGCTCTCGCATTCTGGCGACCCGTGAACCGGTCGGCGTGGTAGCGGCGATTACACCATGGAACTTCCCGATGGCGATGTTAACCCGCAAACTCGGCCCGGCGCTTGCCGCTGGCTGTACGGGGGTTATCAAACCGGCTAATAACACGCCGCTGAGCGCCTTTGCGCTTCTCGCGCTGGCGCAGGAGGCGGGCGTGCCGGATGGCGTGCTGAACGCGGTTGCGGGCAGTACGTCAGAAATCAGCGACGCCATTATGGCAAGCCCGGAAGTACGCAAAATCTCGTTCACTGGCTCTACAGCCGTTGGCAAAACGCTGATGCGTAATGCCGCCGAAACCATGAAAAAAGTCTCGATGGAACTTGGTGGCAATGCGCCCTATATCGTCTTTGACGATGCGGATATTGATGCGGCGGTCAAAGGCGCCATCGCCAATAAATTCCGTAATGCGGGGCAGGTGTGCGTGAGCGTGAACCGCTTTTATATTCAGGAAGGCGTCTACGACCGTTTTGTCAACCAACTGGCGGAGGCGGTAAAAGCGCTGAAAGTAGGCAACGGTATGGAAGACGGCGTTATCGTCGGGCCGCTGATTGAACAGTCTGCCGTGGATAAAGTGCGCGAACATGTAGAGGATGCCGTCGCGAAAGGGGCGAAAGTCCTGACCGGCGGTAAACCGCATGCCCTTGGCGGCAACTTCTGGCAACCAACGGTATTGATTGACGCAAATGACGACATGAAACTGGCCCAGGAAGAGACCTTCGGCCCGCTCGCGGCCTGCTTTAGCTTCAAAACGGAAGAAGAAGTCATTGAGCGTGCGAATAATACGCCTTACGGTCTGGCAGCCTATTTCTACACCCAGAACCTTCAGCGCGTGTTTCGCGTATCGCAGCAGCTGGAAAGCGGCATGATTGGCATTAATGAATGCGCGGTTTCAACGGAGCTTGCGCCGTTTGGCGGCGTAAAAGAGTCAGGACTGGGGCGCGAGGGCTCCGTGCTGGGACTGGAAGAGTTTATGGAAGTGAAAACGCTGCATCTTGGCGGCTTATAAGTAAGCGTGAGGGCGGCGTGACGGCCGCCCCGTAAGCGTGGCGACGACAATGAAAAGCTATTGTTTTGATTTCAGTACAATTGCCGATCAGCAGGCCTTTTATACGGCTTTTGCGGATACTTTCGGCATAACGCCTGCGCGCGTCGGGGATTTGGATAGTTTGTGGCAGGTGGTGACGCAAGGAGAGCTGCCGTTGCCGCTGGAGATCTTATTCCTGCATGTGACGGCGGAAGTGAAACGCCGCTTCGGCGCGCTGATTCTGCTGTTTGATGAAGCAGAAGAGGAGCTGGAAGGGCAGCTCCTCTTCAATATTCGGCAATAACCATACTTTAAACCCTGAAAAAGGCCCCCGCGAGGCAGGGGCAAAAGTCGTCGGAGAAGACGACGAGGGTTTATTTGTACAGTTGTGCCGTGGCGTGCCAGTGATCGCCCTGAGTCAGTTCAGTGATGCGATAGTGGCTGGCGCCTTCTTTTTCTGCTTTTGCGGCCAGTTGCTGACGTACGTCCATCGGCGAGCCGCTCAGCTGCGTCACGGAGACGGAGCCCATCGGCTGAAGATCTTGCGCCTGTTGCGCGTTAACTTGGTGTACGGCGGCGCTGGCACCAAATGAAAGTACGGATGCAAGGCCCAGAGCAGTGATGGTAAAAGTGGTTTTCATAATTCATTCCTCATGCAGGTGTATTCAGCGGCCTTAATGGTTAGCGTACGGTTTTTATCGGGCCGCTGAGAGGTTACGGTATAGCAGCGCCTCAGCGCAGTTCACGGCTTATACCGCTTATTTATAAAGCTCTGCAGTAGCGTGCCAGTGATCACCGGTACGGGCTTCGATCACGCGGTATGCGCTCGCGCCTTTCGCTTCTGCTTTTTCATTCAACATCTGACGCAGGTCCATCGGTGCGCCGCTCACAGCGTCAACGGATACAGTGCCGATAGGCTGACGATTCTGCGCCTGTTCTGCGTTGATAGAATCCGCCGCGAACGCGCCGAAGGACAGCATAGAGAGAAGTGTCAGAGCTGTTACAGTAGATTGGGTTTTCATGTTCTTTTCCTCGTCGTAATTGTTATCGGTGGGGTCTTATTGTGTGACCCTCATCACAAAATCAAGTATACACTAATCACCCAAAAAATTAATACAAAGCTAATGATTTACTATGAAACTTTTAACGCTCAGCCGTGTTTTTTATTACCGATCATTATAAAAATAGCCGAAAAACACCCGCCTTATGATTTTTATTATTTCTAATCAGCAGCTTATACCAAGTTGATTATTTGTGCGGTTTTTCAGCTTATCTCAATGCGCAGCCGTAAAAAACAGGTGTATTACGCTGGGTGCGTAATAAAAGGAAGGGGAAATGCGAAGGGAAATGCGCGACCGCCGGAATAACCGGCGGCGGCGCAGGCTTACAGCTCTTGCTCGAAGAGCACCAGAATAGCTTCGTAGAGGTCTTTTACCGTAAAGCCTCGTGCAGGCGTGGTGAAGATAGTGTCGTCACCCGCGATAGTGCCCAGAATACCTTCAGCTTTGCCAAGAGAATCCAGCAGACGTGCAATAAGCTGCGCGGCGCCAGGGCTGGTGTGAATAACCACCACGGCATCGTTGTAATCGATATCCAGCACCAGATTTTTAAGCGGGCTGGATGTCGTCGGCACGCCAAGCTCGACCGGCAGGCAATACACCATCTCCATTTTGGCGTTGCGCGTACGCACGGCGCCAAATTTCGTTAACATGCGCGAGACTTTGGACTGGTTGATGTTTTCAAAACCCTGATCCTGCAGCGCCTGAACGATTTCGCCCTGGGAACTGAACTTTTCTTCTTTAAGTAACGCTTTGAAGGCTTTGATTAATTCTTCTTGTTTTGCGGAGCTACGCATATATCACCCGTATACAGGCCAATAAACAACATTATTATGCATTGTGATGAATTTTTATGCAAACGATCTGCCTTGTGGCGGGCTGAAATAATGTTATGAAAGAGACGAATTTTATCAAATTACGTTATCAAGGAACATGCCTGCGTCACGACTCGCAAATATGTCTTTAAGTAAACTAAATGTTATCAAAATGATGTTGTTTTGATGCTTAAAGAGGGTGTAATGTAACCGCCTGTTGAGATGTTGCTTCGGTAGTGACCCGGCGGCAACTGCGTCGTCTGCACCCGGCGAGAAGGCCGCATCGCTTTCAGTTAAAACGCGCTACGATCGCAAACTGCGGGCGAAAAGAGTGCTATAACTTCCTCCCAGGATGATTATGGTCGCCACCTCATGGAGTAACGGCACACAATTGCTAACCATAATAAGGAGTTTAGGATGAAAGTTGCAGTCCTCGGCGCGGCAGGCGGTATCGGCCAGGCGCTTGCCCTTCTACTCAAGACCCAACTGCCTTCAGGCTCAGAACTCTCTCTGTATGACATTGCACCGGTGACCCCAGGGGTCGCAGTGGATTTAAGTCATATTCCGACCGACGTGAAAATCAAAGGTTTCTCTGGTGAAGACGCCAAACCGGCGCTGGAAGGCGCTGACGTGGTGTTGATCTCCGCAGGCGTTGCGCGCAAACCGGGTATGGATCGCTCCGATCTGTTCAACGTGAACGCAGGCATCGTGAAAAACCTGATCCAGCAAGTAGCGACCACCTGCCCGAAAGCATGCATCGGCATTATTACTAACCCGGTCAACACGACAGTCGCTATCGCGGCGGAAGTGCTGAAAAAAGCGGGCGTATACGATAAGAACAAACTGTTTGGCGTCACGACGCTTGATATCATCCGCTCCAACACCTTTGTCGCCGAACTGAAAGGTAAAAAACCGGGTGAGCTGGACGTACCGGTAATCGGCGGCCACTCTGGCGTGACCATTCTGCCGCTGCTCTCTCAGATCCCTGGCGTGAACTTTAGCGATCAGGAAGCTGCTGATCTTACTAAACGTATCCAGAACGCCGGCACCGAAGTCGTGGAAGCGAAGGCGGGCGGAGGCTCTGCGACGCTGTCTATGGGCCAGGCGGCTGCACGCTTCGGCCTCTCTCTGGTGCGTGCGCTCCAGGGCGACCAGGGCGTGGTGGAATGCGCCTATGTGGAAGGTGACGGCGAATACGCACGTTTCTTCTCACAGCCGCTGCTGCTGGGTAAAAACGGCATTGAAGAGCGTAAACCGATCGGTGCCCTGAGCGCCTATGAACAGCAATCGCTGGAAGGCATGCTGGATACGCTGAAAAAAGATATCGCCCTGGGCGAAGAGTTCGTCAACAAGTAAGCGCTGGCGAATAAAAAAAACCGGAACTCAGGTTCCGGTTTTTTTATGCCTGCAAGACCGCTATTCGGGTGTCGCCGGATATTCCTGAATCGTTACCTGAATCGTGAGCTTGCGGTCGTTACGCATGATTTCCACAGGGATCACCGAGCCCGGACGGATTTCCGCCACCTGGTCCATCGTTTCCAGTGCGGAGATCGCAGGCCTGTGGTTTACCGACACAATCACATCATTGACCTGAATGCCTGCGCGGGCGGCCGGGCCGTCCGGCGCTACATCGTTAACTACAATTCCCTGAATCTGATCGATGCCTGCCGCAGGCGTATGCATCGGCGTGATTTCACGCCCGCTGATGCCGATATAACCGCGGATCACACGCCCGTCGCGAATTAACTTTTCCATAATGCGCGTGGCAAGCTGAGTCGGTATAGCAAAGCCAATGCCTTCCGGCGTTTCGCCGTCATTGCTCTTATCAAAAGAAAGCGTGTTAATGCCCATCAGCTCGCCCAGGGAATTGACCAGCGCGCCGCCGGAGTTACCGTGGTTGATAGAGGCGTCGGTCTGCAGAAAGTTCTGACGACCTGACGGGTTAAGCCCGATGCGACCGGTGGCGCTAATGATGCCCTGTGTAATGGTCTGCCCGAGGTTATAAGGGTTGCCTATCGCCATCACCACATCGCCGATATGCGGCAACCGTTGTGGGTTGATAGGGATCACCGGCAGGGCGGTGGCATTGATTTTCAACACCGCGAGATCGGTCAGGCTGTCGGAGCCGACCAGCAGCGCTTCAAATACGCGGCCATCCTGCAATGCCACGATAATCTGGTCAGCGTCGTTGATGACGTGTTTGTTCGTCAGAATATAGCCGCGCTGATCCATGATAACGCCCGAGCCGAGCGTACGGATTTCCAGCTGGCTGCGATTGCTGCCGCCAAGGCTGCGGTTATAGACGTTAACGACCGCAGGCGCAGCACGACGCACCGCCCGGTTATAGCTCACGGGCGTTTCATCAACGCTGTCGAGCCGCGGCTGTAACAGCGGATTATATGGGCGCAGGGACGGTACGAGCGTCAGCAGCAGCGCTGCGACGATTAACCCTGCAATAACCGAGCGTAGAAGCTTCAGAAACATGTGTATGGGATAAGTAGCCAGGGGACGGGCGCAGCATAGCATGAGTTAAACGGACATCACATGCGGCGTGATGTCCGTTGTCTCAGTTTATTAACGCAGCAGTAAATAGAGGCTGTCGTTTCCACGCACGATATGCAGCGCGATGATGGCGGGCTTAGTTTCCAGCAGTTTACGCATTTCAGCGATGGAGCTGACACGCTCGCGGTTCACGCCGACGATAACATCATCTTTATGCAGGCCAGCCTGCGCCGCTGCGCTCCCTTTTTCGACATTATCGATAGTAATGCCTTTGGTGCCGTCTTTTAGCTGACCGTCGCTCAGGGACGCGCCCTGGAGGGCAGGGGCGATGATGTCGGCGCTCGCGGAGGACGAGGTACTCTTATCGAGCGTCACTTCCACTTCCTGTGCTTTGCCGTCACGCAACAGGCCGAGCTTCACTTTGGTGCCCGGTTCAGTGGTGGCGATGCGTGAACGCAGTTCCGCAAAGCTGTTCAGGGGACGGCCATTCAGGCTGATGATGACATCACCTGCTTTAATACCCGCTTTGGCAGAGCCGGAGTTAGGCATCACTTCACTGACAAACGCCCCGCGCTGGGTATTGAGGTTAAACGCTTTGGCGATATCGGCGCTCATCTCAGTCCCCTTGATGCCCAGCAAGCCGCGTTTCACTTCACCGGATTGCATCAATTGTTTGGCGAGCGTCTGGGCCATATTGGCAGGAATAGCAAACCCGATGCCCACGCTGCCGCCGCCCGGCGCGAGGATAGCGGTGTTGATGCCGATAAGTTCGCCGTTCAGGTTAAGCAGTGCGCCGCCGGAGTTACCGCGGTTGATGGACGCGTCGGTCTGAATGAAGTTTTCAAAGCCTTCCAGATTCAGCCCGCTGCGCCCGAGCGCCGAGACGATGCCGGAAGTGGCGGTCTGGCCGAGGCCGAACGGGTTGCCGACAGCGACCACGAAATCGCCCACGCGCAGTTTATCGGAATCCGCCACCTGGATTTGCGTCAGGTTACTGGCGTTTTGCAACTGGATAAGTGCGATATCGCTCTGATCGTCGCCGCCGATCAGTTTGGCATCAAACTCGCGACCGTCGTTAAGCTGCACGCTAATTTTTTCGGCGTGGTTGATCACGTGATTATTGGTAAGCACGTAGCCTTTCGCGGCATCAATGATGACGCCGGAACCGAGCCCTTCAAACGGCTGTGCTTGCTGATCCGGCATGGATTCGCCGAAATATTTTTTTAACTCTTCCGGTACGCGTTGCTCCTGCACGGCGGTGCCTTCGACTTTCACACTTACCACCGCAGGCAGGACTTTTTCCAGCATTGGCGCGAGGCTTGGCACCGCAGGCTGGCCCGGCACCTGAGAGGGCAGGGCGGCCAGTACCGGCGCGGGCACCACAAAAGATAAACCGAGACTTAACGCTAACGCACTTAACAGCAGGGTTTGTTTTTTCATGAACGCGGCTCTCGCAACCTGGTTATAAAAGGTAACCTGAAAACACGGATATTATTGAATTCTCAACGTCGTAACAATGCTGTCATCGGGACGGCAGCGCTCAGAATAAGCATAGTCAGCGCCCAAAGAAAAGCGGGCGCAAAATGCGCCCGACGGTAAGGATTTGATAGCGTATCAGTTGCGCTTCGCACCTGTACGCAGCAGGCCAGATGCGCTGTCAGAGTAGTCGCGCGGCATTTGCACCGGCGCCTGATCGTTACTGGCTTCCGATTCCGCAAGGCGATTACGGAACGGGTTGGTCTCTGCGGACATTTCCGGCAGCAGGCTGCTGGAGCTTTTCGCCATGTGCTGATAAAGCTGACGATAGTCGTGCGCCATGTTATCCAGCAGTTCGGCGCTGCGGGCGAAGTGGCTGACCAGTTCTTCGCGGTAGTCGTCAAGCTCCGCTTTGTTCTTCTCAAGCTCGTATTGCAGAGCCTGCTGTTGACGTAATTTGCGGTTACCGAAACGCATAGCGACGGCGCCGATAATGATGCCGACGACTAACCCAATAAGCGCATATTCCCAGGTCATGAACATCTCCCGTTGTCTTGTGATTCCGTAGGGTGGTAACGGCGAGGCTTGGTTTCTCGTCTGCGTGCCGTCGACCGGTAAACCCACTATAACCGCTATTTCAGGAGAAGTGGAATCCTGGAGCGGCATGGCGTAGTGTAGAGCGGCCTTTTTTTGGCCAATCTAACGCTTTGGCGAACGTTTTCAGGAAGTAAGAGTAATATATGCAGAGCATCTCTCCGACATCGCGCTACCAGCAGGCCCTGAAAGAGGGCACTCATCAGCCGGACGACGTCCAGCAAGAGGCGGTAAATCGTCTGAATCTTATCTGGCAGGCGCTTTCACAGAAAACGGCTGAGCCTGCGCCTTCGCGCGGCGGTCTGCTGACGAAAGTCAGTAAGCTCTTCGGCAAACGGGAAGACAGTGCCTCTGAAACGCCGGTGCGCGGCTTATATATGTGGGGCGGCGTTGGGCGCGGCAAAACCTGGCTGATGGATCTTTTCTTTCACAGCCTGCCGGGTGAGCGCAAACTCCGCCTGCACTTCCATCGCTTTATGCTGCGGGTTCATGAAGAGCTCGCCGCCCTGCAAGGGCAGACCGATCCGCTGGAGGTGGTGGCCGATGGCTTTAAAGCACAGACGGATATCATCTGTTTCGATGAGTTTTTTGTGTCCGATATTACTGATGCGATGCTGCTCGGCGGTCTGATGCAGGCGCTGTTTGCGCGCGGTATTACGCTTGTGGCGACGTCCAACATTCCGCCTGATGAGCTGTATCGCAACGGGCTGCAACGCACACGCTTTTTGCCGGCTATTGAGGCGATTAAAGCAAACTGTGACGTCATGAATGTGGATGCGGGTATCGACTATCGTCTGCGAACGCTGACCCAGGCGCACCTGTGGCTCTCTCCGTGTGACGACGCGACGGCGCGTCAGATGGATAAACTCTGGCTGGCGCTGGCGGGCGCGCCACGTAGCGCGGCCCCGTCGCTTGAGATTAATCATCGACCGCTGCCGACGTTGGGTGTGGAAAATCAGACGCTCGCGGCCTCGTTTGCGACGTTATGCGTAGATGCGCGCAGCCAGCATGATTACATTGCGCTGTCGCGCCAGTTTCATACGGTGCTGCTGTTTGACGTGCCGGTGATGACGACCTCGACCGAAAACGCCGCGCGGCGCTTTATCGCGCTGGTGGATGAGTTTTACGAACGCCAGGTGAAACTGGTGGTCTCGGCGCAAACACCGCCGGAGCGTATTTATCAAGGGGAACAACTGGCGTTTGAATTTAAACGTTGTCTGTCCCGTTTGCAGGAGATGCAGAGCGAAGAGTACCTTAAACGCCCGCATCTGCCCTGAGCCTTAGCGCTCCCCTGTACGCAGGGGAGCGAAACTCGTTACTTTCCTCATAAAAGGGGTCGATCTTTATACTCGACTTCTCTATAATCTTGCGACCCCACGTTACAACAAAGTTTTTTTCCCGAAACTTTTGTGTGCCGAAAACATATCCGAGGGGGTAGGTTTGCGGACTTTGTCGTGTGAACCTCAACTCAATTTAAGCGTTTGGGTGTTCGCCAACGTGTAACTCTATATTTGGGTAAGCTTTTAATGAAAACTTTTACAGCTAAACCAGAAACCGTAAAACGCGACTGGTATGTTGTTGACGCGACCGGTAAAACTCTGGGCCGTCTGGCTACCGAACTGGCTCGTCGCCTGCGCGGTAAGCACAAAGCGGAATACACTCCGCACGTTGATACCGGTGACTACATCATCGTTCTGAACGCAGAAAAAGTTGCTGTTACCGGCAACAAGCGTTCTGACAAAATGTACTACCACCACACTGGCCACATCGGTGGTATCAAAGAAGCGACCTTTGAAGAGATGATTGCCCGCCGTCCTGAGCGTGTAATTGAAATCGCGGTTAAAGGCATGCTGCCGAAAGGCCCTCTGGGCCGTGCTATGTACCGTAAACTGAAAGTTTACGCGGGCAACGAGCACAACCACGCGGCGCAGCAACCGCAAGTTCTGGACATCTAATCGGGATTATGGCAATGGCTGAAAATCAATACTACGGCACTGGTCGCCGCAAAAGCTCCGCCGCTCGTGTGTTTATCAAACCGGGCAACGGTAAAATCGTTATCAACCAGCGTTCTCTGGAACAGTACTTCGGTCGCGAAACTGCCCGCATGGTAGTTCGTCAGCCGCTGGAACTGGTCGACATGGTTGAGAAACTGGATCTGTACATCACCGTTAAAGGTGGTGGTATCTCCGGTCAGGCTGGTGCGATCCGTCACGGTATCACCCGCGCTCTGATGGAGTACGATGAGTCTCTGCGCTCTGAACTGCGTAAAGCTGGCTTCGTTACTCGTGACGCTCGTCAGGTTGAACGTAAGAAAGTCGGTCTGCGTAAAGCACGTCGTCGTCCGCAGTTCTCCAAACGTTAATATTTTTCTGCTCTCGCAGAAGTTTATTGGCGAAAAACCCGGCACACCGCCGGGTTTTTTTATGCCCGGAATTTTTATCTGGTCGCTAATCTACTGAAATCCCGTCCATTTACGCCAATCGGACAAAACCTCTCACCACAAGCTGCGCAAAATCTGGTAAACTATCATCCAATTTTGTGCCCAAATGCTGGTAACTGTTCACGTTTTGTTCGTTTTGCAGACGGAAGTAAGTTCGGCACGGAAGGGTAAACCGATAAGGCCAGCCGGTTTTGCGGCTGGTAGCAGTAACTTTCTGAATATACCTGGAGGTTTTCATGGCTGTCGCTGCCAACAAACGTTCGGTAATGACGCTGTTTTCTGGTCCTACTGATATCTACAGCCATCAGGTCCGCATTGTGCTGGCTGAAAAGGGTGTCAGCTTTGAAATTGAGCATGTGGAAACGGATAACCTGCCGCAGGATCTGATTGACCTCAACCCAAATCAAAGCGTGCCGACGCTGGTAGACCGTGAACTGACTCTGTGGGAGTCGCGCATCATTATGGAATATCTTGATGAGCGTTTCCCTCATCCGCCGTTGATGCCGGTTTATCCGGTCGCTCGCGGGGAGAGCCGTCTTTATATGCACCGTATCGAGAAAGACTGGTATTCGCTGATGAATGCCATCGTTAACGCCTCCTCTGCACAGGAAGCGGATGCGGCACGTAAACAGCTTCGCGAAGAACTGCTGGCTATCGCGCCAGTGTTTGGGCAGAAACCGTATTTCCTGAGCGACGAGTTCAGCCTGGTGGATTGCTACCTGGCGCCGCTGCTGTGGCGTCTGCCGCAACTGGGCGTTGAGTTCAGCGGCGCGGGGGCGAAAGAGCTCAAAGGCTATATGACTCGCGTGTTTGAACGTGATTCGTTCCTTGCTTCGCTGACTGAAGCCGAGCGCGAAATCCGCCTGCAAACCCGGGGCTAAACCTTATGGATATGTCTCAGCTCTCTCCACGTCGTCCTTATCTGCTGCGTGCCTTTTATGAATGGCTGCTGGATAACCAGCTGACGCCGCACCTGGTCGTGGATGTGACGCTGCCGGGCGTGCTGGTGCCGCTGGAGTACGCGCGTGACGGACAGATAGTCCTGAACATCGCGCCGCGTGCGGTCGGTAATCTGGAACTGGCGAACGACGAAGTCCGCTTCAACGCCCGTTTCGGCGGCGTGCCGCGTCAGGTCACCGTACCGCTCGGTGCAGTGTTAGCTATCTATGCCCGTGAAAACGGCGCCGGTACGATGTTCGAGCCAGAGGCCGCTTATGATGAAGAGATGGCGAGCCTGAACGACGAGAATAATGCTGAAGAGCCGGAAACCGTGATGTCCGTGATTGATGGCGATAAGCCGGATCATACGGATGATACCGATCCGGACGACGAGCCGCCGCCGCGTGGCGGGCGTCCTGCGTTACGTGTCGTGAAGTAACCACGTTCACTCTGACAATAAAGCCGGTATGTTTATGCATACCGGCTTTTTTTATCATTAAACCGCCCCGTGAGGCGGCTTTGAACGGCCGGTTACCAGCGATAGTTCACCAGCATATGGCCAGAGTAGGCGTTGTAGGAGTTGTCGCCCCATTCGCTACTGATGCGCAAGGAGACGGTAGTCTTATTGTCAACTTTACCGCTCACACCCGTTTCCAGCTGGAATCGGTTAGAGGGTACATTGGAATCGAGTGTCTCATTGTTGAAGTTAAGATCGCTCATCCCGTTACCGATAAGCCAGTTAACTGCCCCATAAGGCTGCCACGCTTCTACTACTTTTTGATCCACGTAGCTCGCTTTAAGCCCAACACGACCGAGTACCGCATCGTCATCCGGCGTACTGACGCGGGTGCCGTTATATTCGACGTGGTAATCCTGATGCAGGTTGCTGTAAATAACCTGGCCTTGCGGTTCGAACTTCATCGTGCGCGCTTTCTCAGACGGCACCAGCCACGCATGTCCCAGCTCCAGCGAGGCGGCGTAGCCCTGGCTGTCATAATGCTCACCCGGCATATCGTCGCCGTTGACCTGGCTGTTATACCAGCTATAAGACGCCCAGCTGTCGATATAGCTGCCAAGACGCAGCTTCTGATCTTCCTGCCATGTGGCATAAACGCCGAGGTTGTAACCGTTAACGCGCCCGTCAGCCGAACGGATATTATGGCGTGCATCTGCTGTGGTATCGCTGTAGCCCGCACCTAACATAAAGCCGCTGTGTAACGTGCCGGTAGAAAGGTTTTTACTCAGAACATTGCTGCCCAACTGAACAACGGCGGAACGAATTTTATATTTCAGGTTACCGTCCGCGAAGTTGCCGTCGTTGTATTCACCCTTAACGTACATCCAGGTATTGAGATCGTCCGCGTCGCGTAACATCAACTGATCGCGGTCGTCACGCTTATGGATAAACATCTTCTGAGCAGCGAGATAGTTGGCCATGTAAACGCCCGCTTCCGGGCGATAAACTTCCGGCGCCGGTGGGGTATCACCACCATCATCACCGCCATTATCGTCTGGATCAGGCGTTGGGGCCGGAGTATCACTGGCTTTCGATTCCAGTTACCAGTTGCCATTATCATGCTGATAGAGGTCATACTCCCACATCCCGGCCACGACGGGTTTATCAAGCGTAAAGGAAGCATCAGATGCCCCGCCAACACTGATAAGTTCAATCCCGTTGATCGTCTGCGCGCCCTGGCCGCCGATATTTGCTACGTCAAGTGAGGAGGTGCCGGCGCTGTCACCCGTGATGGCGAGATGGTCAGTCGGAGAGTCATCCTGACCGGCCTCGGTGTTCATCACGATGCGGCTGCCCTGGTCGCCGGTATAGTTGCCATCGACCGTAAATGCGTTGCCGACGCTATTGCCGCCCGCAATCTCTAACGTGCCCTGGTTGGTCACGTTACCCGTTATCGTGTTGCCAGAAGCCGGAGTGGCGGCGTTTTCATTACCGCTCACGGCGTTCCAGGACGCCAGCACGCCGCCAGCGGCGATGCTCACGTTGCTGTTTACGGTGCCCGCGGAAGCAAACGTCGCGCCTTCTTCAATATGGATAATGCCGGTGCCGCCGTCAGGGCCAATCGTGCCGTTTTCGGCGAGCAACGTTGTGCCGTCTTTAAGCGTCGTGTCGCCGCTGTAACTGTTGTTGCCGCTCAGCGTCAATGTACTGGCGTTTTCTTTTACCAGATTGCCCAAGCCAGAAATATCGCCCGCGAAGGCATAATCTGCGGCCTGGTTGAAGATAAGCGTACCGTTATTAGTGACATTGCCCTGTAAGGAGGCGTTGTCGCCGCTGCCGGTACCGATTTGCAGCGTAGCGCCGTTGGTGATAAGCGATGAGCCTGTATTGGTGACCTCTCCGCCGAGCGTGAGATTACCCGTTTTCACCGTCAGACTGTCGCCCGTCCCGGTCAAATTGATATCGCCGGTCAGCGTCCAGTTGCTCCCGTCCATCGTCAGCGACGTAAAGCCTTCGCCCGCCTCAGCGCCAATAAAATTGCTGTCTTCTTTGCCACTGTCATTAAGGATTATCGTATTGTTGCCAGAACCTTTAGTGATAACGTCTCCCTGAAGATCCGATCCCGCTTTCAAGATCAGTGCATTATTCCCGCTACTTTCGAATAAGATAGAAGTATTTCCACCGGAAATTTTCCCGCTATTAATAATGGTGACGTTAGCGCCATTTTTTACGTCGATCGCGGTACCGGAACTGTTAATAGCGCCTTTATTTTCCAGCGTCATCATGTCTGATGTCTGGCCTGTAATGTCGACAACGACCGTATCGCCATTGTCATTTTTCATCGTGCCGTTATTAATGACAGAGGTTACGCTTTTCCCTTTGATCAGTGCGCTGGGATCGGTCGTTGCAGAAGACATCGTGACACCCGTATCTATCACGTATTCTTTATCACCGCTAAAAATATAGGTGTCTTCCGTATCTTCATCGATATTGGTAATGGCGTGTGCAAGCGACGGTGTGAGCAAAACAATGGCCGGAAATACACCAGCCATTATCTTAGTGATACTATTTTTCCTGAATAGTTTTAAGTTATTCATAATTATGTCCAATATAATAATGTATTGAATAAAGTGTCGGCGTTGCCGCAGCTTATTTCATTGCTCTCGTAAATAACATGCTTCCTGAAAGATACGGAATTTATAAATATGAAATATCAATGAGTTCTGCTGTCTGATTCCGGATTTCCCGATTATTCATTGAGGGTGCAAATGATCAGGGTGTAGCGCGGGGAAATGGGGTGAGTAACGAAAGGTATTTGTCTGATGTCGGATTAAAAAGGCAGCGATACACGACAGTAGTGATGCCGTTAAAAAGTCTTTTTCTGGAAACAAAAAAACTTGTTTTATTGATAAGTGAAATAAAAAAGGGAAGCGCGAGGCTTCCCTTAATACGATTTGCGACCGTCGAATCAGACGTCGAGATAATTCATAATACCATCTGCGGCTTTACGGCCTTCGGCGATTGCCGTTACCACCAGATCGGAGCCACGGACAATATCACCGCCGGCAAAGATTTTTGGGTTACTGGTCTGGAAGGCGTTTTCGTTGCCTTCCGGTGCGATCACGCGGCCCTGGGAATCGAGCTCAACGCTGTGCGTTGCCAGCCATTCCATGCTGTGCGGGCGAAAGCCAAACGCCATGACCACGGCATCAGCAGGCAGCACATGTTCTGAACCCGGTACGATCTCAGCACGACGACGGCCTCTGTCGTCCGGTTCGCCCATCTGGGTGCGCGCCATTTTCACGCCGCACACTTTCCCGTTCGCGTTAATTTCAACACCAAGCGGCTGCACGTTGAACTGGAATTCCACCCCTTCTTCACGCGCGTTTTTCACTTCGCGGCGTGAACCCGGCATGTTTTCTTCGTCACGACGATAGGCGCAAATCACGTGGGTCGCGCCCTGGCGCACCGAGGTACGTACGCAGTCCATCGCAGTATCACCGCCACCCAGCACAACCACGCGTTTGCCTTCCATGCTGATGTACGGCTGCTGCGCATCTTCTTCAAAGCCCATGATCTGACGGGTATTGGCGATGAGGAACGGCAGCGCTTCATAAACGCCCGGCGCGTCTTCATTTTCAAGCCCGCCGCGCATGGATTGATAGGTGCCAACGCCCAGGAATACCGCGTCATACTCCTTCAGCAACGCATCCATCTGAACATCGCGGCCTACTTCGGTGTTGAGCTGGAACTCAATACCCATACCGGTGAAGATTTCGCGACGGCGCGTCATCACTTCTTTTTCCAGCTTAAAGGCGGGAATACCGAAGGTCAGCAGGCCGCCGATTTCCGGGTTGCGATCAAATACGACTGCTTTTACGCCGTTGCGCGTCAGCACGTCGGCACAGGCGAGACCCGCCGGACCCGCGCCGATAATCGCGACGCGTTTGCCGGTCGGTTTCACGCCGGAGAGATCCGGGCGCCAGCCCATCTCAAACGCCTTATCGTTGATATAGCGCTCGATGTTGCCGATGGTCACCGCGCCGAATTCATCATTCAGCGTACAGGAGCCTTCGCACAGGCGGTCCTGCGGGCAGACGCGGCCGCACACTTCTGGCAGCGTATTGGTCTGGTGAGAAAGCTCTGCAGCTTCGAAAATGCGCCCTTCGTTGGCCAGTTTCAGCCAGTTAGGGATGTAGTTATGGACTGGACATTTCCATTCACAGTAAGGGTTGCCGCAGGACAGGCAGCGGTCTGCCTGTGCTTTGGCCTGGCCTTCTGAGAAGGGCTCATAAATTTCCACAAACTCAATTTTACGGATCTTAAGCGGCTTTTTTGGCGGATCAACGCGCTGTAAGTCGATAAATTGGTAAACGTTCTGACTCATCAATCGTGACCTCTTACTGCGCCTGCACCCGCAGCTCGGCTGCGGAACGACTACGGTGACCCAACAATGCTTTGACATCACTGGACTTCGGTTTTACGAGCGCGAATTTCGCCGAGAACGCGGGCCAGTTCGCGAGGATCTCTTCGCCGCGATGCGAACCGGTCTGCTGCACATGCTCGGTAATAAGCCCGCGCAGATGCTCTTCGTGAATCGCTAATTCATCGACATTCAGCACTTCCACCAGCTCCGGGTTCACGCGCTTGCGGAATTCGCCGTCTTCGTCGAGGACATAGGCGAAGCCGCCAGTCATGCCCGCGCCGAAGTTCACGCCCGTTTTGCCGAGAATACAGACGATGCCGCCGGTCATGTACTCACAACCGTTATCGCCGATGCCTTCCACGACGGTAATCGCGCCGGAGTTACGTACCGCGAAACGCTCGCCCGCCCGGCCTGCGGCGTAGAGACGGCCACCCGTTGCGCCATACAGGCAGGTGTTGCCGATAATGCTCGCTTCGTAGCTCTTAAATGATGACCCGACCGGTGGGCGAACCGCCAGCAGGCCGCCCGCCATGCCTTTACCGACATAGTCGTTCGCATCGCCCGTCAGGTGCAACTCAACGCCACCCGCGTTCCAGACGCCGAAGCTCTGCCCGGCTGTGCCGGTGAAGTACGCTTTGATAGGGTCAGACGCCAGGCCCTGATCGCCGTGTGACTGCGCGATATAGCCAGAGAGCAGCGCACCAACGGAGCGGTCGGTATTGCGGATATCAAACCAGAATGTTTTGCTCTGTTTGCTCTCCACGTACGGTTTCGCCTGCGTCAGCAGTTGCGCGTTCAGATCACCTTTATCAAACGGCGGGTTGCTCTCGGTGCAGTAAACGGCTTTACCCGGATGCGGCTCGGCGGTTTCCAGCAGTTTCGCCAGATCCAGTTTCTGCTGCTTCGCCGTAAAGCCTTCCAGCTCTTTGAGCAGATCGGTGCGGCCAATCAGATCAACAAGACGCGTCACGCCAAGCTGCGCCATGAGTTCGCGTGTTTCACGGGCAATAAATTCAAAGTAGTTAGTCACTTTGAACGGCAGACCGTGGTAATGGTTTTTACGCAGTTTGTCATCCTGGGTCGCCACGCCGGTCGCGCAGTTGTTCAGGTGGCAAATACGCAGGTATTTACAACCCAGCGCGACCATCGGGCCGGTGCCGAAGCCGAAGCTTTCCGCGCCAAGGATCGCGGCTTTGATAATATCAAGGCCGGTTTTCAGGCCGCCGTCGACCTGCAGGCGAATCTTATGACGCAGACCGTTCGCCACCAGTGCCTGCTGAGTTTCAACAAGACCCAGCTCCCACGGACAGCCCGCATATTTCACGGAGGAGAGCGGGCTTGCGCCTGTGCCGCCGTCATAGCCTGCGATAGTGATGAGGTCTGCGTACGCCTTCGCAACACCTGTAGCAATGGTGCCCACGCCCGGTTCGGAAACCAGCTTCACGGAGATCATCGCCTTCGGATTGACCTGTTTTAAGTCAAAAATCAGCTGCGCCAGATCTTCAATGGAGTAGATATCGTGGTGCGGCGGCGGAGAGATGAGCGTCACGCCCGGCACCGAATAACGCAGACGCGCGATATACGGCGTTACTTTATCGCCAGGCAACTGACCGCCTTCACCAGGTTTCGCGCCCTGCGCCACTTTAATCTGAATCACATCGGCGTTAACCAGGTACGCCGGCGTCACGCCGAAGCGCCCAGATGCCACCTGCTTGATGCGCGACACTTTATTGGTGCCGTAACGCGCCGGGTCTTCGCCGCCTTCGCCGGAGTTTGAGAAGCCGCCGAGGCTGTTCATTGCCTCCGCCAGCGACTCGTGCGCCTCCGGGCTCAGCGCGCCGATAGACATCGCTGCCGTATCAAAACGCTTAAAGAGTTCACTCGCCGGTTCGACATCTTCCACGCGTACCGCTTCGCCCTGCGGGTTCAGCGTCAGCAGATCGCGCAGCGTTGCCGCTGGGCGCTCGTTAACCAGTTTTGCGTATTGCTGATAGTCGCTGTAGTCGCCGCTCTGTACCGCCTGCTGCAGCGTGCGCACCACATCCGGGTTGTAAGCGTGATATTCGCCGCCGTGCACATACTTCAGCAGACCGCCCTGTGTGAGTGGCTTGCGGGCAAGCCAGGCGCGTTTCGACAGATTCAGCAGATCCTGCTCGAAATCCGCGAAGCCTGCACCGCCGATGCGGCTGACGACCCCCTGGAAGCAGAGCTCTGAAACGTCGCGGTGCAGACCGACAGCTTCGAACAGCTTCGAACAACGGTAAGAGGCGATGGTCGAAATGCCCATTTTGGACATTATTTTGTACAGGCCTTTGTTGATGCCATTGCGGTAGTTCAGCATCACGCTGCGGTAATCTTTTTCGATAGCGCCGGTATCCACCAGTTTCGCCAGCGTTTCGTAGGCGAGATAAGGGTAGATAGCGGTCGCGCCGAAGCCCAGCAGCACCGCGAAATGGTGCGGGTCACGGGCGCTTGCGGTTTCCACGATAATGTTGGCATCGCAGCGCAGGTTCTGTTCTACCAGACGAGTCTGGATGGCGCCGACGGCCATCGGAGCCGGCACAGGCAGACGGTCTTTCGCGATGTTACGATCCGAGAGCACCAGCAGCACGGTGCCATTACGTACCATCTGCTCCGCTTTGTCGCACAGCGCCTTCACGGTCTCTTCCAGTGTTGCCTGTGCGGGTGTAAAGGTAATATCCAGCGTATCGGCGCGATAGTGTTGCTCTTCAAGCGTGGTGAGCTGTTTGAAGTCAGAGAAGAGCAGGATCGGCGATTTAAAGCTCAGGCGATGCGCCTGGCCTTCCGCCTCGCAAAAGACGTTCATCTCGCGGCCAATGCTCGTGGCAAGCGACATCACATGCGCTTCACGCAGCGGATCGATAGGCGGGTTGGTCACCTGAGCAAACTGCTGGCGGAAGTAATCGTAAATAATGCGCGGCTGGCTGGAGAGCACGGCGAACGGGGTATCGTCGCCCATTGAGCCGACGGCTTCCTGGCCGTTTTCGCCCAGCACGCGGATAACGGCGTCCAGCTCTTCGTTACTGTAGAAGAACTGCTTCTGGTAGCTTTCGAGCAACGCGTCATCCATTTCACGCTGGCCAACCTGATCGTCAGGCAGATCTTCAAACGGCACCAGACGGCGAACGTTTTTCTCCATCCACTCTTTGTACGGGTGACGGCTCTTAAGATCGTTATCGGTTTCCGCCGAGTGCAGAATGCGCCCGCCGCGTGTATCGATAACCATCAGTTCGCCTGGGCCGACACGGCCTTTTTCCACCACTTCATCCGGCTGGTAATCCCAGATGCCGACTTCAGAGGCGCAGGTGATGAGTTTGTCTTTAGTGATGACGTAGCGCGCCGGACGCAGGCCGTTACGGTCGAGGTTACAGGCGGCGAAACGACCGTCTGACATCACGATGCCAGCCGGGCCGTCCCACGGCTCCATATGCATGGAGTTAAAGTCAAAGAACGCGCGCAGCTCCGGGTCCATATCCGGGTTGTTCTGCCAGGCTGGCGGAACGAGCAGGCGCATCGCACGCACGATATCCATCCCGCCTGCCAGCAGCAACTCAAGCATATTATCCATTGAGCTGGAGTCGGAGCCGGTTTCGTTAACAAATGGCGCAGCGTCGTGGAGATCCGGAATAAGCGGCGTCTGGAATTTATAAGTACGCGCGCGCGCCCACTGGCGGTTACCGGTGATGGTATTGATTTCCCCGTTATGCGCCAGATAGCGGAACGGCTGCGCCAGCGGCCAGCGCGGCACGGTGTTGGTGGAGAAGCGCTGGTGGAACAGGCAAATGGCTGATTCCAGACGCAAGTCCGCCAGGTCCAGGTAGAAGCGCGGCAAATCCGCCGGCATACACAGACCTTTATAAATGTTGACCAGGTTCGAGAGGCTACAGACGTAGAACTCTTTATCGTCCACCAGACGTTTTTCAATGCGACGGCGCGCGATGAAAAGACGGCGCTCCATATCGCGCGGACGCCAGCCTGCCGGAGCGTTCACAAAAATCTGCTCAATACGCGGCATGGAAGAGAGTGCGATTTCACCCAGTACGCCTTCGTTAGTCGGCACAACGCGCCAGCCTACGATAGACAGGGTTTCACGCTGCAACTCTTCTTCCACGATACGGCGTGCGGCGCTGGCTTTCTCCGGGTCCTGATTCAGGAACAGCATGCCAACGGCGTAGTTTTTCGCTAAGCGCCAGTTATGCTCTTCGGCGACCATGCGGAAAAAGCGATCCGGTTTTTGCAGCAGCAGGCCGCAACCGTCGCCGGTTTTGCCGTCGGCGAGGATAGCGCCGCGGTGTTGCATACGCGCCAGCGCGTGGATCGCGGTACGCACTACCTTGTGGCTAGGTTCGCCTTCTATGTGGGCGATCAGGCCGAAACCACAGTTATCCCTCTCAAGGGATTTATCGTACAACATATCAGTGAACCTCCCCAGGCTCTGCGGGATCCCTCTGTATCGATGGCGCGCGGGCGCAGAAAGGGTGCGGCGACAGGGTATTGCGCGTCATACGCAAACCTTGCGTGTCGCCCTCCTGATATCCTTTTTCATCGATACTTCGTCGTTGAGGACTTACTTAAGAGGGAATCTCATTTACTGCATAAATATGATGGGCAGAACACCCATCGAGAAAGCTTCCAGCGAATTTCCAACTTATCGGGAATCCGGACACAGGTCAAATGTCATTCTTATTTGTTCAAAAGTGTGCTAAAGCGCAGTTATCAATTTGATTAATAAAAAGATTTAAGCTTTTTTACATTGACTTTTTCGGGTGATAAGCCCCTGTGATGTGTGATCTGACTCACTATAAGAAAGCGGCTATAAGTAGATAGCGCACTGTTATTGCGTTTTAAAGCAGCACGATCTGTTGCTCAATGGTTGCAAGCCGCATAAACACTCTGTTTTTTACGGTTCGTCATAATCCTTAAATAATCGTGTCGATCATAAGGAAAAGTAATCAGCAGAAGAGTGATTAAAAGATCGATTGAAGTGAATCATTATTCATTAGGAAAAGGCAGGGCGGGCGCTTGATCCATGTCATCGCCGAACACGTATAAAAATGGCAGGCTGACGCCCTTTTGGTGGGCGGCTTTTCAGATTATGCAGTTACAAAAATTAGTCAATATGTTTGGCGGCGATCTGGCGCGTCGCTACGGTCAAAAAGTTCATAAACTCTCCTTACATGGCGGTTTCAGCTGCCCAAACCGTGACGGTACGCTGGGGCGTGGCGGCTGCACGTTCTGTAATGTCGCGTCTTTCGCTGACGAAAACCAACAGCATCTCGCGATTGCCGAACAACTGGCGCAACAGGCCGGGCGGGTAGATCGCGCACGCCGCTATCTTGCTTACTTCCAGGCTTATACCAGTACATTCGCTGAAGTGAACGTATTACGCGAGATGTATCAGCAGGCGATAAGCCAGGCCGATATCGTTGGCCTGTGCGTCGGTACTCGCCCGGACTGCGTACCGGAAAGCGTGCTGGATCTGCTCACGGGGTACCATGAACAAGGGTATGAGGTCTGGCTGGAGTTAGGGTTGCAAAGCGCACGGGATAAAACGCTACACCGTATCAACCGTGGGCACGATTTTGCCTGTTATCAGGATACGGCGCGCCGGGCACGAGCCCGGGGACTTAAGGTGTGCACGCATCTGATTGTGGGCCTGCCGGGCGAAACCCGCACCGACGCGCTGACGTCGCTTGCACGCGTAGTGGAGACCGGCGTTGATGGCATTAAGCTCCATCCGCTGCATATCGTTGAAGGCAGTATTATGGCGAAAGCCTGGCGGGCGGGGCGGCTTTCCGGCATTGCGCTTGATGATTATGCGATGACCGCGGGCGAGATGATTCGCCACACGCCCCCGGAAATCATCTACCATCGTATCTCGGCAAGTGCCCGCCGCCCCACGCTGCTCGCGCCGCTGTGGTGCGAAAACCGCTGGATCGGCATGGTCGAAATCGATCGTTACCTTAATCAGCACGGCGTGCAGGGTTCCGCCCTTGGAAGGCCCTGGCGCGCCGCGCCGGGCACCCTCTGAACGCTGCTTTTTACACCACTCGCCATGTCATCCCGCACTTTTTTGCCTGAATTCCCGCCTGAGAGATGGTTTTAGGTATTATTGAACGGAATATCAGTACAGGAATCCCTTATGAAACAGATCCGCATGCTGGCGCAGTATTACGTTGATTTACTGGTAAAGCTTGGCCTGGTGCGCTTTTCGCTCCTGCTGGCCCTGGCGCTCGTGGTGCTGGCGATGGCGGTGCAAATGGCCGTTACCATGGTGCTGCACGGCCAGGTAGAGAGCATCGATGTTATCCGTTCGATTTTCTTTGGTCTGTTGATTACACCGTGGGCGGTCTATTTCCTGTCAGTGGTGGTAGAGCAACTGGAGGAGTCGCGCCAGCGCCTGTCTAAACTGGTCGATAAACTTGAAGAAATGCGCGAACGCGACCTGAAGCTCAATGTGCAACTTAAAGACAATATCGCCCAGCTGAATCAGGAAATCGCTGACCGCGAAAAAGCGGAAGCCGAGCGCCAGAATATGCTGGAGCAGCTGAAAGTGGAGATGAAAGAGCGCGAAGTGACGCAAATTCAGCTGGAGCAGCAATCCTCTTTTCTGCGCTCGTTTCTCGACGCCTCGCCGGATCTGGTGTTCTACCGTAACGAAGACAAAGAATTTTCAGGCTGTAACCGGGCTATGGAGCTGCTCACCGGTAAAAGCGAAAAGCAGCTGATTGGCCTGAAACCGCATGAAGTTTATGCACCCGAAGCGGCAGAAAAAGTGCTGGAGACGGATGAAAAAGTCTTTCGCCATAATGTGTCGCTTACTTATGAGCAGTGGCTCGACTACCCGGACGGGCGCAAAGCCTGCTTTGAGATCCGCAAAGTGCCTTATTACGACCGCGTGGGCAAACGCCACGGGCTAATGGGCTTCGGGCGCGACATTACCGAGCGTAAGCGCTATCAGGACGCGCTCGAGCGCGCCAGCCGCGATAAGACCACGTTTATTTCCACCATCAGCCATGAACTGCGCACGCCGCTTAATGGCATTGTCGGTTTAAGCCGCATTCTGCTGGACACCGAGCTCAGTGCCGAGCAGGAGAAATACCTGAAAACTATCCACGTCTCTGCGGTGACGCTTGGCAATATCTTCAACGATATTATCGACATGGATAAAATCGAGCGGCGCAAAGTGCAGCTTGATAACCAGCCTGTCGATTTCACCAGTTTCCTGGCCGACCTGGAAAACCTCTCTGGCCTTCAGGCGCAGCAGAAAGGGCTGCGTTTCGTGATGGAGCCGGTGCGTCCGGTGCCGCATAAAGTGCTGACCGACGGCACGCGTCTTCGCCAGATCCTCTGGAACCTCATCAGTAACGCGGTGAAATTTACCCAGCAGGGCCAGGTAACGGTGCGCGTCAGCTATAACGAAAACGAACAGCTACGCTTTGAGGTAGAAGATTCCGGCATCGGCATTCCGCAGGAAGAGCAGGATAAGATCTTCGCCATGTATTACCAGGTGAAAGATAGCCAGGGCGGTAAACCGGCGACGGGGACCGGGATTGGGCTTGCGGTGTCACGTCGTCTTGCGAAAAGCATGGGCGGCGATATTACGGTTTCCAGCAAGCCGGGCCAGGGCTCGACCTTTGTGCTGACGGTACAGGCACCGCGCGTGGCCGAAGAAGTGGAAGATACGCTGACCGACGATGAGATGCCGCTGCCCGCGCTGCATGTCCTGCTGGTGGAAGATATCGAACTGAACGTTATCGTGGCGAGTTCGGTGCTGGAAAAACTGGGGTGCAGCGTCGAGGTGGCGATGACCGGCAAAGCGGCGCTGGAGATGTTCAGCCCCGGTGAGTTCGATCTGGTGCTGCTGGATATCCAGTTGCCGGACATGACCGGCCTTGATATTTCACGTGAGCTTAACCGCCGCTATTCCCGCGATGCGCTACCGCCGCTGGTGGCGCTGACCGCCAACGTATTGAAAGACAAAAAAGAGTATCTGGAAGCGGGCATGGACGACGTGCTGAGCAAGCCGCTGGCGGTCCCGGCCCTGACGGCGACCATTAAAAAGTTCTGGGATACACCACCTGAAGATGAGGAACATGACGTGACGACACACGACGACGACAAGCAGCAGGCGCTGCTTGACCTCCCGATGCTGGAGCAATATTTGCAGCTCGTTGGCCCGAAACTCATCACGGACGGCCTGGCGATGTTTGAAAAAATGATGCCTGGCTATCTGAGCGTGCTGGAATCAAACCTCACCGCGCGCGATCAAAAGGGGATTGTGGAAGAAGGACACAAAATTAAAGGTGCGGCGGGGGCGGTCGGATTGCGTCATTTGCAGCAGCTGGCGCAGAAAATCCAGTCGCCCGATCTTCCGGCGTGGTGGGATAACGTTGGTGAATGGATCGAAGAGCTAAAACAGGAGTGGCAACACGACGTCGAGGCGCTCAAATCGTGGGTTGCCGGGGCCGGAAAAAAATGACCCCGGCTAAACCGGGGTGCGCGAATACTGCGCCAACACCAGGGAAATCGAGGCCTCGCCATTGATTAATGATGTTGATCTTTTTAACTGCGTGGCGCGGCCTGAGTGGTCAATGCGCTCGTACATAAGATAGCAAATCTTAAATGATTTGTTATGTGAATCAGTGAAATGTGTGAAGCATAGCGTTTAAATCACGTTTTACTTAAGGTTTCAACGGTTTAACTTAAGGATAAATCATGAAAAAAATCGGCGTGGTTTTAAGTGGGTGCGGCGTTTATGACGGCTCGGAGATTCATGAGGCGGTTATTACCCTGCTGGCGCTGGCCCGTAATGGCGCCCAGGCGGTCTGCTTTGCCCCCGATAAACCACAAGCAGACGTGATTAATCACTTAACGGGCGAACCGACAGGCGAGACACGGAACGTTCTGGCCGAGGCGGCGCGCATCGCACGCGGTCAGATTACCCCGCTGCATGAGGCGCAGGCTGAAGCGCTTGATGCCCTGATTGTGCCGGGCGGATTTGGCGCGGCGAAAAACCTCTGCGATTTCGCCACGCGCGGCAGCGAATGTACGGTCGATCCTGCGCTTCATTCCCTTGCAACCGCGATGCACGAGGCCGGTAAACCGCTCGGGTTTATCTGCATTGCGCCAGCGATGCTGCCAAAAATTATCGCGGCGCCTTTGCGCCTGACCATCGGCACCGATGTGGATACTGCTGAACTGCTGGAAGAGATGGGTGGCGAACATGTGCCGTGTCCGGTGGACGATATTGTGGTGGATGAAGATAACAAGGTGCTGACGACCCCCGCTTATATGCTGGCAGAAAGCATCGACGAAGCCGCGGCCGGTATTGAAAAGCTGGTAGCGCGGCTGGTGGCGATGTGCGCATGAGTAAAGCGCGTGGTTCGCTGTTTGCTCGCCTGCGGCGTCTGCTGCTGCGGACGTTTCTTATCGTGGCGGGCGTCTGGCTTGCCGGCATTTTGCTGTTCAGTTTTATGCCGGTGCCGTTTTCAGCGGTGATGGTTGAGCGCCAGTTTTCCGCCTGGTTTAGCGGTGACTTCAGCTATGTGGCACATTCCGACTGGGTGAGCATGGATGAGATCTCGCCGTGGATGGGGCTTGCGGTTATCGCTGCTGAAGATCAGAAATTCCCGGAGCACTGGGGTTTTGATATGGCCGCTATACAGAAAGCTGTCTCCCATAATGAGCGCAGCAGCCGCATTCGCGGGGCGTCCACGCTGTCTCAGCAAACGGCCAAAAACCTGTTTCTGTGGGATGGTCGCAGCTGGCTGCGCAAAGGGCTGGAGGCCGGTTTAACGCTCGGCATCGAAACCGTCTGGAGCAAGCGCCGCATCCTGACGGTCTATCTGAATATCGCGGAATTCGGCGAGGGCGTGTTTGGCGTGGAAGAGGCCTCGCAGCGGTATTTCAACAAGCCTGCCCGCCGCCTTAGCGCATCGGAAGCAGCATTGCTCGCGGCCGTTTTGCCTAACCCGATACGTTTTAAAGTGAGCGCGCCGTCAGGCTACGTGCGTACGCGTCAGCAGTGGATTTTGCGCCAGATGCGCCAGCTTGGCGGGGAGTCCTTTATGGCGCAGCATGCGCTGCGCTGAAGGAGAGAAGGGCGTTATTCTTCGTCAAAGCCTGCGTTAAAGAGCGCAATGACAGCCGCCAGCGCTTCTTTTTCCTGCGGTCCGTTGGCTTCTATTTCAATATGACCGCCCTGTGCGGAATCCAGCATCAGTAGGGCGATAACGCTGCTGGCTTCCGCTTCGGTGCCTGCCTCATTACGCAACAGCACTTCGGCATCAAAGCTCTGTACGAGTTCGAACAGTTTCATGGCCGGACGGGCATGCATCCCGAGCTTATTGGTGATTTCAACGGTCTGCTTTACGGTCATGATTTGCGTTTTTCCAGCGTGCGGTGGCGGGACTGAACGTTCTTGCCGCGCGAGCGGAAATAATCCGCCAGCTGTTCGGCAATATAGACAGAACGGTGTTTACCGCCGGTGCAACCGATAGCGACGGTCAGATAACTACGGTTGTTGGTTTCGAGCATCGGCAGCCACAGTTCCAGGTAGCTGCGCGTCTGGTAAATGAAGTTGTGTACTTCGGTGTGACGGTCGAGGAATGCGGCTACGGGCCTATCAAGACCCGTCATTGGACGCAGTTTCGGGTCCCAGTGCGGGTTTGGCAGAAAGCGCACATCAAAAACATAATCAGCATCGATAGGGATGCCGTGTTTAAAGCCGAAGGATTCAAACACCATCGTCAGTTCACGCTCTCGTTTGCCGAGCAGCCGCGTGCGCAGCATTTCCGCCAGTTCATGCACTGACATTTCCGAGGTGTCGACGATGAGATCCGCGCGCGATCGCAGCGGCTCCAGGAGATCGTTTTCTTCATCGATGGCGCTTTCCAGCGACAGGTTTTTACTGGAGAGCGGATGCAGACGACGCGTGTCGCTGTAGCGGCGAATCAGCGTATTGCGATCGGCGTCGAGGAACAACAGTTGCGGAGAAAACGCATCAGGCAGGCTATTCATCGCCTGTTCAAATACCTCCGGGGATTCTGGCATATTGCGCACATCAATACTGACTGCCGCGGATATCTGCCGGTCTGACAGCGTGCGCGCCAGGTCAGGCAGCAACACAACGGGCAGGTTATCGACGCAGTAGAACCCCATATCTTCCAGCGCGCGCAGGGCGACTGATTTCCCTGACCCTGAACGCCCACTGACGATCATCAGAACCATCTGCTGTTTCTCCACACTTCAGACCGGCTAACCGGTGCTTCCTGGATTGTGCCTTTCAGCACGGTCATTCACTCTCTTCACTGGTTTCAGTGATTATCTGATAGAGCTCTTCATCGGTTTGCGCGGCGCGCAGACGACGGCAAATCGTTTTGTCCGCCAGCCTTTTCGCCACCAGCGACAGCGTATGCAGATGCGTTTTAGTTTGATCTGCCGGCACCAGCAGCGCGAAGAGTAAATCTACGGGCTGGTTATCAATAGCGTCAAAAGGAATCGGCGTTTCGAGCTGTACGAAAACACCTACGGCGCGCAGCGTGTCCTCTTCCAGTTTGCCGTGCGGAATGGCGATGCCGTTACCAATCCCGGTACTCCCCATCCGCTCACGGGTAAGGATCGCTTCAAATACGACCTGCGGCGACAGGCTGAGCTGTTTTGCCGCCAGCTCGCTGATAATTTCCAGGGCGCGCTTTTTGCTCTGGCAGTGTACGCCGCTGCGGGTGCATTCCTGGTTTAAAACATTGCTCAATGGCAGAGCGGAATCATTATTCATCATAATTTCACCTAAGCGTTTTCTGGTGCGACGGCTCGTCGTACGGGCCGCGAGCCGTCGGTGTCCCAGCGAAACGCCCGGACAATTAATGTTGTTTCAGTTTATCTTTGTGTTTAGTGAGCTGCCGCGTCAGTTTATCAATCAAACCGTCGATGGCGGCGTACATATCCTGGCCTTCCGAACTGGCATGCAGCTCCCCGCCGTTCACATGCAGGGTGGCGTCGGCGACTTGCGTCACCTTTTCCACCTTCAGCACAATATAGACCTGATTAATCCTTTCGAAATACTGTTCCAGCTTGGCGAACTTGGTCGTGACGAACTCGCGCAGCGATTCAGTGATTTCGACGTTATGTCCTGTGATGTTGAGCTGCATAGTGTCTTCCTTATCGGTTGGGTCAGACCAGCTGTTTGCGCTGATTTGACGGCGGTATGGATAAAGACTCTCGATACTTCGCAACGGTACGGCGGGCCACCATGATCCCTTGTTCTGACAGCATAGACGTCAGCTTGCTGTCGCTTAGGGGTTTCGCGGGGTTTTCCGCTGCAATCAACTTCTTCACCAGCGCGCGAATAGCCGTAGACGAGGCTTCGCCGCCGCCCTCGGTGTTTACGTGGCTTGAGAAGAAATACTTTAATTCGAAAATGCCGCGCGGGCTGTGCAGATATTTTTGCGTGGTGACGCGGGAGATGGTGGATTCGTGCATTTCTACCGCCTGGGCGATATCGGCGAGCACCATCGGCTTCATATACTCTTCGCCCTGCTCGAAGAACGCCTGTTGCTGTTCGACGATACAACGGCTGACGCGCAGCAGCGTGTCGTTACGGCTCTCCAGGCTTTTGATAAGCCATTTTGCTTCTTGCAGGTTGCTGCGGATGAACTGGTTATCTGATTCATTGCGCGTGCTGTTAGACATCGCGGCGTACTGCTGATTGATTTTGAGGCGCGGAATGCTGTCGGAATTAAGCTCGACGCTCCAGCGTTCGTTATGCTTGCGCACCAGCACGTCGGGAATGACGTATTCCGGCTCGCCAGTCTGGATCGACTGCCCGGGGCGCGGATCGAGCGACTGGATCAGATTCACCGCCTCTTTCAGCACCTCTTCTTTCAGCCGCGTAACACGCATCAGACTGCGGAAATCGTGATTAGCTAACAGATCGAGATGATCGCTGACAATCTGGCGCGCCTGCGCAAGGAAGGGTGTTTCGGCGCTGAATTGTGACAGCTGGATTAACAGGCAGTCGCGCAGATCGCGAGCCGCGACGCCAACAGGGTCGAAACGCTGTACGCGCTTGAGGACGGCTTCTATTTCTTCTGGGCCGATGTCGCCATCGCTGTCGCCCATGCCGTCGAGAATATCCTGCACTGAGACGGTGAGGTAACCCGTATCATCTACCGCGTCGACAATCGCCGTAGCGATTGCGCGATCGGTGTCCGTAAAAGGGGTCAGCTGCACCTGCCACATCAGGTAATCCTGAAGACTTTGCGTGGTTTCGCCCTGATAGACGGGAAGCTCGTCGTCGATGTAGTCGGCGCCGGTGCCTGACGGCGTTCCCGCGGTATAGATCTCGTCCCAGCTCGCATCAAGCGGCAGCTCGTCCGGCATCTCTTTTTGCTCCAGCGCTTCGGCGGTATCCAGCCCTTCGCTGTCGCGTGTTTCCTGAGTGGCAATTTCGTCGTGAATGTCGGTTTGCTCAAGCAGGGGATTACTTTCCAGCGCCTGTTGCAGCTCCTGCTGGAGCTCCAGCGTAGACAATTGCAACAAGCGGATGGCCTGCTGCAACTGCGGCGTCATGGCGAGCTGTTGGCTAAGCCTTAGTTGCAAACCTTGCTTCATATTCAGAGCAAAAATCCTCAGGTGTAAACGTCAAATAAGACCTGTTGCGGCGCGGCGCGCAAGGTGGCGCGCCGTTTCCGCCTGTTGCTCTACCCTATCAGAGTCTGAACTCTTCCCCAAGATATACGCGCTTAACCTGTTCATCCTGAAGGATGTCGTCAGGCGTGCCGTGGGCGATCAGATGGCCCTGACTGACGATATAAGCGCGTTCGCACACGGCGAGCGTTTCACGCACGTTATGGTCGGTGATCAGCACGCCGAGGCCGCTGTCACGCAGATGTTCAATGATGCGTTTGATGTCGATAACCGAAATCGGGTCGACACCCGCGAACGGTTCATCAAGCAGAATAAATTTCGGGTTAGCCGCCAGCGCGCGGGCGATTTCCACACGACGACGTTCACCGCCGGAGAGCGATTGGCCAAGGCTGTCGCGCAGGTGGTCGATATGAAACTCTTCCATCAGCTCTTTGGCGCGGTCTTCACGCTGTTCAGTGCTGAGATCGTCCCGGATTTGCAGCACGGCCATCAGGTTGTCGTAAACGCTCAGGCGGCGGAAAATCGACGCTTCCTGCGGCAGGTAGCCGATACCACGGCGCGCACGCGCGTGTAACGGCAGCAGGCTGATATCGTCTTCATCAATGATGATGTTACCAGCGTCACGCTGCACGATGCCTACCACCATGTAAAAGGTGGTGGTTTTGCCCGCGCCGTTCGGGCCAAGCAGGCCGACTATCTCGCCCGAATTTACCGTCAGGCTGACATCTTCCACTACGCGGCGGCCTTTGTAGGCTTTCGCCAGGTTTTTCGCAATGAGTGTTGCCATAAGGGGTTAGTTGCTCTTGTTCTGGTTCGGTGCCTGAGCGGCGCCGTCTTTATTTTGCAGCTGCGACGGCACCAGTACGGTGGTCACACGTTTACCTTTCTCGCTGAATGCCTGCATCTTCTGCTCTTTGACGAGATAGGTGATTTTGTCGCCCTTGATATTGCTGTCGAGCTGCTCAAGGTAGGCATCACCGGTCAGCACCACAAAATCATTTTGCAGTTCATAGTGCATCGTAGAGGCATGGCCTTTCACCGGTTTGCCGTTATCCTGCATCTGATAAAACGTGGCCGGTTTGCCATAACCGTCAATGACTTCTTTGCCTTTTTCGCCAGCGGGGCGCGTCACGACAACTTTATCGGCATTGATTTTAATCGTGCCCTGAGTCACCACGACGTTACCCGTGAAGGTTACCACGTTACCCTGCATGTCCAGAGACTGCTGGTCAGATTCGATATGGATAGGCTGTTCGGTATCGCCCGTCAGCGCGAGTGCCGGGAAGCCTGCTGCCAGCAGCGTACTGGCCAGTACGAGATTAAGGCTGAGTTTGTTTATTCTGGATTTCATAGGAGGTTCTAACCTTTTCAATCAGCTCGGCATTTTTGCTGCGAAGGTTCCCGCGCATTTTCAGGCCGCTGGAATTAAAGCTGGTGCCGTAAAGAGTAACAAGCGTATCAGAGGTAACATCCTGGGTGACCAGGTTTATCTCCGCCTTGTCGGTCGTAATTTTGCGCAACTGTGAATCTGGTGTTAGCGCGTTTACTTCCACATGACCGGTGAGGTAGAGCATCCTGTCATTGGTCAGTTTGGCACGATCCGCTTTCACCGACCAGGTCGGCACTTTATTGGTATCGAAGGTTGTCATCACCGGCTGTGTAAACCAGGAGACGCCCTCATCAGAAAAATATTCAACGTGCTGCGCTACCAGGCGATAATTCAGCGCGCCTTCCGGGCTATAGACCACCGTGTTTGACTGCTCGCTCTGGTAAGTCGGCTCGTTGCTGTTTACTGTCAGCGGGCCGCCTTCATCCTGATCGGCAAGGTTAATGCCAATCAGCACCAGCGCGGCTAACGCCAGCAGGATGATTATCCAGCGTCTGGTCTTACTCATATGGATTGCCCTATGGCCTCATCTAATTTTCCCTGCGCCAACAGCAGGAGATCGCAGACTTCGCGCACTGCGCCGCGCCCGCCAGGAATTTGGGTGACGTAATCGGCCTTCGGCGTCAGAAGCGGATGCGCATCTGCCACCGCGACGCTAAGGCCGACCTGCGCCATGACAGGCCAGTCAATTAAATCATCGCCGACATACGCAACATTTTCTGGAGAAAGCGCCAGTTTTTCTAGCAGCTGCCGGTAGGCGATGAGCTTATCAGATTGCCCCTGGTAGAGATGCGTAATGCCGAGCGTCTCGCAGCGGTCTTCAAGCAGTTTCGCTTTGCGTCCGGTAATGATGGCGACCTCAATACCGGAAGTCAGCGCGCAGCGAATGCCGTAGCCGTCGCGCACGTTAAAGGCTTTTAGCTCTTCGCCGCTGTTGCCCATATAAATCAGGCCGTCGGACATCACGCCGTCGACATCAAGAATCAGCAGGCGGATTTGCGCCGCATGCTCAATGATCTGCGCGCTCACCGGCCCGTAACAGGTAGAGATGGCGCCATCAGGGTTACTCATTAAACCTTTCCTTTGTTACACCACGCCTGCGCGCAGCAAATCATGCATATGTATCACACCGCGCAACTGGTCGCCATCAGCCACCATGACGGAAGTAATGTGGCGCGACTGCATCAGGTTAAGCGCATCGACGGCAAGCGTACCTGGCCGTACACGAATACCGCCTGGCGTCATGACATCAATAATCTTCATCTGGCTCAGGTCACCTCCCATATCGAAAACGCGGCGCAGGTCACCATCGGTAAAGACGCCTTCGATTTTCAGCAGATCGTCGCAAATTACCGTCATGCCGAGATTTTTACGGGTGATCTCAAGAAGGGCGTCGCGCAGAGAGGCCTCCCGGCTGACGTGTGGGATTTCATCCCCGGTATGCATAATGTCGTTAACCCGCAGCAGCAGCTTACGCCCGAGCGCCCCGCCTGGGTGCGAGAGCGCGAAATCTTCGGCGGTAAAGCCTCTGGCTCTTAGCAACGCGACGGCAAGGGCATCGCCCATCACCAGCGTCGCGGTGGTGCTGGTCGTCGGTGCGAGGCCGAGCGGGCACGCTTCTTGAGGGACTTTCACGCACAGATGAATATCCGCAGCCTTCGCCATGGCGCTCTCCGGGCGGCCTGTGATGCAGATAAGCTGCACCTGAAGGCGCTTGAGCACCGGAATCAGCGCCAAAATTTCGTTGGATTCGCCGGAGTTAGAAATCGCAATAACGATATCCTGCTCGCTGACCATGCCTAAGTCGCCGTGGCTCGCCTCCGCAGGATGCACAAAAAATGATGGCGTACCGGTGCTGGCGAACGTTGCGGCCATCTTTTTACCGATATGCCCTGATTTGCCCATGCCCATCACAACCACTTTGCCGCGACAATAGAACATGCTTTCGCAGGCGCGGGTAAAATCAGCGTTAATGTACTGGTCAAGCTGCGCCAGACCTTCGCGTTCAGTGGTCAGGACATCCTTCCCTGCTTGTTCAAAGTCAAAACCTGGCGGTAAATCTAGCTGTGACATAATGCGATTCCGATTCATCCAACGAGACGCGGCGATGCCCAGAACAGCATCACCATCCAAACGATAAACCCACATAATAATCCGGCGCCGGTTTTTTTACCGAGATACCGCTCAGGACGCCAGCACAACACCACAAAAACCACGCTTACCAGCAGCATCACGCCATAATCGCGCGTGAAGGCCAGCGAATCAAAACGACCGGGGGCCAACAATGCAGGCAGACCGGGCACGATCGCCAGATTGTAAACATTCGAGCCGATAATATTGCCGATGGCGATATCGTCTTCGCCTTTGCGCGCGCCAGCAATCGCCGTCGCCAGTTCCGGCAGGCTGGTGCCGATAGCGATAGCGGTAAGGCCGACGGTCAGTTCGCTAATCGCGAAACCGTGGGCCAGTACAGTGGCGTTATCGACCACCATGCGTGTCGCCATGGGCATAATAATGAGAGCCACAGCCAGCCAGAGAAAAGCCACCGAACGCCCGCCTTCACGCGGTAGTTCTGCGAGTTGCTCGCGCGTCAGACTATCGTTGCCCTGACGTTCCGCCTGGCGTGCCATGCGGATGATAAACCATAAATATGCGTAAGCGATGAGTAGCAGCAAAATGCCTTCAGCGCGTGTAAGCATGCCGTCCCACAGCACCAGCCCTGCCAGGGCGCTCACCAGTAGCATGGCGGAAAGCTCGCGGCGCAGCATAGAGGAATGCGCCGCCAGTGGACGTAAAAGGGCCGTTAACCCTGCAATCAGCAGGATATTAGTAATATTTGAGCCTATCGCCGTCCCGACGGCGAGGCTGGTTTCGCCATGCAGCGCGGCGGCGACAGAGACGATAATTTCAGGCAGGGAGGTGCCGATACCGACCACGGTGATGCCAATCAGCAGTGGTGGCACGCCGAGATTGCGACACAGTAACGAGGCGGCAAAAACCAGGCGGTCGGCGCTGTACACCACCAAAAGCAAACCAATTATCAACAGCGCCGTAGCTAAGAGCATGCAAAGTCCTTTCTTCAGGTATAATCGCCGGTCCACTGTGCCTGAATTGCTGGCCGCGCATACAGATCGTCAAGGAACGAAGTAAACTCTTAATTTTGACCAGATGCGCGCCAAAAGTAAAACAAATGCCAGCTTTCGCTAACCTCATCTGGGGATATTCTGTAAAAATAACCCCTTTGCGGTGTCGACTGGCGCCATTATGAACAACTATCTGAACGATAAGGGATGCGTTGATGAGCCAGATCGGTGAGACATTGATTGACGTGCGCGGCGTAAGCTTTACGCGCGGCAACCGATCTATTTTTGATAATATTTCGCTTACCGTTCCGCGCGGTAAAGTGACCGCCATTATGGGGCCGTCCGGCATTGGCAAGACCACGCTGCTGCGCCTCATCGGCGGTCAGATTGCGCCGGACTGTGGCGAAATCCTCTTTGATGGCGAAAATATTCCTGCAATGTCCCGCTCACGGCTTTATGAAGTGCGTAAGCGCATGAGCATGCTGTTCCAGTCCGGGGCGCTGTTTACCGACCTCAATGTGTTTGAGAATGTCGCGTATCCACTGCGCGAACATACCCGCCTGCCGGAGCCGCTGCTGCGCAGCACCGTGATGATGAAACTCGAAGCTGTCGGGTTGCGCGGGGCCGCAAAACTGATGCCCTCCGAACTCTCGGGCGGTATGGCGCGCCGCGCTGCGCTGGCCCGTTCGATTGCGCTGGAGCCAGATCTCATCATGTTCGATGAGCCCTTTGTTGGGCAGGACCCTATCACGATGGGCGTACTGGTGAAGCTGATTTCTGAGCTGAACAGCGCGCTTGGCGTCACCTGCGTGGTGGTGTCACATGACGTGCCGGAGGTGTTAAGCATCGCGGATTATGCTTACATCGTCGCAGACAAACGGATTGTCGCGCACGGTAGCGCGCAGGCGCTGCAAGAGAATACCGATCCACGTGTGCGCCAGTTCCTTGACGGCATCGCCGATGGACCGGTGCCTTTCCGCTATCCCGCCGGGGATTATCACCACGATCTGATTTCGCCAACAGGGAGTTAGTCTGCTCATGCTGTTAAATTTACTGGCGTCGATGGGGCAACGCGGACTGAAATTCAGCGCCTCTTTCGGCCGCGCCGGACTGATGTTATTTAACGCCATCATCGGTAAGCCGGAGTTTCGCAAACACGGCCCGCTGCTGGTGCGCCAGCTCTATAACGTAGGCGTTCTGTCGATGATCATTATCATCGTCTCGGGGCTGTTTATCGGGATGGTGCTCGGCCTGCAGGGGTATCTGGTGCTGACGACGTACAGTGCAGAAACCAGCCTCGGCATGCTGGTGGCGCTGTCGCTGCTGCGCGAGCTTGGGCCTGTGGTGGCGGCGTTGCTGTTCGCAGGTCGCGCTGGCTCGGCACTGACGGCAGAAATCGGCCTGATGAAAGCGACCGAACAGCTCTCCAGCATGGAGATGATGGCGGTCGATCCGCTGCGCCGTGTGATTTCGCCGCGCTTCTGGGCGGGGGTCATCTCGCTGCCGCTGCTGACCGTGATTTTCGTCGCGGTGGGCGTCTGGGGTGGCTCGCTGGTCGGCGTTAACTGGAAGGGCATTGACGCTGGCTTCTTTTGGTCCGCGATGCAGGACGCCGTCGACTGGCGTATGGACCTGATTAACTGTTTGATTAAAAGTGTGGTATTTGCCATTACGGTGACCTGGATTGCGTTGTTCAACGGTTACGACGCGATCCCGACATCGGCGGGAATTAGCCGGGCAACTACACGTACCGTTGTGCACGCTTCGCTGGCCGTGCTTGGCCTTGATTTTGTGCTTACCGCATTGATGTTTGGGAACTAACGCATGCAAACGAAGAAATTTGAGATCTGGGTTGGCGCTTTTATGCTGGTCGCACTGCTGGCTGCGCTGTTCATCTGTCTGAAAGTGGCGGATGTCACCTCTCTGCGAGCCGAACCAACATACCGGCTTTATGCCACCTTTGATAATATCGGCGGCCTGAAACCGCATTCGCCGGTACGTATCGGCGGCGTAGTGATTGGCCGGGTGTCCGACATTACGCTGGATCCAAAAACTTACCTGCCGCGTGTCGAGATGGATATTGAGCAGCGCTACGATCATATTCCGGATACCAGCTCGCTGGCGATTCGTACTTCCGGCTTATTGGGTGAGCAATATCTGGCGCTGAACGTCGGTTTTGAAGATCCCGAGCTCGGAACCGCTATCCTTAAAGATGGCGGCACGATTCAGGACACGAAATCTGCCATGGTGCTTGAAGATCTGATTGGCCAGTTCCTCTATAAGAGCAACAGCGGCGACAACCAGAACGCGGGCGGCGAGCAGGGTACTGCCGCCCAACCGGAGAACGCGACGCCGCCTGCCGGCGCGACGAACTAATCAGGAGAAACGGATATGTTTAAACGTCTTTTAATGGTCGCGATGCTGGTGATTGCGCCGCTCGCAACGGCAGCCGACCAATCCAACCCGTATAAACTTATGAACGAGGCGGCGAAAAAAACATTTGATCGCCTGAAGAATGAACAGCCGAAAATTCGCCAGAATCCGAACTATTTGCGCGATATTGTAGACCAGGAACTGCTGCCGTATGTGCAGGTGAAATATGCCGGCGCGCTGGTACTGGGACGTTATTATAAAGAAGCGACGCCTGCACAACGCGACGCGTATTTCGCGGCGTTCCGCGAATACCTGAAACAGGCGTATGGTCAGGCGCTGGCGATGTATCACGGTCAGACCTACCAGATAGCGCCGGAGCAGCCGCTCGGTGATGCCAACATCGTGCCGATTCGCGTAACTATCATCGACCCGAATGGCCGTCCGCCGGTGCGTCTGGATTTCCAGTGGCGTAAAAACAGCCAGACTGGTAACTGGCAGGCGTATGACATGATAGCGGAAGGCGTAAGCATGATTACGACCAAGCAGAATGAGTGGAGCGACCTGCTGCGCCAGAAAGGCATTGATGGCCTGACCGAGCAGCTGAAGTCAATTTCTCGCCAGCCGATTACGCTGGATCAGAAACAATAATGTCCGCTGAACTGCACTGGGAACGTCAGGACGCGCGGTTGCACTTAACCGGAACGTTGGATCGCGAAACGCTGATGCCGCTCTGGGATCAGCGCCAGACGCTTACTGACGGCTTGCAGCGCATTGATCTCAGCGGCCTTGCTCGCGTTGATACTGCCGGGCTGGCGCTATTGGTCCAGCTCATTGCGCTTGCACAAACGGGCGGGCGTAGCGTGACGCTTGAAGGCATGAGCGAGAATCTGACGACGCTTGCGAAACTTTACAACCTGCCGGAAAACGTTCTGCCGACCTCGACAGACTAATATTTTCAGCACGTTACTGATAAAGCCCCGTCCGGCTAAACGGCGGGGCTTTTTTGCTTGTTTAAGACAGCGCCACTTTGCTCTAAGATGTTGGGCTGTTTTCACTAAATAATGAATAAAGCCCATGGAAAATCATGAAATTCAGACGGTGCTGATGAACGCACTGCCTCTCCAGGAAGTCCACGTCTCCGGCGATGGCAGCCATTTTCAGGTCATTGCTGTGGGTGAGCTGTTTGGCGAGATGAGCCGCGTGAAGAAACAGCAGGCTGTCTACGGCCCGCTGATGGAGTTCATTGCCGATAACCGCATCCATGCGGTTTCCATCAAAGCGTTTACGCCCCAGGAATGGGAACGCGATCGCAAACTCAATGGTTTTTGAGCTGTGGGCGTTACGCCGGCAGCAAGTGATTGAATAACAGAGAACAGTTCTGATGGATAAATTCCGTGTGCAGGGGCCAGGCCGCCTTTCCGGCGAAGTGACGATCTCAGGGGCAAAAAACGCCGCGCTGCCGATCCTTTTTGCCGCCCTGCTGGCTGAAGAGCCTGTAGAAATTCAAAACGTACCGAAGCTTAAAGATATCGATACCACCATGAAGCTGCTGAGCCAGCTCGGCACCAAAGTCGAGCGCAATGGTTCCGTCTGGATCGATGCAAGCAAGGTGAATATTTTCTGTGCGCCGTACGAGCTGGTGAAAACCATGCGCGCCTCTATCTGGGCGCTCGGTCCACTGGTGGCGCGTTTCGGCCAGGGCCAGGTTTCACTGCCGGGCGGCTGTGCTATCGGCGCGCGTCCGGTCGATTTACACATTACGGGCCTTGAGCAACTCGGTGCGGAAATTAAGCTGGAAGAGGGTTACGTGAAGGCCTCTGTCCAGGGCCGCCTCAAAGGCGCGCACATTGTGATGGATAAGGTGAGCGTTGGTGCCACCGTGACCATTATGTCCGCAGCGACGCTCGCTGAAGGCACCACGGTTATTGAAAACGCCGCGCGCGAGCCGGAAATTGTCGACACCGCAAACTTCCTGAATACGCTTGGGGCAAAAATCACCGGGCAGGGCACCGATAAAATCACCATCGAAGGCGTTGAGCGCCTGGGCGGCGGTGTCTATCGCGTTCTGCCTGACCGTATCGAAACGGGGACTTTTCTGGTCGCTGCCGCGATTTCTGGCGGTAAAGTGATGTGTCATAACACGCGTCCTGACACTCTGGACGCGGTGCTGGCAAAATTACGTGAAGCAGGCGCGGATATCGAAACCGGCGAAGACTGGATCAGTCTCGATATGCACGGCAAACGTCCGAAAGCCGTTAACGTACGCACCGCGCCGCATCCGGCGTTCCCGACAGATATGCAGGCGCAATTCACGCTGCTGAACCTGGTTGCGGAAGGCACTGGCGTTATTACCGAAACTATTTTTGAAAATCGTTTTATGCATGTGCCGGAGCTTATCCGTATGGGCGCGCATGCGGAAATCGAAAGCAATACGGTTATCTGCCACGGCGTTGAGAAACTCTCCGGCGCTCAGGTTATGGCGACCGACTTGCGTGCGTCCGCAAGCCTGGTGCTGGCAGGGTGCATCGCAGAAGGTACGACGGTTGTGGATCGTATTTACCACATTGATCGTGGCTATGAATGTATTGAAGATAAGCTGCGCGCGCTGGGCGCCAACATCGAGCGCGTAAAAGGCGAATAACGCGTCTGCGCAAGTGCGCACACGGGCGATAAGCCTGTCGGGAAAGGCTGATATCCAGCGGCTCCCGGCAGGCTTTTTTATTGGTTATAAAAAGAAGAGGTCTCATAGCGGGATACAACAGCCGCGACCCTGCTCTAGTGCTGTCAGCGATGGCGGATCAGACGTGATCGATCAATAAATTCGTGTGTCACAGGATCGTGATAGCGTGAGGGCCAGATAATCCAGGGCTCAGTGCCCAATGCTTCTGCGATGATCTTCTCGCCTCTGGGCCAGGGGCGGGTCAGCGCGTTCGCAAGCGTTGAAGAACTCAGACCCGCTTTGCGAGATTCTGCGGCCAGCGATGAGCCTTTCTTGCGTAGTGCGGCAACGATATCGGCGGGGTGCCAGTCGATAAACTTACGTTCCATACATCCTCCCTGTTACGGCATTAAAACCCCCTGCGCAGTTCCATAAGGAACTGGTTGATCATTTATAACACAAAATTTTCTAAATGGTTCCAGTTACTTTTGGTTGTATTCAGAAGTGTGCGAATAACCACAAAGCGGATGTAAAGTATGCCATTGCCTCTAACGAGAATGATTGCCAAAAGATCGTTAGAGGTATCCAGGATCTTATAAAATCCGGAAACGTATTATCTGGAAAGTGGACGGTTGGCGTTCGCGCGAAAGGCGCTAATAAGAGCGGAAATTTCTCCGCGCCGAATGGCGCGGAGAAAGATTAATGATCGCGTTGGACCGACATGTGTGCCAGCGCAATCAGAGCGTCGCGCCAGGGAGAAGGGGAGAGAATTTCAAGCGCGGCGATGGCTTTATCCGCTTCTTCTTCTGCACGAGTGCGTGTCCATTCGAGCGAGCCACAGGCTGCCATCGTTTCCAGAACGGGATCCAACAGATGGCGCCCGTTGCCTTGTTCGATCGCCTCGCGGATCATCTGCGCTTGCGCAGGCGTGCCATTGTGCATCGCATGCAGCAGCGGAAGCGTAGGTTTGCCTTCGTTGAGGTCATCGCCCACGTTTTTACCGAGACGTTCACCGTCAGCGCTGTAATCCAGAAGATCGTCGATCAACTGAAATGCCGTACCGAGATAGCGACCATAATCTTGTAATGCGCGCTCCTGCGCTTCGCTTGCACCGGCCAGAATACCGGAGCATTGCGCCGCTGCCTCGAAAAGCCGCGCGGTTTTGCTGTAAATCACCCGCATGTAGCTCTCTTCGGTAATATCAGGATCGTTTACGTTCATCAACTGGAGCACTTCGCCCTCAGCAATAACGTTGACCGCTTCTGACATCACTTCAAGCACTTTGAGTGAGCCCAGGCTTGTCATCATCTGAAAAGCGCGGGTGTAAATAAAATCTCCCACCAGAACACTGGCAGCGTTGCCGAAGGCGGCATTGGCCGTCGCTTTGCCGCGACGCATGTCGGATTCGTCCACCACATCGTCATGCAACAGCGTGGCGGTGTGAATGAATTCGATGAGCGCGGCGATAGTGACATGCGCTTTCCCCTCATAACCGAGCGCACGAGCAGCGAGCACAGCAATCATCGGGCGAATGCGTTTGCCGCCGCCACTGACGATGTAATAGCCCAGCTGGTTGATAAGCTGCACGTCGGAATTGAGCTGCTCAAGGATGGTCTCGTTGACACCGGCCATATCTTGCGCGGTTAACTCATTAATTTTTTCTAAATTCATCGCAAAAGTCTGGCTATCGTCCTGTTTACCACAGTCTGTAAGGGAGAAGGTAAGGATAGTGGATTCTAAATGTAGTACAGATTGTACCGGAAAAACGCGGCAGATAAACGCTGCCGTCGCGGTTGTGTTTTTTTTCCGCACTGAACAACAAACGGGCTTGTCAAAGCGTCGCAATTTGCGTAATATTCGCGCCCTATTGTGAATATTTATAGCGCACTCTGATCATGCAAAAGGCGTGCGCGGAAGCGGAGTTCTATATGTACGCGGTTTTCCAAAGTGGTGGTAAACAACACCGAGTTAGCGAAGGTCAGACCGTTCGCCTGGAAAAGCTGGACATCGCAACTGGCGAAACTGTTGAGTTCGCTGAAGTTCTGATGATCGCAAACGGTGAAGATGTCAAAATCGGCGTTCCTTTCGTTGATGGCGGCGTAATCAAAGCTGAAGTTGTTGCTCATGGTCGTGGCGAGAAAGTTAAAATCGTTAAGTTTCGTCGTCGTAAACACTACCGTAAGCAGCAGGGCCATCGTCAGTGGTTCACTGATGTGAAAATCACTGGCATCAGCGCCTAAGACCTGAGGAGAGATTTAAATGGCACATAAAAAGGCTGGCGGCTCCACACGTAACGGTCGCGATTCAGAAGCTAAACGCCTGGGCGTTAAGCGTTTCGGTGGCGAAACCGTTCTGGCGGGTAGCATCATCGTTCGTCAACGTGGTACCAAATTCCACGCTGGCAACAACGTAGGTTGCGGTCGTGACCACACTCTGTTTGCTAAAGCAGACGGTAAAGTGAAATTCGAAGTTAAAGGCCCGAACAACCGTAAATACATCAGCATCGTTGCTGAGTAAGGTTTTCTCGGTCCGGTAACGGATTAAAGCCCCGCAACCTGTTGCGGGGCTTTTTACATTGGGAACCCGGTAATATTTTCTGTAGGGAAAACGGGCATGAAGCAGCAGGCCGGCATTGGTATTCTTTTGGCGCTTACGACCGCAATGTGCTGGGGTGCGCTGCCAATTGCAATGAAGCAGGTACTGGAAGTGATGGAGCCGCCCACCGTGGTGTTCTACCGCTTTCTGATGGCGGGAATCGGGCTTGGGTTGATCCTTACGATCAAAGGCAAACTACCGCCGATGGGCTTGTTTCGCAAACCGCGCTGGCTGGTTTTACTGGCAATAGCGACAGGTGGTCTCTTCGGCAACTTCATTCTGTTTAGTTCTTCCCTGCAATATTTAAGCCCCACAGCCTCGCAAGTAATAGGCCAGCTTTCGCCGGTTGGCATGATGGTCGCAAGCGTTCTAATCCTCAAAGAAAAGATGCGCGGCACGCAGGTTATTGGGGCATTGATGCTGCTTTGCGGACTGGTGATGTTTTTCAACACCAGCCTGATAGAGATCTTTACGCGGCTTACCGATTACACCTGGGGTGTGATTTTCGGGATAGGCGCGGCGACGGTGTGGGTAAGTTATGGCGTGGCGCAGAAAGTATTACTGCGGCGTCTGGCCTCGCAACAGATCCTCTTTTTGCTGTACACTTTATGTACTATTGCGCTGTTGCCGCTGGCGAAGCCTGCCGTACTGTTCCAGCTCAGCTCATGGCAAGTCGCCTGTCTTATTTTCTGTGGCCTGAATACGCTGGTGGGATATGGTGCGCTGGCAGAAGCGATGGCGAGATGGCAGGCGGCGCAGGTAAGCGCCATTATTACGCTTACCCCTTTGTTTACCTTACTATTTTCAGATGTGTTATCTGTTGCCTGGCCCGATTTCTTCGCCAGACCGATGCTAAACCTGTTGGGTTATCTCGGTGCGTTTGTCGTGGTTGCGGGTGCGATGTATTCCGCCATTGGTCACCGTCTTTGGGGACGGTGGCGCAAAAACGAAGCGGTTGGAGTACTCCCCCGCTCGGGCGAATGAATTACGGAGAAGTAAAATGAAGTTTGTTGATGAAGCTACGATCCTGGTCGTGGCGGGTGATGGCGGTAACGGCTGCGTAAGCTTCCGTCGTGAAAAATACATTCCGAAAGGCGGCCCTGATGGCGGCGACGGCGGTGATGGCGGTGATGTCTGGCTGGAAGCGGATGAGAACCTCAACACCCTTATCGATTACCGTTTTGAGAAATCTTTCCGCGCTGAGCGTGGTCAGAACGGGCAGAGCCGTGACTGCACCGGTAAACGTGGTAAAGACGTCACCGTCAAAGTGCCGGTCGGCACGCGTGTTATCGATCAAGGTACTGGCGAAACGATGGGCGATATGACCAAACACGGTCAGCGTCTGATGGTCGCTAAAGGCGGCTGGCATGGCCTTGGTAACACTCGCTTTAAATCTTCCGTTAACCGTACGCCGCGCCAGAAAACGATGGGTACACCGGGCGAAAAGCGCGATCTCCAGTTGGAACTGATGCTGCTGGCAGATGTAGGTATGCTGGGTATGCCAAATGCCGGTAAATCCACCTTTATTCGTGCGGTATCTGCGGCGAAGCCAAAAGTGGCGGACTATCCCTTTACCACGCTGGTGCCAAGCCTTGGCGTCGTGCGTATGGATAACGAGAAAAGCTTTGTTGTCGCCGACATCCCTGGTTTGATCGAGGGCGCGGCGGAAGGCGCTGGCCTTGGCATCCGCTTCCTGAAACACCTTGAGCGCTGCCGCGTGCTGCTGCACCTGATCGATCTCGATCCGATCGACGGTTCCGATCCGGCGGAAAACGCCCGCATTATTGTGGGTGAACTGGAAAAATACAGCGAGAAACTGGCTTCTAAACCGCGCTGGCTGGTCTTTAACAAAATCGACCTGTTGGATCGCGACGAGGCTGAAGCTAAAGCCAAAGCAATCGCACAAGCGCTGGGCTGGGACGATAAATATTATCTGATCTCTGCTGCGAGCCAGATGGGCGTGAAAGATCTTTGCTGGGACGTGATGCACTTCATCATCGAAAACCCTGTTGTTCACGAAGAAGAAGCGAAGCAGCCTGAAAAAGTCGAGTTTATGTGGGATGACTATCATCGCCAGCAGCTCGAAGAGATTGAAGCTGAAGCGGAAGAAGAGTGGGATGACGACTGGGACGAAGATGACGACGAAGGCGTTGAAATCGTCTATCAGCGTTAGTCATAAAGCCGGGGAACTGGCCTTATGATGTTTATAAAAGCCATCTCTTTGCGAGGTGGCTTTTTTATTGTTGATTAATGGTCTCCGGCAACCAGCATGAGGCCGCCAACCCGCCTTCCGGTGCGTCATTCAGTATTAACCGACCGCGATGCAGATGCACGATACGCTGCACAATGCTGAGTCCCAGGCCGCTGCCGCCATAACGCTGATCCAACCGGCGAAAAGGCTCTGTTATTGCCTGACGCTGTTCTTTTGCTATTCCCGGCCCTTGGTCAATAACGCTCAGGCTGCTGCCATCCTGCTCCGGTATCAGTTGCACGACAATACGGCTTTTCTCAGGACTGTACCGGGAAGCATTTTCTACCAGGTTGCGCAGCATAAGACGCAGCAAGACCGCATCACCCTGAACATGTTGCGCCAGCTCGCCGACGGGCCAGATGATATGTTGTTCGCGTTGCTCCACCAGTTCATCCATCTCACTACGCAGTGGGGCAATGATATCTTCATACCAACGCAGCGTTTCATAGTGACCACTGGCCAGCGCCTGACCGGCACGCGACAGCATCAGTAATTGCTCGACGGTATGCATCAGTCTGTCGATGCGTGCCAGAAGCGGCGCGGCCTGAGTAACGCCCGATTGCTCCATTAGCTCCAGATGAAGCCGGATGCCGGCAAGCGGCGTGCGTAACTCGTGCGCGGCATCGGCCGTAAACAGACGCTCCTGCTGAATGGTATGGTCGAGGCGTGAGAAAAGCTGGTTGAGCGAAAGTGTAACCGCGCTTATCTCCTCCATTGCTGAATCAATGGGGACAGGGGACAGATTATCTGCAGAGCGGTTAGCGAGTGTGTGGCTCAGCAGACTGAGCGGCCGCGTAATCCAGGTCACCGCCCAGAAAGAAAAAAAGAGGGTAAACCCGACCATTACCAGCGAAGGGACCAGCAGCGAAGCGATCGCCTCGCGGATCTCTTTTTCGACATGGTTCGTACGGGATTTCGCCGACAGCGTTTCGTTGACCAGGAAACTGATCTGCTCGCGGCTTTCATGCCACAACCAGATAACACTAATGAGCTGAAAGAAAAGAAGAATAAGCGCCAGCATCAGCATTAGCCGACGGCGCATGCTGTTCATGGCTGGCGCTCCAGTCGGTAACCGACACCACGTACGGTACGGATGCGTGTTTTACCAAGCTTGCGGCGCAAATTATGAATATGGACTTCAAGCGTATTGGAACTCGGATCGTCCTGCCAGCTGTAGATATCCTGCTGCAGCGTTTCGCGGTGAACGGTCTGATCGATGCGCATCATCAGACGGGTTAATAACGCAAACTCTTTAGGCGTGACTTCTACCGGCTGGCCCTGCAATAAAACCTGCTGCGTTTGCAGATTGAGGGTAATGTCGTCGTGCTGCAGAAGATTATCGCTATGTCCCTGATAGCGACGGATCAGTGCCCGTACGCGCGCGTTCAGTTCCGCCAGTGCAAAAGGTTTAACCAGATAATCATCTGCACCGGCGTCAAGACCGTTCACGCGATCCGCCAGCGCGTCACGCGCGGTCAGAATCAGTACCGGTGTACTGATGCCGCTGCGACGCCACTGGCTTAACAGTGTTGCGCCATCTTTATCAGGCAGGCCTAAGTCGAGGATAATCAAGCTATATTCGCCGCTCTGAAGCAGCGCATCGCCCTGTGCCGCGCTGGCGGCGCAATCCAGCGCATAGCCCTCGTTACCGAGCGCCAGCGCCAGTCCTTCCTGTAGCAGCAAATCATCTTCGACTATCAGCAGTTTCATCGTTAGTTATTCTGGTAAAGGTCGCGATAGAGCCTGCTCTCAAAGCGTACCAGCGGAATGCGGCGGTTGCGCTGATCCGCAGGCTCTACGGCGTAGCCGGAAAGATACTGAACGAATGCCATGCGTTGCCCGCTGGCCGTAGTAATAAAGCCCGCCAGGTTATAAACCCCTTGTAGCGAGCCGGTTTTGGCGGAAACTTTGCCATCTACGCCCGCTTCATGCAGACCTGCCCGGTATAGCAGCGAGCCATCGTGCCCTGCAAGCGGAAGCATAGAGATAAAATTCAGCTGGCTGTCGTTGCGCGCAATGTACTGCAGCACCTGCATCATGGTGGCGGGCGCTATCAGATTATGGCGCGACAGGCCAGAACCATCCACCACGATTGTATTGCCTAAATCTACGCCTGCTTTTTGACGCAGGATTTGGCGAACGGCATCCGCGCCGGCACGCCAGGTGCCTGGTACGCCATAGAAGTTACGACCGATGGTACGGAATACCGTGTCGGCAATCATATTGTCGGACTTTTTAAGCATCACGCGCAGAAGGTCATGCAGCGGAGGCGACTGGCGGCTGGCGATAATTGTGCCCGGCTCGTTCGGCTGCGTCTGGCGCAGCAGCGTGCCATTGTAAGTGATGCCCGCTTGTTTGAGTTCCGCTTTGAGAATAGCCCCTGCGTAACCTGCGCCGTCCTGAATCGCGAAGGCCAGCGGTAGCGGATCGGCGCGCTGCGTCATGCAGCCTGTTAGCGTGTAGCGATTGAGGTCGCCTGTCACCACATCCAGCTCGCAATACTGCGCTTCCGAGGAGCCTCGCGGCAGGGTTTTCACCTGGCTGTAGACGTTAACCGGATAATAAGAGGCGATACGCACAAAAGCGGGCTCGCCCGCTTGTGGCGCGCTGTAGAGCGAGACGGAAAAACAGTTACGATCAACAATGGCCGCTGAAGGCGGCGCGCTAAAGCACTGGGTCATGTCGTTCCACGGCCAACCGGGCGCTTTATCGTGGCTCGCAAAGGCAGAAGTGTCGATCAGCACGTTTCCCTTTATTTGCTGAACGCCTGCTTTTTTTAGCGCCGTAACCATATTGCGCATATCCTGACGCTTGAAGGTTGGGTCGCCAGTGAAGCGTGCGATTAAATCGCCGTCCAGCACGCCGTCCCGCACGTCGCCACGGCTTTCAAGTGTCGTGGTGAAGCGGTAGTCCGGCCCGAGCTGCAACAGCGCGGCCAGTGCCGTAATCACTTTCTGTGTACTGGCAGGCAGCGCCATCTGCTGGCTGTGAAAATCAATCTCAGGGGAGCTGGCTCCGACTTTTTGCACCATCAGAGCGAGATTCGCGCCGGCGGGTAACTGATTGATATACTCTTCGACATTGGCGGCACTGGCATTCAGGGCTACACTGGTGGTCAATCCGACAGCAAATCTGGAAAATCGCATAATCTCGCGGTAACAGCTGGAAACGTGCCGTCATACTAAGGCGCATCGCCCTGCAAAGTAAACGATGACCCTTCGGGAACTTCAGGGTAAAATGCGTATCAAATTGAAAAATCGTTCCTGACCTGGGGCTTTGTCTCCGGGTCAGTTTTCTTTTGTTTGCCATCCGGGGCTGGAAGGCTTTCCGGGCTGGCGTGCAGCCGGAGCGGGCTGTGAACCGTTCTTAACAGGACAGTGAGAGGTATAACAAATGCAACCTATTCCGATGACCTTACGTGGCGCTGATAAATTACGCGAAGAGCTGGACTTCCTGAAATCCGTGCGTCGCCCGGAAATCATTGCCGCTATCGCCGAAGCCCGCGAGCATGGCGATCTGAAAGAGAATGCGGAATACCATGCCGCTCGCGAGCAGCAGGGTTTCTGCGAAGGGCGTATTAAAGATATCGAAGCGAAACTTTCGAACGCGCAAGTGATTGATATCACCAAAATGCCCAATAACGGCCGCGTTATTTTCGGCTCCACCGTCACGGTGTTGAATCTCGATACCGATGAAGAGCTGACGTATCGCATCGTCGGTGACGATGAAGCAGATTTTAAACAGAATCTTATCTCTGTGAACTCGCCGATTGCACGTGGGTTGGTAGGTAAGGAACTGGATGACGTGGTGGCGATTAACACCCCGGGCGGTGTGGTTGAATTTGAAATTATCAAAGTCGATTATCTTTAAACCCTGCCTCTGAACGGAAGTTTTTTTCGATATGCGGCGCGTCTTGCAGACGGATTTGCCTACCAGTACCGTGAGGTTTTATCGAAATGACAACCATACCGTTCAGTTTGTAAAGAAAGGAAAAAGGCCGCTAAGCGGCCTTTTATCAACAAACGGAGCGTGGCATTTTGCACCCCTGCCTGTAGTTTGCGACTTCTGCGATCGCTCGCAGAGCCCACAACTTAGCGGGGCAGCGAAATTTTACGTTCCTTTGACGGGCGGTAGAGCACCAGCGTTTTCCCGATGACCTGTACATTACAGGCGCCGGTTTCACGCACGATGGCATCCACAATCAGGGTCTTAGTTTCGCGGTCTTCAGAGGCGATCTTCACCTTGATTAACTCATGGTGCTCAAGCGCTTGTTCAATCTCGGCCAGTACCCCTTCGGTCAAACCATTACTGCCAAGCATAACCACCGGCTTGAGCGGATGGGCCAGACCTTTCAGGTGCTGTTTTTGTTTAGTACTCAGATTCATCGTATTTTTTGCTTACGTTGGGATTGAAAACGGGTCATTCTACCGCCATCTCCCAATTATCGCCAAATGGCAAAACGTGGGTTTTTGAGCCTGCGGCTCACGATGAACCCGGATGGAATGTGAAATGACAGGTAAAAAGCGTTCTGCCAGCTCCAGTCGCTGGCTTCAGGAACACTTTAGCGATAAATATGTTCAACAGGCGCAGAAAAAAGGGTTACGTTCCCGTGCCTGGTTTAAACTTGATGAAATACAGCAAAGTGACAAGATTTTTAAACCGGGGATGACAGTCGTCGATCTTGGCGCGGCGCCCGGTGGTTGGTCACAGTATGTCGTCACGCAAATTGGAGGCGCGGGCCGTATTATCGCTTGCGATCTTTTACCAATGGATCCTATCGTTGGTGTGGACTTCCTTCAGGGCGACTTTCGTGATGAATTAGTTATGAAAGCGTTACTGGAACGCGTGGGTGACAGTAAAGTACAGGTTGTCATGTCAGATATGGCACCAAACATGAGCGGGACTCCAGCTGTAGATATTCCCCGCGCCATGTATCTGGTGGAACTGGCGCTCGAGATGTGTCGAGATGTGCTGGCACCGGGCGGTAGTTTTGTTGTGAAGGTGTTTCAGGGCGAAGGTTTCGATGAATACCTGCGGGAAATTCGCTCCCTGTTTACGAAGGTGAAAGTTCGTAAACCGGACTCTTCTCGTGCCCGTTCACGTGAAGTGTACATTGTAGCGACCGGGCGCAAACTATAGTACCCTGACGCTGTTTGTTAACACAGTTGTAATATGAGGTTAATCCCTTGAGTGACATGGCGAAAAACCTAATACTCTGGCTGGTCATCGCAGTTGTGCTGATGTCAGTATTCCAGAGCTTTGGGCCCAGCGAGTCGAGTGGCCGTAGGGTGGATTACTCTACCTTCCTGCAAGAAGTTAACCAGGACCAGGTTCGCGAAGCGCGTATCAACGGACGTGAAATCAACGTTACCAAGAAAGATAGTAACCGATACACGACTTACATTCCCGTAAACGATCCCAAACTCCTTGATAACCTGCTGACTAAAAACGTAAAAGTAGTTGGTGAGCCGCCTGAAGAACAGAGCCTGCTGGCCACTATCTTCATTTCGTGGTTCCCGATGCTGTTGCTGATTGGGGTCTGGATATTCTTTATGCGTCAGATGCAGGGCGGCGGTGGCAAAGGTGCCATGTCGTTCGGTAAAAGCAAAGCACGCATGCTGACGGAAGATCAGATTAAAACCACTTTTGCTGACGTGGCAGGTTGCGACGAAGCGAAAGAAGAAGTGGGCGAGCTGGTGGAATACCTGCGCGAACCGAGCCGTTTCCAGAAGCTGGGCGGTAAAATTCCGAAAGGTGTTTTAATGGTCGGCCCGCCGGGTACCGGTAAAACGCTGCTGGCAAAAGCCATCGCAGGCGAAGCGAAAGTACCGTTCTTTACTATTTCCGGTTCTGACTTCGTAGAAATGTTCGTGGGTGTGGGTGCGTCCCGTGTTCGCGATATGTTTGAACAGGCTAAAAAAGCGGCACCTTGCATCATCTTTATCGATGAAATCGATGCCGTTGGCCGCCAGCGTGGCGCTGGTCTTGGCGGTGGTCATGATGAACGTGAGCAGACGCTAAACCAGATGCTGGTTGAAATGGACGGGTTTGAAGGTAACGAAGGCATTATTGTCATCGCGGCGACTAACCGTCCTGACGTACTGGATCCTGCGCTACTGCGTCCCGGTCGTTTCGACCGTCAGGTTGTGGTTGGCCTGCCAGATGTACGTGGCCGTGAGCAGATCCTGAAAGTGCACATGCGACGTGTACCGCTGGCGCCGGATATCGACGCGGCAATTATCGCGCGCGGTACGCCGGGCTTCTCGGGCGCTGACCTTGCGAACCTGGTGAACGAAGCGGCGCTGTTCGCCGCACGCGGGAACCGTCGCGTGGTATCAATGGTTGAGTTCGAAAAAGCGAAAGACAAAATCATGATGGGCGCGGAACGCCGTTCCATGGTCATGACCGAAGCGCAGAAAGAATCCACCGCTTACCATGAAGCGGGCCATGCGATTATCGGCCGTCTGGTGCCTGAGCACGATCCGGTACATAAAGTAACGATTATTCCGCGCGGTCGCGCGCTGGGCGTAACGTTCTTCCTGCCTGAAGGTGATGCTATCAGCGCCAGCCGTCAGAAGCTGGAGAGCCAGATTTCTACGCTATACGGCGGTCGTCTGGCAGAAGAAATTATTTACGGACCAGAGCATGTTTCCACGGGTGCGTCTAACGACATTAAAGTGGCGACGAACCTGGCGCGTAATATGGTGACTCAGTGGGGCTTCTCCGACAAACTCGGTCCGCTACTGTATGCGGAAGAAGAAGGTGAAGTATTCCTGGGCCGCAGCGTGGCGAAAGCCAAGCATATGTCAGACGAAACGGCGCGTATTATCGATCAGGAAGTTAAGTCCCTTATCGAACGTAACTACAATCGCGCTCGTCAGATTCTGAACGATAACATGGACATCTTGCATGCCATGAAAGATGCGCTGATGAAATATGAAACCATCGACGCGCCGCAAATCGACGATCTGATGGCTCGCCGTGATGTTCGCCCGCCAGCTGGCTGGGAAGATCCGGGTGCTAACAATAACTCTGACAGCAATGGCACCCCGCGTGCGCCGCGTCCGGTCGATGAACCGCGTACGCCGAACCCGGGTAACACCATGTCTGAGCAGTTCGGTGATAAATAATTGCTGACTGTAGTACCGCTGCCTTAATTAAAACCCCGGCTTGTCCGGGGTTTTCTGTTTTCGTTCATTCAAGTTCATAAGGGAATGGCAATGAAACTCTTCGCTCAGGGCACAATGCTCGAACTCTCGCACCCACATGTGATGGGGATCCTGAATGTCACGCCTGATTCATTCTCCGATGGTGGCCAACACAACACGCTTACAGAGGCCGTGAAACATGCCAATGCAATGATTAACGCGGGTGCGACAATCATTGACGTGGGAGGGGAGTCAACGCGCCCGGGAGCCGCAGAAGTGAGCGTAGATGAGGAGCTTTCACGCGTCGTGCCGGTTGTTGAAGCGCTGGCGCAACGGTTCGAAGTATGGGTTTCCGTCGATACGTCAAAAGCTGAGGTGATTCGTGAGTCGGCGCGAGCCGGGGCGCATATCATTAACGATATCCGCTCGTTGACTGAACCCGGGGCGCTGGAGGCTGCGGCACAAACCGGATTGCCGGTTTGTCTGATGCATATGCAGGGCCAGCCTAAAACGATGCAGCAGGCGCCGCACTATGATGATGTGTTTACCGATGTCATGCGCTTTTTCGAACAGCATATTGCGCGTTGTGAGGCGGCAGGCATAACAAAAGAGAAAATCATACTCGACCCGGGATTCGGTTTCGGTAAAAATCTGACCCACAATTATCAGCTTCTTGCCCGGCTTTCAGAATTTCACCGTTTCGGAATGCCTTTGTTGGTGGGAATGTCGCGTAAATCGATGATTGGACAATTACTTAATGTTGGGCCCGACCAGCGCCTGCCGGGTAGTCTCGCTTGTGCAGTCACGGCGGCGATGCAGGGCGCGCAAATTATGCGGGTTCACGACGTCAAAGAAACCGTCGAAGCGATGCGCGTAGTGGAAGCAACTCTTTCAGCGAAGGATAAAAAATACTATGAGTAACCGTAAATATTTTGGGACCGACGGTATTCGCGGCCGCGTAGGCGATGCACCCATTACCCCTGATTTTGTCCTTAAGCTTGGCTGGGCGGCAGGTAAGGTGCTGGCAAGACACGGGTCGCGTAAGGTTATCATCGGTAAAGATACCCGTATTTCCGGTTATATGCTGGAATCCGCACTTGAAGCAGGCCTTGCCGCAGCTGGTCTTTCAGCATTGTTTACCGGCCCGATGCCGACGCCTGCTGTCGCATACCTGACGCGTACCTTTCGCGCAGAAGCTGGGATTGTTATCTCAGCGTCCCATAACCCCTTTTACGATAACGGCATCAAATTCTTCTCAATTGAGGGCACTAAGCTGCCGGATGAAGTTGAAGAAGCGATTGAGGCGGAGCTGGAAAAAGAGATTAACTGCGTTGATTCTGCGGAGCTGGGTAAAGCAAACCGTATTGTGGACGCTGCAGGCCGTTATATTGAATTTTGTAAAGGCACCTTCCCGAATGAACTTAGCCTTAACAGCCTGAAAATAGTCGTGGATTGCGCGAACGGCGCCACTTACCACATTGCGCCGAACGTGCTGCGTGAACTCGGCGCGCGGGTTATCACCATCGGGTGCGAGCCGGACGGCCTGAACATCAATGAAAAATGTGGTGCGACCGACGTACGAATGCTGCAGGAACGCGTGGTGGCGGAAAAAGCCGACTTAGGGATCGCCTTTGACGGTGACGGCGACCGCGTGATTATGGTCGACCATGAAGGCAATAAAGTAGATGGCGACCAAATTCTTTATATTATTGCGCGCGAAGGCCTGCGTCAGGGGCAGTTACGTGGCGGCGCGGTCGGTACGCTAATGAGCAATATGGGGCTTGAGGTTGCACTAAAACAGCTCGGTATTCCCTTTGCACGAGCCAAGGTAGGCGACCGTTATGTCCTCGAAAAAATGCAAGAAAAAGGGTGGCGCATTGGTGCGGAAAACTCCGGGCACGTCATTCTGTTAGATAAAACGACGACCGGTGACGGCATTGTGGCCGCGCTGCAGGTTTTAACGGCAATTGCGCGTAATCACATGAGTCTGCACGATCTATGCAGTGGTATGAAGCTGTTTCCGCAGATTCTTGTCAACGTGCGCTTTACCCCGGGGAGTGGCGATCCGCTGGAACATGCGTCGGTAAAAACAATTACTGAAGAGGTTGAACAGGCGTTGGGTAAACGCGGGCGCGTATTGCTGCGTAAATCTGGTACCGAGCCGCTCATTCGCGTCATGGTAGAAGGCGAGGACGAAGCGCAGGTGACGGCTTTTGCACACCGTATCGCGGATGCAGTGAAAGCCGTTTAATTACGCCATCGTTTAAAAAGGCGGCGAAAGTCGCCTTTAAAATCGCCACCTTAGTCTTATTTGCCGTTTTTTTCCGCAGTCAGCATTATCAGATAAAATTGCACTTGCGTGCAGTGGTCGGTTTCGTTAGTATTCACACCCGCTTCAGTAGGGAATGACAAATGCCCTGCTTTATTGGTTTGAAGCAATTGGCTGCGGTAACCCCGCAAGGAACAGGTTGATTATGTACGAAGCTCTTTTGGTAGTTTTCCTTATTGTAGCGTTAGGCCTTGTTGGTCTTATCATGCTGCAGCAAGGTAAAGGCGCTGATATGGGAGCCTCCTTTGGTGCAGGCGCTTCTGCTACGCTGTTTGGTTCAGGTGGTTCTGGTAACTTCATGACCCGTATGACAGCTGTGTTGGCAACCCTGTTCTTCATTATCAGCTTGGTTCTGGGTAACATTAACAGCAATAAAACCAATAAAGGAAGTGAGTGGGAGAATCTGACTGCGCCAGCTAAAACTGAGCAGACTCAGCCCGCAGCGCCGGCTAAGCCGACCAGCGATATCCCGCGATAATTTGTCAGCTTCGCGTAGTAAACAGAAACTGCGCACTATAGTGCCGAGGTGGTGGAATTGGTAGACACGCTACCTTGAGGTGGTAGTGCCCGATTGGGCTTACGGGTTCAAGTCCCGTCCTCGGTACCAAATCCCAGCAAAACTTGCAATTTTGACGTTTAAGGCGTAGTATTTGCCACGTTTTCGGACGCGGGGTGGAGCAGCCTGGTAGCTCGTCGGGCTCATAACCCGAAGGTCGTCGGTTCAAATCCGGCCCCCGCAACCACTTTCCCTGAGAGTTGTTTTTCAAATATACTGTGAAGTGCAGCGAATGCCTTCCTGATCTTTTTTGAAAGAAAATTCCCTGGAAGGTGTTCCGGACCGCGCATCGCGGTTTACAGGGTTCAGTTATTAAAAGCCCCGATTTATCGGGGTTTTTTGTTATCTGGCTAAAGAATAACTGGGCTTTATGCCCTTTTTTTATGTCCTGGGGGTGGGCTTGTCCACATTAGAGCAAAAATTAACAGAGATGATTACGGCACCGGTGGAAGCGCTGGGCTACGAACTCGTCGGCATCGAATTCATTCGCGGTCGCACATCGACGCTGCGCATCTATATTGATAGTGAAGATGGCATCACTGTTGACGATTGTGCTGATGTCAGCCACCAGGTTAGTGCCGTTCTTGATGTCGAAGACCCAGTCACGGTGGCTTATAACCTGGAAGTCTCCTCGCCTGGCCTCGACCGTCCTCTCTTCACTGCCGAACATTATGCACGCTACACTGGCGAAGAGGTGACGCTGGTACTGCGTATGGCGGTACAGAATCGTCGTAAGTGGCAGGGGATCATTAAAGCCGTTGATGGCGAGATGATTACCGTTGCAGTTGACGGCAAAGATGAAGTGTTCGCACTGAGCAACATTCAGAAAGCGAACCTGGTACCCCAATTTTAACAGTCTGGATTGAGGCGAAGGCCCCTGATGAATAAAGAAATTTTGGCTGTTGTCGAAGCAGTTTCCAACGAAAAAGCGGTTCCGCGCGAGAAAATCTTTGAAGCGCTGGAAAGCGCGCTGGCTACGGCAACTAAGAAAAAATATGAACAAGAGATCGATGTTCGCGTGAGCATCGACCGTAAAAGCGGTGATTTCGATACGTTCCGCCGCTGGGTTATTGTCGAAGAAGTCACCCAGCCGACCCGTGAAATCACCCTTGAAGCGGCACGTTTCGAAGATCCGAGCCTGAACGTTGGCGAATACGTTGAAGATCAGATCGAATCCGTAACGTTTGACCGCATCACGACGCAGACCGCCAAACAGGTCATCGTACAGAAAGTTCGTGAAGCGGAACGCGCAATGGTTGTTGACCAGTTCCGTGAGCATGAAGGTGAGATAATCACTGGCGTGGTGAAAAAAGTTAACCGCGAAAACATTACGCTTGACCTCGGCAGTAATGCTGAAGCGGTCATTCTGCGTGAAGATATGTTGCCGCGTGAAAACTTCCGTCCGGGCGACCGCATACGCGGCGTACTGTATGCCGTCCGCCCTGAAGCGCGCGGTGCTCAGCTGTTCGTGACCCGTGCCAAACCGGAGATGCTGATTGAGCTGTTCCGCATCGAAGTGCCGGAAATTGGCGAAGAAGTGATCGAAATTAAAGCTGCCGCTCGCGATCCGGGCTCACGCGCTAAAATCGCAGTGAAAACCAATGATAAGCGTATCGACCCGGTCGGTGCTTGTGTTGGTATGCGCGGCGCGCGCGTTCAGGCCGTTTCAACTGAGCTTGGCGGCGAGCGTATCGATATCGTATTGTGGGATGATAATCCGGCGCAGTTCGTTATCAACGCTATGGCGCCGGCTGATGTCGCGTCTATTGTGGTGGATGAAGATAAACACACCATGGATATCGCCGTCGAAGCGGGCAATCTGGCACAGGCCATCGGCCGTAATGGTCAGAACGTGCGTCTTGCTTCACAGCTGAGTGGCTGGGAACTCAACGTCATGACCGTTGAAGACCTGCAGGCCAAGCATCAGGCTGAAGCGCACGCCGCTATCGATACTTTCACTAAGTATCTCGACATTGATGAAGAGTTTGCCACGGTTCTGGTAGAAGAAGGCTTCTCAACGCTCGAAGAACTGGCCTACGTGCCAATGAAAGAGCTGCTGGAAATCGACGGCCTGGATGAGTCGACCGTGGAAGCATTACGTGAACGCGCTAAGAATGCGCTCACCACCCTGGCGCTGGCTCAGGAAGAGAGCCTCGGCGACAACAAGCCTGCTGACGATCTGCTTAACCTTGAAGGTATGGATCGTTCTCTGGCTTACAAGCTCGCTGCTCTCGGTGTGTGTACGCTTGATGACCTCGCCGATCAAGGCGTGGACGACCTCGCGGATATCGAAGGGTTGACCGATGAAAAAGCCGGTGAGCTTATCATGGCCGCTCGTAACATCCGCTGGTTTAGCGATGAAGCGTAATAAACTGTAGCAGGAAGGAACAGCATGACTGATGTAACCGTAAAAGCGCTGGCCGCAGAGATTCAGACCTCCGTGGACCGCCTGGTACAGCAATTCGCTGATGCAGGGATCCCGAAGTCCGCTGAAGACTCTGTGACGGCACAAGAGAAACAAACCTTACTGGCGCACCTGAACCGCGAACATGGTTCAGGGCCAGATAAGTTGACTTTACAGCGCAAAACGCGCAGTACTTTAAATATTCAGGGTACCGGCGGTAAAAGTAAGTCGGTACAGATCGAAGTCCGCAAGAAACGCACCTTTGTAAAACGTGATCCGCAAGAGGCAGAGCGTCTCGCCGCGGAAGAACAGGCGAAGCGTGAGGCGGAAGAGCAGGCCCGTCGTGAAGCAGAGGAAGCTGCCAAGCGAGAGGCAGAGGAAAAAGCCAAACGTGAAGCCGGAGATAAGGCTAAACGCGAAGCTGAAGAACAAGCTAAACGCGAAGCCGCTGATAAAGCGAAACGTGAAGCTGCGGAAACGAGCAAAGTGAGCAATCAACAAACTGACGAAGTGAGCAAAGCTGCTCAGGCGGAAAAAGCCCGCCGCGAAGCTGAAGCCCTTGAACTTAAGCGCAAGGCCGAAGAAGAAGCGCGTCGCAAGCTGGAAGAAAATGCCCGTCGCGTTGCAGAAGAAGCCCGTCGTATGGCTGAAGAAAATGCCCCCGGTTGGGAAAGCGGCAGCGTAGAGGAATCTGAAGACAGCAGCGACTACCATGTCACTACTTCTCAGCACGCGCGTCAGGCAGAAGATGACAGCGATCGCGAAGTAGAAGGCGGCCGTGGCCGTGCGCGTCCGGCGAAAGTCGCCCGCCAGAAGAAGAGCAACAAGCATTCCGAATCCAAAGCGGATCGTGAAGAAGCTCGCGCAGCCGTTCGCGGCGGCAAAGGCGGCAAACAGCGTAAAGGTAGCTCCCTGCAGCAGGGCTTCAACAAGCCAGCTCAGGCTGTTAACCGTGACGTTGTTATCGGTGAAACCATCACCGTCGCTGAACTTGCTAACAAGATGGCGGTAAAAGGCTCTCAGGTTATCAAGGCGATGATGAAGCTTGGTGCGATGGCGACGATCAACCAGGTTATCGATCAGGAAACCGCACAGCTGGTTGCCGAAGAGATGGGCCACAAAGTTATCCTGCGTCGTGAGAACGAGCTGGAAGAAGCGGTAATGAGCGACCGTGATATGGGCGCCCAGTCAGAGTCACGCGCGCCGGTTGTGACCATCATGGGTCACGTCGACCACGGTAAAACCTCTCTGCTGGACTATATCCGCTCCACGAAAGTGGCTTCGGGCGAAGCGGGCGGTATTACTCAGCATATCGGTGCGTATCACGTACAGACCGATAACGGCATGATCACTTTCCTTGATACCCCGGGCCACGCCGCGTTTACCGCAATGCGTGCACGTGGTGCGCAGGCGACGGATATCGTGGTTCTGGTTGTTGCTGCAGACGATGGCGTGATGCCGCAGACTGTAGAAGCTATCCAGCACGCGAAAGCGGCGAAAGTGCCGGTTGTTGTCGCAGTTAACAAAATCGATAAGCCTGATGCCGATCCGGATCGTGTTAAAAACGAACTGTCTCAATATGGCATCATCCCGGAAGAGTGGGGCGGCGAATCCCAGTTCGTCCACGTTTCTGCGAAAGCGGGTACCGGTATCGATGAACTGCTGGATGCTATCCTGCTCCAGTCTGAAGTTCTGGAACTGAAAGCCGTGCGTAAAGGTATGGCGACCGGTGTCGTTATCGAATCTTTCCTGGATAAAGGTCGTGGTCCGGTTGCTACCGTTCTGGTTCGCGAAGGTACGCTTAACAAAGGCGATATCGTTCTGTGTGGCTTTGAATATGGCCGTGTGCGCGCTATGCGCAACGAACTGAACCAGGAAGTCCAGGAAGCAGGTCCGTCCATTCCTGTTGAGATTCTGGGTCTTTCCGGTGTGCCTGCGGCCGGTGACGAAGTGACTGTCGTTCGTGACGAGAAGAAAGCGCGTGAAGTTGCGCTTTATCGTCAGGGCAAGTTCCGCGAAGTGAAACTGGCGCGTCAGCAGAAATCCAAACTCGAGAACATGTTCGCGAACATGACCGAGGGCGAAGTCCACGAAGTGAACATCGTGCTGAAAGCCGACGTACAGGGTTCTGTAGAAGCTATCTCCGACTCCTTGCTGAAACTCTCCACCGACGAAGTGAAGGTGAAGATTGTGGGCTCGGGCGTAGGTGGTATCACCGAAACCGACGCTACGCTGGCAGCTGCTTCCAACGCCATTCTGGTTGGCTTTAACGTTCGTGCCGACGCTTCTGCGCGCCGTGTTATTGAAGCGGAAAGCCTGGATCTGCGTTACTACTCCGTCATCTATAATCTGATCGACGAAGTGAAAGCGGCCATGAGCGGCATGCTGTCGCCTGAGCTGAAACAGCAGATCATTGGTCTTGCCGAAGTGCGTGACGTGTTCAAATCGCCGAAATTTGGCGCGATTGCGGGCTGTATGGTTACCGAAGGCACGATTAAACGTCACAACCCGATCCGTGTCCTGCGCGACAACGTGGTTATCTATGAAGGCGAGCTGGAATCCCTGCGCCGCTTCAAAGATGACGTTAACGAAGTCCGTAACGGCATGGAATGTGGTATCGGCGTGAAGAACTACAACGACGTTCGCGTTGGCGATATGATCGAAGTGTTCGAAATCATCGAGATCCAGCGCAGCATCGACTAATCCGTAAAAGCCTGGCGCCGTAGCGGTATGCCGGGCATGGATTCAGTGCACATTTGTAGGCCGGGTTAGCGAAGCGCCACCCGGTATGAATATTCAAAAGGGGCTAATAGCCCCTTTTTTGTCTGGAGAATTTATTATGGCGAAAGAATTCGGTCGCCCTCAGCGTGTTGCGCAGGAGATGCAAAAAGAGATTGCTATCATTCTGCAGCGCGAAATCAAAGATCCGCGCGTTGGGCTAATGACCACCGTATCGGGCGTAGAAGTTTCCCGCGATCTGGCGTATGCCAAAGTGTTCGTGACATTTCTGAACGATAAAGACGACGCGGCTATCAAAGCCGGTATCAAAGCGCTACAGGACGCCTCAGGTTTTATCCGTTCCCTGCTCGGTAAAGCGATGCGTCTGCGCATCGTGCCGGAACTGACCTTCTTCTACGATAACTCTCTGGTAGAAGGCATGCGCATGTCTAACCTGGTCAGCAGCGTAGTGAAACACGACGAAGAGCGTCGCGTTAATCCGGACGACGACAAGGAGGAATAATGAGTCGTCCTCGTCGTCGCGGTCGCGATGTGCATGGCGTGTTGCTGCTGGATAAGCCGCAGGGGCTTTCTTCCAACGATGCGCTGCAAAAAGTAAAACGTCTCTATAACGCAAATCGTGCTGGACACACCGGCGCGCTGGATCCGCTGGCGACCGGCATGCTGCCGATTTGTCTTGGCGAAGCGACTAAGTTTTCACAATATTTGCTTGATTCTGACAAGCGATATCGCGTCATTGCTCGTCTGGGCCAGCGCACCGACACTTCTGATGCCGATGGTACGGTGGTAGAAGAACGGCCCGTTACATTCAGTCCTCAGGATTTACAGGATGCGCTGGAGTGCTTTCGTGGCGACACGCTGCAAATACCAACGATGTTCTCAGCACTGAAATATCAGGGTAAACCGCTATATGAATACGCGCGTCAGGGTATTGAAGTGCCGCGTGAAGCGCGTCCGATCACTGTTTATGAGCTGCTGTTTATTCGTCATGAAGGCAATGAGCTGGAACTGGAAGTGCATTGCTCGAAAGGCACTTATATCCGTACCATCATTGATGACTTAGGCGAAAAACTTGGCTGTGGCGCGCATGTAACGTATCTGCGCCGTCTGACGGTCAGCAAATATCCTCTAGAGCGAATGGTGACGCTTGAGCAGTTGAATACGCTGCTTGAAGAAGCGCAACAGAAGGCGATTGCCCCCTCTGATTTGCTCGACCCGTTGTTAATGCCGATGGACAGTCCCGCGTCGGACTATCCGCTGGTCAACTTACCCTTAACGTCGTCCGTTTACTTCAAAAACGGCAATCCGGTGCGCACCAGCGATGCGCCGTCTGAAGGTCTCGTTCGCGTGACGGAAGGCGACACAGAAAAGTTTATCGGTATGGGCGAAATTGACAGCGAAGGTCGCGTCGCGCCCCGTCGACTGGTGGTGGAGTATCCGGTTTAACGCATGTCGTTACCTTGCGATAACAGGCTGCGACAGGTAGAATATTGCGGCTTAACACTACGCCCTTCATTTTAATGCAGGCGTAGCCCCGGGTGGCTGAATTAGAGATCGGCACCCTTATTTTTTATTAACTGGAGTTGAAAATGTCTCTAAGCGTTGAAGCTAAAGCTAAAATCGTTTCTGAGTTTGGTCGTGGTGAGAACGACAGTGGTTCTACCGAAGTTCAGGTTGCACTGCTGACTGCGCAGATCAACCACCTGCAGGGCCACTTCGCAGAGCACAAAAAAGATCACCACAGCCGTCGTGGTCTGCTGCGTATGGTTTCTCAGCGTCGTAAACTGCTCGACTACCTGAAACGTAAAGATGTAGCACGCTACACTGCGCTGATCGAGCGCCTGGGTCTGCGTCGCTAATCACTGCGAGTTTCAGAAAAGGGGGCCTTTACGGCCCCTTTTTTCGACCAGGCGGCAGCAATTGCGAGTAAACTCATGTATTGTTGCTGAGTATGATCTTCGTTGCAGAGGTTCGCGCGGCTAATGAGAGGCTTTATCCGCATAAGCGGGTTAAGGTTGTCATTAGTCGCGAGGATGCAAAGAAGGTCGGGTACTGTCAGCACGGCTTTGGGCGTGCTGTTCTTCATTTAGAAAGGGTATAATTTTGCTTAATCCGATCGTCCGCAAATTTCAGTATGGTCAACATACTGTCACTCTTGAAACCGGTATGATGGCTCGTCAGGCCACTGCTGCCGTAATGGTAAGCATGGATGACACTGCGGTATTCGTTACCGTAGTCGGCGCTAAAAAAGCGAAGCCAGGCCAGGACTTCTTCCCGCTGACCGTCAACTATCAGGAGCGTACTTACGCTGCTGGCCGTATTCCTGGCGGCTTCTTCCGTCGTGAAGGCCGTCCGAGCGAAGGCGAAACGCTGATCGCGCGTCTGATTGACCGCCCGGTGCGTCCGCTGTTCCCTGAAGGCTTCGTTAACGAAGTTCAGGTTATCGCAACTGTCGTTTCGGTAAACCCGCAAGTTAACCCGGATATCGTCGCGATGATTGGTGCCTCTGCGGCGCTGTCTCTGTCTGGTATCCCGTTCAACGGTCCGATCGGCTCCGCGCGTGTTGGTTACATCAACGATCAGTATGTACTGAACCCGACCCAGGAAGAGCTGAAATCAAGCCGCCTGGACCTGGTTGTTGCTGGTACAGAAAGCGCTGTGCTGATGGTGGAATCTGAAGCTGAATTGCTGAGCGAAGATCAGATGCTGGGCGCGGTCGTGTTTGGTCACGAACAACAGCAGATTGTTATCCAGAATATCAACGATCTCGTTAAAGAAGCGGGCAAGCCGCGCTGGGACTGGCAGCCAGAAGCCGCGAACGAAGCGCTGAACGCGCGCGTGAAAGCGCTGGCTGAATCTCGTCTGAGCGACGCGTACCGCATTACGGACAAACAAGAACGTTATAGCCAGATCGACGCTATCAAAGCGGACGTTATCTCCGCACTGCAGGCTGAGCAGGCCGAAGGCGACGCGCTTGACGAAAACGAACTGGGCGACATTCTGCACGCTATTGAAAAGAACGTTGTTCGTTCTCGCGTGCTGTCTGGCGAACCACGTATTGATGGTCGTGAAAAAGATATGATTCGTGGCCTGGATGTGCGCACTGGCGTACTGCCGCGTACTCACGGTTCCGCGCTGTTTACCCGCGGTGAAACTCAGGCGCTGGTTACTGCGACCCTTGGCACCGAGCGCGACGCGCAGAACATCGACGAACTGATGGGCGAGCGTACTGATCGTTTCCTGTTCCACTACAACTTCCCTCCGTACTCTGTCGGCGAAACCGGCATGGTAGGGTCTCCGAAGCGTCGTGAAATTGGTCATGGTCGTCTGGCGAAACGTGGCGTTCTGGCTGTTATGCCTGCCGCTGACCGTTTCCCGTACACTGTCCGCGTTGTATCCGAGATCACTGAATCCAATGGTTCATCTTCCATGGCTTCCGTGTGCGGCGCTTCTCTGGCGCTGATGGATGCAGGTGTGCCGATCAAAGCCGCTGTCGCAGGTATCGCGATGGGCCTGGTAAAAGAAGGCGAAAACTTTGTTGTTCTGTCCGATATTCTGGGTGACGAAGACCACCTGGGCGATATGGACTTCAAAGTAGCGGGTTCCCGCGAAGGTATCACTGCGCTGCAGATGGATATCAAAATTGAAGGTATCACCAAAGAAATCATGCAGGTGGCACTGAACCAGGCTAAGGGCGCGCGTCTGCACATCCTGGGCGTGATGGAACAGGCTATCAATGCACCGCGTGGCGATATCTCTCAGTTCGCACCGCGTATCCATACCATTAAGATCAGCCCGGACAAGATCAAGGACGTGATCGGTAAAGGCGGCTCAGTGATTCGTGCGCTGACCGAGGAAACCGGCACTACCATTGAGATCGAAGATGACGGCACGGTAAAAATTGCCGCGACCGACGGCGAAAAAGCGAAACATGCTATTCGTCGTATCGAAGAGATCACGGCTGAAATCGAAGTGGGTCGTATCTACAATGGTAAAGTAACGCGTATCGTTGATTTCGGTGCTTTCGTTGCTATCGGCGGCGGTAAAGAAGGTCTGGTGCATATTTCTCAGATCGCTGATAAGCGTGTAGAGAAAGTCACCGACTACCTGCAGATGGGTCAGGAAGTGCCTGTTAAGGTACTGGAAGTTGACCGTCAGGGCCGTGTACGCCTGAGCATCAAAGAAGCGACCGAGCAGACTCAGGAAGCAGCAGCCCCTGCTGCGCCGGAAGCCGAGTAAGGTTTGCCCTTTAGCTCTCCGTGGTGACACGGAGAGCCAGTTGTTACGGGGCAGGATGCCCCGTTTGCAGCCGGGGGACAGGACGTTCATCCAATAGTTGTCTTCGGGAGTGGGAAATGAAGCCTTTATTGCGCTGGTGTTTCGTTGCGACAGCACTCACGCTGGCAGGATGCAGCAACTCTGCCTGGCGTAAGAGCGAGGTCCTGGCGGTGCCATTGCAACCGGCCTTGCAGCAAGAAGTGATCCTCGCACGCATGGAGCAGATCCTCGCAAGTCGGGCTTTAACCGATGATGAACGCGCACAGCTTTTATATGAGCGCGGAGTGTTGTATGATAGTCTTGGTTTGCGGGCACTGGCGCGAAATGATTTTTCACAAGCGCTGGCTATCCGCCCCGATATGCCTGAAGTATTCAATTACTTAGGCATTTATTTAACGCAGGCAGGCAATTTTGATGCTGCCTATGAAGCGTTTGATTCTGTACTAGAGCTTGATCCAACTTACAACTACGCGCATTTAAATCGCGGTATCGCCCTCTACTACGGTGGACGTTACCGATTAGCGCAAGATGATCTGCTAGCGTTTTATCACGACGATCCCAATGATCCTTTCCGTAGTCTGTGGCTCTTCCTTGCTGAAAGCAAACTGGATGAGAAACAGGCCAAAGCGGCCTTGCAAGAACGCTTTGAGAAATCGGACAAAGAACAGTGGGGATGGAACATTGTCGAATTCTGGCTGGGTGACATTAGCGAAAAAACGTTAATGGAACGCCTGAAGTCAGACGCAACGGATAACACCTCGCTCGCTGAGCATCTCAGTGAAACCAACTTCTATTTAGGTAAGTACTACCTAAGTCTGGGGGATAAGGACAGCGCCACGGCACTGTTCAAATTAGCGGTTGCTAACAACGTACACAACTTCGTTGAGCACCGTTATGCATTGTTGGAATTAGCGCTCTTGGGCCAGGAGCAAGATGACCTGGCAGAATCGGACCAGCAATAGCTGACGAACTTTTCAGCCCACGGATTTTTTTATTAAAGTCATCACCTTAACCGGTGAGGGCTTGTTTGTTCGTCAATCCACATACTTTGAGCCGGTTCACACTTTTAATGAAAATTGCAGAAAATTTTCACGATGAGTTATGTAGACTGGCCGCCATTAATTCTGAGGCACTCGTACTACATGGCTGAATTCGAAACCACTTTTACTGATCTGGGGCTGAAGGCTCCTATCCTTGAAGCCCTTAACGATCTGGGTTACGAAAAACCATCTCCAATCCAGGCAGAATGTATTCCGCATCTGCTGGCTGGTCGTGACGTTCTGGGTATGGCCCAGACTGGTAGCGGCAAAACCGCAGCGTTCTCTCTGCCGCTGCTTCACAACATTGATGAAACACTGCGCGCACCGCAGATTCTGGTGCTGGCACCGACCCGCGAACTGGCGGTTCAGGTTGCTGAAGCAATGACTGATTTCTCTAAACATATGCATGGCGTAAACGTTGTAGCCCTTTACGGCGGTCAACGTTATGACGTGCAGCTGCGCGCACTGCGCCAGGGCCCGCAGATTGTGGTCGGTACGCCGGGCCGTCTGCTGGATCACCTCAAACGTGGCACGCTGGATCTTTCTAACCTGAAGGGTCTGGTACTGGACGAAGCCGATGAAATGCTGCGTATGGGCTTCATCGAAGACGTTGAAACTATCATGGCGCAGATCCCGGCTGAACATCAGACCGCGCTCTTCTCCGCGACCATGCCGGAAGCGATTCGTCGCATCACCCGCCGCTTTATGAAAGAGCCGCAGGAAGTGCGCATCCAGTCCAGCGTTACCACTCGCCCGGACATTAGCCAGAGCTACTGGTCTGTCTACGGCATGCGTAAAAACGAAGCGCTGGTGCGTTTCCTGGAAGCCGAAGACTTTGACGCAGCGATTATCTTCGTGCGCACTAAAAACGCGACCCTGGAAGTAGCTGAAGCGCTGGAGCGCAGCGGTTACAACAGCGCTGCGCTGAACGGTGACATGAACCAGGCGCTGCGTGAGCAGACCCTGGAACGTCTGAAAGACGGTCGTCTGGATATCCTGATTGCAACTGACGTTGCGGCACGTGGCCTGGACGTTGAACGTATCAGCCTCGTGGTGAACTACGACATCCCGATGGATTCCGAGTCTTACGTTCACCGTATCGGCCGTACCGGTCGTGCGGGTCGCGCGGGTCGCGCACTGCTGTTCGTTGAGAACCGCGAGCGTCGTCTGCTGCGTAACATCGAACGCACCATGAAGCTGACTATCCCGGAAGTAGAACTGCCGAACGCAGAACTGCTGGGTAAACGTCGTCTGGAAAAATTCGCAGCGAAAGTTCAGCAGCAGCTGGAAAGTAGCGATCTGGATCAATACCGTGCGCTGCTGACCAAGCTTCAGCCGGAAGGCGAGCTGGATGTTGAAACGCTGGCTGCCGCGCTGCTGAAAATGGCGCAGGGCGAACGTCCGCTGATCCTGCCACCGGATGCACCGATGCGTCCGAAGCGTGAATTCCGCGATCGCGACGATCGTTTCGAGCGCCGTGGTGACCGCAATGAGCGTGGTCCGCGCAGCGACCGTAACGGCGGTGAAGAACGTCCGCGTCGTGAGCGTCGTGACGCAGGCGACATGGAGCTGTACCGCATTGAAGTGGGCCGTGATGATGGCGTTGAAGTGCGTCACATCGTGGGTGCTATCGCCAACGAAGGCGATATCAGCAGCCGTTACATTGGTAACATCAAGCTGTTTGCCTCCCACTCCACCATTGAGCTGCCGAAAGGCATGCCGACCGAAGTGCTGCAACACTTCACCCGCACGCGTATTCTGAACAAGCCGATGAATATGCAGCTGATGGGTGATGCTCAGCCGCGCGGCGATCGTCGTCCTGGTGGCGGTGGCGGCCGTGGTTTTGGTGGTGAGCGCCGTGAAGGTGGTCGTGCTGCTGAAGGCCGTGGCGAAGGTCGTCGTTTTAGCGGCGAACGTCGTGAAGGCGGTCGTAGCTTCGGTGGCGAACGTCGTGAAGGTGGCCGTGGCCCGCGTCGTGATGATGCGACCAGTCGTCGTCGCGCCAGCGACGCGTAAGCACAACGAGTCTGATAAAAGCCCCGACATTGTCGGGGCTTTTTTATGGGGGTAATAAACCAAAAGGTTTTCTTCTGTAATTGTTCTTTTGTGGAATCAGTCACGGATAAATATCTATTTATGGATATTTTTAACAGACCTGTCACCCGCAGAGGACGATGTAATGAATGTGTTGTCTCTGTCGTATCATCTCATTCAGCGAGGCGGTTTAAACGCCTGGTATAATCTCGATCACCGCATTTCTAACGATTTCCCACGTTAATTCTCCTCCGTTTTTTCAATCACGCTTTTTTAAATTATTGCCTTTGCGGGTAAGGTCTTTCTGACGCTGTTATTCAGGGCCACCTGCGGGCGACGTACGTCGGAGAATTAACATGAAACGTATCCCTGAGCCTTTCCGTATTAAGATGGTCGAGACCATTCGCATGACTACCTGGCAGGATCGCGTCAACGCGCTGGAAGAAGCTGGTTACAATCCTTTTTTATTGAATAGCGAAGATGTTTATATCGATCTGCTGACGGATTCTGGCACCGGTGCCATGAGCGACCGCCAGTGGGCAGGCCTGATGATGGGCGACGAAGCCTACGCGGGCTCGCGCAACTACCAGCATCTGTGCGAAAAGGTGAAAGAGATTATCGGTTACCCCTTTACCATTCCCACCCATCAGGGCCGCGGCGCAGAGCAAATTCTTTTCCCGAGTCTTATCGCACGCATTCAGTCTCGCCGCCCGGTATTTATTTCCAATTTCCATTTCGACACCACTGCCGCGCACGTGGAATTAAACGGCGCCAGAGCGATTAATGTTGTTACGCCGAAAGCATTTGATACCGTCTCCTGGTATGACTGGAAAGGCAATTTCGATATTGACCAGTTAAAGGCGACGATTCAGGAACAGGGCGCAGAAAACGTAGCGGCGATTATTACCACGATCACCTGTAATAGCAGCGGCGGGCAGCCGGTGTCGATGCAAAATATGCGCGAAGTCTATGAGATTGCGCGTAAGCATAATATTCCTGTGGTCATCGATTCGGCGCGTTTTTGTGAAAATGCCTGGTTTATTAAGCAGCGCGAAGCGGGCTATGAAAATAAGAGCGTGAAGGAAATTATTCGCGAAATGTACCAGTACGGCGACATGCTGACGATGTCTGCCAAGAAAGATGCGATGGTAAATATCGGCGGGCTATGCTGTTTTCGCGAGGACGAAGCGCTCTTTAATGAAGTGCGCATCCGCTGCGTACCAATGGAAGGGTTTGTGACCTACGGCGGGCTTGCCGGCCGCGATATGGAAGCGCTCGCCATTGGGCTGGAAGAGGGCACCAACGAAGATTTCCTCGCCTACCGTATTCATCAGGTGGAATATCTCGGCGAGCGCCTGCGCGCAGGCGACATTCCCATTCAGTATCCCACTGGCGGCCATGCCGTGTTTGTTGATGCGAAACTGTTGCTGCCGCACATTCCGCCTGAACAATTTCCGGCGCACGCGCTCAACAACGAACTCTATCTGGAGGCAGGCATCCGTAGCGTTGAAATCGGCTCCCTGCTGCTGGGGCGCGATCCGCAAACGGGTCTGCAAAAGCCTTCTCCGATGGAGCTGTTGCGTCTGACCATTCCCCGCCGCGTCTATACCAATGATCATATGGACTACATCGCCGACGCGCTGATAAGCGTGAAGCAACGTGCGAGCAAAATCAAAGGGCTGACTTTTACCTATGAGCCACCTGTGCTGCGCCATTTTGTTGCACGGCTCAAGCCTGTCGCCTGATCCCCGTAGGGCGCGCACGACGCGCCCTCTGTCGCTGTAGCGAGAATCAACGTGCTGTGCCAGTGAACGCTGGCTGATTAATCCGCTGTTGTACTGCGCCTCCCCAGCGCAATACGTCACGATCCATGTGGAGCGTAATTTTTTCTCCTGATTGTACTAATGTACTGGTACAATGAATCGTCCGGGTTACTTTTTTCACAGGAATGCATTATGACCACACTTATTGCCCGCAGCGCCTCACCTTCGCTTTTGAGCGGCGTTGTGATTATCGCCGGAACGATCATCGGCGCGGGAATGTTCTCTTTACCTGTGGTGATGTCCGGCGCGTGGTTTTTCTGGTCACTGCTTGCCTTGCTGTTTACCTGGTTTTGTATGCTTCATTCAGGGTTAATGCTGCTGGAGGCCAATCTTAACTATCACATCGGCGCAAGCTTCGACACCATGACCCGCGACCTCCTGGGCAAAGGCTGGAACGTGGTGAACGGCGCGGCCGTCGCGTTCGTGCTCTATATCCTGACGTACGCCTACATCTCCGCCAGCGGGTCGGTTATCCACCATACGCTCGCCGGACTGTCTCTTGAGGTGCCAGCGCGGCTTGCCGGGTTTGGCTTTGCGCTGGTCGTCGCATTTATTGTCTGGCTTTCTACCAGCGCGGTAAGCCGGATGACGGCAATTGTCCTTGGCGGTAAAGTCCTCACGTTCTTTCTGACGTTTGGCGGCCTGCTGGGCCACGTTGAACCCACGACGCTCTTCAACACGCTGGAAGCGAGCCCGAGTTATACGCCTTATGTTCTGATGACACTGCCGTTTTGTCTGGCATCGTTCGGCTACCACGGCAACGTGCCGAGCCTGATGAAATATTACGGGAAAGAACCCGGCACGATTATTCGCTGTCTGCTCTGGGGAACGCTGATTGCGCTGGCGCTCTACGCCGTCTGGCTGCTGGCGACGATGGGTAATATTCCGCGCCCGGAATTTATTGGCATCGCGAAAGCAGGCGGCAATATCGATGTGCTGGTGAGCGCGCTGAGCGGTGCGCTGAATAGCCGGACATTAGACGTGCTGCTCATTGTGTTTTCCAATTTTGCGGTGGCGAGCTCGTTCCTGGGTGTGACGCTGGGGCTGTTTGATTATCTGGCGGATCTTTTTGGATTTGACGATTCACCGCGCGGGCGGCTTAACACCGCGCTGCTGACGTTCCTGCCCCCGATGGCAGGCGGGCTGCTGTGGCCGAACGGGTTTCTGTATGCGATTGGTTATGCAGGGCTCGCTGCGACAATCTGGGCGGCTATTGTTCCGGCGCTGCTGGCGCGGGCGTCACGGCAGCGTTTTGGCAGCCCACGCTTTCGCGTCTGGGGCGGCAACGGCATGATTGCGCTGATCCTGCTCTTTGGGCTGGGCAATGCGCTGGTGCATCTGCTTTCAAGTTTTAATCTGTTGCCGGTTTATCAGTAACGCTTGCTCGCTTTGCGCCCTCTCCTTATGGGAGAGGGCTGTAATGAGGGCCACGTCCCCCTTAACCGAGTAACTCTTCGCGTACCTGCATGGCGAGATCGAACGAATGCAGCCGCGCTTCATGGTCGAAAATCTGGCCGTTAACCATAATTTCATCTGCGCCGGTTTCACGCAGCACCGAGTGCAGTCCGTGGCGGATCTTCGCTTTATCGCCGACCAGCGACATGCTGAGCGCCTGCTGTACGCCATATTGCTCAGCCGGGCTCCAGAAGCTTTCCATCGATTCAATCGGTGGCGGCAGCTGGCCGGTTTCGCCACGGCGCAGTTTCACAAACGCCTGCTGCATCGAGGTGAACAGGAATTCCGCATCGCGGTTACTGTCGGCGGCGACGATATTAATGCATACCATCGCATACGGCTTCTCAAGTCGTTCTGAAGGCTGAAAATGGGTGCGGTAGAGGTGCAACGCCTGGAAGAGCATATCCGGCGCAAAGTGCGAGGCAAACGCGAACGGCAGACCCATCTGGGCGGCGAGCTGCGCGCTATAAAGGCTTGAGCCCAGCAGCCACACCGGAATTTTGGCGCCATAGCCCGGTACCGGACGTACCGCCGGGTTTGGGTCGCGGGCGTCGAACCAGTCCGTTAGCTCTTTCACATCGCGCGGGAAGTTGTCGATATCGTTATTCATATTTCGGCGCAGCGCCATCATGGTGCGCTGATCGCTGCCCGGTGCACGACCAAGGCCCAGTTCAATACGGCCCGGATAGAGCGCATCAAGCGTGCCGAACTGCTCGGCAATCACCAGCGGCGCATGGTTTGGCAGCATCACGCCGCCGGAGCCCAGACGCAGTGTCGTGGTGTTGGCGGCGAGATAGCCAATCAGTACCGACGTCGCCGCGCTGGCGATGCCGGTCATATTGTGGTGCTCCGCCAGCCAGTAGCGGTCATAACCGCGCTTTTCTGCGAGGCGCGCTAAATCGAGCGAGTGATGGAACGCCTCACGGGCGGAGGAGCCTTGCGGGATCGGCGCGAGATCGAGCACTGAGAAGGGCACAACAGATTTATCAGACATAACGGCTCACTTAATTACAGCATAGCTATCAGATTGAAGGTCTTCTTCCAGCCTGGCGCATTTCGGGGATTTTGCCCGGGCGCCAGCCGGAAAGCTGTCCTTTCATACTGCATGAACTCATGCAAAATGCTGTTAACAAAGTGAGCCTTTTCTTACGCCTGAAGCGCCATCCCGGCGAGCCGCCGCCAGTAGCCGTTGCAGTCGCTGTGTGCCGCAAGCGGAAGCGGCGCAGCGCCAGTTTCATTAGCCCGGAAGGCATCAAGCACCGTGAGCGTCTCCATGCCCATCGGCGAGAGGCGCACCATATCCACAAGCCCTGTCATCGAGGCCAGCTCGTTGCCGAGGTTATAGACGTAGCCGCTCATGGTCTGAATGCCGTTTAGCACAAACACCTGGCTATTTTCCTGCGACAGCATGCTGCGCCCGTTAGGGTATTTGATACAGCAGGTTTCACACTCGTCTTTAGGACGGTCTTCGGATCGGGCGGTAAAGCAGCGAGCGGAGTAGGCGAGTGGTAAATGACCGTAGCTCAGCACTTCCACTTCAAACTTATCGCGAATGCCCAGCGTATCGCACTGCTCGAGGAGGTTCACCAGCCAGTCGCGCGACAGCTCCACCGGCATACACCAGCGTGTCATGCCATCTTTAAGGAGCAGGCGCAGCGTGACGGCGTTATAGCAGTTGAGCGCGTGTCCGGCGACGAAAGGCAGCTTGCGCTCCGCCGCCAGCCCCACGGCGCCAAAATCATTGGCCTCAATCAGAAACTCGCCGTTGTCGATATAGCGCTTCAGTTCGTTGAGTTCAGACGGTGCCTGCACCAGCGCAAGCGTTGAGAGCACCACCTGTTTGCCGCTTGCGGCGAGCGTTTTGGCAAGGGCCAGCCAGTCGGCGACTTTAGTCTCGCGCCGTTTGCTGCACACGGCTTCGCCGAGGTAAATCACATCGGCACTACTTGCCGCCGCCGCGTCATAAAAGCTCTCAAGCGTGGCTTTCGGCCAGTAGTACAGCACTGGCCCTAACGAATATTTCATGCGGCTCTCCTTACTGCCATTTGCGATGGTACGCGCCAAGCGTCGTCTGGGTGCCTTCGGCCATCGCGCCGAGCGCGTCCATCCAGGCCGGTTGCGGTGCAAAACGCTGCGGATCGGCCTGACAACGGTCAATAGCCTGACGCCACACCTTCGCGACCTGGCTTACGTAGGCCGGGCTGCGCTGGCGCCCTTCGATTTTCACTGAGGCGATATTGGCCGCTAACAGCTCCGGCAGCAGCCCCAGCGTATTGAGACTGGTAGGCTCTTCAAGCGCGTGGTAGCGCTGTCCATCCACCAGATAACGGCCTTTGCACAGCGTCGGATAACCGGCGTTTTCGCCTTCCTGATAGCGGTCGATCAGCACGTCATTGAGGCGCGATTCCAGCCCCTGATCCGTTTGCTGCCAGCGCACAAAACGGGCCGGGGAACACGCGCCAACGGTATTAGGCGACTCGCCAGTCAGATAAGAAGAGAGATAACAGCGTCCTTCCGCCATGATGCACAGGCTGCCGAAAGCAAAGACTTCCAGCGGCACCGGCGTGACGCGGGCTAACTGTTTCACCTGATGAATGGATAAGACGCGCGGCAGCACTACGCGGGCCACATCGAAATGGCGCTGATAAAAGCGGATGGCGGCTTCGTTCGTGGCGGAAGCCTGTACCGATACATGGCGCTCAACGTGTGGGTAGCGGGCGGCAGCATATTCCAGCATCGCGATATCAGCGAGGATCAGCGCATCGGCACCCAGCTGTGCGGCCATATCCACCGCGCGCTCCCAGCGCGCGTAACCATCGGGATGCGCGAACGTATTGATAGCGATGTGCAGCTTGCGGCCATGTTGATGCACATAGTTCACCGCATCCTGTAATTTCTTCTCGGTAAAATTCAGGCCAGCGAAGTGGCGGGCGTTGGTATCGTCTTTCAGACCGATATAAACCGCATCCGCGCCATTATCGATGGCCGCCTTCAAAGCCGGAAGGTTACCGGCGGGGCAAAGCAACTCCATAGCGTGTCCTGAAAATAAAAGCAGGCCGCATTGGGCCTGGCGCGCTGCGCAAAGGCAGCGAAATTGTTAACGAACGGCGATTTTAGTTAACCCGCCCGCGACAATTTTTGATTTAAGGCAGCTAATGTCGTATTGATGGCATCTATAAAGGGGTACCCGTGAAGGCGCAAAGCTTGATTTGAACCGCTATCCCATTTGGCTGATATGGCACAATAACGGCCACTGTGATTTGGCAAGGAGAAAAGCCCGTGTTGAAGAATCTGCGTTCCTGTCTGGTACACCTTGGCCCTTCGCTGCTGAAAGCGCCGGTGGCCTTAACGCCTTTCGCTATCAAGCGCCAGGCGCTGGAGCAGCTGCTCGGCTGGCAATTCCGCCAGGCGCTGGCGGATGAAGAGCTGGCCTTTCTGGAGGGCCGCTGGCTCGGTATTGAGGTGCGCGACATCGGCCTGCGCTGGTTCACGTCGGTGGAAAACGATACGCTTATCGTGCGTGAAGAGGCCGAAGCGGATGTGATGTTCCGCGCCGACGCGGCCGATCTACTGATGATCGCCGCGCGCAAGCAGGATCCCGACACGCTTTTCTTCCAGCGTCGTCTGGTGATTGAAGGCGATACTGAATTAGGGTTATATGTGAAGAACTTGATGGACGCCATTGAGCTCGACGCGATGCCGAAACCGCTGCGCGTGATGCTGCTGCAACTGGCGGACTTCGTTGAAGCGGGGCTGAGCGTCTCGCCGCTAACTAAAGCACATTCCATAGGTGAACCATGCTGATTCGTGTAGAAATCCCCATTGATGCGCCGGGCATCGACGCTTTACTTCGCCGCGCTTTCGGACGCGACGACGAAGCGGAGCTGGTGCATGCGCTGCGTGAAGACGGGCTGTTAACGCTGGGGTTAGTCGCAACGGACGATGAAGGACAGGTTGTCGGTTACGTCGCCTTCAGCCCCGTCACTATTGCGGGCGAAGAGCGGCAGTGGCTGGGGCTTGCGCCGCTGGCGGTCGATGAGTCCTGGCGCGGGCAGGGGATTGGTCGTCAGTTAGTATACGAAGGGCTCGATTCGCTGAATGAATTTGGCTACTCGGCAGTCGTGACGCTGGGCTTGCCGGAATTCTATAACCGCCTGGGTTTCGAACCTGCCGCCCGCTACGATCTCCACTGCCGCTGGCCGGGCGCCGAAGCGGCGTTTCAGGTGCATCGCCTTGCCGATGACGCGCTTGATGGCGTACATGGCCGCGTGGATTACCACGACCATTTTAACCGTTTCTGATCTCAGGGCGTTTGCGGCGCGTTCGCCATCGCTTCAAACGCCAGCTCCCCCGCGACCAGTTGCTCTTTCTGCCGTTTCGTCAGTTGCTTGATGCGATACTCGGCGCGTAGCGCCTCGGAGCGAGTGCCCACGGGCGTGCTGAACACCAGCGTCAGCTCGCCTTTACCACGCAGCGCCTTTGCGCCCTTGCCGCGCTGATGCTGGGTGAAGCGGCGCGCCACATCGGTAGTGATGCCGGTATAAAGCCGGTTATCCGCACAGCGGATCAGATAGAGAAACCATTCTTCCATAATGAATATCAGCGACAGCCACGACTGGCCGCACCTTAACATGATTATCCCTGACAGGAGAACCAATGGACGAACTCGACGCCATCAGCAAATGGCTGGCCAAACAGCATGTCGTCACCTATTGCGTTGGGAATGAAGACGCGCTCTGGTGCGCGAATGCGTTTTACCTTTATGACCGCGAGCGCGTAGCGTTTTATCTGTTGAGCGATACCAAAAGCCGGCACGGCGAAATGGCAGGCACACTTGCGCGTGTGGCGGGCACCGTCAATGGGCAGACCAAAACCGTGGCGCTAATACGCGGCGTGCAGTTTGCGGGGGAATTACGGCTGGTGGAAGGACCGGAAAGCGAAGCCTTGCGCGAGCGCTATAACCGCCGCTTTCCGGTGGCCAGGGTGATGTCCTCCCCACTGTGGGAGATCCGTCTTGATGAAATCAAGTTCACTGACAACACCCTGGGGTTTGGTAAAAAACTCGCCTGGTTACGCGCCGAGCAGGCGTAACGCCTCGCGGTTAAACGCAGGCAGATCTTCCGGGGTGCGGCTGGTCACCAGTTGATCTTTGTCTATCACCACTTCCTGATCGAAGAATTCCGCCCCGGCGTTTTTCACATCGATAACGATAGGCTTCACGGCGGTGAGCTTACGCCCACGGATCACATCTGCGCTAATCAGCAGTTGCGGGCCGTGGCAGATAGCAAAGACCGGTTTGCCGGTATTGACGAAATCGCGCGTGAAGGTGACGAAGCGATCGTCGCCGCGCAGGCTGTCAGGCGAATGGCCGCCAGGCAACAGCAGGGCGTCAAAATCCGCCGGGCTGACGTCATCGATAGATTTATCGATTGTAACCGTTGCCTCGCCCTGTTTGCCGGTGACGGTTTTCCCCGCTTCTTTCTCAATGGTGATCACTTCATGCCCGGCTTTGCGGTACTCCGCGGCGGGGGATGTGAATTCCGAATCTTCGAATTCGTCAGTGATTAAGACTGCAATCTTCTTGCTCATTACGCCTCCCTTGGTGTCTTTACAGAACGGTGATGTGCAGTAATGGCTTTTGCCAGAAATGGTAAATACTTAAACCACACAGACTATTAAGCCTGGTTGAGGGCGCTGACATTGCAAGGCAGAAGATTCTGCAAAGGAGCCATCATGAGTCGAGTACTGATAACCGGCGCGAGCGGACTGGTGGGCAGCCATCTGTTACGGATGCTGGCTGACGAGCCGCGCGTGTCGTCAATTATCGCGGCGACCCGCCGTCCGTTGCAGGTCGCGTTAAATAAAGTAGAAAACCCTCACGATCCGCAGCTCTCCGACGTGCTCACACAGCTTGATACGCCGCTGGATCTCGTTTTTTGCTGCCTCGGCACTACACGGCGCGAGGCAGGCAGTAAAGAGGCGTTTATCCTGGCCGACTATTCACTGGTGGTGGACACTTCGCTTGCCGGGTTACGGCTTGGCGCAAAGCATATGCTGGTGGTCAGCGCGCTTGGCGCTAACCCGAACTCACCGTTTTTCTACAATCGCGTGAAAGGTGAGATGGAAGCGGCATTAAAGGCGCAGGGCTGGCCGCGGCTTACCATCGCGCGTCCATCGTTGCTGACGGGCGAGCGCGAAAAACGCCGCGCCGGAGAGTCATTCATGGCACCGCTGTTTCGTCTGTTGCCCGGTAAATGGAAGGCTATTGAGGCGCAAACGGTAGCGCAGGCGTTGATGAACGCGGCGTTGTCGCCTGCCAAAGAGGATGTCTCCGTGCTGGATTCGGCGCAATTGCGTGAAATAGCCGCACAAACCGTGCGTTGAACAGCGTTTCAAAAATTACATCACGAGCGTAGTATTGACCGGCAAATTTTATCCCCCCTGTTTTCCAGAGGAATGTTATGGCTGGTCAGTCTTCATCTCTGGCGCTGAAATCTACCGCATGGTGGAAGCCCGCGCTGTTCTTTCTCGTTCTGTGTGTCGGTCTGTGGTACGTCAAATGGCAGCCCTATTACGGCAAAGCCTTTACCGCCGCGCAAACGCACAGCATCGGTAATTCGATACTTGCTAACGCGCAGGATAACCCTCTGCGTGCGGCGCTCGATTATGCCGGCATCTATTTTCTCGCGGTCTGGAAAGCGGCCGTTCTTGGTGTGCTGCTCGGCTCGCTGATTCAGGTGTTGATCCCACGCGACTGGCTGGTGCGCACACTCGGTCAGCCGCGTTTTCGCGGCACGCTGCTGGGGACGCTGTTTTCTCTGCCGGGAATGATGTGTACCTGCTGTGCTGCGCCAGTGGCTGCCGGCATGCGTCGCCAGTCAGTATCGATGGGCGGCGCGCTGGCGTTTTGGCTTGGTAATCCGCTGCTGAACCCGGCGACGCTGGTCTTTATGGGCTTCGTGCTGGGATGGGAGTTTACGCTCATCCGCGTGGCCGCAGGCCTGGTGATGGTGATTGGCATCGCATCGCTGGTGCAGCGTTTTGTGGCCGACACGCCTGCGCCTGCGCTGCCTGAATCGGCGCTGCCTGCAGAAGCCCCGCAGGGCAGCTTTATGAAGCGCTGGGGACAGGCGCTCTGGACGCTGTTCTGGAACACGATCCCGGTCTATCTGCTGGCGGTACTGGTGCTGGGCGCTGCCCGCGTCTGGCTGTTCCCGCATGCCGATGGCGCCGTAGGTAATACGCTGCTCTGGGTGCTGGCGATGGCAATAGTAGGTTGCCTGTTTGTGATCCCGACCGCAGCGGAAATTCCGATTGTGCAGACGATGATGCTCGCCGGTATGGGCTTTGCGCCAGGGCTTGCATTGCTGGTGACGCTGCCGGCAGTGAGCCTGCCGTCGCTGATTATGCTGCGTAAGGCGTTCCCGGCGAAAGCATTGTGGCTGACCGGCGGTATGGTGATGCTTGCAGGTGCGGTCACAGGCGCGCTGGCGCTGATGTAGTGGGTTATGGCGCGGTGTATCCCATGAGCCTGGTTTGTCGGGCGGGCAAGCATTGCGCCCTCTGCCGCAAGACCGATTAAAACATCAATGGAAATGATGTGAACCCTCTCCCCGGCGGGAGAGGGCTTAGGTGAAGGGTTACTTAATGTAGGTAAACGCGGTGGTCACGTGCTTCACGCCGCTCACGCGGCTTGCGGTATCTGCCGCTGCGCGGCCTTCGCGCTCGGTCACCAGACCCAGCAGGAACACTTCGCCATTTTCGGTCGTCACTTTCACATTAGACGATTTCACCTGATCGCTTCCGAGCAACTGTGAGCGCACTTTGGTGGTAATCCAGGTATCCGACGATGCGGTGCCAAGCCCAATCGGCTGGCCGTTGCGGATCTCGTTAAACACTTCAGTCGCGCCTTCCACGCCCATGGCTATCTGTTTCGCACGGGACGCCAGTTCCGGGTTCGGCGACTGGCCGGTCAGCAACACTTTGCCCTGATACGCGGTGACATTGATGCGCGCTTCTTTCTTCAGTTGCTCATCTTTGCCAAGCGCAGTATTTACGCGCAGCTCCAGCGTACCGTCATCAACCTGAGTACCCACACTGCGCGGATCGGTCGCGGCTTTGGTGCCGACGGCTGCCGTTCCGACGACAGCTGCGGCGACGCAGCCCTGCAGCACAAGCGCGGTCATCACCACCGCGAGGGGTTTAATGGCCTTCATGAGTACTCCTTAATCATCCTGGTGTGGAAATAATGTGTTATCGATTAAATCGCACAGGCAGTTTACCGTCAGCATGTGCATCTCCTGAATGCGCGCGCTGCGATGGGAGGGGATACGGATCTCCACATCCTGCGGGCCCAGAAGCCCGGCCAGCTCGCCGCCGTCGTAGCCCGTCAGCGCCACGATAGTCATATCGCGGGTCACAGCAGCTTCAACGGCTTTGACGATATCGCGACTGTTGCCACGCGTGGAGATAGCGAGCAGCACATCCCCGGCATGGCCCAGCGCACGCACCTGTTTGGCATACACTTCATCATGCAGCCTGTCGTTGCTTATCGCCGTTAAGACCACATTATCGGTATTAAGTGCAATGGCGGGTAAACTGGGCCGCTCCGTTTCAAAACGATTAATCATGCTGGCCGCGAAATGCTGCGCGTTAGCGCCGGACGTGCCGTTGCCGCAGCAGAGGATTTTGTTGCCGTTGAGGAGAGACTGAACCAGGGTCATGGCCGCACGAGAAATCGCATCCGGGAGTGCTTCCGCCGCCGCAATCTGGGTTTGAATGCTTTCCGTAAAGCAGACTTTGATTCTTTCTAGCACGATTATCCTTTGAGCGTTACGTCAGTTCAGGCGTGGAGCGAAAAGGCGTTCGCAATCCACTCGATTTCATTGCCGGTGAAGGCTAACACATCGAACCGGCAATCCACAGTATCAAAGCTCCCATTGTGGCGCGCGAGCCACAACCGGGCGGCATGTAACAATTTTTGCTGTTTGCTGCGGGTGACACTGGCGGCGGCTCCGCCATAAAGGCTGGCGCGTCGGTAGCGCACCTCGACGAACACCGTTACGCCACGGTCATTCATAATGAGATCGATTTCGCCGCCGCGCTCATGCGCATTGGCGGCGATAAAACGCAATCCCTTGCGCTCAAGAAAGGCGCGCGCCTGCGCTTCGAAGGCGGCGCCAGTCTCTTTGCGACTCAGTTGGCCGGAACCAACTGTCCTTGCTGGTATTTGAGCCACGTTAACTTCCTGTTAATCACGCAGTCCTGTGTAGCGCTCAGTGCCCCGGTGTTGCCGCTAAGCTGGAAACCGGGCACCTGGCGCATCTGGGAGAAATGGTTCGCAAGCGACCAGGCATCCACGCCCATCGCATAGAGGCGCGCCAGCGAATAGTCGTTATTCACCGCTGAAAGCGCCTGCTGCATCAGCGCCGGGTTGCTGCCTGCGAGCATCGGGATATCGCTAAACTCCAGTCCTTCCATCTCCAGACGGAAGTCCGGGCCTGCGCCACCCTGGGCGCTGCGGGAGCTGGCGTAAAGCGCCGCGCCGCTGTGGCTGCCGGCACGCATGGCGATCATCGGCTTAATCAGCGCAATTTCCGCAGGGGTCGCGAGGATATAGACCGCGTCCACTTTGCCGCTGCTGCCCGCCGTGATCTGCGCGTCGGTCGGCGGTGCCGGGATAGACAGGCCGCCGATAGTCACCGGTTGCTGCTGCGGCAAGCTGGCAGCGACAGGCGAGCCGGTCAGCGCGATGCCGGTGCCACCATTAATGTTCATCTTAAGCTCGTTAACGGAGCCAAATTTCTGTTGCAACACGGTGCCGCCACCAAGCTGCGTCCAGCGATCGGCGAAGGCTTTTGTCACACGGTCGCCCAGCGCGCTGTAAGGCACCAGCAGCAGCGGCGCACGTTTGCCTTCCTGCCAGATATGCGCGGCGGCATCGGCGGCCTCATCTTCCGGCGAGAGCGCGAAATAACACACGTTCGGGCGGTTCTGCACGGTTTCCGGCTGGTTAAGTGCCAGCACGTTCAGCGGCGTGCCGGTTTTCAGCAGACCGTCCACGCTCTCTTTAAGCAGTGGACCGACAACCAGGCTTGCGCCGTCCTGCTGTGCCTGTGCGAGGATCTGCGTGATGGTCTGTGAGCTGGTGTCATAGACTTTGATTTCCGCCGATGGGTTCGCCGGCGCAGCGGTAACCGGTGGCGCCACGGCAGGTTGCGATTCAGGCTGGCTTTGTTGTGCGACAGGCTGTGCGGCCAGATCGTCAACCGGGGCGGCGGCAGGGCTTGCCACGGCGTCGGCAGGGCTTGCCACGGCGTCGGCCGCGGCGGTCTGCGGTGCCTGATCGTTATCCGTGTTCTGCGCGGCAGCGTTATCCGCAGGCGCCGTTACTGGCGCCTGTACGGCAACCGGGCTGGTGCCCGCATTTTTTGCGGCTTCAAACCCCTGCTGAATGGCGCGACTAAAGACCGCCGCCTGGCCGTTTAACGGCAGCAACAGCGCAATTTTATCGGCGGAAGCCGGTTTGTAGTTTTGCAGGTTGGCAAGTTGCGTCGGCAGCATTTTCGCGCCCGGGTTTTGCGGATAGCGGGTCTGCCAGTCTTTTACGCCCGCCTGGAGCATTTTCGGGTCATTGCGGTTATCAAACCAGACGCGTTGCAGATCGAGCCAGCCTTGCAGCGTATTTTCGTCAGCGTTAATCACCAGCGACTTTGCCTGATCTTGCGACATCTGCGAAAGCGCCTGCCAGGTGGCGTCGATGTTTTTCTGTTTGGCCGGGCCTTGCAGCAGCGGCTCCTGCGCAATCAGGGCGCGCAGCAGTTCGAGCGATGGACGGCCCTGGCTTGCGTCAATTTTCGCCTGCCAGTAACGGGCTTTCTGCTCGTCGTTAAGATCAGCCAGATTGATTTTCTCAAGCAGCGCCAGAGCGCCCTGATAATCCTGCTGCGCGAGTTTTATCTGTGCTTCCAGCAGTGACGCTTCGCGGCGCTGGGCGTTGGTCAGGTTCTGCGGCAGCTCGCCGTACAGCGTGATGGCGCGCTCGCGTTTGCCTTCGCCGAGCAGTGCACGTATGGCGAGTAATTGCCAGTTGGTCTTGCTATCATCACGGCTTTGCTCCATCTGATGCAGATAAAAGCCTGAATCCGCTTTGGCTTCGCCCTGCATATGTGCAGTGCTCTGGTCAGGCGTCTGCGTGCCGCAGCCTGCGAAAAATAGAGCTGCCAGCAGGACAGGCAGACAACGCGCGGCTTTAGAGCCGGAAAGTTTAGAAGGTACCATGCTGTATCCAGTGGTTTTTTTCTGGTGAATGTTCAATTTTAAATCGGCAATACGGACGAAACAATGAAACAAAACGATTCGGCGCAGAATTCTCAGGGCCAGCTCTATATTGTCCCGACGCCTATCGGCAATCTTGGCGACATTACGCAACGTGCCCTGACAGTATTGCAGTCCGTCGATCTTATCGCCGCTGAGGATACCCGTCATACCGGTCTGCTGCTGCAACATTTTGCTATCAGCGCCCGGCTTTTTGCGCTACATGACCATAACGAACAGCAAAAAGCGGAAACGCTCATCGCCAAATTGCGCGAAGGACAAAACATCGCGCTCGTCTCTGACGCCGGTACGCCGCTGATTAACGACCCGGGCTACCATCTGGTGCGCGCCTGCCGTGAAGCCGGTCTGCGCGTGGTGCCGCTGCCGGGGCCATGTGCCGCGATCGCCGCGCTTTCCGCGGCAGGTTTGCCGTCAGACCGCTTCTGTTATGAGGGCTTTTTGCCAGCAAAATCTAAAGGCCGCCGCGACGTGCTGAAAGCACTGGAGCAAGAACCGCGCACGCTGATTTTTTATGAATCTACGCACCGTCTGCTGGAAAGTCTTGAAGATATGGTCGCTGTCTGGGGCGAGGCGCGTTATGTGGTACTGGCCCGCGAACTCACCAAAACCTGGGAGACCATCCACGGCGCGCCGGTAGGTGAACTCCTTGCGTGGATAAAAGACGATGAAAACCGTCGTAAGGGTGAAATGGTGCTGATCGTCGAAGGACATAAAGCACAGGAAGATGCGCTGCCGCCGGACGCACTGCGCACGCTGGCGCTGCTGCAGGCCGAACTGCCGCTGAAAAAAGCCGCGGCGCTGGCGGCGGAGATCCACGGCGTGAAAAAGAACGCGCTGTACAAATATGCGCTCGAGCAGCAGGGCTGACGGCCGATAAACCGTGATGGGGCGTGACAGCGACTGGCAAATCCTCTATACTCCGCGCCGAAGCTGACCAGACAGTCGCCGCTTCGTCGTCGTCCTTTCGGGGAGACGGGCGGAGGGGAGGAAAGTCCGGGCTCCATAGGGCAGGGTGCCAGGTAACGCCTGGGGGGGAAACCCACGACCAGTGCAACAGAGAGCAAACCGCCGATGGCCCGCGTAAGCGGGATCAGGTAAGGGTGAAAGGGTGCGGTAAGAGCGCACCGCGCGACTGGTAACAGTTCGCGGCACGGTAAACTCCACCCGGAGCAAGGCCAAATAGGGGTTCATAAGGTACGGCCCGTACTGAACCCGGGTAGGCTGCTTGAGCCAGTGAGCGATTGCTGGCCTAGATGAATGACTGTCCACGACAGAACCCGGCTTATCGGTTAGCTTCACTCCTTTAAAAACCCCGCTTCGGCGGGGTTTTTGCTTTTTTGGATCTCAAGTCGGTCGCTTAAAGATGCTGTACGGAAACGGTCAGGGATGACTGCACCTTACCTGCACTGGGGTTATCGTTTACTTTGACCATCCCGATAAAGAAGGGGAAGCGGCCATCACTTAATGGGAGGTTTTCGTTGATATTAAATCGAACACCTTCGGACGAATATAAACCGACGGCGATACCTTTTGCCGCGGTGTCGTCATTTAACGTATTGGCAAGGACAGTGCTGTCATTACTATCTGCTGCGCCGTTAAACGTCAGCGCCGTATGGGCGTAGTAATTATCGGTATCGCTATCATCTTTGCAGCCTGTACCCGTAACGGTGGCGACGACCAGTACGGATGATGTCGTATTTATTGTGCTGGTGGCGGCCGTGGGTAACTGCTCAATTTTCCGGGTCCCTAAATCGGCCGTCGTGCGGCTCAGGGACACTGAGCAACGGTAAGGCTGATTTACACTTCCGGCGATAGACAGGGTTGAGGGTTGATCCTCTGCCGCGAGGCAGGCTGTGCTCAATAACGTTAGCCCAAGTAGTGCGATTTTCTTCATATTTTACCTCTGATCATCCTCATCATTTTTTTCCTTAATCCGGAGCGAGCCCAGAATCAGCCGCCATTTTCATGAGCTGTGCGTTTGAAATTATGCTTTTGATGCGAAGGGCAGCTAAACGATGGAAAAATCAGAAACTGACAGTGTAAAGAGACACAGATGGATGTGAGACAGCGGTCGTAGTGGCGACCGGTGTGTTACCTGGCCTGCGGGATGGTTTGCCATCAGAACGGAAGAACACCCGTAACAGAGCGCGACAAAGGAAGAAAAACAGGAGCAGGCGAGCCGGCAGGCCCGCCCGGAGAGCGTACGTCAGGCGGCTTCTTCCTCGGCCAGGCGTACTTCGGCTTCAGCGATAATGGCTTCCAGCTCGCTGAGCATACAATCGTAGGAAAACTCGTGTTGCGCTCCGGCGCGTGTGTGCGCTTCCTGCATGGCGGGTGAAACAGTCAACTGCGTGACTTTCTTTTGCTGTGTGATGGTACTCATTTTCTGACTCCTGATGCAGCGATCTGCATCTTCTGTTACACCGGCAAATCTACCAGTAAAGCGCGCAGCGGCGAACCGGCGATGAGGGTTATGTTAGCCTCGTCACGAATAAATGCGCCGTCTCCGCAGGTTAATGCCTCTTTGCCGTCTGTTTCGGTTTTTGCGTGCACCGTGCCGTGGATGGATTGCAGGTACGCACGCGGTCCGTTCAGCGGCAGGCTTACGGATTCCCCTTCGTTGAGGGCGATATGCCACAACCAGACGTGCTGGCGCAACTGCAGGCTGCCGTCAGCGCCATCTGGCGAGGCGATAAGCTGGCGCGCCTGCGGGCCAATCGTCATCGTCTGCACCGCCGCGTTTTCGCGTTCCGGGCAGGCGTCGAGCCAGAGCTGCATCCGCGTTAGCGACTGATCTTTGCTCAGATTATGTTCGCTGTAACTCACGCCCGGTTGGGTGGAAAGCAACAGCGCCTCGCCCGCTTTCGCGCGCAGGTGATTCCCTTCGCTGTCACGGTATTCCGCCTCGCCGTCGAGGATCAGGTTAAGAATATCGACTTTCGGGTAAGTGCGCGGCTGAAATGCAGCGCCCGGCGCCAGCACTTCCTGGTTCAGGACACGGAGCGAAGCATACCCCAACAATTTTGGATCGAAATAGTGGCCAAAGGAAAAGGTATAGCGAGCCTGCAGCCACCCATAGTCAGCTTGCCCACACTGTTTGGCTGTTCTCGTGATAATCATAATTTACCTCTCTTGACAGGCTTTTATGTTAAGGGTGTGGACGCTGCATTGTTAGCCAGTTAATCTGCTTGGTATATTCAAATTTCCTGAACGAGAACCTGATGGCTAAAGAAAGGGCATTGACGCTGGAGGCGCTGCGCGTCATGGATGCTATCGACCGGCGCGGCAGTTTCGCCGCCGCGGCTGACGAACTGGGACGCGTGCCTTCTGCATTAAGCTACACCATGCAGAAGCTGGAGGAGGAGCTGGATGTGGTGCTTTTCGACCGCTCCGGACACCGTACCAAGTTCACTAACGTGGGCCGTATGCTGCTGGAGCGCGGTCGCGTGCTGCTGGAGGCGGCGGATAAGCTCACAACCGACGCTGAAGCGCTGGCGCGCGGCTGGGAAACGCACCTGACCATCGTCGCCGAAGCGCTGGTGCCCACGCACTGTCTGTTCCCGCTCGTTGAAAAACTTGCGTCGAAAGCTAATACCCAGCTCTCTTTCATTACCGAAGTGCTGGCGGGCGCCTGGGAGCGTCTGGAGCAAGGGCGCGCCGATATCGTCATCGCGCCGGATATGCACTTTCGCTCGTCGTCGGAAATCAATTCCCGCAAGCTTTATACGCTGATGAATGTCTATGTCGCGGCGCCGGATCACCCCATCCATCACGAACCAGAACCGCTGTCTGAAGTCACTCGCGTGAAATATCGCGGCGTGGCAGTGGCGGATACCGCGCGTGAACGCCCAGTGCTGACGGTACAGCTGCTGGATAAACAGCCGAGGCTGACGGTGACATCCATTGAAGATAAACGCCAGGCGCTGCTCGCCGGGCTGGGCGTGGCGACCATGCCCTATCCGCTGGTGGAGAAAGATATTGCTGAAGGGCGGCTGCGCGTGGTTAGCCCGGAGTCCACCAGCGAGGTGGACATCATCATGGCGTGGCGGCGCGACAGCATGGGCGAGGCGAAAGCGTGGTGTCTGCGTGAAATCCCGAAACTCTTTAACGTGAAACGTTAATCCGCCGAATGCCGCCATTGCAGCGTCGCTGGCAGGTAGCGCTGCAGCGGCGTCGGTTCATGGTCATCCACCAGTTGGGTGATCATCTCAAAGCAATCCAGCGCCAGTTGACGGCAATCCTGCTGGACGGTGTCGATACGAACCGACAGCGAATCATACAGATAATGATCGTCAAAACTCGCAAGATGGATGTCGCTTTCCAGCAGACGATGCTGGCTCATATAACGCAGCACCCCTTCCAGCAGGCCGCAGGCGGCGGTAAAAAGCGCTTTCGGTGGACGTCCGAGCTTCGCGCAAAGCGCGGCGAACATTTCATAGCCGCTACTTGGATGATAATTACCGTGAATGATCCACTCGGGGCGTAGCTCCACACCTGCCCGCGTCAGGCCTTGCTTAAAGCCTTCAAGCCGATCGCGTGTTGGAGAGAGGCGCGGCTGGCCGCCCAGGAAGTAGAACTCGTCAGGATGCTGGCGGGCAATACGCTCGACCAGGTCGGCCGTCGGCGTGACGGAATCGGTTATCACCAGCGGCAGTTGGGTGTCGTTCATATGGCGGTCGAAAAGCACCACCGGGAGTTGTTCGCTGAGCTTCACATAATCGCTGTCGCTCAACATGCTGGAGGCGACGATAAGTCCGTCCACCTGGCGCGACACCAGGTTATTGACCACTACGGTCTCCTGCCCTGGATTTTCATCGGTGCAGGAGATAAGGAGCTGAAGCCCCGCTTCGCGGCACAGCGTTTCCAGTTCATAAGAGAACACCGCGAAACCATAGTTGGTTATCTCTGGTACCACCAGGCCGAGCGTATGACTGCGGTTATTGCGCAGCAGACGGGCGTGGATGCTCGGCTGATAATGGTGTTGCTGGGCGATGGCGAGAACGCGCTCGCGCGTCTCCTGCGCGACGCGCAGCTCTTTGCCCCTGCCATTCAGCACCAGGCTGGCGGTGGCTTTGGAAACCCCCGCCAGGGCGGCGATATCACTGATAGTAACGCGTTTGGTTTTTCGCACGGCTTCGGTTCGGTTAGTGGTCAAACCCTCATTCTACCATGCAAGGGCGCAACGACCAGTAGCGCAGCCGGAGATGCGCCTGCCCTTCGAAGGCAAGCATGGCGGGTGAAGGCGGGAAATAGCGGCTGCTCATCACGCCTTCGCCGTCGTTTATAAAAATCTCGATGCTTGAGCGATCGCACAACATGTGCAGGCGCTTCACCTCGCCTTGCCAGTAGCGGTAGAGCCACTCGCCCGTGTCGAGACTGCGGCGCGCCAGACGCAGGCCGTCACGCGTCCAGTCAAGGCGCAGCGTATCGGCGACATTAAGCGTCACGTCGCCCGATGATTCCAGCATTAACTCCAGGCTTTCGGCCGCAAGCGGGGAGAGTACCGATGCCGTGCCGTCAACGTGATGCGCTTCACCGCGCAGCGCGGCCAACTCCCGCACCGGTTGCTGGCAGAGTTTGCCATCGCGCAGCGACAACTCGCGTGGACAGGTCATCTGGTGGATCCAGCCCTGTGCCACCGTCGGCTGTAGCATCTCTTCGCCGTCCGGTACGCCCATCCAGCCGATAAGCAGGCGGCGGCCATCTTCCGCAAGTGTGGTTTGCGGGGCGTAAAACTCAAACCCGGCATCCAGCTCCACCAGCGGGCCGTGGTGATATGCCGCCTGGTCGTAGTCCAGTTCACCGCACAGGTACGCGCTCGGGTAAGTATTCAGAAAACGTTTTTCTTCGCGCGTCACACCCTGTGGACAGCAGAGCAGGATAGCCTTGTCGTCCAGCATAAAGAGGTCCGGACACTCCCACATGTACCCTGCGTCGCCCAGCCCGCCGAGCGTGCTGCCGGCAATTTCACCCAGGTTCTCCCAGTTCCACAGGTTTTCGGAGCGCAGAAGCAGCACTTTGCCCTGACGTTCCAGATCCTGCGCGCCGAGCACCATGTACCAGTGTTCGCCGTAACGCCAGACTTTCGGATCGCGCACGTGTCCGGTGTAGCCGCCGGGCAGCGGCACGACCGGACCGAGCTTGTCGAAACCGCCTTCGGCGTTTTGTACCGCCAGGCACTGCCAGGCGGTGCGGGTACCGTCGTCAAACTTCACATTACCGGTATAGCAGAGCGTGAGCCGTCCGTTGTCATCTACCGCGCTGCCGGAATAACAGCCGCTGCGGTCATATTCTTCATCAGGCATCAACGCCAGCGGCTCATGCTGCCAGTGCGTCAGATCGGCTGAGCTCCAGTGCCCCCAGCACTTATGCTGATGCTGGCAGCCCAGCGCATTCCACTGATAAAACAGATGGTAACGGCCCTGAAAATGAATAAAACCGTTCGGGTCGTTCAACAGGCCGGTGACCGGCGCCAGATGCCAGTGCGGATAATGGCGATCGCCAAGCGCGACCGGCTGGCCTTTCATCACCGCCTGCAAAATGGCGGGCAGCAGCGTGGGGGTAGTCATTATTCAGCGTCCGTTTTGTATTTCCACAGGTAAGAGACCACAAAGGCGATGCAGAAGGCGATAACCATGCCGATGGCGTAGTTCAGCAGTGAACTGGCCTGCACGATAGCCATGCCCGGAATGCCGGTCAGGCCGACTGCCGTCATGCCCACATGTGTCGAAACCACCCATGCACCGCCCGCCGCGCCGCCGATAAGCCCGGAGATAAACGGCTTCACGAAGCGCAGGTTGACCCCGAAAATCGCGGCTTCCGTGATGCCGAGTAGCGCCGAGAAACCGGACGGCAGCGTAATCGCCTTCACTTTCGCATCTTTGGTTTTGAACCACACCGCGAGACACGCACCGCCCTGCGCCACGTTAGACATCGCCCAGATAGGCAGCAGGAAATTCACGCCGATAGACGGGTTGCCAAGCAGGCCTGCTTCAATCGCATGGAAGCTGTGGTGCACCCCGGTGATGACAATCACCGAATAGAGCCCGCCGAACAGCAGCCCTGCCAGCCAGCCGGCATGCGTAATCAGCGTGCTTAAAACAAGCGAGATACCGTCGCCCAGCGCACGGCCCGCCGGGCCAATCACCAGCAGCGCGACGAAGCCGGAGATAATCACGGTAAAGAACGGCGTCAGGATAAGATCCAGCGCATCCGGGATAATGCGGCGCAGCTGTTTTTCCAGCAGGCTCATGAACCACACTGCCAGCAGAACCGGGAACACCGTGCCCTGGTAGCCAATCATCGCGACCTCAATCCCGAAGAAGTTCATGGTGTGGAAACCTGCCGCCACGCCCCAGGCGTTGGTCAGCGCCGGATGGGTGAGGATACCGCCAAGCGTCGCGCCGAGGTACGGGTTGCCGCCAAACTCGCGCGCGGCGGTGAAGCCTATCAGGATGGGCAGAATGATAAACGCCGCCGAGCTGCACATATCCAGCATGATATAGAGCGCGTTATCGGGGCTGACCCAGCCGTAGGTTTTCACCATGCCGAGCAGGCCCATCAGCAGGCCGGAAGCCACGATAGCCGGAATGATCGGCACAAAAATATTGGAAAGCAGACGGGCGATACGCTGGAACGGGTTCAGCTTGCGGGCCGCCACGCTCGCCGCTTCCGATTTACTCGATTCGCTGATCCCGGCGGCAGCGATAAATGCCGCATAGACTTTGTTGACCACGCCAGTGCCGAAAATAATCTGCAGCTGGCCTGCGTTGCGAAAACAGCCTTTTACGCCTTCCACATTGCCAATGGCGGTCGTGTCGGCTTTGGCGTCATCGGCCAGCACCAGCCTCAGGCGCGTGGCGCAGTGGGCGGCGCTGGCGATATTCTCTTTACCGCCAAGCAGCGGCAGGAGCGAGCGGGCAATCTGTTCAAAATCCATAACAACCTCAGTCTTGTGGTTTTTTATGTTGTCAGCAAAGCGCAGGCCCCCGCGTGGCGAGGGCCGTTATTATCAGAACCAGGTTTCCATCTGCACGCCGAAGTTCCATTCGCCGCCAGCGGTAAACCCGCTGCTGCCGAAGGAATCGCTGGAGGCGTAGTTATCCAGGCGGTGATCCCAGTCCATCCAGGTGGCGAACAGACGCAGCTCTGGACGTTTGAGGAACTCGCCCACGTCGCCTGCTTTCAGCGTCGGCGCAAAGGTCAGCTTATAGAAGTTGCCGCTGACCGCATTGCGCGCGTTATAGCCTTCGGGGCGCAAATCCATGTACTGGTAACTGCCTTCATATTGCAGTTCGAGATTCTGGTTAATCTCCTGAATGACGCGCAGGTTCGCCGTCGCCCACTGATAGCTATCGCCTTTGACGTAACGATCTTTACTGCTCTGGGCCAGCACCGCCGGGGCAATATGCCAGCCGCCGCCGAGCGGGGTCATGCCGTACGTGGCGAGGCGCCAGGTGTCCGCCTGCGGCAGCAATGCGCCATCGGAGCCGATAGATTTCACTTCCGCGCCGAGGCCGTGACCATACAGCAGCGCGGTTTTGGAGGAACCTTCGCGCAGGCCGTAGAAGCTGTCGTTATGCAGGCCGAGCAGGGCATGCACGCCATCTTCCGCCGCGTCTTTTTTCACGCGGTTGCCGTCGATGTCCAGGCGATCTTTGTTATCTTTGGCGCGCATGCCACTCACCATCAGCTGTACCGGCCCGACATAGTTATTCATCGTCAGGATGTAGTTCTGCGCGGTGTTTTCGCTGTTTTCAATATCGCCGAAGGTGCGGCCATAAAGCGAGAAATTGCTGCGCGCGTTATCACTCCAGCGCATGTCATAGATACCCGCGCCGGTACCCGCCAGGAACACGACGTCGGAGTCAATCCAGTGAATGTCGAAGTTATCACGGTCAAAGCGTTTACCCGCCCAGACGGTGGCGTCTTTAAACGCGCCGGTGAAGGTCGGCAGGTGGCCAAGCTCGGTGAACGCCTGACGCACGTTGAGATCGCTGCTGGAGGCGGTCCAGTCGTTATAGCTGCGCTGTCCGTCGGCCACCATTACTTTAAAGCGTGTGGTCGCGCCGTTGGCGAGCGTCTGTTTATGCTCGAGGTTCATTTCGAGATAGGTATCCGGCTCGTTACCGAGACGCCCGACGTGGCCCCCGGTTTCACCTGCCGGGGTGAAGGACGGGCCGCCTTGCGTTTTCGCGGCAGAGTCGCTCATCAGCAGGCCTGAACGGGCGTAGCCGTGAAACTCAAAGCCGCCTGCGTCAGCCGCTTGCGGCGCGGGTTTCGCGGCGCTGGCTTCAACCGGTTGTGCTGCTGGCTGTTTTTGTTGGGCAACGGCCAGTTGCCGGGCCTGACGCTCTGCCGCCTCGGCGCGGGTTTCCGCGGCGCTTGCACGAGCTTCTGCAGCCTGAAGGCGCTGTTCAAGCGCCGCCAGACGCGATTCGATGCTGGTCATATTGCTGTCGGCAAAGGCTGCGGGGGCACCGGCCAGTAAGCCAATCGTCAGAGCAAGAGTGCTTTTTTTAATCATGTGTGGCATCCCTGAGGAGGAGTTATCATCATTGTGCTAACTTGCTAAACCGGTTTAGGAGGCAATCATAATCATGGCCCATTTTTACTGGCAATAAAATTAGCTAAACCGGTTTAGTGATTGTGATACGGTTCGCAAAACGGGCCGCGGCGGCGGCCCGTGCGATCAGGCGAGGTGTTTTTTGAGGTCGTGAAGGCGGGGCAGCGCTGTCATTGCGCCTTTGGCTGTAGTGGCAAGCGCACCGCAGGTTTGGGCATGCGAAAGCACAGGCGCCAGTTGTGAGGCATTGTGCGGCAGGCCGTGTGCCGCAAGGCCCCAGAGCAGCCCGGCGACAAAGGCATCGCCCGCGCCGGTCGTGTCGACACACGCCACCGGCACTGCCGGGTAACGGCGTAATTCACCGTTAAAGCAGGCATCAACCCCTTCTGCGCCGCGGGTAATAAGCAGCAGCGGGATCGCATGGCGTTGCGCCAGTGCCCGCGCGTGGTCTTCTTCTTCACCGCCGGTGATAAAGGCCAGCTCTTCAAGCGAAAGCTTCACCACATCGGCCTGGGTAAGGGCGCGTTCCACGCATTCACGCAAAATCGTGGTGTCCTGCCAGAGATCGTCGCGAATATTGGGGTCGAAGCTGATAAACCCGCCCGCGTGTTTTATCCGCGCCATCGCCTCAAACGCGGTATCACGCGAGGGCTGGGCGCACAACGCGATGGAACAGACGTGCAGCCATTCGCCCGCCGTGAACGGGGGGAGATCGCCTGGAGTGAGAAAGAGATCCGCTGACGGACGGACCATGAAAGTGAATGTGCGTTCACCGTGCTCATCCAGCGCCACGACGACCGTCGAGGTGCGGTGCGCCGGATCCTGATGCATCGCGCTGATATCCACGCCTTCGCGGGAGAGCGTTTGCATCATAAATTCCCCGAACGGATCGCGCCCGACACGGCCAATGAAGCCGCTCGCCCCGCCCAGTCGCGCCACGCCGACCGCCACATTTGCCGGGGCGCCGCCGGGGCACTGCAGTAACCGACCCTCGCCATCGGGCAGCAGATCCACGACTGCGTCACCCAGGGCCCACACTTTTGCTGACATGTGTATCTCCTTTGATTCATCTTGCGCTAAACAATAGTTAAACCGGTTTAGCTAATCAACAGACTTTGTGTGCATAAAAACAAAAGGGGCAACAAGAGGGGAAAGCACGCCGCGTCAGCGCGCGGCGAGCGGGTCGCGATCAGAGGTGGTGTTTAGAATCGGGGCCGAAGCGATTTTCACCGTGCGTCCCGGACTGGCAGTTGAAAATGAGGATCACAATCCAGCCGATGACAGGCACCAGTAACAGAAGCAACCACAACGCGGTGCGGTCGGTATCATGCAGGCGGCGGAACTGCACAGCCCACGCGGGCAGCAGCGCCAGCAGCCCATAGATAAGGCTCAGTAAACCGTATTCGCCCACAGCCCGCAGGCCAAGCATTTTGTCGAGCGCCAGCATCACGCCTGCCAGGATGAAATTCACCAGCGTGAACATCCAGAACTCTTTACGGCGCGCCCTGCCGGTAAAATTGAGGTAATTTCTAAACGCTTTAATGTACCAGTACATGCGTGTCCGCCTCCCTTGCCATCAATCACTTGTTTTTAAAGCGATCTACTTCAGTAAATGCTAGCTGGCGCCGGGCGAAACGGCCTGAAGGAAAACGGAAATTGTGAGCGCCGTCGGAACGGCGCATTTTTCAGAGGAGGCTTAGGGCGAAGCGGATTAACGGAAGCGCTCGTCGCGCCCGTGCGGCTCATTGAGATCCTGCCACGGCCCGATGGAGATAATGCCGGTCGGGTTAATGGTTTTGTGGCTGCAAAAATAGTGGTGACGAATATGCCCGAAATCCACGGTGTCAGCGATGCCCGGTATCTGGTAAATCTCACGCAGAAAGCCGTGCAGATTCAGGTAATCGCTGATGCGGTGCTTATCGCACTTAAAGTGCGTTACGTAGACCGGGTCAAAACGCACCAGTGTCGTCCAGAGACGGATATCCGCTTCGGTTAGCTGGTCGCCCGTGAGATAACGCTGCTGGCCGAGGATCTGTTCAAGACGCGACAGTGAGGCGAATACCTGTTCGACCGCTTCGTCATACGCCTGCTGACTGGTGGCGAAGCCCGCTTTATAAACGCCGTTATTGACGGTGTCGTAAATCCAGCCGTTTAGCTCGTCAATCTCAGTACGCAGCGCTTGCGGGTAGTAATCGCCGGCACGCGCGCCCAGCGCGTCGAAAGCGCTGTTGAACATACGGATGATATCGGCGGATTCATTGCTCACGATGGTCTGGCGTTCTTTATCCCACAGTACCGGCACGGTTACACGTCCGGAATAGTGCGGGTCCGCCTGAAGATAAAGCTGATAAAGAAAATCGTGCTGATAGAGCGTGTCGCCGGTGGCCGCCGGGAAATCGTCACCGAAGGTCCAGCCGTTTTCCAGCATCAGTGGATGCACTACCGAAACAGAGATAAACGATTCCAGCCCTTTAAGCTTGCGCATCATTAACGTGCGGTGCGCCCAGGGGCAGGCGAGTGAAACATAGAGATGGTAGCGATCTTTTTGTGCCGCAAAGCCGCCTTCGCCTGTCGGGCCCGGTTCGCCGTCGGCAGTGACCCAGTTGCGATACGCCGCCGAGGTGCGTTTAAAACGCCCGCCAGTGGATTTCGTGTCATACCAGGTGTCATGCCAGACGCCATCAATCAATTGTCCCATGGTGCTCTCCTGTTAGTCGTATCCGCTAAGTATGGCAAAAGCAGGCGGTGTGAGCCGCCTGCCTGTGGTCATTACCAGTTCTTTTTCAGAAGGCGATCCAGGCTATACGCGCCAGGACCCATCAGCGCCAGCAGCAGATAACCGCCTGCGATGGAGAAGTTCTTCATGAACATAATCGAGTTCATGTCTTGTGCGAAGTTGCCGTGGAACAAGAACGCGGTCAGGATGGTGAAGATAGCGGTAATCAGCGCCGTGGTGCGGGTCAGAAAACCGAAGATGATAGCCAGACCGCCGCCGAACTCAAGCAGGATAACCAGCGGCAGCATAAAGCCCGGTACGCCCATCGCTTCCATATATTGCTGCGTGCCCGCATAACCGGTGATTTTGCCCCAGCCTGCCACGATGAACAGAATCGGCATCAGGATACGTGCAATCAGTACACCAGCATCTTCGAATTTTTTCATTTTACTCTCCAGGGAAACCCGCTTCATCACGAAACGCTATCATTGTTTAAAGGGTTGCTTTACGCGGGGTTATCCGCGTTCTGCTGTTGATGGAGAGCATCATAGGGTGGGCGTGACGGGAATGTAAGCAAGGAAAACTGGCAATGTTATTCAAAAATAATGAAGGATTGGCGAAGGGGTAAAAAAAACGCCTCTCAGCGAGAGGCGTTGTTATCAGGGGAGCTGTTGGCGCATCGTTGTGCGGACTAACCGCCAGGTACTCCAGGCGGCGAGCCCGCGCTTGGCCCAGCGCATCAGGAAATTCGGGTTACGAATGCTCCAGATGGCCATGGCGCTGCTGCCCACCAGCGCCCAGGAGCGCAGGCTTAATAGCGTGTTCCAGCTGCGATCGTAAGAGCCGGTCACGGCAAACCAGTCACGACGACTGGCGGCCATATCCAGCCGTTGCTGCTGGATTTGACTGAGCAGCAACGCTTTGCGCCGTTCGCGCTCGGCTTTGCTCATACTCATGATTTGTCATCCTCAAGCAACTGGCGATCGTTTGAAAGCTCATGTCGCGTGTGGCGCAGCAGCGTCGACTGACGCGATTTCTTAAGCGTCCAGATACCGCCTATCAGCGCCAGGACAAACAGCGCGACGGTGGTACCAATCATGACGTTAAGGCGATACTGCGGATCGACGGCCCAAATGAGCAACACCATCAGACTCATCAGTCCAAAGGCGGCAAACAGCATCGTCAGACCAGTCATCAGCAGCAGCTGAAAGAGGTTAGCTTTCTCCTCTTCCAGTTCCACCACGGCGAGCCGTAAACGGGTTTCCACCATCTCAACCAGCACGGTGACGATACGTTGTCCGATGCCGAGAACGCTTTTACCCGGCCCTTGTGCGTGACGAGGTTCCGTCATAATCAGCGACGCGTCAGCAGTACGCCCAGCACGACGCCAATAGCCGCACCGATACCTACGCCAGTCCACGGATTTTCACGCACATATTCTTCTGCGCGCGCCGCGGCTTCACGGGTCTGTTTGGCAATCACATCGCCGGTTTCGGTTAAGTGATAGCGGGTGTCTTTAAGCGCGCGTTCCGCTTTATTGCGAATCTTGCTCATCTCTTCTTTCGATTTATCCCCGGAGGCGGTCAGCACCTCTTCCAGCGTATCGGCAAGCGATTTCAACTCAGCGCGCAGGTGATCGGTATTTTCTTTTGACATAATGCTCTCCTGATAAGTGAGGGTTATCCATAAGCTCAGTAATCTTGAGCTTTCAGCGCCTTCAGTTCTCGCTCGGCTTCAGCGAGCTTGTGACGACGTTTGGCAATTTTATCGGCATCGCCTTTCTGCGTTGCCTCTTGCAATTCGGCGCGGCGTTCCGCCACTTCCGCGTCCTTCTCCGCGATTTTCTTGCGGTGATCGGCGATAACGTCGCTGTCGCGGCAGTTGTCGCGTACCTGACTTAGCGCTTTTTTCAGTCCGTCAATGCGGCCCTGGTTGTTATGCTGCTGCGCGTAACGGATCTCCTTTTCAATCTCCTGCGCTTTCTCTTCGCAGGGGGAGACGGCAAGCGCTGCGGCATTCCAGGAAAAAAGGGCTAAGGCCAGTACTGTGCGGTAATTCATGGTCAAACCTTCCATTGTGTTGCGCAGGCCCAGGCCAGACGCGGTTCCGGTTAATTGCGCGGACAAGACAATGGGTTGCGCTTACTCAAGCATAGTAAGTAATGACGCAAACCCCAAAGTCTGTGAAAAGATTCAGATTCCTGGAAGGTTTATCCCAGGCGCTGAATGTCGTGACGCAGGCGTGAGAGCCAGGCGGGAGTGAGGCTTTTTTCTTCCTGCTGGGCGATAACAAAACCGCGCGGCAGCGAGCGGTAGAGCACTTTGCGTGCCGCTTCGCTCTGATCGCTGGAATCAAATTTAATCAGCAGAATGTCATCTTGCGGGGTGATACTTTTAAAACGAATGCCGTTGGCGTCGAGATGGTGCCAGACGGAAAAACCGTCCGGGATCATCGCGCCCTGAGAGACCGCGCGGATCTCAAGCGTCGTTTCATGTTTTTGCAGCGCCGCCCAGCTTAACAGCACTGCCGCAAGCAGCGTTCCTGCTGCAAGCGACAGGGTAAGGCGACGAGAAAAACGGGAAGAGAAGGCCATCCTTTAGCTCCGGTTTCCATGTTTTTTCTTCCACAACACGACCAGCGAGCCGACCAGACCAATTACCAGCAAGACCACTGGCAAGAGCATCAGGCAGGACATCAATGCGTCCTCATATTTGAGGAACACCGGCGTTTTGCCAAGCAGATAGCCGAGCGTGGTTAAAATCACCACCCACAGCAGGCCGCTCATCCAGTTAAAGAACTGGAAACGCGCATTATTGAGGCCGGAGATGCCTGCGATAGTCGGCAGCAACGTGCGGACAAAGGCGATAAAGCGGCCGATCAACAGCGCTGACAGCCCATGTTTATGGAAAAGATGATGCGCACGCTGGTGATAATGCGCGGGCAGATGAGAGAGCCAGTTTTGCACGATACGCGTATTGCCAAGCCACCGCCCCTGAATGTAGCTCACCCAGCAGCCGAGACTTGCAGCGGCCGTCAGCAACAGGACGGTTTGCGGATACCCCAGCGCGCCTTTGGCGATAAGCACGCCAACGAGCACCAGCAGGCTATCGCCCGGTAAAAAGGCGGCAGGCAGCAGACCGTTTTCCAGGAACAGGATCATAAACAGCACAAAGTAGAGCATGCCGATCATGCCAGGGTTGGCGAGCGTTTCGAAGTCCTGGCTCCACAGCGCGTTGAGTAATTGTGTCAAAAGTTCCATTCAGTGATCCTGGCACATCGGTTAAAGCCAATGGGGTAGAACAGATAGCATGGCGACATTTCTGAGGTATGAAGGACGTCAACAGCGCTCTGTGCGTTCCTGGTGCCTGCACGGCTCCGTGTGCGATGAGAGAAGTAAGCAAGTGCTAACTTTTTCACCAGGAAATGCGTCTAATTGTAACAAAGCTCTGCCTGATGCGTCACAGAAATCGTGCTTTGTTGAGGAATGATTTTGCTTTCCAGGGACCAGGCTTGCGAGGGTATTTACACAGGCTGACACTATATATGGTTTGCTTACCCTCGCGGTAAGAAAGGGTTACTTTTCGCTGTTTGCTGCCGCGTCGAGATGAACCACCGGGTTTTCGGCAAAAAGATAGCGGTCGGCGTTGAATTCAAAGTCGTCACTGGTTTCGTTAAACAGCATCTGTTTAGTGTTTTCAAGATGCTGCCACATGGCGAGTTTAGCGCCGTGAGGGTCTTTACGAATCAGCGCCTTAAGGATTTTGTCATGATCGTCGCACCAGTTATCAACGGTGCGTAAATCGATATGTTCGTGCAGTTTTTTCCAGTACGGGTTATGAACGCGCTGAGTCCACATTTTTTCAACAATAGCGGCCAGCGCGCTATTTTGCGTGGCGAGCGCAACCTGAACGTGAAACAGTAAATCCCATTCGGAGTCGCGGAAGAATTTCTCGTTGCGCGCTTTTTCCTGGATTTCCATCAGCTTGATGATGTCTTGCTTGGTAACCTGAGTTGCGGCGAACTCGGCGATGTTGCTTTCAATCAACTGGCGGGCTTGTAACAGTTCGAACGGACCATAGCTTGCAAATTCAAACTCCTGCTCGGGGGCAGGGGCATGGTATTTCGCCTGGCTGGCAATCACATGGATGCCAGAACCTTTGCGTACTTCAACATAACCTTCCACTTCCAGCATGATGATGGCTTCGCGCACTACGGTGCGGCTGACGTTTTTCTCGTCTGCGATAAATCGTTCGGCAGGCAGTTTCTCACCAACCTGATAAACACCGTCTTCGATGCGTTGTTTAAGCTCGGCGGCCAGTTGTTGATACAGACGACGCGGTTCTGCAATTTCCATGGGTGACTCCAGTGAACACAATACTGCTTAGATTTGTTATACCACTTTTCGGGTGAGCCCTCCACTCGACGCGCATGAAAAAGCCGCCCGTAGGCGGCTTTCCAGAAGATTGATCAGTGTTGTGTGACGGGGGCACCACTTCGCGCCTCTTGCTCCAGTTCACTGGCGGGTTTGTTTTTCAATACCGTCCAGATAACCAGCGCACCCATCAGGTCGAATACCGCCAGTACGGCGAACAGCGGGCTAAAGCCGATGGTATCAGCCAGCGCACCGACCACCAGTGCAAACAGGGTGCTCGCCGTCCAGGCCGCCATACCCGTCAGACCGTTAGCGGTCGCCACTTCGTTACGACCAAATACGTCTGAAGAGAGGGTAATCAGCGCGCCGGAGAGTGACTGGTGCGCAAAGCCACCGATACACAGCAGCGCAATCGCCACGTAAGGGCTGGTGAACAGGCCTATCATACCAGGGCCAATCATCAGTACCGCACCCATCGTCACAACCATTTTACGGGAGACAATCAGGTTCACGCCAAACCAGCGCTGGAACAGCGGAGGCAGATAGCCGCCGACGATACAGCCGAGATCGGCAAACAGCATCGGCATCCAGGCGAACATTGCGATCTCTTTCAGGTTAAAGCCGTAGACTTTGAACATAAACAGCGGGATCCAGGCGTTGAACGTACCCCATGCCGGTTCTGCCAGGAAGCGCGGCAGCGCGATGCCCCAGAACTGGCGGGTGCGGACAATCTGCCACGGCGACATTTTTTTAGCGTTGTTCGTCTGATGTTGCGCTTCCTGACCGCTAATAATGTAATCACGTTCTTCGGAGGTCAGTTTTTTCTGATCGCGCGGATGTTTGTAGAAAATCAGCCAGGCCATGGCCCAGGCGAAGCTCAACACACCAGAGATAATGAATGCCATTTCCCAGCTGTGCATCACGATAGCCCACACGACCAGCGGCGGTGCGATCATGGCCCCAATAGAAGACCCTACGTTGAAATAGCCCACCGCGATAGAGCGCTCTTTCGCCGGGAACCATTCGGAGCTGGCTTTCAGGCCCGCCGGGATCATCGCCGCTTCTGCGGCACCCACTGCACCACGAGCCAGCGCCAGGCCGCCCCAGCTGCCTGCCAGCGCTGTTGCGCCGCAGAAGATAGCCCAGGTTACCGCGAAGAAGGCGTAACCGATTTTGGTGCCGAGGACATCCAGCACGTAACCTGCAACAGGTTGCATTACGGTGTAAGCCGCGGAATAGGCCGCGATAATATAAGAGTACTGTTGCGTGGAGATGTGCAGCTCTTCCATCAGGGTCGGCGCTGCGGCCGCCACGGTGTTACGGGTCAGGTAACCCAGCACGGTGCCCAGCGTCACCAGTGCAATCATGTACCATCGTAACCCTTTAATTTTACGCATTGGAAACCTCATCGTTTAATCATTCCCCGTGCAGGCAAGGTGGTATGCCAGCTTGCACGGTACTCATTCAGTAACGGGAGGCGCACCGGAGGTGTTATCGGTGCCGCCCACGCCTTGCCATTCAGTATTCATGGGACAAATCCGGTATCCGTTCCGGCTAATGGGATGAATTCTCAACCCTTAAAACATTCCGTGGGTTTATATGTTGCGACGGCAGAAAGATAACTTGTCATACAGCTTTAAAAGTTGAGTGCCATCACAAAAGCATCTTTCTTTGTAAGGTTACGTCAGGCGTGGCGCAAAGCCAGACGTGGCGCGGGCTGGCGGGGTGTTTACCCCGGAAAGGGTAGATTATTTGTGTGCTTTTATTGATCTGACTCACGAAAATAGCTTCGGTCACTAGAAATTGGTGTGATAACTTTGTCAGCATCATGCTAACGCATCTGAATTACTGGCTCAGAGGAAGCATAAAATGACCCCGTTTATGACCGAAGATTTCCTGCTCGACACCGAATTTGCCCGCCGTCTCTACCACGACTACGCTAAAGATCAGCCGATTTTCGACTATCACTGCCATCTTCCGCCGCAGCAGATTGCCGAAAATTACCGGTTTAAAAACCTGTATGACATCTGGCTGAAAGGTGACCACTACAAGTGGCGCGCCATGCGCACTAACGGCGTGCCAGAAAAGTTGTGTACCGGCGATGCGAGTGACCGCGAGAAGTTCGATGCGTGGGCTGCCACAGTGCCGCACACTATCGGCAACCCGCTGTACCACTGGACCCATCTGGAGCTGCGCCGTCCGTTTGGCATTACCGGCAAAGTGCTGTCGCCAAAAACTGCCGATGAGATCTGGAACCAGTGCAACGACCTGCTGGCGCAGGACAGCTTCAGCGCCCGCGGCATCATGCAACAGATGAATGTGAAAATGGTCGGCACCACCGACGATCCGGTGGATTCACTGGAGCATCACGCGACCGTCGCGAAAGACAGCAGCTTCAGCGTTAAAGTGCTGCCGAGCTGGCGCCCTGATAAAGCGTTCAACATTGAACAGGCAACCTTTAACGACTACATGGCGAAACTCGCCGAAGTCTCCGACACCGACATTCGCCGCTTTACCGATTTGCAGACGGCGCTTGCCAAGCGTCTCGACCACTTCGCGGCGCACGGCTGTAAAGTGTCTGACCATGCGCTTGACGTGGTGCTGTTTGCTGACGCCAGCGAAAGCGAACTCGACAGCATCCTGGCGCGTCGTCTGGCAGGCGAGACGCTCAGCGAGCATGAAGTAGCGCAGTTTAAAACTGCCGTGCTGGTCTGGCTTGGCGCGGAATACGCCCGCCGCGGTTGGGTGCAGCAGTACCACATCGGCGCGCTGCGTAATAACAACCTGCGTCAGTTCAAACTGCTGGGGCCGGACGTTGGCTTTGACTCCATCAACGACCGCCCGCTGGCGGAAGAGCTCTCGAAACTGCTGAGCAAACAGAACGAAGAAAACCTGCTGCCGAAAACCATTCTCTACTGTCTGAACCCGCGTGATAACGAAGTGCTGGGCACCATGATCGGCAACTTCCAGGGCGAAGGGATGCCAGGCAAGATGCAGTTTGGCTCCGGCTGGTGGTTTAACGATCAGAAAGATGGCATGGAGCGTCAGATGACCCAGCTCGCGCAGCTCGGCCTGCTGAGCCGCTTCGTCGGTATGCTGACCGACAGCCGCAGCTTCCTGTCTTACACCCGTCATGAATACTTCCGCCGCATTCTGTGCCAGATGATTGGCCGCTGGGTGGAAGCAGGCGAAGCGCCCGCGGATATCGACCTGTTAGGCGAGATGGTGAAAAACATCTGCTTTAACAACGCCCGCGATTACTTCGCCATTGAACTCAACTAAGGCCCTTTGAGGTTGATATGCAATACATCAGGATCCATTCGCAGGATAACGTTGCGGTAGCGCTGGCGGATCTGACCGAAGGTATGGTCGTCGCCATTGACGGGCTGTCCGTCATGCTGTTGCAGCCGGTGACGCGCGGGCATAAGTTCGCGCTGCTGCCCATCGCACAGGGAGAGAACGTCATTAAATATGGCCTGCCGATAGGCCATGCCCTGGCAGATATTGCGCCGGGCGAACATATTCACTCCCATAACACCCGCACCAATCTCAGCGATCTGGATGAGTACAGCTATCAACCCGAAGCGCCCCAGGCCGGTCAGCAGATGGGCGATCGCGAGGTGCAGATCTATCGCCGCGCCAGTGGCGAGGTTGGCATTCGCAACGAACTCTGGATTTTACCTACCGTGGGCTGTGTCAACGGCATCGCGCGTCAGATCCAGAACCGTTTCCTGAAAGAGACGCACGACGCGCAGGATATCGACGGCGTGTTTCTCTTCAGCCACACCTACGGCTGCTCTCAGCTTGGCGATGACCACATCAACACCCGCACCATGCTGCAAAACATGGTGCGTCACCCGAACGCCGGGGCGGTGCTGGTAATCGGTCTCGGCTGTGAAAACAACCAGGTGGACGCGTTTCGCGAGACGCTCGGCGATTTCGATCCGGCGCGTGTCCACTTCATGGTGTGCCAGCACCAGGAAGATGAAGTGGAAGCGGGGCTTGAGCACCTGCACGCGTTGTATGACGTCATGCGCCACGACAAACGCGAGCCAGGCAAACTGAGCGAGCTGAAGTTTGGGCTGGAGTGCGGCGGTTCGGATGGGCTGTCCGGCATCACGGCTAACCCGATGCTTGGCCGGTTCTCTGATTACGTGATTACTAACGGCGGCACCACGGTTCTGACTGAAGTGCCAGAGATGTTCGGCGCGGAACGTATTCTGATGAGCCATTGTCGCGACGAGGCGACGTTTGAGAAAACCGTCACCATGGTGAACGATTTCAAACAGTACTTTATCGCGCACAACCAGCCGATTTATGAAAACCCGTCGCCGGGTAACAAAGCAGGCGGTATCACCACGCTTGAAGAGAAATCGCTCGGCTGTACCCAGAAAGCGGGCGCAAGCCAGGTCGTGGACGTGCTGCGCTACGGCGAACGCCTGCACACGCCGGGTCTTAACCTGCTGAGCGCGCCGGGCAATGATGCCGTGGCGACCAGCGCGCTGGCGGGCGCTGGCTGTCACATGGTGCTGTTCAGTACCGGGCGTGGTACGCCGTACGGCGGCTTCGTTCCGACGGTGAAAATCGCGACCAACAGCGAGCTGGCCGCGAAGAAACCGCACTGGATCGATTTCGACGCCGGTCAGCTTCTGCACGGCACCGCGATGCCGCAACTGCTGGAGAAGTTCGTCGACAGTATTGTGGCGATCGCCTCCGGTAAGCAGACCTGCAACGAGAAGAATGATTTCCGTGAACTGGCCATCTTTAAAAGCGGTGTGACGCTGTAGGCTTTGCACTGCGTATTCCTCACACGGCGTTTCATTTATGAAGCGCCGTTTCTTTTTGAGAAGGATTATTTATGACCGCGTATTGGCTAGCCCAGGGCGTTGGGGTCATCGCCTTTCTTATCGGTATCACCACTTTTTTTAACCGCGACGAGCGTCGCTTCAAGCTGCAACTGGCGGTCTATAGTGCCGTGATTGGCGGTCACTTTTTTCTGATGGGCGCGACGCCTGCCGGCATGAGCGCGGAGCTTAACGCGCTGCGAACGGTTATCTCACTTCGCACCCGCAGCCTGTGGGTAATGACGCTCTTCATCGTGCTGACTCTGACGCTCGGGCTGATAAAACTCCATCACGTCATCGAACTGCTACCGATTATCGGCACGGTTGCCAGCACCTGGGCGCTGTTTCGCTGCTCGGGGCTTACGACGCGCTGCGTAATGTGGTGCTCGACCGCCTGCTGGGTCACGCATAACTTCTGGATTGGCTCCATTGGCGGCACGCTGATCGAGGGCAGTTTTCTGATTATCAACGGGCTGAACATTGTGCGTTTCTGGCGGATGAAAAAGCGCGGTATCGATCCGTTTAAGATTGAAAAAGAAGTGGTGGAAAAGGGGTAAATACCGGCGGCCCGAAGACCGCCGGTGAGGTATCAGCTACGCAGCGCGTTGCTGGCAAGACGATTATCTTCCGCCTGGCACGCCGCCGCGGTGAAGAGGACGTCCGTTGAGGAGTTCAGCGCGGTTTCGCAGGAATCCTGCAGCACGCCGATAATAAAGCCCACCGCGACAACCTGCATGGCGACATCGTTCGGAATGCCGAACATGTTGCACGCAAGCGGGATCAGCAGCAGCGATCCACCAGCGACACCCGACGCGCCGCAGGCGCACAGCGACGCCACCATGCTCAGCAGCAGCGCGGTCGGTATATCCACCACAATGCCCATCGTATGTACTGCGGCAAGCGCCAGCACGGTAATCGTGATAGCCGCGCCCGCCATGTTGATGGTGGCACCCAGCGGGATCGACACCGAATAGGTATCGCGATCCAGATTCAGTTTTTCGCACAGCGCCATGTTCACCGGAATATTGGCCGCCGAACTGCGGGTAAAGAACGCCGTCACGCCGCTTTCACGCAGGCAAGCGAACACCAGCGGATACGGGTTGCGACGAATTTTCGCATAGACGATCAGCGGGTTTATCACCAGCGCCACCAGGAACATACAGCCCACCAGCACCATCAGCAGTTGCGCGTAGCCCCACAGTGCCTCGAAACCCGTGGTCGCGAGCGTAGAGGAAACCAGACCGAAGATCCCGATCGGTGCGAAGCGGATAACGAGCCGCACCATAAAGGTGACCGCATCGGACATATCGTTAATCAGGTTTTTTGTGGTGTCGTTGGCATGGCGCAGCGCAAAGCCTAAGCCCACAGCCCATACCAGAATGCCGATGTAGTTGCCCTTCAGCAGCGCATCTACCGGGTTCGCCACCATGCTCAGCAGCAGATCGCGCAGCACGCCGACGATGCCTGTTGGCGGAGTAACGTCCGTCGCGCCAGCGACGAGGTGCAGTGTGGAGGGGAAGATAAAGCTAAACAGGACGGCAGTGAGCGCCGCCGAAAAGGTGCCCAACAGATAGAGCACAAGGATAGGGCGAATATTGGTTTTCTGACCGTGTTTGTGGTTGGCGATAGACGCCATGACCAGCATTAATACCAGCACCGGTGCCACGGCCTTCAGCGCGCCGACAAACAGCGTGCCGAGCAGCCCGACTGCGATGGCGCTGGGTTTTGAAAGCCAGGCAAGCAGAATACCAAGCACCAGACCTACCAGGATCTGTTTTACCAGGCTGCCTTGCGCCAGGCGGCGCAGCAGACCGCCGCCCTGAGATTGCGTCGTCATACTTATTTCCTTCAGAAGTGATGTGGTTGCATCCGTGTCGTGTTCTTAAGCCACGTTTATTCGGGATGTAACAATTGTTTGCACGGACGAGTATAGGGATTTGTTGGCCCGGAGGAAGGGGATAGTGCTGGATTTTCTGAACTGCTCCCGTTTTTTAACTATCTATTAACGTTATTGTGACAATATCAACAATTCCGGTATCAGGAGCATTGCAAAAGCGCGGGCCGTGACGGGGCATAAAAAACGCCGCCTGCGAAACACAGGCGGCGTTATTACGACTGGCGCAGGTTATTACTCTGCGAGTTTTTTCTTGTCGTTGCGATGATTAACCCAGGCGTTAATCACAAGCGTCGTGACCAGAATACCGCCCACCACCCCAAGCGAAATGGCGATCGGGATATGGTAGAAATCGACAATCAACATCTTGATGCCGATGAATACCAGAATGACCGACAGGCCATATTTTAGCATCGAGAAGCGTTCTGCCACGCCCGCCAGCAGGAAGTACATCGCACGCAAACCGAGGATGGCGAACAGGTTAGACGTCAGCACAATAAACGGGTCGGTGGTGACTGCGAAAATCGCCGGGATGCTGTCCACCGCGAAAATCACGTCGCTCAGCTCGACCATAATCAACACCAATAGCAGTGGTGTGGCGTAAAGCAGGCCATTTTTGCGTACAAAGAAGTGCTCGCTGTCGATACTGTCGGTCATGCGCAGATGCCCGCGTAGCCAGCGCACCAGCGGTTTGTCGCCAATGCCGCCTTCATCTTCTTTCGCGAGCGCCATTTTCACGCCGGTAAAGAGCAGGAACGCGCCGAACACATAAAGCAGCCATTCAAACTGCGTGATAAGCCAACTGCCGGCGAAAATCATGATGGTACGCAGCACGATGGCGCCCAGCACGCCGTAAATCAGCACGCGACGCTGTAGCGCAGGCGGTACGGCGAAGTAGCTAAAGAGCATCAGCCAGACGAAGACATTATCCACCGCGAGCGCTTTTTCGATGAGATAACCGGTCAGGAAGGCGAGCGCCTGGGTATCTGCTACTTCGCGCCCTGCGGTGCCGGTGAGATACCACCAGAATGCCGCGTTAAACAGCAGTGACAGCGAGACCCAGACAATGGACCAGACGGCCGCCTGCTTCATGGTCATGGCATGTGCGCCGCGCCGCCCCTGAAGCAGAAGGTCGATAGCCAGCATAATGACCACGATGACGGCGAAGCCGCCCCACAGTAAGGGAGTGCCGACAGTATTCATAAGTTAAATCCTCAAAAACAAAAACGGCTAACGTCAGAAGACGTCAGCCGCTTTGCCTGAGAGCACCGCATAGACCTCGCCTTCCGGCAAGGTCTCACTTACAGTCGCCGCGTTATCGCCGCTCAAGCCGCATTACTGCGGTGGCGCGTAACGAGTTAACTGCCCGACGACCGGATGCATGGCATCGTAATGACGACCGTCGGCAATAGAAGTTACTCCCCTTTGCAAGTAACAAACTATTACAAGACATTTATGCGGTCAATGCCTCGTCGGGGCGCTTTTACAAAGCTTTACGCCAGTTGTGGCGTGATGACGTCATCGGCCGGGAATTTCACGCCGGTCTGGGCGCGGATCTCGGTCAGTAGCTTCGCCGTCACGCGGCTTACCGTTAAGCCCGGATGATTGACTTCACTGGTCTCAACCAGGCGCGCAAACGTCTCGGCTTCATACAGCATAGTATTAATGTGCTGCGGCAGCGTCAGCGCCTGCGGTTTGCCGCCGCGCGGTACAAACGTGATGCGCTGGCATTCGGAGATTTTCTCGATGATAAGCGAGCCGGCCTCGCCCTGGATTTCGCTTGGCAGCGTCGAGTCACTCACCTTGGAGTGCAGCAGCGTGACGTCGAAATCGCCGTAGTTCATCTGCACCGTGCCGTGGGCGTCCACGCCGCTTTCAAGCAGGCTGGCGGTGGCTTTGACGTCATGCGGCTCGCCCCACAGCGCTACGGCGCTGGCAAGCGTATAAAAGCCGATATCCATGATAGATCCGTTCGAGAACACCGGATTAAAGGTGTTCGGATTTTCACCGTCGAGATAACGCTGGTAGCGTGATGAATACTGGCAGTAGTTAAACAACGCCTTGCGCAGTTTGCCCACTTTCGGCAAAGCCTGTTGCAGCGCGATGAAATTCGGCAGGCTCGCGGTTTTGAACGCTTCAAAGAGCACCACCTGGTTTTCGCGCGCGCAGGCGATGGCGGCTTCGACTTCCCGCAGGTTCGACGCGAGCGGTTTTTCGCAAATCACATGCTTTTTATGGTTCAGAAACAGGCAGGACTGGGAAAAGTGCAGCGCGTTGGGGCTTGCGAGATAGACCGCGTCAACGGCGTCGCTCTGCGCCAGCGCCTCCAGCGAGGTGAAAAGATGCTCCACCGGGTAATCGCTGGCAAACGCCTGCGCCTGTTCCAGGCTTCGGGAGTAGATCGCAGTCAGCGTGAATTTGCCCGTCTCGTGGGCGGCATCGACAAACTGGCGGGTGATCCAGTTCGTTCCAACAACGGCGAAACGTATCATAAAGGCGTGTCTTCTCCGGCAGTGAATATCCTTTCAGAGTAACACGCGAAAATGACAAAACCAGTGCGCGTGAACGCAGAACGTTACGGCTGGGGCGTGTAAATATTGCACCCGCGCGGCGCGTCTTTCGGGCCTATGGCGACCTGTGGGCCAAGAAAGTGCGGCTCGCGGCGCAACAGGCGCGCGTCAAGCAGGGCACGCACACGGGCGAATCGCTCGCGCAAGAGCGTGTATTGCGTGTGGCGAAACGCCGGATCTTCGGCGTTAAACCCGATGGCATCGATGCCGTAATGCTGGGCGAGGAAAATAGCGCGCTCATTATGAAAGGCCTGCGAGATAACCATAATGCGGTTTTCCTTAAACACCTCGCGGGCGCGCACCACGGAATCCAGCGTTGAAAACCCGGCGTAGTCGCAAAAAATCGCGGCGGCAGGCACCCCATGGCGGTTAAGCGCCTCGGCCATGGCAGTCGGCTCGTCGTAATCGGCGCGGCTGTTGTCGCCGCTCACCAGCAGCCAGGAGACTTTACCTGCATGGTAGAGCGCGGCAGCGGCTTCAATGCGCCGGTTGAAAAAGCGGTTGTCAGGCCGGGCACCCAGCACCAGACCCACCTTGCGCGGCGGCGTGTTTTCCACCACGTCATAAAGTTTGCCTGCGGCTGCGTGGGTGACCGCGCGGTCGGCTGCGATAATAGCGATAACCGATGCCAGCGTGCCGGTCACGACCAGCAGGGCGATGACGGCGAAAATGTGTTTCCAGCGGGAAGAGAGTGTCACGAAGCGTCCTTGCAAAAGCCTGATATTACGCCGTTGGTCCGTCGCGTTGCGTCAGCGCAAGCTGAGTCAGCCACAGGCGAGTGTCGAATTCGAGCTGATGATACTGCGGCTCCATATGGCAGCAAAGCTGATAAAACGCTTTGTTATGCTCTTTCTCTTTTATATGGGCCAGTTCATGCACCACGATCATTCGCAGAAAATCTTCCGGCGCCTGGCGAAATACCGTGGCGACGCGGATCTCCGCCTTCGCCTTGAGCTTTCCGCCCTGAATGCGCGAAATGGCGGTATGCAGCCCAAGCGCGTGTTTCATGACATGGATTTTATTGTCATACGCCACTTTATTCAGGGGCGGGGCGCTACGCAGATAGCGGTTTTTCAGCGCCTGCGTATATTCATACAACGCTTTATCGGTCGTAATCAGATGCTTGTTCGGGTAGCGCTTTTCCAGCACCTCGCCGAGGCGGTTCTGGTCAATCAGCGTGCGCACCTGGGCAAGCAGCGATTCCGGGTAGCCCTGCAGATATGTCAGTGTGGTCATCACGGCCTCAGCGGGTGAAAAAAAGGTTTACTCAGGGGTGTAATTAAGGGATAAAACGCGCGGATTTTACCATTCGGGAGGGCCGATGAGCCAGGTGGAGTTACTCAATCAAACATTGACGCTGCAGCGTTTTCCGCCAATGCCGGAAGAGACGCCGCTGCAGGCCTGGGAGGCGGCGGACGACTATCTGCTGCAACAGGTCGATGCACCTGCCGGCCCGGTACTGATTTTCAACGACAGTTTCGGCGCGCTCGCCTGTGCCCTGGCGACGACCCGCCCGTATAGCATCAATGATTCGTTTATCGCGCACCAGGCCACGCGACATAACCTGCGCCTTAATGATATCGACGAGTCGCACGTGACAATGCAGGACAGCCTGAGCCCGCTGCCCGCGGCCCCTGAACTGGTGCTGATAAAGATCCCCAAACAGCTCGCGTTACTTGAGCAGCAACTGCGCGCGCTGCGTGCGGTCGTGACGCCGCAAACGCGCATTATCGCAGGCGCTAAAGCGCGTGATATTCACACATCGACGCTGGCACTGTTTGAGAAAATTTTAGGGCCGACCACGACGACGCTCGCCTGGAAAAAGGCGCGTCTCATCCATTGCGCGTTCAGCGCGCCGGTGACTGACGATGCGCCCGAGACCTTAAGCTGGAAACTCGACGGAACCCCGTGGACGATCCATAACCACGCCAGCGTATTTTCCCGTACTGGCCTCGATATTGGCGCGCGCTTCTTCATGCAGCATCTGCCAGAAGCGGTGGAAGGTGAGATGGTGGATCTCGGCTGCGGCAATGGTGTTATCGGCCTGACGCTGCTCGCGCAAAACCCGCAGGCGCGGGTGCGGTTTGTCGACGAATCTTATATGGCGGTCGCCTCAAGCCGTCTGAATGTCGAGACCAACCTGCCGGAGGCGTTAGAACGCTGCGAGTTTCAGGTGAATAACGCGCTGACGGGCGTGGAGCCGGAGAGCTTCCACGCGGTGCTTTGCAACCCGCCGTTTCATCAGCAGCACGCCATTACCGATCATATCGCCTGGCAGATGTTTCAGGATGCCCGCCGCTGTCTGAAGTGGGGCGGCGAGCTGCGCATCGTCGGCAACCGCCACCTGGATTACTACCGCAAGCTGAAGAAGCTTTTCGGCAACTGCACGACCGTCGCCACTAACAATAAGTTTGTGGTGTTAAAAGCGGTGAAGTTGCGTAAAAGCCGGTAAGGAACGCCCGCCGTTGCGGGTTCCGTCTCCTCTCTTTGCTGGGCGGGTAACCAACGTGTACCCGCCGCTGTTCAGACTGGTGACGGCGTGTGTTAAATCGCCAGCGCCAGCCGGGTGCCTTGCTCGATGGCGCGACGGGCGTCAAGCTCCAGCGCCACATCGCAGCCGCCAATCAGATGTACCGGTTTACCCGCCGCGCGCAGTGGCGCCGCCAGCGCCTGTTGCGGCTCCTGGCCTGCGCAGATAATCACATTATCCACCGCCAGTACCTGGGGTTCACCGTTCACCCGCACATGCAATCCGCTATCATCGATACGCTCATAACTCACCGCCGGGATCATCTTCACGCCGCGCGCGAGCAGTGTGGCGCGATGTATCCAGCCGGTCGTCTTACCAAGCCCGTCGCCGGGTTTTCCTGCCCGGCGCTGCAACATCACTATCTGGCGCGGGCTTTTTGGCAGCACGGGTCCTTCCGGGCGCAGGCCGCCGGGCGCGTTCAGGCTGGTGTCGATGCCCCATTCCACGCAAAACTCGGCGATATTCTGGCTGGTGGCTTCCCCCGGCTGACTTAAATACATCGCGGTATCAAAACCAATCCCGCCGCAACCGATAATCGCCACGCGCTCGCCTACCGGGCATTTATCACGCAGCACATCAAGGTAGGTCAGCACCTTCGGATGATCGATGCCTTTGATATCCGGCACGCGCGGCACAATGCCTGTGGCAAGCGCGACCTCGTCAAACGCCGTCAGCGTCTCAGGCGTCACCCATTCGTTGAGACGAAGCGTCACGCCCGTCACCTCCAGCATCCGGCGAAAGTAGCGCAGCGTCTCGTAAAACTCCTCTTTGCCGGGGATCTGTTTGGCGATATTAAACTGCCCCCCGATGTCCCCCTGTGCGTCAAACAGCGTCACCTGATGGCCGCGCTGCGCGGCATTAACCGCGAACGCCAGCCCGGCAGGGCCAGCGCCCACTACCGCCAGCCGTTTGGGGGCATGGGCGGGCGTGGCGACCATTTCGGTTTCATGGCAGGCGCGTGGGTTCACAAGACACGAGGTGACTTTCCCGGCAAAAATCTGATCAAGGCAGGCCTGGTTGCAGCCAATGCAGGTATTAATTTCCGCCTCGCGCCCGCTCGCCGCTTTGGACAGCAGTTCGGCGTCGGCCAGGAACGGGCGCGCCATCGACACCATATCGGCATCGCCCGCCGCCAGAATCGCCTCCGCCACATGAGGATCGTTAATGCGGTTAGTCGTCACGAGCGGCAGGCGGGTCTGCCCGCGCAGCTTGCGCGTCACCCAGGTAAACGCACCGCGCGGCACCGGTGTGGCGATAGTCGGCACACGCGCCTCGTGCCAGCCGATCCCCGTATTGAGGAGCGTCGCGCCTGCGGTCTCGATGGCTTTCGCTAACTGGACGGTTTCGGCAAAGGTCGAGCCGCCTTCAACTAAATCCAGCATTGAAAGACGGTAGATAATGATGAAATCGCGGCCCACGCGCTCACGCACCGCGCGCACTACCTCCACGGCAAAGCGCATCCGCCGCGCGTAGTCGCCGCCCCATTCATCCTCGCGCTGGTTAGTCCGCGCCGCCAGGAACTGGTTTATCAGATAGCCTTCTGAGCCCATTATTTCAACGCCATCGTAGCCCGCCTCGCGCGCCAGCGACGCGCAACGGGCGAAATCCTCAATCAGCGTCAGGATCTCCTCGTGGGTCAGTTCGTGGGGGGCGAAACGGTTGATGGGTGCCTGTAGCGGCGATGGCGCGACAGGGCGCGGCTGAAAGCTATAGCGGCCAGTATGCAAAATTTGCAGCGCGATTTTGCCCCCTTCGCGGTGCACGGCCTCGGTCACCAGCCGGTGAGGGGGCAGATGGCTTACGTCGTTCAGCACCGCGCCGCCATGCAGCGCCACGCCGGAGGGCGATGGTGCGACGCCGCCCGTGACAATCAGCGCCACGCCGTGGCGGGCGCGCTCGGCATAAAACGCCGCCAGACGCTGTGCGCCGTCCGGATGTTCCTCCAGCCCGGTATGCATAGAACCCATCAGGACGCGGTTTTTAAGCGTGGTGAAGCCGAGGTCGAGCGGGGCGAACAGCGACGGGTAGCTCATGATTGCACTCATCCAGTGTAAAATAATTGTTATGTGGTCGGATGAGTTAATGATTAAGCGATCGACGCCCAAAAGGGAAAGAGACAATCTAATGATTGTGATGGCAATCAAACTTCAGGCGGGGGTGAAAAGGCGTCGCGCCTTCGCCGCCAGGGACGAAGACGCGCGCCTGTGGGTTAGCTTTCGGCGGCAATCACCGCGTCACTGCGGGTAGTGCTGAGCGTCTCCAGTGCCGTACGGGCGGCAGCGATCACCTGTTCGCACTGTTCGATGGTCAGCGTCAGCGGTGGCTCAATGCGGATGGTTTTCGCATTATTGAGCGTCCCTGCCACCAGCACGTGCTGGCGGAACATTTCACTCGCGAAACGGTAGCCGGTTTCGTTATCGGTAAACTCGATAGCCATCAACATGCCTTTGCCGCGGGCCTCCTGCACCAGTTGCGGGTACTCGCGCGCCAGCTGGCGGAAGCCATCCAGCAGCATGTCGCCTTTCTGCTCCGCCTGGGCCGGCAGATTCTCTTCCAGCAGCACATGAATGGTAGCAAGCGCCGCCGCGCAGGCGAGCGGGTTGCCGCCAAACGTTGTGGTGTGCAGGAACGGGTTGTCAAACAGCACCGAGAACACCTCTTCCGTCGCGACCGTGGCACCGATTGGCATCACGCCGCCGCCCAGCGCTTTGGCAAGGCACAGAATGTCCGGCTGCACGTTCTCATGCTCGCAGGCAAACATCTTGCCGGTGCGGCCCATGCCGGTCTGCACTTCGTCGAGAATAAGCAGCGCGCCGTATTCATCGCAGAGTTTACGTACCGCCGGCAGATAGCCCGGCGGCGGCAGGATCACGCCGCCTTCGCCCTGTATCGGCTCAAGGATCACCGCGGCGACATCATCCCCCGTTTTTTTGCACTCGCTGAGTAGTTCGCGCAGCGCCTCAATATTGCCAAACGGCACGTGGCGAAAGCCTGGCAGCAGGGGCATAAACGGTTTACGAAACGCGGCTTTGGCGGTGGCAGAAAGCGCACCGAGCGATTTCCCGTGGAACGCGCCGCTTGCGGCCACGAAGGTGAATTTGCCGCGTGGCGACTGATACGCTTTAGCAAGCTTCAGCGCCGCCTCGACCGATTCCGTTCCACTATTGCAAAAGAAGCTGTATTTGAGTTTGCCGGGCGTCAGCGCGGCGAGGGTTTTGGCGAGCATGGCTCTTAGCGGGTCGAGCAGTTCCTGACTGTGCAGCGGCTGCTTCGCAAGCTGATTTTCTACGGCGGATACAACAACTGGATTACGGTGCCCCACGTTAAAAATGCCAAACCCACCCAGGCAATCAAGGAACTCCTGCCCCTGGGTGTCGACAAGCGTATTAAGTCCTCCCGCCTGCCACTCTACGGCTCCGTAATCCCCGCCAGCGGTCACTGATTTTCGGTACTCTAAGAACCCTGGATTAACATGCTGCTGGAAATAATCGTGAACCTCCCGGTTAAGTGCTTTCATCTCCTCATGCGTCAGCGTTCGCTTTTCGATGAGATTCAGTGCGTGCGCGGTACAGGCAAGAGCCGAGGCGCTGTTAGGTAACCTGTTCAAAATGTGCCCCTTTGGATCGCGTATCACATGATACCGATTTTAAGTATTGCAGCCTTTACGCCACATCGGCGTGGGAGGTGAAAATCGGGATAAACGCCTGTGAGGCTGCGGGGGACGCGGTACGAAATCATTCTTAAAAAGGCATAGCCGCGCTTCATGCTGCCCCCGCAGGCCGCATTCCAGGCGGGCTCACGGGAACGCGCACCAAAACAGGGCGCCGTGCGCGACCCTCGTGCAGGCATTTGCGACTGTTTCAGCGGATGTCTTTATGTACATAATGTATTTAAAATATATCTTTCAGCGTTTATTGCCATATTTACTGATTTGCCGCCAGGTGAGGTCGCGCGCAGTTCATTACTCTCTCGCGTTTCCCTGAAAACCAGGGCGGTGGCTGCTTTATGAGGTAAGCATGGATTTAGAACAGATCGATTCATCATTAAAAGCGCTAAACCAGGCGCTTAAATTACATTATGAATGGACCGGCAAATTTTTAGAGCTGGCATTATTAGGCTCGTCTCCCGATAACGCGTTTATTCATCCGCAGTCGCATCGTTATTGTCGTTTTTGCCAGTGGATGACCGCGCGCGATAATATCCCGCCTCGCCACGCACATTTCATAGAAAATATTAGCGACACGCATCTTCATATGCATGGTAAAGCGCGCACGCTGATTGAGGCGATAGCGGATAACCAGGTCAATGCTACTGCGTTATATGCTTACCACGCGGCCCAGCAACAGTTTGTGGCGAGCATTGACGATTACCGCCAGCAGTTACTCTCGCTGCGTAACCTGCATGACGCGCTCACTGGCCTGCCGCTGCGCCATCTGCTGTATGAAGACTTCGCCTACCTGCACGCCAGCGCGCACAAAGAAACGCTGTGGCTGCTGATTAGCGATATCGATCGCTTTAAAAAGGTCAATGATACCTACGGGCACAACGCCGGTGATGATGTGCTGCGCCAGGTAGCGCAGCGCCTGAAAACCGAAGCGCGACACCATGAGCGCGTGTATCGCTTTGGCGGCGAAGAGTTTGTCGCGCTGCTGGAATCCCATACGCCGGAAGCGGCACGGGATGCGGCATTGCGCCTTTGCGGCAGTCTGGGGCGCACCCCGCTTCTGCTCGGCGGCGACACCCTTCACGTGACGGCGACGGGCGGCCTTACGCGCGTACTCGCGCATGAAACGCTGCATGAGGCGATCGGCCGGGCGGATAAAGCGATGTATTTTGGTAAAAATAGCGGGCGCGCCCGCTGCATTCTTGCCCACAGTGACAGTGCACTGGAGACGCTCGGTTAATAATAAAGAGAGAGTGTTAACGCGAGGGAATAATTGCGGATATAAATCATCGGCCGCAAACATAAAAAAATAATAATGAAGCGCGTAAAGTGCGAGCTGAATCGAATTTAACAGCTAAAGATAATTTATATATCGCCGACATAACAAAGAAGAAAAAAGTTTTACAATTGGATAACCTGCTTAAGGACGCCGTTATGTCTTCTCAGCCGTTCGTTACGCAGCGCGACGTTGCGCTCGATAACGACACCACGCTTATGTCTACCACCGATCTGCAAAGTTATATCACCCACGCCAATGACGCCTTCGTCGAGGTCAGCGGATATACGCTTCAGGAGCTCACCGGCAGCCCGCACAATATGGTGCGTCATCCGGATATGCCAAAAGCCGCTTTTGCTGATATGTGGTACACGCTAAAGCAGGGCGAGCCCTGGACCGGCATCGTGAAAAACCGCTGTAAAAACGGCGATCACTACTGGGTGCGTGCAAACGTCGCCCCGATGGTGCGCGATGGCAACATCACCGGCTTTATGTCCATTCGCACGAAAGCCAGCGCGCAGGAAATCGCTGCGGTAGAGCCGCTTTATCAGGCGCTGCGCGAAGGGCGCAAACCGCGCCGTCTCTTTAAAGGCCTGGTCCTGCGAAACGGCTGGTGGGGTAAACTGCCCGCGCTGCCGCTGCGCTGGCGTCTGCGCGGCGTGCTGGCCGCCCTGTTTGTCGCCTGGACCGCAGTGATGGCGTGTACCGGCGCGCCGCTGCTGGCGCCCGTTATCACGGCGGCAGTAATGCTGCTGCTGGGCGGCGCAGCGCTGGAGTGGCAGATTGTTCGCCCGGTAGAAAATGTGGCGCGGCAGGCGCTGCGTATCGCCACCGGCGAATCGCAAAGCGTGGCGCATATTCATCGCGTGGATGAAGTCGGCGTGACGCTGCGCGCAATCGGGCAGCTCGGCCTGATGTGCCGTTGGCTGATGAATGATGTGTCAGGGCAGGTGAGCAGTGTCCGTCGCGGCAGCGAAACGCTGGCGCGCGGGAATGATGATTTGAACGAACGCACCCGCCAGACGGTCGCGAATGTTCAGCAAACTGTCACGACCATGAACCAGATGGCGGCGTCGGTGCAGAACAATTCGGCCACCGCTGCGGCGGCAGACAAACTGTCCAGCGAGGCGAGCGACGCGGCGCGCCTTGGCGGGCAGACGATGGAAACCGTGGTCAACACCATGGATGAGATTGCCGACAGCACCCAGCGCATCGGCTCCATTACCGCGCTGATTAATGACATCGCCTTCCAGACCAATATCCTGGCGCTCAATGCCGCGGTAGAGGCGGCGCGGGCGGGCGAGCAGGGCAAAGGCTTTGCGGTCGTGGCTGGTGAAGTACGCCATCTGGCGAACCGTAGCGCCAGCGCTGCTAACGATATCCGCAAGCTTATTGATGCCAGCGCCAGTAAGGTGGAATCTGGCACGGTGCAGGTGCATGAAGCGGGCCGCACCATGCAGGATATCGTCAACCAGGTGGAGAACGTCACTCGCCTCATTGGCCAGATAAGCCAGGCGACCACAGAACAGGCCGACGGGCTTTCCGATCTCACCCGGGCGGTGGCGGAGCTGGACGCCATCACCCGCAAAAATGCGGCGCTGGTGGAAGAGAGCGCCCAGGTGTCATCGATGGTGAAACACCGCGCCGGGCGTCTGCAAGACGCCGTCACGGTCCTGCATTAATCTCCCTGAAGGCGGCCCGTGCCGCCTTTTTTATTCCCTCGCCGACATACTCTTATTTTGCATTTTGTGCGCTTTTAACGTGATCTTTATTTGTTGATTTATTGTTAATGATAAATTAATTAAATGTATTAATTTAAATCCCTGCATTTGAAATTACTTTTTCCATCCTGCTGAAGCTTCAGAAAAAAATGCACCCGCCTCGCTGTAATTAGTTGCGCGATTAAGTGATCTGGCGCACGTTTGGCCGATCAATCACCGTTTATTAATAGTTAATGGCTATTGTTTAAGGCTTTTATAAAAGAAAAAAACGATCAAAGTCATAAAGTTACGAAACGTCCGGACGATAACGACCTTTGTCGATCCCCGTAGGTTCGGCGGATCACGTTATCCATCGCTGCGATTTCCGTTTCGCCAGCGCAAAATAACCCGTTCAACGGAGTGAATATGTCCATCCGCGATATAAAAATCCGCACAAAACTTATTTTCGCTTTTGCTTTCTTTATTGTTCTTCTACTCATCAGCGCCAGTTTATCGCTCGGCAGTCTTAGCCAGGCGAATAATAATATTCAGCAGATTGTGATAAAGGACTATCCCACTACCGTTAAAGCTAATCAGCTTATTGAGAATTTCCAGAGCTTCGTCAGTACCCAGCAATTAATGTTGCTGGATCAAGACCAGCGCTGGACGCAACAGTCGCAGGCGCAGCTTAGCGCCATCAGCGGGCGCATCAGCGCGCTGCTCGCGGATCTGGATAAAACGCTGACCGACGACGCTTCGCGTCAGGCGCTGGCGCAGATTGCCGAGGTGCGTAAGCAGTATCTGGCCTCGCGGTTTCGTATTCTCGATGCGGTGAAACGCAATGACCGTAATGCGGCGATGGAGGAGATGATGTCTACCACGCTGCAATTGCAGGCGGAATATACCGCGCGCGTACAGGCGCTGATTAAAATTCAGGACAGCCACATGCGCGAGGCGGGTGAAACGGTGGCGAACGATTACAGCAGCAGCCGTGCGCTGATGATTGGACTGACGCTGCTTTGCGTGATGCTCGGCTCGCTGATGGGCTGGCTTATCGTGCGCGCGATTACGCGCCCGCTCGGCCAGGCGGTGGCGTTTGCCGAGGCGATTGCCGAAGGCGATCTGACCCGTTCCGTGACGGTGAACGGGCGTGATGAAACCGGCGTGCTGCTGCATGCGTTAATGGATATGAAGCAGCGTCTGCAGGCAATTGTGCGGGAGGTGCAGTACAGCGCTGAAAGTATCTCCAGCGCCGCGTCGCAGATTGTGGCGGGTAACCAGGATCTGGCAGCGCGCACCGAAGAGCAGGCAAGCTCCGTGGAACAGACTGCGGCTTCGATGGAGCAGATCACGTCAACTGTGAAAAACACCGCTGACAACACCAGCGAAGCGACGCGGCTCTCTTCCGACGCGGCGAGCGTGGTGAAAAGCAACGGCGAGATGATGCGCCAGGTGACGGACAAAATGCGCCTCATCCGCGGCACGTCCGATCGCATGTCAGACATCATCAACCTGATCGACGCCATCGCCTTCCAGACCAATATTCTGGCGCTGAACGCCGCCGTGGAAGCGGCGCGTGCGGGCGAGCACGGGCGCGGGTTTGCGGTCGTGGCGGGTGAAGTGCGTCAGCTTGCGCAGAAGAGCGCTTCGTCGGCAAGTGAGATCCGCGCGCTGATTGAGGACTCGACCGGCCAGACGCGCGAAGGGATGGAGCTTGTTGAGAAAGCGAGCGGCCTTCTGAACGGTATGGTGACCAACGTCGACGAAATGGACACGATCCTGCGGGAAATCGCACAGGCAAGTCGTGAACAGACTGATGGCATTTCGCAGATTAACAGCGCTATCGGCATGATTGACACCACCACGCAGCAAAACTCTGCGCTGGTGGAGGAGTCGGTCGCGGCGGCTTCTTCACTGAACGACCAGGCGCATAGTTTAAAAGCGCTGGTAAAAGTGTTCCGCCTCAGCGCCTGACAGACCGCGGCGGTGGCAGGCCACCGCCGTTCTGGTTAGTCGAGCTGGGAAATATCCAGCGCGGCCTGATCGATGATCCCGATAATCTGCTTTAACGTCTCCGGGCTGATTTGCGCCTGATTCACTTTTAAATCCAGCACCGCTTTCATATTGTCGAGCGCCCGTTTCATCTGCGGATCTTTACGCAGCTGATGCCCGATAGCGCGCGCCCGCATTCGCGCATGAATATGCGTCAGCGTCTCGCGGTTTTCTTCAAGCCAGGCGCGGCCCGCGTCAGTAATAGCAATCTTCTTGCGGCCAGTGTCCTCTTCATGCTGCGCGATAAACCCTTGCGCCTCCAGCGCGTCGAGCGTCGGGTAGACCACGCCAGGGCTTGGCGCATAGTGGCCCGCGGTGAGCGTTTCGATGGCTTTGATGAGCTCATAGCCGTGGCTCGCGCCGCCGCAGAGGATATCCAGCATCACCAGGCGCAGTTCGCCATTGCCGAAAAAGCGCGGGCGGCGGTGGCCGTCTGGCCCGTGGCGGCCTTCACGGCGGGGGGATGAAGCGTGGTGGTCGTCAGAACGCATGGCAATCTCTCCGTTTAAAACAGATATATCTTAACTATATCTTTTTTTCTCAGTTACGTCTTAAAAATGCAGCATTAAAAAATAACTTAATGAAAGGTAAACATTAATTTTTGATTAGTGACAGCCTGTGCGCTTTTTGTGCGGCCTATCTAAAAAAGGCTTGCCATTTGAGTTATTGGCAATCATTATCATTTACGACAATTTAGATATATCTAATTTACCGTTTACGTTGGCAGGTTGATGATGAATCAGACAACTCATTTTCCGCAGCGCGTGCGTAACGCGCTGCGTTTTCGCGAAATCACGGTGCTGCGCAATGAACGCGTCAGCGGGTTTCAGCGTGTCGTGTTCGGCGGCGACTCACTGGCCGGTTTCACCTCATGCGGCTTTGATGACCATATCAAAGTGTTCTTCCCGCAGGAGGGCGTCCCGTTCGTCGCGCCTGAAGTGACAGACGAAGGCATTGTCTGGGCAAGCGATGTGCGTCCGCCGTCACGCGATTACACGCCGCTCTTTGATGAGGCGCGCCAGGAACTGACTATCGATTTTTACGTGCATGACGCGGGTGTCGCGAGCGACTGGGCGGTCGCGGCAAAACCGGGCGATACGCTTTGTATCGGCGGGCCGCGCGGCTCGCTGGTTGTGCCAGAAGATTACGCCTGGCAGCTTTATGTGTGCGATGAGTCCGGTATGCCCGCACTGCGTCGACGCCTTGAGGCGCTGCGCGCGCAGGCGAAACCGGTGCAGGTTGAGGCTATCGTGACGGTGGCTGATGAATCCCTGAAGGGTTATCTGTCGCACCTCAGTGAGTTCGCTATCCACTGGGTGGTCGGTCACGACGTGCGGGCAATAGAAGAAAAACTGGCGACGCTGACCGTCCCAGAGGATGACTATTACCTCTGGATAACCGGTGAAGGTAAGGTCGTCAAACACGTCAGTGAACCGTTTGAAGGCCGCGTCAACGCGCAGTTGATGCGTGCGGCGGCGTACTGGCACAGCAAATAATCACGTTTAGCTGCGGGGAAAAGCAGTGATGCTTTTTTCCGCAGAATATCCCTTCTTTTTTTGTCACTTCCGGACGTATAATCGCCGCCCTTTGTCGATTTTTTGCCATTTTTCCGGAAGCACTATGAGTTCCCTGAGCCTGATCCAGCCGGATCGCGATCTGTTCTCCTGGCCCCAGTACTGGGCCGCCTGTTTTGGGCCTGCGCCCTATTTACCCATGTCGCGCGAGGAGATGGACCAGCTCGGCTGGGACAGCTGCGATATTATTCTCGTCACCGGCGACGCCTATGTTGATCATCCGAGCTTCGGTATGGCCATTTGTGGCCGTATGCTTGAGGCGCAGGGATTTCGTGTGGGGATCATTGCCCAGCCGGACTGGAATACCAAAGAGGATTTCATGCGGCTTGGCAAGCCGAATCTGTTTTTCGGCGTGACGGCCGGCAATATGGATTCGATGATCAACCGCTACACGGCCGATCGTAAACTGCGTCACGACGACGCCTACACGCCGGATAACGAAGCCGGGAAGCGCCCGGATCGTGCGACGCTCGTTTATACCCAGCGCTGTAAAGAGGCGTGGAAAGACGTGCCGGTAATTTTAGGCGGTATTGAAGCAAGCCTGCGACGCACCGCGCATTACGATTACTGGTCTGATACCGTGCGCCGTTCGGTGCTGGTGGATTCCAAAGCCGATATGCTGATTTTCGGCAACGGCGAGCGTCCGCTGGTGGAAGTGGCGCATCGTCTGGCGGCGGGCGAGCCGATAAGCACTATCCGTGAGGTGCGCAACACGGTCATTATGCTTAAAGAGGCGCTGCCGGGCTGGTCTGGCGTCGACTCTACGCGTCTCGACACGCCGGGGCGCATCGATCCTATTCCGCATCCTTATGGCGAGGATCTGCCCTGTGCCGAGGGCAATAAGCCGGAAAAACCGGCGGCGAAAGCCGTTACCGTGCAGCCGCCGCGCCCGAAGCCGTGGGAAAAAACCTACGTGCTGCTGCCGTCGTATGAAAAAGTGAAAGGCGACAAAGTGCTCTACGCGCACGCCTCGCGCATTCTGCATCACGAAACGAATCCCGGCTGTGCCCGCGCGCTGATGCAAAAGCATGGCGATCGCTTTATCTGGATAAACCCACCTGCGATCCCGTTATCAACGGAAGAGATGGACAGCGTATTTGCGCTGCCGTACCAGCGCGTGCCGCACCCGGCGTACGGTAAAAAGCGTATTCCGGCGTATGAAATGATCCGCTTCTCAGTGAATATCATGCGCGGCTGCTTTGGCGGCTGTTCGTTCTGTTCCATTACCGAGCACGAAGGGCGCATCATTCAGAGCCGCTCGGAAGACTCCATCATTAATGAGATAGAGGCTATCCGTGATTCGGTGCCAGGGTTTACCGGTGTCATTTCCGATCTCGGCGGGCCGACCGCCAACATGTATATGCTGCGCTGCACCTCGCCGCGCGCCGAACAGACCTGCCGCCGCCTCTCCTGCGTCTACCCGGATATCTGCCCGCATATGGATACCGATCACACGCCGACGATCAATCTCTACCGCCGCGCCCGCGATCTCAGTGGCATCAAGAAGATCCTGATCGCCTCCGGTGTGCGTTACGATCTCGCCGTGGAAGATCCACGTTATATCAAAGAGCTGGCGACCCATCACGTTGGGGGTTACCTGAAGATAGCGCCGGAGCATACCGAAGAAGGGCCGCTGTCGAAAATGATGAAGCCGGGCATGGGCAGCTATGACCGCTTTAAAGAACTGTTCGATACGTATTCAAAGCAGGCGGGGAAAGAGCAGTATCTGATCCCGTATTTCATCTCCGCGCACCCCGGCACGCGCGATGAAGATATGGTGAATCTGGCGTTATGGCTCAAGCAGCGCCGCTTCCGGCTCGATCAGGTGCAGAACTTCTATCCGTCGCCGCTCGCTAACTCGACGACGATGTATTACACCGGTAAAAATCCGCTCGGGAAAATCGGCTACAAAAGCGAAGATGTGGTGGTGCCGAAAGGCGACCGTCAGCGACGGCTGCATAAAGCGCTGCTGCGCTATCACGATCCGGCTAACTGGCCGTTGATTCGCGAGGCGCTGGAAGCCATGGGCAAAAAGCATCTGATTGGTTCGCGCCGCGACTGTCTGGTGCCCGCGCCAACCCTTGAAGAGATGCGCGCCGCGAAGCGTCAGTATCGCAAAACCCAGCCAGCGCTGACCAGGCATACGCCGGTCAGCCATCAGCGCCAGACGCTGCCGAAGACCAGGAAAACGGCGCGTTAAGCCCATAAAAAAAGCACCGCTCGCGGTGCTTTTTCTTTTATGCCAGCGTGATGCTTAACGACGAACCGCGATGGCTTCGATTTCGATTTTCACATCTTTCGGCAGACGCGCCACCTCGACGCAGGAGCGCGCCGGGAAGGTGGCGTTGTGCTCGGTGAAAAACGCTTCGTAAGTGGCGTTGACGGTCGCGAAATCATTGAGATCTTTTACGAATACCGTGGTTTTTACGATATCGCCCACTTTCAGGCCAGCGGCTTCGATAATCGCTTTCACGTTATCGAGCGACTGGCGCGCCTGTGCGGCAATGTCGTCCGGCACGCTGCCGGATTTCGGATCCACCGGGATCTGCCCGGAGGTGATAACCATGTTGCCCAGATCGACGGCCTGAACATACGGGCCGATTGCTGCGGGTGCATTTTCCGTGGCGATAGTGCGGGACATAATTTCTCCTGAAGTTAACAGCGGTAAGGCTCCCGCTCATTATAGGGAGCCAGGAGGCCTTTGCCAGCCACAATTAATCCGCGAGCACGACGTGACGGGCGAACTCTTTCTCGCAATATTTACACTTCAGCTGTACCGCCTCACCGCGGGTTTTCACCGCGAAGCTGGACGCGACTGGCTCAATGCGGCTAATGCAGTTGCCGTTCGGGCAGACCAGCACATTGTCGATACGATCCGGCAGGCTCGGCTTGCTCTTGCCCACCACTTCATAATCGTCGATGCGGTTGACCGTCGCCTGCGGTGCGTAGAGCGCGAGCTGGTTTACCTGCTCGTCGGTCAAAAAGGTGTTCTCAATCTTGATCAAATCTTTGCGGCCCATCTCGCCGGAGGGCAGGTTAAGGCCGATAGTGATGCGCTGATCCGTTTCGGTAAGCTTAAACAGGGAAAGCAGCTTAAAACCGACCTGCGCCGGGATATGGTCAATCACTGTGCCGCGGCGAATGGCTTCTACCTGAAGTTTATTGTCATGTGTCATGAGCTTCTCCTTACAGCGCTAAATCGTGTGATTCAGTACCAGCGCCAGCAGCGCCTGACGAGCGAAAATGCCGTTGCCCGCCTGCTGGAAATACCAGGCATGCGGCGTTTTATCGACATCGGTCGTAATTTCGTCGATACGCGGCAGCGGGTGCAGCACTTTCATGTTGGCGCGCGCGCCGTGCAGATCGGCGGCTCGCAGCACGAACTGCGCTTTCACGTTGGCGTATTCCGACGGATCGAGGCGCTCTTTCTGGACGCGGGTCATATAGAGGATGTCGACCTCCTGCACCACATCTTCAATGGCGCTGTGCAGGCTCCAGGCGATGCCTTTTTCATCCAGCATATCGAGAATGTATTGCGGCATCGCCAGCGCATCCGGGGCGATAAAGCAAAAGCGGTTGCCGTTAAACTTCGCCAGCGCCTGCGCCAGTGAATGCACGGTGCGGCCATATTTCAGGTCGCCCACCATCGCGATGGTGAGGTTTTCAAGCCGTCCCTGCGTTTCCTGAATGGTGAAGAGATCGAGCAGCGTCTGGGTCGGATGCTGGTTGGCGCCGTCGCCCGCATTCAGCACCGGCACGCCGCCGGAAAATTCCGTCGCGAGGCGCGCTGCGCCTTCCTGCGGATGGCGCATCACAATGGCGTCCACATAGGTGCTGATAACCGAAATGGTATCCGCCAGCGTTTCGCCTTTTTTCCCAAGTGACGTATTGCTGCTGTCAGAGAAACCCACTACCGCCGCGCCCAGACGATGCATGGAGGTTTCAAACGACAGACGGGTGCGGGTCGAGGCCTCAAAGAAGCAACTGGCGATAACTTTATGCTTCAAAAGCTCCGGCTGCGGGTTCGCCTTTAGCTTCGCCGCTGTCTCCAGCACCAGCTCAAGCTCGGCGCGGCTGAGATCGTTGATGGAAATAATATGTTTTTGAAAAAGCGGATTCGCCATTTTTGTCTCCTCTTTAGGCCGGCGGACAAACGCTGGACAAAAAAAAGCCCCTCATTGAGGGGCTTTTAACAGCAATTCTGGAACGGAAAGAGCAACGGCCTGGCCGTCAGTTTTCTGACGACGCGGTAAGACAAATTGTCGAACACACTGGACCATACTTCCCTCCGGCAAATTGCCCGGCATTATACGCATGTGCGTTTAGCTGACAAGCAAGAAATGCACACTTTGTCGCCAGGAATCGATTGCTGTGAATATTAATGCATTCTTAGTAGATAATTAATGCGTTTGTGAATGAGGGCGGTGCGCCTGACATCACGTGGCGCTATCCAGACGATACTGCTGCCCGCGACCACGCCCAGGATTTCCGGCAGCGCGTGATAATCCAGCACTTTCGCCACTGCGCGGCCATAGCCTGCAACCGTGTGGACAAGGATAAATTCACTGTTATGTTCGACGCTCACGACCATTTCTGAGATAGACCGCGCCGCATCCGGGGCCGGGCGTAACAGCGGGTTAAGAGAATAAATTTTTTGTCCTTTGGCGTTGCGGATTTTCACCACACCAAGCAGTTTGAGCAGGCGTGAGACGGAGGACTGGCTGATATTGTCAAACCCGTGGCGCTGCATATCCCGCCGGATCTCCTCCTGAGAGCAGTAGGTTTTATTGCTGATAAGCCGCTGGCACACCGTCATTTGCTGCTGCTCTTTTCCGGAATAATCACCGTAATCCTTCATGGACCGTCACTCCTTACGTTGATGAAAGTTGAAGAAAAACGATATTGTTTTCCCGACCCGCGCGCGGGGAAACCACAATAACCTGACGACACGCGGGCTTTTACAGAAATGGGAGGCGTTTCATGCGGCGCGATGCCCGTGATTGACAGCGCCGCGACGCCATGAATGGCTAAAACAGCACGCCGAGACTGAGCGCGGCCATATTCAGCACCGTCAGGATGAGGATGAGCGGCGCCACCCATTTCAGATAACGAACGTAAGGCACCCGCGCGATAGCAAGACCGCCCATCACCACCGCCGAGGTCGGCGTAATCAGGTTTACAATGCCGGACGCTGACTGGTACGCCGTCACCACCAGCGAGCGTCCCACATGGGCGAAATCCGCGAGCGGCGCCATGATAGGCATGGTCAGTACGGCAAGGCCGGATGATGAGGGCACAAGAAACGAGAGCAAGACCTCAAGCCAGTAGGTCACATTGATGAAAACCGTGGTGGAGAGCCCGGTCACCAGGTTTTCGGCGCTGTGCAGAATGGTATGGGTGATCATGCCGTTATCCATTACCACCACGATCCCGCGCGCAATGCCGATGATAAGCGCCACACCGAGCAGATCCCGCGAGCCGTCAATAAACGTGCTGGTGAAGGTGTCTTCACTCATGCGCGCCACGACGCCAGTGATAATGGCGGCGGCGAGAAAGACGCCGGAAATCTCGCCCATCCACCAGCCGCGCACCGCCACGCCATAGATCATCACCGCAAAGGAAGCGGCGAAAATCACAAGAATTATTTTGCGTGTAGCCGTGAAGGGAAGGCTTTCCTCTGAGCGGTTGCCAAGAAAATGCGCCCGGTTGGACTCCCATAAATCGGCCACGACGGAAGAGGATGGATCCTGACGCACGCGGCGGGCGTAGCGCATTACCCACAACACGCAGATAACCCAGCCGATGACCAGTAGCGCCACGCGCAGCCCAATACCGCTGGTGAAGGGAATACCTGCGGCGTTGGCGGCGATGACGGTCGCGAAGGGATTAATGGTCGAGCCGAGCGTACCGATACCCGCGCCGAGTAGCACCGTCGCGGCCGCCACCAGCGGGTCAAAACGCGCGGCCATCATGACCGGCACCAGCAGCGTGTAAAACGGCAGCGACTCCTCCGCCATACCGTAAATCGTGCCGCCTGCGGCAAACAGCGCCATGAGTATGGGGATCATCCACTCTTCTTTACCATGCAGGCGCTCCGTGACGCGCTCGATGCCAGCATCGATGGCCCCGGTTTTATTCACCACGCCCAGAAAGCCGCCGATGATCAGCACAAACAGCGCCACGTCGATAGCGCCTGCGGTATAGGTCACATGGTTATAGAGGCCATCTATGGGGGCCAGCAAAATGGCGGTAATACCCTGCGGATGCGCCTCGACGGGCGCGTAGGTGCCTGCAACCGGGACTTCTTTGCCGAGCGTGTCGTTCATCGCCATCTGGTATTTCCCGGCGGGCACAATCCAGGTCAGCGCCGCGACCAGGGCTATCAGCACGAACAAAATGGTGTAAGCGGAAGGAAATTTGAACCTGTGCATGAGGGTCTCTCCGAAACGGCGGGCGCGCCGCGGCGCGCCCGCAAAGGTTATTCGCCAAGCGTCGCCACCATCACAGCTTTGATGGTGTGCATGCGGTTTTCCGCCTCATCAAACACAATGGAGCAGGGCGATTCGAACACCTCTTCTGTCACCTCCAGCCCCTTGAGGCCATACGCGGTTTCGATGTCGCGGCCCACGGTGGTGTGCTCGTTATGAAACGCCGGCAGGCAGTGCATGAATTTGACGTTCGGGTTGCCGGTGGCCTTCACGACCGCCTGATTGACCTGGTAGGGTTTCATCAGCGCGACGCGCTCGGCCCAGGCCTCTTTCGGCTCGCCCATTGAGACCCACACATCGGTGTAGAGGAAATCGACGCCGTCCACGCCTTCATCAACGTGCTCCGTCAGGTGAATACGTGCGCCGGTCTCAGCGGCAATTGCCCGGCACTGTTCAACCAGCGCCTCTTCCGGCCAGAACGCTTTCGGCGCAACCAGACGGATTTCCATACCCATTTTCGCCGCGCCCACCATCAGCGAATTACCCATGTTATTGCGCGCGTCGCCGAGGTAGGCGAAACGGATTTGCCTAAGCGTTTTGCCCGGCGAGTGTTCGAGCATGGTCATGAGGTCGGCCAGAATTTGCGTGGGGTGAAATTCGTTAGTCAGCCCGTTCCACACCGGCACGCCTGCGTATTTGCCGAGCTCCTCGACAATTGCCTGGCCGTAGCCGCGATACTCGATGCCGTCATACATGCGGCCCAGCACGCGCGCGGTGTCTTTCATTGACTCTTTATGGCCTATCTGCGAGCCGCTCGGCCCGAGGTAGGTGACCTGCGCGCCCTGATCAAACGCCCCGACTTCAAAGGCGCAGCGGGTGCGGGTGGAGGTTTTCTCGAAGATCAGCGCGATGTTTTTACCCACCAGCGTTTTTTTCTCGCGTCCGGCTTTTTTCGCGGCTTTCAGTTCGACCGCGAGGTCAATGAGGTACTGGATCTCTGCCGGGGTGTAATCGAGCAGTTTCAGGAAGTTGCGGTTTTTCAGGTTGATAGTCATGGTCATATCCTTTTGGTGTCAAAGTGGTGGGCGCCCCTCGCACTATTCGTCTCCCGGGCGGGGAGAGGGCTGGGGTGTGGGGGCGAAAACTCACTGTCGAATCAACGTGCCTTTATCGCCTGCGAGGATCGCCGGGCCGTCACCCAGCGCGCCGATCCCGGCCATGCCGCCGCACTGCTCGACAAACGCGCAGCACGCCGCCACTTTTGGCCCCATTGAGCCTGCGTCGAATGACAGTTCGGCCAGCTGTGCGGGTGTCACACGGGTGAGCGGGCGCTGCGTCGGTTTGCCCCAGTCGAAATACACCGCGTCGGCGTCGGTCAGAATCAACAGCGCGTCGGCGTGAAGCTGGCGCGCCAGCAGCGCGGCGGAAAGATCCTTATCGATAACCGCCTCGATACCGTGGTAGCCGTCGGCTTTATCCACCACCGGTACGCCGCCGCCGCCGTTGCAAATCACCAGATGATCGCGCCCGATAAGCGTGCGAATGGCATCACTTTCGACAATCCGTTGCGGTTGCGGCGAGGGCACCACGCGGCGGAAATAGCGCCCGTCCGCTTTCATCACCCAGCCCTTTTCGGCAGCGAGCTTGTCTGCCTGGGATTTGTCATAAACCGGGCCAATGTATTTGGTCGGGTTTTGAAATGCCGGGTCGTTTTCATCCACGGCCACCTGCGTTAACAGCACGCTGACTTCGCGCTCCGGCAGCAGGTTTTTCAGCGACTGTTGCAGCAGGTAGCCAATCATCCCCTGGCTTTCTGCGCCCAGAATGTCGAGCGGGTAGGGCGCCACGTTGACGTAAGCGCTGTTTTGTAGCGCCAGCAGCCCAACCTGCGGACCATTGCCGTGTACCAGCACCACGCGCCACTGCCGGGTAAGTTGTGCGATAGTGCGCGCCGCCAGCTCCACGTTGTGACGCTGGATCTCCGCCTCCAGCGGTTCGCCGCGTTTAAGCAGCGCATTGCCGCCGAGCGCCACCACGAGTGTGGGTTTCGTTTCCATGGGGTTCTCCTTAAATACCGTCGCGTTCCAGTGGGCAGCTCATGCAGCGGGCGCCGCCGCGTCCACGGCCAAGTTCATCGCCAGGAATGGGCAGCACGGTGATGCCGGCTTTGTCATATTTTTCGTTGGTCCAGATGTTGCGCTCATAGCCGATCACCACGCCGGGGCGTACGGTCAGCACGTTATTAGCGTCATTCCATTGCTCGCGCTCGGCCTCAAAGGCGTCGCCGCCGGTAGTGATGAGCGTGATGCGATCGACGCCAAGCGCCTTCTCAAGTGCGTATACCAGGGTTTTTTCTTCCCGGCGCGCAATGCCGCCGCGCCCATCCGGCGTTAAGGTCCAGCACTTCACATCGGGGCGCACCACTTCGGGATAGACGGAGAAAATGTCGATATCGATATGCGTCATGACGGTGTCGAGGTGCATACAGGAGCGATGCTTGGGCAGTTCAACGGCAATCACGCGCGTCGCCTGCTGGTGTTTAAACAGGGCGCTTGCCAGAAACTCCACCCCCTGCGGCGTGGTGCGTTCAGACATGCCGATTAATACCGCGCCGCGCCCAATCACTAATACGTCTCCGCCTTCAAGGGTCGCGTGGTCGTAATTAATGTTCTGGTCGCCGAAATATTTAATAAATTCGCCATCGGCAAATGCCGGGTGCCAGCGATAAATCGCACGTAAATTATTGGTTTCGCGCTGGCGAGCTTGTTTTGCCATTGGGTTAATCGATACGCCGTTATATATCCAGCAGGAGGTGTCGCGGGTGAACAAATGATTAGGCAGCGGCTCCATAATAAAATCATTGGCTCCGTGCGTATCCACCACCATATTATGAATCGAGGCCGGGATTTCGCTGAATGTCAGGCCGCCACTTAAGCGGCGCGCCAGTTCCCGGTGCGGCAGATCGGCAAGCCAGCCACGGATATCGGAAGCAAAAGAAGGCCCCAGACGGTACTCAGAGACCTGCGTCTCCAGCAGCCAGGCTTTCGCTTCGGGAATATCCAGCGTACGCGTAAGCAGATCCGTCAGTAATAATACTTCGACGCCCTGTTCGCGCAGCGTCCGGGCGAAAATATCGTGTTCTTCTCCCGCACGCTCGACGGATAATACATCGTCGAAAAGTAATTCCTGACAATTAGACGGCGTCAGCCTTTTCAGGCTTAAATTAGGCCGGTGCAACATAACGCTGCGCAATTGACCAATTTCTGATCCCACGTAATGCTTTTCCATATTTATTCCTTGGCTAATTTCAGAATAAAAACGGTGGCATTATGCGAAAGGTGTTCGCATAACGAATAACCGTGCAGATTGAACTCGATATAAATAGTACTGGAGCGATTCGCTGACATTGTGATGAATATCACGGGAAAGCCGGGGATTTTATTATTCCGAAGAAAGGATGATTTATTTCATGGAAAGTTTAATTAATTCGTCGGGCAATATGAATCGCTACGCAGAAAATGCAACGCTTATGCGGCAGTGTTAATATTTTGTTTGTGGTCAATAAACGAACACCTATATAAGATAATGAATAATAAGCATATTTAAGAGAGGTGAATATCGTTATGCATTACCGGTGCGCATTTATTTCGAAAGACTGCAAATAACGCAAATAATTATGACGCTGGCGCGCTTGTTTGCCGGGTAAGCAAAACGTGACCGCACCGCCTTTTTTCCGTTATTGGCTTTTAAAACAGTCGGTTGTTGCGAAGCGCCGTTTTATATTCGCCAGAGTTATGCATAAAAGTTGCATAAACGCCTGGCTAACATTAACAAGCTTGTAACGCATGACGCGATAACCATGCGCTGAAGCAGGTTTCGCTGAGAAACCAGTGGCATGATGCGGCAATTCCTCGTATAACACAGAAAAATGAAACAGTGTTTTATATAAGGAGCTGGCAATGATCATCGGTAATATCCACGCGCTGGGCACCTGGCTGCCCGCGCCGTTTCGCGACGCCATCGAGCAGGTGAAACAGCAGGTGACGGCGCAAACCGCGCCGGGTAAGTACGATCTGGACGGTAACCGCCTCTTTTTCTTGCTCTCGGAAGACATGACCGAGCCGTTTGAAAAGCGTCGCGCCGAGTATCACGCGCGGTATCTGGATATTCAGATTGTGCTGGCGGGCCGTGAAGGAATGACCTTCAGCACACAGCCGGCAGGGGCGCCGGAAACGGACTGGCTGGCGGATAAAGACATTGCGTTTTTGCCCGAGGGCGCGCAGGAAAAAACCGTGGTGCTGGAAGAGGGCGACTTCGTGATTTTCTGGCCTGGCGAAGTGCATAAACCGCTGTGCGCGGTGGGCGAGCCGGACAAGGTACGCAAAGTTGTGGTGAAGATGTTGATGGAATGAGTGGGTTACAGGTGGGCCAGCGAAGCGCACCCACCGTTCGGAAGGGGTGCGCATAGAGCATGCGCATCCGCTTTCCGGATTTATTCAGCCAGCGTCGCGACCATCACCGCTTTGATCGTATGCATCCGGTTTTCGGCCTGGCAAAACACAATGCTGTTGGCCGATTCAAACACCTCGTCGGTTACTTCCATGCCGCCTTTTAAGCCGTACTGTTCGGCCATCTGCTTGCCAAGCGTGGTCTGGTCGTCATGAAACGCGGGCAGACAATGCAGGAATTTCACGTTCGGGTTGCCGGTAAGTGCGAGCATCTGACGGTTCACCTGATAAGGGCGCAGGAGTGCGATACGCTCCGCCCATTTCTCCTTCGCCTCGCCCATCGACACCCAGACGTCGGTATAAATGAAATCTGCGTCCTTTACGCCAGCGGCGATATCTTCGGTTAATGTGATGCGCCCGCCGGTTTCTTTCGCCAGCGCCTGGCACTCGGTGACCAGTTCTTCGGCAGGCCAGCAGCTCTGCGGGGCGACAAGACGTAAATCCAGCCCCGTCAACGCGGCGGCTTCCAGCATCGAATTGCCCATGTTATTACGCGCGTCGCCGGCATAGACCAGCGTCATTTCGTTAAGCGCTTTGCCTGGCAAATGCTCCTGCATGGTGAGCAGGTCCGCCAGCAGCTGTGTTGGGTGAAACTCATCAGTCAGGCCGTTCCACACCGGCACGCCAGCATACTGCGCCAGCGTTTCGACGATTTCCTGACCAAAGCCGCGATACTGAATGCCGTCATACATACGGCCCAGGACGCGCGCGGTATCCTTAATTGATTCTTTATGCCCAATTTGACTGCCGCTTGGCCCGAGGTAAGTGACGCGCGCGCCCTGGTCATATGCGGCAACTTCGAAAGAGCATCGTGTGCGGGTTGAGTCTTTTTCGAAGATGAGCGCAATGTTTTTTCCGGTAAGCTTTTGAACTTCAATGCCCTTTTTTTTATCGCTTTTGAGCTTTGCGGAAAGCTCCAGCAAGTTATGAATTTGGGCAGGCGTAAAATCGAGCAATTTTAAAAACGATTTCTGATACAACGCAGACATGATCCCCTCACTGGCTGACGCCACTTATTGAATTAAAATTCAATATATATGTATGAATATGCATTTGCAACCCCTCGTGTTAAAACTTTGCGGGGAAAGGTGGAGGCATTCCCGATGGTGTGTGAAAATAGAAGGTATCTGCCGACACACTGAGGAACGAGCCATGGCAAACCCGGAATTACTGGAAGAGCAGCGCGAAGAGACGCGTCTGATTATTGAAGAGCTGCTTGACGATGGCAGCGATCCTGATGCGTTGTACACCATTGAACACCATTTCTCAGCAGACGATTTCGATACGCTGGAGAAGCTGGCGGTGGAAGTTTTTAAGCTTGGCTATGAAGTGACAGACCCGGAAGAGCTGGAGCTCGAAGAGGGCGGTGAAACCGTCATCTGCTGCGACGCGCTGAGCGAGTGTGCGCTGAATGCGGAGCTTATCGACGCACAGGTCGAGCAACTGATGAATCTGGCGGAAAAATTCAACGTTGAATACGACGGCTGGGGTACTTACTTTGAAGACCCGGACGGCGAAGGCGAAGAAGACGACGACGACGATATGGATAAAGACGACGACGGTGTCCGTCACTAAGTCGCCCTTTGCGGCAGCGCAGCGCTGCCGCATTTCAGGAACCCCGCATGAATTACGACGCACTCCTCCTCCCCGTTAAAAATTTTCTGCACTGCGCGACCCCACAAGCCTGGATTGATGAAGCCAGAGCGCCGGAAAACCTGCCGCTGCTGCTGACCGACCACATGATTTGTGAGCTGAAAGCCGCGCAAACCGCGATGCTGTTGATTCGCCGCTATGTCGCCGATAAAAGCGGTTCTGACGATCTTCTCGGCTGGCTGAAGCCCTATGAAGATTTCACTTACCGCGAAGGGCCGGAGCCAGATTTTCTGGCGCTGCATAAGCGCATTGGCAAAAGCGTGATGCCTCAGACCGATGACCCGTGGGGCCAGACGCTTATCGACAGCATGGTGTTGCTTATCAAAGAAGAATTACACCACTTCTGGCAGGTGCGCGAAGTGATGCAAGCGCGTAACATTCCGTACGTGAAAATTACCGCCAGCCGCTACGCACGCGGGCTGCGGCGCGAAATGCGCACCTATGAGCCGGCAACGCTTATCGATAAGCTGATTTGCGGGGCGTATATCGAAGCGCGCTCCTGCGAGCGTTTCGCCGCGCTGGCGCCTTATCTGGATGACGATTTACAGAAGTTCTATTTGTCGCTGCTGCGTTCTGAAGCGCGGCATTATCAGGATTACCTCGATCTGGCACAGCGGATTTCACCCGATGACATTACGCCACGCGTGCAAACGCTGGGCGAGGCGGAAGCACGGCTGATTAATCAGCCCGACGCCGAGTTTCGCTTTCACAGCGGCGTACCGGCGCAGGCTTGCGCCTTCTAAAAACGATCAATACCGAAGGGATAAAAATGAACTGGCATCATGTCTTGATTTCCGCATGGGTGGGCGTTGCGCTCGCGGGCATCGCTTCAGCGCTCTATAAGAAAGGCAAAGTGAATAAATTTGCGGCGATTGCGATTTTCGTCGTCGGCATTGTGGTATGGAATGTCGCGGATATCGCCTGGCTTAAGGGCAGTAAGGCATCACCGGAGCAGGGCTTCGATGAGGCGTTTAACAGCATGCCGGTGTATAAGCTGATTCAGGAAAAAGATCCGGCGTTTTACGCGCGCGTTCGCAACCAGGCTGTTGAAATGGTGAAGCAGGGCAAAACGCAGCAAGAAGTGATCGACGCCATTCAAATTCATATGGCCGACCTTGAAATGCAGCGGATTCAGTTTGCGCCAGATAATGAAGTGATGGCTTATATGCGTACCAGCATGGCGCAGACCCGCGAAATGCAGCAACACAGCGATGATGCCTGTTTCCGCTTCCTGATGCCGCAGGTAAAAGGCGGCGTGAACCCGGTGAATATGTTGTCGAAAGATATCATTGCAAAGCGTATGGACGTCGAGATGCAACTGCTGTCGGCAAGCTACGGCCCTAACGCGCATAAAGTTACCCCGCAGGAGCAGGCGCTCGCAGGAGAGACGATGGCCCCGATAGGCCAGGCGTTACAGGAAAAATATGGCGAGACGGTAGAGGTCTTTAACGATCCGCAAAAAGGCGTCGGCCAGGAAAAACAGGTCTGCAATATGGTGCAGGATCTCTGGCGTAACGTGCTGGCTTTGCCGCCGGAAAAAGCCGGGGCGGTTATCCGTCTCGCGATGCAGCAATAATAAAAAAGCCGGGATAACCCGGCTTTTTTTATTTCGCGCTGATATTCGCTAATCAGAGCGTTTTTAACATGCGCACTTCGCAGTCGACATGGCCGGTGCAGCCAAGCGGTTCGGAAATCGGGGCAAACCCAAGGCGTTCATAAAGCGCGATGGCCTCTTTTAAAAACGCGGTGGTTTCCAGATAGCAGCGGCGATAACCCTGCGAGCGGGCAAAGTCCATCGCCTGGATAGCAAGCTTTTTGGCAAGCCCTCTGCCGCGCGCAACGGGCAGGAAATACATTTTCTGCAATTCGCAAATATCGGTTTCGCTGCAGACCAGTGGCGCGATACCGCCGCCGCCGACGACCTCGCCGTCCAGCTCCACGACCCAATACGCGTGGCCAGGTTTGCTGTATTGCGTATAAAGCACATCGAGATTCGGGTCCGCGACGGTGTAGCCTTTGTCTGCCGTCAGGCCATATTCTGCGGAAACCTGGCGGATCACCCGGGCGACCGGGGCGTTATCCGCCGCCGTCATCCGGCGCATGATAATTTCAACCGGCGCCTCAACATTCATCTTTCTGCTCTGCTGTCATATGTCCAACATATTGGTGTGCTTAATACCATTACCAGCAGCGTCACGCAAGCCCAGGAATATTGGCTGCTATTATTCTTTCCGGGCCTTTATTACAATAAAGTACGCACTGGATTAACCCTAAGATATTAATGGTTATAACGGCGCTTTTTTCTTTTTTACAGAATAAGGATTGTTATGTCAGACGATAATAAATTCCCAGCAGGGAATAAGACACACGCATTTTCATTTCAGGGGAGCGGCGGTGGCTATTTTCCCATCTGGCTGGTCAACATAGTGCTGACTGTCATCACCGCCGGGCTGTTTTTGCCGTGGGCGATGGTGCGTGCGCGCCGTTATTTCTATGAAAATACCGAGCTGGCCGGGGCGCGTTTTTCTTACCACGCAACGGGCCGCGCCATTTTCGTAGGCTTTTTATGTCTCGCCATCCTTTATGTGGTGTTCCTGATTAACGCGGTACATGAAAATACGCTGTTAAACCTCTGTATTATGGTGCTGTTTATCGCGTTCGCCCCGTTCCTGATTATGCAGGGCCTGCGTTATCAACTGCTGATGACCCAGCTTAACGGTCTGCGTTTTAGCTTTAAAGCGGGCCCGCTGCGCGCGTGGTGGGTCATGATGGGTTGCCCACTACTGATTGCTGTGCTGCTCTTCGCGGTTCTCGCTATCGTGTTCACGCTCGTAGGCTCCAGCGGCAGCGTCAGCGGCATTATCACCGGTATCGTGCTGGCTATCGTGATTGGCCTTGGCGGTACGGCGCTGATTCAGGGGGTAACTGCTTCCATGTGGTTCAGCCTGCTGGTGAATAACCTGCAATATGGTAAACACCGTTTCGCCATTAACCTGAATGTGAAAACCTGCACCTTTATTTATATCAAAGCGATGCTGCTGTTTGTTCCGTTCATCGCGCTGGTGATGTTTATGGTGGTGCCGATGATCACGCAGATTTTCCAGTACAGCATATACGGTGGGGATAGCGAAGCAGCAATGCTGGGCGTTGCCTCATCGCTGTTTTCCACCATGTTCCTTGCGTATATGATTTATCTGGCGGGCATACTGGTGTGCTATAGCTTCGCGTTAGTACGTATCCGTAACTATGTTTATCAGCAGATGTCCCTCGAAGGCGGTATCACGTTCCGCTCAACGGTGACGGTAGGTGCCTTTGTGTGGCTGCTCGCCAGCAATTTTGTTGTCTGCGGTATTACTTTCGGTCTGGCGTGGCCGTGGGCGAAAGTACGCATGACCCGTTACCTGCTGGAAAATACCCACGTCGATGGCGAACTGGATAACCTGGCGCTGGTCGATCATGACGAGCAGGCGCGTAACGATCCGGCAAGCGTGCTGGGCCGCGGTTTCTCTATTCTGCCTTTCGCACTCTGAATTGGCTTAACCGGGCGGTCTGCCTGGTGAAATAAAAATGGCGCTCACGGGCGCCGTTTTTTATTTCATACAACAGAAGTCGGGCAGGGGAGCATGCGGCGAAAGAGCGTGCGGTAAAATGCCCGCCATAAAAAAAGCCGGGGTAGCCCCGGCTTTTTCATGAAACGCAGCAATCAAAGCGCGCTAATAACGCCTTGCTGCTCAATCAGTTTCGCTTTCGCTTCGTGATAACCGGCGAGCTTTTCACGCTCTTTTGCAATCACCGCTTCTGGCGCGCGGGCGACAAAACCCTCGTTGCCCAGCTTGCTTTCGATGCGGCCGATTTCACCTTCGACTTTGGCGACTTCTTTAGCAAGGCGCGCCAGTTCAGCGTCTTTATCGATAAGCCCCGCCATCGGGATCAGCAGCTCCGCGCCGTCGATGATTTTGGTCACGGAAACCGGGCCTTTGTCATCGGCAGGCAGTACGGTGATGCTCTCAAGGCGCGCCAGCGTCTGCAGGAAGCCGCGGTTGTCGTTCACACGACGTTGCGCGTCCTGGCTGCAACCACGCAGCAGCAGTTCAAGCGGCTTGCCCGGTGCGATGTTCATCTCCGCGCGGATATTACGCACGGCGATGATCGCCTGTTTCAGCCACTCGGTATCGGCCAGCGCCGCGTCGTCCACCAGGTCTGCATTAAACGCCGGGAACGGCTGCAGCATAATGGTATCGGCGTCAATGCCGGCAATCACTTTCACGCGCTGCCAGATGGTTTCGGTGATAAACGGAATGATCGGGTGCGCAAGACGCAGCAGACCTTCCAGCACCGTAACCAGCGTATGGCGAGTGCCGCGCAGTTCGGCGTCGGAGCCGCCGTTCATTACAGGCTTGGTGAGCTCCAGATACCAGTCGCAGAACTGGTTCCAGGTGAATTCGTACAGAATGCCCGCCGCGATATCGAAGCGGAAGCTGTCCAGCGCGTCGCGGTACGCTTTTACGGTCTGGTTGAATTCTGCGAGGATCCAGCGGTCCGCCAGCGACAGCACTTTCTCGCCGCCGTTGAAGCCGCAATCCTGATCTTCGGTGTTCATCAGCACGAAGCGGCTGGCGTTCCACAGCTTGTTACAGAAGTTGCGATAACCTTCGAGACGCTTCATATCCCAGTTGATGTCGCGACCGGTCGAGGCCAGCGCCGCAAGCGTAAAGCGCAGGGCGTCGGTGCCGTGCGGCTCGATACCCTCCGGGAACTGTTTCTCGGTGCGTTTGCGGATTTTCTCCGCCAGCTGCGGCTGCATCATGTTGCCGGTGCGCTTGGCAAGCAGGTCTTCAAGGGAAATGCCGTCGACCATATCCAGCGGGTCAATCACGTTGCCCTTAGATTTGGACATCTTCTGGCCTTCGTCATCGCGGATAAGCCCGGTCATGTAGACGGTATGGAACGGCACCTGCGGCTTGCCATTTTCATCTTTGATGAAGTGCATGGTCATCATGATCATGCGGGCAATCCAGAAGAAGATGATGTCAAAGCCGGAAACCATCACGCTCGTCGGGTGGAACTGACGCAGCGCGTCGGTGTTTTCCGGCCAGCCGAGGGTGGAGAAGGTCCAGAGCGCAGAGGAGAACCAGGTATCCAGCACGTCCTCGTCCTGGCGAAGCGCCACGTCAGCGCTCAGGTTATTTTCCTGACGCACTTCTTCAACGCTGCGGCCAACATAGACGTTGCCCTGATCGTCATACCACGCCGGGATGCGGTGACCCCACCAGAGCTGGCGGGAGATACACCAGTCCTGAATGTCACGCATCCAGGAGAAATACATGTTTTCGTACTGTTTCGGCACAAACTGGATGTCGCCATTTTCTACCGCTTCAACCGCCGGCTTCGCCAGCACGTCGGCGCGCACATACCACTGGTCGGTCAGCATCGGCTCGATAACGACGCCGCCGCGATCGCCGTAAGGCACGGTCAGATCGTGCGGTTTGATCTCTTCCAGCAGGCCGAGTTCGTCAACTGCAGCGACGATCGCTTTACGCGCGGCAAAACGCTCCATCTTCTGGAACTGCGCCGGAATGTCGCTTGCGTAAACGTCAGATTCGTTGCCTTTGGTGTCGTAGACTTCCGCGCTTTCACGGATATCACCATCAAAGGTCAGGATGTTGATCATCGGCAACTGGTGACGACGGCCAACTTCGTAGTCGTTGAAATCGTGCGCCGGGGTGATTTTCACGCAGCCGGTGCCTTTTTCCATATCGGCGTGTTCATCGCCGACGATCGGGATGCGGCGGTTAACGAGCGGCAGCACGACATATTTGCCGATCAGATCTTTATAACGAGGATCTTCCGGGTTCACGGCCACGCCGGTGTCACCCAGCAGAGTTTCCGGACGCGTGGTGGCAACCACCAGATAATCTTTGCCGTCAGCAGTTTTCGCGCCGTCTGCCAGCGGGTAGCGGATGTGCCACATGGAGCCTTTCGACTCGCGGTTTTCCACTTCCAGATCAGAGATGGCGGTGCGCAGTTTCGGGTCCCAGTTGACGAGACGCTTGCCGCGATAGATCAAATCTTCTTTATAAAGACGGACAAAGACTTCTTTCACCGCGTTGGAAAGACCTTCATCCATGGTGAAGCGCTCGCGCTCCCAGTCGACCGAGTTACCCAGACGACGCATCTGACGGGTGATGGTGCCGCCGGACTGCGCTTTCCACTCCCAGATTTTTTCGATAAAGGCGTCGCGGCCGTAATCGTGACGGGTTTTGCCTTCTTCTGCCGCGATTTTACGCTCAACCACCATCTGGGTCGCGATACCGGCGTGATCGGTGCCGACCTGCCACAGGGTGTTTTTCCCCTGCATACGCTGGTAGCGAATCATGGTGTCCATGATGGTTTGCTGGAAGGCGTGACCCATATGCAAACTGCCGGTAACGTTCGGCGGCGGGATCATGATGCAGAAGCTTTCCTGGCTCTCGTCGCCATTGGGTTTGAAGTAGCCCTGCTGCTCCCAGTGCTCGTAAAGCGGCTGTTCGATATCTTGGGGGTTATATGTCTTTTCCATGTCTACTGTGTCGTTCCGGGCGCCGTGAAGGTGGCCGTGGTCAAGTGGAAACCGGCGGCGCGATAGGCTTTGTAGCGTTCGCGCGCCAGTTGTTTCTGGGATTCGTCGTAAGGTACGAAGTCTACCACTTCATAGAAAGCAGTGGCAAAAGCTGCAAACTCGGGCAGCAGGCTTATCAGCAGCTCGCGCGGGCTGCTGCCGCGTTTTTGCGGCCAGGCTATCTCTACCGGCGCGCCGCCGCGTGGCCCTTCGCCCGCCAGATTGTGCGGTACGAAGCTGTCCGGGTCGCGTTTCCAGAGCGCTTCATCGATGCGGGTCGCCTGGGCTTCGTCGACGCAGGCAATCAGAATGCGTTTGCCTGAGCGCCAGCGCTCTGCGGCGACGTTGCACACCAGCGCTTCCTGCGCGCTCAGTCCGTCGACGTGCGTGTCGTTATCAAGCAGGTAGAACGTTGCGTTTTTCATGAGCTATACCCGTGGTCTTTCACCTTGCCTCGCTGTTGGCTGCTTGTCTTGATTCTGGCCTGAGGATGGCGGGTGGCGCTACGCTAACCCGCCCTACGGGGTTTTGCCTCGCCGCCGTCGTGCAGGGAGGTGTTTGGTAAGGCGGGTAAGCGACGCGCACCCGCCGTTTTTACACACGCCGCATAGTTTGCGTAGGGCGGGTAAGCAAAGCGCACCCGCCTTTTACCTTAACACAAGGCGATACCCTCTCCCCAACGGAGAGAGGGCCAGGCTTTACTCTTCGCCGTTAAACCCGGCGCGGTTCAGCAGGAACTGCGACAGCATTGCCACCGGGCGGCCGGTCGCGCCTTTGGCTTTGCCGGAGCGCCACGCGGTGCCGGCGATGTCCAGGTGCGCCCAGTTATATTTGCGGGTAAAGCGCGACAGGAAGCACCCTGCCGTGATCGCCCCACCAGGACGGCCGCCGATATTCGCCATATCCGCGAAATTGGACTCCAGCTGCTCCTGGAATTCATCCGCCAGCGGCAGACGCCAGGCGCGGTCGCCCGCCTGCTCCGACGCGCCGATAAGCTCATGCGCCAGCGGATTGTGGTTCGACATCAGCCCGGTAATGTGATGGCCAAGGGCTATCACGCACGCGCCGGTCAGCGTCGCGACGTCAATCACCACTTCCGGCTCGAAACGCTCGACGTACGTCAGCACGTCGCACAGCACCAGACGGCCTTCGGCGTCGGTGTTCAGCACTTCAACCGTCTGGCCGGACATCGTGGTCAGTACGTCGCCTGGACGATACGCGCGCCCGCCAGGCATGTTCTCGCAGCCCGCCAGCACGCCGATGACGTTTACCGGCAGGTTCAGCTCCGCCACCATGCGCATCACGCCGTACACTGCCGCCGCGCCGCACATGTCATATTTCATCTCGTCCATCCCTTCGGACGGTTTGATTGAGATGCCGCCGGAGTCAAAGGTCAGCCCTTTACCCACGAGAACAATCGGACGCGCGTCCGGCTCGCTGCTGCCTTTATATTCAATCACCGACATCAGGGATTCGTTCTGGGAACCGGCGCCCACCGCGAGGTACGAATGCATGCCCAGATCTTTCATCTGCTGTTCGCCAATCACGCGAGTGACGACGTTCTTGCTAAAAGAGTCTGCGAGCTGGCGCGCCTGCGAGGCGAGATAGGCAGGGTTACAAATATTCGGCGGCATGTTGCCGAGATCTTTGGCGGCTTTGATGCCGGAGGCGATCGCCAGACCATGCTGGATAGCGCGTTCGCCGCTGGTCAGTTCGCGGCGGGTCGGCACGTTGAACACCATTTTACGCAGTGGACGGCGCGGCTCGCTCTTGTTGGTCTTGAGCTGATCGAAGCTGTAGAGCGTCTCTTTTGCGGTTTCCACCGCCTGGCGCACTTTCCAGTAGGTGTTGCGACCTTTGACGTGCAGCTCGGTCAGGAAGCAGACCGCTTCCATCGACCCGGTATCATTCAGGGTGTTGATGGTTTTTTGAATCACCTGCTTATACTGCCGCTCATCCAGCTCGCGTTCTTTGCCGCAGCCGATCAGAAGGATACGTTCTGACAACACATTCGGAACGTGATGAAGCAACAAGGTCTGGCCCGGTTTGCCCTCCAGCTCGCCGCGACGCAGCAGGGCGCTGATATAGCCGTCGCTGATTTTATCGAGTTGTTCGGCGATGGGAGAGAGACGGCGCGGTTCAAAAACGCCTACGACAATGCAGGCACTGCGCTGTTTTTCCGGGCTCCCGCTTTTTACACTGAACTCCATGCACTACGCTCCTGAATCTTAAAGACAACGGCGGCGGCTACAGATAGAATTGACGATTCGTAACTCTTGCTCCGCTGTTGCGATGACTTCGTGTTAATCTTAACGAATGTTGTTTTGGTTTCGGCTCGTCAGCAACGCTTGAAGCGCGAAGCCGTTAAGATATGTAATCTTAGCGATCTTTTCGACGACTCAAGAGAATAAATGACGTTTAAGCCATGAAACAAGCGATTTTCCTGCAAAAAGACTCGTATTCACAGGCGTATTTAATGTGATAATCATAAGATATCTGGTTCGGGAGACGCTCAAAAGCCAACTGGCGATTTTGTTCATCCTGTTGCTGATCTTCTTCTGCCAGAAGCTGGTGAGAATTCTTGGCGCGGCGGTGGACGGCGATATCCCGACTAACCTCGTGCTCTCTCTGCTCGGTCTGGGCGTGCCGGAAATGGCGCAGCTCATCCTGCCGTTAAGCCTGTTCCTCGCGCTCCTGATGACGCTCGGCAGGCTCTATACCGAAAGTGAAATCACCGTGATGCACGCCTGCGGGCTGAGCAAAGCGGTGCTCGTGAAAGCCGCCATGGTGCTGGCGCTGCTGACCGGTATCGTTGCGGCAGTGAACGTTATGTGGGCCGGCCCATGGTCGTCGCGCCATCAGGACGAAGTGCTCGCAGAGGCGAAAGCCAACCCCGGTATGGCCGCACTCGCGCAGGGCCAGTTCCAGCAGGCGACCGACGGCAACGCGGTGCTGTTCATCGAAAGCGTGGACGGCAGCAAATTCAAAGACGTGTTCCTGGCGCAGCTGCGTCCGAAAGGCAACGCGCGTCCTTCTGTGGTCGTGGCTGATTCTGGCGAACTCTCGCAACGTAAGGATGGCTCGCAGGTCGTGACGCTCAATCAAGGCACCCGCTTTGAGGGCACCGCGCTGCTGCGCGATTTCCGCATCACTGATTTCAAAGATTACCAGGCGATTATCGGCCATCAGGCCGTGGCGCTGGACCCGGACGACGCCGAGCAGATGGACATGAAAACGCTCTGGCAGGCGGATTCCAAATCGGCGCGCGCCGAATTCCACTGGCGGCTGACGCTGGTCTTCGCGGTGATCGTCATGGCGCTGATGGTCGTGCCGCTCTCGGTGGTTAACCCCCGTCAGGGCCGTGTGCTCTCGATGCTGCCCGCGATGCTGCTTTACCTTATCTTCTTCCTGCTCCAGACCTCGCTGCGCTCTAACGGCGCGAAAGGCAAGCTTGATCCGATGATCTGGATGTGGGCCATTAACCTGCTTTATCTGGCGCTGGCCGTGGCGCTGAACGTGTGGGACACCGTGCCGGTGCGCCGCATTCGCGCCCGTTTTGCGCGTCGGGGAGTGATCGATGCTGGGATTTAGCGTTCTTGACCGGTACATCGGCAGAACAATTTTCAACACCATAATGATGACGCTGTTCATGCTGGTGTCGCTGTCGGGCATCATCAAGTTCGTCGATCAGCTGAAAAAGACCGGCGAGGGCAGCTATACCGCGCTCGGCGCCGGGACGTACACCCTGCTCAGCGTGCCGAAAGATATCCAAATCTTTTTCCCGATGGCCGCGCTGCTTGGCGCGCTGCTGGGGCTGGGGATGCTGGCGCAACGTAGTGAGCTGGTGGTCATGCAGGCCTCCGGCTTCACCCGCATGCAGGTGGCGGCCGCGGTAATGAAAACCGCAATCCCGCTGGTTATTTTTACGATGGCCATCGGTGAATGGGTCGCGCCGCAGGGCGAACAGATGGCGCGTAACCTGCGCGCGCAGCAGATGTACGGCGGTTCGCTGCTCTCCACTCAGCAAGGCATGTGGGCGAAAGACGGCAGCAACTTCGTCTATATCGAACGCGTGAAGGGCGAGAATGAGCTTGGCGGCATCAGCATCTATTCCTTTAACGAGAAGCGTCGCCTGCAGTCAGTGCGTTACGCCGCCAGCGCGAAGTTCGACCCGGAACACAAGCTGTGGCGTCTGTCGCAGGTGGATGAATCGAACCTGAAAGATCCGAAGCAAATCACCGGCTCGCAGACGGTCTCCGGCACCTGGAAAACCAACCTGACGCCAGACAAACTCGGCGTAGTGGCGCTCGACCCGGAGGCGCTGTCGATTTCCGGTCTGCGTAATTACGTCACGTATCTGAAGGCGAGTGGTCAGGACGCCAGCCGGTATCAGCTCAATATGTGGAGCAAAATCTTCCAGCCGCTCTCGGTGGCGGTCATGATGCTGATGGCGCTGTCGTTTATCTTCGGGCCGCTGCGCAGCGTACCGATGGGCGTGCGTGTCGTCACCGGTATCAGCTTCGGCTTTATCTTCTACGTGCTGGACCAAATCTTCGGGCCGCTCAGCCTGGTGTACGGCATTCCGCCAATCATTGGCGCGCTGTTGCCGAGCGCCAGCTTCTTCCTGATAAGCCTCTGGCTGCTGATGAAACGCGCCTGACGCTTTTCGCACTCCCCGAGGCTTAGGGGAGTGCGTTTTTACTCGCTTTTCACGTTCGCAGGGAAGCCATGAAAAGACTCGCCTCGTTGTTACTCCTTTTCTTTTTTTATCTTACTTTTGTCCCAGAAGTGCTCGTCTTTCTACTGATAGTAGGCACTTACTTTTACTTTCGGGATCCGCTGTCATGGCTGCTTGCCGAAGGCGGGCTGTTTGCGTTACTGGTGCTGCTTTTTGTCCTGCTGGCGCGCCATGTTGACAAACGTAGCCTGGCGGTTGGTGTTGTGACTCGTGGCTCTGCGCAGGAAGCCGAGGCCGACGAGGTGCTGCATCTGTTTAACCTGGGTGGGCACCTGTTAATGGCGATAATTACCGCGACAGTGCCGTACTTCATCATCAGCTTTTTTATCTTTGAAGGGCGCTTCGCTTTCTGGCTGCACACCGTGTTTCTGGCTGCGATGTTAGTATGCGTTTACTTCGCTGATCGGTGGCTCAGTCGCCTGCAAACGCGCCGTGGCTATGGGTAATACGGGCTCTGAGCGCCGCTTGCCTGCGAAACGGCTATGCTTTGCATACCGTTCACTGATTCGCAGGAAACCATGTCCAGATTCTTTTTTGACGACCGTAAAAGTCTTATCAATGATGCCGTTGACGGCGTCATTCTCTCTGCCCGCCATCAGAACCTTACCCGCCTTGATATCGACCCGGCCATCCGCGTAGTGGCGCGTCGCGACTGGGATAAAAGCAACGTTGCGGTGATCTCCGGCGGCGGCTCCGGCCATGAACCCGCGCACGCCGGATTTGTCGGTAAGGGAATGCTCACTGCGGCGGTATGCGGCGATCTGTTCGCCTCGCCGAGCGTGGAGGCGGTACTGAACGCAATTGTCGCCGTGACCGGCGATCGCGGCTGCCTGTTGATTGTGAAGAACTACACTGGCGACCGGCTGAACTTCGGCCTGGCGGCGGAGAAAGCCAAACGCCATGGACTGAAAGTGGAGATGGTGATTGTTTCCGACGATGTGGCACTTGCGGATAACAAACAGCCGCGCGGCATTGCGGGAACGGCACTGGTGCATAAAATTGCCGGTTTCGCCGCCGAACAAGGGAAATCGCTCAGCGAGGTGCGGGCGCTGGCCCAGCAGGCGAGCGACGCAGTGAAAAGCCTCGGCGTGGCGCTACAGACCTGCAACCTGCCTGGCAGCCAGGATGACGAAGGGCGCATTCAGCCGGACGAAGCGGAGCTGGGGCTCGGCATTCACGGTGAGCCCGGCGCAAGCACTATCAGCACGCAGAACAGCCGCGAAATCGTGGCGATGCTGGTGGAGCGCCTGACGCCGCATGTGCCTGCCGACGCGCGTCTTGCGGTGCTTATCAATAATCTCGGCGGGGCCTCCACGCTTGAGATGGCGCTGCTGACCCGCGAACTGTCGCGCTCGGCGCTCAAAGACAAGCTTGCGTGGCTCATCGGCCCGGCGCCGCTTGTGAGCGCGCTTGATATGAAAGGCTTTTCGCTTTCCCTGTTACCGCTGAACGAGACCTTCGAACAGGCGCTGACTGCGCCGGTAGAGACCGCAGGATGGCTGCCCGCAGTGCCGTTTGGCGAGGTGCCTGCCGCGCCGCATCCGCTGGTGCGCGACAGCGTGTCGGCCACGCCGTCTGATAATCCGCAGGTGCGGGCGTTCGTCAAAAACGCCACGGCGACACTCATTGCGCTGGAAGCGCGGCTTAACGCGCTGGATGCCCGAGTGGGCGACGGCGATACCGGTTCGACGTTTGCCGAAGGCGCGCGGGATATTGCGCAGAAGCTTGCGGATAACCAGCTTCCGCTGAATGACGCCGCGGCGCTGTTGCAGCTTATCGGCGAGCGTCTCGCAACGGTGATGGGCGGCTCCAGCGGCGTGCTGATGTCGATTTTCTTTACCGCCGCAGGCCAGAAGGTGGCGGATGGCGCGCCGCTGCCCGATGCGCTGCTGACGGGGCTTGCGCAGATGAAACATTACGGCGGCGCGGCGCCGGGTGACCGGACGCTTATTGATGCGCTGCAACCGGCTCTGGAAGCCCTGCAACAGGGCGATCTCACCGCCGCCGCAAAGGCCGCGGAGCAGGGCGCGAACGCCACCGCGCAGATGGGGAAGGCCAATGCCGGGCGCTCATCCTATGTGGGGAGTGATAACCTGGAAGGCGTAGAAGATCCCGGTGCTGTTGCGGTCGCCGAAGTGTTTAAGGCGATGTTATAGGCGCTACAGGAAAGAAACTGCGGGTGGTGCTGCGCCACCCGCGGTCAACGCCCGCCCCACCATAATCGGGAGCATAGTCACCCGCTTCGCTATGTTAATATTCTGTTTCTTCACCTTTGACCCACGATGAGCAGCCCTGGCTGACGGCGGCCTGCATTTCACGGATCCACTCCGCCTGAGGAAACATCATGAAAGACGCCTGGCTTGCCGCCTGCGACACCACCATCCAGACCTTTATCCGCGATTCGACGCGCCTTGAACCCGGCGAGCTGAAGGTTGTGCCTCTTGAGTACATCGATTTCCATTATCAGATTGGCCTGCAACTGCATTTCAACGTAAAAACCGAGACCGCAAACCAGGCGGGCCGGGTTTCCGCACGTCAGGATCTTGAGGTCTGCCGCACGCGCCCGGATTACGAACGCGCCATGCAGGCGCAGACCAGCGCGGTGCTCGCCCGTGACAAAACGCTGGATGAGGCGCGTGCGTCGCTGCTCTCGCGGCCCTATGGCAACTGGCACGAAGAAGAGTGCGTCTATTTTCACCCGCTCCGCGTGTGCCTGACGGAGAACTGCGATAACTGCCACGGCAAAGGTGCCGTCAGATGCGGCAGCTGCCACGGTTCTGGTAAAACCTCGTGTTCCGGCTGCGGCGGCAGCGGGCAGGTAATGCGCCAGCGCAGCTATTACGACCATTACACCAAGCAGAACCGCACCGAGAACTACTACGAGCACTGCTCCGGCTGCTTTGGTAGCGGCAAAGTGCGCTGCAGCAGTTGCGGCGGATCCGGCGATAAACAGTGCGGGCCTTGCAACGGTACGGGCGTGATGTCGTACATCACCTCGCTGATGATGACCGCCACGCCGGATTATCAGCTCATTTATCCGCAGGCCGACGTGCCTGAGTTTATCCGCGAGGCGTTATACAAGCCGGGCTTACCCGCGCTGGGAAGTTACGGCCCGGTCCAGCACGCTCACGATGATGTTGATTATGTCCGCCGCGGCGTATCGGTGCTTTATAACGCGAGTGTTCCCTTTGGCCGCCTGGAAAGCCCATTACCAGAGGCGGGCGTTGAACCTGTCCGTTGGATCCTCTACGGCGTGACGCCGCGTATTTTCGACGCCGGGCACGTGTTGCAGACGCTTTTGAAAAAGGATCTCGACATGCTGGTGCGCCAGGCGAGACCGGGGAAATTGTTCAACCCGTGGGTGGGCCTGGGCAGCCGTAAAACGGTACAGACGTTTATGGAGTCTGAGGCGCATCAGGCGATGTTGCTGGAGCATAGCCGCGGCAAGCGAGGCGACGCGCTTCGCGAGGCGCTCAACCGCGCGTTTGCGACGCCTTATCTTAATGAGGCGCTTATCAGCCTTGGCAAGATAGTCAGCGCGGTGCAACGCTGGTCGGTTATCAAGTGGAGCGCCTTTACCGCCCTGCTGATGTATCTGTTCCTGCCGACGCTGGTGGCGTATCTGCGCCAGGGCATGATGGACTTTGAACACGGGCGTATTTATCTCACGGTCCCTGTCGGGTTACAGAGCGTGGAGCAGCTGCAATACTCGCTGATGGGCATCGCGAGCGTGCATGGTGTCGCGATGGCGTGTATCGCGCCGGTCGGCATGATCGTGGGTTATCTGTGGCGTAAAAGCTGGTTAAAACGCCGCTTTGGCCGTCCGCTCGCCGCCTGGAGCCTGCAACAGCAGCGTCTGCGCAGCCGCTGGATAATCGGCTCGCTGCTGACGCTTGTTTTCGCGACGGGTCTGCTGTTAGCAGCGCCGGTCTGGATAACCCAGGACGAGATGCTGTTTGGCGTGGTGCCGGTGCATGAGGCGCTTCAGCAACTGGCGCAACTGAGAAGATAAGCGCAGGCGCCACCGTCTTTTAACGCCACGCGTTAGGCGACGAACATCTGCTAAATAATAAAGGCGCCGTGCGGCGCCTTTGTTTTTGACTTGCCGATCTTAGAAATCCGCTTTCAGCACGACGCGGTAGCGCGCTTTGCCGTCGCGCACGTGTTGCAGCGCCTCGTTGATGCGAGACATCGGGAATTCTTCGGTCTGCGGAGCCACTTTCGCGCGTGCGGCGAGCTTCATCAGCGAGCGCAGCTCGTGCGGAGAACCGGTCGCGGAGCCGGTCACGCTGCGATCGCCCATGATGAGTGAAAACGCCGGGACTTCGAACGGCTTCATCACCGCGCCGACGGTATGGAAATTCCCGCCCCAGGCCAGCGCCTGGAAGTACGGCATCCAGTCGAGCGACACGTTCACGGTGTTAATAATCAGGTCGAACTGCCCGGCCAGCGCTTCAAGCGCTTTCGGGTCACGGCTGTTCACTACCTTATCCGCGCCCATCGCCAGGATCTCCTGCTCTTTCGACGGGTTCGAGCTGAACGCGGTCACTTCACAGCCCATCGCGCGCAGCAGCTTAATGGCGATATGTCCGAGGCCGCCGATACCGATAACGCCGACGCGGCTGGTGGCGGTGATGTGATGCATCAGCAACGGTTTGAATACCGTGATACCGCCACACAGCAGCGGACCGGCAGACGCGGCGTCGATGTTTTCCGGCATCGGGATCACCCACTGCCAGTTTGCGCGAATTTTATCGGCGAAGCCGCCGCGGTTCAGGATAGTCGGCACGCTGCCGTGCTGGCAGTTCACCTGGTTGCCGCTGATACACGCATCGCAGTGCTCACAGCTTGACGCTGTCCAGCCGATACCGACACGCTGGCCCACTTTCAGGCCCTTATTCTGCGCGCTGCCGCCCAGTGAACTCACGCGGCCAATCACCTCGTGGCCCGCAATCAGCGGATACGCTGAAATGCCCCATTCGTTGTCGATCATCGAGAGATCGGAGTGGCAGATGCCGCAGTACTCAACCTCAACCTCCACATCTTCAGGCTTCAGTTCGCCTGCGTCGTACTCATAGAGCTCAAGCTCTGCGCCAGCTTTATGCGCGGCGTAACTTTTGATGATGGTCATCGCGGTTTCCTTTGTTGTGATTATCCCGGAGATTGTAGAACATTCAGGTTACAGAGGCTGTTCACACACTGAGCATGGCTCAAAGTGTGAAAGGAGGCCGTTTATTCATACAATCAGTCAGGTGCTTTACCAACATCAAAGTGTCTATAGGCAGGCGACAGACGGGAACGGGGCAAGCCGCTGCTACTGCCCAACGCATTCCCGGGGCTTTCTGATAAGGTAAGCGTAATTAGCGTGTCACTCTTGAGCGATTTGCGGATTACCGCTTACCGTTATTGTGTAACGTATTATGATTTTGATGGGTCGTGAATGCGGCTACAACGAATGAACGAGAATATTTATATGGGGCCTTCCTTAACAGAAGTTATCGCTTTCATACGTGAGTTTTCAGGTTGTCGTCGTGAAGCGATCGATGAAAACACGCGTCTGGAAAAGGATCTCCATATTACCGGTGATGACGGTGTGGAGCTTCTTGAAGAAGCAGAAAAAGTGTTCTGCGTGAGTTTCGAGACACCTGATGAAGATTTCAGAACGCTATTCTCCCTTAGTGATAATGAATACCTTTTTAACAGCGAAGGTTTAGGCTTAATAGATATAGGTTATTTCTGGCGTTGGCTTCACGGGCGGCCTCAACCCGTGGTCTGCGATCTTTCTGTAGGTAAATTACATCAGGTATTGGTTAAACTACGTCGTGAAAACCAGGAGAAGCATCCCCCAGCGCCGACAGAGTAATCTTTTTATATGCTGTAAAGAGATTCTTTCTGTCGGTTTTTTTCCTGAAGGGGATGTTCAGGTTGGCATTATCTTATTGAAAAAAATTAACAGGTTTCATAATCCAGATAATAAAAATCAGCAGGCTTTTCAGGGTTTATTCTGATCCTGATAGGCGTGCCGGGGACAAATTTTTCTCTGTCAGTCACCCAAAATATCACACCTCGCTTTGACGTGATCTTCTTACCGTCATAAGCGTATTCCAGAGATAACACTGCGACTAAATGATTATTGATGCGCTGATATTGATCGTAAGTGACTTCAGTCATTATCGCATCAACGTCAACGCCATTCTCTTTAATGTATGCGTCATATATATTACGTTCTCTGATACCACTGATGACATAAATGACAAAGCACAACATTACTAGTGGAATAATCCAGGCTAGCTTAGGCATTATGTAAGAGAGAAACTCCAAGATCATGTACGGCGAATCCTTCATTTTTATAAAAAACCGAGCCATCATATCACTTCTCCTAAAACGCTGTACAATATTGTGATATACAAAACGTTTTTATTCAGTGATGGCAGGGATTCAAGTTTGGGATTAATAGTTACTGTTACTAAAGAACAGTATCAAGACTATGAGGATACGTTTTTAGCAATTCACATGTACATAATACCCTCTCTAAATTATAAATAACGGAAACCAGTTTTTTGTATTCTTCACTATTGATAATAACCTTGATGATGTTGTGATAGCACAGCATCTGCGCTTAATAATTGTCAATATCTCACTTTTTTAAAATGGTTTAAGTGGCGCATCTTACTTTATACGGCGTGAACACGCTGGTTTTGACATGGAGCAGGTTACGTCATTTTGATCGTTGCTTCGACCGGGCGGTGACAGCGCTAATGTAGATGTGAGGGGCTTTTCCGAAGTGCATCACGCCACCGCAGTCGTTTTGTAGTATGTACAAGGAGCAATAAGGAAGAAAAGACGATACGCTATGCTGAAATTTTCAGCACTCGACAGGTCGCTGCAAGAGCGCTGCTTGCATGACGGCACCTAAAAGGTATAATCCCAACGTTTTCCGCATCCCTTCCGTGCCGGAGTGGCGAAATCGGTAGACGCAGTTGATTCAAAATCAACCGTAGAAATACGTGCCGGTTCGAGTCCGGCCTTCGGCACCATATAAAGCTTTTTTCAAGTCTACTAACGTCTACTTTAGTCCATAAAAACAGTAAGTTAAGCAGATTTCTGACTTTTCTTAGTCTGTCCACGTCTACTCAATTCCTTGAACATATACCAACTGATGATGGTATAACTGATGGTATTCCCGGTTCGATTGATTTTGGTACCAACACTGGAGGTATCAACTGATGGCTCTCACCGATATCAAAGTTAGGACTACCAAGCCCTCCGACAAACCTTTCAAACTCACAGATGGGCAGGGTATGCACCTGCTGATCAACCCCAATGGTTCAAAATACTGGCGACTCCAATACCGTTTCGATGGCAAACAGAAAGTTTTAGCATTGGGTGTTTATCCAATGGTCTCTCTTGGTGAAGCTCGCAGGAAACGAGATGAGGCCAAAAAGTTGGTATCTGATGGTATCGACCCTTCTGAGAAGAAAAAAGCAGATAAGATTGAGCAAAGCGAAGCCCTAACATTCGAAGCTGTTGCAAGGGACTGGCATACTGCCTGTAAAAGGAAATGGTCAGATTCCCATAGTGAGAGAGTTCTAAAAAGCATGGAAGATGGTCTCTTTACTGCAATCGGTAAAAGAAAAATATCCGAGCTTAATACCAGAGATCTTCTTGCACCTATCAAGGCTGTTGAAGCTTCCGGGCGATTGGAAGTTGCTTCCCGCCTACAGCAAAGAACAACGGCTGTGATGCGATATGCTGTACAGAATGGGCTGATAGATTACAACCCTGCTCAGGAAATGGCAGGAGCTATTGCTGTAGCCAAAAGAACCCACAGGCCAGCTTTGCCATTCGAACGATTCTCTGAACTTTTAGAACGAATTGATAACTTCAAAGGTAGAAAACTCACGAAGTTAGCTGTGAAGCTTACATTACTCATTTTCATTCGTTCCAGTGAACTCAGATTCGCAAGATGGTCGGAGATCGACTTTGAAAATGCGATGTGGACTATCCCTGGAGAACGCGAGCCATTGCCAGGGGTCAAACATTCGCACCGTGGTTCGAAAATGCGAACTCCACATCTTGTTCCTTTGAGTTGTCAGGCATTGGCTGTGCTGACGGAAATCAAAGAGATCAGTGGTGACCATGAACTCGTGTTTATTGGTGATCATAATTTCCGCAAACCTATGAGCGAGAATACAGTTAATAAAGCTTTGCGAGCTATGGGCTACGACACTACTGTTGAAGTCTGTGGACATGGATTCAGGGCTATGGCTTGTAGTGCTTTAATTGAATCCGGTTTGTGGTCGAAAGATGCTGTTGAACGGCAAATGAGCCATCAGGAGCGTAACTCAGTTCGTGCTGCGTACATACATAAAGCAGAGCACCTTGATGAGAGAAAGCTTATGTTGCAGTGGTGGGCCGATTACCTTGACCTTCTTAGAATACGACAAGTTTCACCATTTGATTTTAAAAATATTTAACTATGAATAAGTAGTTAATTAATCGCTCTCCCTTATCAATCTTGTTAAGGGAGAATTAATTCAAATAAGCAGTGTTAACTCATTCATGCTTTGAAACCTGTGGAGGGATTAATGAAAGTAGTAAGCCCTTATGAAGAATTAAAAAGCTGGTTTAGTCTCGAAAACTATGAGCAGTTAAAATCACTTACAATCAAAGAACTGTATACGGAGCTTGCCTTTAGAGAAGCGATTTTCGACAGTGTAAATTTTGGATGGGAAGATGATAATCAAAATTTAAGGTCTATCCTTGAAGGTAATCCTATTTTAAGCAGACAAGATAATAATAATCATGGTCATTTTGACAAGGGCCAAAGACATGTTGCGCAGGTTAGCTTTGGTGATATAAAAAAATTAGAGAACAAGTTAATAATGTTTAGCATGGATTTTTTTGAAGAAAATGGCGAATTCAAAAAAGAGTTGAAAAAGAAACCAATAACAAAAACTATGAGAGACTTTTTTCTTAACCAAAATAGCAGCAAGATGTATGTTTCATTTGATTTAGGAATGTCCAGCGATGAAGAAATTATAACAGCTTTACAAACGATGCTACCCATTCTCAGGAAAGAATATGAAATTGAGCCAGTAAAAACAGAAAAAATTGGACTGGCAAAAATAAGAAAACTTGTCGATTACAATATTATCCCAATGATTGATCTATTGATTTGGGCAAAATTTAAAAAAGTAAAAATCTCAAATATGGTCTTGTCTCGTGTCTTGTATCCCGACTTTACAAGTGAGATCAGAGGAGAAGATCACATTAAAGATACAGACAGGCCAGTTGCAGAGAAGTCATTGAATGGAGAAACAACCCGTAGTCTCGAATATTTTATCAGCAAAAACAGCCATCTCGTCAACATACCGATTTCTGAACTCGGCTCTTTCTAGTTGTAAATCATCATGTTAATTGTCAAGGGGAGGGCGTAAATATTTTTCTTCCCCGGAATTTCCTTTCATTCTTCCCTCATCTAACTTTTCAGTTATCAGCATTCCCTTCATAGATACAAATCTGTGTGGCTAATATCTCCGTAACGGAAACGGAGGAGACAGCCAAATGAATACAACCGATACAACCAATCATAGCTTAATTCGTTTACCAGAAGTCTTGAAACGAACTGGTTTCGGCAAGGCCTGGATCTATCGTCTGATCAGTGAAGGTCGGTTTCCGGCACCAGTGAAGATCGGGGTTCGTGCCGTTGCTTTCGTCGAAAGTGAGATTGATGCCTGGATTCAGTCTGTTATCGAAACAAGTCGAAATAATGTTGCTTAGTTAATTTAGGGAGACATGTTATGAATATCGAAGAATTTGTGAGTGAAGATAACCATATGTGCAATTTATGCGGAGATCTTTTTTATAAGATCTTTGACCAAGAAGTGATTTATGACTTACCCAATAACGAGTTTAATAAAGAAATTATTTACTGGCTCAGTCAGTACCTTGTAGGAAATTTGAGAGAACCTTTAGACTCAATCTCTGAGCTTAATGCTTCCAAACAGATATATGTTTACGAGACTTGGTTTTCTCTAATTAAATGTCCTGATGAAATGAAACTCTTAGCGAAGCGGATAATTTTATATCTATTGGACTAAGAGCTTTTTATGAAAATGTAAAGTTTGGCTGCATAATTTATCTTAAAACTTTACAGAATAACTTACATTATTTTTATGACCGTTTATTAGCAAGGCAGTGAGATAGTTTTCGAAGTATTAAGTGTATATAATAATAACTAGATCTACCAGATGATAATTTGACAGGAATAAACATCTATCTCACTGTTTTAATTTAACTAAATGGCTTAATCAATTCAAATAAATTTGTAAATCTACGAAATGCTTATTATTAATATATTGGAATTATACTTTTTGTAAAGTTTAGGAGGAAAATATGCGTAGTATTTGTGTGGATTCTTTTATGTTCGAAAATGGTGAGAGATATTGTCATATCGTAAATAAAAATACTGGTGAACCATTGTATTATCCTAACTTGTATATAACAACACAGGTCAGGAATCGGTCAGAGTCTATATCAACAATGAAGGTTATTGCCGGTAGCATTTCATTGTTATATCGATTCTTTATGAGGAAAGAGATCAATATTGATGAAAGAATTCAGAAAAGGATATTTCTGGCTCCTCATGAAATTGAAGATTTGATCGAATTCACTTCATTCAATTTTCGAGATGGCGAGAATGATAATTTTAGAAGTTCAAATGTCAAAAAACCAACTAAGTACTTTCGGATAACAACCATAGCTAACTATCTGGAATGGCTGTGCAAAATACATCTTTCTCATACAGGACAGAAGGATACTCTCAAATATATTTTAGATTTCATTAACAACATAAAACGAAAGAAACCGAGAAATAATGATAAATATAATATGGATATAGAAAAAAGTTTAAATAATGAACAATTGGATTCTTTGTTTAGCATTCTTGCACCGGGTAGCAAATTAAATCCTTTTTCAGAAAAAGTGCAAAAAAGAAACAATCTAATATTCCTGCTATTACACTGCTTTGGCCTGAGAGCAGGTGAACTTTTGAATCTGCGAATTGGTGATATAGATTTTGCAGAATCGACAATTGCAATAAGAAGAAGAGCAAATGATAAAACAGATCCGCGAGTGTATCAGCCTTTAGTTAAAACTTGTGAGAGGAAATTAATTGCTGATAAAAAGCTCATGTTTGAAATTTCAGATTATATTCTGAATGATCGAAGAAACATAAAAAATTCTAACAAACATGATTTCCTGTTTATTACTTATAAGGAAGGAAAAACTCAAGGGCAACCTATTTCATTTTCTTCATATCACAAAGTGGTGAGTGTTGTTCGTCAATCCTCCTCACTTCTAGGGGGATTGACAGGTCACAAACTCAGACATACATGGAATTATGAGTTTTCGAAAGCAATAGACAAGAATCAGGACATATCCGATGAAAAAGAGCAACAAATCCGTTCTTATCTCATGGGATGGCGACCGGGTTCAGAAACTTCAATGATTTATAATCGCAGGCATATTTATGAGCTATCGAAAAAAACTGCACTTGAACAACAAGAGCAACTATTCAAAGGAGAATTTGATGAATAATTTAATTAAAAATAAATCTGATAAAATGTCTTTGCATGAACATAAAATCGTCAGTTCGATTGAAAATAACGGAATCAATCTTACAAACTTAATATATGCTATGAACGAAAATTTGGTTTGTGGGTTTGTATATACAGTACAATATTATTTTAATAGCAACAGCTATTTGTATGTGAAAAATATTGTTAGAAATATGGAGAGTCTTATCCGTAAACTATCTCCTACTCATATTGATGATAAGGTTCTAATTGAATATCAAAATAAGAAATTATCAAAAGCCTCAGCATCATTTCGCGTTTTACGACCATTTTTGATTAAATGGTTTGAGTTAGGATATCCAGGAATAGATGAAAGTGCGGTAGAACTGTTAAAGCATTTGGACCTAAAAATAAAAAAATCTGGTCAGTCTGTGCTTCAAGATGATCCAACAGAGGGACCATTAAATAAAGAAGAACATACTTCTTTGATTAAGGCTATGAATCATGCATATAGAAAAGGTGAACTGTCACTGCCACATTATGCAATATCACTATTGATCAGTCTTACAGGTAGAAGACCTCAGCAGTTAGTTATGTTGAAATATAAAGACCTTCTTCAAAAGAACTTAGATAATGGCAAAGTAGAATATGTAATTTCAGTGCCACGAGTAAAACAACGGGGTAAAGAACTACGATATCGAGAGCTTGCAATAATATCAGAGGTTGCATCAATTGTTCAATTGCAAGCTAATCAATCAGTGAAACTTGTTGAGCAAGCTCTTGGAAAAACTCTTGATGATTATTCTAAACGAGAAGTTCCTATTTTCTTAAATGAGGAAAAACTCTCAGATTTATCCATAACAGGTTCAATTCTTCTGGAATATAATAAATTATATGCGAAGCCTACAATTGCTAATGTAGCATTGAAAAGTATTGTTAATAATGGGAATGTAATATCCAACCGTACCGGTTCGATACTAAATATTACTCCTCGTAGGCTTCGTTATACAATAGCAACTATGCTGGCTAAGAATGGGCATAATGTTAATACTATAGCTGAATTATTGGATCATTCATCTACTTCAAGTGCGGGGATTTATATTAAAAATCATGCTGACAGTGTTGAAAGGATTGATTCCGCTGTTTCAGAACAATTGTCATTTGTCGCTGATATTTTTATGAACGGAATCAAATCGAAAAAGAGTAGTCATTTCAAATTTTTTTCTTCAAGTAGATGCCAGAGTCAGAATTCAGGATTCCCTTGCAATCAATGTATATTTTTTATTCCGATTGATCGCAGTGAGGTGAATCAACTATGAATAATATTATTTTGTTCAAATCAAAAAAACATATTCTTGTAGAAGAAAATTATAATGAGTTTATAAAATTTTGTCGCTATCAACTGCCCGGACTAACCCAAACTCAGGATTGGGAGCAGTATGCCTGGAAAGGATATGTAACATTTAGAAAAATAGGGGTTGGAAATAAAGTCTTTGATTCCATTGATGCAATGCACGAAGATTATATCAATTTTGCGAAAGCATATATCAGATATCAACACTCATTGAAACCATTGAAAAATTATGGGGTTATTATGATGGCCTTGCGATGTCTCGAACAGGCCCTTTTGCAGGTTCAGAACACTGGTCTCATTTATAATGTTACAGCCGTTGTTTTCGATGAGGCAATGCAGATCGGGAGTAAATATTTTGAAGGTAACGTTTTAGCTAAATGTGGAATACAGCTTGAAAAAATATCAAAGTTTCTATGTGAACATAATCTTGTGAAGTCAGGATATATCTCATGGAAAAATCATGTAAAACAGAAAGTCAAAAACAATTATCTTCCTGAGATTGAGGATTATCACCGAAGCGATAAGTTACCAGATGAAGAGGCATTACTCGCTATTGCTGATATTTTTTCACAAAATGATGAGTTACTGAGTCCAAGGGATAAGTTCACCAGTTCAGTATTTGCACTTCTACTTTGTTGTCCGAGCAGAATCTCTGAAATTTTAGCCTTACCTGCTGATTGTGAGATTACACAAATAGATGGCAAGGGTATCGAAAGATATGGGTTGAGATTTTATTCGGCAAAAGGGTATGGTCCTAATATCAAATGGATTCCACGGGTTATGATACCAGTTGCAAAGAAAGCGATTAGAAGATTACTTTCCTTATCACAACATGCAAGAGCACTTGCTCACTGGTGCGAAAAGTACCCGGATAAATTTTACCGACATGAGCTTTGCCCAACAGTTGATGAAAAAGCTAAATTGACCGTTGTACAAGTTTGCCATGCACTGGGATATCATTTATTTGATCATAAATCATGTGTTTTAAAAATTAAAAGAACGAGTTTGGATGGTGGGAAAAGCTTCTTAAACCACAATGATTACAACTATTCATTGAGTGATTTGTGGGAAATTATTAGTTCTAATTTTAGCAGAGACTTTCCATGGTATGATAAAGAAAAATCCATAAAATTTAGTAATGCTTTATGCTTGCTCAATACTGATCAATTTTCTTTATCAAGAATGACTTCAATTTTCACATTTTATAAGCCTACTAAAAGTTTCTTTTTCAGTGACATACAAAGAAAAAAAAGCTATGAGATGAATTATAAAAATATATTTTCCCGATATGGATATTATGATGATGAAGGTAAACCACTACTTATTCGCTCACACCAGCCACGGCACCTTTTAAACACAATAGCCCATTATGGTGAAATGTCTGAACTGGATATAGCTAAATGGTCTGGTCGTATCAATGCGAATCAGAACAGAGTTTATAACCATGTGTCGGAAGAAGATATGTTAGATAAAATCAAAGCTATTAAATTGAATAGGAGTAATTACTGTCAAAGGGAGTCAATACCCACAAATGAATTGACAATTGATTTTGATAACCTTAATCAAGGTGCAATACACTTAACTGAATTTGGTTACTGTGTACATAACTATTTAATCAAGCCTTGTGCAAAAATTAATCATCTTATTGAATGTGATAATGAAACACCGGACATTAACTCAGTAGATAGAATTAGACTGCAATCTGTCCGAGAGAAAGTAATGCAATTAAAGAGAATAACTCAGATCGCTTATGAAAATGGTGATTATGGTGCAGACAAATGGTTGCAACACCATGAAAAAAATTTGGAAAGAATTAATAAGCTTTTGAATAATTAAAACAGGAGATACTTATGGCAAAACATTTGAACAGGAGTGAAATAAAAGCAATTAAACACATTATACTGACTTGGGACGGTAAAATCACATGGAGTGATTTATGTGAATCAGTGTATAAGAATCTAAACAGAACTATCACAAGGCAATCTTTAAGTGCTCATGATGAAGTTGTTGAAGCATATAGAATAAAGAAAAGTTTGTCCAATTTGAAAAAATCTGGTCTAAAGAAACCAGCTAACTTAACTATTGCGGCACAACAAATAATAAACCTTAAAGCCGAAAACGAAATGTTGAAAAAACAGAACAATAGATACAAAGAGCAATTTAGCTATTGGCAGTATAATGCTTATAGACACGGTCTTACTATGGAACAGTTGAATAGGCCATTTAATAAAAAATAATATTTGATAGGTTACACCTATTGACAAGTTTAATAAATGCGATAAATATAAATATATGGTCAGGAAGACTATTTAACTAATGCAAGGATGCATTTTATGGACAAAAACATTATCTATCCAGAGTTTACTCTGGAAGAGCAACTTATCATTATCGTCGATAAATATATCTCAAAACGATACCAGCCAGGTGATAAAAGTTTCTCATATCAACTTTACCTAATTTTTGTGGGATACCATTTAAAATATTTCTACCCTAAAAGGATTTATTCCAAATCCAATCAAAATATTGATAACATAATGACTATGTTTAGCTCGGTATACAAAAGTCTGACAAGCAATCTTCTACAACGATTAAATAACAAAGAAGGAGTTATTAGGGAACTAAACTCGCTTGTTAATTACATAGATAACAATCAAGAAAAAGCAGAGGAAATCTATGCTACTGTCAGAGCACAATATGAAATGAAAGTAATTGAGAAAGAGTTAACCCATGAAGTTCGCGTAAGAACCGTCAGGTTATAGGCAATAAAAAGCCCCTAAGCAGGGGCTAAAAAAGACTTATTGATACAGGCTACTACTGAACTTCTTTCCAGATACCATCTGCTTTCACAAGCTTAACAGGTTTTGTCTGTTTCATATTACTAATAGAGGCATCGACAATGCAGTTATAAACATTATTTGCTTCTTCTGTGCAGCTAACTTTCTTCACATAATCGATTCTTAAAAGATCTTTTTCTGAAACTCTTGAATCAAAAGCTTTCATACTGGCATTTGATTTATCTACAACACTTTTGAAAGCATTGTATATATCGTCTTGCGATGGTTCACTGTTACATGCGGTTAGAAGAAATGAGGTAAGAATAACTGTGAGGATTGAGTATATTTTCATTTTCTTATCCAAAAATAATTAATTAAGAATACCAGTTTTGGTGTTGTTGTTATCAGAGGAGAAAGTCCATTTACTTACGGTCTCTCCCTTGAAGTCGATCTCAAGAGTTTTAGACTGAGTCTGAGAACCGCCAGTAAACAGCCCCACAACAGGAATGAAAGTCGTTGCATTGAACTGATTGTTAGACATGAAATATTTCCATTGCTCATTTCCGTCATCGAGTGTGGTTCTTGTATCAGGCTCACCTAACTTAGTGAGTAATTCAGTCTTAGTTGTTTTGTTTTTAATGATCTTTGACTGGAGGCTTTGTGGTGTTTCGTTTTTAAGGTTCTGGTTCCCTGATGTTGAACAGCCAGAAAGCAGGAAGACAATAATAAAAAAAGAGGACGTTATAAATCGGTTCATTTACTTTCTCATTTTATGTTTGCGGTTGTGTGAAATTAATTTCACCGTATAAAAACAACTCTGTCTGCATACATTCTTTTGATTTTATAGATAAGAATAATGATGCTTACGAAAAACGTAATGACTGATACAAGAGTGCTGCCGGTCCACGAAAATGCTAACCACGCGAGACCAAATGCCACGAATTGAAACAGGAATGCCACACTGAGCGGGCTTTCACCATAAGCGACCTTTGCATGACAGCCTTTGCAAATCCGCACACCATGAGGACTTTGTGTAAAGCAGAACGGGCACTTTATTGTTTCGTTTTCCATAGCTATCCCAATCTGGAAGATTAAATGGTGCGTTTACAGAGATTCTCGATGACCGACTCGCTTTAGTAAAATTGCTTGTACCGATCGATGGTTGTTGCTTGATAGGTATTATCTATCATAACTAGTTTATCGATCTGTAATAACGATCAATATTTTCTTGACTAAACACAAATCTACTACTAGAGAATAGAGTGTGGTTACGAAAGGGGTTAACAACTAGCTGTCTATAAACGAATTTTTCTCGCCTTGTTTAAAGGTTTCATTGCGGAGATATTTGAGAAGGTCATATGGGTTTTGTGAAGAATGCTCTTCCCATAGCTTCTGAGAAGCTCTGCGAGCCTTCTGAGAAATGGAATCCAGCCGATAAGCCTGAGATGCTTTTGCTGTTGTACTGAGTTTTTTTGAAGAATCTTTTCTACGATTTCGTTTCTTCTGTCTTCTTTGAGTCGTAGTTCGAGTTCAGCAATTTTTTCACTGATACTTTCCTTTCTCTCAGTGTTTTTCAAAACTGTTGCAGGAGCAGGAGCAGGAGCAGGAGCAGGAGCAGGAGCAGGAGCAGGAGCAGGAGCAGGGATAACTTCCTTTGTCGCTCGCAGAGCTTCTATGTGGTCGGGGTTGTAGTTAAGCCGATTACTGAGATTTGACCAAGAGTAGCTTTTACCTAATTGCGAAGCTTTGAAAGCGATTCCTGCATATTCGAATGAAAAGCCGTTCATCTTACCGGTAGAGGCAACATTAACCTTCCAGGATACTTCTGCTTGTTCCAGCCTCTTGATAAAAGTCAAAAGGTCAGGCTTATCAGCCAAACTACTATCAATGGTCCGTTGAAGAGATTTCTTCGTGCAGGGAACCCCAGTCCGTTCTGATAGCATTTGTTCGTTGCGAGAGATTCGTTTCCGCTTCGGTTGTTTATTTGAGATGGATGGTGCTGTCTTGGTCACTGTCAGACCGTGAGTGATTTCGAGTTCACTAATGATCCGGGTGCTGATGAGGTTTTCATTCTTGCCCAAGTAAAGCTTACCACCGGCCATGTCAATCCTGCTTGCAATGATATGTATGTGCTGGCCGGCAGAATCGTCATGTAGAACATAGCAGCGGAGATGGGTCTCATTGAACCCCAGCTTCTTCATATAGTCGTCAGCTATCATTGCCCATTGGTCATTCGATAATGATTCACCATCAGGTAAGCGAAGCGAGTTGTGCCAAACAGGTTTCTGGGCATCTGGCCGAAGCTGTTTGGTGCCATCAAATTCAGCAATCAGTTCAAGAGCGGAGCCACCCAGCATATTGCCCCCAATTACGACTGGATCGCTTTTATGATGTACTCCTGGCTGCAATGCATAACGAACAACACCAGCGAAGCTCTTACCCCTTTTGATCTTCTGCATACCCTTCATAGGGTTTGCTCCATATGTCAGCATTTAGCAGGTGCTGGCGAAGCTCTTGCAGTTGTCGTTTGACAGCGAAAAGCTCTGTATGAGTAAGCTGGCTATCTTTACTCTTACTGTCGATATGGAGAGAAATACGATTCAACTTTTGTGATATGTCAGACAATTTTTTCCAGGCTTCAGTATTAATTGTCGGTACTACTGGTGGCAGGTTTTGCAGAAATAACATGCGGAGCCATTCACCTTTACTTTTATTACCTCGTTTAATATTTAAAATCTGTAATTCATTGTTGTTGAGTCGAACACTTATGCAATGTATTCTAATTCTGTCATCTGATCTTAATTTAGCCATATAAGTTCCTTTTATATGATTTAATATGATTAATGATAGTTATTATTTCCCATTAGTCAATAGCAGAACGGTTTTGATATATGGGTTTAATGTGCTAAAAATAAATCCCTCTGAAATAAAGTATTCAAAGATTCCCTAAATTAAAGTTAAGGATGCTCTATTGAAACAAACTTTTGACTAAACTCCAGCCATCTTGCATTATCAACATCCTTTACAAAAGCAATCAGACCTGCGACATGATTGTAAAAGCCAATTGGAGAGTCAAATTTTTCATGTCTTGCAACTTCTGATAGACCAAATTTTTTTATTGAGTAAAGGTGGCGTTCAATACGTTTATAAGTTTGTTTAGACAATCGAGGGACATTGCCATCAACAAGTAATCCTAAAACTATTTTTTTTGAGCCAGGTCCAGCTACTCTTATTTTGCTTACGTTTTCTTTGAAATGGTGCTTACGAATGATGCTGATAATGTTATTTTTTATTTTTCCAACCGAAACACTGTCGGGTAGAGTACCACCGCAGGATAATGTTATATCATCAGCATATCGAGTATAAGTGAAGCCATATTTATTAGCATATTCAGATAGAGAAATATCTAACTTTACAGTGGCTAAATTACTAAGCATTGGGCTACTCGGTGCCCCTTGAGGTAGCACTCCTAACGGCCATGGTTCTGATATGTCCCAAAAAAGGTTCTTCTCTTTATTTTGTCCGTAAAGCTTATATTCCTTAGTTGAGTGCTTAGGAACAGAAATTAGAGATTGTAAATGTTGTGGTAAACGTATAGTTGTGCATAGCCTTGATAGTTCAAATGCTATTAATGGCCGATATCCAGCATTTTTAAAAACCATATAAACATCAGATTCATTTATTGAATAAAAGAAATCGGAAATGTCGAATTGGAAGAGCCATTTAGCACCACAATGCTGTTCGGCACATTTTCTGATGCCACCATTAGGATGGAAAGCAAAAGAAGTATTATGGGGAACTAACTTTTTTAATATTTCACTATTGATGAAATGCTGTACTTTAAATATCTCGCCAGTTACAGCATGAATATGGCGTCTTCCACCTGAACGTTTTTTTATAGCAAACATGCGATAATTTGCTGATTCACGGCGGCGTGATACAGTGGATCGTAGCAAGCGATAATCAACACCAGTAATTTTTGAAAGATGGCGTAATGTAAAAATTACAGGGAGATTATTTTTCTTCAGATTACTTGCATAATTTCTTAAATTTAGAGCCTGTGTCTTCCCTAAGGATGACTCTGCATTTTGATAAAGTTGGTGTGCTGACCAGATTTCCATTCACCTATCCTTTGAGCCCAGGGGGCCATCAGTGTCATACATTTTCCGAGTCCTCGATGGCCGTTAATGTATGACATTGAAGGGCGGCGTAGCCGCCTTTGCGTCAGATCTTTCCAGAGATGTTTCTCCAACATCCCCATCCGTTGTAACAAAAGCCACAACAGATTCTGTCAAACAAGCGGTGAATTTCACTCATCATTGTTTAACGGCTGAACGGAGTGCTGATCAGCACACCAAGACTCTGGAATGTAAAGACCAAAATCCCATACACTATCGTTTTTAACATGCCTAGAATTTAAAAGTTTGTCAAGTCCGAATTTAGATAGTCGTTTTTGAGTTGTCAATAGTCCTAATGTCTCTGCATATATGAGTAGTTTTTCTACATACGAACAATCAACATTCAAACGTAAGGCAATGCTTTTGTTATCTCTGACACCTCTTTTTATAAGTTTTAGTAAATTTATAATTTCGGGAGATAAAGATGAATGGGGGGAAGTGTTATGCTTTGTTCCATTTTCTAACAAGGCAAGCAGCCATCCTGGAATTGCTCTATCAGGCATTAGTCCTTGCCATTTTTTATTAGAAAACCATAGTATTCCAGGAAGGTTATTAGGGACACTATGATAGAAAATTATATTAGATAAAACATTACCATAGCCAAGACGAGCCCATGAAGGAATTTTGGTTTGATTTTTACAAAGATTGATTATTTCATTATACTGCTCACCCCACCGAGTTTCTAACCAATTTTCATTATATACGATGTTACTTATGAAATTGATTTTTTCAGATTTTCTATACTTTCTTACTCCATGGTCTGAGCCGCGAATAGTATTGATTATTCTATTTTCAGAACCTAGTGTCCTGGCGAAAGAAATTAAAGTTAATCTTACTAATCCTAAACTCCACCAACTTAAAAAGGTAGGGTTATCGAGCATGGCATTAATAAATCCGGATACTCTATCACCACTACCAATCGAATCATCAATAAGTAAAAAATCGTTGACTTTAGATTTTTTCAGATCATTGAGAGATGGATGATCTAAAAACATAGTTTTATTAGACCGCACAAGGTTTGAAATAATTGAATATACTAAGTCTTCGCTACCTTGCGAATGACCTGGTCTATTAACAACATCACCATTAAGGTCCCATAATACTTGTTTGTCTGGATCTAATTTGCGAACTGAATAAAGGGCATAGTTTTTATTTTTTGGTAAATCAGAAATGCTCTTTTGAAGCCATATGGTAAACTCATCTCTACTTACAAAAGTTAACTTGCTCAAGATGTTTTTTGCAATTGCTTTTTGGCTGCTATTAAATTGCATAAGCCATTGAGCTATTTCATGAGAGGATTCAATTTTTTCTACTGAAAGTATTTTAAATTTAGGTTTGTCTCTTGTTTTCATTTGTTTGACCACTATCAGTGCAATGGTCATTTCATAACATAAAAAGTAATGATGGTAAAGGTTTTGTTGTATCATTAACCTTCTATATAACTGAGTATACTAAGTTTGATAGTTTTATACGAAACTGAATGAGCGAAATATTAAAATGTAATGGCTGATATTTTTCAACCGAAGGGCGAAAAACAAGGGAACGCAAAGAAGCGGAGCTTCGATGAGTTAGCCCTTGCTTAGGAGGTGTAGTGTTTATTATATCTTTGGTTTATTACTATTTGATATTTTATCCAAAGAATTGAGTGAGTTTGAAATTTCATCTTTGTCTGAAGCGATTTTGTCAAACTTATCTTTAAGATAGTTAATGCTAGTTTCTAAATATAATATTACACTATTATTGCGATTTATTTCTTTATGAATTTTTAATAAAAAACAGCACGTCGAATATAATATCCTGTCGAAAATTGTAATGGTTGATTTTTCTTCTGGCAACTCTTCTAACTCTTCTTCACACTCTTCGCCTAACAGTATAATTCTTAAACGACAGCCTTCTTCTTCGTTAATAAGCTTTAACTTTTTTTCTAATTTAGGAAATTTGAATAAAGGATCTTCAGCTTGGTGAGCTTTCTGCAACTCCTTTTTTTTATTTAATGCATATGCTTCTGTAACACAAACAATAGGATCAATTTTATTGGCTCGATCAATAACTACAAAAATAGGAATGAAGTTAGAAGGGCAAATATTATTATGCGACAGTTCAATTTTTAAAAATTCAGGGATATATACTAAAAACTCCGGGGTGCAAATCTTTACAATGTAAAATCTATGATTTGACATATTAAGATCTCTCTTGGCTATGATTTAAGAATGCTGATATCAAAAAATAAATATTAACATCATTCATAGATATTGACAAACAAAAAATATGCATTATCAGTAATTAAAAGAGGGGAATATATGGACTTTCATCATTTCAATTTAAAACTTGAAGAAATTTGCTGCGGAAATAAAAAGTTGTTTGCGTTTCCTAAAATATATATTGATGCAAACAACAACTTATACTACAATTCACTTGATAGCGTTTGTCTTTCCGAGTCGTACATAACTAAAAAAAATTGTTTTTATAATAATAACGAGATGTTAATTGATATATTAAAGATAAAAAAAGAATTTAAAGTGCATGATTTATATTTGGAGTTTGATGAAATAAGTTTGTCTTTAATAAAAGTGCCAATTTATTATAGTGTTGATGAATATCATTTCAATGAATTAATATCAGACGTGTTTACTTTAACAATGATAAAAAAACTATGTAAACAAAAAAATGAAGAGGCACTACTAGTTTCGATAATAAATTATCTTAAACTGTTTGATTTAAATAAATCTATTTTTATCATGCAATATATTTCCTTTTATAATATGGTAACACAACACCAGCTTTCGAGAATTTATATTGAATACATTCGTCATCTGAACAAAAAAAATTTATTTAGTACGAGAAATAATGAAAAACTAACTCAAAAGGCAATATTTAGGTATTTTTCAATAAAGGAAATAAAGTTAGCATGAGGAACCGAATTTATTCAGTTTAAGTATTTATTCTCTACAGGGTGACTTAAAACCAGAAACTGCCTTGATGTTACCTTTGGATTGTGATAACTGCCCGCTTACTGTAAAATTAGTTGTAAGAAAACGATTGCTTATAAGAGTGAAGGATAAATTGAACAAAATCAAGGCCATAGATCTTTTTTCAGGTGCGGGAGGCTTTTCGTTAGCCGCTCTGGATCTGGGTATTGAAATTTTAGCTGCAATAGAACTTGATAAAGATGCTTGTGATACATACAGAAAAAATTTAATTCAAAAAAGAGAAAATAGCATAAAATTACTAAACAAAGATATTATGACTATTTCACCTGATGAGTTAATGGATAGCTTACAACTGAAAGAAAAAGAGTTGGATCTAATCATTGGTGGGCCACCTTGCCAAGGTTTTTCATCTCATAGAATAAGAAATGCTGGTGTTAATGATCCAAGAAACGAATTACTTATTCGCTACTATGATTTTGTTAAAATTTTTCAGCCTAAGATGTTTCTTGTTGAAAATGTGCCAGGTTTGCTTTGGGAAAAACATAAAGATTATTTAAACAACTTTAAAAGGCTTGCCGCTAATAGTGGATATAATATCTTGGGTCCATTAAAGTTGAATGCAAAAGATTATGGAGTTCCTCAAAACAGAAACCGGGTATTTATCTTAGGTCTCAGAGATGATATTTCTATCAGCGAAGGTGATTGGCCACCTTCCCCAACTCATTTCAAAGATAAAAAACCTTATTGGGTTAATGCTTCTGAAATCTTTGAAAAACCTACATCTTCTATTATTGAAAAAATTACTGCTGTTTTAGGGCAAGATGTCGCACAGAAATTAAAATTTAAAAATACGCTTAAAGAAAATAAAAGTGATCCAAATAATATTCATATGAATCATGCTGATTATATGATTGAAAGATTTAGTTTGACACCAATCAATGGCAGTCGGGAAGATGTTGATTTTAGATTGCCTTGTCATTCGAATGGCTATGTTGGTCATAAAGATGTTTATGGTCGGATAAGGCTATCATTACCTGGCCCAACAATAACGACTGGTTGTTTTAATCCTTCAAAGGGCCGTTTCCTACATCCGTGGGATAACCATGGAATTACTGTAAGGCAGGCGGCTAGATTTCAAACATTCCCCGATGATTACATTTTTTCTGGAGGCATCATTAGCCAAGGGAAACAGGTGGGAAATGCTGTTCCTGTAAATCTGGGGAAAATTCTTCTGAAATCTTGTGTTGAAATAATAATCAATAACTCTCAAAGGGATGATAAAAATGCAGATGAGATCTCTTAGCTTTAAAGCGAGAGCAAGGACAATTGAACATCTCGGTAAGGGGCAGATTGCAGATTGCCCAACTGCTGTAAGTGAGCTTTGGAAAAATGCATATGATGCTTATGCAAGAGATGTGGCATTATACACAATAGATGGCGATTACCCTTGCGGAGCCCTTATAGATAACGGTTGCGGAATGTCCTTGCAACAAATTATTGATAATTGGCTTGTTGTTGGCACCGAATCTAAAACGAGAAAGAACACATTAGAAGAAAATGAGCGGTTCGGATTAGGTATCCGAAAAACTCAAGGAGAAAAAGGGATTGGGCGATTATCTGCTGCTTTTCTATCTCCCGTAACTTTTCTTGTTACTAAGAAAATGGATAATAATTATGTTGCCTTACTAATTGATTGGAGGCTTTTCGAAAACCCGTATCTCTCATTTGACGATGTCACTGTTCCATTCAGAGAGTTTGAAAAAATAGATTCTCTCTCTGATGTTTTATCTGGTTTGCTCATTGAACTTAAGAAGAATGTATCCTTTCCCAGCGAAGATGAAGATGATGATGAAGTTCGTCATTTTAATCATCTTCTCACAAAAGCAGCTTGGGAAAAATTCTCAGAAGACGAGAAAGCTGTAAATGAAAAAAGTGACTTTATTACTACTCAAGATAAAATAATTAATTTTTGTGATCAATTTACAATTGATCCTAGTGTCTTCGTTCCTTGGGAAGAAATCTTAATCAAAGTTGAAAAGATAGACGGTGGTAAACATGGTACCGCTCTCTTTTTATTGGAGCTTGGACGAGATTTGTCATTATTAACCAATGCAGGGGATTTAGCTAAGGATAATGCAGAGTTATCTGATGTTGAACAAAGCTTGGTTGACACTTTAAGGGCATTTGTAAATCCTTATATTTTAGAGGATCTATCATTCTCTTATGAGATATATACAGTTAAGGCCAATGGTTACCATCGTCAAATATTAAAGCAATCGGATGTATTTAGTAAAAGCGATTTTGATGCTTTAGAGCACACTGTTGTAGGCTACGTTGATGAGAAAGGTTGGTTTAGAGGTCGCGTAAAAGCTTTTGGTGAGGATAAGGGCGAAGTAGTTATTCCTGCCAGCATAAGTGTTAATTCTGATTCTGGAGTCGGACCATTTGAAATTCAAATTGGGACATTAGAATTTCTGCCGCAAAATACCTCGCACACCGAGCGAGAGCATACACACTTTGACCTCAAGGCAAAAAAATATGCTGGGCTTATGGTGTTTCGGGATAATTTAAGAGTGTTGCCATATGGACGAGTAGATAATGATTTCTTCCAGATCGAGGAAAGACGTTCATGGAATGCTGGGCGGTACTATTGGTCTAACCGAAGAATTTTCGGATTTATCAGTATCACACAATCAAATAATAAAGAACTAAAGGATAAATCTGGAAGGGAAGGCTTCATTCGAAACCAAGCTGCTAGAGAATTGAAAACATTAGTTTCAGATTTATTAACATCATTAGCGGATAGATTTTTTGGTAGAAATTCCGAAGATCGTAAAGAACTTCTTGAGCAAGTTAAACGTGAAAAGGAATTACGAAAATCAGCACAGCAACAAGCTCGTAAATCTACACAAAAGAGTTTCTCTGAGGCACTAAAAACGCAAACTCCCGTTTTAGATGCTTCGCTTGAAGCTGTAAAAAAATTGAAGACTAAATTAGATAGTAATCAAAACAAGCATGATTATAATTATATAAAAGAAATAGATGCTGACCTTGCTAATTTAGAATCATTGAGAACAGAAATAAAAACTCCAACTAAGCCACCTAAAATTGGTGTATATGAGGAGAGATATAGAAATTATCGTGATAAATACAATGAATTCTCTGCGTATATATTAGAGATGAAATTAATAGTTAATAAATTGGATTCTGAATTAAATAAGTTAGAACCTTCGTTAGTAGGTAAAAATCATCTTGATAAAAATCAAGGGATCATAAATGCCAGATTAACCAAGTTTAGTAATAATATAGATGAAAAAACAAATGCACTCTTAAAGAAATGGGGAGAAGAAATTAAAAGTGATAGAGCTATATATTACTCTAAAGCTATATCAATAGTTGACTCAATTAATAACAATACTGAGATCGAGAATGTTTTAAATTTACTCGACAGCATTTATATTGAAACAATTGACTCCCTAACATTCAAATATCAATCTATAAATAAAGGATTAGAAAGGTTATTTGAAGGAGTAAATTTAGACTCCGCTTTTTCGCTATCAGAAGAAGAAAGAGAGTATTTCGAGGATAAAGCTAAGAGTTTAAATGCTTTGGCTCAGTTAGGAATCAGCGTCGAAATACTCTCACACGAGCTTGAAGAAATGGACTCGATGGTTACACGAGGACTAAATTCTTTGCCTTCAACCGCGAAGGAACACCCAGGTTTCACATTGGCTCTGAATGCACATAGATCATTAACACAACAAATCAGGTTTTTATCACCTTTGAAAATATCTGGATATCAGTCAAGGCAAAAAATTTCTGGGAAAAATATAATGGATTATATCCTGAAGTTTTTTGGTGATCGTTTTGAAAGACAACGTATTTCCATTGAGTTCGGTGATGATTTTAAGAACATATCTATCAATGATATACCTTCACGAATATATCCGGTTTTTACTAATATTATAAATAACGCAATGTATTGGGTGAGTTTGTCCGATAATCGTCTTATCAAAATAGATTTTGTTAATTCTTTAGTTATAATTGCAAATACAGGCCCTGCTATAGACCCAGATGACATTCCTCGTTTATTTGAATTGTTTTATAGCAAAAGAGCTAATGGTCATGGTGTCGGGCTTTATTTATGCAGGGAGAATTTAGCTGTAGCACACCACAAGATTTGGTATTCTGATCCAAATGTTGAAGATGACTATTTAATTAAAGATGGTGCTAATTTCGTAATTAAGTTCAATGGAGTGGAGTCATAAAATGGCTATAACAACTTATAATTCCCTTGTGCAGAAAACTTTTTGTGATAATGCTATTCGTTCAGTAGTAATGATAGATGACGATTTTATTACTTATTCTGACTCTATCAAAGCACTTAATAGCGAGATAAAATTAGACCCAGCAAAAATTGATTCCTCTAAGCGTGCTGCTACCCTCGAAGAATATTTTCAAGCCAAGAATATGATCTGTGATATTGACAACGGTTCAGTAAACTTTGATGTTGACCGCATCCGTAAGTCAGATTTGGTCATAATGGATTATCATTTAGATAACAATGCACCGGATAAAACTATTACAATATTAAAAGAATTAAAAAATTCTGATCATTTGAATATGATTGTTATTTATACGAGAGAGGAACTCAAAACTGTTTGGATGCAAATTGCTTCTTCTCTAAGAGGGATCGAAAATTGTAATGATAAAATACTTGAAACAGAAAATGATGAATTAATTGAATACTGGCAGAGTGTTATTTTACCTGATTTGATCCACAAAGGAGAAAGGGCATTAACGAGGGATGAAACTGTACTATATATCCAAACTGACTGCCTATGTAAGCGTATTAAGAAAGCAATCCGAGATGATGGAAGCCTTACAGAGCAAAATGATATTAATTTCATTGCTAAGATGATTTCTGAATATGCAGTCGCTGAAAATGCCGTCATTCCAGATTATGTGACAAAAAGTATGGTTGTAGGGGATACAGCCGGTATTAAATGGATTCAAAGTGGTAATATATTTATCAGTGTGTTCCATAAGGATAAAGATGATCATGAAAGTGATGGTGAGAGAATTTGGCAAACACTAAATGAATCATTAATTGAATGGAACCCATCTTACTATCAAATTATCAAGTCAGAGATTCAAAATACTATTGAAGCCGAAGCACTTTCTTTCAATAACCATTTAGCTAATGATGGTTATGGTCAAGCTGGATGGTTGAATCAAATATTAAATTCCGCTTCTGATCAAATTAAAAGGAAAAACATTGAATTTGTTTTTAGTAATTTATCTGAAGAACTCTATGAAAGATTGAAGGGAAATAAATCTTTAGTAGGCTTTATTAATGATGTTTTTGAAACATATACAACTGATTTTAAAAGTAGTGGAGAAGCGAAATCATTAGAGTATTGTTCAAAACAAATGAATTTACCTGCAAATGCAAGCTCATTTAATGAGATGTATCATGCTTTGAACATGAATCTGTCTTCTAAAAATTTTGAAGAAGGACATATTTCAACAGGTACAATTTTCTTCGATACTGAATCTGAAAAATGGTATTTATGTGTTTCTGCTGCTTGCGATCTTGTGCCTACTCAGGGTAATGATCCACATCATAAAAGATTAAGTCCTCATCGTTTAATTAAGGTGTTAGAACTTTTCAATGCTAACCAGAATAAAGCATTACCTAATGCAGAACAATCCAAGTATATTTATGTAATTCATAAGAATACCAGAAAGTATTTATCTATATTTGAAGGCGATAAAACTTTACCAGTGGTTGATTATATGGTTGTTTTAAATCACGGCCATACCGTTCCGGGGGAAGAGAAAAATATACTTTCAGCGGTATTCTTGAGTAGCATGGATGACAATGTACAAAATGTACCAGTTAAACTGAAATTAAAGTCCCAGCTTCGAAGTGGTTATGCTGAACGATACCAAGCTATTGCGTCGCAATACAGTTCTAGAATTGGTGTAGATTATGTATCTATGATGCCTTAAAACATGAAAAGCCGATATGATATAGGAGTATAATCATATCGGCTTTTTATAGTACCAAGTTATATTTAATACTCTTCCGAAACTTAATTATTATCTTTGCTTTAATCTCCTAAGTTTCATTGACTCAAGCGAAAATAACAATAAAGTTGTGCTATAAATGAATCCTGAATTAGTTAGCAACTTGAGATTTAAGGCATCTGGTTGCTCACTTAAAAAATGAAATGCATGAACCAAATAAACTGCTAATGTTGCCGTTCCAATCGTAGGGCCGATATCGCCCTGATCATGAGGTTCCAATGTGACATTGAACTTAAATATGAGCCATTCATATCCCCCTGTTAAAAAGACTACCATTATCATTGCAGATAAAAGATATAGTATGTTTTCTATGTTAGGACTTTTTAATGCTGACTCTTTTTGTAAAAATTCACATACTGATAAACCAAAGAAAATAAAATAAAGCGGTCTTGAACTAAATTTTTCAAAAATCTTAAATAATGTATCCAAGTTCATTTCTCCAGGCAATATATTTGTTGTTTTATATTACCATAACTCAAGAATCCTTATAACCTGTATATAAATTATCCTATTTTTCAATCGGATGAAAAAATAAATATACGAGTTATTTTGGTGTTCTTTAAAAAATTCTTGCTAAAAATACATGAATTAACTTACATTCATAATGTTCGTCATGATTTTTTATAGTGTTCGATTATCACCAATCGGGACTGATGGTATCAATGATGGTATCTAACCCACTATGTTAAGTTTTAATCTCTTAAGATCATAAGGATAGTTGCGATGTTCGAGTCCGGCCTTCAAAAAGAAGATATCCATAGAGACCGTCTTTTTTGTATTTAAAATTAGTGCGTAACAAAATTTTGTTTTTTTCAGCTACCAAGCAACTATTCCAACTGTCTTTTGCAAATGCCTGAAAACGGCGCGTGAAGCGAAGGGCCTATCTCAGAAGAAGCTTGGCATCCTGGCCGGGATAGATGAGTTCGTCGCGAGTGCACGTATCAACCGCTACGAAAAGGGCGTTCATCAGGCAAGTATCGAAATCGCACGCAAACTGGCGGACGCTTTAGCAGTACCGCTCGCTTACTTTTACACTGAAGATGATGAACTTGCGTATTTGTTGCTCCGCTGGCAGTTGCTTGATCAAGACGTTAAAGATGCCATCTTGAATTATATTAAATAAGATTTTTTCAGCTTAATTAACTCAACCATTAATTCATTGTCCGAAAATGAAAACTTCAGGTTTTATCTAATCAATGAATTTTTTATTTGAATAATAAGGACTTGCGAATTTTTGTAATGGTTCTTTATTTAATGCATTAATAACACACCCGTTTCTTGCCTCTCTTGTCTGATAAATAATAAATGCAAAATCATATTTTCGTTTCAGGGACAAGACGATGCAAAACGATGTTGAAGGAGCATTGAGGCTGATGACGCTTAGCGAAATTGCGATGGCGAAGCGTGTTTTTGGGCATAGCATTGTGTATAGCCGGGTATGGATACATTGCGATAGCTACTTCCCATGTGGTTTACAAAAGCGGGGTTACGCGATGGCACCAAATGGAGAAATTTGGTTTCGCAAAGAAATATACTATCGTGACTTTTCAGGTACAGATGCCTCTGTTGAAGACAAACATACGTTTATTCATGAACTGGGACACGTATGGCAGCACCAGCATGGGCAATGGGTCAGAATGCGAGGATTATTTAGCTGGGCTGCGGACTATTATTACAAGCTAGATAAAGCGACGCTGACTGATTATTCTCTGGAGCAACAGGCTTCTATCATTGCGGATTACTGGCTTATTCTGGTATACGGAATGAATACATGGATAAGCTTTCATGCGCCAAACCATCAGGGCAGGTATTGCGGAAATGACAACCTGCGTGACATACCACGGCTGTATCGCAAAATCGTAACGGGAAGAGATTAAGTGATAAGAAAAACCCTAACGTTATTTCCGCTTTTGCTGCTGGCAGGATGCCCCGGCCCTGGCGATCGCCTGCCGGAGAAGGTGCCTGCGCAAGTGACGTTTTCTGGCAACAACGTCTGCATTACCTACCCGGTGAGGCCTGGCGACAATATCACGTCTGTCCAGATGGGCAGCGAACAAAATGATTTCGTCTATGAAGTATTTAACGATAAGCCGGTTCATCCGGTGGCTAACCAGTGTTTGCCTGTCTTTGGATATCACTTTAAAGCGAACAAAAACTACACGCTGTATTATGGCCTGAATAACAAAGAATATGACTACCAAAAGCTTATTCACGCTGCATTCGTGTTTCCGGATAATCGTTCTGCGAATACCGATAAAAACAACCAGCAGAAGTAATGCACAAAAATCCCCGCCGCAGCGGGGATTTTCCAGTTAACACGCTTCAAACACCACTCGCTGTGCTTACTCCCACTCCTGCAAAAAGCGCTGGCCGTACTGGTCGGCGACCAGCAGCGCGGCATAGACCTGATCAGGCGAGACCTCACCCGGCATGTTATGAATAGTTTCACCCTCCGCGCACGCCGCCTGCGCCACCATGCGCATTTTGGTTTGCACATCCTCTTTAATATCGAGCTGCGCGAGTGTAATCGGCAGCCCCACGCTGTGGCACAGCGCAGCAACCGTTTCAATCTCCTCTGACGGCGCATTTTCCAGCACCAGCTGGGTGAGCGTGCCGAAGGCGACTTTCTCGCCGTGGTAGTAATGATGCGCGTCCGCAATGGCGGTAAGCCCGTTGTGGATGGCATGCGCCGCCGCGAGGCCGCCGCTTTCAAAGCCGACGCCGCTGAGATACGTGTTGGCCTCGATAATACGTTCGAGCGCCGGGGTGACGACGTGCTGCTCAGCCGCCAGCATCGCTTTTTCTCCCTGTTCAAGCAGTGTGTTGTAGCACAGCTCCGCCAGCGCCAGCGCGGCCTGGGTGCATTTTCCGCCCGCCATAGTGGTCGCGCCGCTGCGCGAGCAGGCGCGCGCTTCAAACCAGGTGGCCAGCGCATCGCCAATACCGGCCGCCAGCAGGCGCGCCGGGGCGCCCGCCACAACCTGCGTGTCGACGATAACGATATTAGGGTTGTGCGGCAGCATCAGGTAACGGTCGAACTCGCCGTTGTCGGTGTAGATAACGGAAAGCGCGCTGCAGGGCGCGTCGGTAGAGGCGATGGTGGGTGCGATAGCGACCGGCACCGCCATAAAGTGCGCCAGCGCTTTTGCCGTATCGAGCGTTTTACCGCCGCCGATGCCGAGCACGGCGGTGCAGCGTGCGCTGTCGGCGAGCTTACGCAGGCGGTCGATTTCATTCTGCGAGCATTCGCCACCAAAGGGCGCGATTTCGACGCCCAGTTCGGCCTGTTTAAAGCTCTGACGCAGGGTCTCTTCTGCAAACCCGAGTACGAATTTATCCCCGACGACCAGCCAGCGTTCGGCCAGCGGTTTCAGGTAGTCGCCGATTCGGCTGAGCACGCCTGCGCCCTGAATGTATTTGCCCGGTGATTGAATGATACGATCCATACCAGTTCTCCTTCAGTGAGTAAGTTAACCCGATGTATCCCTGTCTTGTTCAGACTTCTCAATCCCTGACTCTAGCGCCGGGTTACTGCGCATTTGTTGCGCTACATCTAAAGGATAGGTGATCGTGTTGTATCGACCGGGCAGGTAATCAAAGGCGCGCAACCAACAGGGCGCGTATTAATCGTCTGTCGCTGAAACAAAAAACGCCGGAATAACAGCCAGTTCCGGCGTGAAATAGGTTTTGAGATAGCCGCAATGCAGCCCGGCGGTATGAAACGAAAACGCGAGCCAATACCATGACCCAATCAGCTAATTAATCACATTCACGTTCAGTTCAACTACCTGCTAGCACTTATCGGCACAATACATCGCCCCGTCTCGCAACGGGGCTGAACATCACTTTTTACCGTTAGGTTTAAGTTGTTCACCGGGTTTAAGCGCGAAGAGTTCATCGTCGCGGGTGGAATAGCGCACGGTGCCGTCTGGCATCAGGTAAGCGCCTTCGGTGAATCCGGCGCCGTTCAGGAACGGTGCCACCGCGCCGGGTTTGTCCTCAAAGGCTGCTTCCAGCGCCAGCAGGGCATAAGGTGCGATGTTATCGATACTGGCGTATTCCGCTTGCGGGTTGTCCATAAAGAAACCGTTCACGCGACGGGTTTTCAGGATGTTATCCGCGATGCGGTCTGCCAGCGTCAGATACGCCTTCTGTCCGCTCGCCTGCCACAGGTCAATCAGCGCGAAAATCGCATACGGCTCGTGATTGTCGGTGTCCATGTTGAGCTTATGGTCGGCGCCGCCGGGGCTGCCGATGTCACCCAGGCCCTGGCCGCGAGCAATGCCGCGCGCGACGGTCCAGAGGACGGGATCTTGCTCCAGCGTCCAGGCGCGGGCATACGAAAGTAAAAACTCATCTCCCGCCGGGTAAGGTTGCAGCGTGGTGCCTTTTTTACCGTAATAGCCGTCTCGTTTAAGCGTATAGCCAGAAAGATCGGTGCCATTCGCAAGCATCGGGCGCAAGGTGTTAGTTTTTTCATTGTAGGCATACGTGGCGAAGGCTTTAAGACCGTCGAGCGTCCATTTTTTCAGGTCGTTGCCGTCCCTGCCAAGCGATTTTGCCAGCGCCAGCTGCATCAGCGCATTCTCGGAATAGAGCGTGCTGGTTCGGCCTTTCAGCAGCATATTGCCTTCCAGCGCGTCCGGGCCGAGTTCCGGGCCAAACTGCCGCTGGGCGCGGTCGCCATATTTTGAGTTGGTGTCGGTATCGTCTGTCGTATCGGCGCGTTTCAACGGCTGTGTGAACTGATACACGCCAAGCCCGGTTTTTTTATCGCGCGGCAGTACGTATTGCTCGGCAAGCCGCTTCGCCCACGTCAGCGCGCCCGCGTCATGGTCATGTTCGTAGAGCATGCCGGCGGAATAGATAAGGTCGTTGCCGGCATTGAGGAAACTCAGCCCTTTAGTGGCGAAAAACGGCGGCTGTTGCTCAAAATCGCTCTCCCACAGCTTGCCCATCGGTTTGCCGTACTGACCGTGGCGGCTGGTTTCCAGCGTTTTCCAGTCATAAACATGGGCATTCCAGAACGCTTTGATAAAGCGGGTAGTCGCCGCGCTATCGACACCAAACATCAGGTCGTAATAGGGGTAGGCGTTTTTGAGTTCATGAACAAGCTCTTTTTCGCTGGGGCCTTGCTGCTCCAGAGTTCGTAAGTCCACAAAACGGTGTCCGCCCCATAACAACAGGCCGCTTTCGTCCTGATAGTGGTCAAAATAATAACGGACATTCTCTTCCGCACGCTGTTTATAACGGGCGTCACCGGTCAGGTTAGTGAGCCCGACCAGGACGCGCATAAGATTCTGCTGAGCCGAGAAATTTGACAGCACGGCTCGCTTGCCGTCGGGAAATACCCACTCCAGTTGTTTGCCGGTACGGGGATCAACGCCGTTCGCCAGCAATGGTACCGAATGGCCGTAGCGATCGCCTGCTTTCTCAAATACGGTATCGGCAAACGCTTTAACACTCTCAAGGCGCGCGCTCTCCTGCGCCGCGGCGTTAAAGGAAAACAGACTGATTAACCCCACGGCCAGCGCAATAGTTGAAATTCTCATCATGTTCCTCTTGAAGATAAAGGGCATAAATAAGGCCCGGATTCATGCGATGATTCTGTTATGGCGATATCAGAAAGAATATTTCACGCCGACGCGATAGCGGGTTTGTCTTTCGTCTGTTGTTTTACTTCCGGCGACGTTAGCAATGGCCATATAAGGCGACCAGTTTTTATCAAATTTATACGTGAGCTTGAAGTCATGCGTCCAGTCATAGCTTTCATTATCAGCAAGGACAACGCCCGCGGCATTGGCTTTTTTATAATCCAGCTCATAATCGAGCTGATAATCCTTCAGGAATTTCCATGACAATACGCTTGTCAGGTTATAGCCATTTTCTGACGTGTTTTTTTGCGTGCCAATATTAGTGGAATATCGTTTAAAGTAGGGACGATAGCGCAGCGAGGCGCTGATATTATCCGTCAGGTTCGCTTTACCGCGCAGGTAAGGGCGATAGTTGTTGTAAGACGATCCTGTATCAAGCGAGAACCCCGGTTCTATCTGGAAGGAATCGTTAAGCTTATGGACATAGCTCGCCACGACTTCTGTGCCGTTACTTACGGTCTCATCGTAAGGCTTGTCTTTATCCTGCGAGCCTTTCCATTTCCCTTCCAGCGACAGCCCAAAGCCGCTGGCAAAACGGTGCGACATTGCCAGCCTGTCTTTGTGGTTATTTCCGCCGCTGTCATTGGTTTCATGGCGATAATCGAAAGTTACCGCATGAGCACTAATGCTGATAAGAGGTACAGTGAATAATAAGAGTGAGCGCAACATAAGGGCCTCGTTGTTATTTTCCAGGGTATAAGATGTTCTCTGCGCTGTAGCAGATAACGGGTTTTATTAAAATGCTCCTGCCTCTTTCGGGCAGGATTTTATATTCTTCAGACGGACGCGATTAACGCCGTTACCGTAGCATGCGCTTTTACCTTTTAATGAAAAGGCGTGTGGTGCCGGGTGCCTCCCGGTGAATCAGACGCTGATCATCTGACTCGTCCATAAAAACGAAACATCATTGAGGGTGTCCTCATTCAGCATGACCCCGCCGCTAAGGGGGATTCACCACACATAACGCGTATCCACAGAGTAAGAGTGGATTAATACGGTTGCTTTATTGTGGAATTCAATTTCCCATAAAATGAAATGGTGTTTTGAGACTGAGATCTGACTATTTAAAATTCACAGTTGATCCTTTTTTTATCCGTTGTTAAAGATAATCCTATAAATTTTAGCTATCTTTATCAGTGCCTTAGTTGGGTGTTCATTATTTTACAGGATCATACGGAATGATATTCAAAAAGATTTGTTAAATTTATTCCTGGATAAAAAGCAAAACGGAAGTCGGAAATTTTCCTATGATGCAGGAAAACCTGACGGCGGTTGCAAAAATCGCATCAGGTCGCCCTTAAGTTAAACGGCAGATAAACGAGCCTGGTGATGACGTTGCGCAGCCATTGTGCCTGCTGAACACTCGCCAAAAAGCCCCTGCGGGGAGCAATAAAAATAATGACCTCTGGAGCACCGATATGACCATCTATGGGAAGGATCGCTTCTACATTTATGGAATAGAGAAAATACTCAAAGCGTTGCATCGGGAGCGGGGCAGAGGCGTGCACGCAAGCCCGGCTTGCGTCTATGTCACCTCGGGCATGGACATTCAGGAGATGTACTCCCTATTCTTTACGTTTCCACCTGTGCATCACTCTATATTCATTGCTTCTGAGCGTTATTTTGAATCCTTTAACCGTCTGTTCCCGGGGCTAATGAAACTCTGTTTGCCGGAAAGTCTGAGCGTGGAAGAATTACGGCAGGCGTTATCGGTCATGAGCCTTTTATATGAACAAAACCAGAGTGCGGGCTATCGCCCCGATATCTTTAAATTTACCGCTGCCGAACAGCAAATTATGCGATTACTTATGCGTGGGCATTCGCTGGAGGATATCGCGCGCATCCGTGGCGTCAGCCCCACAACCGTTAGCGTACAGCGCAACGGGTTAATGAAACGCACCGGGACAAAAAGTCTCCAGGAGCTTTGTTCGCTCTACACCGCGTTACGTAAAAGCCAGAAGCGCGCGCTGCGTCCTTCATAACGTAATCTCTGCCCTTAACGCGCCGGGGCAGCATGATTATTCTCCCTTACTTAAATTACGGTTTCACCGCTGTTAAGCGGTTTCTGATACGGGGCGCCGTGGGTATAGTGTTGCGCTAAAAGCCTCACGCTTTATTTTTAAGTAAAATTAACAGGGAACGACGATGAAGTGCATCCAGTGCAATGAAAATGAACCGAATAAAGAATCGGGATTATGTCACGCATGCGAAGAAGCTGAAGCCTGTAAAATTAACGGGTTGCTGTATCTGCCAGCGGCTGGCCTTATTTTCAGCCTTTTTTTTCTGCCGGTGCAGTTGTTTGACCTGGTCAGCGCGATAAGTGAGTATTTCAGCCGCTCGGGCATTATTACGTGGTATGCGGCGGGCGCGGCAGCGCTATTGATCGTGCTGTTTGGTATTACCGCCTACGCGAGCTGGCAGTTCTTTCAGCGTAAACGCCAGACGCGCCGCGCGATGGTCATCTATTATCTGGCAGGTGTGGTGAGCGCGCTCTGGTTCGCCGTGCTGCCGGTAAATCTGTTCGGCGCGACCTGGGATAACGCCAGTATCCGCAGCGTACTGACGGCGGCCATCGGCGTCACGTGCTGGATCCCGTACTTTTTGAAATCGCCGCGCATCGGCCAGGTGTTTGTCCGCTAAGCAGACTTAGAGCAGATGCGGTATCTGCGACAGTAAATAGAGCACTAAGCCGATGGTGCCGCCGACCAGCGTGCCGTTGATGCGGATAAACTGTAGGTCTTTGCCGATGTTGAGCTCTATTTGCTGCGACATCTCGCGCGCGTCCCAGCTTTTTACCGTGTCGCTGATGTGACGTGTCAGGAACGTCGCAAACTCCGGCGCAACACTGGTTGCGGCCTGTTCGAGATGTTCGTTGAACGAGGCGCGCAAAGCGCTATCGGCCATCAGTGACTCGCCGAACCACTGTCCGGCATCGGCGATGCGCTGGCGGGTGCGGGAATCCCCGGCCTGCATGTCGGTCTTCAGCCAGCCGCGCAGGTCGCCCCACAGCTCAGCCAGGTAACGGTTAAACGCTTCGTCCTCTTTCAGGTACGCCTTAATGCCATCAGCGCGCGCGGCCATCTCCGGGTCGCTTTTCAGTTTGTCGATAAACTCCACGGTGATGCGGTCAAAGGCCAGGCGCAACTGGTGCGCCTGGTCGTGGCTAATGTCGTCAAGCATCGAATTGACGGCACTGGAGACCAGCTCGGCGCTGTGTTCGCCGAGCCATTCGGTGGGCAGAATTTTCGCCTTACGCGGGTGCTCGGTCTTTAACCAGTGCACAATCTGGCGGGCGATAAAATCGCGCGTGCTCTGCTTCTGCACCAGGCGAATTAGCCTGCCGATGAGCGCATCCAGCAGTACCTGATGGCGGTTATTTTTGGTCATGCTCTCCAGCATCAGCGCACTGGTCTGGGTGAGATCGACCTTATCAATCGCCTTATGCACCGCGCGTTTCAGTAAGCCCTGAATGCGGCTGTCGTCGGTCAGCTCCAGAAAGCCGCTCATCACCTGTACCAGGTTTTGCCCCACGCGTTGCGCGTTGGCAGGCTGGCTCAGCCACTGGCCCAAAAGCTGCGCCGGTTCATGGCGCCGGATGAGCGCCACCAGGGAGTCGGTATCAAGAAATTTCTCCTGCACAAACTGCCCGAGGTTCTCGCCGATACGGTCTTTTTTGCGGGGAATAATCGCGGTATGGCGCGAGATAAAAGGGATGGGCACGCGGCGAAACAGCGCCACGACGGCGAACCAGTCCGCCAGCGCGCCGACCATCGCCGCTTCTGCGATGGCCTTGACGCCGCTCACCCAGAAACCTGGCGGCAGAAACAGCGTGGTGACAAACGTGGCCGCTGCTGTCAGCAGCAGGGCGAGCGCCAGACGCTTGGCGCGCTTCAGTTCAGCTAATTTTTCCATGCGTTAAGCATATAACCCATGCGGTTATGACGACAGGAGATTTCTCCGGAGTCTTAGCGCTCTTCCATCGCATGATGTAGCACCTCGCCGACATGCCTGAGCGCCCGCCGGTGCCGTTCATTCGCGGGCAGTTGCGGTATTTGCCCGAGGTGGAAAAGAGCAAGCCGGGTGCGACGCGATGATATGGGCTAAGCACGCTACACGGGCGCAGCGCCAAAACGCCGCTCCCCGGAGCATCTTCACGTGGGCTTTTTACGCTTGCCCGCAATCACTTCGATAAATTCCTGCACCTGCTGCTGCTTGCGGCCCGAGAGCTTGCAGACGCGGCGCAGGGATGTCATCAGTGGCGGCTCTTCGGGTTCTGGCGCGCGTGCCGTGATGACGATACAGCCGTGCATCACCCGCACTTCTACATCCGTACCGGTAGGAAACCCCGCTTCTTCAAGCCACTTGCCACGCAAGGTTAACGCCGCGAGGTTTACGCCGTCATGAAAGCGGCTGGCGTAGCTCACGCGAATGCGGCGTGGGGCAGCCGGTCCCGATGGCGCGGCGGGCGATACAAGCGCCGCGGTGGTGGCTTGCGGCGGGACGGGTAAAGCGAGCGTTGACATAGTTCCTCCTTAAACAAACGGGTGGTAAAACGGGTCTGTAAAATACTGGCATTATATACAGTTGTTGTGGGAGGGGATCTTTGTGAAATCCGAAAAGCGGGGTGCTCGTACAGGAAAAGAGCCGGCCCAGGGCGGGCCGACATAAGAAGATTAATGGGCGTGTGGTACGTCGGTTTCGGCGCTGATGCGCAGCCCATCGGCGTCAAACACCATGCAGTCGCGCGGGCTGAAGCCCACCTCTATCTCCTGCCACGCCCGGAAATGCACGTCGCCCGGCAGCAGAATTTTCACGTTATCGTGCCCGTAGCACTGGCCAAACAGATAGGTGTTGTTGCCAAGCCGCTCCACCACTTCACAGTTAAACGTCAGGCTCACGTCTGCCTGCGCGCCGGTTGAGAGATGCTCCGGGCGAATGCCGAGCGTCACGGCATCGCCCGGCTTCAGGGGCGCGGTCGTGAGCGCGAGCCGCAACGTCTTGCCCTGCGAGAGCGTCACATCCAGCATGCCTTCTTCCCAGTGCGCCACGGTCGCAGGCAGAAAATTCATCTTCGGTGAGCCGATAAACCCGGCCACAAATTTATTCACCGGGTTGTAATAGAGTTCCATCGGTGAGCCCATCTGCTCCACTTTGCCGTAGTTCATCACCACGATTTTATCGGCGAGGGTCATCGCCTCGACCTGATCATGAGTGACATACACCATCGTGGTTTTCATCTCCTGATGGAGCCTTGCGATATGCAGGCGCATCTCGACGCGCAGCTCGGCATCAAGGTTCGAAAGCGGCTCATCAAACATAAACACCTGCGGGTTACGCACGATGGCGCGGCCAATCGCCACGCGCTGACGCTGGCCGCCGGAGAGCTGTTTCGGCTTGCGATCCAACAGGTGTGAAAGCTGCAGCGTTTTCGCCACCATCTCCACCTGATGACGGATCTGATCTTTCGGGACTTTATTGACCTTAAGCCCGTAGCCCATGTTTTCGGCAACCGTCATATGCGGGTAGAGCGCGTAGGACTGAAACACCATCGCCACGCCGCGGTGCGCGGGCGCCACGTCGTTCATCACCTCATCGCCTATCAGCACCTCGCCGTCGCTCACCTCTTCAAGGCCCGCGATCATGCGCAGCAGCGTGGACTTTCCGCAGCCGGACGGCCCGACGAATACCGCAAATTCGCCGTCGGCAATATCGAGATTGATATTGTGCAGGGTTTCGGTTTTCCCGAACCGTTTGGTGACATTCCTCAGTCTTATGCTGGACATCAGGGTTCCTCGAAAGTGTAAGCCGTAGTGGCCGCTGGCGAACCGGACGGGCGCTGAATCTCTTTTTGTATTACGTGTAACAATTCAGCGGAGTGATGCGCAACGGCTTTAAATCAGTGCCATGACTATAACTTCCCCGGATTTCGCCCCCTATCGCCGGTTTTCATTTCTGTAACGACGATCACACAACGCACAGTTTTTTGTAGAGTTATCAGGGTTGGCAGCGTAGCGTATAACAAAATGAAATATCGCTAAGTGGGCTTGTACAAGCTGCGTGGTTACAGCGATTGGCTTTTAAAACAGCAGTGAAGCACGCAATAAAAATTACCTAATTGTTATACCTTCACATGAGGTTGATAATGAAAAAGAACACCCTTACCGCCCTGGTTCTCTCTGCTCTGATGGCCGGCTCGCTGACCAGCGCCAGCGTCAGTGCGGCGACCAAACAGCTTAACGTCTGGGAAGACATCAAAAAATCCGCCGGAATTAAGGATGCTGTGGCGGATTTTGAAAAGCAGTACGACGTGAAAGTGAATATGCAGGAGATGCCGTTCGCGCAGCAGCTCGAAAAACTGCGTCTCGACGGCCCGGCGGGGATCGGCCCCGATGTGCTGGTGATCCCAAACGATCAGCTGGGCGGCGCGGTGGTGCAGGGGCTGTTAACGCCGCTGAGCTTCGACAAAAAAGAGACCGACGCGTTTACGCCGTCCTCTATCGCGGCATTCCACATGGACAACGCGCAATACGGCCTGCCGAAAGCCGTCGAAACGCTGGTGCTTATCTACAACAAAGATCTGGTGGAAAAACCCTTCGACACCCTTCAGGCCTGGTATGACTTCTCTAAAGCGCAGCGCGCGAAAAACCAGTATGGCCTGCTCGCCAAGTTCGACCAGATTTACTACAGCTGGGGCGCTATCGGCCCGATGGGCGGCTACATCTTTGGCAAAAACGACAAAGGCGGCTTTAACGCGACGGACGTTGGCCTGAACAAACCGGGCGCGGTAGAAGCCGTCACCTTCTTAAAAAAATTCTACACCGACGGGGTCTTCCCGGCGGGGATCATCGGCGATAACGGCCTGAACGCTATCGATTCGCTGTTTACTGAGAAAAAAGCCGCGGCGGTGATTAACGGCCCGTGGGCGTTCCAGCCTTACGAAGCCGCAGGCATCAACTATGGCGTGGCGCCGCTGCCGACCCTGCCGGATGGCAAACCGATGAGTTCTTTCCTCGGCGTGAAAGGCTATGTGGTCTCTACCTGGAGTAAAGACAAAGCGCTGTCGCAGCAGTTTATCGAATTTATTAACCAGCCGAAGTATGTGAAATCGCGCTACATCGCTACCCGCGAGATCCCGCCGCTGGTGTCGCTGATGGACGATCCGGTGATTAAAGACGACCAGAAAGCGAGCGCCGTCGCGGTACAGGCAGCACGCGCCAGCGCGATGCCAGGCATTCCGGAAATGGGTGAAGTGTGGGCACCGGCCAACGCTGCGCTGGAGCTGAGCGTCACGGGTAAGCAAGACCCGAAAACCGCACTCGATAACGCCGTGAAGCAAATCACGATGCAGATTGAAGCGATGCAGGCCAGCAATCAGTAAGCCGTACCCGGCGCGGTCTGTAGGGCGCGCCGGATGAACCGTTAAAAACGGGAGGGGCGCCTCCCGTTTTCAGAAGGAGCCGTGTGTGATTATCAGTCCCAGCGAAAAGATGCCCGTAGCCCGAGGGGCGGGCCGACACGCCTGGTGCGCGCTGCTCTGCGCTCTGCTGCCGGGCGTGGGCCAGTTTTATAACCGTCAGTGGCTAAAAGGCGTCACCTTTCTGGTGCTGCTGGCAAGCTTCCTTGGCGTGTTTCACGATTTCCTGCGTATGGGGCTGTGGGGGCTCTATACGCTGGGTGAAGAAGTGCCGCGCGATAACTCTATCTTCCTGCTGGCCGAGGGCATTCTGAGCCTGCTGGTGGTGGGGTTTGGGGTGACGGTCTATTACTTCTCGCTGCGTGACGCCTGGGTGAATGGCAAGCGCCGCGACGAAGGGCTGACGCTCAACAGCGTACGCAAGCAGTATCAGTTGCTGCTCTCGGACGGCTTCCCGTATCTGATGATTGCACCAGGTTTCATTCTGCTGGTGTTCCTGGTGGTGTTTCCGATCCTGTTTGGGTTTGCCATCGCCTTCACCAATTACAACCTTTACCACACGCCGCCTGCGAAGCTGGTGGACTGGGTGGGGCTTAAGAATTTCGTCAACATTTTCACGCTCTCCATCTGGCGCTCCACATTCCTTGACGTGCTGCAGTGGACGGTGGTCTGGACGCTGCTTGCGACCACCTTTCAGTGCACGGTGGGCGTACTGCTGGCGATCCTGGTGAACCAGAAAGATCTGCGCTTTAAGCCGCTTATCCGCACTATTTTCATCCTGCCGTGGGCGGTGCCGGGCTTTGTCACCATTCTGGTGTTCGCCGGGATGTTTAACGACAGCTTTGGGGTAATTAACAACGCGATTCTGGCCTTCTTCGGCGTCTCGCCGAAGCCGTGGATGACGGACCCGTTCTGGACCAAAACGGCGCTCATCATGATGCAGACGTGGCTCGGCTTTCCGTTTGTGTTCGCCATGACGACCGGCGTGTTGCAGGCCATCCCGGATGATTTGTATGAAGCCGCGAAGATGGACGGCGCCAGTACCTGGACGCGCCTTCGCACCATCACGCTGCCGCTGGTGCTCTATGCGATTGCGCCCATCATCATCACCCAGTACACGTTCAACTTTAACAACTTCAACATCATCTACCTGTTTAACAACGGCGGTCCTGCGGTGGCCGGCTCGAACGCGGGCGGCACTGACATTCTGGTCTCCTGGATTTATAAGCTGACGATGTCTTCGTCCCAGTACGCCATCGCCGCGACAATAACGATTCTGCTCTCCATCTTTGTGGTGGGACTGGCGCTGTGGCAGTTCCGCGCCACGAAATCGTTCAAAAATGACGAGACGGCATAAGGAGGAGTCATGGCCAAAAGACAAAGCATGAAACAGGAAAAGTGGCTGCGACTCTCGCTCTCGTGGCTGGTTATCCTGACGGTCAGCGTGATCATTATCTATCCGCTTATCTGGACGATCGGCGCGTCGCTGAATGCGGGCAACAGCCTGCTGAGCAGTTCGATAATCCCGGAAAACCTCTCGTTCCAGCACTATGCCGATCTGTTCAACGGTCAGGTGAATTACGTCACCTGGTACTGGAATTCGATGAAAATCAGCTTCATGACCATGGTGCTGACATTAATTAGCGTCAGTTTCACCGCCTATGCGTTCTCGCGCTTTCGCTTTAAAGGGCGTCAGAACGGGCTGATGTTGTTCCTGTTATTGCAGATGATCCCGCAGTTCTCGGCGCTGATTGCTATTTTCGTGCTGTCGCAGCTGCTGGGGCTTATCAACAGCCACCTGGCGCTGGTGCTGATTTACGTCGCCGGGATGATCCCGATGAATACGTACCTGATGAAGGGGTATCTCGACGCTATCCCGAAAGATCTCGACGAATCCGCGCGCATGGACGGTGCCAGCAATTTTCGGATCTTCATCGAAATCATCATGCCGCTCTCTAAACCTATCGTTGCGGTCGTTGCGCTGTTCTCCTTCACCGGGCCGCTCGGGGATTTCATCTTATCGAGCACCATTCTGCGCACGCCGGATAAATACACGCTGCCTATCGGGCTTTATAACCTGGTGGCGCAGAAGATGGGCGCGAGCTACACCACCTACGCCGCGGGCGCGGTGCTGATTGCCGTACCCGTCGCCATCCTCTATCTGGCCTTACAGAAATACTTCGTCTCCGGCCTGACCTCCGGCAGTACCAAAGGATAATCTGATGAAACTGTGTAAACCCGCACTGCTTGCCGTCTCGCTGGCCTGCTGTTTTTCCGCTTTCGCCGCCACGATGACGCCGATTACCCCAAAACCGTTGTCGCTCCCGGCAGATTTCATCAAGGGCGCGGATATCTCCACGCTGCCGGAGCTGGAGCGCCAGGGCGCAAAATTTTACGACGCGCACCATAAACAACAGGACGCGCTGACTATCCTGCGCCAGAACGGCGTGAACTATGTGCGCCTGCGCCTGTGGGTTGACCCGAAAGACAGCGCCGGCGCGCCTTATGGCGGCGGCACCAACGATCTCGCCACCACGCTTGCGCTGGCGAAGCGTGTGAAAGCGCAGGGCATGAAGCTGCTGCTCGATTTCCACTACAGCGATTTCTGGACCGACCCCGGCAAACAGTTCAAGCCGAAAGCCTGGGAAAACCAGAATTACGACCAGCTGAAAACCACCATCCACGACTACACCCGCGACACCATCGCTGAATTTAAAAAGGCAGGCGTCCTGCCGGACATGGTGCAGATCGGCAATGAAATTAACGGCGGCATCCTGTGGCCGGAGGGCAAAAGCTGGGGGCAGGGCGGCGGCGAGTTTGACCGTCTCGCGGGGCTGTTGAACGCGGCCATCAGTGGCCTGCGGGAAAATCTCACCCAGGGTGAGCAGGTGAAAATCATGCTGCATCTGGCGGAAGGCACCAAAAACGACACCTTCCGCTGGTGGTTTGATGAAATCACCAAACGCCAGGTGCCGTTCGATGTCATTGGGTTGTCGATGTACACCTACTGGAACGGGCCCATCAGCGCGCTGAAAGCCAACATGGATGACATCAGTAAGCGTTACAACAAAGACGTGATTGTGGTCGAGGCGGCCTACGCGTACACGCTTGAGAACTGCGATAACGCCGAAAATAGCTTCCAGCAAAAAGAGGAAAAAGACGGCGGTTACCCGGCGACGGTGCAGGGCCAGTACGACTACGTGCATGACCTGATGCAGAGCGTGGCGAATGTCGAGAACCATCGCGGTAAAGGCATCTTCTACTGGGAGCCGGCCTGGATTGCGGTGCCCGGCAACACCTGGGCGACGCCCGCGGGCATGAAGTATATCCACGACGAGTGGAAGACCGGCAACGCCCGCGAAAACCAGGCGTTTTTCGATTGCCATGGGCAGGTGCTGCCGTCGGTGAAAGTCTTTAATTAATCCCTTTTATTCCATTTATATCCTGATGAATTCACCCGGCAGGGCGCGAGGCCTGCCGGGTGAAACCGGACGGGTATGCAGTACAGGAAGCTTACAAATGAACAAATTTGCGCCTTTAAGTCCGAAGGTCAGCGCGCTCTTGCACGGCGCGGACTATAACCCGGAGCAGTGGGAGCACTATCCCGGCACGGTAGATAGCGATATCGCCATGATGCAACAGGCGAAATGCAACGTGATGTCTGTGGGCATTTTCAGCTGGGCGAAGCTTGAGCCGGAGGAGGGCGTGTTTACCTTCGAGTGGCTCGACGACGTTATCGACAAGCTGTATCAGGGCGGCATTCACGTTTTCCTTGCCACGCCGAGTGGCGCGCGTCCGGCCTGGATGTCACAAAAATATCCGCAGGTATTGCGCGTAGGGCGCGACCGCGTACCGGCGCTGCATGGCGGGCGTCATAACCACTGCATGAGCTCGCCGGTCTATCGCGAAAAGACGGCGACCATTAACCGTCTGCTGGCGGAGCGCTATGCGCACCACCCGGCGGTGCTCGGGTGGCATATCTCTAACGAATATGGCGGCGAGTGCCACTGCGATCGCTGCCAGGAGAATTTCCGCGGCTGGCTGAAGGCGCGCTACGGCACGCTCGACAAACTCAACGCGGCCTGGTGGAGCACCTTCTGGAGCCACACCTTTACCGACTGGTCGCAGATTGAATCCCCGGCGCCGCAGGGCGAAAATTCCATTCACGGCCTGAATCTGGACTGGCACCGTTTTAACACCGCGCAGGTGACCGATTTCTGCCGCCATGAACTGGCTCCGCTGAAGGCGGTGAACCCGGATTTACCGGCGACCACCAACTTCATGGAATATTTCTACGATTACGACTACTGGCAGCTTGCCGAACCGCTCGATTTTATCTCCTGGGACAGCTACCCGATGTGGCACCGCGATAAAGACGAAACGGAGCTTGCCTGCTACACCGCGATGTATCACGACCTGATGCGCACGTTAAAACACGGCAAACCGTTTGTGCTGATGGAATCCACGCCCGGCACCACCAACTGGCAGCCTACCAGCAAGCTGAAAAAGCCGGGGATGCATATCCTCTCCTCACTCCAGGCGGTGGCGCACGGCGCGGATTCGGTGCAGTACTTTCAGTGGCGCAAGAGCCGCGGCTCGGTGGAGAAATTCCACGGCGCGGTCGTCGACCATGTCGGTCATCTTGATACCCGTATCGGGCGCGAAGTGGCGCAGCTCGGCGATATGTTAAGCCAGCTTGATCCGGTGGTCGGTGCGCGCGTCGATGCGCAGGTGGCGGTCATTTTCGACTGGGAAAGCCGCTGGGCGATGGACGACGCGCAGGGCCCGCGCAACCTCGGGCTGGAGTATGAAAAAACCGTTGCCGAGCACTATCGCCCGTTCTGGGAGCAGGGGATCGCGGTCGATGTGATTAACGCCGACGCCGATCTCAGCCGCTATAAGCTGGTTATCGCGCCGATGCTCTACATGGTGCGCGACGGCTTTGCACAACGCGCCGAAGCCTTTGTCGAGCAGGGCGGTCACTTCGTGACGACCTACTGGAGCGGCATTGTGAACGAAACCGATCTCTGCCATCTGGGCGGTTTTCCTGGGCCGCTGCGTAAGCTGCTGGGTATCTGGGCGGAAGAGATTGACTGCCTTGCCGATGGCGAACGCAACCTGATTCAGGGGCTGGCGGGCAATGAGTGTGGGCTGCAAGGGCCGTATCAGGTGCGCCACCTGTGCGATTTGATCCATACCGAAGGCGCGACGGCACTTGCGACCTATCGCGACGATTTCTATGCCGGGCGCGCGGCAGTGACCGTCAACCGGTTTGGCGCGGGCAAAGCCTGGTATGTCGCCTCGCGTAACGATCTCGCCTTCCAGCGCGATTTCTTCGGCAACATCATCAAAGAACTGGCGCTTACGCGTGCGCTGGAGGCGGATTTCCCGCCAGGCGTCACCGCGCATGCCCGCCAGGATGGCGAATCAGCGTTTATTTTTGTTGAGAACTACACTGGTGCGCCGCAGTCGGTGACGCTGCCGGAGGGCTGCGTGGATATGCTGACGGGCGATGCCGTCAGCGGCAAGCTGCCGCTCGCGCCCTGGGGTTGCCGGATCCTGCGCCGCCACCTCGCCTGAGTTTTCTCCCTGCGCGCCCGTTCACCCGAACGGGCGTTTTTTTATTCTCCGCCCGAAAAGGAGCCGCTATGGTTAGCCTCAAATCGTTTCTCCAGCATGTCACTCGCCCGCAGCCTGCAAGCCCCACCACGTTAACCGAGGAGGAGCGTCAGCAAATCGCTCGCCTGGTGGCGGATTTCGGCGGGCAGGACAATATCGAACACGTTGATGCGTGCATGACGCGACTGCGCGTCAAAGTGAAAGATTTAACCCGCGTGGACCCGCACGCGTTGCAGGAAGAAGGCGCGCTGGGGGTCATTATCCTCGGCCAGGAGGTGCATGCGATTTTCGGCAAGCAGTCCGACGCGCTGCGCAAGCTGCTGGATGAGCGTTTTACGAGTCAGTAAAGAAACGAGCCAGTCATAAAAAAAGCGGGATAACCCTGCATAAAAGGTTATCCCGCAAAAGGCAACGAGGGTGCATCAGCGGCTTGCGCCTTGATGGATGTGCCAAAGTTCTCGGAGATACAACGCTAACCCTGCGTTGTCGCAAGCCAGGCTGCGATGTCAGACGGCGGCGGTTTCGGGCCGCTACCGTCCATGCTGCCTGTAGCTTTCGGCGCGTCAGGGGGACTACGACTTACCACCAGGCCTCAACCTGAACCCCGAAGTTCCAGGTGTCGCTGGCGGTGCCATCCTGTAACGATTTGCCGTTCTGCGAATCGTTAAGATAAGAGGCGAAGACGCGCAGTTCCGGGCGCGACATGAAATCCGGCCCATCGGCAAGGCCCAGCGCGAGGGTGTACTTCTCGCCACTCTGTTTGTAATGCGTGCCGTTGTTATAGGTGTCTTTCTGCCAGAACCCACCCACTTCACCGATGAGGCGCACGTACTGCGTGAACTGATATTGCCCACGGCCCACCAGTGAGAAGAGGCGCGATTTATCGGTCGTGGCGGTGATATCGTCCGCCGAGCCCCAGGTCAGCACATGGTTAAAGGAAAACTTGTCGGTGACAGGAATAAGACCGGTGTTGATCACGCGATAACCGCTGGCGTCGTTCACGTCGTTCCACATGTCATACCAGCCGCCGCCCTGCGACACCATGTTCTGCGCAAGCCCTTTGTTGGCGTACTGCAACACTAACTTGTTATAACCGCCGAGCATGTCCTGGCTGATTTCGCCGGTCAGCATGACGCCGTTATCAGCCTCATACAGACCGCCGTAATCCTTCTGTTTGTCAGTCGGGTTTGGCATGGCGTAGTCGATGCCAAACTCGGTCCAGGCGCCGGTCCACGGCTTCCAGCCTGCGTAACGTAAGTCGAGATAGTTGATGTTGACGTCGTTATCGCCATCGACACGGTAGTCGAGATCGTTCGCATCGCCACGGATCCATGCAAAAGAGACGGCGCCCGGGCCTACGGTGTAGTTTTCGATCCCCGCGCCAGAGCCTGAGATGTTCCAGTATTTAGTGTCGATGATGTGCAGATCGTGGCGCTGATAGTAACGCTTGCCGCCCCAGATAACGGCGTTCGGATCGCCCGGGACAAGCCCTTTGATCTGCAGGTTTAACTGGCGCAGGCCGAATTCGGCGTCGTCATTACGGGTGCTTTCGTTATCGTTGGAACCGTCAGAAACCATGCTGACCATACTGTCGACATAGAAACTGACTTCGTCTTTTTTGTAGACTTCCGATCCCAGCTCCACTTCGCCATAGGTGTCGGTTTCGTTACCCAGACGCCCCAGCTTGTTTTTTTGCCATTCTTCCTGACCGCCATCCTGCGAGACGCCCACGCCGCCACGCAAATAGCCATGAAAATCAATAGGTACAGAAGATGAGGCCGCCATCAGGCAGGGTGAAGTCAGCGCGGCGGCTAACGCAACGGCCACTGTGCGTAGCGTAGTATTCATAGTAACCTCTTTTATTGTTTTGTATTACGTTCACATAACCGCAGCCATAAAACGCCTTTGTTAAATATCAGGCAATTTTGATCTTAATTAATTGTGACGAGGTGCAAATAAATCAGGCTTTTTTGTAACGAACGGTGATGTTTCTCACGAGTTTTATGTATTGTGAACGTAGTACTTTGCTTAACGGAAGGATAACGGGGATTTGTGCAGAAAAGGTTTTTCCGGCTGGCCCCTGTTACAATCAGCCCAGCCCATGAAAAAGGAACCGGAACATGAAGTCTAAAAGCGCCACACTGGAAGACGTCGCCCGCCATGCGGGGGTTTCCTACCAGACGGTGTCTCGTGTACTGAATAAGTCTGCCAATGTCTCTGAAGCCACGCGCCGCAAGGTAGAGGAGGCGATCGCGCATTTGCGTTATGTGCCGAACCGACTGGCGCAGCAGCTTGTCGGCAAGCAGAGCATGACCCTTGGCCTGGTCACCACATCCCTTGCGCTACACGCGCCGTCGCAGGTGGCGGCGGCGGTGAAACGTTACGCAAATGTGGACGGTTATCAGGTATTGATCTCAATGATCGATGAGAGCGTCAGCCAGGGGATCCAGGATTCCATCAACGAGCTCAAGTCACAGCTGGTGGATAAGGTTATCATCAACGTGCCGCTGGAGACGCAGGAGGCCGAGAAGATAGCCGCCGATAACGACGATATTCTGTGCCTGTTCCTGGATGTTGATCCCTACAGCTCGGTGTTTAATGTTTCTTTCAATCCGGCCGATGGCACACGCGCCAGTGTGAAGTATTTGTATGAGATGGGGCACCGGGAGATTGCACTGCTGGCAGGCCCGGAGCGCTCGGTCTCGGCGCGGCTGCGTCTGAAAAGCTGGGTAGAGACGCTGGAGAGCTACGGCCTGAAGCCCGTTACGGTGTTACACGGCAACTGGGACGCCCAAAGCGGCTATGCGGGCGCGCTGCAGATGCTGCGCGAAGCACCGCACTTTACCGCAGTGCTGGTGGCGAACGACCAGATGGCGCTTGGGGTGCTCAGCGCGTTCCATCAGCAGCAGCTTTCCATTCCGGGCCAGAAATCAGTGATTGGCTATGACGACACCTACGAAAGCTCGTTTTTCTACCCGGCACTGACGACAGTCTCGCTCGATCTCGATATGCAGGGTAAAGAGGCGGTACGCCGGTTACTGGAAGCAAGCGAAAGCGACGCCTCCCGGTTGTCGTCGATTCTGCCAGCACGGCTCGTTATTCGTCACTCTACCGGCCCGCGTGAAGACGACACGCCAGACATGCGCAAAATCGCCGATGAACTGCGGCTTATCGCCAGTCGTCTTAGTCAGTAACCACGCCCATCATGCCCGGGCTGCTGCGCGATAAGTAGCGGCCCGCGCGTTTCGCAATCCATGCTTTTTCCCCGCCCGTTTCTTGATACTTATCCTGATAAGTATTAAGTTGCCCTCCCGCTAACCGAAGGGAGCCTCCGATGACTGAAGATGAACGGTTCGCACGCCGTCCCATGGGTATGCGTATGGCGATGATTGTGCGCCAGTGGCGCGCCATTATCGATCACGCGATAACCGGGACGGGCCTGACGCAGTCTGGCTGGACGGTGCTGATGCAGCTTGATCAACAGGGGGACAACATTTCGGTAAGCGAACTGGCGCAGGTGCAGGGCATCGAATTGCCGCCGCTCATGCGCACGCTGGCCTGCCTTGAAAGTAAAGGCTATCTGGTGCGCAGCACCTCGCCTTACGACAAACGCATTCGTCTGTTATCGCTCACCGACGACGGCAGGGCGATGCTCGCCACGCTAAATGAGGTGATTACGCGTTATCAGGCGCGCGTGTCGCAAAATATTCCCGCGCAGGATATGGAAATCTTCAGCGAAACGTTAAATCACATCGCGTGTAATCTGCGGACCATCCGCGAAGAAGACCTCGATAACACACAATAACTATGATGACTCCGGAACAAAAATTTGCCCGCTGGGTAAGGGTGAGCATTGCCAGTTTTCTGGTGATGTTCGTGTACTTTATTTTCGCCGATATCTGGATCCCGCTGACGCCAGATTCCACTGTCATGCGCGTGGTGACGCCCGTCTCCTCGCGGGTTTCCGGCTATGTATCTGCGGTGCACGTCGCCAATAACCGTCATGTGAAAAAGGGCGATTTGCTGTTTGAACTGGACGCCGCGCCCTTTGCCAACCGTGTGGATGCAGCGGACATTGCGCTGCGCCAGGCAAAGCTTGCCAACGATCAACTCGATGCCCAGTTAGCCGCCGCCAGAGCGAACCTGACGACCGCGCGCCTGACGGCCCGCAATGACAAAGTAACCTTCGATCGCTACCAGCGTTTGAGCGCGCTGCAAAACGTCTCGCAGCAGGATCTTGATAAAGTGCGCACCACCTGGCAGACCAGCGAACAGGCCGTGGCGCAACTGGAGGCGAAAATTAATGAGCTGACCATCGCGCGCGGTGAGCGTGACGACAGCCGCAACGTGACGCTGCAAAAATACCGCAACGCGTTGCAGGACGCGCAGCTGAACCTGGGCTGGACGCAGATCCGCGCTGAGGCCGACGGCACCGTCAGTAATCTTCAGTTAAGCCCCGGCTGGTACGCCGCCGCCGGAACGCCTGCGCTGGCGCTTGTGAGCGAGCACACCGACATCGTGGCCGATTTCCGTGAGAAGAGTTTACGCCACACGCAGGTGGGCACCGATGCGGCGGTGGTGTTCGACGCGCTGCCGGGCAAAGTGTTCCACGCGCATGTGATAAGCCATGACGCGGGTATTCTCGCCGGCCAGCAGGCCGTGAACGGCCAGCTTTCTCAGCCGGAAGAATCAAACCGCTGGGTGCGTGACGCGCGGCGTATGCGTATTCACGTGGCGCTCGACGAGCCGCTGCCGCAGTCGCTGCCGACCGGCGCACGCGCCACGGTACAGCTCTATAACAGCGAAGGGCCGTTCGCCCGTTTCTTCTCAGGGCTGCAAATCCACCTGATTAGCCTGCTGCATTATGTCTATTAATACGCTGGCGAGGGTCTTTACGCCCCACGGCAATATCGTTTACACGGCGAACGATTTTCGCCAGACGCTGCGCATCATGGCGGCGGGCGTCACGGCGCTTAGCATCTCAAGTTTCTACAACACCAGCTACGGGGTCTTTTTCGTTATCTACCCGATTATGCTCTTGTCGCTGGTGCCCGTGTTTAATCGCCATGTCGCTAAACAGTTCATCTTTAGTGCGGCGCTGAACTGCATCGAAATGGTCATTATCGTCGGTTATCTTTCGCAGTGGCCGGTGATCATGACAGGCGTGGTGTTTGCACTCTACGTGATGCGCTTTCGCTTTATGAGCAAAGGGCCCCTGTTTCTCTTTGGCTCTATGGGCGTGGTCTGTCAGAGCGTGATGCTTAACTTCATGAGTTACCCCACCAGCGACTGGCATACGCTGTTGTTTTCGAACATGGAGGCGAGCGTGATGGCCGTGGGCTTAAGCGCTCTGATGCACTATCTGCTGCCGGATGTAGAGCCGCGCAAGCCGCCGCCGCTAATTGAGAAAGACGCCGCGCGGGTGCGCCATGAATACCTGCTCTCCGGTACGGTGGCGACGCTGAACTTCGTGGTGTTTCAGATGGCGGATTTGAGCGATTCGCTCTCGGCGCTGATGGCGGGCATCCTTATCCTCTTTCCCATGCATTACCGCGGCGCGGTATTAAGCTCGCTGTGGCGCGTGGTGGGCGTGGTGATTGGCTGTCTCTATGTGCTGCTGGTGCAACTGGTGCTCTACGATCACAGCAGCCATATGGTGTTGATGATGCCGCTTATCGCGCTCGGCTTTGCCTTTAGCGCTCGCCTGCACGTGATGGAAAAGGTCGGCGCGGGCGTGGGGTTCGCCAGCATTACGACGCTTGGGATTATGTTTGGCCAAAACCTGCACCCCGACACCGATCTGGTGTTCAGCGATCTCTACCGCATCAGCTCCGTCACCGTGTCGCTGCTGATAACCCTCACGATGGTATTTTTAGTGCACCTCATCTTAAACCGCTTCGCCGCCACCCGTTACGTGGTGAAAAGCGAGCCTTAAGTGGGTTGCATTGCGCCGCGTGGATGGCTGGCGAGCCCCTGCGCAGCGCGTTAAACTCGTGATGCATGATGCATAACGGAAATGCTGAGGAAGCAGAAAATTGAAACGCCTGCTGGTTGTGGTTGTGACAGGTTTGCTGACAGGGTGTCCGTCCGGTGCGGACAGGATATCTCTCGAAGAGCCAGCCGCGGTAATGGCGCGTGGCGATACGGTCTGTTTACTGGTGGCGAATAAACCTGATGAGGTCATCAGCTCGGTTGAAATATACAGCGAGAAGGGAGAGTCCTTAATGGAATCGCAGTTGCCCGAGGCGAAACGCCACGTGGCGCGCGGGCAGTGTTTACCCGATTTGGGATTTAGTTATCGCCCCGGTAACCGCTACTCCGCCTATTACTATTTCCAGAACCGTAAAGGCGGCCCGCAGCGCTTATTCGCCGCGCATTTCGCCACGGCTGCGCATTTCCCGCTAACTATTAGCGCCACTTACGCGCGCCCGTAATAAGGCCCGTTGCCGACGGAATCACGCAGGATGAGCTCGGAGACAAACAGGTTGTCGCGCGAGAGATAACCACCGTCGAGCATGGAAATCAGGCGGTTGATGGTCTCGTGAACCATGTCCGACACCGGGTCTTTGACGCTGGCGAGCGCCGGGCTTAAAAACGGCGCGGTGGGGCTGTTGTCGAAGCCTATCAGCGATACTTGCTGCGGGACGCTGATGCCCGCATCGGTCAGGGCTTTCAGCGCGCCGACCGCCATATCGTCGTTACTGGCGATAAGCCCACTGAACACGACCTTACTTTCCAGCAGCGTGGTGACGGCTTGTGCGCCGCTCGCGGGTGTCCATTTTCCTTCCACGATAAGCGCAGACGCAGCCTTGATGTCATGCTGGCGCAGCGCCTCCTGGTAGCCTGCCAGACGCTCCAGCGCGGTTGGGGAGTCGAGCGATCCGGTGATAAACGCGATATCGCGGTGGCCGCGCGCAATCAGCGCGCGGGTGGCCTCAAAGCCTGAGCCTTTGTGATCGCAGCAGACGCAGTGGCTCTGATGTTTGCGCAGTTTACGGTTCACCACCATTACTGGCTGACGGGTCTGGCTGATGATGTCGTCTATCTCATCGACGCTCAAAAAACGCGGATAAAGAATGATGGCGTCGCAGCGTAAATCGAGCAAAAACTCAATCGCCTCGCGCTCTTCGCGGGCGCTGTGTTTGCCGTCGACCAGAATCAACTGCCGGCCATTCTCTTCCAGCTTTTTCGCCGCACGGGAGAGGATTTCGCTGAAGTAACTGCCGCTGTAGAGCGTGTTGGTGACCACCATCCCGATGCACTGGGATTTGTTGGTCGCGAGGTTGCGCGCCAGCAGGTTCGGACGATAGCCGGTGGCTTCGATGGCATCGAAGACCTGTTTGCGCGTCTCTTCGCTCACATACCCTTTGCCGGAAAGCACGCGAGAAACGGTGGCCTTTGAAACGCCTGCTTTTTTGGCCACTTCCTGCATTGTTGACATGGGTTCACTCCGGCTCAGCTTACGTGCCGCACATTCTACACATTTCCTACCCAGGCGGCAGGGCATTGCGCAGGCTTATGCGGGTGTCATGGCGATCTTCATCACAAATTTTAAAGCCTGATTAAATTTCTGTTGATCTGTTTTATGCACACAACCACTCTAATGTGGAACCGGTTACCTATTTCATCATCCTGCCAGCGCAGCGTGGCGTTTCGCACGAAGCAATCTGGCAAGTACCTGAATTTAAAATAATAAACGCGCAGGGGCGGAAGTAGCGCCACGGCGTGTGATAACGAGAGATTTCACCATCATGTCAAAGAATTACGTAGCGCTGGCGCGCGCGGTAGTCGATGCGATTGGCGGTGGCGGTAACGTGGCGGCAGTCACGCACTGCATGACGCGCCTGCGCTTTGTGCTTAACGATGATAGCGCGGTAGACATCGCGCGCCTGAAAACCCTCCCGGGCGTGCTGGGCGTGGTGCGAAACGACAACCAGTGCCAGGTCATCATCGGCAATACGGTGTCCCAGGCCTATGCGGAAGTCCTGAAGCTGCTGCCGGAAGGCGCGCGGGTCGAGCGTGCGCTGCCGCGCAACGACAAGATCACGCTGCGGCGCATCGGCGCGGGCATTCTGGATGCGCTGATCGGCACCATGTCGCCGCTCATTCCGGCCATTATCGGCGGCTCGATGGTTAAACTGCTGGCAATGGTGCTGGAAATGTCGGGCGTGGTGGCAAAGGGTGCGCCAACGCTGACCATTCTTAACGTCATTGGCGACGGCGCGTTTTTCTTCCTGCCGATCATGGTGGCGGCCTCCGCCGCGGTGAAGTTTAAAACCAATATGTCGCTCGCCATCGCCATCGCGGGCGTGCTGGTACACCCGAACTTCGTTGACCTGATGGCGAAAGCCGCGCAGGGGCAACCGGTGGATTTCATTGGGATTCCGGTCACGGCGGTAAAATATACCTATACCGTGATCCCGGCCCTCTGCATGACCTGGATCCTTTCCTATATTGAACGTTGGGTGGACAAAATCACGCCAGCGGTGACCAAGAACTTCCTGAAGCCAATGCTGATTGTGCTGATCGCCTCGCCCATTGCCATCATGCTGATAGGCCCGATTGGCATCTGGATCGGTAGCGGCATTTCTTCGGTGGTTTACACCATCCATGATTATCTGGGCTGGCTGTCGGTGGCTATCATGGGCGCGCTCTGGCCGCTGCTGGTGATGACCGGGATGCACCGTGTCTTTACGCCAACCATCATTCAGACTATCGCCGAAACCGGCAAAGAGGGCATGGTGATGCCGTCGGAAATTGGCGCCAACCTGTCGCTTGGCGGCTCGTCGCTCGCTGTCGCGTGGCGCACCCGCAACCCGGAACTGCGCCAGACGGCGCTGGCCGCGGCGGCCTCGGCCATTGTGGCGGGAATTTCCGAACCGGCGCTCTATGGCGTGGCGGTGCGGCTTAAACGCCCGCTGGTCGCGAGCCTTATTAGCGGCTTTGTCTGCGGCGCGGTCGCCGGGCTTGCAGGGCTTGCCAGCCATTCGATGGCGGCGCCGGGGCTCTTTACCAGCGTGCAGTTTTTTGATCCGGCAAACCCGATGACGATTGTCTGGGTCTTTGGCGTGATGGCGCTGGCGGTAGTGCTTTCGTTCATTCTGACGCTGGTGCTGGGCTTTGAGGATATTCCTGTCGACGAGGCGCAGCCTGCCCGCGACGAGGCGCAGCCTGCCGCTTTCACCACGCAGGCGACCGCCGTAAAAACGAATTAAACAGAGGATGCGTATGGACAACAAAACATTTCCCGAAGGATTTTTATGGGGCGGCGCCATTGCGGCAAACCAGGCTGAAGGTGCCTGGCGCGAGGGTGGCAAAGGGCCGACCACGGTTGATATGCTGCCGCATGGCCCACATCGTCTGGCGGTAAAACTCGGTCAGGATAAACGCGTTGCCTGGCGTGACGATGAGTTTTACCCAAGCCATGAAGCGATCGATTTTTACCATCGCTATAAAGAAGATATCGCCCTGATGGCGGAGATGGGCTTCACGGTATTCCGCACGTCGATAGCCTGGAGCCGTCTCTACCCGAACGGCGATGAGCAGACGCCGAACGAAGCGGGCATCGCGTTTTACCGCGACCTTTTTAGCGAGTGCAAAAAGTACAATATCGAGCCGCTGGTAACGCTCTGTCATTTCGACGTACCGATGCATCTGGTGACAGAATATGGCTCCTGGCGTAGCCGCAAAATGGTGGAGTTTTTCACCCGCTACGCGCGCACCTGTTTCGAGGCGTTCGACGGTCTGGTCAAGTACTGGCTGACGTTTAATGAAATTAACATTCTGCTACACAGCCCGTTTTCCGGCGCCGGTCTGGCCTTTGAACCGGGCGAAAATCAGGAGCAGGTGAAATACCAGGCCGCGCACCATGAGCTTATCGCAAGTGCCATCGCCACCCGCATTGCCCATGAAGTGAACCCGCAAAACCAGGTGGGCTGTATGCTGGCAGGCGGCAATTTCTATCCCTATTCCTGCAAGCCAGAAGATGTCTGGGCGGCGCTTGAGAAAGACAGAGAAAACCTGTTTTTCATCGATGTGCAGGCGCGCGGAGCCTACCCGGCTTACACCCAGCGCCTGTTCCGCGAGAAAGGCATCGTCATTGAAAAAGCACCAGAAGATGACGAGATCCTGAAGGATACCGTCGATTTCGTGTCGTTTAGCTACTATGCCTCGCGCTGTGCATCAGCGGATATGAACACCCAGGTGACCAGCGCGGCGAACATCGTGAAGTCGCTGAAAAACCCCTATATCGAAGCCAGCGAATGGGGCTGGGGCATTGATCCTTTGGGGCTGCGTATCACCATGAACATGATGTACGACCGCTACCAGAAACCGCTGTTCCTGGTAGAAAACGGCCTCGGCGCGAAAGATGCTTTCAATGAAAAGGGCGAAATCGAAGACGATTACCGTATCAGCTATCTGCGCGAGCATATCCTTGCGATGCGCGAAGCCATCGAAGACGGTATCCCGGTGATGGGCTACACCACCTGGGGCTGTATCGATCTGGTTTCTGCCTCAACCGGCGAGATGAGCAAGCGTTACGGTTTCGTCTGGGTGGATCGCGACGATCAGGGCCGCGGCACGCTCGAGCGTAAACGTAAAAAATCATTCTGGTGGTACAAAAAAGTGATCGCCAGCCACGGTGCCGATCTCGACTGACGTCACTCTGCGCGCGTCGCCTTAAAGGCGGCGCGCGGCTTTTTACCGCTCCCGCAAATGGTGCAAGACGCGACACGTTGCACAACGTCTGGGCGCACGCCACCCGATTTTCACCTCTTTATGTGCATACTGCACACTGTGGTGTGGCTGTTATGCCCTACTATTTCTGGCATATAACTTGCTCAATCTCTGCGCAATCGCGTTTTTACTTTTTCGCAGAGGACACGTTATGTCAGCGAACACCGAATTCCCGTTAAGCGAAGCGCCCGCAACAGGACGCAAAGGCCTGCTTTCCATTTCTATGGTGTTGTTCAGCTTTACCTTTTTTACCGGCACGATGTTTGCGGGCGGCAAGCTCGGCGTCGCCTTTCCTATTGTCGATATGCTCTGGATTGCCACCATCGGCAATCTGCTCCTGGCGCTCTACGCCGCGGCGCTGGGGGCTATCGCCGCCCGCAGCGGATTAAACACCGTACTTATGGGCCGCTTCTGCTTTGGCGAAATGGGCAGCAAGCTCTCCGATTTTCTGCTTGGTTTCGCAGAGCTTGGCTGGTATGCCTGGGGCACGGCGACGGTCGCGATTACGCTTGTGAAACTGCTCGCGCTGCCGGAATGGCTCACCACGCCGCTGATGGTGTTCTTCGGCCTTGCGTTTTGCCTCACGGCGCTGGTGGGCTATCGCGGGCTGGATCTGCTGTCGCGCGTCTCGGTGCCGCTAATGTTTATGCTTTTGGTGACCTCGATGTGGATAGCGACCCGCCACGCGGGCGGCTGGCAGGGGATGCAGCACATTGCGCCGACCGAGACGCTGAGCGGGTCTGCGGCGATTACCATGGTGTTCGGCACCTTTGCGAGTGGCGCGACCCAGGCCACCAACTGGACACGGCTTGCGCGCAGCAGCACAACCGCCATGACCGGCAGCATGATCAGTTTTCTGCTCGGCAACGGGCTGATGGTGGTGGCGGGCGCGTGGTGCGCGGTGGTGTATCAGCAGGCGGATATTGTGGCGGTCATGACGCTACAGGGGTTATCAGTCGCAGCCGTCATCATGCTGTGTCTCAACCTCTGGACTATCCAGGGGCCGACTATCTATAACGTGTCCGCCGCAGCCTGCCATCTGCTGCGCAGCGAACGCCGCCGCACGCTCACCGTCGCGAGCGCGGGCATCGGCATTCTGCTCGCCATCGGCGGGATGTATGAAATGCTTATCCCGTTCCTGGTGCTGCTCGGGAGCATCATTCCGCCGGTCGGCGGCGTGATTATCGCGGATTACTGGTTTTACCGCCGCGGGCGCTACCCGGCGCTAAGCGAGACCCGCCTGCCGCGTTTTAATTACGCCGGGCTTGCGGCTTATGCGCTCGGCGCGCTGACCGCGTATTTCTCGCCGTGGATAGCGCCGCTGGTAGGCATCGCGGTGTCGGCGGCGAGCTATCTTGTGTTGGTGCGCCTGGTGCGAGGCCGGCAACCGCGCGATGCGCTGGCGGAACCGCAACCGTGAGCCGCCCTTACCGTCTTATTGAAAGGAGCCGTTATGAATATCGTTAATGCCCGTTTACGCCGCCGCGAAGGCTGGTTCACGCTGGAACTGAACGGCGGGGTGATTAAAGCCATTACGCCGCAGACGGCGATGCAGCCGCCGCTTGAGGGCGAACTCGATGCGCAGGGAGGCCTGGTCATCCCGCCGCTGGTCGAGCCGCATATTCATCTGGACGCCACCCTGACGGCGGGCGAGCCTGAGTGGAACATGAGCGGTACGCTGTTCGAAGGCATTGAGCGCTGGGGCCAGCGCAAAGCCACCATCACGCATGACGACACCAAACGCCGCGCGCACGCGACAATCGGGATGCTGCGCGATCACGGCATTCAGCATGTGCGCACCCATGTGGATGTGACCGACCCGACGCTTGCGGCTCTGAAGGCAATGCTGGAGGTAAAAGAAGAAGCTCGTCATCTTATCGATCTGCAAATCGTCGCGTTCCCGCAGGAGGGCATTGAGTCGTACCCGCAAGGACGCGCGCTGATGGAGCAGGCGGTAGAGATGGGCGCGGATGTCGTTGGCGGCATTCCGCACTTTGAAAATACCCGTGAGCAGGGCGTCAGTTCGGTGAAATTTCTGATGGATCTGGCCGAGCGCACCGGCTGTCTGGTGGATGTCCACTGCGATGAAACCGATGATGCGCAGTCGCGCTTTCTCGAAGTGCTGGCGGAAGAAACCCGGGTGCGCGGCATGGGCGCGCGCGTCACGGCGAGCCACACGGTGGCGATGGGCTCGTATGACAACGCCTATTGCTCAAAGCTGTTCCGTCTGCTAAAGCGCTCCGGGATAAGCTTTGTTTCCTGTCCGACGGAAAGCATTCACTTACAGGGGCGTTTCGACACCTGGCCTAAGCGGCGCGGTGTCACGCGTGTGGCGGAGCTGGATCGCGCGGGCATGAACGTTTGCTTCGGGCAAGATTCGATTAAAGATCCGTGGTACCCGCTCGGCAATGGCAACATCCTGCGCGTGCTCGATGCCGGGCTGCATATTTGCCACATGATGGGCTATGAGGATCTCAAGCGCAGCCTGGACTTTGTGACTGACAACAGCGCCCGGGCGATGAACCTTGGCGATAACTACGGCATTTGTGAAGGGCGCCCCGCCAATCTGGTGGTGCTGGACGCGCCGGATGATTACGAAGTGGTGCGTCGCCAGGCGAAGGCGCGTTATTCCGTGCGCCACGGAGAGGTGATCCTGCGCCGCGAGCCAGAAACCCTTCACTATTCCTGAATCGCCCTGCATTAATACCGTTATTCCACAAGCGCCTGCGGGCGCTTTTTTTATGGACGATTAACGCTATTTCGATGAATTATCTCAATGTGGTTATTTTTTATTCTTCTTTGCGAAAATTCCTAAAAGACAGAAAATGCGCCATAGGCTTTTTTAATTTTTATTTATGCATCATCCAGAAATACGTCTTAAATATTATGCCTGATGATTTCTGGTTCTTATATTTGCGGAAAAATACTATTTCATGTCTTATAGTTAATAGGTGGTAATCGGTTAATATTTCGTGCTTTTTTATTTTTGCTGCCACTAAGCGAAGCGGTAAATCAAAAAGTGGGGTCTCTGCGCGCGTTTTTTTAAAGACGCATTAACCGGCTGAAACCCCTCAACCTATAGAAAAATAATATGACACACGTCACTTTTTAAAATTTTCTCACGCTATCATCTCGCTGGTAAAAATAATTAAATTCTGCTTAACCTTTATATTCGCGACGGCCGTTATGGCTGCGCGCAATACCAATGACTATAAGGGCCGGCGTGTCTGGCCCGCATATTAATCACAATGGACGGACTCTGGGATGATCAACAGAAGCAGAGCAGTTGAACCTGTTCAGGCGGGATATTCGCCTGTGCGGGGCGGGCGCCGTATTCGCATGAGCGCGCTGGCGGTAGCGTTAGGCCTGGCCGGTATCGGACCGGCGGCAGCCAGTAATTATATTGAGCAGGGTAAAGCGGGCGACGCCGCCAGCTGGCGGAGCAGCGAATTTAATGCGGAATGGGGTCTGGGCGCTATTCATGCCGATGAAGCCTACGCCGCAGGTTATACCGGCAAAGGGATTAAGCTGGGTATTTTCGATCAGCCGGTTTATGCGCAACACCCGGAATTTTCCGGCACCAATAAAGTGATTAACCTGGTGACGGAAGGGATTCGTGAATATACCGACCCGTATATTCCGGTGAAAAAGGGCGATGCGTTCCGCTATGACGGTACGCCGTCCGTGGATTCTGACGGCGAACTGGGCGCACACGGCACCCACGTCGGCGGCATCGCGGCGGGCAGTCGCGACGGCGGCCCGATGCATGGTGTGGCGTTTAACTCGCAAATCATCAGCGCCGAAAACGGCGACCCCGGCCCGGAAGATGGCATCATCCTTGGTAACGACGGCGCGGTATATGAGGCCGGCTGGCATGCGCTGATGGACAGCGGCGCGCGCATCATCAACAACAGTTGGGGCATCGGCATCACTGAGAAGTTCGATCAGGGCGGGAGAGATCCCGCGTATCCGCACTTTACCGTCGCGGATGCGCAGGCGCAGTTCGATCAGATCAAAGCGATCCTCGGCACCAAACCTGGCGGCGCGTATCAGGGCGCTATCGACGCGGCCCGCAGCGGCATCGTCACTATTTTCGCAGCCGGTAATGACTACAACCTCAATAACCCGGATGCGATAGCGGGGCTGGCGTACTTTGTGCCGGATATCGCGCCGAACTGGCTGACGGTGGCGAGCGTGATGAAAGATCCGGCCTCCGCCAACAGCATTCCTTACACCATCAGTACGTTCTCCTCCCGCTGCGGTTACACGGCGAGCTTCTGCGTTTCGGCCCCGGGCAGCCGTATCTACAGTTCGGTTATCGAAGGCACCAGCCCTGAGACGCTCACCACCGATTATGCCAACTACAGCGGCACCTCGATGGCCGCGCCGCATGTGGCAGGCAGCGTGGCGGTGCTGATGGAGCGCTTCCCGTACATGACTGGCGAACAAATTGCGACCGTGCTGAAAACCACCGCGGTGGATATGGGCGATCCGGGCATCGACGCGCTCTACGGCTGGGGGATGATCGATCTCAGCAAGGCTATCCATGGGCCGGGTATGTTCTATACCGCCGAAGATATTCCTGAAGCATTCCGTGTGCCGGATCCAGACGGTGTCGCTTACGGCTCGTCGCAGTTCGTTGCGAATATCCCGGGCATCGGCGAGGAAGTGGAGGCGGGCACAAACCTCGCGCGCACCTGTAACGATATTCAGTGCGCGCTTGATCTGTGGTCGAACGATATTTCCGGCCATGGCGGTCTGACCAAGCAAGGCGCGGGCGCGCTCTGGCTGACCGGCAACAGTACCTACACCGGCCCGACGCTGGTCAATGACGGCCTGCTGGTGGTGAATGGCTCCGTCACCTCCGACGTGACCGTTCAACAGCAGGGCGTGCTGGCAGGGAACGGTACGATTGGCTCGCTGACGGCAGCGCGCGGCGGTACCGTCGCGCCGGGTAACTCCATTGGCACGCTGAATGTGAATGGCGACGTGACGTTCCAGCCGGGTTCGCGTTATGCGGTGGAAGTTTCGCCGGACGGGCGCAGCGATGTCATTAACGCCACCGGCGCAATTGCAGTTAACGGCGGCGAAGTGGCGGTCACGCTTGAGAACAGCAGCAATCTGCTGAGCCAGTCGGAAGTGCGCAGCCTGCTCGGCCAGCAGTACAACATTTTGTCGGCGACGGGCGGCGTGACCGGCCAGTTCGACAGCGTGGCACCGGATTATCTCTTCCTCGGCACATCGCTTGGTTATGCCGCCGGGCAGGTGACGCTGGATGTGGCGCGTAATGACACTTCCTTCGCAAGTATCGCAGATACCGCCAATGGTCGTGCCATTGCCAACGCCCTGGAGACCCTTGGCGCAGGCAACCCGGTGTACGAGAGCCTTCTTGCGACCGGTTCGGTTGCGCAGGCTCGCCAGGCGTTCCGCCAGTTGGGCGGCCAGATCCATGCGGATATCGCCTCGGCGCAGATCAACGACAGCCGCTACCTGCGCGATACGCTGAACGAGCGTCTGCGTCAGGCGGAAGGGCTTTCCAGCGTCTCGCCTGTCGCGGCAGATGACGGTGGTGCCTGGGCGAAACTGCTCGGCGCGTGGGATCACGCCTCTGGCGATGAGAACGCCACCGGCTATCAGGCGTCGACCTACGGCGTGCTGCTGGGGCTTGATTCCGCCTATGCCGACGACTGGCGCATGGGGGTGGCGACGGGCTACACCCGTACTTCGCTTGATGGCGGCTACGGCGCGAACGCAGACAGCGACAACTACCATCTGGCGGTCTACGGCGGCAAACAACTGGGCGAGCTTGCGCTGCGCGCTGGCGCGGGCTACACCTGGCACCGCTTCGACACCAGTCGTTCGGTCAGCTACGGCACGCAGTCCGATCGCACCGAGGCGAAATATAACGCGCGTACTGAGCAGTTCTTCGCAGAAGCGGGTTATCAGCTGGCGGCGGGCATGGTGAGCGTTGAGCCGTTCGCGAATGTCTCTTACGTGAACTTTGAAAACAACCGCATCCGCGAGCAGGGTGGGGCGACGGCGCTGCGTGGCGACAAACAGCACACCGACGCGACATTCTCCACGCTGGGGCTGCGCTCAGGGCTTGAGTGGGACGCGACCGCAGAAACGACCGTGGCGCTGCGTGGTGAAGTGGGCTGGCAGCATCAGTACGGCTCCCTCGATCGCGGCACGGGGCTTAAGTTCCAGGGCAGTAGCACGCCGTTTGTGACCAACAGCGTTTCGGCCTCACGCGACGGTACGGTGCTTAAAGCCAATGCCGAAGTCGCCCTGAACCGCAACGCGCATCTGTCGCTTGGCTACAGCGGATTGATTTCAGAGAACTATCAGGACAACAGCGTGAATGCAGGCTTTAGCTGGGACTTCTGATAAACCGGGACGTTCCCGGTAGTGAAAAAGGCGCCACGGAGGGCGCCTTTATTGTTGACGAGGGTTACTGTGACAGCAAATCGGGGATCTCATCCGCGGCTATCAATATTTTTTGCGGATTGTCTTTTAAGTAATAGGTCGGAATGGTTTTGTGATCTTTTACGTAAATCATATCCGGCGGCGACAACGTGGCAGAACCCACCGCGGTTTCCGGGCCCCTGTCCGTTGTGAAGGTCACCTTCATTTTGTACGTCACGCTGCCGGAGTCAGAAGAGCTGGAGTAGCGCATTTCAAGGATACGGGCATCGACTCTGATAGCCGCCGCTTTGAACTTTGCTGCTCTTTCCATCTGAAATGAGATAATGAAATAAATACCCATAAGTACCAGCACAATGCTGGAGAGAGTGAAAAACACCTCGGCCATCGCTTTTTATTCTCCCTGTCGTAAAGCGGCACCACCGAATATTAAATACATGGAGGGTGGGCGTCGAGTTATTCGCGAATGTCAGTTACAGAACGTTGGGAACCACCGCATCCGCGATCACGGCGGAGCGACGGTCTGCATAGCGATATACCGCCATCGCCACGGGGTTCTCCCCGCTGGGCCTGTCAGGGCTTAAGTGGGCCGCGACCGCAGAAACGACCGCAGTGCTGCGCGGCGAAATGGGTTGATTTCAGAGAACTATCAGAACAACAGTGTGAACTCAGGTTTGAGCTGGAACTTCTGATAAACCGGAGAATTTTCGGCAGTGAAAAAGGCGTCACGGAGGGGTCTTTATTATTTACGGCGTGCAGGGCTGGCCGCCGTTATTATTCTGGGAATGTTTTCCGGTATATTGGGCCGCTGACGATATGGTTGTTAAAGGAACAAAGTGATGAGCACGGAGAGTGACAAGGTAAAAGCGCTGGTGAAGCAAATCAGTAAATATTTCGTCGCGTTATTACCTTATTCAACCCTGTTGTCTGGCGCGATTATCTGGAGTTATCTGGCCAGTATCGGACGTCTCGATCTTCTGATGGGTGCGTTTTCCTTTAATATCGGCCTGATCTCGCTGCTCGCCTCCGCCGCCGCGTTTTCACTGGCGACAGCGCTTACGCTGGTGCTGCCCAGCGCGATTTTACTGGCGCATCGCGAAGTGAACCCTGGCGACCCTGAGCAGACGTTTCATAAAAAGCTGCCCTGGCTCTGCTTTGCCGTCTCGTTTATTTACCTGACGCTGGTTTTCCTGCCGCATACCACGCTTGTGAAAAAAATGACCGGAGCATATGACTTTAGCGCTGGGAAAGTGCTTATCTTAACGGTTATCACCGCGGCCTTACTGGTGATTTATTTTAATATCGGGTTTCTTTTGCGCACGCTGAAACCTGGCAAATGGCAGAGAGTCTGGTTGGTGTTAATGTGGCTGGGATTAATCATCGCCAATACGCTTTTTATCCTGTTACCGAGTCTTTCTGTATCAATACCTGCGGGTTTTCTTATTCGCTCCAGCCGCGGCGAAGGCTCCTGGGCTATGGTTTTCGCCTGGATATTTATCAGCCTGTTTGCCTTTCTGGCATTTCTGCCAGCCATCGTGCATTACTCGCATAAAGGCGGCGAGCACAAGAACGGCGGGGCCATTAAAAAATTCTTAGTGACGGCTTGTGTGGCGGTGGTCTTTATCGTCCTGCTGTTTCCTACCGTCTGGAGCACCCTCGTTTATGGTTCGCTTGTCTCCATCGGGCTGGTGGACCCGCAGCCGCACTACTACCGGGTCGATGACGAGACGTTTTCAACGGCGCTGTTCCCCGAAGCGGTCTGGCATACGCAGGAGATGCCAGGCCGTGATGAGAAAGCCTTTTTTATACGCGGGGTAAGCCTGTTTTCAACCGGCAGCGTGGAGCTTATTTGCCCGGTTTATATCCTTAAGCTGCGCGCACGGGCGACGACGCGCGACTACGCGAATTTCGAGCCCGGTAATAACGAGGCATCGGTCCGCTATTTCCGCCAGATGGTGAAAGGCTGCATTGCTTTTGAAACCAGCGAAATTCGCCGGTGGGATACGCTGTTTGACGCGAACGGCGCTATAAAAAAATAAATAATTTTCAGAAGAAACAGGCCGTTTGCTTGTTTCTTTCTCGTCAAGACACCTTCGCACAAACGACTCGCACTTTGCGATTAAGCGCTATTTCGTTGTGCTAAAAACAGGAATTAAGCTGTGCTTAATTTGCCTGCCTGCCTCACGCAATATGATCTGCGTCACACACTGCGTGGTTATGGCGCTATACCCACCAAAATTAGTACAAAAATCGGCCTAAGCCATTGCTTATCCATATAAAGTTTTTGGATTTAATGCCGACACTCTTCCCATCTGTCGTATCGGGAAGAGAAACCATGTTAAACCGCATAAAAGTTGTAACGAGTTTGCTGTTAGTTTTGGTCTTGTTCGGTCTGTTGCAAATGGCTTCCGGTGGCTTGTTCTTTAATGCCATCAAAAGTGACAAGGAAAATTTCACCGTTCTGCAAACCATCCGTCAGCAGCAGTCTACGCTGAACGGCAGTTGGGTCGCGCTGATTCAGACCCGTAATACCTTAAACCGCGCCGGTATCCGCTACATGATGGACGCCAGCAATATGGGGAGCGGGGCAACCGTGCAGGATCTGATGCAGATTGCCAGCACGACGCTTAAGCAGGCAGAAAAACACTGGGCTGACTACCAGGCTCTGCCACGCGACCCGCGTCAGAGCGAGGAGTCCGCAGAAGAGATTAAGCGTAACTACGATATCTATCACGGTGCGCTGGCGGAGCTTATCCAATTGCTCGGCGCCGGGAAAATCAACGAATTCTTCGACCAGCCGACCCAGAAATATCAGGACGGTTTCGAGAAAGCCTACACCGAGTACATGGCGCAGAATGACAGCCTGTATGAAATTGCCGTGGAAGGCAGCAACAGCTCCTACAGCATGGCTATCTGGATCCTGATTGGCGTTCTGGCCGTTGTACTGGCCGTGATTGTCTGCGTCTGGTTCGGTATTCAGAACACGCTTATCGCCCCGCTGAACCGCCTTATCGATAGCATTCGCCACATCGCAAGCGGCGATCTGGCGCGCCAGATTGAAGTGGATGGCACCAATGAGATGGGTCAGCTCGCGGCCAGCATTAAACATATGCAGGGCGAACTGGTGCGCACCGTCGGTGAAGTACGTAACGGCGCGGACGCTATCTACAGCGGTGCCAGCGAAATCTCCGCCGGTAACAACGATCTTTCTTCCCGTACCGAAGAGCAGGCTGCGTCTCTGGAAGAAACGGCTGCCAGCATGGAAGAGCTGACCGCGACCGTGAAACAGAACGCCGAAAACGCCCGTCAGGCGAGCCAGCTGGCCCTGAGCGCGTCGGAAACCGCGCAGAAAGGCGGCAAAGTGGTGGATAACGTGGTGCAGACGATGCGCGATATCGCTGGCAGCTCCCAGAAAATTGCGGATATCACCAGCGTCATCGATGGCATTGCCTTCCAGACCAACATCCTCGCGCTGAACGCCGCCGTTGAAGCGGCGCGTGCGGGTGAGCAAGGCCGCGGCTTTGCGGTGGTAGCAGGTGAAGTTCGTAACCTGGCGCAGCGCAGTGCGCAGGCTGCTAAAGAGATTAAAGGCCTTATCGAAGACTCCGTCAGCAAAGTGGATGTGGGCTCGACGCTTGTGGAGAGCGCCGGTGAAACCATGGGCGAGATCGTCAGCGCCGTAACCCGTGTGACCGACATCATGGGTGAAATCGCCTCTGCCTCTGACGAGCAGAGCCGCGGTATTGACCAGGTGGGCCTGGCCGTCGCCGAGATGGACCGTGTGACCCAGCAGAACGCCTCGCTGGTAGAGCAGTCCGCCGCGGCTGCAAGCGCGCTTGAAGAGCAGGCGAGCCGCCTGACGCAGTCCGTTGCGGTGTTCCGCATCAGCCAGGACGCACGCGACAAACCGCGTGATACAAGCCCGGTCATCGTCAGCGCTGCGCCGGTTGCACCGCGCAAGCCTGTGGTGGCGCAGGGCGGCGATAACTGGGAAACCTTCTAATCGCACCCTGGTACACCGCCCCCGCCGCTCGCGCTGCGGGGGCTTTTTTTTGCCCCGCGTTCCGTGCGCAACATGCGCCCGGCCCAAATCATTTACATAAAGAATTGGTTATCTGTTTCTATAATCAATTTATTCAATCAGACATGAAAACTGGCTGATATGTCTGCGCTTCGCAGGCATTCGGCTATGGTCAGCCCTCTTTTTAACGAACGGGATCCTCTGTGCGCATCGCGACAATGACCAACTTTGCCTATGGCGCGACGGTGGCGCTCACTCTCGCCTCCGGCGTGGTGCTGATGATGGCCTCCAGCGCTGACAAGGAGGAGCGGGCGGCCGTGCGGCAAAGCGAGGTGTTTGACAGGCTGACGGATACGGTTGAACAGGAGACGTATGCGCTGACGGAACTGGCGCGCACGTATGTGGTGGCGCGTCGGCCTGAAGATCTGACGGCATGGCAGGCGAAAAAAGCGCAGGATGAAAAAAACGAGGCACATCTGGCGCGGTTGCACGATCAGGGCGCCACACTTGAAGAGCTTGATCATCTGCGCCTCGGCATGGCGCTAGCCCATGAGCTGGAGGATGAACAGCAGCAGGCGATTGAGGCGGTCACGCGCGGCGAAAACGAACGCGCCATGCAACTGTTGTTCGGTGTGAATTATGAACGTGATCTGGACAAGATGGATTTCCAGTTCGCGCATTTTCGCGGCCTGCTGGACAGACGCACCAGCGCTACGATCCAGACGGCAACGGAGGCCTCTATGCGCCTGCGCACGCTCTCAGAAATTATGGTGGGGCTGACGGCGCTGCTGTTTCTGTTTGTGCTGGGGTTTATCCTCAAGCGCCGTATTCTGCGCCCGGTGGTAAAACTGAGCGATGTTGTAAATCGCCTGGCGACGCAGGATTACGACGTCGAAGCGCCGCTGTTTCAGCAGGTGGATGAAATTGGCGATATGGCGCAGGCGATTCATGTGTTCCGGGAAAATGGCCTGGCGCGTCAGCGACTCGAACAGGAGCGTGATGCCGACTGGGCCATTCGGCGTTTGCTGTCGCGTATGACACAGCGGTTGCAGGGCAGCGAGTCCCGCAGCGATATCATTGAGCTGGCGCGGCTCTTTGCGCCACAGATAGCGCCGGGGCTTGCGGGACGGCTTTATGTGCTGGACACGCGCGATAATCTGATGACCTGCGCTGCCCGCTGGCTGGACGCGACGGGAGGCGATAGCGCGTTTACGCCGGACGAGTGCTGGGCGCTGCGCCGCGGGCAGATGCACAGCCCGGGCCGCGATTTGGTCGATATTCCCTGTAAGCATCTGCCGGATGCGGTCGCGACAAAGGCCATTTGCGTGCCGCTCATCGCCCAGAATGAAACTATCGGGCTGCTGTCGTTTGAAAAGATCGATGAAGCGAAAGAACCGCCTTACGTCTATCTCGAACTGATGGCCGAAACGCTGGCGCTGGCGCTGGCAAACCAGAAGCTGCGCGATGCGCTGACCGAAAAAGCGATGTTTGATTCGCTGACCGGCATGCGCAACCGCTATCACCTTGAAGACGCGCTGAATGCCTGCATTAGCCAGGCCGAAGCGTCAGGCTCGCCGGTAAGCAGCCTGATGATAGACATTGATTACTTTAAAACGCTCAATGATCGCTACGGCCACGACGCGGGCGATGCGGCGCTCAAAGAGATAGCCCGGACGATCCGCGCGGTGCTCGGCGATACGGCACAGGCGTTTCGTTACGGCGGCGAGGAGTTTCTGGTATTGCTGCCCGGTATGTCGCAGTCGCAGGCACATACGCTTGCGACACGTATTCTGACGCAGGTCGGTGAGCTGTCGCTGCGCTACAACGGTCAGGAGATTGGCCCGGTGTCGGTCTCGGTGGGGCTTGCGACCTGGCCCGATCATGCCCGTCGTGAAAACCTCATCAAAAACGCTGATATCGCCCTCTATCTTGCCAAAGAAATGGGCCGTTCGCGTATTGTGGTCGCAAACCGTCTGAAAGCAGGTGGCTGAGGCCCGGCTGCGTTTCGTCTGAATTACCGAGGCGCGGCGGCGCATGGCGTCTGCAAAGTGTGGCGTGGGTCATGCGTAATAACCGTTACCGCTTCGCAAACCCCCTGTTTTTCCTCCTATACTCGTTCGTTTGACAGAATATATTTCTGGCAGAATCGTCCGTTCATTATTGGGCACACGCGCTGCCATTGACGCGGAGGTAGAAAATGCAATTTCCTGGTATTCCGGAAAACGAAGAAGAGCGACTGAAATCGCTGTATATGATGGATCTGCTTGATACCAGGGATGATGAGCGTTTCGAACGCCTCACGCGGGTAGCGAAAAAATTATTCCATGTGCCGGTGGCACTGATAAGCCTGCTTGACCGTGACCGCCAGTGGCTGCTGGCGTGCCAGGGGCTGAACACGCGCGAAACGACGCGCGATGTGTCGTTTTGCGGCCACGCGATTTTACAAGCCGGGCCGTTTATTGTTAATGACGCGCGCCTCGATGCGCGTTTTCACGATAACCCGCTGGTGACCGGCGAACCGCATATCCGCTTTTATGCGGGGTATCCGGTGCGCCTGCCGGATGGCGCGGTAGTCGGCACGCTCTGTCTTATCGACGGCACGCCGCGCGATTTCAGCGATGACGACATCGCGACACTGATGGATCTGGCGTTTATTGTCGAAGATGAGTTTCATGTGATCAGCATGGCGATGACGGACAGCCTTACCGGCATTCCTAACCGTCGCGGCTTTTATCGCAGTGGCGAAAAACGGTTTACTGCGCTGAAGGATAATACCGAGCCGTTTAGCATCATCTATTTCGATCTTGATAAGTTTAAGCCTATCAATGACCTGTGGGGACATGCCGAAGGAGATGAAGTGCTGAAGGTGTTCTCCGCGCAGCTTCGCCAGCATCTGGGCCCAAAAGATATCGCAGGCCGGCTTGGCGGTGATGAGTTCGCCGTCATGCTGACCCGCGAGAGCGACACGCAGCCGTTTCTTAATAAGCTGCGCGAGAGCCTCGATGTGCATAACGAGCGCGCCGGAAAGCCTTACAACATCAATTACTCTTACGGGTTGCTTAACCGCGATGCGGGGGATTTCGGCTCGCTGCTGGAGATGATCAAAGAGAGTGATAACGTCATGTATTCCGCGAAGCGCAGAAAGCGGCTCGATTAACAACGAGCGGGATCACCCGCTCGTCTTAACGACTTTAATCGACACCATCCCGATGCCAAGACGGCGCGGCGCATGACCGAGAATATTGCCCTCGTTAGTCGCCTGCGGTGCGGGCGGCACAATCACCAGCGTGTTGCTGCGTTGTGGATTGTCGAAATACAGCGTGGTGGTGGAAACCTCGTTGCCGAGCGTGAGCGTCTGCTCGCTGTTACCCACCTTCACCGGCACCGGTTTTCCAGCGTTCGGCCCAAACGCTTTCGCGGTGATGACTAGCGCGAATTGCTCTGGCAGCGGCTGGTTGTATTCGATTTTCACTTCTTCGCCGAGTTGCGCGTTAGACCAGCGTCCCCAGGACTCCGGGCGTGAAATGCCGGAGAACTGTTTAACCTCTTCCGGCGCGCCCGCCACGTTGAAAATAAAGCTGTCGGCCTGATAGCGGATATCGTTGTCCATCACCTTGAGTGTCTCGACGTTGCGCTGGTAACGCGCGGTGTCGATGACCGTATCGCGAAACGCCGCTTTGCCCTGCCAGGTGGCTTTATCTACCCGCTGTACGCGTTGTTCGCCGCCAAGCTGCCCCTGCGAGACGCAGTAGTCGGTGGAGAGCGCCAGCGCGGGCGCCCACAGCCGCGCCATTTTGTAGCAGTTGTCCACCCAGATGAAATTATCGCGCGGGGCGAAATCTGCCAGCTGGAAGCGTAGCGGGGCGGAATATTCGCTCTCCGGCAGCGGCTCGATGCGTTTATCTGACACGCGCAGCAGAAGCGGCAGGCGGAAATGGCTGCCAGAAAAGGCGATGGTCTGTTTATGCGTGTCTATGGTGAAATCGTTAATTTCTGACGGGAATTTCCACAGATTAATAATATCCGGCTTCCAGGCGAGCACTTTCGATTTCATGTTCAGGAAGACGGTCGAGAGCGACTGGCCTGAAAGGCTACTGCGGCCAAGCCCCAGATAGTTATCGCCGCCGAGAATATCGAGTACCGTCGCGCCGTTATCCATGGTGTTGCGTTTCACCGTGACCACATCCTGCTGCGGCTGGTCGCCACGCAAAACAAAGAACAGATTATTTCTGTCCTGTTTACTGAGGTATTTATATGCGGTGTTGTTCATCGCTAGATGATCGGACGAAACGACAATGACGGTGTTCTTGAAATAAGGCGAGGCTTTGATTTTATTTATCAGCGCCGCGACATGTTCCTGACTGCAACTGACCGCGCTGAAAGACTGGTTCGGCTTGCCGTCAAAGGCGTAGCTTTTACGCTTGCAGGTGCGCGATACGAAGCCGTCCGGGTGGTGCGTGTCTACTGTTAGCGTAAAGAGAGAAAAGCGTTTGCCCGATTGAGACAGTTCTTCATATTTTTTCCAGACCTCATCGAGCACGGTGTCGTCGTAAAAACCCCAGTCGTTGCGATATGCCGGATCTTTCACGACACCCTTTAGTTCTTCGGCGCCATAGAGATGGTCGAAACCGTGTGATTTCAAAAACACATCTTTCCCGGCGAAGCGCAGGTTTGCGCCCTGAATGAAATAGTTTTCATAGCCGGAGTTTTTCAGGATATCGCCGAGGCAAACATTCTGCGGGAAGAAGCTCGACATGGAGGCCGACGCGTTACCCTCAAACGGCGCGAAGAGGGGAATACCGCACTGGGAGGCAACCATGCCCGCGATCGTGTAGTCGGTGCCGGGAAGCTGCGCGGTATGGCTGAAATCAATCCCTTCATTTTTCAGCGCGCCCAGATCGGGAGTTAGATCAGGGAAGGCCTGATCGTCAAAATAGGTGCGCTCCAGGCTTTCGCCGTAGATATAGACCAGATTGAGCTGCGGGTTGTCGATACGCTTTTGCGGCTCTTTATAGTAGGCCGCGAAATCCGGGTCGCCCTCGCCGGTCTGGGATTTGACCAGTTCGGTTATCTGGCGAAACGCCGGGCTTGCATCTACCGAGGCGAGCGCCAACAGCAGGGCGGCAAAGCTGTAACCGAAGTGGTAGGGAAGATGGCGACGACGGCGCAAGATCCAGGTTAACACCCCAAAGACTGCCAGCAGCGCAGCGACCAGCCCGACGCCGGGCAGAATGTATTTGCTGATACCCGCGCCGGTAAGGCTGCTGGTGAGTGTGTACAGCACCGCGTCGTTGATGCCATCGCCCGTAAAATAGTTACTGGCAAGCAGCGTCAAATTCAGGATAACGAACAGCCCTAACACCACCAGGGTTGCGATAAACCACCAGGTGTTACGACCTGCCTTGAAGGCGTAAATCGCCACGGAGGCGATAAAGAGAAGTACGGAAAGCCACTCTGACAACACTACATCCTCGCAGCGAAGGCGCCAGGCCCGTTGGGGTTAAATCACTTTTTTAGAGTAGGAATATAACTTTACTGTCACATTCCTACAATTTTAGCGTCATCTTAATGTGGAGCAGTTCAGATAAGGTTTAGAAATACGATTTTTTGAACCGTGTCTCATCGCCTGTGGCGCGGGATGCCGTTGTGCAAAACGTAAATTGGGATGTTTATTAATGGACAGTTACCGGAAGCAGTAAAAAGCAGCTTCTTTTATGAAAATTTTATTACAAAGCAGATTTCACTAAAGAACGCTGAAATAAAAGCGGGACGGGAGAATGACAGATAGGGGGCGCGATAAAACGCCCCGCTGAACAGGACGAGAATTAATACTCTTTACCGGTGACGCGGCTGCGGTAGCTGTCCCAGTTGAAGTTGACCCACAGGCTGTTGCCAAGGCGCATACGGTCCATTACGCGCTCGCCAAGCAGTTTGGTCATCTCTTCCATGTTCTGGTTGGTCAGCATCCCGGTCGGGCGCTTAGAGGATGAACGGCGATCCACAAGCTGGTTGATGATCACTTTTTCATAGCGTGATTCGCTCTGCATGCCGATCTCGTCGATCACCAGCAGATCGACGCTGCTCAGATCTTTAAGCAGCTGTTCTTCGCTGGTTTCCCGACTGCCGAAGGTGTCTTTCATCGCAGACATAATATCGGCAACGGTAATGATCATGACCGATTTTCCGCGCAGCAGAAGCTCATTGCAGATGGCGGCGGCCAGGTGGTTTTTCCCGGTGCCGGGTTTACCGGCAAAGACGAAACTCGCAATGTTGCCGTCAAAGCCTTCGACGTACTGACGCGCTTTGTTCAGGGCGTTCATCTGGCCTTCGTTTTCGACGCGGTAGTTATCAAAAGAACAGTTCTGGTGCAGCGGGCGAATACCGGAGCGGTTAAAGGTGCGCTGCATTTTCATCGCGCGGTTTTCACGCTCAATCGCCTCCGAGCGAAGACGCCCCTGTTCCTGTTGCCAGGCGAGCAGCTCTTCGCCGGTTTTAAACGCAGGCTTGACGTCAGGCGGCATGAGCCGCTTCAGGCGCAACATCAGGTCAGTGACGTTTTTCATGTTTACCCTCGAAATCCGTCAGGAATATGATCGTCCGGCTGTGCGATGGCGTTGACGTCGCGTCGTGCCGAAGACGTAAAGGTGGCGCGGTTCATCTGAATGCTGCGCGCAAGCTTCTGTTGCCACTGGATATGGTGGAACACTTTCCCTTCCGCTTGCCAGTAAGCGACGAAAGAGGCCAGCTCTTCGCTCGTGACCGGCTGGGCAAGGGGAATGCCCCACAGCGCGGCCATGCGCTGAAACTCCGGATCGGGCTGCCATCCTGGGTACATGGCGAATTTCCCCATCGGCACCGGAACGGGCTGCGCGGCATCATTCCCTTCTTCAAAAAATTGCGCTTCCAGCGCGACATCGGAGCGGGGAGCGGCGAGCTGTTTTTCCAGCGCCAGCAGTTCCGCCATGCGCGCCGGCGTGACGGCATAAAATGCGGGCGCATTGTTATCAAACACCGCCACGGCCCCTCGTTCAGCATGCGCCAGCGCGCTGCCGGGATTGCGCCGGAAGGCGTCAATATCAACGACATCAGGGGTCAGGATTCTGGAAGACATAAAACGTTCTCGATCAAAGCGTTATCAGACACTGGACAATAATTAGCCAGCAGAGGCGATAATTCCTTCATAGTAGCATAGTCAGCGGCGGGGTTTGAGCTTATTGGCGTGGTGAATAACAGGCAAAAAAAAGCGCGCCATAACATCTGGCGCGCTTCGCGTCCCCTGGTGAGGGCAGTTTCGTTTTTATTTTAAGCTTCCCCGTTAGCGGGGATAGCGTCAGGCAATGATATTCAGCGTAACGTCGATGTTGCCGCGGGTCGCATTGGAGTACGGGCAAACGATATGTGCCGCATCGACCAGTTTCTGCGCTTCAGATTCGTCCATCCCCGGCAGGTGAATGTTCAGCGTGGCTTCGATACCGAAGCCGGTCGGCAGCGGGCCGATGCCCACTTCGCCTTCAATAAACGCATCTTTCGGCATGGCGATTTTGTCGCGGGCAGAAACAAACTTCATCGCCCCCAGGAAGCAGGCGGAATAGCCTGCGGCAAACAGCTGTTCCGGGTTGGTGACATCGCCGCCCATGCCGCCCATCTCTTTCGGCACGCCCAGTTTCACGTCCAGTACGCCGTCAGAAGAAGTGGCGCGGCCGTCACGGCCACCGGTGGCTTTTGCTTTGGCGCGGTAGATTACGTTTTCTAAAGACATAGACCTTTCCTTTTGAGTTTTAGACGATTTAATCGCGTGCTATTTATAATGCGCGGTAACGCCATCCTGCGATGGCCTTACTGCTGATTCAGATTGCTGCGAAGCGTTTCGAGCTGCGCTTTTAGGCTCAACAACGTTTCTTTATCACAGGCTGCGGCGCAGATCACCGAGCCTGGAATGCCGTGGGCCTTGGCTTTTAATTCGCGGCCCGCATCCGTCAGCGTGACAATCACTTGTCTCTCATCCTGGCGCGAGCGCTGGCGCATCACCAGCCCTGCGGATTCCAGTCGCTTCAGCAGCGGCGTGAGCGTAGCGGAATCAAGAAACAGGCGTTCGCCAATCTCAGAAACCGTTACGTCGTCCTGCTCCCACAACACCAGCATCACCAGATATTGCGGGTACGTCAGCCCAAGCGGCGTTAGCAACTGGCGATAGATTTTATGCAGCGCCAGGTTAGTCGAGTAGAGCGCAAAGCAGAGCTGATTATCTAAATCGAGTGGCAGCCCTGCGCGTTGTTGTTGTGTCGTCTTCATGCTTTGAATATAGATAGCGCACGATTTAATTGCAAGTGAGTTTTTACCTGTCGCTGTGATAGCTTTTATACGCGCGGACGTTTGCGGTACAGCCAGAGGCCCGGCAAAGACAACCCAATGGAGAGCGCGCCGACGGTGGACGCCGCTTTCAGAAAGTTGGTCACCAGTGAGATCATCAACACGTCGCTATAGCCAAAGTGGCTGATCTTGACGGCGGATATCATCGCCGAATAAGCCGAAATGCCCGGAAACATGGGGATCACCGCCGCGACGGTAAAGACCTTCGGGTGCGCCAGATACCAGCGTGACCACTGAATACCGATGCAGCCGACCAGCATAGCAGCCAGAAATGTGCCCCATTCAATATTAAGCCCGAGCATCGTCATCACGGTGCGCGAACCGTGACCGACTGCGCCGAGAAGCGCGCACCAGAGCAGCGCGCGGCGCGGAACGTTAAAGACCATCGCGAAGCCCGCCGCCGGAATAGCGGAGAGCAGCATATCTTCCAGCAGCAGCGTAATAATGCGAATTACATCCATCCCCGAAGCCCCCATAAGGCCATTGCCATGATCACCCCGATGCAGGTGGCGAGCGTGAGTAAGCTCGCCATCGCCCAGCGGGCCAGCCCCGTATTCACATGACCTTTAAACATATCCGCCACCGCATTGATGAGCGGAAAACCAGGCACCAGCAGCAGGACGCTGGCGGCCATCGCGACGGCAGAAGTGCTGGCGAACGGCGGCAGGGCGAGCAGCAAGCCAGAAACCGTAGTCGCGACAAATGCAGTAAGGCAAAAATTGATTTGCGGATGCAGGTGGCGCTGCGTCAGCGCCTGGCGGACATACATTGCAAGCGTGCTGGCAATAAACGTCACCAGCGCACCGTCCCAGCCGCCTTTGTTCATTTTGCAAAAGCACGCGCAGGAAAGCCCAACCATCAGCACTACGTGCCAGCGCGGATAGCGCAGAGGTTTTAGCTGTGAAAACCGTTTTTCGACGTCATAGCGATCAAGCAGCTTATGCTCGGCCATAATCACGATGTGCTGAACCTCCGTCACCATATGCATATTGATGCCGCGATCGATGTTTTTACGTGTTGTGGTGAGGCAGTGGTTATCTTTAATCGTGGTAAGGACAATGGCGTTCGCGGAGATAGAGCTCTCCACGCTGTCCATCCCGAGCGCGTGGCCAAGCCGCGTCATCAGTTCTTCGATAAGCGCGCTCTCCGCGCCGTGCTGCAATAAATAAAGCCCACACTGAATACACAAACGGGTGATTTCCCGCTGCGCTAAAGCATCCGCTTCCATATTCGGCCCTGGTAAAAGAAGGCGACAGCGCGCCAGAAGTGTCCATTATTAACATGCTCGAGGCGCTTCCGCTGTGGAGGCAGATCAAGCTTGCTGCATTTTTCGGCACCGCGGGTGTCGAAGAACCGCTAAAAACGTCTCCATCCGATTCAGCGGCATGCATAACCCGCGTTATCCATATATGGATAATAAATACCGACACCGGGATGCGATAAAGCTTATTTATTACGTGAACCCATAATGTCTATAAATAGACATTTTTTATCTTTTTACTATGAGAATATCCTTTAATCCGGCGTGGCGTATTTTTCGCCTTTTTTGTCGTTGACAGTAAAATAAAGCGTTCATAGAATGCCGGTGTTTTGCCAGACAGGGAATTCTTCCTGTCTATTTATATACATCATTTGCTTAGGCTATCTGCGCTGTTGTTTTTCTTTTTTTTGGTTTTTTTAATTTTGCATTGATTCATAAATGCGTTTCAAAAAAATATGTTTGGCCGGAAGGATATAACCGGAGGAAATATGTTACCAGGACGTTGCAAACAAGGCGTTATCATTAGTCAAATCCCTGTCATGCATACCGGGCTTGCGGCCATTATTCGCCGCCATTTCCCGGAGACCGAACTTTATCACTATAAAAGCAGCGCGGAATTGTCGCTGCCTTTGCTAAATCCGGTTGATATGGTTCTCGCCGAGCTGCCTTGCGCACCGGAAGACGCGCGTCAGGAGTGTGAGGCGTATTACTCGCTGGTGGCGCAGGCCCCCGCGGTGCACTGGATTTTCCTTGTACCGGCGGCGTCGTTCAGTCTGGCGGTTCAGTTGCTGATGCGCCCGGAAACCACGCTGCTTTCCACTGCCGAACCCGTAGAAGGCGTGGTGAATGCCATTCAACTCGGGCGGGAGAAAGCAGAACGCGTCAGCCAGATGCTGGTGACGCCACGGCAGGCTCAGCATACCGAGCCTGCGTCTACGGTGAAGCTCACCACATCAGAAAGACAAGTTTTACGCCTTCTTGGTAAAGGCTGGGGAATAAACCAAATCGCCCAGTTGCTGAAAAAAAGCAATAAAACGATTAGTGCGCAGAAAAATAGCGCCATGCGGCGATTATCGTTACGCGGTAATGCAGAAATGTACGCATGGATAAGTAGTTTGCAGGGTTTAAAGGAATTAAATTTGCTTTCATTACATAAGGAACAGGCTGAATGGAACACGGAGTCGAAAAACGAAACGTTGCGCTAATTGAAAAATGCGTAATGAGCGGTGAAGGCATCCGGTCGCTGTTGCAGGGAAATTATTCGACATCATATCGCCTGGAAATATTTACCGATCATCATGCATTTATCCAGGCTACTGCAAACCGCGCATTTTCCGCCGTTATTTTTTCGCTGGAAGGAACGCGTGAGCACCGGCGTGACTGTCTGCAATTTGTCAGTGAAATGGCGAAAGCCTGGCCGCGCATGAAGCGCATCGTGATGGTGAATAATGTGAATGAGGGAAAACTGATAAGCCAGCTTTCCCCTACGCCGTTACAAGGGATTATCGATAAGTCGGAAACGCTGTCACGCTTTACCGACGAACTGATGTCCGCGATGAATGATTCTTCCCGTGCCAGCGAATTACCGAATAAGGTCTGGTACGCAAGCCATGGTCCGCGTCTTCTTAGCCCAACCGAGCGGATCATTCTGCGTTATCTGACAGACGGTTACTCGGTTTCGCAAATTGCCTGTCGGCTGGAGCGCAATATCAAAACCATTCGCGCGCACAAGTTTAACGCGATGCTGAAACTGGGCGTTCATACTGATGCAGGTTTACTGAACGCGGCGGACATTCTTTTACATCGGGCTGGCTTGTTTTAAGGGGTTTGGGGCCGCGTCATCGCTTTCAAAGAACTGAAGAGAGCTGACGGCGCGGCTAGCGCCAGCCGCGTATATCATCGACTACGTCGGCGTTATAAACAGACATCCACCCACTTCGCGTGCGTAAGCTCAGCCAGGCGAGCGGGCGTAATGCGCACGGCGCTGTGAATGGCGCCCGCCGCAGGGAGCACTTCGTCATACTGGCGCAGCGACACATCGCAATAGACGGGCAATGCGTTTTCCAGTCCAAACGGGCAGACGCCGCCGACAGGGTGCCCCGTCCAGGTCACGACTTCATCGCTGCTAAGCATTCTGGCTTTCGCACCGAAAGTGGTTTTCAATTTTTTATTATCAAGACGGGCATCGCCCTTAGCGACCACCAGAATCACCGTATCTTTTACTTTCAGCGAGAGCGTTTTGGCTATCTGTCCCGGCTCTACCTGATGGGCGGCAGCAGCCAGCGCAACGGTCGCCGTGCTTTGGTTCAGTTCAATGATTTCAATATCGGGGGCGTTGTCGACAAAGAATTGCCGCACGGATTCCAGACTCATGTATTTCTCCTGAATATAACTGTCCTAATCTGGCATACAGAGCCAGCTTTTGTAAATTATCGGAAAAGCGCTTTTCTGCGACTATCCGGTGTTTTCTGGATCTCCTTCACAATCAAGGAAACCGGTTACTGTAACCGGTTGCAGGCCCTTCATCGCGGATTAATACTGGTTAAGTAACCTCCCTCTGTAACCAATAATAAGAGCCGTCTATGAAACCTTTCTTTCTCAGTTACGCCGCTGGCAAGGCAGTAAAACACAGGTGCAGCCGGAAGATTTCACTGCGCAGGAAGCAGAGCGACACGCCCGGTTACGGTTTTCAGTTCAATGGATTATGGGATGATGCGCGACGCCAGCCCGCCGCGTATTCACGTTGATTGCCTGACAGGAGAACCGCCATGTCTGCCAACCATGCTGCATTTAATGTGATTTTTCGCTTTGTTGAAAATTATGTCAGTCCGATAGCTTCCCGCATTTCCGCACAACGCCATGTTATGGCGATCCGCGACGGCTTTATCTCTGCGATGCCGTTTATGATAGTCGGCTCGTTTTTACTGGTGTTCGCCTATCCGCCGTTTTCGCCAGATACCACGCTTGGTTTTGCGCGCGCCTGGCTGGATATGGCGAAACAGTTTGAAGGTCAGATCCTTACGCCGTTTGATATGACAATGGGGATCATGTCGATTTATATTTGTGCCGCTATCGCCTATAACCTGGGCAAACACTATGTCAAATCGCATCAGTTAGATCCTTTCATGTGCGCCATGCTATCGCTGATGGCGTTCATGCTGGTCGCCGCGCCAAAAACAAAAGGGACCCTGCCTGTGGACAGTCTCGGTGGAACCGGGATTTTCACGGCGATCCTCGTGGCGATTTACTCTGTAGAGATGATGCGTTTTCTGAAAGCGCATAATATCGGTATCCGCCTGCCAGACCAGGTGCCGCCGATGATCAAAAACTCCTTTGATTTATTGATTCCGGTGCTTGTGGTGGTCCTGACGCTCTATCCGCTGAGCCTGTTGATCCAGTCACAATTCGGTATGCTCATTCCGCAGGCCATTATGGCCATTTTCAAACCTCTGGTCTCTGCGGCGGATTCGCTGCCCGCTATTTTGCTCGCGGTGTTGATTGGTCATCTGCTCTGGTTTGCTGGCATTCACGGCGCGGCAATTGTCTCCGGCATGCTGCAAATGTTCTGGCTAACGAACCTCGGCATTAACCAGACGGCACTGGCCCAGGGCGCGCCACTGCCCCATATCTTTATGGAGGCGTTCTGGACATTCTTTATTGTTATTGGTGGCTCAGGGGCGACGATGGGACTGGTGTTCTGTTATCTGCGCAGCCGCTCGGCGCATCTGCGATCCATCGGTCGGCTGAGTGTGGTGCCCAGTATATTCAATATCAATGAGCCGGTGATTTTCGGCACGCCAATTGTAATGAACCCGGTCTTCTTTATTCCTTTCCTGCTGGCCCCAATGGTGAATGCGGTGTTAGCCTGGGCTGCAATGAAGTTTGATTTAATCGGGCGCGTGATTTCTGTTGTGCCGTGGACCGCGCCTGCGCCGGTGGGCGCCGCCTGGGCGCTGGGCTGGGATTTCCGCGCTGCGTTGCTGGTTGTGGTGCTGGCGGTAGTGTCAGCCATCATCTACTTCCCGTTCTTTAAAGTGTACGAAAAACAGTTGCTGGCGCAGGAGGCGGAAGAGGCACAAAAAGAGGCGCAGGGGGCTGGGGAACAGGCTGCCTGATAACGAAACGGCGGGGAAACCCGCCGTGATTTATTTTAGCGTACAGTCGCCGCATTGCTGCACATCAGGCAGCTTATAACGCTGACAACAGGTGCGGCGCACCAGTAATCCTTCGCGCAGTACGACCGTGCGAAACAGTGGGTTTTCCTGGCCATTCAACAAGGTTTTTTCAAAAAAGCAGCTTTGACGCAGCGCGTTGACTGTCTCTTCGCCCAGCCACTCGCGCCATTCGCCAAAGCACCAGTTAATGAGATAACCAGTGTTACTCCAGATGAGCTTGCCGTTAATGTCGCCCGAGGCTTCCAGTGCCTGAACCACTGGTGTCATCACATCCAGCAGTAGTTTTTCCAGCCGTTCACGCGCAGAAAGCCCGATAGCACTGACATCTTCTTCAACCATCATATAGAAGCATGCCGCGCGGCCCGTTTCGTGAAAATCGACGGCGATATTCTCTTCGCTGAGATCCAGCGCCTGCGGCTGTGTCAGCAGCGCCAGCATCAACGGCGGCACCAGCAGGCCAAGATACCACTGCGCCCAGAGTGATTTTAGCGGCTTGTTTTCACGAACGACTGTTGGCTGGTTACGGTAAATATGATCGGAGTAGAGCGCCATTAAAGAGGCGAGTGCGGCGGGCTGCGACCATTCACTGAAGGTCAACGCGGTTACCGGTGGCGTTTCATCAAGCTTCATAATGTCGTGAAAGTGTGCGCGGTGCGTCGTGAACGCTTCGCGCAGGCGCAAGGCGAGCGTCGAAGGCGGACGATGCAGCGGAGCGCGCCAGATAAGATCATCAACAGAATGAAGGGAACGATAAGCCATAGCGTAGTTTGAACAGCAAATCTAAATGATAATGATTGCCAATCCTAACTATAGGCGGAAACGATAGCAAGCAGTTTGGCGCGACCACCCATCCACTTGCCGGAGCCGCGAGAAATTCAGGCGGCGCGTTGGTCGCTGGAATACAAAATGTGGTTACGCCCTTCGTTTTTAGCGGCATAGAGCGCTTCATCCGCGCGACGCAGCGCGTCGACGATATCGCCATTTTTCAGTGGGGCGATGCCGATGCTTAGCGTTACGTTAGTCGCCACGCTTTCATTAAAAATATGTGGAATGCGCAGATCAAAAACCCGCTGACGAATACGCTCGGCCGCCAGACGTGCGCTCTGTTCATCGGCATGGGTTAACAGCACCATAAACTCTTCGCCCCCGTAACGGGTGACGATATCACGCGAGCGCACAGAATCGCGGATTGCTGCTGACACGCGCGTCAACGCCTGGTCGCCCATCATATGGCCGTAGTGATCGTTATAGGCTTTAAAGTGGTCGATATCCATGAGCAGCACGAATACCTGGCCTGCATCAGGTGGAAGATTATCAAACCGGTTTTGAAAGCCGCGTCGGTTATAAAGGCCGGTAAGCGGATCCATCATGCTGAGATCGATAAGTGTGGCTTTCTCTTCAATCAGCGTCTGCATCATGCGCCGCGCGAAAATATCATTCCGTCTGGCAATCAGATGCTGAATAACCAGCCCAATTAACGGCAGCGCCAGGGTATAAGCAAAGAGCGTGGAGTGCTGGGCGTTATCCAGCCACAGGATGGTCAGGGTAATGGGCAGGCAAAACGCGATAAACGCGGCAGGCATATTTATAAAGGAGAGGGCGGCGATAAATAACGCGCCGAGCAAGGTAATCAGCAGACATATGCCGTCATGAAAAACACACCACGGGCTTTTGAGCCAGATATTCCATGACCAGAGTACGCCAGCCAGCAGGGCGGTCGGGTTGATAGCCTTCAGGCGGAAAGCCCGGGTCTGCGCGCGTATCAGTAACCCGCCACACAGCGCAATAACACTTAAGGCGGGCCAGGGAATATGCGGGTAGTCATAAAGGGGATCCACGAGATTAAACAACGCGGAAAAAAGATTAAGAAACAGAAAGAGTTTCAGGGACAGTTGGTATTTTTCTTCTGTCAGGGCTCGCCAGTTATTTACAGTCATATCCGTGGGTGACTTATTTAGCGCTATCAGGTTCTTATAAAAGCCAGATAAAGGATGGGCTCATTATGCCATGCAACAGAGAATGAGAATTTTCTTAACCAAGGCGAGCAATTTATCACCTTCATCCTGATATGTCATTATCTCTTAACCTAAGTAAAGCCTCGCTAAACTCATTTTCATTCACAAATGAGAATTTATATCATATGATATTGTTTATCATTATCGATACGAGAGGCGAATCGATGTTGTACAGACGACTGGAAAGTGGTTGGGCCGTCATTTTGCCGGGCGCACTGGTCGCAATGCTGGCATGGAGTGAACTGAGCTGGGCACAGTGGCGGGTCATTATTGTACTGGCGCTGCTGGCGACGGTCGGCATGCTGTACCATCCGCGCTTGCGGCACTATGTATTGCTGCCATCGTGCATCGCATTCGCGAGCGGATTAATGCTAATCGTATCGCATCTGCACAACGCGTTAAATTAAGGGAATAACCAGATAAGCAAGATTAAGAAAGGGAATAACGAAAACGTAACGCAGGGAAATACCGAGGGATAAGAAGTGATAAAAGAAGTGGTGCGAGGGGGGGGACTTGAACCCCCACGTCCGAAGGACACTAACACCTGAAGCTAGCGCGTCTACCAATTCCGCCACCTTCGCACTGTCTCTTTTATCGTATCGCCATCGCATTGGTGCGAGGGGGGGGACTTGAACCCCCACGTCCGAAGGACACTAACACCTGAAGCTAGCGCGTCTACCAATTCCGCCACCTTCGCGCAGTGCGAGCGATACTTTCTTGCGTGGTCTTTGGTGCGAGGGGGGGGACTTGAACCCCCACGTCCGAAGGACACTAACACCTGAAGCTAGCGCGTCTACCAATTCCGCCACCTTCGCATACCAACAATACTGGGAAGTATTGTAACCACGGAGGCGCATTCTAGATGTTTTCTGGGCTTCGTCAACACTTAATTTCATGCCGCTTTTCTGAATGGTGCAAAAAGCGGCATTTCACGCAGGGATACTTTTAGCGCTTCGCGTTACGGCCCATGACGGCGCGGTAAACCTTAAAGCGACCCGTCTGCGCCATCACTTCGTGGTTGCCGAAGGTTTCATCAAGAATGTTCGGGTAAGGCAAGAACGCGTTCGCCACGATGCGCAGCTCGCCGCCGATATTCAGATGACGTACCGCACTGCGGATAAGCGTCTGAGCGGCTTCAAAGCTGGTTTCCATCCCGTCATGGAAAGGCGGGTTAGAGATAATCATGTCGAAACGGCCTTTGATTTCCGAGAAGACATTGCTGGCGAGGACTTCACCTTCAAAACCATTCGCGGCAAGCGTCGCGCGGCTGGCGTCTACCGCCGGGGCGCTTACGTCGCACAGCGTTAAACGTACTTTCGGTGAATGGCTTGCCAGTACTGCCGCCAGCACGCCTGCGCCACAACCGACATCCAGTACTTTGCCTTTAGTATGCGGTGAAAGAGTAGAAAGCAGCAGATCGCTGCCGACATCCAGCCCGTCGCGGCTAAACACGCCCGGCAGCGTTTTAATGGTCAGATCATCGACCTGATATTCACCCCACCAGCCATCCGCATCAAAATCTGGCTGCTTTTCGAGACGACCATGATAAAGGCCGCAGCGACGCGCGCTGTCGATTTTATTGAGCGGGCAGAAGGCTTCAAGCATCGCCTCAGCGCTGCGCACGCCGCTGCGGTTTTCTCCGACCACGAAAACATCTGTGCCCACCGGCAGCAGCGACAGCAGATTTATCAACTGGAACTGCGCTTCGGGTTTGTTTTTCGGCCAGTAATAGATAAGGGTATCACTGTCCGCCACGATATCGGCATCGGCCACCAGACCGTAGCGCGCGTTATCGCCCATCGGCTTGCTCAGCACCTGCCAGTGGTGGAACTGCTGCGTGTGCGCACGGCTTTGCGCGGTTTCAAAACGCGCAGGCAGGTCATCCTGCATATCGCCGGCAAACAGAACGCGGCTTTCGGTAAAATCATCACTGTGGCGTAGCAGAACTTCGCTTGCCGGGGAAAAAGCAGACATGAAACACTCCTTCGGAAACTTGAGGGGCGATTATAGTGGTTTGTTGGCGCATGTTCGACGGATTTGCTATATTTGCGCCCCTTCGGCACAGATTCAGGCATTCCTATGACATCCCGACGAGACTGGCGTTTACAGCAACTGGGCATCACCCAGTGGGTATTGCGTCGCCCCGCCGCGCTGCTGGGTGAAATTGCCATTGTGCTGCCTGCGCATATCCGCCTTGTCATGGTGGCCTCTGAACCGCCGCCGCTCAGCCAGCCTTTCATTAAAGATGTGTTGCGCGCACTGGCGCTCGACGCCTCTCAGGTCATGCAGATAACCCCCGACCGTGTTGCCATGCTGCACGATGCTGACTGCAATAGCTGGTGTCTGGGCGTTGAAGATGCGCCAGAACTGCCCGGTGTCAGGTTAGTCACACCCGGGCTTGAGACGCTACAGCGCAGCGGCGCGGCGCGCGCCGACCTCTGGCAACAAATTTGCGAGCATGAAGATGATCTCCTTACTCCAGCCCGCTGATCTGGCGGCAGCTTTCTCGATTGAACAGCGCGCCCATGCGTTCCCCTGGAGCGAAAAAACCTTTGCCAGCAATCAGGGCGAGCGTTATCTCAACCTGCGGCTTGATGTCGACGGTACCATGGCCGCGTTCGCGATAACCCAGGTCGTGCTGGATGAAGCCACGCTTTTTAATATCGCGGTAGACCCCGCCTTTCAGCGTCGCGGTCTCGGCCGGGCGTTGCTTGAACATCTTATCGCCGCGCTGGAGCAGCGCGACGTGCTGACGCTCTGGCTTGAAGTCCGCGCCTCCAATCATGCGGCGCGCGCGCTCTATGAAAGCCTGGGCTTTAACGAGGCGACGATTCGTCGTAACTATTACCCGACGCCCAACGGGCGCGAAGACGCCATCATCATGGCGTTACCGCTGGGCTGATAATCAATAAAGGTGACGTAATGAAGTGGGACTGGATTCTTTTTGACGCTGACGAAACGCTGTTTACTTTCGACGCCTTCGGTGGCCTGCAGCGCATGTTCCTCGACTACAGCATTACCTTCACCGAGCAGGATTACCATGACTACCAGGCGGTCAATAAGCCACTGTGGGTCGATTACCAGAATGGCGCTATCACGGCGCTGCAGCTTCAGCATCAGCGTTTTCAGGGTTGGGCTAACCGCCTGAGCGTACCAGCAGGCGATCTGAACAGCGCTTTTTTAAATGCGATGGCGGAAATCTGCGCGCCGCTGCCGGGCGCGGCGTCGTTACTGGAATCGCTCAAAGGCAACGTCAAGCTTGGCATCATTACCAATGGCTTTACGGCGCTTCAGCAGATCCGTCTTGAGCGCACCGGTTTTCGCGACTATTTTGACTTACTGGTTATCTCAGAACAGGTCGGTGTCGCGAAACCCGCGCCGGAAATTTTCGACTATGCGCTTGAAAAAATGGGCAATCCCGATCGTTCGCGCGTACTCATGGTGGGCGATACCGCGGAATCCGATATTCTCGGCGGCATCAATGCGGGCCTTGCGACCTGCTGGTTAAACCACCATGGACGCACGCTACCGGAAGACATCGCCCCGACCTGGCAGGTCACTTCCTTAAGCGAACTGGAGCAACTGCTGTGTAAACAATGATTGTCTGACCCTTTCGGATGGGTAAAATAGCCGCATTTTTCGCTCACTCGCCGCGTGGCGCCTGGCCGCGCGCTTACACAGAAGAATTGATTATGACGTTGTCTCCTTATTTGCAAGAGGTGGCCAAGCGCCGCACTTTCGCGATTATCTCGCACCCGGACGCCGGTAAAACGACGATCACTGAAAAAGTCCTGCTGTTCGGACAGGCGATTCAGGTTGCCGGTACGGTAAAAGGCCGTGGTTCCAGCCAGCACGCTAAATCGGACTGGATGGAAATGGAAAAGCAGCGCGGGATTTCTATTACTACCTCCGTGATGCAGTTCCCTTACCATGATTGTCTTGTGAACCTGCTGGACACCCCAGGGCACGAAGACTTCTCGGAAGATACCTATCGCACGCTGACGGCAGTGGACTGCTGTCTGATGGTTATCGACGCCGCGAAAGGCGTTGAGGATCGTACCCGCAAGCTGATGGAAGTCACCCGTCTGCGCGATACGCCGATCCTGACCTTTATGAACAAACTCGACCGTGACATCCGCGATCCGATGGAGTTGCTGGATGAAGTGGAAAGCGAGCTGAAAATCGCCTGTGCGCCCATCACCTGGCCTATTGGCTGCGGCAAGCTGTTTAAAGGCGTTTACCACCTTTATAACGACGAAACCTACCTTTACCAGACGGGTCAGGGCCACACCATTCAGGAAGTGCGCATCGTCAAAGGGCTGGACAACCCGGCGCTGGACGAAGCCGTCGGCGACGAACTCGCCGCGCAGCTGCGCGATGAACTGGAGCTGGTGAAAGGCGCGTCGCATGAATTCGACAAAGAACTGTTCCTGAGCGGTGAAATTACGCCGGTCTTCTTTGGGACCGCGCTCGGTAACTTTGGCGTTGATCATATGCTTGATGGCCTGGTGGAGTGGGCGCCTGCGCCGATGCCGCGTCAAACCGATGGCCGTGTGGTAGAGGCGAGTGAAGAGAAATTCTCCGGCTTCGTGTTTAAGATCCAGGCCAACATGGACCCGAAACACCGTGACCGCGTGGCGTTTATGCGCGTGGTGTCCGGTCGATATGAAAAGGGCATGAAGCTGCGCCAGGTGCGTACCGGTAAAGATGTGGTTATCTCTGACGCGCTGACTTTCATGGCGGGCGACCGTTCGCACGTGGAAGAAGCATATCCGGGCGACATCATCGGTCTGCACAACCACGGCACCATTCAGATTGGCGACACCTTTACGCAGGGTGAGTCCATGAAGTTCACCGGTATCCCGAACTTCGCGCCGGAACTCTTCCGCCGCATCCGCCTCAAAGATCCGCTCAAGCAAAAGCAGCTCCTCAAAGGGCTGGTGCAGCTGTCGGAAGAAGGTGCCGTGCAGGTGTTCCGCCCGATTTCCAACAATGATCTGATTGTGGGCGCGGTCGGTGTGCTGCAGTTTGATGTGGTCATGTCGCGTCTTAAAAGCGAGTACAGCGTTGAGGCGATTTACGAATCGGTGAACGTCGCGACGGCTCGCTGGGTCGACTGCGATGACGCGAAGAAATTCGAAGAGTTTAAGCGTAAGAATGAGATCCAGCTGGCGCTGGATGGCGGCGATAACCTGACCTACATCGCGCCGACTATGGTCAATCTCAACCTGACGCAGGAACGTTACCCCGACGTGACCTTCCGTAAAACACGCGAGCATTGATCCCCTTCAGGACGCGGTAAAGCCGCGTCCTGCCTCGCTTTCCCGCCTTTTTTCCGCGATGCGGAATGTTCTTAAATTCCTGCTTTCTCTGCTGTTTTGGCGATTTTTCCCGCCCTCGGGCAGGCGTTTTTGCGAACCTGATCTATATTTAACAATGTGATGAGACAGATGCCGGGATGAAATGCCGCTAAGTGCTTTCACGCCGGTGATTAATCATCATAAACGTTATTATTGCCATATTAATAACTGAGTTTTCGCAGTGCGACGGCTGACTGTCTGATTAACCCTCTGACAATGCCTTGCCGACGCGATGTGAATAACTCACCAGCGGCGCTAATGCCTGCTGTTAGGAAAAGTCGCAGACATGGCGGCTTGAAGCTCAAATTCTGAGCAAACCACAGGAATGAATCGATGAACAAGACTAAGATTTCAAAAACTCTGCTGGCTGTTGTGTTGGGTTCTGTCATGGCGTCCTCTTCTGCGTTCGCAGAAAACTCCGCCACTGAGAGCACCAAATCCACCGCGGATAGCGCAGGGCAAAAAATCGATAGCTCTATGAATAAAGTCGGTAACTTCATGGACGATAGCGCCATCACCGCGAAAGTTAAAGCTGCGCTGGTAGATGACGAACAAATTAAGAGCACCGACATCTCTGTGAAAACCGAGAAGAGCGTCGTGACGCTGAGCGGTTTTGTAGAAAGCCAGGCTCAGGCCGAGGAAGCGGTGAAAATCGCCAAAGGCGTGGAAGGCGTGGCGTCCGTTAGCGACAAATTGCATGTCCGCGACGGCAAAAATGAATCGGTGAAAGGTTATGCAGGCGACGCGGCCACCACCAGCGAAATCAAAGCGAAATTGCTGGCAGATGACATCGTGCCTTCGCGTAACGTGAAAGTCGAAACCACCGACGGTGTGGTGCAGCTTTCCGGTACCGTCGAGTCTGAAAAACAGTCTCAGCGTGCCGAAAGCATCGCGAAAGCGATTGATGGCGTGAAAAGCGTCAAAAACGATTTAAAAGTGAAGTCGTAAACAGGCAAACCACTCTCCCGGTTACGACCGGGAGGGGGTAAGCAACATCAGCTGGATGACACCGCCAGTGGACGCTGCGTTCATTAAGAAGCGGTATAAAGATTAACTATGGTAAAGGAGAGTCGTATGTTTCGTTGGGGCATTATCTTTCTGGTTATCGCGTTGATTGCAGCCGCTCTGGGCTTTGGTGGCCTTGCCGGTACTGCAGCAGGCGCAGCGAAAATCGTATTTGTTGTGGGTATTATTCTGTTCCTGGTTAGCCTTTTTATGGGCCGTCGACGCCCGTAGTGTGATAAAAAGATAACTGACAGACGGCAAAGCCAGTCCTTGTGACTGGCTTTGCTGATTTATGGCATCCGAAAAACGCTCGCGCGTTGCGCGACGGTCACAAACAGGAAAGCAGGGTGGGACAACGAATTCCCGTAACGCCAGGCAATATAGCGCCTCTGGCGGTGAAACCGTTTCGTCCCGGTAAGCTGGCTATCGTCTGCGAAGGGGGCGGTCAGCGCGGGATCTTTACAGCCGGCGTGCTGGATGAATTCATGCGCGCGCAATTCAACCCGTTCGATTTTTTTCTCGGCACGTCTGCCGGTGCACAAAACCTCTCGGCCTATGTCTGTAACCAGCCAGGCTATGCCCGGCGTGTCATCACCCGCTTTACCACGTCACGCGATTTCTTTGACCCGGTGCGCTTTGTGCGCGGCGGCAACCTTATCGACCTCGACTGGCTGACCGAAGCGACATCTGCGCGCATGCCGCTTGAGACAGGCAACGCGCTGCGGCTTTTCGACGCGGGCAAAGCGTTTTACATGTGCGCGTGCCGTCGCGACGATTACTCGCCCGCCTATTTCGCGCCGCAGGAAAAAGACTGGCTCGATATTATTCGCGCCTCCAGCGCTATTCCCGGCTTCTACCGCCCCGGCGTGGATCTGAACGGCGTAAACTATTTCGATGGCGGCGTCAGCGATGCCATCCCTGTGCAGGAGGCCGCGCGACTTGGCGCCACGACGCTTGTGGTTATCCGTACCGTACCTTCGCAGATGTACTACACGCCGCAATGGTTCAAGCGCATGGAGCGCTGGCTCACCGACAGCAGTCTTCAGCCGCTGCTGAATCTGGTGCAGCACCATGAAACTACTTACCGTGCGATTCAGGAATTTATTGAGAACCCACCCGGTAAGCTGCGCATTTTCGAGATCTCTCCGCCTCGCGCATTGACCAGCATGGCACTTGGCAGCCGTCATCCGGCATTAATGCAGGATTACAGGCTGGGCCGCCTGTGTGGACGCTATTTCCTGGCAACTGTCGGCAAACTGCTGGTAAACATGCCGCCATTGCGCCGCTACCGCACGCCGCTGGTGGTGCCTGTCGCTACGCCGGCAGTGCCCGCACCTGCTGAAATTCTGATGCCTGCGGTGCCAGAGGCAACGAGGGTCGTGCCGCCTGCGTCTGTCGCCAACGACGCGCTGGACGCCCCGCTGGTCAAAACCGAGCAGGCGAACGACGCAACGTTTAACGATGAGGATCTGGCATGACGCGACGCTTTATCGACACGCACTGCCATTTTGATTTCCCGCCGTTTACCGGTGATGAAGCGGCAAGCCTGACGCTTGCTGCCGGGGCGGGGGTCGAACATATTATTGTGCCCGCCGTAGAGGCTGCGCGCTTTGCGACGGTATTGGATCTGGCGCAGCGCTACCCGGCGCTATGGGCGGCTATTGGCCTGCATCCTGTCTTTATCAGCAACCATAATGACGCGAGCCTGGCGTTGCTTGAGCATCACCTGCAACAGCAGGCGGATAAACTGGTGGCGATAGGCGAGATTGGGCTTGATCTCTATATGGAAAATCCACTGTTCGAGCGACAGGAAGCGCTCCTCAACGCCCAGTTGCGGCTCGCGAAACGCTATGAACTGCCGGTTATCCTGCATTCGCGCCGTACCCACGATAAACTCGCGATGCTCCTCAAACGCCATGCGCTGCCGTGTACCGGCGTAGTACATGGTTTCGCGGGGAGTCTGCAACAGGCGCAACGTTTTATCGATCTGGGTTACTGCATTGGCGTTGGCGGCACCATTACCTATCCACGTGCGCAGAAAACGCGCGACGTCATTGCGAAACTGCCGCTTTCTTCGCTGCTTCTGGAAACTGATGCGCCAGATATGCCGTTAAACGGCTGGCAGGGGCAACCGAACCGCCCGGAGCGCGTAAATGGCATTTTTGACGTGCTTTGTGAACTGCGCCCTGAGCCGCCAGACGTTATCGTAAATACAGTCCTTGAGAACACCCGCACGCGCTTTCCACGCCTTAAAATGTGACCTACTGACCACGGTTGCTTAAAAAAGCGTAAAACGTCTGGATTTACGCTAATTTCCTGTCGTTAAATCGCCCCGCCTGCGCGCGCGGGATAATCATAATTCACAAATAACACAGGGATACTGTATGCAAATACTAATGGGGCTGGTGGGTATGCTGGCGCTACTGCTCATTGCGGTGGCGCTCTCCAGTAACAGAAAAGCCATTAACCTGCGAACCGTTATCGGCGCCTGGATAATTCAGGTGGCTATCGGAGCGTTGGTACTTTATGTACCGGCGGGTCGCAAGGTGCTGCTGGCGATGTCTCAGGGGGTCGCGAACGTTATTGCTTACGGCAACGACGGCATCTCGTTTCTTTTCGGCGGCCTGGTGTCGGACAAAATGTTCGAGGTCTTCGGCGGCGGCGGGTTTATCTTTGCGCTGCGCGTCCTGCCGGTTATCGTCTTTTTCTCCTCGCTGATTGCGGTGCTTTACTACTTAGGCATCATGCAACTGGTTATTCGCCTGCTGGGCGGCGCGCTGCGTAAGGTGTTGAAAACCTCACGTACCGAATCGCTCTCTGCAACGGCGAATATTTTTGTCGGCCAGACCGAAGCGCCGCTGGTGGTGCGTCCCTATATTGCGACCATGACCCGCTCCGAACTCTTCGCCGTCATGTGCGGCGGGCTGGCATCGGTCGCAGGCTCCGTCCTCGCAGGCTATGCGCAGATGGGCGTGCCGCTAGAATATCTTATCGCCGCGTCCTTTATGGCCGCGCCAGGCGGTCTGCTGTTTGCGAAAATCATTATTCCCGAAACCGAACAGCCCAACGACGCGCCGCATCTGGAGCGTGCAGAACACGATCCGGACCGCCCGTCGAACGTGCTGGACGCCGCGGCATCCGGCGCATCCGCAGGGATGCAGCTGGCGCTGAACGTCGGCGCAATGCTGCTGGCATTCGTCGCACTGATTGCATTACTTAACGGTATGCTCTCTGGCATCGGCGGCTGGTTTAACCATTCGGAGCTGTCGCTTCAGCTGATTCTCGGCTGGGTGTTCTCGCCGGTAGCCTGGCTTATCGGCGTGCCGTGGAATGAGTCGATGGTAGCGGGGTCGTTTATTGGTCAGAAACTCATCATCAATGAATTCGTGGCCTACATGAACTTCGGCGAATACCTGAAGGATGACGCGGCCGTCGCAGCGGCAGGGCTTCAGGTGCTTTCGGCACACACCAAGGCGATTATCTCTTTCGCGCTGTGCGGATTTGCTAACCTTTCTTCTATCGCCATCCTGATCGGCGGGCTGGGCAGCATGGCGCCGACTCGTCGTCATGAAGTCGCACAGCTCGGCCTCAAAGCCGTTGCAGCCGGCACGCTCTCGAACCTGATGAGCGCCACCATCGCCGGAGTGTTTCTGGCGCTGTAATCTCATGTGAAAATGTTATTATTTTCACATTTTCTGTGACACTCAGGCTGGCGCACTGCCAGCCTTTTTTCTTTCTGTACCGCAGCACAGGCTGTCATAATGTTGTGTTAATCACATATAATGGCTGAAAGTATGCAACCATTACTTTGTAATTTGTGAAACAAGGCACAAAATCATTCTGCCTGTGAGTGTTAGAATTTTAACATTGATGGCAATGATGTGCGGTGAGACGGATCTCAGCGTGACGGCGGTAAACGCCGCTCTTCTTCATGGAACCACGACCGCTCCAACGTGTTGAGTTTCTCATCCGAGATGCATTTTTTTGTTGGAGAAAGTTATGACTGATTTAACCAAAAGCAGCCTGCGTGCGCTGCAACTGATGGACCTCACCACCCTGAATGATGACGACACTAATGAAAAAGTGATCGCGTTATGTCATCAGGCGAAAACCCCGGCAGGCAACACCGCCGCGGTCTGCATCTACCCACGTTTTATCCCGATTGCCCGTAAGACCCTGAACGCTCAGGGGACGCCGGATATCCGTATCGCGACCGTGACCAACTTCCCGCACGGCAACGATGATATCGACATCGCGCTGGCAGAAACCCGCGCGGCTATCGCTTACGGCGCGGACGAAGTGGACGTGGTCTTTCCGTATCGCGCGCTGATGGCGGGCAACGAGCAGGTCGGTTTTGATCTGGTGAAAGCCTGTAAAGATGCCTGCGCGGCGGCGAACGTGCTGCTGAAAGTCATCATCGAAACCGGCGAGCTGAAAGAAGAGGCGCTGATTCGTAAAGCCTCGGAAATCGCCATTAAAGCGGGTGCCGATTTCATCAAAACCTCTACCGGTAAAGTGCCGGTGAACGCTACGCCGGAAAGCGCGCGCATCATGCTGGAAGTCATCCGCGATATGGGTGTGGCGAAAACCGTGGGCTTCAAACCGGCAGGCGGCGTACGTACCGCAGAAGACGCCGCCAAATACCTGGCCGTAGCGGATGAACTGCTGGGGGCCGACTGGGCCGATTCTCGTCACTACCGCTTTGGCGCCTCAAGCCTTCTGGCAAGCCTCCTTCAGGCACTCGGCCACGGCGACGGCAAGAGCGCCAGCTGCTATTAAATTGCCCTGCGCCTGACCGCGTTTGCTGGTCGGGCTGCCAGGATTTCCGGCGGGTCACTGCGCGACCCGCCCTCATTCACCCTAATCCACGGGGGTTACCGTGTTCCTCGCTCAGGAAATTATTCGTAAAAAACGCGACGGCCACGCGCTCAGCGACGAAGAGATTCGCTTTTTTATTAACGGCATTCGCGACAACACCGTTTCCGAAGGACAGATCGCCGCGCTGGCGATGACGATTTTCTTTCACGATATGACGATGCCCGAGCGAGTCTCGCTGACGATGGCGATGCGCGATTCCGGCACCGTGCTGGACTGGAAAAGCCTGAACCTGAACGGTCCGGTCGTGGATAAACACTCCACGGGCGGCGTAGGCGACGTGACCTCGCTGATGCTCGGCCCGATGGTAGCGGCTTGCGGCGGTTATATTCCGATGATCTCCGGGCGCGGGCTGGGCCACACCGGCGGCACGCTCGATAAACTTGAAGCGATTCCGGGGTTTGATATTTTCCCGGACGACAATCGCTTTCGCGACATTATTAAAAACACAGGCGTCGCTATTATCGGCCAGACCAATTCGCTGGCGCCTGCGGATAAACGTTTTTACGCCACGCGCGATATCACGGCGACGGTTGATTCCATTCCGCTTATCACGGCCTCGATCCTCGCCAAAAAACTGGCGGAAGGGCTGGATGCGCTGGTGATGGACGTGAAGGTAGGCAGCGGGGCGTTTATGCCGACTTACGCGCTTTCTGAAGAACTCGCCCAGGCGATTGTCGGCGTGGCGAACGGGGCGGGCGTGCGCACCACGGCGCTGCTGACCGACATGAATGAAGTGCTGGCCTCCAGCGCCGGCAACGCGGTAGAAGTGCGCGAAGCAGTGCAATTCCTGACGGGCGATTATCGCAACCCGCGTCTGCTGGACGTCACAATGGCGCTCTGCGTCGAGATGCTGCTTTCCGGCGGGCTTGCCAAAGACGACGCCGAAGCGCGCGCTAAACTGCAGGCCGTACTGGATAACGGCAAAGCGGCAGAAGTATTTGGCCGCATGGTGGCAGCGCAAAGCGGCCCGACGGATTTTGTCGAGCATTACGACCGGTATTTGCCTGCCGCGACGCTCAGCAAGGCGGTGTATGCCGACCGCGCCGGTTTTATCACTGAAATGGACACCCGTGCATTGGGTATGGCGGTGGTTTCTATGGGCGGCGGCCGCCGTCAGGCATCCGACACCATCGACTACAGCGTCGGCCTGACCGATATGGCGCGCCTTGGAGAACAGGTCGACGGCGAACGCCCGCTGGCGGTTATCCACGCGAAGAGCGAGGCAAGCTGGCAGGAAGCGGCAGCTGCAGTGAAAGCGGCCATTAAAGTTGACGACACGGCGGCGAAAGCGTCACCGGTTGTCTATCGCAGAATCAGCCAATAAGTGGCATACTGATCTGATCACTTTTTTACAGCGCAAAAGGTACGGAGAAAATATGAAACGTGCATTTATTATGGTGCTGGACTCCTTTGGTATTGGCGCAACGGAAGACGCGGAACGCTTCGGCGACGCGGGTTCTGACACCCTCGGCCACATCGCCGAGGCCTGCGCCAAAGGTGAAGCGGACACTGGCCGTAAAGGCCCTCTGCATCTGCCGAATCTGACGAAGCTGGGCCTTGCGAAGGCGCATGAAGGCGCCACTGGCTTTATTCCTGCCGGGATGGACGGCAATGCGGAAATCACTGGCGCGTACGCCTGGGCGCACGAGCTCTCTTCCGGTAAAGATACGCCGTCAGGCCACTGGGAAATCGCAGGTGTGCCGGTTCTGTTCGACTGGGGCTATTTCACCGACGAGAAAAACAGCTTCCCGCAGGAGCTGCTCGATAAACTGGTGGAACGCGCGAACCTGCCGGGCTATCTCGGTAACTGCCACTCCTCCGGTACGGTCATTCTGGATGAACTGGGCGAAGAGCATATGAAAACCGGCAAGCCGATTTTCTATACCTCTGCGGACTCCGTATTCCAGATAGCCTGCCACGAAGAGACGTTCGGCCTGGACAGACTCTATGAGCTGTGCGAGATCGCGCGTGAAGAGCTGACCGAAGGCGGCTATAACATCGGCCGTGTGATTGCGCGTCCGTTTGTGGGCGACAAAGCGGGCAACTTCCAGCGCACCGGCAACCGTCACGATCTGGCGGTTGAACCGCCGTCACCGGTCGTGCTGAAAAAACTGGTGGACGAGAAGGGCGGTCATGTTGTTTCTGTCGGTAAAATCGCGGACATCTACGCCAACATGGGCATCACCAAAAAAGTGAAAGCCACCGGGCTGGATGCGCTGTTTGATGCCACCATCAAAGAGATGAAAGAAGCAGGCGACAACACGATAGTCTTTACCAATTTCGTCGACTTTGACTCCTCGTGGGGCCATCGCCGCGACGTGGCAGGCTATGCGGGCGGCCTTGAGCTGTTCGACCGCCGCATGCCGGAACTGCTGGAGCTGGTAGGCGAAGATGACATTATTATCTTCACCGCTGACCACGGCTGCGACCCGACCTGGAAAGGCACCGACCACACCCGTGAACACATTCCGGTTCTGGTCTACGGCCCGAAAGTGAAACCGGGCTCGCTTGGCCATCGCGAGACGTTCGCCGATATCGGTCAGACCGTTGCCAAATATTTTGGCCTGTCTGATATGGAATACGGCAAGGCGATGTTCTGATCCCCTTACCGGCTGGCGGCGGCGTTTTATCGGCCTGTAATACCGCAGGCCGGTAAGGTTCGCGCCACCGGGCAAAATAACAAATTAAAATTAAAAGGAACTGAAAATGGCAACCCCACATATTAACGCCGAGATGGGTGATTTCGCGGACGTCGTGCTGATGCCGGGCGACCCGCTGCGTGCGAAGCATATTGCAGAAACTTTCCTGGAAGACGTGCGCGAAGTAAACAACGTGCGCGGCATGCTGGGTTTCACCGGTACCTATAAAGGCCGTAAAATTTCCGTGATGGGCCACGGCATGGGTATCCCGTCCTGCTCCATCTACACCAAAGAGCTGATCACCGATTTTGGCGTGAAAAAAATCATCCGCGTGGGCTCCTGCGGCGCGGTACGTGCGGACGTTAAGCTTCGCGACGTGGTGATTGGTATGGGCGCGTGCACAGACTCTAAAGTGAACCGTCTGCGCTTTAAAGATCACGATTTCGCGGCTATCGCAGATTTCGACATGGTGCGTAACGCGGTTGACGCCGCCAAAGCGCTGGGCGTTGAAGCACGCGTCGGCAACATTTTCTCCGCTGATCTGTTCTACACGCCGGACCCGTCTATGTTTGACGTGATGGAAAAATACGGCATCCTGGGCGTAGAGATGGAAGCGGCAGGGATCTACGGCGTGGCAGCAGAGTTTGGCGCAAAAGCGCTGACCATCTGCACCGTGTCTGACCATATCCGCACCCACGAGCAGACCACGGCGGCAGAGCGCCAGACCACGTTTAACGACATGATCAAGATTGCCCTGGAATCCGTATTGCTGGGCGATAAAGCGTAAGTTTCTCGCTAAGATAAAGTGGAAAGAAAAGGGCGCTGCGGCGCCCTTTTTTATTGGCTTGAGACAGGATCCTCTCTCTTTCAGGGTGAGGGCAGGGGTGAGGATTCAATACTTACCGCACCGCCTGTGACATCCACTCGCCCACGTCATGAAGCTCTGCCTCATGCGCCGGAAAATCCACCACCAGCGCCTCGCAGGTTTGCTTCAGCACATCGGCCTGATAGACACACCCCTGCAACCGGCTCGCCAGCGCCTCCAGCGGGGCGGGGTTGAGGCTATCGGTAAAAAGCTGCGTACGGGTGATATGCCCTTTTTCCACGTCGAAATGCAGCTCCACGCCCCCCCAGACAAAACGCTCGTCCAGCTGGTGCGTAAACGCAGGTGCCTGACCGAAATTCCACGCCCAGCTACTCTGGCGGGCAAAGGTCTCGGCAAAGCCTGGCAAATCCGGGAAGGCATCCGGCGATATCACCTCGGCAGACACACGCTCACCGTAATAAGCAAAAAACGCCTCCATGACCGCCTCGCATACCTGCGCGTGCGTAATGCCCGGCTTCAAATCATTAAGATTGGCGACGCGTCCGCGCACGGAAGTGATCCCCTTCGCCTGAAGCTTTTTCTTATCCGGATTCAGGTAATTCGCAAGACGGCTTAAATCGGCGTTCAGCAACAGCGTTCCGTGGTGAAAGCCGCGATCCACGGTCTCGCGGTACGCCGAGCCGGAGATTTTGCGCGGCCCTTCGGCGGTCTCCGCCACCAGATCGTTACGCCCGGAGGCCGACGCCGGAATACCAAGTTGCGCCAGCGCGTTAATCACAATCGTTGTGGAAACGCTTTTATCGTATTCCGGTTTGCCAGCCATAAAGGTAAAGCAGGTATTGCCGAGATCGTGGAAAACCGCGCCGCCGCCGCTGCTACGCCGCGCGAGACGGACGTTATCTTCCTCCATCCGGCGTGTATTGCACTCTTTCCATGGATTCTGCGCGCGCCCAATGACGACGGTATCGGCGTTGCGCCAGAGGAACAGTACGCGCTGGGTGGCGGGCATCTGGCGGAAGATGCACTCTTCCACCGCCAGGTTAAACCAGGGATCGTAAGAATCGGAAATGAGCAGGCGTAAAGAGGACACAGGCGTTTTCCCTTAAGCAAGTAAGAACGCCCATTATATCATGAGGCCTCAGGCGCGTTTGTCGTCCGCAGGCGTCTCAGGTTCGCTCTCTTCTTCCGGCACTGATTTGCTGGCGGTCAGCAAAAACGGCGACTGCTGCCAGCGGGTACGTTTACCCTGCAATAGCGTACGCGTCAGGACAATACCGATGGCGAGCGCCAGCAACATCATCAGGCGCAAAATATTGGTGGTGTTGTCCACCTGACGCGCCTCCGTTGGCAGGCTATGCGTATCCAGCGTGAGCCGCAAATAGCCGATAGGGCCGCTTTTATCCTGCACCGGCTGAACGATTTGTTCGTTAAAATAGCTGCCCGCTTTTTTACCGTCGAGCGCGAGCCTGTCACGCACATCGACACTCTCCCCCGCGCGGGCGATAAGGTCGCCCTGCTGGTCATAGACGCTGGCATCCAGAATGCGGCTCTCTTCGGTCAACTGGCGCAAAATGACGCCGACGCGTTTCTCATCCGGATTTTCGCCTTTGATAAGCGGCGCGACGCTGTAGCTCACCTGGCGAGCCAGCGTGCGGGCAAGCTCTTCCATCTGGATATTGCGCGACTGCTGATGGCTTTGGCTAAACCAGGATGCGCCCTGCATCAGTGCCACCAGCAATGCCAGACAGATGAGTACAATCACTGCGCGATGCAGCCGAAATTTGAGTTTTGCCCGGGCCATAAAGTACCTGCTTAAATTTTGAAGCTTAATGTTGCCAGAAGCGCCGCAGACAAGGTAGCCTCATGCGTTGTTTTGTCCCGCCCCGATACTATTTACAGGAGCCTGAATGCCAAACAGTCTTACCTGGTGCGACCTGCCGAACGAGGTTTCTCTCTGGCCAGGATTGCCCCTTTCTTTAAGCGGTGATGAAGTGATGCCGCTGGATTATCACGCTGGCCAAAGCGGCTGGCTCCTGTACGGACGGGGTTTAAATAAGCAAAATCTGACCCAATATCAGCATAAGCTCGGCGCGGCGATGGTTATCGTTAACGCGTGGTGTGTGGAAGATTATCAGGTGATCCGTCTGGCCGGGTCGCTGACGCCGCGCGCGACGCGTCTGGCGCATGACTCCGGCCTTGATGTCGCGCCGCTTGGCAAAATCCCGCATCTGAAAACGCCCGGCCTGCTGGTGATGGACATGGATTCCACCGCTATCCAGATTGAATGTATCGATGAAATTGCAAAGCTTGCCGGAACCGGCGACGAAGTGGCTGAGGTCACCGAGCGCGCCATGCGCGGCGAGCTGGATTTCACGGCGAGCCTGAAAGCGCGCGTTGGCACGCTAAAAGGCGCAGACGCCGATATTCTGCGCCAGGTACGCGACGTGCTGCCGCTGATGCCGGGCCTGACCTCGCTGGTGCTGAAACTGCACGCGTTGGGCTGGAAAGTGGCGATTGCCTCCGGCGGCTTTACGTTCTTCGCGCAATATTTGCAGGAGAAACTGCATCTGGATGACGTGGTCGCAAACGCGCTGACGGTAGAAGACGGCAAGCTCACCGGTGAGGTGAACGGGCAAATCGTCGACGCCCAGTTCAAGGCGCAGACTCTGCAACGGCTCGCGGAAAAATATGCGATTCCGACGGGCCAGACTGTGGCGATTGGCGATGGCGCGAACGACCTGCCGATGATCCAGACGGCGGGGCTTGGCATTGCTTACCACGCCAAACCGAAAGTTAATGAAAAGACGGAAATCACTATCCGTCACGCTGACCTGATGGGGGTTTTCTGTATCCTTTCCGGCAGCCTGAACCAGAAATAAAGAGGTAAAAGGTGGCGAAAGCTCCAAAACGCGCATTTGTCTGTAACGAGTGTGGTGCGGATTATCCGCGCTGGCAGGGGCAGTGCAGCGCCTGTCATGCCTGGAATACCATCACGGAAGTGCGTCTCGCCGCCTCGCCGCAAGCGGCGCGCAATGAACGTCTCTCCGGCTATGCGGGCAACGCGGGCGTAGCCAAAGTGCAGAAGCTCTCCGAGATAAGCCTGGAAGAACTGCCGCGCTTCTCCACCGGCTTTAAAGAGTTCGACCGCGTACTGGGCGGCGGCGTGGTGCCGGGCAGCGCGATTCTGATTGGCGGTAGCCCCGGCGCCGGGAAATCAACGCTGTTGCTGCAAACGCTTTGTAAGCTCGCGCAGCAGATGAAAACGCTCTATGTCACCGGTGAAGAGTCGCTGCAACAGGTGGCGATGCGCGCGCACCGTCTGGGCCTGCCGACCACGAATCTCAACATGCTTTCCGAAACCAGCATCGAGCAGATTTGCCTTATTGCGGAAGAAGAACAGCCGAAGCTGATGGTCATCGACTCCATTCAGGTGATGCATATGGCGGACGTGCAGTCGTCGCCAGGCAGCGTCGCCCAGGTGCGTGAAACCGCCGCCTATTTGACGCGCTTTGCGAAAACCCGCGGCGTGGCGATTGTCATGGTCGGTCACGTTACAAAAGATGGGTCGCTCGCAGGCCCGAAAGTGCTGGAGCACTGTATCGACTGCTCCGTGCTGCTGGATGGCGACGCCGACTCGCGTTTTCGCACGCTGCGCAGCCACAAGAACCGCTTCGGCGCGGTCAATGAGCTTGGCGTCTTCGCGATGACAGAGCAGGGGCTGCGTGAAGTCAGCAACCCGTCCGCTATTTTCTTAAGCCGCGGCGATGAAGTGACCTCCGGCAGCTCGGTGATGGTGGTCTGGGAAGGCACGCGCCCGCTTCTGGTGGAAATCCAGGCGCTGGTGGATCAGTCGATGATGGCAAACCCCAGACGTGTGGCGGTGGGCCTTGAGCAAAACCGGCTGGCGATTCTGCTTGCCGTGCTGCATCGCCACGGCGGCTTGCAGATGGCGGATCAGGATGTGTTTGTTAACGTCGTGGGCGGCGTGAAGGTCACTGAAACCAGCGCAGACCTGGCGCTGCTGCTGGCGATGGTGTCAAGCCTGCGCGATCGTCCGCTGCCACAGGATCTGGTAGTGTTTGGCGAAGTGGGCCTGGCCGGTGAAATCCGCCCAGTGCCAAGCGGGCAGGAACGTATCTCTGAGGCCGCGAAACACGGTTTTCGTCGCGCTATCGTCCCGGCGGCTAACGTGCCGAAAAAGGTGCCGGAAGGCATGCAGATTTTCGGTGTGAAAAAGCTCGCGGATGCGCTATCTGTCTTTGACGACTTATAATTTTACCCGTCATACTCAACCTGCATCTTTGTTGGCTGCCTTCATTCACCCCGGTCGTTTACAAGATAAGCGCCTGGGGTTCATTTCGTTGCCGCGTCGATGCAAATTGAATTCTTCAGGGTGAAAAACCTTTTTATATAACCCCGTCATGCTTTTGCAGGAGGCAGCGCATTTTGTCATTCGACTATCTCAAAACCGCTATTCGCCAGAAGGGTTGCACGTTACAGCAGGTGGCAGATGCCAGCGGCATGACCAAGGGCTATTTAAGCCAGCTGCTTAACGCCAAAATCAAAAGCCCCAGCGCGCAAAAACTCGAAGCCCTGCACCGGTTTCTCGGCCTGGAGTTCCCGCGCCGGCAGAAGCGCGTGGGCGTGGTGTTCGGCAAATTTTACCCGCTGCATACCGGCCATATTTATCTGATCCAGCGCGCCTGTAGCCAGGTTGATGAGCTGCATATCATCATGGGTTATGACGAAAAACGCGACCGTACGCTGTTTGAAGAGAGCGCGATGTCGCAGCAGCCGACCATCAGCGACCGTTTGCGCTGGCTGCTGCAAACGTTCAAATACCAGAAGAACATCCGTATTCACGCGTTCAATGAAGAGGGCATGGAGCCGTATCCGCACGGCTGGGATGTCTGGAGCGAAGGGATCAACGCGTTTATGGAGGAGAAGGGCATAGCGCCTGATTCTATCTATACCTCCGAGGAGTCCGACGCGCCGCAGTACCGCGAACATCTGGGTATTGAGACCGTCATTATCGATCCCAAACGCACCTTTATGAACATCAGCGGCGCGCAGATCCGCGCAAACCCGTTCCGCTACTGGGAGTATATCCCCACCGAAGTGAAGCCGTTTTTTGTGCGTACCGTGGCTATCCTTGGCGGGGAGTCGAGCGGTAAATCGATGCTGGTGAATAAGCTCGCCAATATCTTCAATACGACCAGCGCCTGGGAATATGGCCGCGACTATGTGTTCTCGCATTTAGGCGGAGACGAGATGGCGCTGCAATATTCCGATTACGATAAAATCGCGCTCGGCCACGCCCAGTACATTGATTTCGCAGTGAAATATGCAAATAAAGTGGCATTTATCGACACGGATTTCGTGACCACTCAGGCGTTTTGCAAAAAGTATGAAGGGCGCGAACACCCCTTTGTGCAGGCGCTGGTGGATGAATATCGCTTCGATCTGGTGATTTTGCTGGAAAACAATACGCCGTGGGTGGCGGACGGGCTCAGAAGTCTCGGCAGCTCCGTGGATCGTAAAGCGTTTCAGTCGCTGCTGGTGTCGATGCTTGAAGAGAACCATATCGACTATGTGCATGTTGAGGAGCCGGATTACGACACCCGTTTCCTGCGCTGCGTGGATTTGGTGAAACAGCTCATGGGCGAGCAGGCGTAGCCGCCGCTTGTGTGTCAACGGTGGGTGCGCCGCGCTTACCGTTACGATGAAATATCGCCCATAAGTGGCACCGCCATTACACACCCGCGCCGCTGTACCCCCTCTTCCTTCGGGCCGAGGGGGTATCGTCTGGGGTGATTAAAACTCTACCACCACTTTGCCGCGCATGTGGCCTTCCAGCACCTTGCGATGCGCGTTTGTCATACTCTCAACGCTTAAGCCGTGGAAAGTCTCACTCAATGCGCTTTCCACCTCGCCTGCGTCCACCAGTTTTGCCACTTCATTCAAAATCTCGCCCTGGCGCGCCATATCGGCGGTCTGGTACATACTGCGGGTGTACATAAATTCCCAGTGCAGGGCGGCGGATTTCGATTTCAGCGCGTCCTGATCCAGCGGGTGCGCATTTTCTACAATGCTGCAAATATGTCCCTGCGGCGCAATAAGCTGGCTCACCGCTGCCCAGTGGCCGTCGGTATCATTGAGAATGAAAATATAATCCACAAACTTGATACCCTGTTTCGACAGTTCGCCTGGAAGGTCGTGATAACTCACCACGAGATCCGCGCCGCGATCGCGGCACCACTGCGCGGAATCTTCACGTGAAGCGGTCGCAATAATCTTCGCTTTGCTGTGCAGTCTGGCGAACGGGATTGCGAGCGACCCAACACCACCCGCGCCGCCGATAATCAGCAGCGTTTTATCGTCACCTGCCTCCTGAATATGGAGACGTTCAAACAGTCCTTCCCATGCGGTCAGCGCGGTCAGCGGAATGGCCGCAGCAGCAGCCCAGGAGAGCGTGCGCGGTTTATGCCCAACGATACGGGAGTCAATCAACTGATGGCTGGCGTTGCTGCCCGGACGGGTAATATCACCGGCGTAATACACCTCATCACCAGTCTTAAAACCGTTCACTTTGCTACCGACAGCGGTCACGATGCCGCTGGCGTCCCAGCCCAGCACGCGCGGCGCCGCTAAGCCATTTTGCTTAAGGCTGGCATGTACTTTGGTATCAACCGGATTAACAGAGACCGCTTTTACTTCGACCAGCAGATCGTAATCACCGGGCTGCGGCATCGGCTGCGTAATTTCGATAAAGCTTTCTGGCGAATCGGGGTTAACGGCAATAGCTTTAACAGACATGGTAGATTCCTTTAGACGAGTTCGTTTGGAGAGTCATGCGTTGAATGTAGTCTATGCGCGCCCGCCGGAAGTGATAAGATGGACAATCCAGAACGTTCTGTTCGTGTGAGATGAACAATCATGTTTAAGCAACTGCAGGATATGGCGCTTTTCGCGCTGGTGGCAGAGACCGGCAGCTTCACGGCGGCAGCGCAGAAAGCGGGCCTGCCGAAATCGAGCGTCAGCCAGCGCATCAGCCAGCTTGAGGCGCATATCGGGCTGCGGCTGCTTAATCGCACCACGCGAACGCTGAGCCTGACATTCGCGGGCGAACATTACCTTGTGCACTGCCGCGATATGCTGGAGGCCAGCGAGCGAGCGGAGCTCGCCGTACAGCGTCTGCGCGATAATCCGAGCGGCCGCCTGCGTATCACAAGCCCTGCGGGGATCGGCGCGACGTTGCTGGCGCGCATGAATGCTGAATTTCTCGCAAAATACCCGGATATCACGCTGGAAGTGTTTATCTCGGATGACGTGCGGGATTTGGTTATGGAGGGTTTTGACGTGGCATTGCGTACTGGCAAACCGCAGGATTCCTCACTAATTGGCCGTAAAATTGGCCATTGCCCACGCTATCTGCTCGCCTCACCAGATTATCTGTCACGTTACCCGGCGCTCACACACCCCACACAGCTGGCGGAGCACCGCGTCATTGTCCATCGCGCCTGGACGCAATGGCAGCTTCAGCGCGATCGCGAGCACTATGTGTGCCATCTGAACCCGATACACCAGACGGATAATTTGCTCTATGCCCGTGAAAGCGCGCTGGCCGGAGCGGGGATCACGTTACTGCCCGCTTTTCTGCTGGATGATATGACCCGCCCGGCGGCGCTGGTGAATATCCTGCCTGAATGGACGGTTACCGGAAACGATCTTTATCTTGTTTATCCGGGCCGCAAACTCAACGCGCCTGCGCTGGTCAGCTATATTAATTTTGCACTGGAATACAAAGGTGTTACGCAGTTTTATGATAAAAAAGTTTAACCTGATTATTAAAAGCGTAATTTAATATTTGAGCGGGTAATAAAAGACATTATTAAAAACATACGTTTTACCCCTCCAAAAAAAGAAACCCAACATAAGTTATTTATGTAGATGATAGTTTGTGATAGTTTACCGCCTGAATTATTGTCGCGCCCCTCTGCTGCCGAATTTTCTCAATAATACATTCGGCAAATAATAAATGAGATTTAATTAACGCGGGTTATATTTACGCGGGCAATGCCTCGCGTGTATGCCTGTGTTTTTTGCCGGTAGCCGATGCGCGTGTCTTTGAGGCAATGGGTATATCCCATGGCGGTAGCCTGTTCGCCGCTCTTACTGGAATCTGTTATGAAAAGGCATGGGCTGGATGTCCAGCGCGCCACTGTACTGGCGCTATTTTTACGTGAGATTAAAACTCGGTTCGGGAAATTCCGTTTAGGCTACGGCTGGGCATTGCTTGAGCCTCTGCTACATCTCGCTATTCTGCTTTTCGTGCTCGACTTTGTGATGGAGCGAACGCTACCTGATATTTCGTTCCCGGTTTTTTTATTAAGCGGCATTATTCCTTATTTTATTTTTAGCAATATTACCAGCCGTTCTGTTAATGCCATCGAGGCGAACCAGGGGCTTTTTAATTATCGCCCCGTCCGACCCGTCGATACTATTATTGCCCGCACGCTGCTTGAGGCCAGCATCTACATTGTGGTTTACCTTCTGTTGCTCGTATTTCTGGCGATGATGGGGGAGGAGTTTACTTGTTCTCATCTGTTAACGCTCTTCTGCGTCTGGTTATGTCTGATCATGTGTTCTTTCGGTACCGGGCTTATTTTTATGGCCGCAGGCAATGCCTTCCCCGAGGCTGAAAAGTTTCTGCCACTGCTGACGCGCCCGCTCTATTTCATCTCCTGCGTGATGTATTCCCTGAATGCCATTCCGCAGGAATATCAGCGCTGGGTCGTCTGGAACCCGCTGGTACATATCATAGAGCTGACGCGGCAATCGCTCGCGATCAGCTACGCGAGCGAAGGCGCGAGCCTTACTTATCTCGCGATGAGCACGCTGGTTGTGCTTTTTACTGGCCTTGCGCTTTATCGTCATCAGGAAGAGGCGATGCTCACCTCATGATAACCATCGAAAACCTCACGAAATCCTACCGCACGCCTGCGGGGCGGCACTATGTCTTTAAGGATTTGAACCTGACCTTTCCGGCGGGGCAGAGCGTGGCGCTGATTGGGCGTAACGGCGCGGGCAAATCCACCTTGCTGCGCATGATTGGCGGCACGGATAACCCGGACAGCGGGCGCATTGTCTCTGACGCCACGATCTCCTGGCCCGTCGGCCTGGCGGGCGGTTTTCAGGGCAGCCTGACGGGCCGGGAAAACGTTAAATTCGTCGCGCGGCTTTATGCCTCAAAAGAGGAGCTGCGCCAGAAAGTAGCGTTTGTCGAGGCGTTCGCCGAGCTCGGTAAATACTTTGATATGCCGGTCAAAGCCTACTCGTCCGGCATGAAGGCGCGGCTTGGTTTTGGGCTGAGCATGGCGTTTACATTTGATTATTATCTGGTGGATGAAGTCACCGCCGTAGGCGATGCCAGCTTTCGTAAAAAATGCGAGACGTTGTTTGAAGCGCGTCACCGCGAGTCTTGCTTTTTAATGGTGTCGCATAACCTTAATTCTCTGAAGCAGTACTGTGATGCGGCGGTGTTTATTGGCCGGGAAAATCACGTTCAGTATTACGACGATGTCGATGACGCCATTAATGCCTATAAGGCACAGGAAAATCTGTAATCATGTTATACAGAAAAGCCCGCAAGCTGCTCGCGTCCCCCGGCATGTTCCTGAGAGATTACCTTCTTAAAACGCACCCGCTTATTTTTAATGAAATTCATTGTCCGGTAACGGAGGAAGGCGTGTTGCTTAAGCATGACCTCGCGCTGGAGCGCATGTTTGAGGTTAACTTTCCGGTGGATGTGGTTTTTACCTGGGTTGATAACGGCGATCCGCACTGGGCAAGAAAATTTCAGCAGTACCGGCGCAGTCATCTGCAAACGGGTGGAAATACGGATGCTGACCTTGCCCGTTTTGATAACCATAATGAAATCTATTATTCAGTGTTGAGCGTATTGCGGTTTATGCCCTGGGTGCGCTTTATCTATATTGTCGTCGATGGGCATTCTCTACCCTGGGCCAGGCATATAGAAAAGATTAAGCTTATCTCTCATGCAGAGATTATTCCGCCGCAATATCTGCCTACGTTTAACTCGCACGTCATCGAAGCGCATTTACATCTTATTCCGGGGCTTGCCGAACATTTTATCTATTTTAATGATGATGTGTTTGTGGCGCGCGAGCTGCCGGCAAGTCATTTTTTCAGAAGTAACGGTCTGGCGTCGCTCTTTATCGCCGGTAAGAGCCTGACGGCGATGGCGCAGCGCGGGAGCCCGACACCGGCGCTCGCCGCGTCGTTGAACGCCCGCGCGCTGCTTGCAGACGACACCGGCTTTACACCCGATGCGCCGCTGGCTCACACCTATGTGCCGCTGCGTAAAAGCCTTTTTTCCGAAACCCGACAGCGATACCGCCAGCAAATCGAGGCGTTCCTGCACTGTAAATTCAGAAGCGACAACGATTTGAATCTGCCGACGTTTCTGGTGCCCTGGCTGACCTATATCCGGGGGATGGCCGCGCCGGCAAGGGATATCTGTTATTACTTTAACGTACGCTCGCCCGCCGCCAAAATGCATTATTGCGCGCTGATTGATGGACAACAGAATAATGTCTCGCCGCATTCCTTCTGCGCTAATGATTTTTCTTCACGTAACACAAGTACTCATCACTATCAGCACCAACTGATTGACATGCTGGAAACATATTTTGAAAATGGAACGCACAAAAATGTTTAGTAATAAACTTCGCAAGCTGGTAAGGGACCCCAAACTGTTCTTCAGCGACATGGCTGCCAATCAGGCACGGAAATTAAGTAAGCTGCATCTTAAAAAAGAAAAGGGGCACTACGATTATACGGTGGTGTCGGCAGTGTATAACGTCAGCGCCTTTCTGGATGACTATTTTAAAAGTTTTATCCATCAGCGGTTGAAGTTTAAAAAGCATATCCGGCTGATTCTGGTCGATGATGGTTCGACAGATAATTCTGCTGACATTATTAAAAAGTGGCAAAAGAAATTCCCGAACAATGTTGCGTATATTTATCAGGAAAACGCCGGGCAGTCGGCCGCACGTAACAACGGATTGCAGCATGTGGCTACGGAGTGGGTGACGTTTATCGACCCGGATGACTTCGTTGATGCCGATTATTTTTACAACCTCGACAATTTTCTTTATCAGCACAAGGATAAAGACATAAAAATGGTGGGGTGTAATACTATCATGTTTTATGAATCCAGAAATCAGTATCAGGATGCCCATCCGCTGGCTTTCAAATTCAGAAAAGGTAACCAGCTAGTATCGCTTGATAATATGGAAAAAGAGATCCAGTTATCAGCCAGTACGGCGTTTTTTCGTTCGGACATGATAGCGTTAAAAAATGTGTATTTTGATGCCAGAGTGAAGCCTAATTTCGAGGACGCACATTTCGTTGCCCGTTATTTGCAAGGCGAAAAAATTGGACATGCGGCATTTTTAGCACATTCAAAATATTATTATCGCAAGCGTGAAGATGGCTCGTCTACGCTGGACACCTCCTGGACTAAAAAAGAGCGGTTCACGCATGTTCCTGTGTATGGTTACCTGGACGTCTTAAAATCCTACGCTGAAAAAGAGGGGGTAGTACCAGCAAATATACAACGGACCGTGATCTATGAGATTGTCTGGTATCTGAAATGGTTAACCAATCATGGTGGGCGTAGCGCCTTTTTATCAGTAGATGAAAAGCAAACGTTTATTCATAGGCTTAAAGAGATTTTTGTTTATCTCGATAAAAATACTATTATGAATTTCGAGCTGGCGGGTGCCTGGTTTTTCCATAAAGTGGCGATGTTGTCATTTTTCAAAGATCTCCAGCCCGACGCGCAAATTGTGTATGTGGAAAAATACGATCCGCATAAGCATATGGTACAGCTTCGCTATTTTACCAGCCTTGTCGGCCTAGAGCAGATTACGCTGGATGGCGCTGATGCGATCCCGGCCTATGCCAAAACTATCCGCCATGAATTTATGGATGAAACCTTAATTCTGGAGCGACGGCTGTGGATAGCATTGGGCAACACGCAGAACATAACAGTATCTATATCAGGATTGCCGACGCGTATTTCTCTTGGCGGAAAACAGCATAAAGATGGCCTGAACCCATGCGAAATTGTTAAGTCTTTTTCTTCTATGATGCCTAAGTATGCAAAGAAAAAAGATTACATGGATGCCTGGGTTTTTATAGACCGCGACATGCAGGCTGATGACAATGCCGAACATCTTTATCGCTATGTTCGAAAGAATTATCCAGACAAGAAAATTTTCTTTGCTTTAAAGCGAGAGTCGCATGATTGGGCACGTCTGGAAAAAGAAGGGTTTAACCTGCTTGAATTTGGTTCTACGGAGCATATACTTGCGCTCGGCTCATGCAGTAAAGTGATCAGCTCCCATGCTAATTATTATATTACTAATTTATTGGGACCCAAAATGCTTACAGGGAGGCATTTTGTATTTTTACAGCATGGCGTCACTAAAGACGATTTGTCCGCGTGGTTAAATACAAAAGATGAAATTAACTGTTTTATAACCTCATCTCCAGCGGAGTATCACTCTATTAGCGATGATCTAACAAAATATTTTTACTCTAAAAAAGAGGTATTTCTGACAGGGTTTCCAAGACATGACCGGTTAGTAAACAACAACAGAGAGCCCGAAAAGTTAATCGTTATCATGCCGACGTGGCGCCAGACTATTGTTGGTAAAGTTTTAGGTGATGGTGATGAGCGCGCTATTAACCCGTTGTTTATGGAAAGTGATTTTGCTTTACGTTGGAAAAGCGTTTTGCAATCTCCTCAGCTTGAGAAATATGCGAAACAGTACAATTATCGCGTGGCTTTTTTCCCTCATTTTAACATATTACCCTATCTGAGTCAGTTTGATGTTCCTGAATATATAGAAGTCGTAACCCATGTTACAGGTAGTATTCAGGACATATTTACCCGCGCTGCGTTAATGATTACTGACTATTCTTCCGTTGCGTTTGAAATGGCAGTGCAAAATAAGCAAATCATCTATTACCAGTTTGACGCTAAAGAATTCTTTGCCGGCCATGTGTATTCAAAAGGCTACTTCGACTACCGCGAGCACGGGTTTGGCCCGGTGGTTGAAACGGAAAAAGCGCTGTTTAAAGAGCTGAACACGCTGCTGAAAAATAACGCGGTGCCCTCTGCGAAAATCCTCAAGCGTATCAGTCAGACGTTCCCCTACCGCGACGGGCAGAACTGCGAGCGCACGTATCAGGCGATCGCATCGCTGGATGCGCCTTTACCGGATGGCTTCGCTGATGCGGACATATACCAGCAGTACGCCCGGCAGGCGGCCAGCGCGCGCCGCTGGGCATTGGCCGAGAAACGCTGGCAGTCGTATCTGGCGCTGACGCTTACCCAGGAGGAAGATGCGCAGGGCTGCGCGGGCCTTGCCGAAGCGCTGCGCAAACAGGGTAAAACCGTGGCGGCGCGGCAGGTTATTGATGGCTGGTATGCGCATTATCCGCAGCAAAGCCATTACGCGCTCAGCGTTAGCCGCGCGCTGCTCGAAATGGCCGAGCATCACTGGCAGCAGGCCGCGGTTTACTGGCAGGAGGCGGGCGAGGCCCACGCGGATAACACCCGCTACTGTTACTGCCTTTGCCGCAGCGAGCAGGTTGCCGTCCTGGAGGCCCTGTGCAAAAAAGCGCGCCCCGTGACGGGTTTCCATTACGCCCGGTTCTGTCTGCTGCTGGCGAAGAAAAAATGGGCCGAAGGGATTGCGTATGTCGAGGAGCAGGGCGTGGATGTGATATCGATGGAAAGCCTGGAAAATAAACTTCTGATTACGCTTTCTTACTGCTACCAGCAACTGAATAAGCTCGGTGACGCGCATCAGTGTCTGGTGAAATATGAGAAATATATCGAAAACGATCCGCAGTGCCGGTTGAAAATCGCTCGTCTGGCCTTCCTGCGCCAGAACTGGGAGAAAATCATCACACAGCTCAATAAGGCCTGCGCGGATATCGGTAATCTGCCGGATGAGCACCTCTATTATTACTGCGTGGCGCTGTTGCGCACGGGTAAAAACGCAGAGATATATGCGCTCTTCGCCACTCTGAGTAGCGCGTTGAAAAATGACGTGCGTTTCCTGAAGGTTTACGCACAGGCGTGCCTGGCGCTGAAGAAAACAAACGAAGCGATCGCGCTGCTGGAAGTCCGCGATAACCCGGATGATGAGCTCTGTCTTATCTATGCCCGCGCGTTAAAAGAGGCCGGACGCTTTAGTCAGGCGCTCTCGGTGGTGTGTAACAGAATCAGCCGCTATAACCAGCCGGCGTGGATGCTGCGCTGCGACCTGGCCCAGCTCTGCGAAGACTGGGATGACGCCTATGATTGCTGGCTCAACTTGTTGCGTCATTATCCGCAACAGATGCCTGCCAATGCGGCGGAGAAATTACAAAACCTGCGGCTCCTGCGCGAGTTTTCGGTTAAGTCAGATATTCAACAATAAACGTTAATCATTTAGAACAGGCGCAATAAACCCGCGCCTGTTTTTTTATGGAGTAAAAATGTCAGAGCAAACTGAGATTGTGAATGGCGTACAGATTAAATACCGCATTAAAAAAAGAAAATATGACACGCAGCATATGCTTTTTATTTTTAGTGGGTTTGGCGGTGCCGGTATGTTCACGTATGATTTTGCCAACGCCCTCCAGGATTGTCCGGCACATGTCGTGTGGATCAAGGACGATTTTAATAACGCCTGCACCTATTACCTGTGTCAGAACAACGATTTTAGCATTGAGCAGGCGGTGATCGCGTTTATTGAGATGATGCTTGCGCGCTATCGCCTTGATAAAACGCAGTGTACGCTGGCCGGATTTTCGAAAGGCGGCAGCGCGGCGCTATGGTATGGCCTTAAATATGGCTTTAAAAACATGGTATCGACAGTGCCGCAGTTTCATATCGGCAGTTATGCAAAAAAACACTGGCCTGACGTTTTTACGCATATGACTGGCGACGGGAGTGAAGCATCAGTCCAATTACTTGATGCTTTATTACCTCGCCAGTTAAACCGCGACACCGCGCTTGATAAAAATATCTACCTGTTAACCTCCGAAGCCGACTGTCAGTATGAAACTGAAGTGAAACCTTATATTCCCGCCTTCAGGAAATACCAAAACTTTAATCTGTTTATGGCGCAGTCGATGCTTATCAGAGAGCATAATCAGGTCACGTCATACCATGTGCCGTTGCTGCTGGGGATTTTTTATTCGCTCTCGCAGGGCGCGGTACCGCGCTACGGCGAATGTGTTTTGACGGCGGATAGTCGCGTGCTGCCGCGCCCGACTAAGCCTGAGCCAGTGGCGGTGCTGAAAAAGGTTGCCGTTAACGGCGCGCGGCTGTTCCCGGAGGGCGTGGCGGTGCTGAAAGGACTGAGCTGCGCGGAATATCAGGATATTCAGGTCGATCTGGTATGCAAAAAAGACGGCTTTGAAGAAGTGTTTCGCATCGCGAAAGCTCATCGCGCCATTCTCACCCGCCAGCTCTACGAGGAAGGCTTTGTGAATTACGACAAAGGCTGGTTCTGTACGGCGCGCTATGAAGGCCTTTCGCTGGCGGCGTTGCCCGTCGGTACGTATCAGCTGTGGCTGGATATTACCTGCCAGCAGGTCTGGGCGCGTAAAGCGCTGGAAACCGACCTGGCGCTGGCAAATCGCGTGCTGGCTACCAGCGAGGCGCTGGAGGTATTCAGTGAAGACAACCGCGTGTATCTCATCCGCAAAGCGAGTTTATAAGCCGCTAAAAGGGTTTTCCCGGCTGTAAAAGACGGTGTTGATTTGGGTGCAGCGCATCAGATAGCAGCGAAACGCTGAAAACAGGCGGTAATCCGGGCGAAAAGGCGCGCGCCAGAACGCGTCCAGCGCGCCCTGAAACGTTATCCCCTCGATGTCATACAGTGCGCTGCCCATCACTTTTAGCGGCTTATTATGAATCAGCGCGGAGATGCCCGCCGTACTGTTGAGCGTTACGACGCCCGTAGCGTTACTCAACAGTTCCGGTAGCGGTACATCATGTACGTAAAGGATCCGTCCACTTACGCCGTAACGTTCACTGAGCGTATGAATAAACTTGCGGTAATGGCGGTGCCCTCTGTCCATGGGATGATGTTTGAAAACCAGCAGCCGGGACGGCGAAGCAGCGCGCGCAAACGAGCTGAGAGTCTCTTCGATAAATTCGCACATGTCGCCATAGTCGCTGTGATAATGCAGCTGGCTGTCATTAAAGACCTGCAACAGCGCGAGAAAATAGCCGCCGCGATGTTGTGAGGCCAGCATAAGACGGGTGCGATGTTCCGTTGCGCGATACCACACTTTGCGCGCCGCCGCGCGCGTCCAGCGCGCGCCTTCAAGCCAGGGGGAAAAGCTCTTGTGGTGCTGATAGTTCTGAAATGTGCGCTGAAAGTAGCATCCCATCAGATAATACCAGGCCGCATGACCGATACGCCGACACGTGGAAGGCGTCAGGCGGCGCACTTCTGGCGCTGGTTGCGCAGGCAACTGCCGATAAAACGCCGGATCCCTCGGTAACCCTGAAAACCCATTCACCCCGTTCTCTTCCAGCGTGATAAAACACGGCCGCAAATACCCCTCTTCAAAAACCAGAAAGCGTATTTCGTGCGCCTGCGCCCAGCGTCGTGCAGCCCGGTGCAGCGGGCGGCAATCGCCAAAGCAGACTAGCGTATCGAACGGCCACTCGTCGTGTGTGCCAGTCAACCACGCGCCAAACGCCTCTGGCGTTCCCTTATACGGCAGGCTTTTGCCTTTACGACAGTAAAACTGGTCGCCGCCATTAAACACGACTTGCCGGGACTCCCGGCCTTTGGTTCCCAGCCAGTCGGCGAGATCGCGAAAAAAGGGCCCCATCGGCCCCTGCAAAAGCAGGTAGTTCTGGCCGGAAAGGAGGGTATCAAGGGCACTACGGAACATGGTTACACCAGAAGATCAAAAAAGAGCGTGAAAGAAATTGCGGACTTTATTCACAAGGCGCGTGAGCGTTTTACCGTGGCCGCGATGCCTCGGCGCAGTACTTAAAATTTGCACTGCGTCTTCGGCGGTCATTGGGGTTTTGCGCGTCGGGTGCAGGTAAAAAGGATATTCAATCAGCGCCTGATAAATCAGCGCGTTAAGTGTGAGCTGCCGGGTGCGGCGCGGGCAGGTATATTCATCGTGCGTCAGGCCCCATCCGGCGTAAAACGGCATGCCGTAGCAATACACCGTTTTGCCGCGCAGCAGCGCTTCAAAACCGGTGAGTGAGGTAAGGGTGTGTACTTCATCGACCTGGTCGAGCACGCTTGTGATGTCAGCCTGTGTGGCGAGGCAATCTGCCCAGCGTAGCGCGTTCTTGTCGTCAGGCTCGCCGGGTCGGTTACCCGCACTTACGTCCGGGTGCGGTTTGAACACGATATACGCGTCAGGGTTTCTGGCGCGAACGGTGCGGAGCAGCGCTGTCAGCGTGCGCAGTGTCTGCGTGCCGTACGCCAGCGAAGCGTCATTGCTGACCTGGCCTGGCACCAGCAAAACGCGACGGCCCCATGCCGCGCGCGGCAACCGCCACGCGCCGCCTGCGTTATATTTACTGACGCCGCCTTTGACGATGCGCTGGCGCAGGCGTTCAGCTCGGGCGGCCTGAGTCGGGGTCAGGTTTGCGGTATTAAGCGCGATTTCCAGATCGCTTGGACGCGAGGCGTCGTAGTAAATGCCGCGTTTATCCAGAACCAGCGAGAGCGGGGCATGGAGATCCGATCCCAGTCCTGCCGAGCGCACAAACGCGTCTTCCATTCGCCAGATAGGGAGCTGGCGCGCCTGCACCGCCGCCTGCCAGCGCGCTTCACCTGTCGTTCCCCATACCACGCACGCGTCGGCTTCAGGCACGCGACGCGTGAAGCGCAACCGGTTATCGGATGTCGTCAGGAACGGCTTGAGGATGCTGCGTTTCCACAGTGACAGCCCGGGCGCCCATATCGTGCCGCGCAGCGTAAGTTGATGACGGCGGCAGAGCGCCAGATACGTCAGGACATCAAAGAGCGTGCCGGGCTGCTGCGTGTGCGGATCAAGGTAGCGGGCGTAGCGCAGATAGGCGGCGCTCATCAGCGTAAGAAGCGAGGCCTTGCCACGACGTGCGGCAAGCGCCTGCGCGCCCGGATGGCGATCGTCCGTTAACCCCCATCCGGCGTACCAGGGCTGCCCAAAACAGACAACCGGTTTGCCAGCCATCAGCGCCTCAAAACCAAAGTGCGACGTGACGGTATAGACGCGAGCCACGCACCGCAGCAGCGACTGTGGGCTGGCATCCTGCGTCAACAGCCTGACACGGGCATGCAAGGTCGCCTGCGTGAGATAGCCCCGTTTGCTGCCCTGTAATACGTCCGGATGGGTTTTGACCCAGATCTCGGCATCCGGGTTTTCCGCACAGGCGATATCCAGCATCAGCCGAAATGACGCCGCGCTGGCGTTGCCGAATGTGACGGAGACATCGCCCATGGTCTGATCCACCACCAGCACTGCGCGGGCCGTGGGCGCGCCATCAAAAGGCGGCGCGTGGTTATACTTCGCCAGATCGCCCTCGACGATAAGCCGCATCGCCTTACGCGCCTCGGCCTCCAGCGCGGCGTTACCGGGTTTATCCTGAATCAGTTTTTCGAGCGTGCTCGGCTGGCTGGCGTCGTAATAGATACCGTCATAATCGATAACCAGCGAGAGCGGCGGATAGCCGAGCACCGCCGGGCCTGACGAGCGAATAAACCCATCTTCAAGGCGAATGACGGCAAGCCCGGCCTCGCGGGCGCGGGCTTCGGCCGCCGCCGCGCCGGGCCGACGCCCCCAGACGGCAATGGCCGTTATGTCATGGGGAAGCGCACGGCGCAACGCGAGTTTTCGGCAAGGCATTGGCATCAACCCAGATAAGCCAGGGATGCGCCAGATGCCCTGTGAAAAGATGCCGGTTACGGTGGTTTTCATCGGCTTACAGCGTCAGGATGACTTTCGCGGCGACAGCCAGCTGATACAGGATGGTCGAAATGCCGCGTGTGACTTCGATGTTTTTCGATTCATATTTCGGCAGTACCATCAGTTCGTCGCCAGGCTGCATCTCATCAACGTCGTCGGCATCGAGCGCGGCGCCATTCTGGCGAATCACGATGACTTTCGCGCCGCTGGCTTTCTGCGTCATACCACCGCATCTGGCAATATAATCATCAGGATCCAGCCCTTTCTCCCAGGTAACGGCGTTGGGGAACAGCACTTCGCCATGCACCATCACGAGCGACGTTTTTTCCGGAATGATGATGACATCACCATCTTCCAGCAGCACCGAATCGAGATTGTTTTCGCTCAGGACCACTTCACCTTGTGGGACGACGGTGCGGGCTTTCGCCACAAAACGGCTGACAAGTTGCGCCTCCTGCATACGCAGGCGCGCTTCTTCCTGCGTGGCGGACTGCGCGGAAAGCGAGGCCTGCTCCAGCTTTTGCAGTGCCAGATCAAGCATCGCTTTCTGACGCAGCGCGACGGATCGGCGGTAAAGCTTGATGGCGCTGAGTTGCGACATGCTGTTCGGGCGCAGTTTCGCCAGCACCTGTCGCAGGGTCGCGCCATAAGGCAGCACCATCGCGTGTTCACCGGAGTGCGCGCCATCTATACGGACCTGAATGGTGCCGGTGTAACGATCGGAGCTGACGACCATGCGGTCGCCATCCTGTAGCGTACGGCTCGCGGCCTGGCTTAACGGGAAGTATTCGCTCTGTTTCATCGCGCCCTGCTGGCGTACCAGGGTGACATGCGTCGCGCCCGGTTTGGGCCGCGCCCAACGTAGCGCCTCGCTTACCGAAATGCTTTCATCGGTGAATTCAAAGTCGTAGCTGTTAAAGACATCACCTTCGACGCCAAAGGTGTGCTGGCGCGGGCCGACAATAATGGTGTCGCCATCGGCGAATTGCGAAAGGCTCAGGCTGCCGTTAAGCAGAAAATCATACAGATTCACATGGGAGCGCGTTTTCTGCCCGCGCTTGACGGTAATATCGACATAGCTGCCGCGCTCGCTGTCCACACCGCCGGCTTTGATGAGGTATGAGAGCAGCGAATCGGACGCTACGCCGCCATATAAGCCTGGCGTGCGCACGTAGCCGGTCACAAAGACTTTGACCGGCTGTGCCTGAAGCAGCGAGGCGTAGACATTGACATTGGACTGATAGACCTCTTTCACGCGCATGATAACCAGCGTGTTGAGCTGGCTGTTAGTGACGCCCGCCACCTTCAGTGGGCCTACGTTCGGCAGGAAGATATTCCCTTTCGGATCTACGGTAAGCGTACCGTCATACGTGAACGCGCCCCACAAGCGCACCTGAATGGTATCGCCAAGGCCAATCACATAGTTCGGGTTAAAGGCGATGCTGGCAACGCCTTGCGCGCCGGTTGAGGTGAAAAGCTGCGCGCCGAACATGCGGCTCATCACCGCAGCAGGCGCGGGCGGCGGCGTGTTATCAAAACCCTCTGCGCTTGCGGGCGCAGAAGACGACGGCGTCAGAATCGGCGCCGCGCCGGTCAGTGCCGGGTCGGCGGTGAGATCAATGGCGCTGGCGCTGGCCGCCAGACAGAAAAAGATCAGCAATGCGGTGGAAACGTTTTTCATAACTCTCTCGGGGGTGAAAGCGGCAGGGTTAAGCACGGTGATCGTCGATAATGGCCAGCAACAGTTTGAGCGTGCCGAACAGCAGGCAGCAGATCATCAAACAGCTGGCTAACAGGTAGAGCGCTTCAGGGTAGCGGGCCTCTTCAGCAAGCTGTGGCGAGCTAATCACCGCCAGGCTTTTCAGCTTGCGAGCTGCCTCTACGCGCGTTTTTTCAATGGCCGTCAGCGCGAGCTGGTATAAATCGGTATCAAACGTGACGCGCGATTTCAGCTCGTCAAAATCCGCCGCCACGCGGTTAAGGCGGTCGCCTTCCGGCGCGGTAATGCTGTTTTTCTCTTTATCGATCTGCGCGTTGATGGAGGCGAGCGTATTTTTGGTGGTGATAACCGGTGGCGCGTCTTCACGCAGATAGGTCAGCAAAGTGCGCAGCTCGGTTTCGAGGCGGATTTTCTGCTCGGTCAGATTGTTGACCGCCGAGCTTGCCGCCACGGCAGACGCCTGTGGGTCCAGCATCTGGTTACGATTCTGGAAAGCGAGCAGGGCGCTTTTACTGGTATCCAACCGTTGACGCGCTTTTTCAAGCTCCCGTTCGGCAAAGGCCTGCTGATCGCGGGCAATTTGATGGGATAGCTCGTTGATAAACCGTTCGGATTCGTTGAGCACCGCCTGGTTGAAGCGCAGGGCGAACTGCGGGGTAAATCCCTGCGTCTGGATGGTCAGCAGGCCATTTTTATTGTCGTAATTAATGGTGATGCGGTGGCGGTAATAATCCAGAAACTCTTCTGCGGAGGCGTTTGCGTAGAGGTGATAAAACAGAACCAGCCCGCTTGCGCCAAACGCCTTTTTAAAATCAAGCTGGCGGTCGAGCTTTTTCAGCAGATCCGGTGAGTGCAGATACTCCTTGAGATAGAGTGCATCTTCGGCGGAGGTGGGGTTAGCGGCGCCCATCAGCAGGCCGATATTCAGGCTGCCGCTTTCAATATCGCTGGCGCGCTTAATCGCCACCTGCGACTCGCTCACGTAGCGCGGCTGGCTGAACACCAGCAAATAAACGGCCAGTAAAAGAAAGGGCGCGCCAATGATAATTTTTCCGGTATGTTGCTGAAATAATGCCAACACGCGGGCAAGATCCCGCCGTCGCATCCATGCAGTAAAGCGCTTTATGTTATTGAGCACGGTGTTAATACCATTAATTTTATGAATAAATGATAGAGATATATATTTTTTAAAAATGTTCAGGCGCCAGACGGCGCATTCCCCGGCGCTATCCGCTATTCACCTTCAGAAAGCGTCCAGCATAGCGGTTTGCCGTGCTGCGAAGCGGTAATAAATCTAAACACTGAATATTGTTTTTATGTATTGACGCTATAAATGGTGAAAAGCGAGGGGAGAGGATGCGGACAACAGGCTGACCGCGGCCTGCTTACTCTGACAACGATTCCGTGACATTTTCATTCCATGAAAAAAGCGTAGCGCGAATAATAATAGGTGCCGTCGAAGGACGGGAAAAATAAAACCTAAAGGGCTAAATATGGTTGATTAAATATCATAATAAGGGTGAATGAACAAGAAAGCGGTAATGAATCGGAATTTAGGGTGGGTATAAATCTGTATGGCCGGCAGATAAAAAAACGGCCTTCTTGTGAAGGCCGTTTAGGGTATTACTTCGCAATACGTTTGTACTTAATACGCTTCGGCTCCAGCGCTTCCGCGCCCAGCGTGCGTTTTTTGTACTCTTCGTACTCGGTAAAGTTACCTTCGAAGAACTCGACTTTGCCTTCATCCTGGTAATCCAGAATGTGCGTGGCGATACGGTCCAGGAACCAGCGGTCATGCGAGATAACCATCGCACAGCCCGGGAACTCCAGCAGGGCGTTTTCCAGCGCGCGCAGGGTTTCGATATCCAGGTCGTTGGTCGGTTCATCGAGCAGCAACATGTTGCCACCTACCTGCAACAGCTTCGCCAGATGCAGACGACCGCGCTCACCACCAGAGAGTTCGCCGACGCGTTTGCCCTGATCGACGCCTTTGAAGTTAAAGCGGCCTACGTATGCACGGCTCGGCATTTCGGTGTTGCCGATCTTCATGATATCCAGCCCGCCGGAAACTTCTTCCCAGACGGTTTTGCTGTTGTCCATCGCGTCACGGAACTGATCGACGGAGGCGAGCTTCACGGTTTCACCAAGCGTAATGGTGCCGCTGTCCGGCTGTTCCTGGCCAGACATCATACGGAAGAGGGTAGATTTACCCGCGCCGTTCGGACCGATGATCCCGACAATTGCGCCTTTTGGCACAGAGAAGCTCAGATCCTCAATCAGCAGGCGATCGCCGTAAGATTTACGCAGGTTGCTGACTTCCACCACTTTATCGCCCAGACGCGGTCCCGGCGGAATAAAGAGTTCGTTGGTCTCGTTACGTTTCTGGTATTCGGTATTGTTAAGTTCTTCAAAGCGCGCCAGACGGGCTTTGCCTTTAGACTGGCGGCCTTTCGCGCCCTGACGTACCCACTCCAGCTCTTTCTCGATGGATTTACGACGCGCAGCTTCCTGCGAGGCTTCCTGCGCCAGACGCTGATCTTTTTGCTCAAGCCAGGAAGAGTAGTTACCTTCCCACGGAATGCCTTCACCGCGGTCCAGCTCCAGGATCCAGCCGGCTACGTTGTCGAGGAAGTAACGGTCGTGGGTGATTGCCACCACGGTACCTTCGAAGTCGTGCAGGAAGCGTTCCAGCCAGGCGACAGATTCGGCGTCCAGGTGGTTGGTCGGTTCGTCGAGCAGCAGCATGTCCGGCTTTTCAAGCAGCAGGCGGCAGAGCGCGACGCGGCGGCGTTCACCACCGGAGAGCGTCGCGACTTTGGCTTCCCAGTCCGGCAGGCGCAGGGCGTCAGCCGCGCGCTCAAGCTGCACGTTCAGGTTATGGCCGTCGTGGGCCTGGATAATTTCTTCCAGTTTGCCCTGCTCGGCGGCGAGCTTATCGAAATCGGCGTCCGGATCGGCGTAGAGCGCGTAGACTTCGTCCAGACGCTTGAGCGCGCCGACGACTTCCGACACCGCTTCTTCGATAGATTCGCGCACGGTATGTTCAGGGTTGAGCTGTGGTTCCTGCGGCAGGTAACCAATTTTAATGCCAGGCTGCGGACGGGCTTCACCTTCGATATCTTTATCGATGCCCGCCATGATGCGCAGCAGGGTGGATTTACCGGCGCCGTTCAGGCCCAGTACACCGATTTTGGCACCAGGGAAAAAGCTCAGAGAGATATTCTTCAGAATGTGTCGCTTCGGCGGAACGACTTTGCCGACGCGATGCATGGTGTAAACGAATTGAGCCACGTTGGACTTCGCCTCTTATGATGATGAAGGGGTTAACAGCTGCGAAGTTTAGCTGTTTTCGAGGCTTAATCCCAGCCAGCAACGCCGCGAATGCGGTATCAAAGGCATTAATACGCGAATGGTAAAAAAATGTTCGCGACATGGCGCAACGGCCTTCGCCTGGTTAGCATGAAGTATCTGAGAATTTCAGGCGGCATGAGGCTGCCGGTCAGTCAATTAACATGAGGAAGGATTGTGGGAACATCCAGACAGGTCGTCTGGCGTTGGCTCGCGGCAGGCATCTGCCTGCTGACGCTCGGCCAGGCCGCACGTGCCGATTCGCTCGACGAGCAGCGCAGCCGCTATGCGCAGATCAAACAAGCGTGGGATAGCCGGCAGATGGACGTAGTGGAGCAACTGATGCCCACGCTGCAAACCTATCCGCTCTATCCCTATTTGCAGTATCGCCAGTTAACTGACGATCTGATGAATCAGCCGACTATCACGGTACAGCAGTTTATCCAGGCGAACCCGACGCTGCCGCCGGCACGCTCGCTTACGTCTCGTTTTGTTAATGAACTGGCGCGTCGTGAAGACTGGCGTGGCCTGCTGGCCTTCAGTCCGCAACCGCCGGGCAGCACCGAGGCGCAGTGCAATTACTATTACGCCAAATTTAACACCGGCGACGCCCAGGGTGCGTGGCAGGGTGCGAAAGATTTGTGGCAGACAGGCAAAAATTTACCGGCCTCGTGCGAGCGACTTTTCCAGGCGTGGCGCACCTCCGGCGCACAGGATCCACTGGCGTATCTTGAGCGTATTCGTCTGGCGATGAAAGAGGGCAACACGCGGCTGGTGAGTTCGCTGGCAGGCCAGTTACCGGCCGATTACCAGACCATCAGCAGCGCGCTGGTGAGTCTCGCCAACGATCCCAACAGCGTGATGACCTTTGTACGCAGCGTCGGGGCGACCGACTTTACGCGTCAGATGGCGGCCGTGGCGTTTGCAAGTGTCGCCCGTCAGGATGTGGAAAACGCCAGACTGATGATTCCCTCGCTCATTCAGGCGCAGCAGCTAAACGATGCACAGGCGCAGGAGCTTCGCGATATCGTGGCGTGGCGCCTGATGGGCAATGACGTGACCGATGAGCAGGCTCGCTGGCGCGACGATGCGATCATGCGCTCGGAATCCACTTCGCTGATTGAGCGCCGGGTGCGCATGGCGCTTGGCATCGGCGATCGCGGCGGTCTGAACACCTGGCTTGCGCGCTTGCCGATGGAGGCTAAAGAGAAAGACGAATGGCGCTACTGGCAGGCGGATCTCCTGATGGAGCGCGGGCGCGACGACGAGGCGAAAACGATTCTGCATTCGCTGATGCAGGAGCGCGGTTTCTACCCGATGGCTGCGGCGCAGCGGCTGGGGGAAGATTATCCGCTGCGGGTCGATAAAGCGCCTGCGGTCAACGCTACGCTGTTTGAAGGCCCAGAAATGGCGCGCGTGCGCGAGCTTATGTACTGGGGACTGGATAACACCGCGCGCAGCGAATGGGCGAATCTCGTCACCAGCCGCAGTAAGCAGGAACAAGCGGCGCTGGCGCGCTACGCCTTTGATCGTAACTGGTGGGATCTGAGCGTGCAGGCGACGATCGCCGGTAAACTGTGGGATCAGCTCGAAGAGCGCTTCCCGCTGGCGTATAAAGATCTGTTCGCCCGCTACGTGAGCGATAAAACCGTTGCGCAGAGTTACGCGATGGCAATCGCGCGGCAGGAAAGCGCCTGGAACCCGAAAGTGCGCTCGCCGGTGGGGGCGTCTGGCCTCATGCAGCTTATGCCCGGCACCGCAACCCATACGGTGAAAATGTTTAATCTGCCAGGCTACAGCAGCAGCGCGCAGTTACTCGATCCGGAAACCAATATTCAGATAGGCACGAGTTATTTGCAGTATGTCTATGGGATGTTCGACAACAACCGTATTTTCGCCTCCGCCGCCTATAACGCAGGGCCAGGACGCGTACGCACCTGGCTTGGCAACAGCGCCGGGCGTATTGATGCGGTAGCGTTTGTGGAAAGTATTCCGTTTTCCGAGACGCGTGGTTACGTGAAAAACGTACTGGCTTACGACGCCTATTATCGCTATTTCATGGGCGATAAACCGGTGCTGATGACCGATGCGGAGTGGCGCCGCCGTTACTGATCGGCGGTGTTGTGCTATGCTGGCGTACTAGTGAACGAGTATGGCGGCATCCGATGACTCAACATTCAACCTATTCCGCGGCCCAGGCCGAACAGAGCAACCAGGAGTGGCTGCGTTTTGTGGCGCTCCTGAAGCAATCTTTCGACAACGAGCTTCATCTTCCTTTGCTGACGCTGCTGCTGACGCCGGACGAACGCGCCGCGCTCGGCACGCGCGTGCGGATAATCGAAGAGTTGTTACGCGGAGAAATGAGCCAGCGCGAACTGAAAAGCGAGCTGGGCGCGGGTATCGCAACGATCACCCGCGGCTCTAACAGCCTGAAAGCGGCGCCAGCTGAGCTTCGTCAGTGGCTCGAACAGGAGTTGTTACAGGCTCAGCGGTAAATCGCGTTATGAAAGGGGCTTAAGGCCAGGATCACCGCCTGATGGTAGACGCTGCTGCGCGTCAGTTTACCTGCGGTGAAAATGCCGATAGCCCCTTCTTTACGCCCAATCTCGTCAATGCCTGTCCAGGCAGACATCACCGGTCCCAGGGCTTTTCCGGCGCGCACTTCTTCCAGAATCGCCGCAGGCAATGGCAGCGTCGCAGAACGCGCTTCGCCACGCTGCTGCGCGCTTTCAATCACAACCCAGCTAAACGTGCTGCCTTCATCGATACCGGCTTCGATAGCCACCCAGTAATCGGCGTCCGGGCGAAGTGCGCGGGCGTTAATGACGCGCTGGCGCGCGCCAAGGCGCGTTTCGTCACTGCCAAGTGGCTGCTCAGGCACGCCGCTATCGACGGAGACGGCATCAATATGGCAGGATGCTTCGCCAAAAATCTCGCTAAATGCACGCAGAATCGCCTGAATTTTGGCTGGATTCGTCGTGGCGCAGACAACATGGTACATAATAAATACACACTCACAGACGTTTAAAGTCGCAGCAGTATAACGGATAAAAAGCATGTTACAGGTATATCTGGTTCGCCACGGTGAAACGCAGTGGAACGCCGAGCGACGCATCCAGGGGCAATCGGACAGCCCATTGACTGAAAAAGGGGAACGCCAGGCTATGCAGGTGGCGCAGCGCGCCAAAGCGCTTGGCATCACGCACATTATCACCAGCGATCTGGGGCGTACCCGGCGCACGGCGGAGATTGTCGCGCAGGGCTGCGGCTGCGACGTGATACTCGATGCGCGCCTGCGCGAGCTGGATATGGGCATTCTGGAAAGACGCCATCTCGACACGCTTAGCGAGGAAGAGGAGGGCTGGCGGCGTCAGTTGGTCAACGGCACGCCTGACGGGCGCATTCCAAAAGGCGAATCGATGCAGGAAGTGAGCGATCGTATGCACGGCGCGCTGAACGCCTGTCTCGAACTGCCGGAAGGCAGCCGCCCGTTACTGGTCAGCCACGGCATGGCGCTCGGTTGCCTGGTCAGTACCATCCTCGGGTTGCCAGCGTACGCGGAGCGCCGTCTGCGCCTGCGTAACTGCTCGATTTCCCGCGTGGATTATCAGCAGAGCCCATGGCTCGCGTCCGGTTGGGTGGTGGAGACGGCAGGCGACGTGTCGCATCTTGATGCGCCTGCGCTGGATGAGCTACAGCGTTAACGGCGAACCGGGATAAGGTACTCGCAGCGCAGGTTTATATCGCGTTCCTGAGCGCTGGTTTCTTCTGAGAGGAAATAGCGCTCAATATCCTGACCGCGGCGGCGTGTCAGCCCCAGGGCGGGCATGCAGGTACCATATACCGTCAGGATAAACTCCTGTACGCCAGTGCCCGGACCTTCGTAGGTGAACTGCACATAATCGCCGCCTTCCAGCGTGACCGGGTGCGCATGTTCCACGCAGCCTTCCGCCAGCGGCTCCGGCAGCGCGGTGGTGTAAAAGACTTCCTGCTCGTCGTCTTTCTCTGCGCTCGGACGCGATTCGTTCAGGCCGTAAAATGCAGGCGGGATTGTCGGGCAGTTTGCGAGAAATTCCCGCCAGAACTGGACGCGCATCTGCTGGCGCATTTCAGAGATTTGCTCCAGCGAGCAGGTATAGCTCTGCGTAAGGCCCGTCAGTTGCAGCGGGGCCAGCGTAACAAACTGATGCGGCGGCGGCGTGAACGGTTCGAGGCGAATCGGTGGGCGCATACCCTGCGCGTTCCAGTCCGGGGAGCGGCGATAAAGCGCCGGCGTCAGCGAAAACTGTTTTTTAAACGCGCGGGTAAACGTCTGCTGCGAGTCGAAACGGTATTGCAGCGCGATATCCAAAATAGGGCGCGCCGTCAGGCGCAGAGCGACCGCGGATTTCGACAAGCGTCGCGCGCGGATATAAGCGCCAATGGCCTGGCCCGTTACCTCTTTGAACATACGTTGCAAATGCCACTTGGAATACCCGGCTTTGGCCGCCACATTGTCCAAAGACAAGGGGTGATCAAGATGGCTTTCCAGCCAGGTAAGCAGATCCCGAATGATCCCAGACTGATCCATATATAATCCTCATCCTTAAACGCAGTGCCTGAAAAAGTGGGTAGCGAATAGTAGCATTTTTTGCTCTTCTGGCATTCAGTGTTTTCTTTTGCGCCTTGGGCGAGATCTGCTGCTACAAAAAGGGTTTTTTGAGTAACAATGTGATCTGTAAGGTTTTTTGTTCTCACAGTGAATAGTCACGAAACGTAACCTTAAATGAATGGTAACAATATGAAATATCGGGTGTTATTAGTTCCCCTAATGTTTATGGCATTTAGCGGCGGTTTGCGGGCAGAAGAGATTGGTTCGGTAGATACCGTATTCAAATGGCTGGGGCCGGATCACAAAATTGTCGTGGAAGCGTTTGACGATCCGGATGTCAAAAATGTGACCTGTTACCTGAGCCGTGCAAAAACCGGCGGGATCAAAGGTGGGTTGGGGCTCGCGGAAGATACCTCAGACGCGGCGATTTCCTGCCAGCAGGTTGGGCCAATTGAGCTGAGCGATAAAATCAAAGCTGGAAAAGCGCAGGGCGATGTGGTGTTCCAGAAGCGTACCTCGCTGGTTTTCAAAAAATTGCAGGTGGTGCGTTTTTACGATGCGAAGCGCAATACGCTGGCGTATCTGACCTATTCCGACAAAGTGGTCGAAGGCTCGCCTAAAAACGCACTGAGCGCAGTGCCAATTATGCCGTGGGGCCAGGCCCGGTAATTCACAGGATTATTCAGGATGAATCAGACAACCGTCTGGCTGGTAGAGGATGAGACCAGCATCAGCGAAGCGCTGGCGTATGTCATGCAGCTTGAAGGCTTTACGGTACGGGCGTTTGAGCGCGGGTTGCCCGCGCTGGACGCCGCCCGTCATACGCTCCCGGATCTGGTGGTGCTGGATGTCGGCCTGCCCGATATCAGCGGCTTTGAATTGTGCCGTCAGCTGCTGGCAGCACATCCGGCGTTGCCGGTGCTGTTTTTGACGGCGCGTAGCGAAGAAGTCGATAGGCTTATCGGCCTTGAAATCGGCGCGGATGATTATGTTGCCAAGCCGTTTTCGCCGCGCGAGGTCTGTGCTCGCGTGCGGACCATTCTGCGACGCCTGCAAAAACAGCAGAGCGGCACGCAGTCAGTGGTGCGCGCGGGCCGTTTCGAACTGAACGAGGCGGCCGCGCAGATAGCCTGGTGCGGGCAGACGTTACCACTGACGCGATATGAATATCTGCTGCTGAAAACGCTGCTGCTGGCGCCGGGCCGTGTCTATTCGCGCCAGCAACTGATGGACCATGTCTGGGGCGATGCCAACGACAGTTTCGATCGCACTGTTGATACCCATATCAAAACGCTGCGGGCCAAGCTGCGTGCGGTCAACCCTGACGTTTCGCCCGTTAATACGCACCGGGGGCTGGGTTATAGCCTGGCGGTAAACTGATGCGCATCGGTATGCGGCTTCTGCTGGGTTACTTTCTGATTGTCGCGGTGGCGGCGTGGTTTGTGCTCGCCATTTTCGTGCAAGAGATAAAACCAGGCGTGCGGCGGGCGACGGAAGGGTCGCTTAACGATACCGCCACGCTGCTTGCGGAGATCGCCCGTGACGATCTGCTGGCGGGCCATCCGCTCGACGGCCAGCTCGCGCAGGCGTTTGAGCGGTTAAACCATTACCCGGTTAACGCCAACATCAGCGGCATCAAAAAGGTGCGTAATGAATACCGCGTTTATCTGACTGACGCGCAGGGACGCGTGGTGTTTGATTCCAGCGGCGCGGCGCTAGGGCAGGATTACTCACGCTGGAATGACGTCTGGCTGACGCTTCGCGGCGAATATGGCGCGCGCAGCTCGGCGCTCCATCCCGACGATCCTGACAGTACCGTAATGTATGTCGCCGCGCCGGTACGCGACGCCGGGCGCATTATCGGCGTGCTGAGCGTCGGTAAGCCGAATATCGCGCTCGCGCCGGTTATCCGCCGCAGCGAGCATCGGATCATGATGGCGGGTATTGCGCTGCTGGGTATCGCGCTGCTGACCGGCATCGTGATGGTGCTCTGGATTAACCGCTCCATCGGCACGCTGGTGCGCTACGCTGATGCCGTAACCGACGCTGCACCGCTGCCGCTGCCGGACCCGGGCAGCCGTGAACTGCGGCGTCTTGCTCAGGCGCTGGAAAACATGCGCGTACGGCTCGAAGGTAAAAATTATATTGAGCAATATGTCCATGCGCTTACTCACGAGCTGAAAAGCCCGCTGGCAGGTATTCGCGGCGCAGCGGAAATCCTGCGCGAAGCGCCGCCGCCCGACGTGGCGCGCCGGTTCAGCGACAATATCCTGCAACAAAACGCGCGCATGCAGGCGCTGGTGGAGAAACTGTTATACCAGGCGAAGCTCGAAAACCGGCTGGATATCACTCCAGAACCGGTTTTGCTGGCACCGCTCTTCGCGACCCTTGCCGAACTGCATGCCTCCTCGCTGCTGCAAAAATCGGTACATTTGCGTCTCGATCCTCCAGCAGGCGCGCTGCATGTGGCGGGCGACGAAGCGCTGTTGCAACAGGCTATCGGCAATCTTCTGAACAACGCGCTCGATTTTACGCCGCCTGCGGGCGAGATTACGCTTGGCGCGCGGCAGGAGGGCGAACGGGTGGTGATCCTCGTCACGGACACCGGCAGCGGCATACCCGATTACGCGCTGGCGCGTATCTTTGAACGTTTCTATTCGCTACCGCGTGCGGACGGGCAGAAGAGCAGTGGCCTGGGGCTTGCTTTCGTGCAAGAGGTGGCACGACTACACCAGGGTGATATTACGCTTGCCAACCGGCCTGAAGGCGGCGTTGAGGCACGGCTTTCGCTTCCTGCCGCCTGACTTCACCGCCACTTCACATAACTTCATTTTCACCCCACATAAGCCCTCTATCTTCGGCAGCATCGAAAAGGAGAGGCTTATGTTGAAATCACCCCTGATGTTAAAAGGCATGGCGCTGCTGGGTTGTATGGCGCTGCTATTAATTCCGTTGCGTATTTTGAGTGTCGTTATTGATGAACGCGCGGACTACCGTGACGATGTGACGCATTCGCTTGAGCAGAGTACCAGCGGGCCGCAAAAACTCGTGGGGCCGCTTATCGCTATCCCGGTTACGGAAATTACCACCACGACACAGGCGGGTAAGGACGTGACGCAGGAGCGGAGCTTTATTCGCTATTATCTGCCGGAGTCGCTGGTGGTGTCGGGAAAGCAGGCGGTTGAGCCGCGACATATCGGTATTTACGAAGGGCAAGTCTGGCATAGTGACATATCGCTTGAGGCGCGCTTTAGGCTGCCCTCGCAAGAGATAACGCCCGGCGCGCGGTATCGCGTGGGTGATGCGCGACTGGTAATGGCAGTGGGCGACGCACGCGGCATCGACCATGTGGGCGCGCTGAACATCAACGGTCAGCCGCTGGAGGTCGAACCCGGCAGCGGAATTGAAGACGGCGGAGAAGGCCTGCACGCCACCCTTCCGGCGACGCTGCTTCAGGACCGGACGCTGGCGGTCAATTTCTCGTTTGAGCTCAACGGTACCGGCGCGTTTTCCGTCGTACCGCTTGGGCGCACCAGCGAATTGTCGCTTATCAGCAACTGGCCACACCCAGGTTTTTACGGCAATTTCCTGCCCGCGAAGCGGGAGATTTCTGCCAGTGGATTTGCGGCGACGTGGCACAGCACCTGGTATGCCAATAATATCGACGGCCAGTTTCACCACGGCGACAGCGTAAGGCTCGATTCACTGCCCGCTTTCAGCGTGACGGTGGCGACGCCAGTGGATCAATATCAGCTTACCGACCGGGCGGTAAAATATGCGGTGCTGCTGATAGCGCTCACCTATATGGCTTTTTTCGTCTGCGAAACCCTGAGCGGCATTACAATGCACCCGGTGCAGTACTTGCTGGTGGGGCTGTCTTTGGTGATGTTTTACCTGCTGCTGCTGGCGCTTTCGGAACACACAGGCTTCAATGTGGCCTGGCTTACCGCGAGCCTCGCGGGGGCGGCGCTAAACGCGCTGTATTTGCAGGCGGTGCTGAAAGGCTGGCGGCGCAGCCTGCTGTTTGCAGGCGGTCTGCTGGCGCTGGACGGCGTACTCTGGCAACTGCTGCGTTCACAGGATTTCGCCTTGTTGCTCGGCAGCGGGTTGCTGTTTACCGCGCTGACAGCGGTGATGCTACTGACACGCCATATCGACTGGTATGCGCTGACGCCTAAAAAATTACGTTATACGCGCCTGACACCTGCGCCAGAGGATGAACGGTTCCGGCTGTGGAAGTAAAATGGAGGCAATAAAAAAGGGCGGAATCTCCGCCCTTTTTGTTTTACGTCGAACGCCTTATTCCTGCAGATCGCCGCAGAAACGGTAACCTTCGCCATGGATCGTAGCGATGATTTCCGGGGTGTCCGGCGTAGATTCGAAATGTTTACGAATACGACGGATGGTCACGTCAACGGTACGGTCATGCGGTTTAAGCTCGCGACCGGTCATTTTCTTCAGCAGTTCCGCGCGGGTCTGGATCTTGCCCGGATTTTCGCAGAAGTGCAGCATGGCGCGGAATTCGCTACGCGGCAGTTTATACTGCTCACCGTTCGGGCTAATCAGCGAACGGCTATTGATATCAAGCTCCCAGCCGTTGAACTTGTAGCTTTCCACGCTGCGGCGCTCTTCGCTCACCGTACCCAAATTCATGGTGCGGGAAAGCAGATTGCGGGCGCGAATCGTCAGTTCACGGGGGTTGAACGGTTTAGTGATGTAATCGTCAGCGCCGATTTCCAGGCCTAAGATTTTATCCACTTCGTTATCACGGCCAGTCAGGAACATCAGTGCGACGTTCGCTTGCTCGCGCAGTTCACGCGCCAGCAGCAGGCCGTTTTTACCCGGCAGGTTGATATCCATGATTACCAGGTTGATATCATTGTCAGAGAGGATCTGATGCATCTCAGCGCCATCAGTGGCTTCGGAAACATCATAGCCTTCTGCTTCGAAAATACTTTTCAACGTGTTGCGTGTTACCAACTCGTCTTCAACGATAAGAATGTGCGGGGTCTGCATGTTTGCTACCTAAAAATTGCCAACTAAATCGAAACAGGAAGTACAAAAGTCCCTGACCTGCCTTGTGCATGCCATAAATTAACATGCCTGGCCTAACATGACTAAAGTACGTAATTGCGTTCTTGATGCACTTTCCATCAACGTCAACAACATCATTAGCTCGGTCGTGGGTACTTTTCCCTCTGGACCCGACGGTGTCAAAAACGGCTGTCATCCTAACCATTTTAACAGCAACATAACAGGATGATACGATACCAACACCCAATAAAACTACGCTTCGTTGACATATATCAAGTTCAATTGTAGCACGTTAACAGTTTGATGAGATCATCGCAGCGAAGAACTAACTTTGTTTACATATGAGTAACATTGCGGATAATTTCGCCTATTAACTAATAAACAAAGTGAATCCGATAAGCAAGCGGAATTTATATTGTTTTTATTGATGATAAACAGCCGGATAAGCCCCATTTTAGCGCATTAAAAGTGAAGCTTTCTGCGTTGTTTTCATAACTATTATTTATCTATCTAACCTCTATGATCTGACCGTATTTGTATATTAAATGTAAATTCGCGACGCGTATTAACGTAGGCGTCGTTATTTTCTTTCACGAATGAATCACAGAGAGCCTTATGCGTTTGCCTATTATTCTGGTATCCCCTGCCAGACCAGAAAACGTCGGTGCCGCTGCACGCGCCATGAAAACGATGGGATTTACGGAACTGCGTATCGTCGACAGCACGGCGCATGACGATCCAGCGGCACGTCGTGTCGCACACGGTGCTGGCGATATTCTCGACAATACAAAGCATTACGACACTTTAGCTGCGGCGCTTGCCGATGTCGATTTCACGGTCGCTACCACGGCACGCAGCCGCGCGAAGTTCCACTACTACGCAACGCCGCAACAGCTATTACCCCTTCTTGAAGAAAAAGCGGCATGGCTGCCCGTCACAGCATTGGTGTTCGGACGTGAAGATTCGGGGCTGACCAATGACGAACTGGCACTGGCCGATGTGCTGACAGGGGTGCCAATGGTGGCGGATTACCCGTCGCTGAATCTTGGGCAGGCTGTCATGGTCTACTGCTATCAATTAACGGCGCTGATGCAAAATGCGCCCACCGCTGCACCCGAAGCCGATCGTCATCAGCTGAAAGCATTACGTCTGCGAATCGATACATTACTGACCACTCTCGGCGTTGAGGATGATCTCAAAATGGCCGACTGGCTGGAGCAACGTCTTGGGCTTCTGGAGCAGCGCGACACTGCCATGTTGCATCGTTTACTGCATGATATCGAAAAAAAACTGGCGGGCTGAAATCCTGACGAAATGCGGACACAGAGCATTTAATGCTAAAAATGCAGGGTGATTGCCAATTATTTGGACCGCGAAGGCGCATTTTCACGGTATCTGGCGGGAAAGTTTCAACCGGTGCGTAAATGAAATATTCGTTGACTTAACCTGACGATTACTTTAACCAATAGAGATACAGGACAGAAAACAGAAAAGTACAGAGCACACAACATCCATGATTCGCATCAGCCTGACTACCATTATTACTACCACCACCATTACCACAGGTAACGGGGCGGGCTGACGCGTACAGGAAAAACTGAAAAAAGCCCGCACCTGAACCGTGCGGGCTTTTTTTTCGGCAAAAAATCAAGGGGTAACAACCATGCGAGTGTTGAAATTCGGCGGTACATCGGTCGCGAACGCAGAGCGCTTTATGCGTGTCGCCGACATTCTGGAGAGCAATGCCAGGCAGGGGCAGGTAGCGACCGTTCTTTCTGCTCCCGCGAAAATCACCAACCATCTGGTGGCGATGATTGAGAAAACCATCAGTGGTCAGGATGCTCTGCCGAATATCAGCGATGCCGAACGTATTTTTGCCGAACTGCTGAAAGGCCTCAGCGACGCCCAGCCGGAATTCCCGTACGCGCAGATGAAAACCGTGGTCGATCAGGAGTTTGCGCAGATCAAACATGTACTGCACGGCATCAGTCTGCTCGGGCAGTGCCCGGACAGCATCAATGCCGCGCTCATTTGCCGTGGTGAAAAACTCTCTATCGCTATCATGTCGGCGCTTCTTGAAGCGCGTGGCCATAAAGTGACGGTGATCGATCCGGTGGAAAAACTGCTCGCAGTCGGTCATTACCTGGAGTCTACCGTCGATATCGCCGAATCCACTCGCCGCATCGCGGCCAGCAAAATTCCGGCGGATCACATGATCCTGATGGCGGGATTTACCGCAGGTAACGATAAAGGCGAGTTGGTCGTGCTTGGGCGCAACGGCTCCGATTACTCCGCTGCTGTGCTGGCCGCGTGTCTGCGCGCGGACTGTTGCGAGATCTGGACTGACGTTGATGGCGTCTATACCTGTGACCCGCGCCAGGTGCCAGACGCCAGGCTGCTGAAGTCGATGTCGTATCAGGAAGCCATGGAGCTTTCTTATTTCGGCGCCAAAGTTCTCCACCCCCGCACCATCACGCCTATCGCCCAGTTCCAGATCCCTTGCCTGATTAAAAACACCGGTAACCCGCAAGCGCCGGGCACGCTGATTGGCTCCAGCAGCGATGAAGACGGTCTGCCAGTGAAAGGCATCAGTAACCTCAATAACATGGCGATGTTCAACGTCTCCGGTCCTGGCATGAAAGGCATGGTGGGTATGGCGGCGCGGGTGTTCGCAACAATGTCCCGCGCCGGGATCTCAGTGGTGCTTATCACCCAATCCTCGTCGGAATACAGCATCAGTTTCTGCGTGCCGCAGAGCGACTGCGCCCGTGCTCAGCGTGCAATGGAAGATGAATTCTATCTGGAGTTAAAAGAAGGTCTGCTGGAACCGCTCGCCATTATGGAGCGCCTCGCGATTATCTCGGTCGTGGGCGACGGGATGCGCACGCTGCGCGGCATTTCAGCGAAATTCTTCGCTGCCCTCGCGCGCGCCAATATCAATATCGTGGCGATTGCCCAGGGCTCTTCCGAGCGTTCTATCTCGGTCGTCGTCAACAATGACGACGCTACCACTGGCGTGCGCGTGACGCACCAGATGCTCTTTAATACCGATCAGGTCATTGAAGTGTTTGTCATCGGCGTCGGCGGGGTCGGGGGCGCGTTGCTTGAGCAGGTTAAACGCCAGCAAACCTGGCTTAAGCAAAAGCATATCGATTTGCGCGTTTGCGGCGTAGCGAACTCACGCGCGTTGCTGACCAACGTGCATGGTCTTGATCTAGAAAACTGGCGCGATGCGCTGGCTGAGGCCAACGAGCCATTTAACCTTGGTCGTCTGATTCGTCTGGTGAAAGAATATCACCTGCTAAATCCGGTGATTGTCGATTGTACTTCCAATCAGGCGGTGGCGGATCAATACGCCGACTTCCTGCGCGAAGGCTTCCACGTGGTCACGCCGAACAAAAAAGCTAACACCTCGTCGATGGCGTACTACCACCAGTTGCGTCATGCGGCGGCTGCATCGCGCCGCAAATTCCTCTACGACACTAACGTTGGCGCGGGGCTGCCGGTTATCGAAAACCTGCAAAACCTGCTGAATGCCGGTGACGAGCTGCAACGCTTCGCGGGCATTCTTTCCGGCTCACTCTCTTTTATCTTTGGCAAACTGGACGAAGGGATGAGCCTGTCACAGGCGACCAGCATGGCGCGCGAACTGGGGTATACCGAACCCGATCCGCGCGACGATCTCTCTGGCATGGACGTAGCGCGTAAATTGTTGATTCTGGCGCGTGAAACGGGCCGCCATCTGGAGCTTAGCGATATCGTCATCGAGCCGGTGTTGCCGGAAAGCTTTGACGCCACCGGCGATGTTGAGAGCTTTATGGCCCGTCTGCCGCAGCTGGATGATGAGTTTGCCGCTCGCGTAGCGAAAGCGCGCGACGAAGGCAACGTGCTGCGCTATATCGGCACGATTGAAGACGACGGTGTGTGCCGCGTCAAAATCGCGGCGGTTGATGGCAACGATCCGCTCTATAAAGTGAAAAACGGCGAAAACGCGCTGGCGTTCTACAGCCATTACTATCAGCCGCTGCCGCTGGTGTTGCGCGGTTACGGCGCCGGGAACGATGTGACGGCGGCAGGCGTCTTTGCCGATCTGCTGCGCACCCTGTCATGGAAGTTAGGAGTTTAAGATGGTTAAAGTGTATGCCCCGGCCTCCATTGGCAACGTCAGCGTGGGGTTTGACGTATTAGGCGCCGCCGTGTCGCCCGTCAATGGCGAACTGCTGGGCGACTGTGTAACGGTGGAAGCGGCTGAAACCTTTTCGCTCACCAACACCGGGCGCTTTGTCAGCAAGCTGCCTGCCGAACCTCGCGAAAATATCGCCTGGCAATGCTGGGAGCGCTTTTGTCAGGAGATAGGCAAAACCGTGCCGGTTGCCATGACGCTTGAGAAGAATATGCCGATAGGATCCGGGCTTGGCTCCAGCGCCTGCTCCGTAGTGGCGGGCCTGATGGCGATGAACGAATTTTGCGGTAAGCCGCTCAGCGACGATCGCCTGCTGACACTGATGGGCGAGCTGGAAGGCCGCATCTCTGGCAGCATTCATTTCGATAACGTCGCGCCGTGTTTTCTCGGCGGGCTGCAACTGATGCTGGAAGAAAACCACATTATTAGCCAGCCGGTACCGAGCTTCGACGAATGGCTGTGGGTGATGGCGTATCCGGGGATCAAGGTCTCCACCGCCGAGGCGCGCGCTATTTTACCGGCGCAGTATCGCCGTCAGGATTGCATCAGTCACGGGCGTTATCTGGCAGGGTTTATTCACGCCTGCCATACGCGCCAGCCGCAGCTGGCGGCTAAACTGATGCGTGACGTCATCGCCGAGCCATACCGCACAAAACTGTTGCCGGGCTTTAGCGAGGCACGCCAGGCGGCGGCAGAGATGGGGGCCCTGGCCTGTGGTATCTCCGGCTCCGGTCCGACGCTGTTTGCCGTCTGCGATAAAACCGATACCGCACAGCGGGTGGCGGAGTGGCTGAAGCAACACTATCTGCAAAATCAGGAAGGCTTTGTACATATTTGCCGTCTCGACACGGCTGGCGCACGAGTACTGGGATAACGCATGAAACTCTACAATCTGAAAGACCATAACGAGCAGGTCAGCTTTGCGCAGGCCGTCACGCAGGGACTGGGTAAAAATCAGGGGCTGTTTTTCCCGCACGATTTGCCGGAATTCAGCCTGACCGAAATCGATGAAATGCTGGAGATGGATTTCGTCTCCCGCAGCACCAAAATCCTCTCGGCCTATATTGGTGATGAAATCCCGGCAGAGAGCCTGCGCCAGCGCGTGGAAAATGCCTTCACGTTCCCGGCACCCGTAAGCCATGTGTCGGATGACATCGGCTGTCTGGAGTTGTTCCACGGCCCGACGCTGGCGTTTAAAGATTTCGGTGGCCGCTTTATGGCGCAGATGCTGGCGCAGATCAGCGGCGATAAGCCGGTGACCATTCTGACGGCGACATCCGGCGATACCGGTGCTGCCGTGGCGCACGCCTTTTACGGCATGAAAAACGTGCAGGTGGTTATCCTCTATCCGCGCGGCAAAATCAGCCCATTGCAGGAAAAACTGTTCTGTACGCTTGGTGGCAACATTGAAACCGTTGCGATCGATGGCGATTTCGACGCCTGCCAGGCGCTGGTGAAACAGGCCTTTGACGACGAAGAACTGAAAGCGACGCTTGGCCTGAACTCGGCGAACTCCATTAACATCAGCCGCCTGCTGGCGCAGATCTGCTACTACTTCGAAGCAGCCGCGCAACTGCCACAGGAGGCGCGCAACCAGCTGGTGGTTTCGGTGCCGAGCGGTAACTTCGGCGATCTGACCGCAGGGCTGCTTGCTAAATCCATCGGGCTGCCGGTGAAGCGCTTTATTGCTGCCACCAATGCCAATGATACGGTGCCGCGTTTTCTGCAACACGGCGAATGGCTGCCGAACGCGACGGTGGCGACGCTCTCCAACGCGATGGATGTGTCACAGCCAAACAACTGGCCGCGCGTGGAAGAACTTTTCCGCCGTAAAATCTGGCGCCTGAATGAACTTGGCGTGGCGACCATCGATGATGAAACCACCAGAGCGACTATGCGCGAACTGCACGAGATAGGCTATTTGTCCGAGCCGCATGCGGCGGTGGCCTACCGCGCGCTGCGCGACCAGCTGCGCCCGGGCGAGTACGGGCTGTTCCTCGGTACTGCGCATCCGGCAAAATTCAAAGAGAGCGTGGAAGCGGTGCTCGGCGAAACCCTGGCGCTGCCGCCGGAACTTGCCGAACGTGTCGATCTGCCGCTGCTGTCGCATTCGCTGCCTGCGGATTTCGCCGCGCTGCGTGAGCTGATGATGAGTAAAGCACCGTAAGGCGCATGAAGGATAAAGACAAAAGCCGCCTGTTCGCAGGCGGCTTTTTTATTGCTCGTGACGTTTAAAGACCAGCTCATTGCCGCCTGAGGCGGTCTCATCGAAGAAATAGCCTTCGCTGTCGAAGGCCGTCAGCTGTTCGGGCGTCGTCAGACGGTTTTCAATAATGTAACGGGTCATTAGCCCGCGTGCTTTCTTGGCATAGAAACTGATGACTTTAAATTTGCCGTTTTTCTCATCAAGGAATACCGGCTTGATGATTTCCGCATTCAGCTTCGCCGGTTTGACAGCTTTAAAATATTCATCCGACGCCAGATTCACCACGATGTTATCGCCCTGAGCAGCAATTGCCTCGTTCAGCGTCTGGGTTATCGTCTCGCCCCAGAACGTGTAGAGATCTTTGCCTTTCGGGTTCGCAAGGCGCGTGCCCATTTCCAGGCGGTAAGGCTGCATCAGATCAAGCGGACGGAGCACGCCGTAAAGCCCGGAAAGCATGCGCAGATGCTGTTGGGCGAAATCAAAATCCGCCTCGCTGAACCTTTCTGCTTCAAGTCCGGTGTAGACATCCCCTTTGAATGCGAGGATAGCCTGACGGGCGTTTTCCGGCGTGAAATCGGGCTGCCAGTCGTTAAAGCGAGTGGCGTTAAGCGACGCCAGTTTGCTGCTGATGCTCATCAGGTCGGCGATTTCTTCGTCAGTTAAACGACGAGCGACCTCAATAAGCTGCTGCGCGTGGTCGAGCAGCGCAGGCTGGGTGTAGCGTGTCGTGGCAAGTGGACTCTGGTAATCCAGGGTCTTGGCAGGAGAAATAAGAATCAGCATGACATGTCCTTTCTTCGTTTTCCCGAAACTCTACCAAAGAACGCCGCAAAGTGAACCAATGGCTGCGATTGAACACACTTACTCCAGCGGTGCGCCGCGCCAGATTTCCGGCGCCACCTGGCGGGCGATATCCGGATAGCGGTCGGCGTTAAAGACCGGTTTTAACCCCAGCCTGCGCTGGCGCAGGTAGTCATCAGCAATGCATTTCACGACCGGCGAGAGCAGAAGGATTGCCGAGAGATTCATCACCGCCATTAATGCCATCGCCACTTCAGCAACCTGGCGCAGCAGCGGCAGATTGAGAAACGGCCCGGTGAGCACCATGATTATCACCGCGACGCGCAGCAGCCAGCGGTAGGCGGGCGTATAGCGGCGCAGAAACACCAGATTGTTTTCGGCATAGGCGTAGTTAGCGACAATAGAAATAAAGGCGAAGAGCACAATCACGCCCGCCACCAGCTCTTTCGCCCACGGGCCGATAAGCACACCCAGTGATTCGCGCGCGAGCGCTAATCCGTCCGTCGCGAGGGAGCCTGGAGACGTAGCGCCTGCGAGCAATACGATAAATGCCGTGGAGGAACAGATAACCAGCGTGTCGATAAAAACGCCAATCATCTGCACGATACCCTGCGCGGCGGGGTGGGGCGGCCAGGAAGTCGCGGCGGCGGCGGCATTAGGCGAGGCGCCCATGCCCGCTTCGTTCGAGAACATGCCGCGCTGAAAACCGCTGGTGAGCGCCTGGCTTATCGTCCAGCCAACCGCGCCGGCGGCGGCTTCATGCCAGCCGAAGGCGCTGCGCGCAATCAGTTGCAGGATGCCGGGCAGCGCGGAGAGATGCAGGAGCATGACGATAAGCGCGGTCACAATCCAGATACCGGCAATCGGCGGCACCACACGGCACATCAGGCGGGCCACGCGGTTAAAGCCGAGCAGCAGCATAGGCAGCAGGCACAGCGCCAGCAGTCCGCTACTGAGAAGCGGCGGGATCGCCAGCGTTTTACTGAGCGCTTGCGAAAGCGCGCCTGCCTGCGCGGCGTTAAAGAGAAGTCCGAAAGTGAAGATTAAAAACAGAGAAAACAGGACGCCCAGCCAGCGCATGCCGAGCCCGCGTTCCATATACCAGGCGGGGCCGCCGCGAAAATAGCCTTCTCTGTCGCGCCCTTTATAGAGCTGGCCCAGCGCGTTTTCAGCAAACGACGTCGCCATGCCGATAAGCCCGGCGACCCACATCCAGAACACCGCGCCGGGACCGCCGCTAATGATTGCGAACGCCACGCCTGCGATATTGCCGCTGCCGACGCGCGCCGCAATGCTGGTACAGAGTGCTTCAAATGCCGTCAGCCCATTACCGGACGGACGCAGGCTGCGGCTCAGCGCGCGTGGGAAATAGCGCAGATAGCGGAACTGGATAAAGCCCGTGCGCCAGGAAAACCAGAAACCAGCGCCTGCGAGCAGGTACAGCATGGCCGATTCCCATAATATTTCGCTGATAAATAAAAGAAAATCTGACATGCCTGTTCCCCGTGGCGTTGCGCTGCGTTATCGCCTGCGGCGAGGGTCGCCAACAGACCTTCCCTGAAATAGCAGCGCCTGAAATAAAAGGAGTTTATCACACCGCGGCGACGCGATTGCCTCGGTTGCGCTCGAAAAGTCTCGTGTTATCATCAACGCAGACCGGTTACCTTTCCCTGACACGAAGTTCTAAAGAGAAACACTATCATGACGGATAAATTGACCTCCCTTCGTCAGTTCACAACCGTGGTTGCTGACACTGGAGACATCGCGGCAATGAAGCTGTACCAGCCGCAAGATGCCACAACTAACCCTTCTCTGATCCTTAACGCCGCGCAAATCCCGGAATACCGCAAGCTGATTGACGATGCTGTGACCTGGGCGAAAAGCCAGAGCAGCGATCGCGCACAGCAGGTGGTAGACGCGACCGATAAGCTGGCGGTGAATATCGGTCTGGAGATCCTGAAACTTATCCCTGGCCGTATCTCGACCGAAGTGGATGCACGTCTCTCCTATGACACTGAAGGCAGCATCACTAAAGCCAAGCGCCTCATCAAACTCTATAACGACGCTGGCATTAGTAACGATCGCATTCTTATCAAGCTGGCTTCCACCTGGCAGGGCATTCGCGCGGCTGAGCAACTGGAAAAAGAAGGCATCAACTGTAACCTGACGCTGCTGTTCTCCTTCGCGCAGGCGCGTGCATGCGCCGAAGCGGGTGTTTACCTGATCTCTCCGTTCGTGGGCCGTATCCTCGACTGGTACAAAGCCAACACTGACAAGAAAGAGTACGCGCCGCAGGAAGATCCGGGCGTGGTGTCCGTGACGGAAATCTACGAGTACTACAAACAGCACGGCTATGAAACGGTAGTGATGGGCGCAAGCTTCCGTAACGTCGGCGAAATCCTTGAGCTGGCCGGTTGTGACCGTCTGACTATCGCGCCTGCGCTGCTCAAAGAGCTGGCAGAAAGCGAAGGCGCGGTTGAGCGCAAACTCGCTTTCAATGGCGAAGTGAAGGCACGCCCGGCGCGCCTGACTGAATCCCAGTTCTTCTGGGAGCACAACCAGGATCCGATGGCCGTAGACAAACTGGCGGATGGTATCCGCAAGTTCGCCATTGACCAGGAAAAACTGGAAAAAATGGTCGAAGACCTGCTGTAATCCCTCCGTGGCCGGCCCTGCCGGCCACGTTTCTTGCATTCTCTCCCTGTCTGCAAACCGCGCTGGCGTGTATCATTTCGCAAAACCGCACTGATTTTCGGAAATGATATGGATACGTTACGCATAGGCTTAGTTTCAATTTCTGACCGCGCTTCCAGCGGTGTTTATCAGGATAAAGGCATCCCCGCCCTTGAAGAGTGGCTGGCGCAGGCGCTTGCGACGCCCTTCGAACTGGAGACGCGTCTGGTGCCTGATGAGCAACCGCTTATTGAACAGACACTCTGCGAGCTGGTTGATGAAATGGGCTGTCACCTTGTACTTACGACTGGCGGCACGGGGCCTGCGCGTCGCGACGTCACGCCGGACGCCACGCTTGCCATCGCCGATCGCGAAATGCCGGGCTTTGGCGAACAGATGCGCCAGATAAGCCTGAACTTTGTCCCGACCGCGATCCTCTCGCGTCAGGTGGGCGTTATCCGCAAACAGGCGCTCATTCTCAACCTGCCGGGCCAGCCGAAATCGATTAAAGAGACGCTTGAAGGGCTGAAAGAAGAGAACGGGCAGGTGAGAGTGTCAGGAATATTTGCCAGTGTTCCGTATTGTATCCAGTTGCTGGATGGCCCTTATGTGGAGACTAACCCCGAAGTTGTAGTGGCATTTCGCCCCAAAACTGCAATTCGCGAAGTAAAAGGCTGATTATTTGCTGTTCCTGGCATAATCGTGGTTTAGCGGTGGCGTGGTAGTGATTTAACGATATAGTCACTTTTAGTTTACGCTTTTGAGGTAAACTTATTTTCGCCCACCTCTTTACAAACGGTTCGTTATGGAACAGCAAACACGCCCACTTAATCGTCAGGACTACAAAACGCTGACGCTGGCGGCCCTCGGCGGCGCGCTGGAATTTTACGATTTCATCATCTTCGTCTTTTTCGCCGCAGTTGTTGGCCAACTCTTTTTCCCACCGGATATCCCTGAATGGCTGCGCCAGGTGCAAACGTTCGGGATCTTTGCGGCCGGTTATCTGGCGCGTCCGCTGGGCGGCATTATCATGGCGCATTTTGGCGATCTGGTGGGGCGTAAGAAAATGTTTACCCTCAGCATCCTGTTGATGGCAGTGCCGACACTGCTGATAGGCCTGCTACCGGATTATGCCGCAATGGGGATTGCCGCACCTGTGTTACTGCTCCTGATGCGTATTTTGCAGGGCGCGGCCATCGGGGGCGAGGTGCCAGGCGCGTGGGTATTTGTTGCCGAACATGTGCCGGAAAAACGCATCGGCATTGCCTGCGGTACGCTGACCGCGGGCCTGACGGTAGGTATTTTGCTGGGCTCGGTGGTGGCGACCATTATTAACACCAGCATGACGCAGCAGGCTATCCATAATGGCGGCTGGCGAATTCCCTTCTTGCTTGGCGGCGCGTTCGGGCTGGTGGCGATGTATCTGCGACGCTGGCTACAGGAGACGCCTGTTTTCCTTGAGATGCAGCAGCGTAAAGCGCTGGCACAGGAACTGCCGGTGAAAGCCGTAGTGGTGAAGCATCGTCAGGGCGTCGTGATCTCGATGTTGCTGACATGGCTGTTATCAGCGGGCATTGTCGTCGTTATCCTGATGTCGCCGGTGTGGCTGCAAAAGCAATACGGCTTTGCGCCCGCGGTGACGTTACAGGCCAACAGTATCGCCACGATCATGCTCTGCTTCGGCTGTCTTATCGCGGGGCTTGCCGCCGATCGCTTCGGCGCCAGCCGGACCTTTATCGTCGGCAGCGTACTGCTGGCGGCATCCAGTTGGGCGTTTTACCACCTCTCTGGCACGCACCCTGAACAGCTCTTTTTACTCTACGGACTGGTGGGACTGTGTGTCGGCGTGGTGGGCGCAGTGCCGTACGTGATGGTGCGCGCGTTCCCGGCTGAGGTGCGTTTTACCGGCATCTCGTTCTCATACAACGTGGCGTACGCCATTTTCGGCGGACTGACGCCGGTTGCGGTTACGATGCTGATGGGCGTTTCGCCGATGGCACCGGCATGGTACGTGCTGGCGCTTTCTGTGATGGGATTAGGGCTGGGTATCTGGCTGTATCGTCCGGCGGTCTCGCGCGTGTGCGGGGCGGCGCCCTCACAGCTGTAAACGGTCAGGCCGGGCGCCATTGCGCGCCCGGCCTGCGGCATTACTGCGCCGGTGAGTAATTCAGGATGATGTTGTCATCCGGGATATGGGTAAAGGTTGTGACGATCGCATGGTAATCCTTCAGCGGATCGACATCCTTAAACTGCGTCGGGTAGAACGTTTTGCTCAGCGCTTCAATCGCGACGATGTTGTACGGATTGTTATAAAAATGGTGATAAAACGCCCCCGTATGGCCTTGCGCTACCGCCGGAATACTGGCGACACCCTGACGCGCCACTAAAGCATCAAAGGCGCTCTTCACCTCGGCTGCCGGAACGTTATAGCCAAACGGGATAACCGCTGTGCCTTTGCCCGGACGTTTTGAGCCCGTCATCAGGTAGTAATCGGGGTTCATGGCGATAATCTTCTCTACCGACACGTTGCCGGACGCGCCCGGCAACAGTTGCGAACCGATATTCGTGCCGCCCGCCGCTTCAACCAGCCCGCCCCAGCCGTTATGCGCGTGTGTAAAGCAGCAGCCGTTATCCAGCCCGCCGACACCGGCAATCGGTTCGATAAAGACCAGCGGCTTTTTCGTCACATCTGCCAGACGCTGATGAATCGTGTCCAGTCGTTGTTGATAGAAATCGATATACGCCTGCGCGCGGTCGGTTTGCCCGAGAACCTTGCCCAACAGCGCAATGCTCGGCAGCGTGTTTTCTACCGGATGCAGTTCATAATCGACGAACACGACCGGAATATGCAGCGCTTCGAGTCTCGCCAGCACGCCGGTTTGCACCAGTGAGGGTTTAGCGCGCAGCTGGGCTATCATCAGATCCGGCTGACGAGAGATGACGGTTTCCAGATCGACATTTCCCTGATCAGAAAACTTCATATCGAGAATGGCTTCCGCCTCTGGCCATTTGCGCTTCAGCACATTCCAGGTTTCGGAATCCTGTTTTTTCGGCAGGTTGTTCCAGGCGACGACTTTGGCGAAAGGATTGTCACGCTCAAGCAGCGCCAGCGCGAAAATATCACGTCCGTCCTGAAGGATAATGCGTTGCGGTTCGTGCGCTATCGTGACCGTGCGGTTATCCAGATCCTTTATCGTAACAGGCCAGTGCTGCGCTTCGGCGATAACCGGCACGAGCAGCAGGAGCAAGCCGCCTGCGGCGGCAATAAGTTTTTTCAGCGTCATGTTTTCCCCGTCTTTTTCTTATGAAGTTAATCCGTCGACCACCACGTGCGGCAGTCCACGAGAGCAATATTCCACTCGCCCCTGAACGCCATACACTGCCGCCAGATTTTCAGGCGTCACGACATCGTCCGGCAGGCCACTGGCGATAAGCTCGCCACCTTTTAGCATCAGGGCATAATTTGCGTGGCGTAACGCAATATTGATGTCGTGGATAACCACCATCGTGACGATATTGCGCTGGCGCGTTTCGCGAGCCACCAGATCCATGACGTGAAACTGATAGTTGAGATCGAGGGCGCTTAGCGGTTCGTCGAGCAGCAGCAGATCCGGTTCGCGGATAAGCGACTGCGCCAGACCAATCAGCTGCTTTTGCCCGCCGGAAAGCTGGTCAAGGAAGCGCATCGCGAGATGCGCGACGCCGAGTTTATCGAGCATCTCCAGGGCCTCCTGCTCAACGTGCTTGCCGGAAGCCTGGCTGCTCGCGCGCCGCGCGACAATCACGGATTCAAGCGCATGCAGATGAACGCCCTGGGGAAGCGACTGCGGCAGATACACCACCTTTTGCGCCCGCTTCGCCGCAGGAAGCGTCATTAAATCGCAGCCGTTTAGCAACAACGCGCCGTCGGCGGGATTGAGATCGGCTATCGCGCGTAAGAAGGTCGATTTCCCGGAGCCGTTCGGGCCGAGCAAAGCCGTGATTTCGCCACGGGGGAGTCGCGGGGTCGTCAGCCCGGAAATGATCTTTTTCTTGCGATAACCGGTGTGCAAATTTTGCACCAGCAGGCCGTCGGTCATACGTTCCCCCGATTGCGGATAATGATGCTCAGGAAGAACGGCACGCCCACAAGCGACGTCACGATGCCAACGGGAATGATGACGCCCGGCACGATATTTTTAGCGCAGACCGATGCCAGTGAGAGCACCAGCGCGCCAATGAGCATGCTACCCGGCAGGTAAAAGCGGTGATCTTCGCCAAAAAGCATGCGTGCGATATGAGGCGCGACGAGGCCAATAAAACCAACCGGCCCGACAAACGCGACCGTCAGCGCGGAGATAATACTGATGCGTAATAGTGTGGCGAGGCGCAGTTTTTTTACGTCGATGCCAAAGCTCACCGCACGATCTTCGCCAAGGCGCAACGCCGTAAGTTTCCAGGCATTTTTGAGCGACAGCGGCACGATAATCACCAGCGCCAGGACCAGAATGGCAAGTTTATCCCAGGAGGCTCGCGCAAGGCTGCCCATCGTCCAGAAGACCAGACCCTGAAGGGTATCTTCGCTTGCGACAAATTGCAGAATGGAAATCAGCGCGTTAAAGGTGAAAACCAGTGCGATACCGAACAGCACCACGCCGGAGGTGGCGACTCGTGTCCATCGGCTGATGCCGTCCAGAATAAAACAGGCGAGGAGGGCGAAAACAAAGGCGTTCGCGGGGATAAACCATTTATCGGCGATGCCTGGTATCCCTAAGCCCAGCACAATCGCCAGCGCTGCGCCGAAGGAGGCGGCAGATGACACGCCGAGCGTAAACGGGCTGGCGAGCGGGTTATTCAGGATGGTTTGCATTTCGGCGCCAGCCAGGCCCAGGGCCATGCCGACCGCAATGGCCATCAGTGCGAAGGGCAGGCGTAAATCCCAGACAATCACGCGTGTGCCGGCGTCAGCGGTGCTGGCGTGAATCAATGTCTGCCAGAGCGTGGAGACAGAGAGGCCGGATGGGCCAAGCGTGAAATCAAGGATAAGCGAGCACACAATAAAAAAGAGAAGGACACCTGCCAGGAGAAAGCGTCTGACGATGATCTTGCGGTAATGCGACACAACGGTGGATTCGCCAGTTTGTTCAGTGGCGGTAAGGCTGGAGTTCATCGGATAACCTTATGCAGCACAACAGAATCGTTGTCTTTCTTTAACGTTCCATTTCAGGCGCGCCGGATACGGGATATCCGGCATACGCCCGGCCACACTATTATTGAATGATAATTCTTATCAATTAAAAAAAGGGATTACTGTGCTTTTGTTTACTCGCCGTTTCCCTTTGGTGAAAAATTAGCCTTTTGAGGCTCCCTCAAGCAGGCGACAGGTGGTAAACGCCCCTGCCACGCACAGCGCGACCGGCACGATAAAACTGTGATCCATGCGCGTGAACTCAAGCATCAGCATCGCCGCGGTGATGGGCATCATCATTGAGGCTGATAAAAATCCGGCGGCACCAGTCAGCGCAAACCCTGCCATATCGCTGCCGGGGAAATAGCGGCCAAGCAGCAGGAAAATGAGCGAGCCCAGCAGCGCGCCGACGGTCAGCCCCGGCGTCAGCAGACCGCCTTCCGCCCCACCACGCAGCACCGCCCAGATGACCAGCACTTTCAGGCACAACAGCGCAACGGCGAGCGGTAGCGTCACGTCGCCGCTGAGCGTCAGCTGCGTCGGGCCTTTACCGTTGCCTGGTAACTGTGGGAACCAGACGGCCAGTGCAGCGAGAAGCAGAAAAGCAACCAGACTGAACACCGGCATCTGCCAGTTGGCGCGAACTTTAGCGCGGGCACGCTGCGTCAGGCGACGGAACAGAAACGCAGCTGCGCCGAACAGCGGGCCGGAAAGCATTCCCCAGAAGACCAGCGACAGGCCAGCGGCTTCGGCGGTGAAGCGGTACTGGTGCTCATCGCCAAGCCCCAGTGAGGCAATCCATGCCGCGAGCGCGGAGGTGGTTAGCGCCGCCAGCGCCGCCTCGCGGTTAAAACTGACCAGCAACACTTCAAGCGTGAAGATGGCACCCGCGAGCGGCACGTTATATACCGCCGCCAGGCCCGCGCCGGAGCCGCAGGCGATCATCAGGCGAATCTCTTCGCGGCTTAAATGCAAACGGCGAGCGATGCCGCCCGCAAAGAGCGCGCCCGCTTCGCGTGGTGCCACTTCGCGCCCGAGCGGCGAGCCCATCGCAACCGTCACGATTTGCAGCAGAATGTGGACCAGCGTGGTTTTAGGCGGCATCGGTATATCGGGACTGGCGACCGCCGCGCTGATACTGACGCGTTTTTTACCGTAGCGGCCAAGTAGCCACCAGCCGCCGCCTGCCACGATGCCTGCCGCTGCCAGCACGAGGAAGCGGCGCGGCGTGGCCGCATCGCTCACGCCTTGTAAAAAAGAGCGCGGGCCGAGCAGCGTGTGCTGGCTGTAGCCATACGCGAGATGTTGAATTTCATGCAATAACAGGGCGAGCAACATGCCGCCAAGGCCCGCGAGCACGCCAGTCAACAACAGCGCGACCCAGCGGCGTAACAGAGAAGAGGAAGAAGAAGCGGTGAACATAGACAACGTGCCGGATAAAAAGAGATAGCCTAAGCGTGGCACAGAGAGGATGAACGGCGCGTCAATCAGCGCATCGGGAGAAGGCGTCGTGCCCGCAGGCACGACGTAAAACATAAATCAGTGTTTCTCGCCAATCGGCAGGACGGTGCGGCCATACTGCTCATTCAGCACTTCGCCCATGGCGAGGTAGATAGCGCTGGCACCGCACACAAGGCCAATCCAGCCTGCGATGTGTACGATGTTTTCGTTATCGACCAGATGGCCGATGGAGAGCAGGGCGAACAGCACGGTCAGGCTCAGGAACACAAACTGCAGCATGCGCGCGGCACCCAGCGTTCCAAAGAACATGAACAGCGTAAACACGCCCCAGATGCCTAAATAAACGCCGAGGAAGTGGCCGTTAGCGGCGTCAGCCAGCCCCATTTTCGGCAGCAGCAGAATCGCCACCAGGGTCAGCCAGAACGAACCGTAAGACGTGAAGGCGGTTAAGCCGAAGGTATTGCCTTTTTTATATTCCAGCAGACCGGCAAAAATTTGCGCGATACCGCCGTAGAAAATTCCCATCGCCAGAATAATGCCGTCCAGCGGGAACATCCCGATGTTGTGCAGATTGAGCAGAATGGTAGTCATACCAAAGCCCATTAACCCCAGGGGGGCCGGATTAGCCAACTTAATGTTGCCCATAAACCCTCAAAATAATAAGAAAAATTTGCAAAAAGTAACGCCCCGGCCGTTATCTCTCGTGACAGGGCGCGGCATCATAATCAGGCCCTTTCGCGCCGTCTATGATCTGAGAAGGGAGAAAATAAAAAAATTTTGTGCTTTGCCCCTTGATGGCGGGCTGAGCGACCCCATCTTGTAGTCAACCGCAATGGATGAGCCTGAAAAAAAAGGGCGGTGGACGGTTGAATCCCCACCGTTAGCCCGCATAACAGGTTCATACCACATGATGACGATTTTTTAGTGGAGACGTTTAGATGGGTAAAATTATTGGTATTGACCTGGGTACAACCAACTCTTGTGTAGCGATTATGGATGGCACTCAGGCTCGCGTGCTGGAAAATGCGGAAGGCGATCGCACCACGCCTTCTATCATTGCGTACACTCAGGATGGTGAAACTCTGGTAGGTCAGCCGGCTAAACGTCAGGCAGTGACTAACCCGCAGAACACGCTGTTCGCTATCAAACGCCTGATTGGCCGCCGCTTCCAGGACGAAGAAGTTCAGCGCGACGTGTCTATCATGCCGTACAAAATCATCGGCGCTGACAACGGCGACGCATGGCTTGACGTGAAAGGCCAGAAAATGGCACCGCCGCAGATTTCCGCGGAAGTGCTGAAAAAAATGAAGAAAACTGCCGAGGATTACCTGGGCGAGCCGGTGACTGAAGCCGTCATTACCGTTCCGGCTTACTTCAACGACGCGCAGCGTCAGGCTACCAAAGACGCCGGCCGCATCGCGGGTCTGGAAGTCAAACGTATTATTAACGAACCGACCGCCGCAGCGCTGGCCTACGGCCTGGATAAAGAAACCGGCAACCGCACCATCGCGGTATACGACCTGGGCGGTGGTACGTTCGATATCTCTATCATCGAAATCGATGAAGTCGACGGCGAAAAAACCTTCGAAGTACTGGCAACCAACGGTGATACGCACCTGGGTGGTGAGGACTTCGACAGCCGTCTGATTAACTATCTGGTAGAAGAATTCAAGAAAGATCAGGGCATTGACCTGCGTAATGATCCGCTGGCCATGCAGCGCCTGAAAGAAGCTGCAGAAAAAGCGAAAATCGAGCTTTCTTCTGCGCAGCAGACCGACGTGAACCTGCCGTACATCACCGCAGACGCGACCGGTCCGAAACACATGAACATCAAAGTGACTCGCGCGAAACTGGAAAGCCTGGTCGAAGACCTGGTGAACCGTTCTATCGAGCCGCTGAAAGTGGCGCTGCAGGACGCAGGTCTGTCTGTTTCTGACATCAACGACGTTATCCTGGTCGGCGGTCAGACGCGTATGCCGATGGTTCAGAAGAAAGTGGCTGAGTTCTTCGGTAAAGAGCCGCGTAAAGATGTTAACCCGGATGAAGCAGTGGCAATCGGTGCTGCCGTTCAGGGCGGCGTTCTGACCGGTGACGTGAAAGACGTTCTGCTGCTGGACGTGACCCCGCTGTCTCTTGGTATCGAAACCATGGGTGGCGTGATGACCCCGCTCATCACCAAAAACACCACCATCCCGACCAAGCACAGCCAGGTGTTCTCGACGGCTGAAGACAACCAGTCCGCCGTGACCATTCACGTGCTGCAGGGTGAGCGTAAACGCGCTGCCGATAACAAATCTCTGGGTCAGTTCAACCTGGATGGTATCAACCCGGCGCCGCGCGGCATGCCGCAGATCGAAGTCACTTTCGATATCGACGCCGACGGTATTCTGCATGTGTCCGCGAAAGACAAAAACAGCGGCAAAGAGCAGAAAATCACCATCAAGGCTTCTTCTGGTCTGAATGAAGACGAAATCCAGAAAATGGTCCGCGAAGCAGAAGCGAATGCGGAATCTGACCGTAAGTTCGAAGAACTGGTACAGACCCGCAACCAGGCGGATCACCTGGTGCACAGCACGCGCAAACAGGTTGAAGAAGCAGGTGACAAACTGCCGGCTGATGACAAAACCGCTATCGAATCCGCGCTGAGCGCGCTGGAAACGTCCCTGAAAGGCGAAGACAAAGCGGATATCGACGCGAAAATGCAGGCGCTGGCGCAGGTTTCCCAGAAACTGATGGAAATCGCTCAGCAGCAGCATGCTCAGCAGCAGGCGGGCTCCGCTGACGCTTCTGCGAACAATGCGAAAGATGACGACGTCGTTGACGCTGAGTTCGAAGAAGTTAAAGACAAAAAATAATCGCCCTGATGCAGGGTAGATAACACTGGCACGGGCGTAGGAGTTTTCTCCACGCCCGTGCACGCATGTCAGGGGCAGATAAAAAATGGCGAAGAAAGACTATTACGAAGTTTTAGGCGTCCCCAAAACGGCGGACGAGCGTGAAATAAAAAAGGCGTATAAACGCCTGGCCATGAAATATCACCCGGACCGTAACCAGGGTGATAAAGAGGCCGAAGGGAAATTCAAAGAGATTAAAGAAGCGTACGAAATCCTCACCGACGCGCAAAAACGCGCGGCCTACGATCAGTATGGCCATGCGGCCTTTGAACAGGGCGGCATGGGCGGCGGTGGTTTCGGCGGCGGCTTTGGTAACAACGCGGACTTCAGCGATATCTTCGGTGACGTCTTTGGCGATATCTTTGGTGGTGGCCGCGGTCGTCGCGCCTCACGCGGCGCGGATTTACGCTACAACATGGAGCTGACGCTCGAAGAAGCGGTACGCGGCGTTACGAAAGAGATCCGCATCCCGACGCTTGAAGAGTGTGAAGTTTGCCACGGCAACGGCGCTAAACCCGGCACCCAACCGCAGACCTGCCCGACCTGTCATGGCGCGGGTCAGGTGCAGATGCGTCAGGGCTTTTTCGCCGTACAGCAGACCTGTCCGCACTGTCAGGGCCGCGGTACGCTGATTAAAGATCCGTGCAACAACTGCCACGGGCATGGCCGCATCGAGAAAACCAAAACGCTGTCGGTGAAAATCCCGGCGGGTGTCGATACGGGTGACCGTATTCGTCTGGCAGGAGAAGGCGAAGCGGGTGAGCACGGCGCGCCGGCAGGCGATCTGTACGTTCAGGTGCAGGTCAAACAGCACCCGATCTTCGAGCGCGAAGGCAATAATCTCTACTGCGAAGTGCCGATCAACTTCGCAATGGCGGCGCTGGGCGGTGAGATTGAAGTCCCGACGCTGGATGGCCGCGTAATGCTGAAAGTGCCGAACGAAACCCAGACCGGCAAGCTGTTCCGCATGCGGGGCAAAGGGGTGAAATCGGTACGCGGCGGTGCGCAGGGCGATCTCCTGTGTCGTGTCGTGGTCGAAACGCCGGTGGGTCTGAACGATCGCCAGAAAGCATTGCTCCAGGAGCTGCAGGAAAGTTTTGGCGGCCCGACTGGCGAAAAGAATAGCCCGCGTTCTAAAAGCTTCTTCGATGGCGTGAAAAAGTTCTTTGACGATCTGACCCGCTAACCGTCTGGCTTTAATGCGCAATAACAGGCCTGAAAGGAGATCCCTTTCAGGCTTTTTTGTGTCCGCCATTAGCCAGGTGCAGGATAAATCGTGCAAACGCGACTATCCTCGCCGGCATTTCTCACTTACGCCACACTTAGCCATAAAAAGACGAGATAAGAGGTTATTTGAGCGAGCGTGATTTATCCGCGAGATAAATTGATTTTGTCAGAAGGCTGAGGGGCAGATATGTTGTTACCTTTCCTGCCAGGACACTCCGCGACATGAAGAAAAAGGATGCCAGGGAGTTCGATTATAATCTGATCAAAGTACTTGATGCGGTGATCATTGCGGGCAATGCCACCCGGGCCTCTCAACGACTTCAGGTAACCCCTGCAGCCATTACGCTTGCCATTCAGCGTCTGCAACAAACTTATAATGAAGAACTTTTTATTCGGACCCGTGAAGGGCTGACGCCGACACCACGAGCGCATGAAATTCATCGCGCTTATAGCCAGGTAATGAATATGATAAACGCGACGTTTGAACCTGACGTCGCGTCAAATACCCGACGCGAGCTGAAAATAACCGGGGACGACATCAGTGAACAGTTCTATTTTTCCCAACTGTTTGATATGGAAATGTTTGAACGTTATCGGCTGCATTACCTCTCCTCCGTGGGCAAAGGCGTTGCGCGCCATACCAGTGAGCTCCAGACGGGCAAAAGCGACCTGCTCATTTCCACCCACTATTTCAGCGAACCGGATATCGAACAGCTTATTATCGATCAGTATCGTCACTACACCGTTATCTGTAATACTCAACATCCGCTTTGCGCACTGCCGCAATTGTCGCTCGCGCATCTTTTTGGCGCCCGGCATGCGGTCTATCAGCCTTGTTCAATAAAACCCTTAATAAAGAAAGATATCACCAGTCATGATTCGTCATCATTATTTAACAGGCAGTTTTCCATCGGCTATTATACAGATTCAATAAATGGTTTATTGAGTATTATTGAAAGTACATCGATGATAGCAATATTGCCTTTAAAGGTGGCGCGCTTTTTCCAGACACGCGGGAAATACCGTATCGCGCTAATTGGGCTGCCCGAAGCTATAGACCTTGAAATAATTAAAGTTTATGCCGCCTGGTATCGGGGGAATCCTCAGCGTGAGCAGATTAAAGATGTTATCGCGATGCTACAAACACTTATCAATTACCGTAAATAATCTTTCAAACGCCTGTGAATCATTCGCAAACATTTTTTATTAAACAAGCGCAGTCGGAAAGGGAAGCGTTATCGGCAAAAAGAATGAGATTAAATGATTAGCATGCTACTGATTGCGGGGCTAACGTAATCGCATCGCCAGACGGCGTATTCTTTCACCGTTTAATTTCTTACGAGGTTTATTATGTCTATTGCAGCGCACATCGGGGCACCCAAACTGGTTCTGGTCGAACTGGAGATTTTATTAACGATTATCGCCATCGGCGGGTGGGGCGGCTTTGTCAGTTATTTAATGAAGCGCGAGAAAAGCGACACCCATAAAGACATCATGGATTGTCTGGCCCAGATAGCGATTTCCTGCTTTACCGCATTCCTGCTAAGCGTTGCCGCGATTGACCGTAACATGAGCTTTAATATGGTGCTGATGGTGGCAGGGCTAGGCGGAGTATTTGCTACGCCTATCCTGCGAGTATTAAGCGAGAAAGTGAAAAACTTTTTGAGCGGTGCTTCACTGTTAAAATAAGTCAGGAAAAAGCCCGCGATCGTAGCGGGCTTTTTTACGCCTTCTTCTCAGGACATCGTTACCCTCTCGCGCAACCAGCCGTAGATAAACGCTTCGTTAGCCTCCCGCTTTTCCGTTATCTCCAGATAGTAATCGCCTTGCGTACAGTTCAGCGCCCGCACAAGCACGCCTTCGCCTTCTTTGCCGCGTGTATCAAGATAACGTTTCAACGCGTTCAGCGTCTGGTTACCGATATGGCCATCTACAACGAGATCGTCGTAAAGCTTCTGCTCACGGTTAAACACATTTAACCAGCGTCGCGACTCAGGTCACGCATATCGCCTGTGTAACCATGTGCCCGGGCGGTCTTCTCGGTGATGCCCCATTTAGTGGGGCCGCCACGATCGGCCGGGTGCTCCACATAATTGCCCTCAATGTTTAAAATGCCATCAATAACAGGATTCATAGTGATTCCTCACAGAGAGATTAGGGATTGCTCACATCCGCTAGCGTTAAAAGCGCGAGGACACAGACGACAAAGACGGCGAAAGCCGCTACCGTCCAGAAGGCGCGTTTGGGTTTCTTCTTGTTTTCTTCGGTCAGGAGATCGACCGGGACATCGTCATTTACCTTGATGCCAAGCTTAGGAATAGTGACAAACAGCTCGTTGATGCCGAGGCTACGCAGGTCCCGGCGCAACAGGTAAAGCACCTGTGTCAGGTTCGCGTCGCTAACATACTGCCCCCGGTTGCCCCATAAAACGGCAGCAATTTGCTGTTTTTCAATAACGCCGTTTCCGGCGTTTTCGATAATAAAACTCAAACACCGAGCCCGCATCGTTGTCATTTTTATGACACATGCATTATCGGTATTTTTTAATTAGTTTTTTGCCTCTGAAAAAATACAGTTACGGTTGATGAGATAGCTTTTCATATATCACCTGTGGACAACTATAAATATAGGGCGGGAAGTTCTCTGGCGACATTCAGATTAGGGATATGCTTAATCCTTTTCCATCGCCGGTAAACAAAAAGACGTTTTTATTTAGCGAAACGGCAGTCCAGATCACGATTTGCCAGGCATTTTAAATCTCGTTTAATTTGCAATTAACAGGCGGTTAATTTTTGTTGTATGATATATTTTGTTTCATTTTGTTGAATACTAATGTAAAAGACGTAAAAAATACCTTTTGTTCTCGATTTTGTAATCGTTATTTAAGTCACATTTATTTTTTAATCTCTTTTTATAAGTTGTGACTGGAGCGGGGGCCGTGTAGCCGGACATGATAGTCAGCGCAGAAAGTACTGCACTCACTTTTCACGAAGGAAAATAAACATGACTACCAGTAAATTAATTCAGGGCGACAGCCTGACTGAAACCAGTAATGCGGCCGATGGTTTTAAAGCGGCCAGCGAAGTTGAGAAATACAGTTATACTTCCGCTCGTGTAGCAAAGCCGGTATACAATAAATATAAGCCTGCTAATAAACCAAAAGTGTTTGGTTATTATACCGACTGGTCACAATATGATGGCCGCCTGCAGGGTGACGATACGCCTGCTAACCGCGGCCGCGGTTATGACCTGGCAAAAGTTTCGCCTACTGCGTATGACAAAATCATTTTTGGTTTCCTCGGCATCGTCGGCGACAAAGGCGAAAAGCAGTACACCATTGAAAACGCCGCGCGCCAGACGAATAAAAACACCAACGAACCGACGTTTCTCGATCCCTGGGGCGATTTTCAGTCCTATGAAAACTGCGGCCACACCACCAGCGGCTGGGATATCGATCCGGCCACGGTGACCCAGGCGACCACCAAAGGTCTGCTTGGCGGGCTGCGCGATCTCCAGCAAAAAGCGAAGCAGCAGGGGCATACCCTGGCGCTGTCGATGAGTATCGGCGGCTGGACCATGAGCAATGGTTTCCATGAGATGTCAAAAACCGACTCCTCCCGGAAAACTTTTGCCGCCGGTGTCGTGAAACTGTTTAAACAGTTCCCGATGTTCAGCGAAGTGGATATCGACTGGGAGTACCCGAACGCGGAAGGCAACGGCAACCCGCACGGCCCGGAAGATGGCACTAACTACGCGCTGCTTATCGCCGAGATGAAAAAACAGCTCAGCGCGGCAGGGCGCAGCGACGTGAAAATCTCTATCGCCAGCTCGGCGGTAGTTTCTACGCTTGAGTATTCCAACGTGAAAGCGCTGCTGGACGCCGGGCTTTATGCCATCAACGTGATGACATATGACTTCTTCGGCACCCCCTGGGCTGACACCCTCACGCATCACACCAACCTGACGCCGCTCACCGCTGGCGGCTGGAGCATTGAGGCCGTGGTGGATTATTTGATTGCCGAAGGTTTCCCGTCCGATCGCATTAACATCGGTTATGCCGGTTACTCCCGCAATGCCCGTAACGCCGTGATTGAGAGTTTCTCTCCGCTGAAAGGCGCTTACTCGCCGGGTAATGGCACCACTACCGGGACGTTCGAATCAGGCAGCACCGAATGGTATGACACCCTTTATAACTACCTGGATCTGGAAAACCAACAAGGGCGCAACGGCTTTAACGTCTATACCGATAAAATCGCCAATGCCGATTACCTCTACAATCCGCAAAGCAAACTGTTTATGTCGCTTGATACGCCGCGCTCGGTGAAGGCGAAAGGTCAGTATGCCGCGTCGCGCAATCTTGGCGGACTGTTTACCTGGACTATCGATCAGGACAACGGCGTGCTGGTTAATGCCGCTCGTGAAGGGCTTGGTTATGAAATAGAAACCCAGACGGTGGACATGAAGCCGTTCTATTTCGACGGGATTAACGTTGCCGTACCGGACAACGGTGGCAGCGACAGCGTGCCGCAACCAACGGTAAACCATGCGCCGGTGGCGGCTATCCAGCTGCGTGTCGTTGGCGGCTCGCGCATTCAGCTTTCTGGCGAGGCGTCGCACGATGAGGATAACGACGCGCTGAGTTTCAGCTGGGGCGTGCCGTCCAGCATCACCGTGGCGGATAAGAGCGCAATTGTCATTGAGTTTGAGGTGCCAGTGGTGACGCAGAGTACTGACTACCAGTTCACCCTTTTCGTTCGCGACAGTAAAAACGAGCCTTCGTCTCAGCAGCGGTTTGTTGTCACCGCTGTACCGGCAAATGCTGCGCCGTCTGGCGAAGATACCCCCGCACCGACTCCAACACCGGACCCGGAACCCACACCAACGCCCGTGCCTGACGATAACAGCGCCGGTAACGCGCCTTATCCGCTCTGGAGCGCGAGCGCCATTTACGGCGCAAAATGGGGCACTTTCGAGAAGGTAAGCTGGAAAGGCCGTAACTATCAGGTCAACTGGTACTCGCAGGGCGAGCAGCCTGACCTGAACAGCGGACCTTATCAGGTCTGGACCGATTTAGGCGCTTATTAAGCGTATTCCCTTTTCTGCTCAGCCTGTCTTTGAGCGGACCTTTGGCCCCGGGTAAGGATTACCGGGGCTTTTTTTATGCTTTTTCATGCGGCCCTCTTTTCCACTAGCCCCATAACTCGGTTTTAACGAGTCTTGTGTGCACAATAAACTGCTTTTCCGATGAATAAAGAACGCTATCCTTATAGTTACCGATATTTAGTTAATAAATGGATCCATGGTTCTGGATAAACAATGATGATAAACACCGTACAACGTTTTTTTAAAAGTGAAGCTGCAGGCGGCATCGTCCTGATTGTGGCCGCCGCTCTGGCCATGCTGCTGGCGAACCTGAACGTCACGCACGATCTCTACGAAGGTTTTCTCAGCACGCCGGTGGAGTTACAGGTCGGCGCGCTGGAGATTAAAAAAAATATGCTGCTGTGGGTGAATGACGCCCTGATGGCGGTCTTCTTCCTGCTGGTGGGCCTGGAGGTCAAACGTGAGATGGTGCAGGGCTCGCTCGCCAGCCGTCGGCAGGCTTCGCTGCCGGTGATTGCTGCGCTGGGCGGCATGGTCGTTCCTGCGATGCTTTACCTGGCGTTTAATTTTCAGGACCCGGTGACGCGTGGGGGATGGGCTATCCCGGCCGCGACCGATATCGCGTTCGCGCTGGGTATTCTCGCGCTACTTGGCAGCCGTGTGCCGCCCGCGCTGAAAATTTTCCTGATGGCGCTGGCTATCATCGATGACCTGGGCGCGATTGTGATTATTGCGCTGTTCTATACCAACTCGCTGTCAATGATGTCATTACTGGTGGCTGCGGGGGCCATCGCTGTGCTGGCGGTACTGAATATCTGCAACGTACGCCGCGTGGGCGTCTATATTCTGGTAGGTGTAGTGCTCTGGACAGCGGTGCTGAAATCGGGCGTACACGCCACGCTCGCAGGCGTAATCATTGGCTTTTTCGTGCCGCTGAAAGCGGAAAAAGGGCGTTCGCCTGCCGGGACGCTTGAACATGCGTTGCATCCGTGGGTGGGCTTTATGATCCTGCCGCTGTTCGCCTTCGCCAATGCGGGCGTTTCACTGGCAGGCGTGACGCTTGCGGGGCTGACTTCGCTATTGCCGCTGGGTATTATTGCTGGCCTGTTTATTGGCAAGCCGCTGGGCATCAGTCTCTTCTGTGCGCTGGCGATAAAGTTTAAGTGGGCCACGCTGCCGCCGGGCGTCAGCCAGAAAACCATTCTGGCGGTCGGCGTACTGTGCGGCATCGGTTTTACCATGTCGATTTTTATCGCTTCGCTGGCGTTTGGCGACGTCGAAGCCTCTCTGGTGACCTGGGCGAAGCTTGGCATTCTGGTTGGTTCATTACTGGCTGCGGTAACAGGGTATCTTCTGCTGCGAAGCCATTTGTCGGGAACGCGCTAGCGCCCGCCTTATCACGCGGCCTTTCGGAGTGAAGGCCGCTCCGCCCTCACGGATCCCAGAGAGAAAGCGCTTATGTCTCATATCAATTACAACCATCTGTATTATTTCTGGCAGGTTTGTAAGGAAGGCTCCGTGGTCGGGGCTGCCGAGGCGTTGTACCTGACGCCGCAAACCATCACCGGGCAGATCAAAGCGCTTGAGGAGCGGCTGCAGGGCAAATTGTTTAAGCGTAAAGGAAGAGGGCTTGAACCGAGCGAGCTGGGACAACTGGTGTTTCGTTACGCCGATCGTATGTTTACCCTAAGTCAGGAAATGCTCGACATCATTAACTACCGCAAAGAATCGCATTTGTTATTTGATGTCGGGGTGGCGGACGCGCTGTCTAAACGGCTGGTGAGCGGCGTACTGGACGCGGCGGTAGTGGAAGATGAGCAGATCCACCTGCGCTGTTTTGAGTCGACCCATGAGATGCTGCTGGAACAGCTGAGCCAGCATAAGCTCGATATGATTATTTCCGACTGCCCCATCGACTCCACTCAGCAGGCAGGGCTGTTTTCCGTCAAAATCGGCGAATGTAGCGTAAGTTTCTGGTGCCAGAGCCCTGCGCCGGCGAAACCTTTCCCGACATGTCTTGAAGAGCGGCGACTGTTGATTCCTGGACGACGCTCGATGCTCGGGCGCAAATTACTGAACTGGATTCATTCGCAGGGTTTGAAGGTGGAAATCCTTGGCGAATTTGATGATGCGGCGCTTATGAAAGCGTTCGGCGCGGCGCACAATGCCATTTTCGTCGCTCCCAGCCTTTACGCGCATGATTTTTATGAAGATGACAATATTGTCGAGATAGGGCGGGTGGATAACGTAATGGAGGAGTATCACGCAATTTTTGCGGAAAGGATGATCCAGCATCCGGCGGTGCAGCGTATCTGCAATCGCGATTACTCCGCGTTGTTCGTACCGCCAAAATAAAGCAACAGAAATAAAAAAACCCGCAGAAGCGGGTTTTTTTTACAAGCTGCTTGAAACAAGCGACAACGAACGGCGATTAAGCCAGTTTGTTGATCTGCGCAGTCAGGTTAGCCTTATGACGCGCGGCTTTGTTTTTGTGGATCAGACCTTTAGCAGCCTGACGATCCACGATTGGTTGCATTTCATTAAATGCTTTCAGTGCAGCAGCTTTGTCGCCAGCTTCAATCGCTGCGTACACTTTCTTGATGAAAGTACGCATCATAGAGCGACGGCTTGCGTTGTGCTTACGGGCCTTTTCAGACTGAACGGCACGCTTCTTAGCTGATTTGATATTAGCCAAGGTCCAACTCCCAAATATGATCTATGTGGACAATTCAAAGGCCGAGGAATATGCCCTTTCAGCCTTCTTTTGTCAATGGATTTGTGCAAATAAGCGCCGTTGTTATGCGGCGCTCGTTACGTAGTGATGGCGCAAGATTCTACCAGCTTGCCTCGTGCGAATACAGCCTTTATGGGACAAAATTCGCGTTCAGTGCTAAACCAACGCGCAGCGCAATGAATTCCTTGTCGGTTTATGGCTGACAGGGCCAAATCGTCGGTTAACCTTAAAGGCTGTACAAGGTATAATCCGACGATTTTCACTGTTCTGAGCCAGTCATGAAGCTGATACGCGGCATACATAATCTCACCTCTGAGCATCACGGTTGCGTGCTGACCATCGGCAATTTCGATGGCGTGCATCGTGGTCACCAGGCTTTGCTGAGCGGGCTATGCGCGCAAGGGCGCGAGCGCGGCCTTCCCGTTATGGTCATGATTTTCGAGCCTCAGCCGCTTGAGCTTTTCGCGGCGGATAAAGCCCCCGCGCGCCTCACTCGGCTGCGCGAGAAGCTGCGCTACCTCGCCCGTTGCGACGTGGATTATGTGCTCTGTATTCGCTTTGATCGGCGCTTTGCCGCGCTGACGGCGCAGAACTTCGTAAGCGATTTGCTGGTAGAGCGCCTCGGCGTGAAATTTCTGGCAACCGGTGACGATTTCCGCTTTGGCGCTGGTCGCGAAGGGGATTTCTTGTTATTACAGAAAGCCGGGCGCGAATATGGCTTTGAAGTCACCAGCACGCAAACGTTTTGCGACGAAGGCGTTCGCATCAGCAGTACGGCGGTGCGCCAGGCGCTCGCGCAAGACGACCTGTCTCTTGCAGAAAATCTGCTCGGCCGGCCTTTTGCTATCTCCGGACGCGTCGTCCACGGCGATGCGCTGGGACGCACCATAGGTTTCCCGACGGCGAACGTACCGCTGCGCCGTCATGTTTCGCCCGTGAAGGGCGTGTATGCGGTGGAAGTGCTGGGCATTAGCGATAAACCGCTGCCCGGCGTCGCCAATATCGGCACCCGCCCGACGGTGGCTGGTCTGCGTCAGCAGCTTGAAGTTCATCTGCTGGACGTTGCAATCGACCTTTATGGCCGCCATATAGATGTAGTGCTGCGTAAAAAAATACGCAATGAACAGCGGTTTGCCTCGCTTGATGAACTCAAGGCGCAAATCGCCCGAGACGTGATCACCGCCCGCGACTTTTTTGGGCTACCGACACCGGCGTAACGCCTGAATCGGCTAATTATCAAACCGAAATACGGAACCGAGAATCTGATGAGTGACTATAAATCAACCCTGAATTTGCCGGAAACAGGGTTCCCGATGCGTGGCGATCTCGCCAAGCGCGAACCGGGGATGCTGGCGCGTTGGACCGATGATGACCTCTACGGCATCATTCGTGCAGCCAAAAAAGGCAAAAAAACCTTCATTCTGCATGATGGCCCTCCTTATGCGAATGGCAGCATTCATATTGGTCACTCGGTTAACAAGATTCTGAAAGACATTATCGTGAAGTCCAAAGGACTTGCCGGTTATGACTCTCCATATGTGCCCGGCTGGGACTGCCACGGTCTGCCGATCGAACTGAAAGTTGAACAGGAATATGGTAAGCCGGGTGAGAAATTCACCGCTGCCGAATTCCGTGCCAAGTGCCGCGAATATGCCGCCACGCAGGTGGATGGTCAGCGTAAAGACTTTATCCGTCTGGGTGTACTGGGCGACTGGTCGCACCCGTATCTGACGATGGATTTCAAAACCGAAGCCAACATCATCCGCGCGCTCGGTAAAATCATCGGCAATGGCCATCTGCATAAAGGCGCGAAGCCGGTGCACTGGTGCGTTGACTGCCGCTCCGCACTCGCTGAGGCGGAAGTGGAGTATTACGACAAAACGTCGCCGTCTATCGACGTAGCTTTTCGCGCGGTCGACCCTGCGGCTGTCGCCGCGAAATTCGGCGCGCAAAACGTTACAGGGCCGGTATCGCTGGTTATCTGGACCACCACCCCGTGGACGCTGCCGGCGAACCGCGCTATCTCCCTGCACGCTGAGATAGACTACGTGCTGGTGCAGGTTGAAGGTCAGGCACTGATCGTCGCAAAAGATCTGCTTGAGAGCGTGATGAAGCGCGTGAACATCGCGGATTACACCGTACTTGGCGAGACGAAAGGTGCGGAGCTTGAGCTATTGCGCTTTACCCATCCGTTCATGGGCTTTGACGTACCGGCGATTCTCGGCGAGCACGTCACGCTCGATGCCGGTACCGGCGCGGTGCATACTGCAGGCGGTCACGGCCCGGACGACTACACCATCAGCCAGAAATATGGCCTGGAAATCGCGAACCCGGTTGGCCCTGACGGGACTTACCTGCCAGGTACCTACCCGACGCTCGACGGCCTGAACGTCTTTAAAGCGAACGATCAAATCGTTGAACTGCTGCGTGAAAAAGGCGCGTTGCTGAATGTCGCGAAACTGCTGCATAGCTATCCGTGCTGCTGGCGTCATAAAACACCGATCATTTTCCGTGCCACGCCACAGTGGTTCGTAAGCATGGATCAAAAAGGCCTGCGTGCGCAGTCTCTGAAAGAGATCAAAGACGTACAGTGGATCCCGGACTGGGGCCAGGCGCGTATTGAATCGATGGTCGCTAACCGTCCGGACTGGTGTATTTCCCGCCAGCGCACCTGGGGCGTACCAATGTCTCTGTTTGTGCATAAAGAGACGCAAGAACTGCATCCGCGTACGCTTGAGCTGATGGAAGAGGTCGCGAAGCGTGTAGAGGTGGACGGCATTCAGGCGTGGTGGGATCTCGATCCGCGCGACATCATGGGCGATGACGCTGATGTCTATGAAAAAGTGCCGGATACCCTGGACGTCTGGTTCGATTCCGGTTCAACCCATTCCTCGGTAGTTGACGTGCGCCCGGAATTCGCAGGCCATGCGGCAGATATGTATCTCGAAGGTTCTGACCAGCATCGCGGCTGGTTTATGTCCTCGCTGATGATTTCTACCGCCATGAAAGGCAAAGCGCCGTACCGCCAGGTACTGACTCACGGCTTCACCGTTGATGGTCAGGGCCGCAAAATGTCGAAATCGATCGGCAACACGGTCTCTCCGCAGGATGTGATGAACAAACTCGGCGCGGACATTTTGCGTCTGTGGGTCGCATCAACGGACTACACTGGCGAAATGGCCGTGTCTGATGAGATCTTAAAACGTGCCGCCGACGCTTATCGCCGTATCCGTAACACAGCACGCTTCCTGCTGGCTAACCTGAACGGGTTCGATCCGGCGAAAGACATGGTGCAGCCGGAAGAGATGGTCGTGCTGGATCGCTGGGCCGTCGGCTGCGCGAAAGCCGCGCAGGACGATATCGTCAGCGCTTATGAAGCGTACGATTTCCATGAGGTTGTACAGCGTCTGATGCGTTTCTGCTCTATCGAAATGGGCTCGTTCTATCTCGATATCATCAAAGACCGTCAGTACACCGCCAAAGCGGACAGCGTGGCGCGCCGCAGCTGTCAGACCGCGCTGTATCATATCGCGGAAGCGCTGGTGCGCTGGATGGCGCCAATCATGTCCTTTACCGCAGACGAGATCTGGGGCTACCTGCCGGGCGATCGTGAGAAATACGTCTTCACCGGCGAGTGGTATGCAGGCCTGTTTGGGCTGGCTGAAACCGAAACGATGAACGACGCTTACTGGGACGCACTGCTGAAAGTACGCGGCGAAGTCAACAAAGTGATTGAGCAGGCGCGTGCCGATAAGAAAGTCGGCGGCTCGCTGGAAGCGGCGGTTACGCTGTTTGCCGAGCCGGAACTCGCGGCGAAGCTCACCGCGCTTGGCGAGGAATTACGATTTGTCCTGTTGACCTCGCAGGCGAAGGTTGAGGATTATGCCAGCGCCGCTGCGGATGCCCAGCAGAGCGAACTGCTCAAAGGGTTGAAAGTCGCGCTCGTAAAAGCCGAAGGTGAGAAGTGCCCGCGCTGCTGGCACTACACCACTGATATCGGCAAGGTGGCGGAACACGCAGAGATCTGCGGTCGCTGTGTCAGTAACGTCGCCGGTGACGGCGAAAAACGTAAGTTTGCCTGATGAGTAAACCGATTCTTTCAACCGGTCTGCGCTGGCTGTGGCTGGTGGTGGTGGTGCTGATTGTCGATCTGGGTAGCAAGGCGTTAATCCTCCAGCATTTCGCGCTGGGGGAAACCGTGTCGCTGTTCCCGTCGCTTAATCTTCACTATGCGCGTAACTACGGCGCGGCGTTCAGCTTCCTTGCGGATAAAGACGGCTGGCAGCGCTGGTTCTTCGCCGGCATCGCACTCGGTATCTGTGTGCTGCTCACGGTTATGATGTATCGCGCAAAGGCGAGCCAGAAGCTCAACAACATTGCTTACGCGCTGATTATTGGCGGCGCGCTGGGCAATCTGTTCGATCGTCTGTGGCACGGTTTTGTCGTCGATATGATCGACTTCTACGTCGGTGACTGGCATTTCGCTACCTTCAACCTGGCCGATACTGCTATCTGTATCGGCGCGGCGTTAATCGTACTGGAAGGCTTCTTGCCTAAACCTGCCGCGAAAGCACAGGCGTAACAGGCGTAAATGTAAATGCCGGATGACGTTGAGTTTATCCGGCCTACAGATTAAGTGGCCTCCCGCAAGCCCGGTACGCGACATGCCGCCGGGCAAACCGGTAGGCCAAAACAAGCGAGCCATTTGCATGTCTACATCTATACAGAGCAACAGCGCAGTGCTCGTGCACTTTACGCTTAAGCTTGAAGACGGATCCACGGCGGAGTCGAGCCGCAACAGCGGCAAGCCCGCGCTGTTTCGCCTGGGCGACGGTTCGCTGTCGCAAGGTCTGGAGCGTGAGTTGCTCGGCCTGCATGCTGGCGATAAAAAAACCTTCACGCTGCTGCCGGAAGACGCATTCGGCACACCGAGCCCGGATCTGATTCAATATTTCTCACGTCGTGAATTTATCGATGCGGGGGAGCCTGAGATCGGCGCCATTATGCTTTTTACCGCAATGGATGGCAGCGAAATGCCGGGCGTTATCCGTGAAATCAGCGGCGACTCGATCACGGTCGATTTCAATCATCCGCTCGCCGGGCATACCCTTCATTTTGATATAGACGTGCTGGAAATCGACCCGGCGCTGGAGAGTTAAGATGCAGATCCTGTTGGCTAACCCGCGCGGCTTCTGCGCAGGCGTAGACCGCGCTATCAGCATTGTAGAAAACGCGCTGGCGATTTACGGCGCGCCTATCTACGTTCGTCATGAAGTTGTGCATAACCGCTACGTTGTAGACAGCCTGCGCGAGCGCGGCGCAATTTTTATCGAGCAGATAAGCGAAGTGCCGGATGGCGCTATCCTGATTTTCTCTGCGCACGGCGTGTCCCAGGCCGTACGCAACGAAGCGAAAAGCCGTGACTTAACGGTATTCGACGCGACCTGTCCGCTGGTGACCAAAGTGCATATGGAAGTGGCGCGCTCCAGCCGTCGCGGCGAAGAAGCAATTCTCATCGGTCACGCCGGGCATCCGGAAGTCGAGGGCACGATGGGGCAGTACAGCAACCCGGAAGGCGGCATGTACCTGGTGGAATCGCCGGACGATGTCTGGAAAATCACCGTTAAGGATGAGAACAACCTCTCCTTTATGACCCAGACGACGTTATCCGTGGACGACACCTCAGACGTTATCGACGCGCTGCGCCGTCGTTTCCCGAAAATCGTCGGCCCGCGTAAAGACGACATCTGCTATGCCACCACTAACCGTCAGGAAGCGGTGCGTGCGCTGGCGGAGCAATCGGACGTGGTGTTAGTGGTGGGGTCGAAAAACTCCTCTAACTCTAATCGTCTGGCGGAACTTGCTCAGCGCATGGGCAAAACGGCGTATCTCATCGACGATGCGAATGACATCCAGGAAGTCTGGGTGCAGAACGCCGCCTGTGTGGGCGTGACCGCAGGGGCTTCGGCGCCGGATATTCTGGTGCAGAATGTTATCGCGCGCCTGAAGGCGCTCGGCGGCAGCGACGCGCACGAGCTAACCGGCCGTGAAGAAAACATCGTTTTCGAAGTGCCGAAGGAACTGCGCATCGACGCCCGCGAAGTGCAGTAATTGCCGCGCAGGCAACGATAACAGCATGCCGGACGGTAAACTCGTCCGGCATTTTTTTTCTGACGTCCGGGCTGAAACAGTGAGGGATCTCCATGACCACAACGTCTGTCATTCTTGATACCGATCCGGGCATCGATGACGCCGTGGCGCTCGCCGCCGCGCTGTTCTCTCCCGCAATTGATGTACAACTCATCACCACCGTCGCAGGCAACGTCAGCGTGGAGAAAACGACCCGTAACGTGTTGCAGTTGCTGCACTTCTGGAATGCAGACGTGCCGGTGGCGCAGGGGGCCGCCACGCCGCTTACGCGTCCGCTAGGCGATGCCGCTGCGGTTCATGGCGAGTCAGGGATGGAGGGGTACGCGTTTGTGACGCATGACCGGCAGACGCTCGGCATACCCGCCTTTCAGGCGATGTATGAACGTCTGATGGCGAGCGATGAGCCGCTCACGATAGTCACCATCGGGCCGCTTACCAATCTTGCACTGTTGCTGACGCACTATCCGTCCAGTATGGCGAAAATCAAACGGCTGGTGATGATGGGTGGTTCCGCCGGTCGCGGCAACTTCACGCCCAACGCGGAGTTTAATATCGCCATCGATCCGGAGGCCGCCGCGCGCGTGTTTGAGAGTGGCATTGAAATCGTGATGTGCGGACTGGATGTCACGCAACAGGCGGTACTCGTGCCAGATTATCTCGCCGCGCTGCCCGCGCTGAGTCAGACAGGCCGCATGCTTCATGCGATCTTCAGCCACTATCGCTCAGGCAGTATGGCCACGGGCCTGCGTATGCATGATCTCTGCGCCATCGCCTGGCTGGTCAAACCCGAGCTGTTCACCCTTACGCACTGCTTCGTCGCGGTAGAAACGCGCGGCGATTACACGGCGGGCACCACGGTTGTGGATATCGAGGGCCGGTTGAACCGACCTGCCAATGCGCACGTAGCGCTGGGTATTGACGTTCCTGCCTTCCGTGACTGGGTCGCGCAGACACTCGCGTTCGCGCCGTAACTCACGCTCGCGGGCACAGTTTTTCCGTCAGGTAATCAATCAATACCCGGATTTTAGCGGGCATATGGCGGCCGGCAGACCACAGCAGCCAGAGTTTGCCGGAATAGCTGCTGATAAATTCCCACTCCGGCAATACCTGAACAATCTCTCCGGCGGCCAGCGCGTCGCTGGCGGTAAAGCGCGGCAGGCTGCCGATGCCCAGATGGCGCTTAACTGCGTCAAGGCGTACGCCGGTATGGTTGGCGGCGTAACGGCCATGCGTCTGTACCACCACGTTTTTTCCGTCACGGCGAAACTTCCAGCGCGCATCGGCGGCGGTTTCGCCAAGGCTGATACAGCTATGCTGACGTAGCGCCTGTGGCGTATCCGGCGTGCCGTGACGGGCGAGATAGGCCGGTGTGGCGCACAGCAGATGTTCAATCGGCATCAGCGGTTTGCCATAAAGCCCCGGGGAAGGGGAGTCGGTAATGCGCAGCGTCAAGTCCACTTCGTCGTCAATCAAATCCATATAGCGGTCTTCCAGACGCAGGCAGATATCCACATCCCGATAGCGTGTCAGAAACTCTTCCATTAAGGGATGGATCACGAAACGGCCGACGGCTTTAGGCACGCCGAGCGTGACTTTGCCCTGCGGCGACTGCGATGCGGTGCCGCCAAGTGCCATCAGGTCGCGCGCCGCGTCCATCATGCTGGCCGCGTGCTGGAACACGCCATTGCCTGCCTCGCTCAGACGCAGCTTACGAGTCGTGCGCACCAGTAGCTTGCAGCCGAGTTCGCGTTCAAGACGGGAGACGCTGCGGCTAACGGATGAGGGGGTACTGCCAAGCTTTCGCGCGGCGGCAGAAAAGCTACCGCTTTCCACCACCTGAACAAACATCGCGATATCTGGCAGAAGGGCTAAATTCATATTTGTGCGCCTGATGCAAAGGTTCGTTGTTATCTCGCAGGATTATCGCTGCGGCAATAATAAATATACTGTGTAGTGAACCGGGAGGACAACGATGACACAACGTGAGTATTACCTGAGCGACGCGCTACAGGGCGAGGCAACCGTGTTGCGCTGCGAGCAAAACGCGCAGGGCCATTATGAAGTTGAGCTCGACAAGACATGGTTTCATCCGCAGGGCGGCGGGCAGCCTGCGGATCAGGGAACTATCAATCGCTTTCCCGTGCTACACGTGGAGAACCGCGGCGATACTGTTCTCCACCTGCTGGCACAGCCGGTCGCGACCGGCCTTGTCGAACTGGTCGTTGACGCAAGCGTACGTCGCCGTCATACCCGCTGGCATTCCGCAGGGCATCTGATTGGTTATGCAGGCGAGCAGCTCGGCTGGCGACCAGTGAAGGCGCACCACTGGCCCGGCGAAGGGAAAATCACCTTTGTCCCGGACACGGCCGCCGACGCGCCCGACAGCGACGCGCTGGCACAGGCTATCGCCACGTGGATTGCAGACGATCTGCCGCGGCAGGTTGAGTTTGCCGACGGGCGGCGGCAGGTGCGCTTTGGCGAACTGCCGGTATATGGTTGCGGCGGCACGCATGTCGCGTCGCTGGCCGAGGTAGGCGACGTCACGCTTACCAGCATTAAAATCAAAAAAGGCCAGTTGCTGGTGGCCTACCAGCTCCCGGATTAACCCTCTGAGGCAGGCGTCTGCGCCTGCCTGCGCGCATCGCAATACCCGTAAAAAAAACAGGCGATCCACGCCTTTTACTGATATCCCCGCCGTTTTGTCATAAATTTCTAATTATTCCTGTTTTCGGCTGGCGGCCTGCGGGCGGGCTGGTTACCCTGAGAACGATTTCTAAGCAATCTGAAGAGTATAAATATGCATGATGCACAGGTCCGCGTCGCGATCGCGGGGGCGAATGGCCGTATGGGACGGCAGTTGATTCAGGCGGCAATGTCACTGGAAGGCGTAGCGCTGGGCGCAGCCCTGGTGCGCGAAGGCTCTACCCTGCTGGGTGCTGATGCCGGCGAACTGGCGGGCGTGGGCGCGACGGGCGTCATCCTTCAAAGCAGCCTTGAGGCGGTAAAAGATGATTTCGACGTGCTTATCGATTTCACGCGCCCGGAAGGCACGCTCGCGTATCTGGCATTCTGCCGCGCGCAGGGGAAGGGCATGGTGATCGGCACCACCGGTTTTGACGAGGCGGGTAAAGCGGCTATTCGCGATGCTGCAACTGACATTGCTATCGTTTTCGCCGCCAACTTTAGCGTCGGCGTTAACGTGATGCTTAAGTTGCTCGAAAAAGCGGCACAGGTGATGGGCGATTACACCGATATCGAAATTATTGAAGCGCACCACCGGCATAAAGTGGATGCGCCCTCCGGCACCGCACTTGCCATGGGCGAGGCAATTGCCGGCGCGATGAATAAAGCGTTAAAAAGCTGCGCCGTTTACTCGCGTGAAGGCCATACGGGCGAGCGCGAGCCAGGCACCATCGGGTTTGCCACGGTGCGCGCGGGCGATATCGTCGGTGAACATACTGCTATGTTTGCTGACATCGGCGAGCGCCTTGAGATAACTCATAAAGCCTCCAGCCGGATGACATTTGCGAACGGCGCGGTCAGGGCAGCAGAATGGGTAAAAACCCGTAAAAAGGGTTTTTATGATATGCGAGATGTGCTGGATCTGAATGCGTTGTGATTTTTATCATCCATTGTGATGTGGTTATTACAATCATAAGTATTTGATTGAAAGGGCAATAATTTATTGCCCTTTTTTATTTTGTTTTTATGGGTGCTTAGACATTATTTTTAGTTTTAAACCGTAAAAGTAAATGACTTGTTGCTTTTTGATGTTATGATTTTGTAAATTTTGACCGTTTGGTCCACTTTAAAAGCTGTGTTATGCTTCCGCTTTACTTTTCTCAATTAGCAACCGTTTTCTGCGCTCCGTTTTCTTTGATTTTTGCCCTTCACTTTGGCTTTTACTGATAAAGCCCCCAAAAAAACAATAAAAATTGTCTTTTCGGGTGGACTTTACCGCACCTTCTCTCTAGAATGCCGCCGTTTGCCAAAAATTCGCTGTTCAGGCGTTTTTGCATTGATTTAGCTATGCTGGTTGAATTAATATGCAAATAAATTGACTGTTTATTCCCTGGAGGACGTTTTGATTAAGTCAGCGCTGTTGGTTCTGGAAGACGGAACCCAATTCTACGGTCGGGCCATCGGGGCAACAGGTACGGCAGTAGGGGAAGTCGTTTTCAATACTTCAATGACCGGTTATCAAGAAATCCTCACTGATCCTTCCTACTCCCGCCAGATTGTCACTCTCACTTATCCTCATATTGGTAACGTCGGTACAAATGACGCTGACGCAGAATCCTCCCAGGTACACGCACAGGGTCTTGTGATCCGCGATTTACCGCTGATTGCCAGTAACTACCGCAACACCGAGGATCTCTCTTCTTATCTGAAGCGCCATAACATTGTGGCGATTGCCGATATCGATACCCGCAAGCTAACGCGCTTGCTGCGGGAGAAGGGCGCCCAGAACGGCTGCATCATCGCAGGGGATAACGTCGATGCCGCGCTGGCGCTGGAAAAAGCGAAAGCCTTCCCTGGTCTGAATGGAATGGATCTCGCCAAAGAAGTGACCACGACCGAATCTTACAGCTGGACGCAGGGCAGCTGGACATTAAAAGGCGAACTGCCGGAAGCGAAAAAAGAAGAAGAACTGCCTTATCACGTGGTGGCCTATGACTACGGCGTGAAGCGCAACATTCTGCGCATGTTGGTGGATCGCGGCTGCCGCCTGACGGTCGTACCGGCAAAAACGCCTGTCGAAGACGTACTGAAAATGAATCCGGACGGCATCTTCCTCTCCAACGGTCCTGGCGACCCGGCGCCGTGTGACTACGCTATCGACGCCATTCAGAAATTCCTGGCCACCGACGTGCCGGTCTTCGGCATCTGTCTGGGTCATCAGCTGCTGGCGCTGGCAAGCGGGGCAAAAACCGTGAAGATGAAGTTCGGCCACCACGGCGGCAACCATCCGGTGAAAGACCTAGATAATGACCGCGTGATGATCACCGCGCAGAACCACGGTTTTGCCGTCGACGAAGCATCAATGCCCGCCACGCTGCGTGTCACGCACAAATCCCTGTTTGATAACACGCTGCAAGGCATTCATCGCACCGATAAACCGGCGTTCAGCTTCCAGGGACACCCGGAAGCGAGCCCAGGCCCGCACGATGCCGCGCCGCTGTTTGACCACTTTATCGAATTAATCGGGCAGTACCGTAAGACCGCTAAATAATCGGGAGAAAGAGAACAATGCCAAAACGTACAGATATTAAAAGCATCCTGATTCTTGGCGCAGGCCCGATTGTGATAGGCCAGGCGTGCGAATTCGACTATTCCGGCGCGCAGGCGTGTAAAGCGCTGCGTGAAGAGGGCTACCGCGTCATTCTGGTGAACTCAAACCCGGCGACTATCATGACCGACCCGGAGATGGCCGACGCGACTTACATTGAGCCTATCCACTGGGAAGTGGTGCGCAAGATCATCGAAAAAGAGCGCCCGGACGCGGTGCTGCCGACCATGGGCGGCCAGACGGCACTCAACTGCGCGCTGGAGCTGGAGCGTCAGGGGGTGCTGGATGAGTTTGGCGTCACCATGATTGGCGCGACCGCCGACGCGATTGATAAAGCGGAAGACCGCCGCCGTTTTGACGTAGCGATGAAGAAAATCGGCCTCGACACAGCCCGTTCCGGCATCGCCCATAATATGGACGAAGCGCTGGCGGTGGCCGCCGATGTGGGTTACCCGTGCATCATCCGTCCGTCCTTTACGATGGGCGGCACCGGTGGCGGCATCGCGTACAACCGCGAAGAGTTCGAAGAAATTTGCGCCCGCGGTCTGGATCTCTCCCCGACCAAAGAACTGCTGATTGACGAGTCGCTGATTGGCTGGAAAGAGTACGAGATGGAAGTGGTGCGTGATAAAAACGACAACTGCATCATCGTCTGCTCTATTGAAAACTTCGACGCGATGGGTATCCACACCGGTGATTCCATCACCGTAGCGCCTGCCCAGACGCTGACCGACAAGGAATACCAAATCATGCGTAACGCCTCAATGGCGGTACTGCGTGAAATTGGCGTCGAAACCGGCGGCTCTAACGTACAGTTTGCGGTAAACCCGAAAAATGGCCGTCTGATTGTTATCGAAATGAACCCGCGTGTGTCGCGCTCCTCGGCACTGGCTTCTAAAGCAACCGGCTTCCCGATTGCTAAAGTCGCGGCGAAGCTGGCGGTAGGTTACACCCTCGATGAACTGATGAACGACATCACCGGCGGGCGCACGCCAGCGTCGTTTGAGCCCTCCATCGACTACGTAGTCACTAAAATTCCGCGCTTTAACTTCGAGAAATTCGCCGGTGCTAATGACCGCCTGACCACCCAGATGAAATCGGTGGGCGAAGTCATGGCGATTGGCCGCACCCAGCAGGAATCGATGCAGAAAGCTCTGCGCGGCCTGGAAGTGGGCGCGACCGGTTTCGACCCGAAAGTGAGCCTGGATGACCCGGAAGCGCTGACCAAAATCCGCCGTGAACTGAAAGACGCCGGTGCTGAGCGTATCTGGTACATCGCCGATGCGTTCCGCGCAGGCCTGTCTGTGGACGGCGTGTTTAACCTGACAAACATTGACCGCTGGTTCCTGGTGCAGATTGAAGAACTGGTGCGCCTGGAAGAACAGGTGGCCGAGCAGGGCATCAACGGTCTGAACGCCGATTTCCTGCGTATGCTTAAGCGCAAAGGTTTTGCCGATGCGCGTCTGGCGAAACTCGCAGGCGTGAGCGAATCGGAAATCCGTAAGCTGCGCGAGCAGTACAACCTCCATCCGGTCTACAAACGCGTGGATACCTGCGCGGCAGAATTCGCGACCGATACTGCCTACATGTACTCAACCTATGAAGAAGAGTGCGAAGCTAACCCGAATCAGGATCGTGAAAAAATCATGGTGCTGGGCGGCGGGCCGAACCGTATCGGCCAGGGCATCGAGTTTGACTACTGCTGCGTACACGCTGCGCTGGCGCTGCGCGAAGATGGTTACGAGACCATCATGGTCAACTGTAACCCGGAAACCGTGTCGACGGATTACGACACCTCCGACCGTCTCTACTTCGAGCCGGTGACGCTGGAAGATGTGCTGGAAATCGTGCGCATCGAGAAACCGAAAGGCGTTATCGTGCAGTACGGTGGCCAGACCCCGCTGAAACTGGCGCGAGCGCTTGAAGCGGCTGGCGTGCCGGTTATCGGCACCAGCCCGGATGCCATCGACCGCGCTGAAGACCGCGAGCGTTTCCAGCAGGCGGTGGATCGCCTGAAGCTGAAACAACCGGCGAACGCTACGGTAACGGCCATCGAACAGGCCATCGAGAAAGCGAAAGACATCGGCTACCCGCTGGTGGTGCGCCCGTCCTACGTTCTGGGCGGTCGCGCGATGGAGATTGTCTACGATGAAGCCGACCTGCGCCGTTACTTCCAGACAGCAGTGAGCGTTTCCAACGACGCGCCGGTTCTGCTGGACCGCTTCCTGGATGACGCGGTAGAAGTGGATGTGGACGCTATCTGCGACGGCGAAATGGTGCTGATTGGCGGCATCATGGAACATATCGAGCAGGCGGGCGTGCACTCGGGCGACTCCGCGTGTTCGCTCCCGGCGTACACCTTAAGCCAGGAGATTCAGGACGTTATGCGCCAGCAGGTGCAGAAACTGGCCTTTGAACTCCAGGTGCGTGGCCTGATGAACGTGCAGTTCGCAGTGAAAGATAACGAAGTGTATCTGATTGAAGTGAACCCGCGTGCCGCACGTACCGTGCCGTTCGTCTCCAAAGCCACCGGCGTGCCGCTGGCGAAAGTGGCCGCGCGCGTCATGGCGGGCAAAACGCTGAGCGAGCAGGGCGTGACCAAAGAAATTATCCCGCCGTACTACTCGGTGAAAGAAGTGGTGCTGCCGTTCAATAAATTCCCGGGCGTCGACCCGCTGCTGGGGCCAGAAATGCGCTCCACCGGTGAAGTGATGGGCGTGGGCCGCACCTTCGCGGAGGCGTTCGCCAAAGCGCAGCTTGGCAGTAACTCCACCATGAAGAAGCAGGGCCGTGCGCTGCTGTCGGTGCGTGAAGGCGACAAAGAGCGCGTGGTGGATCTTGCCGCCAAACTGCTGAAATTTGGCTTTGAGCTCGATGCGACCCACGGTACGGCAATCGTGCTGGGTGAGGCGGGCATTAACCCGCGTCTGGTGAACAAGGTGCATGAGGGCCGCCCGCACATTCAGGACAGGATCAAGAATGGCGAATACACCTACATCATCAACACCACCGCGGGCCGCCAGGCGATTGAAGACTCTAAGCTGATTCGCCGCAGCGCGCTGCAGTATAAAGTGCATTACGACACCACGCTGAATGGCGGTTTCGCCACGGCGATGGCGCTGAATGCCGACGCTACCGAAAAGGTCACTTCCGTGCAGGAAATGCACGCGCAAATCACGAAATAAGCTATCGTGAATGCCCTGAAAGCCAGCGTAAGCTGGCTTTTTTATTGGCACTTCCCCCCTAAATTTAATAGCTAATTTTTTCTCACTACGGTGTGGCCATCCGTTACCCTTACCGCCGTGTCATTTACTGAATTTATGTTTCACGTTTAAGGAGAAACACGTGTTAAGAAAAGTCATGCTTTTGAGTGCCTGCCTGGCATTAACCGCCTGCTTTGGCGACAGTGAAAGTCGAGAATTTCTGATTGATAACCCAACCGGGAAAGCGGTAGCGATTTCGATTGACGATCAAAAATTAACGATCCCGGCGCAGGAGTCACAGAATATTAAACTGGATGCGGGGCAACATACGCTGACGCTTGAAAATGGCGAAAAGGTGAAGTTCAGCGTGCTTGGCGCCTGGCCTCGCTCAGGGGTGAATGGGTTAATTAACCCGACCCGTACGCGTTATATTTACGTGATCCAAAAATATCTGGCGGAAGGCGTAACACCCGCCGGTGAAAATGGCGATGTGCATACCCTCACGATTGATGGGGAAGTTGTTACTGGCCCGTTCGAAGATATGGGCAGCGAACTGTTTATCGATAATGCGTTGAAAAACTGGGAGCTGAACCCGACAGAAGCGTTCCCGGAATCAATGTCATCAACGTCTGCGGATAATTACAAAACCAAGCTTTTCCGCGTAGAAGACTTTAAGCATTTTTATAACAATGAGTTTTCGCCATCCGTTGAATACACCGACAATATGCGTATCACGGAGTCACGTTATCAGCCGCCTGTGATCACTGCGCATTTCAATTCTCCGGAACTTCAGCAAAACCTGAAAGATGCCACCAAAATTTATAATGACTTTATTCACGCGGCGTCGGCAAGCGAGCAAAAAGATTTGCTGAAAGCGTTTGAAAAACAGAATCAGGATAAATGGCGCAGCCCTAAAGCGGGCGGTGAAGAGCTGACTCGTTATTATGAAGTTATGACCAATCTGAATCACACCATGATGGGCTCTGTTCTGGAGCTTAAGCCTTAACGTCTGTCTGCCGGGCATTGCTCGATGAGAATGCCCGGCCTCAGAACCTTCTGTATTTTCATACACTTTCAGTACGTTAACCTAAAATAATGGGGTGAGTAATCAAATCCAACTGAAAGCAGGGAGAACACCATGCGATCGAACCTACTGATAACGTCCATTTTTGCTGCCGCCTCGTTGTTGACCGTTGCAGGCTGTTCATCCAATCAGGCCGTTAAAACCACCGATGGCAAGACGATTGTCACGGACGGAAAACCTGAAGTAGATAGCGATACCGGACTGGTCTCTTATAAAAATGCCCAGACCGGCCAGACCGAGCAGGTCAATCGCGACCAGGTGAAATCCATGAGCGAGCTGGATAACTAACGGTACCCGCCTGCCACACCGCCCGCGCTCACGCCTTCGGCGTGTGACTTCACCGGGCGGTGAATTCCCTTCAGTTATTGCCACGAACCGCGATTCCTTCCCGTGTGTTAACCACTGAAAATTCTCGTGTGATATAGCGATGCGACGTCGTGTCGACAGTCACGCTATAACGTTTGCCCGGTGAAAAATGAAAATCGTTGAGGGCCGGTGTGCAGCGCCGCGCATCCAGCATTAACGCGCTGGCGACCATATTCTCGGCAAAGATGTCATTTTGCGCCTCGTAGCTCCAGACGCTGACCCGCAGGATCTTTTCCGGCACGGGAACAGTCTCTTCATCAACCGATATGCAGAGTTTGCCGTCGCTCACCTCGGTTTGTGCTGGCAGGAAACTGACGCGGTCTCCCAGGAGGCATCCTGAGAGCAGACAGGCGAAAGCGGGAATAACGATCTTTTTCATAGCGGCAATCCTTGCACCGGCTAAAACAGAGCGGACATTATGCCTGCGCGCGAAGACGCTGGCATCAGCGCGCGTCGATAGGCATGCAGCCTTAACGCGAGAGGCCGGAATACCCCTGCGGATTGTCCCTGTAAGCGCGCCTGTTAACTGGCTACACTCATTGCATTCTTATGGTGGGCAGAACACAGGCAAAGTTATGATTTTAATTATTTATGCGCACCCCTATCCGCACCACTCCCACGCCAACCGGCGGATGCTGGAACATGTGCAGGGGCTGGACGAACTCGAAGTGCGCTCGCTGTATGAACGTTATCCCGATTTCAATATTAACGTGGCGGATGAGCAGGCGGCGCTGGCGCGTGCCGACCTGATTGTCTGGCAGCATCCCATGCAGTGGTACAGCGTGCCGCCGCTCTTCAAACTCTGGCTCGATAAAGTCTTGTCGCACGGCTGGGCCTACGGCAAAGGCGGAACGGCGCTAAGGGGCAAAAGCGTGTTATGGGCCGTCACGACGGGTGGCGACAAATCCCATTTTGAGATTGGCGATCATCCCGGCTTTGATGTGCTTGCTCAGCCTTTGCAGGCGACGGCGCTCTATTGCGGCCTTAACTGGCTTACGCCTTACGCGATGCACCGCACCTTTGTCTGCGATGATGAAACGCTGGAAGGCAACGCGCGTGAATATCAAAAACGGTTAACCGACTGGCAGGAGCATTTCCATGGATAGTCATACCCTCATTCAGGCGCTGATCTACCTCGGATCGGCGGCGCTGATTGTGCCAGTTGCAGTGCGCGTGGGACTGGGCTCGGTACTGGGATATTTAATTGCAGGCGCGCTGATTGGCCCGTGGGGATTGCGGCTGGTGACCGATGCGCAGGCTATTTTGCATTTCGCGGAAATCGGCGTGGTATTGATGCTGTTTGTTATCGGCCTTGAGCTTGATCCGCAGCGCTTGTGGAAACTGCGCGCCTCGGTATTCGGGGGTGGCGCGCTGCAAATGGGCGCGTGCGGCCTGTTGCTGGGCGGTTTTTGTATGGCGCTGGGGCTGCGCTGGCAGGTGGCGCTTCTGATTGGCCTGACGCTCGCGCTCTCCTCAACGGCCATTGCCATGCAGGCGATGAATGAGCGTAATCTCACGGCATCGCAGATGGGGCGCAGCGCGTTCGCTGTGCTGCTGTTTCAGGATATTGCGGCTATCCCGTTGGTCGCGATGATCCCGCTGCTTGCCGCGAGTGGTGAGGCGATGACCGCTGGCGTGTTTTTACTCTCGGCATTAAAAGTCGTCGGCGCGCTGGCGCTGGTAGTCATACTCGGCCGCTTTGTGGCGCGTCCGGCGCTGCGTTTTGTGGCGCGCTCGGGGCTTCGTGAGGTTTTCAGCGCCGTCGCGCTCTTCCTGGTGTTTGGCTTTGGACTGCTGCTCGAAGAGGCGGGGCTGTCGATGGCAATGGGCGCCTTCCTTGCTGGCGTGTTACTGGCAAGCTCGGAATACCGCCACGCGCTGGAGAGCGACATCGAACCTTTTAAAGGCTTGCTGCTGGGGCTCTTTTTTATCGGCGTTGGCATGTCGGTGGATTTTGGCACGCTGGTCGCGCATCCACTGCGGGTGCTGATCCTGCTGTTGGGGTTCCTCGTTATCAAAACCGTCACGCTGTGGCTGGTGGCGAAACCGTTGAAGGTGCCGGGGCGTCAGCGTCGCTGGTTTGCGGCGCTGTTAGGGCAGGGGAGCGAATTCGCCTTTGTTATTTTCGGTGCGGCGCGTAGTGCCGAGGTGCTCGATGCCGAATGGGCGAAGGCGCTGACGCTCGCCGTGGCGCTCTCTATGGCGGCCACGCCGCTCCTGCTGGTGTTGCTAAGCCGGCTTGAGAAATCAGGCCAGCAGCAGGCGCGCGAGGCGGATGAGATAGATGAAGAGCAGCCGCGCGTGATCGTCGCGGGCTTCGGGCGTTTCGGGCAGATAGCTGGCCGTTTGCTGCTTTCGAGCGGCGTGAAAATGGTGGTGCTCGACCACGACCCGGATCATATCGAGACGCTGCGCAAGTTCGGGATGAAAGTGTTTTACGGCGACGCCACGCGCGTCGATTTGCTGGAATCCGCCGGGGTGGCGAAAGCGGAAGTGTTGATTAACGCAATCGACGATCCGCAGGCGAATTTGCAACTGACGGAACTGGTCCAGACACATTTCCCGCAGGTGCGAATTATCGCCCGCGCCCGCGATGTGGACCATTATATCCGTCTGCGTCAGGCGGGCGTGGCGCAGCCGGAGCGCGAAACGTTTGAAGGCGCGCTGCGGGTCGGGCGTATTGCGCTGGAAGAACTCGGCATTGGCCGGTATGAAGCGCGCGAGCGGGCCGACCTGTTCCGTTGTTACAACCAGCAGATGATTGACGAGATGGCCGAGGGCGATAACGACACTACAGCGCGTGCCGCGACCTTCAGGCGCACCAGCGCGATGCTGACGGAGATAATCAGTGAGGACCGTGCGCACTTATCGCTGATTCAGCGCCACGGCTGGCAGGGAACGCAGGAAGGTAAGCACACTGGCAATGATGCCGATGAACCTGCGGTCACACCGCAGCCATAAAAAAAACGCCCCGACCGGGGCTTTTTTTGGCGATGTGAAAAGGGCGGCGTTAGCTCAGCGCGACTTTAATACCCAACGCCAGCAACATGCCGCCCAGCAGTTTGTCGATGACCTTTTGCGCTTTGGTCAGGCCCCGGCGTACCGGCTGGCTCTGGATGAGCAAAACCAGCAACGGCCACCAGACCAGCGTCAGCGCGACGATAATGCCCGCGTACCAGAGTTTTTCCATCATGCCCGAGTTAACGTTCAGCACCTGGGTGAACATCGCAAGGAAGAAGAGGGTGGCTTTGGGGTTCAGCAGGTTGCAGAGATAGCCCTGGATAAACGCTTTTTTAAGCGAGGTGGTCTCCTGCGCCACGCCGTCCAGCGCAAGGCTCGTGGTGCCGCGCGCCAGTAGCGCGTTGACGCCAAGCCACACCAGATACGCTGCGCCGACATATTTCAGCGCGCCGAAAAGCCACGGCGTTGTGGTGATGACCACCGCAATGCCAGCCACGCAGTAGGTCATATGCGTCACGACACCTGCGATGACGCCCGCAGCGGTCATCATCGCCGCGCTTCGCGGATAACGTGCCGCGTTCTTAATGACCAGAAAAAAGTCGGGGCCCGGCGAGAGCATGCCCAGCGCCGCAATGGTGGCAACGAAAAGGGTGGTTTCCAGCATGGTGAATCCTCACATCAACGAGCGCGCACTATAAAGCATTCCGCGTGTTTTGGCATCTGCGTCAATGTGCAACGCGGAGGCTTTACGGCGCTGTAAAGACGAAGCGCCAGTGGTTTCAAACGGTTAACGCACCGGTGGAAAAATGTGCATCGTGCACCACGCAGCAGAACAAAAAAAATTCTCCGTCTGGTTCGGGTCGCCAGTCGACTAAAGATTGCGCTTTCCGTATAGTGGCGGCAATTTTTTATACCTGGGAAATTATCAATGATCAGTCTGATTGCGGCCTTAGCGGTGGATCGCGTAATTGGTATGGAAAACGCCATGCCGTGGGACCTCCCTGCCGATCTCGCCTGGTTTAAACGTAACACGCTTAACAAACCGGTTATCATGGGGCGTCTGACCTGGGAATCCATCGGTCGTCCGCTGCCGGGCCGTAAAAATATCGTGCTGAGTAGCCGTCCTGGCGATGACGATCGCGTGGTGTGGGTGCGCTCTGTCGAGGAAGCGTTGCAGGCCTGCGGTGATGCCGAAGAAGTGATGGTGATTGGCGGCGGTCGCGTTTACGAGCAGTTCCTGCCGCGCGCGCAGCGTCTTTATCTCACCCATATTGATGCGGAAGTGGAAGGCGACACCCATTTCCCGGATTACGAGCCGGACGAGTGGCAATCGGTGTTTAGCGAGTTTCATGATGCTGACGAGAAAAACTCGCACAGCTATTGCTTTGAGATCCTGGAGCGCCGTTAAGCCGCGTTGTGGCAACGGTTGTGATAAAAAAGCGGGTGCGCATGGCGCATCCGCTTTTTTTATGAGATTCATCGAAGGTAACGGCGGGTGGTGATGCGCTTACCTGCCTGACGAGTGATATGCCTTTAGGATGATAAGGTGGGTACGCGTAGCGCCCCCACCGGTGCGGCATCAGGACGCGACAACCGCCTTGTCTTCGTCGCCGTCGGTCTGGCGGTTGGAATGCTGAGTGAAAATAGCTTTATCTTCCCAGCGCAGGCAGGTGAGCGTACCGCCCCAGCAGCAACCGGTATCCAGGCCGTAGATATTTTCCGGCGTACCTTTCCCTTCAAGCGATGCCCAGTGTCCGAAAACAATGGAATAATCCTGTGAAACCGGCCCCGGAATGGCGAACCACGGCTTTAGCGGCGCGGGCGCGCTTTCCGGGCTCTCTTTGCAGTACATATCCAGTTGCCCGTTCGGGAAGCAAAAACGCATGCGCGTCAACGCATTGGTGATAAAGCGCAGGCGTGCAAGCCCGGTCAGCTCCGGCGACCAGTTGTTCGGCATATCGCCGTACATCGCATCCAGGAAAAACGGATAGCTGTCGCTTGAAAGCACCGCTTCGACATCGCGGGCGCAGGCCTGCGCCGTGGCGAGATCCCACTGCGGCGTAATACCCGCATGGGCCATCACCAGCTTTTTCTCTTCATCAACCTGCAACAGCGGCTGGCGACGCAGCCAGTTGAGAAGCTCATCGGCATCCGGCGCTTCAAGCAGCGGCGTGACTCTGTCTTTTGGCTTATTACGGCTTATGCCTGCGAAAACCGCCAGCAGATGCAGATCGTGGTTGCCCAGCACCAGACGAACCGCATCGCCAAGTGAACGGACATAGCGCAGCACTTCCAGAGAGCCAGGGCCACGGGCCACCAGATCGCCTGTCAGCCACAGCGTATCTTTACCGGGAGTGAATTCGACCTGCTGTAACAGTGCGACCAGTTCATCGTAGCAACCATGAACGTCGCCAATCAGATAAGTTGACATCGTATCAGTGAATCAGTGTGGGAACGGCGAGGCGGAAAACCGGGATATCGAGGCGAAAACCGTTACCCTGATCGTCCACCATTTCGTAATGGCCTTGCATGGTGCCGAGCGGCGTTTCAATGACCGCGCCGCTGGTGTACTGGTATTCGCCGCCAGGCTGAATATGGGGCTGAACCCCAACCACGCCTTCACCCTGCACTTCGGTTTCTTTACCGTTACCGTTGGTGATAAGCCAGTAGCGGCCCAGCAACTGAACAGGCGCTCGCCCCAGATTGCGAACGGTGACGGTATAGGCAAAGACGAAACGCTCATCCTCCGGGGAAGACTGTGCCTCGATATAAACGCTCTGTACCTGTACGCAAACGCGGGGTGAATCAGCCATGTTTAGCTCTCCTTCGAGGGCGGATTATCAGCTAAATAGTTTGCCATCTGGCAATACTGCGCAACAGAAATATTCTCGGCGCGCATGGCCGGGTCGATGCCGAGCGATGTCAGCACATCCGGGCTAAACACATTGCCGAGGCTGTTACGAATCGTTTTACGGCGCTGGTTAAACGCTTCGGTGGTGAGGCGGCTTAACAGGCGCAGCTCTTTGACCGGATGCGGCGGCGTGACATGAGGCACAAGACGCACCACGGCGGAATCCACTTTAGGCGGCGGCGTAAAGGCGCTCGGCGGAACTTCCAGCACCGGGATGACCTGACAGAAATATTGCGCCATCACGCTCAGGCGACCATACGCCTTACTGTTCGGCCCCGCAACCAGACGATTCACCACTTCTTTTTGCAGCATGAAATGCATGTCGGCAATCGCATCAGTATAGCTAAAGAGGTGGAACATCAGTGGGGTAGAGATGTTGTAGGGCAGGTTGCCAAACACGCGCAGCGGTTGACCCATTTTCTCCGACAGTTCGCCAAAGTTCATGGTCATGGCATCCTGCTGATAAATCGTCAGCTTCGGGCCGAGGAACGGATGCGTTTGCAGACGCGCGGCGAGATCGCGGTCCAGCTCAATCACCGTGAGCTGGTCAAGGCGTTCGCCTACCGGTTCGGTTAACGCGGCGAGGCCTGGGCCGATTTCTACCATCGCCTGGCCTTTCTGCGGGTTAATAGCGGAGACGATGCTTTCTATAACGAATTGATCGTTAAGAAAGTTTTGCCCGAAACGTTTGCGGGCGAGATGGCCCTGATGGACTCGATTATTCATTGATTCTTACTGTTCACAATCATGCTGATGGCGAGATTAAGCGCCGTAATAAAACTGCCGACGCTGGCATTTCCAGACCCTGCCAGCTCCAGCGCGGTGCCGTGATCGACCGACGTGCGGATAAAGGGCAGACCGAGCGTTATGTTTACTGCGCGGCCAAATCCCTGGTATTTTAGCACGGGCAGGCCTTGATCGTGGTACATCGCCAGTACGGCGTCGGCGTTTTCGAGGTATTTGGGCTGAAAAAGGGTGTCAGCTGGCAGTGGGCCGGTCAGTTGCATTCCGCGGGCGCGCATCGCGTCCAGCACCGGAATAATCGTCTCGATCTCTTCGGTGCCCATATGGCCGCCTTCACCCGCGTGCGGATTGAGCCCGCAGACCAACACATGCGGATTCGCAATGCCGAATTTGCTTTGCAGGTCGTGGTGCAGCGTCGTCAGAATGTGACGAAGAAGGTCTGGCGTGATGGCCTCAGCAACGGCTTTCAGTGGCAGATGCGTGGTCACCAGCGCGACGCGTAGCGCTTCGGTGGCGAGCATCATGACGACTTTTTCGCTGCCGGAGCGCGCTTCAAAAAATTCGGTATGGCCGGTAAACGGAATGCCCGCGTCATTGATAATGCCCTTATGCACCGGCCCGGTCACGAGCGCGTCGAATTCGCCATTCAGGCAGCCGTCGCAGGCGCGCGCCAGGGTTTCCACCACATAAACGCCGTTCGCCGTATCCAGCGTACCGGGGATAACCGGCGTCTGCAGCATAACTGGCAAAAGCGTGAGCGTGCCCGCCGGTTGGGGCGTGGCGGGCTTATCAGATGAGAAGGGCAACAGCGAGAGCGGTAAACCGAGCTGCGCTGCCCGTGCCGTAAGAAGCGTCGGATCAGCGCAGACGACCAGTTGTGCAGGCCAGGCGCGCTGCGCCAGTTCTACTACCAGGTCGGGGCCAATCCCGGCTGGTTCGCCGGGAGTAATGACCACGCGGGGTGTTTTTACCATCAGTTGCTCAGAATTTTCACGTAAGCGCTGGCGCGTTGTTCCTGCATCCAGGTCGCTGCTTCTTCAGAGAATTTACGGTTAAACAGCATCCGGTAAGCGCGATCTTTCTGCGCCGCGTCGGTGCGGTCACTCTTACGGGTATCAAGCAGCTCAATGAGATGCCAGCCGAAAGAGGAGTGCACTGGCGAGCTCATTTGGCCTTTGTTGAGGTTCATCAGCGCATCGCGGAACGCCGGATCGTAAACGTCCGCTGCCGCCCAGCCGAGATCCCCGCCCTGGTTAGCCGAACCCGGATCCTGAGAGAATTCGCGTGCGGCCTGAGCGAAAGTGGTTTTCCCGCTCTTAATATCCGCTGCTATCTCTTCAAGCTTCTGACGTGCCTGCTGATCGGTCATGATCGGCGACGGTTTAAGCAGAATGTGGCGGGCATGGACTTCGGTTACCGACACGGTCTGGGACTGGCCGCGCAGATCGTTAACTTTAATGATATGGAAGCCGACGCCTGAACGGATAGGGCCAATAACATCGCCTTTCTTCGCGGTGCTCAGCGCCTGCGCGAACACGGAAGGCAGCTCCTGAATACGGCCCCAGCCCATCTGGCCGCCTTTCAGCGCCTGCTGGTCAGCGGAATAGGTCATCGCCAGCTTGCCAAAATCGCTGCCGTTACGCGCCTGGTCGATAATCGAGCGCGCCTGGGTTTCTGCTTCGCTGACCTGATCGGCGGTCGGGTTTTCCGGCAGCGGGATCAGGATGTGGCTCAGGTTCAGCTCGGTGCTGGCGTCGTTTTGATTGCCCACCTGCTCAGCCAGCGTTTCGACTTCCTGCGGCAGAATAGTGACGCGACGGCGCACTTCGTTATTGCGGACTTCAGAGATGATCATCTCTTTACGGATCTGCGCGCGATAGGTGTTGTAGTTCAGGCCATCATAGGCCAGGCGGCTACGCATCTGATCGAGCGTCATGTTGTTTTGTTTGGCGATATTCGCGATGGCCTGATCCAACTGCTCATCACTGATTTTCACGCCCATTTTCTGGCCCATCTGAAGCATTATCTGATCCATAATCAGACGTTCCAGAATTTGATGACGCAGCGTGCTGTCATCCGGGAGCTGCTGGCCTGCCTGGTTTGCATTCAGCTTTACTGACTGCATGAGGCCATCAACGTCACTTTCCAGTACCACGCCGTTGTTCACGACGGCTGCAACTTTATCGACAACCTGCGGAGCAGCGAAGCTGGTATTCACCACCAGGGTGATACCGAGAAGCAGCGTTTTCCAGTTCTTCATACCTTTTCCATTTCGTTTAACCGCAAAGCGGAGGATGTTTCAAAACCTGAGCATTACATGGCGCGTTGATACGGCAGAATGTTCGAGCGCAGCATCTGCTGGGTGCCGAGACCGTAATTGGAGCTCAGGCCGCGCAGCTCGATGTTGAAGCCGATGACATCGTCGTATTTGCTCTTATTGAGTTCCCAACCGTTGATTTTCCGCTCATAACCGACGCGGATGGCATAACAGCAGGAGTTGTACTGCAGGCCGAGCATCTGATCGGCTGCCGCATTGGCGTTGGTATCGTAGTAATACGCGCCCACGACTGACCAGCGATCCATAATCGGCCAGCTTGCCGTCATGCCGACCTGGTTAATACCGTCTTTATACTGTTCTGCCGTCGCATAGGAGGGCAGCGTCGCCTGGATGTATTCCGGGCTGGCGTAACGATAGTTCAACTGCACCACGCGATCATCATCACGATGATATTCGAGTACGCCGTTGCCGGTCGCGATGCTATCAAGACGCGCGTCGTACTGCACGCCGCCGCGCAGGCCCCAGCGATCGCTGATACGCCAGTAGGTATCGCCTGCCCATACCATCGAGCCGGTATCCTGATTCTTCTCCCGGTTGATGTTGTCATCGCCGGTGCGCGACTGGGTGAAGTAGTAGATTTGACCTACAGAAACGTTAAAACGTTCCACAGAGGCGTCATCATAAATACGCGACGTGACGCCGGTCGTGACCTGGTTTGCGGAAGCGATACGGTCAAGGCCGCCGTAAGTACGGTCGCGGAACAGGCCGGAATAGTCAGACTGCAGCAGGGAGGAGTCGTAGTTATTGATGGCGCTCTGATCGCGATACGGCACGTAGAGATATTGCGCGCGCGGCTCCAGCGTCTGGGTAAAACCATTGCCGATAAGGCCCACGTCACGCTCGAAGACCATTTTGCCGTCGAGCTTGAACTGCGGCATCACGCGGTTAACTGAGTCTTCCAGTTTATTGGCTGCTTCGTTGTTACCGCCTCGATAGGCCTGATAGCGCTCAAGGTTATCCTGCTGGTAGTGCGTTGCCAGCAGTTTCGCTTCGGCATTCAGGCTGCCCCAGTCGTTGGACATCGGCAGGGTGATGGTCGGCTCAAGGTGCAGTCGCGTCGCTTCCGGCAGGTTTTCGTTAACGTTAGTAAAGCGGACCGCCTGGGTATACAGGCGCATGTCGAACGGACCAACATCGTTCTGATAGAAATTGACGTCAAGCTGGGGCTCGGCGCGGTAAGCGTTACCGCGTGTAGTGTCAAACACCTGAAACTGACGGGCAGACAGCGTGGCGTCAAAATCTTGCACCGCGTAACCTACGCTGAAGTATTGCGTGGCGTAGCCGTCGGTGCTTGACCCGTATTTAGAGTCAAAATCGTTAAAGTAGTTAGTGTCGCTGACTTTGGTGTAGTTAACGCTAAAGCGCCACACCTGGTCCATCACGCCGCCATGCTGCCAGTAGTAGAGCCAGCGATGCTTGGAATCCATCTCCGGATGCTCGTCCTGATAGACGTTATCAGACGGCAGATAATCGAACTCCATCAGGCCCGCGCCTGCATGGGTCAGATAACGGAATTCGTTCTGCCACTGAACATTGCCGCGCTTATGAATGTAATGCGGTGTAATGGTGGCATCGAAGTTCGGCGCGATGTTCCAGTAGTACGGTAAAGAGAACTCGAAATAGTTAGTGGTGCTGTATTTCGCATTCGGAATCAGGAAGCCTGAGCGGCGTTTGTCACCCACCGGCAATTGCAGATAAGGGCTGTAGAATACCGGCACCGGGCCGAGTTTAAAGCGAGCATTCCAGATCTCGGCAACCTGCTCTTCACGATCGTGAATCACCTCGCTACCCACGACGCTCCAGGTATCGGAACCCGGCAGACACGACGTGAAGGAGCCGTTTTCCAGGATGGTGTAGCGGTTGTCGCCGCGCTGTTTCATCAGATCCGCTTTACCGCGGCCCTGACGTCCCACCATCTGGTAGTCACCTTCCCAGACATTCGTATCTTTCGTATTTAAATTTGCCCACGCTTTAGGACCTTTCAGGATGACCTGATTGTCATCATAGTGCACATTACCCAGGGCATCGACCGTGCGCACAGGTGCTGGCTGGCCTTCCGCTTGTTTCTGATGAAGTTGCACTTCATCTGCCTGCAGGCGACCGTTACCTTGCTGAATATCCACATTACCGGTAAACACCGCGTCGTCCGGGTAGTTACCTTTAGCGTGATCGGCGTTAATGGTCACCGGCAACTGGTTAGGTTCGCCCTGCACCAGAGGACGGTTATAGGTGGGAATGCCAAGCTTACATTGAGAAGCAAGATCGGCAGCCATGCCTTGTTGGCTGTAAAGGGCTGTGCCAATCATGGTGGCCAGCAAGGTGGGAATACGTTTTTTCATACGAGTTATTCGTGGTTCCGTCATCAATGGCTTCGCGTCGGCAAACGGTCAGAGACTAACTTACTCATCACTACAGCGCCAGTGTTATCCTGTCTGCTTTTCTGCCTGCCGGTTAGGCACCGCTTTGAATGGCAGGTATGATAAAGGAATTTCTGGCTGACGGCATGACGATTTGGGGAGTATATGCAGTATTGGGGAAAACTGATTGGAGGACTCACCGGACTGCTGCTCGGCGGTGGAGTCTGGGGCGTCATCCTCGGCCTGGTCATCGGGCATATGATAGACAAAGCGCGCAGCCGCCGTACCGTCTGGTTCACCAGCCAGCAGGAACGTCAGTCGCTTTTCTTCGCCACCACGTTTGAAGTGATGGGACATCTGACCAAATCGAAAGGTCGTGTCACCGAAGCCGATATCCAGGTGGCGACGCAATTTATGGACCGCATGAACCTGCATGGGGCGTCAAGAGATGCGGCCCGCAACGCGTTTCGCGTCGGCAAGGAACATGGCTATCCGCTGCGTGATAAAATGCGTCAGCTGCGCAGCGTCTGTTTTGGCCGCTTCGATCTGATTCGGATGTTTCTGGAAATTCAGATCCAGACCGCCTTCGCCGATGGCTCGCTGCACCCGAAAGAGCGCGACGTGCTGTATGTGATTGGCGAAGAGCTGGGGATTTCCCGTATGCAGTTCGATCAGTTTCTGCGCATGATGCAGGGCGGCGCGCAGTTCGGCGGCGGCCAGCACTCTTACCAGCAGGGCGATCCGCAGCAGGCGCAGCGCGCGCCGACGCTTGAAGATGCCTGCAGCGTGCTGGGCGTAAAAACCACCGACGACGCCACTACCATCAAGCGGGCGTACCGTAAGCTGATGGGCGAGCATCACCCGGATAAACTGGTGGCGAAAGGGCTACCGCCGCAGATGATGCAAATGGCGCAGCAGAAGGCGCAGGAAATCCAGAAAGCCTACGACATGATCAAAACGGCGAAAGGCTTTCGTTGATTGCATCGCAAGCTGTCACCGTTGGGCCATACATAAAAAAGAGACGCACGGGCGTCTCTTTTCTTTTCATCTCACGTTAGCTTGCGCGCGAGTTTGCCTCGTAAGCGCCTTAGAAATCCGCAGGCGCGCGGAACGTCATCGGCGTGCCGTACGCCGGGTGCGTAATCGTCAGTTGCTCGGCATGCAGCAACAGGCGCGGCGCGCGGGCGAGCGCCTCGGGGGTTGCGTAAAACTTATCCCCGAGAATAGGGTGACCCAGCGCCATCATATGCACACGCAGCTGATGCGAACGACCGGTAATCGGTTTTAGCAGCACGCGGGCGGTATTATCCTCCGCATACGCCAGCACCGCATACTCGGTTTGCGCGGCCTTGCCCGTTTCGAAGCAAACCTTCTGCTTCGGCCGGTTCGGCCAGTCGCAAATCAACGGCAAATCCACAACACCTTCCGCCTTTTCCGGGTGGCCCCAGATACGCGCCACGTACTGCTTTTTCGGCTCACGCTCGCGGAACTGCCGCTTAAGCTCGCGCTCCGCGGCTTTGGTCAACGCGACCGCAATCACCCCGCTGGTGGCCATATCGAGGCGATGCACCGATTCCGCGCCAGGGAAATCGCGCTGAATACGGGTCATCACGCTGTCTTTATGCTCGTCGAGCCGTCCAGGCACGGAGAGCAGACCGCTTGGCTTATTGACCACCATGATGTGCTCATCCTGATAAAGAATGTGCAGCCAGGGATACTGTGGCGGGTTATAGGCGTCCAGCATGTTTTGCTCCGGTTACTGGTGAGTCACCACGATAAGACGCAGCGCATCCAGACGCCAGCTCGCCTGGTTGAGATTCTCCAGCACCTGCTGGCGATTGTGTTCGATTGCCGCCAGTTCGTCGTCGCGAATGTTCGGGTTTACCGCACGCAGCGCTTCGAGGCGGGAAAGCTCGGCAGACAGTTTATCGTCGGCTTCCTGGCGCGCTGCGTCGATAAGTGCGCGTGCGGCTTTTTCCACCTGGGCTTCGCCACCTTGCAAAATGGCGTGAACTTCCTGCTGCACCGCATTCACCAGCTTGCTGCCGGTATGGCGATTGACGGCACTTAATTGGCGGTTGAAGCTTTCAAACTCCACCTGACCTGCGAGGTTAGTGCCGTTTTTATCGAGCAGCATGCGCACCGGCGTTGGCGGCAGGAAGCGGTTTAACTGCAACTGCTTCGGCGCTTTGGCTTCCACCACGTAGATAAGCTCCAGCAGCAGCGTGCCCACCGGCAACGCTTTGTTTTTCAGGAGCGAAATCGTGCAACTACCGGTATCGCCGGAAAGGATAAGATCCAGACCGTTGCGAATAAGCGGATGCTCCCAGGTAATGAACTGCGCGTCTTCGCGCGACAGCGCCACGTCGCGGTTAAACGTAATGGTGCAGCCATCTTCCGGCAGGCCCGGGAAATCTGGCACCAGCATATGATCGGAAGGCGTCAGCACAATCATATGTTCGCCGCGATCGTCCTGGTTAATCCCCACGATATCGAACAGGTTCATGGCGAAATTCACCAGACCCGTGTCGTCATCCTGTTCCGCAATGGTGTCGGCCAACTGCTGCGCTTTTTCGCCGCCGTTGGAGTGGATCTCCAGCAGACGGTCACGGCCCTGCTCAAGCTGCGCTTTCAGCTCATCGTGTTGCTTGCGACATGCCTTGATGAGATCGTCAAAGCCCTCGTCGTTTTCCGGCGCGGCCAGATAACCAATCAACTGTTCGTAAACGCTGTCGTAAATCGCACGCCCGGTGGGACAGGTGTGCTCGAACGCATCGAGACCTTCGTGGTACCAGCGCACCAGCACTGACTGCGCGGTTTTTTCGAGGTACGGCACATGGATCTGAATGTCGTGCGCCTGGCCAATACGATCAAGACGGCCGATACGCTGCTCCAGCAGATCCGGGTTGAAGGGTAGGTCAAACATCACCAGCTGACTTGCGAACTGGAAGTTACGGCCCTCAGAGCCGATTTCCGAGCAGAGCAGCACCTGTGCGCCGGTATCTTCTTCTGCAAACCAGGCCGCCGCGCGGTCACGTTCGATAATCGACATCCCTTCATGGAACACGGCGGCACGGATGCCTTCGCGCTCGCGCAGCACCTGCTCCAGTTGAAGCGCGGTGGCGGCCTTCGCGCAGATAACCAGCACTTTTTGCGAGCGATGGCTTGTGAGATAGCCCATCAGCCACTCCACGCGCGGGTCGAAGTTCCACCAGGTGCCGCTGTCGCCTTCGAACTCCTGATAAATCTGTTCCGGGTAGAGCATATCGCGGGCGCGTTCTTCAGCGGTTTTACGCGCGCCCATGATGCCGGAAACCTTAATGGCGGTCTGGTACTGGGTCGGCAACGGCAGCTTAATGGTGTGTAATTCGCGCTGCGGGAAGCCTTTCACGCCGTTACGGGTGTTGCGGAACAGGACGCGGCTGGTGCCGTGGCGGTCCATCAGCATTGAGACCAGTTCCTGACGCGCGGCCTCGGCGCCGTCACGGTCGCTGTTCGCGGTTTGCAGCAGCGGCTCGATATCCTGCTCGCCAATCAGCTCGCTTAATGTGTTGAGCTGTTCATCGCTAAGATGCGTCCCGGCCAGCAGCAACGCGACGGCGTCCGCCACCGGGCGGTAGTTCTGCTGTTCTTCGACAAATTGTTCGAAATCGTGGAAGCGGTTCGGGTCCAGCAGACGCAGGCGCGCGAAGTGGCTTTCCATCCCGAGCTGCTCTGGCGTTGCGGTCAGCAGCAGCACGCCTGCCACGCGTTCGGCCAGTTGTTCAATGGCCTGATATTCGCGGCTTGGCGCATCTTCACTCCACACCAGGTGGTGCGCTTCGTCCACTACCAGCAGATCCCATTCGGCATCACAGAGATGCTCAAGGCGCTGTTTGTTGCGGCGCACGAAATCGAGCGAGCAGATAACCAGCTGTTCGGTATCGAACGGGTTGTCAGATTCATGCTGCGCTTCGGTATAGCGCTCGTCATCAAACAGCGAGAAGCGCAGGTTGAAGCGGCGCAGCATCTCTACCAGCCACTGGTGTTGCAGCGTTTCCGGCACGACAATCAGCACACGCTCGGCAGCTCCGGAAAGCAGTTGCTGATGAATGATCATCCCGGCTTCGATGGTTTTGCCAAGACCCACTTCATCCGCCAGCAGCACGCGCGGCGCATGACGGCGGCCCACATCGTTGGCGATATTGAGCTGGTGCGGGATCAGATTGGTACGCTGGCCGCGCAGGCCGCTCCACGGCATCCGGTACTGTTCGCTCTGGTATTTGCGGGCGCGAAAGCGCAGGGAGAAGCGGTCCATGCGGTCTATCTGGCCTGCGAACAGGCGGTCCTGCGGTTTGCTGAACACCAGCTTGCTGTCGAGGAACACTTCGCGCAGCGTGACATTTTCCTCAAGCGTATCCAGACGCGTGCCGATATAGATAAGTAAGCCGTTTTCTTCCTTTACTTCATCCACTTTCAACTGCCAGCCTTCATGGCTGGTCACGGTATCGCCCGGGTTGAACATTACGCGGGTGACCGGGGAGTCATTTCGGGCATACAGACGATTTTCACCGGTAGCCGGGAAAAGCAGTGTCACCATGCGGGCGTCAATCGCCACAACGGTGCCCAGTCCCAGTTCGCTCTCCGTATCGCTGATCCAGCGTTGACCAAGTGTAAAAGGCATATATATCGGCTCTATTCTCTTATCAAATTTGCAGGCAATAGTATGACTCCCGCCTGCATGCAGGCGGGGGGTCGTGATCAGGGTGATGTGAAAAGGGCGCTATGGTACTGGATGCCAGGACGTTCGTCACCTGTCAAAAGAGCCCCAACTGCCCTGTCATGAGTGTAGCAAAGTCATCTTCCATGAAAGGCAAAATCCCCTCTGCCACTGGCTGTAACTGTTTCGTTAAATAGTGATCGTAGTCGAGCGCGGCCTGCTGGTAATCGATGGGTTCCGGGCCGTTCATCGTCCACACATATTTAATGGTGCCACGGTTCTGGTACTGCGCCGCGCGCCCAAGCCGCGCATTGTGCTCGTCAGCGAGCCGGGCCGCGCGAACATGCGGCGGCACGTTGCGCTGGTATTCACTGAGCGGTCGACGCAGACGCTTGCGATACACAAGCTGATCATCCAGCTCGCCTGCCATCAACCGGGCGATGGTCTCGCGAATATAATCCTGATACGGCTCGCGGCGGAAAATTCGCAGGTAAAGATTTTGCTGGAACTGCTGGGCGAGCGGCGTCCAGTCGGTGCGCACCGTCTCAAGCCCCTTAAACACCATACGCTGGCTGTCGCCTTCCTGAATCAACCCCGCGTAGCGCTTCTTGCTGCCCATCTCCGCGCCGCGAATGGTCGGCATCAAAAAACGGCAGAAGTGCGTTTCAAATTCCAGCTCCAGCGCACTCTCAAGCCCCATACTGTCCTGCAGATGTTGCGTCCACCAGGCATTGACGTGCGCCACCAGTTGCTGGCCTATCTGTGCGGCGGCATCTTCGCTGTGCGGGCTTTTCAGCCAGACAAACGTTGAGTCAGTGTCGCCGTATATCACCGAATAACCCTGCGCTTCGATAAGCGTTTTGGTCTGGCGCATGATGTCGTGACCGCGCATGGTAATAGAAGAGGCGAGGCGTGGGTCAAAGAACCGGCACGCGCTGGTGCCCAGCACGCCGTAAAACGCGTTCATGATGATTTTCAGCGCCTGCGAGAGTGGTTTATTACCCACCCGCTTTGCCTCTTCGCGCCCCTGCCAGATTTGCGTCACAATCTCCGGCAGGCAGTGCGTCTTGCGCGAAAACCGGGCGCCGATAAAACCTTCCACGCTCGCGGCATTATCTGGCGCGCCAAGCCCTTCCACCAGGCCTACCGGGTCGATTAAAAAAGTGCGAATAATCGACGGGTAGAGGCTTTTGTAATCCAGCACCAGTACCGAGTCGTAAAGACCCGGCTGCGAATCCATCACATAACCGCCAGGGCTTGCCTGCGGCGGCACCGCACCAAGGTTCGGCGCGACAAACCCCGCGCGATGCATCCGGGGAAAATAGAGATGACTGAACGCCGCCACCGAGCCGCCGTGACGGTCGGCCGGCAGGCCGTTAACCGTAGCGCGCTCCAGCAGAAACGGCATAATTTCCGTCTTATGGAAAATGCGCGTGACCAGCTCGCAATCTTTCAGGTTATAGGTAGCGAGCGCCGGTTTGTCCTCGGCGAAGCGCCGGTCTATCTCATCCATGCGCTGCCACGGGTTATCGATGGCTTTGCCTTCGCCCAGTAACTCTTGAGAAACCGCCTCCAGCGAAAACGACGAGAAATTCCAGAACGCGGATTTCAGGGCATCAATGCCGTCGATAATGAGCCGCCCTGTGGCCTGCGCGAAAAAAACACCGTTTTTAAAGCCATGTTCGCGCCACTCCAGTTCACTGTTGCCGCGCCCGAGCCGCAACGGCACGCCATAACGCTCGGCATGTTTTTGCAGCACTCGCAGGTCAAACTGCACCACGTTCCAGCCGATCAGCACATCCGGATCGTGCTTTGCAAACCAGGCGTTAAGTTTTTCAATCAATTGCGGGCGGCTTGCAACATATTCCAGATGAAAGTCGAGCGCGCTGGCGTCACCGTTTTCCGGCCCGAGCATGTACACCACACGGGAGCCGCAGCCTTCAAGGCCAATACAATAGAGCTCGCCGTGGCGGGTCGTTTCGATATCGAGCGATACCCACTTGAGCGGAGGACGATAGGGCGGATTTGGCTTCAGGCGGGCGTTGATGAGCCGATCGCCCTGGCGATCGCCGCTAACCCACACCGGCGCGGTAATAAAGCGCTCCATCAGAAAACGCTCCGGCGGGCGAATATCTGCCTCATAGACCGTCACGCCGTTTTCACGCAGCAGTTTATCAAGGCGCATCAGCTGGCGGTGGGAGCGGCAGTAAAGGCCGCAAACCGGCTGGCGCTGAAAATCCTTCAGGGCGAGTGGGGCGAAGCGCGCGTCACTTTCCTGTGCGAGCAGGCGTTCGGCGAGCAGGCGTTCGGCCTCGGGAAGAAACGCCACCGACTCCTGGGGGGGAAGGCACACCCGTAGCGGCCCGTCGTCCGTTGCAAGCCAGAATTCAATCTCCGTACCTTGCGGTGTATCCCGCCAGTGACGGCTTAAAATAAACCCCTGATGCGCTTCAGCCACGCTGCGTACTCACGTAAAAAACCAGGCGTCAGTATAGCCTGGTTGAGGGTGTTTGGCTGGGGTTTTATACAGGTGTGCCAGCATCAGCAGGCACGGTTTTACTGCCCGTAATATGCCTTTGCGCCATGTTTGCGCAGATAGTGTTTATCCAGCAGCGTCTGCTGCATCGCCGGCAGTTCCGGGGCGAGCTGGCGGCAGAAAATGCCCATATAGGCGACTTCTTCCAGCACAATGGCGTTATGTACCGCGTCTTCGGCATTTTTTCCCCAGGCGAAAGGGCCGTGGGAGTGTACCAGCACGCCGGGCATCTGCGCCGGATCGATATCGTGCTCGCGGAAGGTTTCGGCAATCACCACGCCGGTTTCCCATTCATACGCGCCGTTAATCTCTTCATCGGTCATCTTACGTGTGCAGGGGATAGCGCCGTAGAAGTAATCGGCGTGTGTGGTACCGGTTGCCGGGATCGGCAGCCCCGCCTGCGCCCAGATAGTGGCGTGGCGCGAATGGGTATGAACGATGCCGCCGATGGTCGGGAACTGTTGGTAGAGCAGGCGATGGGTCGGCGTATCGGAAGAGGGTTTTTTGTTCCCTTCGACCACTTCGCCGGTCTCGATGCTGACCACCACCATGTCGTCTGCGGTCATCACGGTATAATCGACCCCCGAGGGCTTAATCACAAAAACACCGCGTTCGCGGTCGACTGCGCTCACGTTGCCCCAGGTTAACGTCACCAGATTATGTTTTGGCAGCGCCAGATTGGCGTCGAGGACCTGACGCTTGAGTTCTTCTAACATTGTCATCTCCGTGCCGGATGACGCATCGCTTACCGGGCCCGCGGCGTGCAGGCCCGGTGGCAGAGCGCCACCGGGCATTCCATGCTTTAACGTTTTGAACCGTAATAAACTTCATTCCAGCGCAGCGCGTCTTTAAAGGCAGGCAGGCGGGTCTCGTTGTCGATAACGGCGAGTTCAAGGTCATGCATTTCCGCAAACAGACGCATGTCATCGAGCGACAGGGCCTGGCTGAAGACGGTGTGGTGCGCGCCGCCCGCGAGGATCCAGGCTTCCGACGCGGTCGGCAGATCCGGCTGGGCCTTCCACAGGGCGTTGGCGACCGGCAGTTTCGGCAGGGAGTGCGGCGTTTCCACCGCGTCGACGCAGTTCACCAGCAGACGGAAGCGATCGCCCAGATCGATAAGGCTCGCATTCACCGCAGGGCCTGTGGTGGTGGAGAAGATCAGACGCGCCGGATCGGCTTTGCCGCCGATGCCGAGGTATTGCACGTCCAGGATTGGTTTTTCCGGGGTGGCGATGGTCGGGCAGACTTCCAGCATGTGGGAGCCGAGCACCATGTCGTTGCCGTTCTCGAAGTTATAGGTGTAGTCCTCCATAAAGGAGGTGCCGCCTTCAAGGCCCGTGGACATCACTTTCATGATGCGCAGCAGCGCGGCGGTTTTCCAGTCGCCTTCGCCCGCAAAGCCGTAGCCCTGCTGCATCAGACGTTGTACCGCCAGACCCGGCAGCTGTTTTAAGCCGTGCAGATCTTCAAAAGTGGTGGTGAACGCGTGGAAGCCGCCATCCTGCAGGAAGCGCTTCATGCCAAGTTCGATGCGCGCCGCGTCAATCACGTTCTGGCGCTTGTCGCCATTAATCTGTGCTGCTGGCGTCAAACGGTAGCTGCTTTCGTATTCATCGACCAGCGCGTTGATATCACCTTCACTGACATCATTCACGATAGCGACCAGGTCGCCCACGCCCCAGGTATTCACCGAGAAGCCGAATTTGATCTGCGCGGCGACTTTATCCCCTTCGGTTACTGCCACTTCACGCATGTTGTCGCCAAAGCGCGCCACTTTCAGATGGCGGGTATCTTGTTTGGACACCGCCTGACGCATCCACGCGCCGAGACGCCCCTGGGACTGTTTGTCCTGCCAGTAGCCCGTCACCACGCTGTGCTGCAGACGCATACGCGCCCCGATGAAGCCGAACTCGCGGCCGCCGTGTGCGGTCTGGTTCAGGTTCATAAAGTCCATGTCGATGCTGTCCCACGGGATCTGCGCGTTGAACTGGGTATGGAATTGCAGCAGCGGTTTGTTGAGGATAGACAGGCCGTTGATCCACATTTTGGCTGGCGAGAAGGTATGCAGCCAGACCACCAGACCCGCGCATTTATCGTCATAGTTAGCGTCACGACAGATGGCGGTGATTTCGTCCGGTGTGGTGCCAAGCGGTTTTAACACCAGCTTGCACGGCAGTTTCGCTTCGGTGTTCAGCGCATTCACCACCTGCTCAGCGTGCTGATTAACCTGACGCAGCGTTTCTGGGCCGTACAGGTGCTGGCTGCCAATCACAAACCACACTTCATACTGATCGAAAATTGTCATCATCGTGTCCTTAATGTGTCAGGGCCGCCTGGTCTGCACGCTCGGCAGACTGCGGGGTGGCGGCTGAAGGGAGATAGTGTTGTTCCGCGCTTTGCGACCATTGCTGGAAGCGGCGGTAGAGTTGTTCGAAACGCGCGGCGCGCTCGGGTATTGGCTCCAGCGTGCTTTCAATCTGGCTTGCCATGGCCTGTTGGGCCTGTGGGATGTCGGCATGGGCGCCCGCCGCGACGGCGGCAAAGATGGCTGCACCCAGCGCGCAGCATTGATCGGAGGCGACGATTTGCAGCGGACGGTTAAGGACGTCACAGCAGACCTGCATAATCACCGGGTTTTTACGGGCGATGCCGCCCAGCGCCATCACGTTGTTCACTGCGATGCCCTGATCGATAAAGCACTCCTGAATGGCGCGCGCGCCGAAGGCGGTGGCGGCAATCAGCCCGCCGAACAGCAACGGTGCGTCGGTCGCGAGGTTGAGATCGGTAATGACGCCTTTCAGGCGTTGGTTCGCAAACGGCGTGCGACGACCGTTAAACCAGTCGAGGATCACCGGCAGATGATCGAGCGACGGGTTTTTCGCCCAGGCTTCGGTCAGCTCAGGGAGCAGCTGTTTTTTGCTCGCTTCAATCTGCGTTTTCAGTTCCGGATGCTGCTGCGCCAGTTTGTCGAGCGGCCAGCCGAGCAGGCGGCCAAACCAGGCGTAAATGTCGCCGAAGGCAGACTGACCAGCTTCCAGGCCGATGAAGTCGGGCACCACGCTGCCATTGACCTGGCCGCAGATGCCTTTCACCGCGCGCTCGCCAACATCTGCTTTTTCTGCCACCAGGATGTCGCAGGTTGACGTGCCGATGACTTTCACCAGCGTATTCGGCTGTGCGCCCGCGCCAACAGCGCCCATATGGCAGTCAAACGCGCCTCCGGAAATCACGACGCTTTCCGGCAGGCCCAGACGCTGCGCCCAGTCGGCGCAAAGGTTGCCAACCGGGATATCGGCGGTGAACGTGTCGGTAAACATCGGGTAGTCGAGATGCTGGTTAATCAGCGGGTCAAGCTCGTCGAAGAAGCTCGCAGGCGGCAGGCCGCCCCAGCTTTCATGCCACAGCGATTTATGCCCGGCGCTACAACGGCCGCGGCGAATATCTGCCGGGCGAGTGGTGCCAGAAAGCAGCGCTGGCACCCAGTCACACAGCTCAATCCACGAGGCGGCAGCCTCAGCGACCGCGCTGTCCTGGCGGGTGACGTGCAGGATTTTCGCCCAGAACCATTCACTGGAGTAAATGCCACCGATGTAGCGCGAGTAATCCACTTTACCAGGCGTATGGCACAGGCGAGTTATCTCTTCGGCTTCGTCCACGGAGGTATGGTCTTTCCAGAGCACAAACATCGCGTTGGGGTTGTCGGCAAATTCAGGGTTGAGCGCCAGCACGTTGCCGCTGGCGTCTATCGGGGCGGGCGTTGAGCCGGTGCTGTCGACGCCAATGCCGACCACCGTCGCGCGCTGCTCTGGCGACAGATCCGCCAGCACGGTTTTCAGCGCCGCTTCCATTGATTCAATGTAATCCCGCGGATGATGGCGGAACTGGTTACGGGCCGCGTCGCAATAGCGCCCTTCCTGCCAGCGTGGATACCACTCAACGCTTGTGGCAAGTTCGGCGCCGGTGGTGCAATCCACCGCCAACGCGCGAACCGAGTCGCTGCCAAAATCGAGTCCCAGCGCAATAGCCATCTTCATACTCCATGCGATAAACAAACATGGAGAGAACATTAGTTTTACCCCGCTAAAAGAGTCAGGGTAGATACGCTGAACTTATGGACGAAAATGCTGTGAGGAGAGAATTTGTGACGCCACGCAAATAATCGATGTGGACATTTCTGCCGCACTTATAGACACTTTGGTTATGTGTTAAAAAGCCTGACAGCAAAGCCAATACAGGTTATTTTCTGTAATAAAGCGGGCTTAAGCCGCAGGGGGCGCTCTGATGCGTGTCCCTGTACCTGCCGGTTCCGGTTAAAATGACGATATGGACAAATGGTTTCTTCACTCTCGCTTCGGAGCGCCGTGAAAATGGCTGAAACACAAAACGATCCTCTGCTGCCCGGTTACTCGTTCAATGCCCATCTGGTGGCGGGACTGACGCCGATTGAAGCCGATGGCTGGCTCGATTTCTTTATCGACCGGCCGCTTGGCATGAAAGGCTTTATCCTCAACCTGACGGTGCGCGGCGAAGGCGTGGTGAAAAATCAGGGGAAAGAATATTTTTGTCGCCCCGGCGATATGCTGTTGTTTCCGCCAGGAGAGGTGCATCACTATGGCCGCAACCCGGAGGCCAAAGAGTGGTATCACCAGTGGGTCTACTTCCGCCCACGCGCCTACTGGCACGAGTGGCTGAACTGGCCGGCGATTTTCGGCAACACCGGTTTTTACCGCCCCGATGAGGCGCATCACGAACAGTTATCCACGTTGTTCCAGTCGATTATCGACGCCGCCCAAGGGCCGGGACGCTATGCTGAACTGCTGGCGATCAATCTGCTGGAGCAACTGCTGCTGCGTCGCGTCGAGGCTATCAGCGAATCGCTCAAAGCCCCGCTCGACAGCCGCGTGCGAGATGCCTGCCAGTACATCAGCGATCATCTGGCTGACAGCCATTTTGATATCGCAAGCGTGGCGCAACACGTCTGTCTCTCGCCGTCGCGCCTCTCGCATCTGTTCCGCCAGCAGTTGGGCGTGAGTGTGCTGAGCTGGCGTGAAGATCAGCGTATCAGCCAGGCGAAGCTGTTACTCAGCACGACGCGAATGCCTATCGCGAGCGTTGGGCGTAACGTTGGGTTTGAAGATCAGCTCTATTTCTCCCGCGTCTTTAAAAAATGCACGGGGGCGAGCCCAAGCGAATTCCGCGCCGGGTGTGAATAACGCCCTACGGGTGTTGTGTCATGCCCGGTAAAGTAAAGTATGGTTAAAGAAGGATGTCTTGACGCAGCACATGGCGCTCGGGAGAATCCTCTCTTCGTTACTTTACCGGATGCGTTATGGAAGCTTTTCTGGAACACTTTATTACTCAGTCAGTGGCGTACTCGCTGATTGCCATTGCGCTGGTAGCATTCCTCGAATCCCTGGCGTTGGTCGGGCTGCTGCTGCCCGGCACGGTGCTGATGGCGGCGCTGGGCGCGCTTATCGGCAGCGGCGAGGTGAATTTTTACGAGGCCTGGGCGGCGGGGATTCTCGGCTGCCTGCTTGGTGACTGGATCTCCTTCTGGCTCGGCTGGCGGTTTAAAAAGCCGCTGCATCGCTGGTCTTTCCTTAAAAAACATAAAGCGCTGCTTGATAAAACCGAACACGCGCTGCACCAGCACAGTCTGTTTACTATTCTTGTCGCACGTTTTGTCGGGCCGACACGGCCGCTGGTGCCGATGGTGGCGGGAATGCTGGACTTGCCGGTTCGTAAATTTCTGCTGCCAAACATCATCGGCTGCCTGCTCTGGCCGCCGTTCTACTTTCTGCCAGGTATCCTTGCCGGAGCGGCCATCGACATTCCACCGGAGATGAAAAGCGGCGCGTTTAAGTGGCTGTTAGGCGGCGTGGCGCTGCTGGTCTGGCTCGCCGGGTGGCTGGTCTGGCGCTGGTGGCGCAGCGCTAAAACGGAAGACCGCCTCACTCGTTATCTGCCGCGCGGACGCCTGCACTGGCTGGCGCCCGGCGTTGCGGCAGCGGCAGCAGTGGCGCTGTTTGCTATCCAGAGCCATCCACTGATGCCGGTCTATCGCAGTATTTTGTGGCGCGTGGTGACCGGCGCTCAGTGAGGTGTAATGCCGAGCAGCGCAGAGGCGCTGGCTTCACCGCGCAGGAGTTGCTCGGTGGGGCCGTCCCAGATAATACGGCCTTCCACCACCACCAGACTGCGCGTGGCGATGCGCGCCGCGTCTTCCACGCTGTGCGACACCATTAACAGTGTAGTGCCTTCCTCTGAACACACCTTCTCCAGCAGCGTCAGCATCTCCTGGCGCAGCGCCGGGTCGAGCGCGGAAAACGGCTCGTCGAGCAGCAACACAGGGCGCTTACGCACAAGACAGCGCGCCAACGCCACACGCTGTCGCTGACCGCCGGAAAGCGCCGTCGGCAATCGCTCAAGCAGGTCGCCAATCGCCATGTTCTCGGCAATGGCTCCTACCTGCCGCTTTTGCGGGGCGGTTAACCGCAGGCCGGGCGACAGCCCGAGGCTAATATTCTGGCGCACCGTCAGGTGGTTAAAGAGATTATTTTCCTGAAACAGCATCGAGACCGGATGCGCAGAGGGCGGCGTGTAGGTGTGGTCTTCGCCGTTAAGGCGCAGCGTACCGCTCGCAGGTGTGAGAAAACCGGCAATCAGGTTTAACAGCGTACTTTTGCCTGCGCCGCTTGGCCCCAGCACTGCCACCCGTTCGCCTGCCCGCACATCAAGGGTAAAGCGCATCGGCAGATGGTGATAAAGCCAGGTGAGATCAGTCAGTGTCAGCATGGCGCCCCGGAAGTTTTTCAATCAAGGTGAACAGCAGAAAACAGAGCAGCAGCAGCAGCAGGGCAGTAACGGCCCCGGCGTCGCTGCGGTAGGCGCCGATCTGCTGATAGAGGTAAAAAGGCAGGGTGCGGAAATCCTCATTGCCGAACAGCGCCACGACGCCGAAATCGCCAATCGACAACACACTGGCGAAAGCCATTGCCTGCGCGAGTGGCACCCGCAGCGCGCGCGCCTCTACCAGCCGCAGCCGGTTAATGCCGCGGATCTCAAGCGACGCGCAGAGCGCGCCATAGCGCGCGGCGATATCGCGCATCGGGTTATCCAGCACTTTCAGGGCGTAGGGAATAGCCATCAGCGCATTGGTGAAAATCACCAGGGCGTCGGCGCGTTCCGGCAGCCCGAGGGTCGCGTTCAGCAGCAGGAAAAAGCCGGTCGCCAGCACGATGCCTGGCATCGCGAGGATCATGACGCCGCACAGCTCAAGGCTCTGTCCGGCAAGACGACGGTTTCGCAGGTAAAGCTCGCGGGTGCTCCAGAGCAGCATCATGGTCAAGATGACGCACAACAGGCCCGCACAAAGCGCGATGCGCAGCGACGTCCAGAGCGCGCGCCACAGCGCCGGGTCGGCGAGCGCATGGCGGATGTCGCCGCTCAGGCCGTCTACCAGCACCGCCAGCAGCGGCGGCAACAGAAGCAACAGCGCGGCCATAATCAGCAGCGCGTCGGTAAGCTTACTGCGCCACGAATCTTCCGGATTGCGCCAGCCGCGCACCAGCGTCGCACCGACGGGAATCGCTTTGCTAAGCCGTTGGCTAAGCAGAATAAGCGACAGACAGCAGCCCATCTGAATCAACGCCAGCAGCGCGGCCCGGCCCGGATCGTAGTCGTAGCTCAGCGCCTGATAGATGGCAAGCTCAATGGTGGTGGCTTGCGGCCCGCCGCCGAGCGCCAGCACCGTGGCGAAACTTGCAAAACAGAGCATAAAAATGAGCGCGGCCACCGGTGGGATTTGGCGGCGCAGCCACGGCCACTCCACCAGTCGGAAGAAATTCCAGCCGCGCATGCCAAGCTGTGCGGCCAGCTGGCGCTGCTCGCCGGGAATTTGCGTGAGCGTCTGGTAGAACAGGCGGGTGGCCATCGGCATATTAAAAAAGAGGTGCGCCAGCAAAATGCCCTGTAGCCCGTAAGGCGAGAACGACCATTCAATACCCAGCGCGGCGCAAAGCGCGGCGAGCCAGCCGCTGCGCCCGTAGACGCTGAGCAGGCCGAAAATCGCCACCAGCACCGGCAGGATAAGCGTCATCGCGCACAGGCGCAGCAGCGTGCGCCGCCCCGGAAAGCGACGCCGGTAAAGCGCGCGGGCAAGGGGAATAGCGGGTACCACGGAGATCAGCGCTGAGAGAAACGCCTGCCAGAACGAGAAGCGCACCACATGCCACAGGTAGCTGTCGCTCAGTAGCGCGCGAACCCCGGTCTGCGGCGCGTGTGTCCACAGCGCCGCGAAGGCGGCCAGCGCCACCGCCGCCATCAGCAGGGCGGCGATGAGGCCGGGCCAAAGCCAGCCTGGGATCAGCGGCTCACGGCGCGTTGCCATTCACTCGTCCATTGTGCGCGCTGGGCGGCCACTTCCTCAGCGGTGAATTGCAGCGAGGTTTGTGGTTGGGTCAGCGCGTTAAAGCCCTCCGGCAGCGTGACACGGGCGACCGGATACATCCAGTTGCCAGTCGGGATCGCATTCTGGAACGCGGGCGATACCATAAATTTCAGGAATTTTTCCGCCAGTTCCGGCTGTTTGCTGGCGGCGGTGCGTCCGGCGACTTCCACCTGCAAATAGTGGCCTTCGCTGAAGTTTGCTGCCGCGTAGTTGTCTTTCTTCTCTTCGATGATGTGGTAGGCCGGGGAGGTGGTGTAGCTCAGCACCACATCGGCTTCGCCTTTAAGGAAAAGCCCATAGGCTTCGCTCCAGCCTTTGGTGACGGTGACGGTTTTCGCCGCGAGTTTCTGCCACGCCTGCGGCGTTTTATCGCCATAGACTTTCTGCATCCAGAGCAGTAAGCCAAGCCCTGGCGTGCTGGTGCGCGGATCCTCGTAAATGACGCGCCATTTCTGGTCGCTCTCAACCAACTCTTTCAGGCTTTTCGGCGGGTTCTTCAGCTTGTTTTTGTCATACACAAAAGCGAACCAGCCGTAATCGAACGGCACGAACGTGTCGTTGCTCCAGCCGCCCGGTACGTTGACGTCGCTTGCTGCGACGCCGCTTTTGGCGAAGAGCCCCGTGGCGCTCGCCGCCTGGAGCAGGTTGTTATCAAGCCCCAGCACAACGTCGGCTTTGCTGTTTTTGCCTTCCATACGCAGACGGTTCAACAGCGAGACGCCATCTTCCAGCGCCACGAATTTCAGCTCGCAGCCGCATTCCGCTTCAAAGGCGGTTTTAATTTTCGGGCCAGGGCCCCATTCGGAGGAGAAGGAATCGTAGGTGTAGACGGTCAGGACGGGTTTGGCAAAAGCCGGGACGGCGACCAGCGCCAGCAGCGGAAGTAGTTTTTTTAACACTTTGCACCTTTATCAAATGGGGGCAAAGGATTTTGAGCAGTAGCCTCAAATCCCTTCGCCGGCGTTATCCGGATCAGGTTCGACGGGTATTATCTCAGCGCGCCGGTTTTCCGGCGGCACCCCGTTGAGAACGGCCCATTGTAATGATTTGCGTAATGTTGCGAAAGGGTTACGGCTCGGGTGGGGCAAACCAGGCGGATTTAAAGTCAAACCAGCCGAGCGTGTTCATTCGTACGCCGCGCATGCTGCGCTGACCCTGCAACATCAGCCAATGGTGGATAAGCGGTAAAATGTCTTGGCGCTCCAGCATGGTGCGGCACCACTGCGGCAGATTGAGCGCGCCGGTACGCCAGCGTTGCGCGTCGCCTTGCCAGTCGAGCGGAATGCAGCGCTGGATGAGCGGCACTTCGCACAGATGCGCGAACAGCGAGAAATCGAGCGGCAGCGTGAAGTTGGCGCTGTTAAGCCACAGATCGCTTGTGATGTCGCCCTGATACCACTCTTCATAGCTCACTTCACGCAGTTCCAGCTCGACCTGTTCCTGCGCCAGGATTGCGCGCAGCAACTCGCCGATGACCCGGTTTTCGATATGATCGCCATAGAAGGTGAGCGTGAGGCGCTCAAGCCCAGCGGGTTTCTGCGCCTCAAGAATCTGCGGCGCATGATGCCAGCGCGGCAAAAGGCCGTAAGCCGGGAACCAGATACGCTGATACTGCGGCGCGGCGCGATGCAACAGCCGGGCTGGCGTGAAGAGATGGCTTATCCAGCGGCGTACGTCGGGCATAGCGCCGATACGCGTGCGGGAATCAAACAACAGGTAGTAACAGCCTTCTTCGAGGCGGCTTTCAACGGCTTTCTCTTCGGTCGCCTGCGCCGGGCCTTCGAGCTGTACCGCGCAGCTTAACTCGTCGCCTATCTCCGGCAGCACCCAGAAGTTGACCTCGTCAATCAGTGCGCGATAACCGAAGTAGTCATCAAAGGCATGGATCTTGAGCTGATTGCGATTATTACGTACCACGGCATACGGCCCGGTGCCGACTGGCTGGCTTGCAAAATTCGGCAGATCTGGCCATTCACGCGGCAGGATCATTGCAGGTACGCTGCCAAGCAGCCACGGAAGCCAGTCATCCGGTTCACTCAGGTGGATGTCTAAGGTCCAGGCGGTGGGGGAGACGACCTGCCGGAGGTGCGCATACAGCGGCAGAGCGCAGACGCGTTGCAGCGAGCTGATGACATCCAGCATGTCTAGCTCGCGGCCATGATGAAAATGAATGCCGGGACGCAAGAAAAAGCGCCAGTGAAAGGGGGAAATTTGCTGCCAGTGATGGGCGATATCTGCTTCCAGTTCCCCGTTTTCCTCGTTTATGCGCGTCAGCCCGTTAAAGAGTTGCCGGGCGATGTGGGTTTCGGAACGGCGCAGGGCACTGCCGGGCAGCAGGTTTTGCAGCGGTCGGTAGTAGAGCACACGCAGGATATGGCGTCCCTGACGGAAGCTGCGGCCAAGATGCGAAAGGAGCATCTGGCGCACGGCGGATTTGTCGCCGACGATCTGCACCAGCTGATCGACCCTGTCCTGCTCCAGCAGATCTTCGGCCCGCTGTTGCTGTAAGGCGAGACCGGTATAGAGGAATCGCAGCCTGGAGCGCTTGCCGCGCCCGGCTTCCGCGTCCCAGGTCAGCCAGCCGCGCGCCTGCATGGCATTCAGCAAGGTGCGCATATGACGACGCGAACAGTTCAGCAGGTCGGCCAGTTCGTTAAGCGTGGTTTCCTGCGGCTGGCCGTCGCAGCATTGCCACAGGCGGATGAATTGCTGTTGCAGACGACCTGACGGCATAAAAGGGGAACTCCTGCGGGAAACTCATCAATTTAATATTCCCTATATTACGGCAATACTTCTCTTCGATGAAAGCGGAGGTGCTTATGAAAACGTCGTCAACCGGCAGGTTTTACCTGCGATATTTCAGTGCAATACCGCGTCTCTCTTGCTCATGGCTGGCCCGCCTGAGCAGCCAGACGCCGCAACGGATGCTGGATGATGTTATGCAATGGGAAGCGACTTTCCCTGTGACGTTTAAGCGCCGCTAAGCGGACATCACGTGTAACTGAGTATTGGTGCTTTTCACCCGCCAGCAGTGTGCTACTGCTGGCTTTTTTCGTCTATGATGAACACGTTTCCGCCTGCCCCTACATGAAAGGATGCGCCTGATGCTGTGGTTCCTTACGCCTGCAAGACGTCTCAATCTCGTTTATCTCGCCTTTATGATCGTCGCGTTTATGATGGGCGTAGCGGGCGCGCTCCAGGCGCCGACACTGAGCCTGTTTCTGAGCCGCGAAGTTGGCGTGCCGCCGTTCTGGGTCGGGTTGTTCTATACCGTTAACGCCATCGCAGGGATTGTGGTCAGCCTGCTGCTGGCGAAGCGCTCCGATAGCCGCGGCGACCGACGCAAGCTGATCCTTTTTTGCTGTCTGATGGCGGTTGGAAACTGCGTGCTGTTCGCGTTTAACCGTCACTATCTGACGCTGATTACCGCAGGCGTGATGCTGGCGTCGCTGGCAAACACCGCGATGCCGCAGCTTTTCGCGCTGGCGCGCGAATATGCTGACAATTCTGCCCGCGAGGCGGTGATGTTCAGCTCCATGATGCGCGCGCAGCTGTCGCTCGCGTGGGTTATCGGGCCGCCGCTGTCGTTTATGCTGGCGCTGAATTTGGGCTTTACCGCCATGTTTCTGTTCGCCGGCGGGATCTTTCTTCTAAGCCTTGCGATTATCTTTTTCGCACTGCCGTCTGTTGCGCGTATTGAGCAGCCCGCTGATATGGCGCTGACGCAGGTAAGCGGCTGGAAAGACAAAAATGTGCGAATGCTGTTTATCGCCTCGGTGCTGATGTGGGCATGTAACACGATGTATATCATCGATATGCCGCTGTGGGTGAGTCAGGATTTAGCGCTGCCGGAGAGCCTCGCGGGCGTGCTGATGGGCACCGCGGCCGGGCTTGAGATCCCGGCGATGCTGCTTGCCGGGTTTTACGTGAAGCGCGTCGGTAAAAAGCCGATGATGCTGCTCGCGGTGGGCGCGGGCGTGCTGTTCTACGCGGGGCTGAATCTCTTTCATAGCCGCGAGGCGCTGCTCGGGTTACAACTGTTTAACGCGGTGTTTATCGGGGTTATCGCCGGGATTGGGATGATCTGGTTTCAGGATCTTATGCCTGGACGGGCCGGGTCTGCCACCACACTGTTTAGCAACAGTATCTGGACCGGGGTGATCCTGGCGGGCGTGGTGCAGGGGGCGCTGGTCGAAAGCGCCGGGCATTACGCGGTATATCCGGTGATCGCCGCAGTGGCGCTGGTGGCGCTGTGGTTAACGAGCCGCGTGAAGGATGTATAAAAGCTGGCGTGAGGAAGAGTAAGAGAGGGCGGGTCAGCAACGCGTACCCGCCCAGGCGTCAGAGAAGCCGTAAAACTTACCCCATAAACGCCGGCTGATTTTTCTCATACGCGGCGATAGCGTCGTCGTGCTGCAACGTCAGGCCAATACTGTCCAGCCCGTTTAACATGCAGTGACGACGGAAGGCATCAATGCTGAAGCTGTAAGACTTATCGCCCGCTTTAACTTCCTGCGCCTGCAGATCCACTTCAAAACGGATGCCCGGGTTTGCCTTCACCAGTGCGAACAGTTCATCAACCTCTTCATCGCTGAGTTTTACGGGCAGCAACTGATTATTAAAGCTGTTGCCGTAGAAAATGTCGGCGAAGCTTGGGGCGATCACCACTTTGAAACCGTAATCGGTCAGCGCCCACGGCGCGTGCTCGCGCGAGGAGCCGCAGCCAAAGTTCTCTCGCGCCAGCAGGATCGATGCGCCCTGATATTGCGGGAAGTTCAGCACAAATTCCGGGTTCGGCACCTGGCCTTTGTCATCCAGAAAGCGCCAGTCGTTAAAGAGGTGTGCCCCAAAGCCGGTGCGGGTGACCTTTTGCAGAAACTGTTTTGGGATAATCGCATCGGTATCTACGTTTGCCGCATCCAGCGGAACCACCAGACCGGTGTGTTGGGTAAATTTCTCTGCCATGGTGTTCCCCTTATTTCAGGCTACGGATATCGGCGAAACGGCCGGTAACGGCGGCGGCGGCGGCCATCGCCGGGCTAACCAGATGCGTGCGCCCGCCGCGGCCCTGGCGGCCTTCAAAGTTACGGTTGCTGGTGGACGCACAGCGCTCGCCCGGGTTCAGGCGGTCGTTGTTCATCGCAAGGCACATAGAGCAGCCCGGCAGACGCCATTCAAAACCCGCCTCAATGAAAATCTTGTCCAGCCCTTCGGCTTCGGCCTGCGCTTTCACCGGCCCGGAGCCCGGCACGACCAGCGCCTGAACGCCCGGCGCCACTTTACGACCGCGGGCGATGTCTGCCGCCGCACGCAAATCTTCAATACGCGAGTTCGTACAAGAGCCAATAAACACTTTATCGATAGCCACATCGGTCAGCGGCACGCCCGGTTTCAGGCCCATGTAGGCCAGCGCTTTTTCAGCGGAGGCGCGCTCGACCGGATCGGCGAAAGATGCCGGGTCGGGGATGGCATCGCTAACCGAAATAACCTGCCCTGGGTTGGTGCCCCAGGTCACCTGCGGAGCAATCTCTTCGGCATTCAGCGTGACGACGGCGTCAAACTGCGCGCCGTCGTCAGTTTTCAGGGTTTTCCAGTACGCTACCGCGTCATCAAAATCCTGGCCTTTCGGCGCGTGCAGGCGGCCTTTGACGTAATTAAAAGTGGTTTCGTCCGGCGCAACCAGGCCCGCTTTGGCGCCCATTTCAATCGCCATGTTGCACAGCGTCATGCGGCCTTCCATGCTGAGCGCGCGGATAGCGTCGCCGCAGAATTCCACCACATAACCGGTACCGCCAGCGCTCCCGGTTTTCCCGATGATCGCAAGCACAATATCTTTAGCGGTAATGCCCGGTGCGGCGTTGCCTTTGACTTCGATTTTCATGGTTTTGGCACGGCCCTGCTTGAGGGTTTGCGTCGCCAGCACGTGTTCGACTTCCGAGGTGCCGATACCAAACGCCAGCGCGCCAAACGCACCGTGGGTAGCGGTATGGGAGTCGCCGCAGACGATGGTCATGCCCGGCAGCGTAATGCCCTGTTCCGGCCCCATCACATGCACGATGCCCTGATACGGGTGATTTAAATCGTACAGCTCCACGCCAAACTCGTTGCAGTTCTTAATCAGCTCCTGCATCTGGATGCGGGCCATTTCGCCGGACGCATTGATGTCTTTGGTTTGGGTAGAGACGTTGTGGTCCATTGTCGCGAAGGTTTTACGCGGCTGGCGGACCGGGCGGCCATGCGCACGCAAGCCATCGAAGGCCTGCGGGGAGGTCACTTCATGCACCAGATGACGGTCGATATAGAGCAGCGGCGTTTCGTTCGGCGCTTCAAACACCACGTGAGCGTCAAACAGCTTCTGGTATAAGGTCTTTGCCATGGTTACACCCCTTCGGCCACATAGCGGGCAATGATATCGCCCATTTCATCGGTGCTGACAGCCTGACCGCCGCGGGCCAGGTCGCCGGTACGTACGCCTTCTTCCAGCGCGCGGTTAATCGCCGCTTCAATCGCTGTCGCCGCGTCGTCAGCTTCCAGGCTGTAGCGCAGCAGCAACGAGAGCGACAGGATCTGCGCAATCGGGTTAGCAATGTTTTTTCCCGCAATATCTGGCGCCGAGCCGCCTGCCGGCTCATACAGGCCAAAACCCTGTTCGTTGAGGCTTGCTGACGGCAGCATTCCCATCGAGCCTGTGATCATCGCGCATTCATCAGAGAGAATATCGCCAAAGAGATTCGAGCAGAGCAGTACGTCAAACTGCGAAGGGTCTTTAATCAGCTGCATGGTCGCGTTATCGATATACATATGCGCCAGCTCGACATCCGGATATTCCTGGCCGATTTCATTAACGATTTCACGCCATAACAGCGACGTTTGCAGCACGTTCGCTTTATCGACAGAAGTGACTTTATTACGGCGTTTCCGTGCTGATTCAAACGCGATGCGGGCGATACGCTCTATCTCGAAACGGTGGTAGATCTCGGTATCGTACGCTTTTTCATGCATACCGCTGCCGTCGCGGCCTTTCGGCTGACCGAAGTAAATCCCGCCGGTCAGCTCGCGCACGCAAAGGATATCGAACCCGTTGGCGGCGATATCCGCACGCAGCGGGCAAAACTCTTCCAGACCGGCATAGAGCTTCGCCGGACGCAGATTGCTGAAGAGCTTAAAGTGTTTACGCAGCGGCAACAGCGCGCCGCGCTCCGGCTGCTGTGCCGGGGGCAGGTTTTCCCATTTCGGGCCGCCGACCGAGCCGAACAGAATGGCGTCCGCCTGCTCACAGCCTTCGACCGTCGCCTGCGGCAGCGGATTGCCGTGACGGTCAATGGCGATACCGCCAACGTCATAGTGGCTGGTGGTGATACGCATATCAAAACGGCCACGAACTGCATCCAGTACTTTCAGGGCTTGCGCCATGACTTCCGGGCCAATACCGTCGCCCGGCAAAACTGCAATATGATAATTTTTAGACATCACACGGTTTCCTGATTGTGTTCTTTATTCTGTGCTTTGCGTTGCAATTCTTTTTCGACTTCACCGGCGCGCCAGATGTTGTTCAGCACGTTGATCATCGCGCGGGCGGAGGATTCGACGATATCCGTGGTCAGGCCCACGCCATGGAAATGACGGCCGTTATAGCTCACCACAATATCCACCTGGCCCAGCGCGTTTTTGCCGTGGCCTTTGGCGCCTAACTGATATTTGACCAGCTCGATGTCGTAGTCGGTAATGCGGTTGATGGCCTGATAGACCGCGTCGACCGGACCGTTGCCGTTCGCGGCTTCGGCTTTGATCTCATCGCCGCAGGCGAGTTTCACCGAGGCCGTAGCCATCGCGCTGGAGCCCGACTGCACGCTGAAGTATTCCAGACGGAAATGCTCCGGTTCTTCCTGCTGTTTATTGATAAAGGCCAGTGCTTCCAGGTCGTAATCAAACACCTGGCCTTTTTTGTCCGCCAGCTTCAGGAAGGCGTCGTACAGGTTGTCCAGGTTGTAGTCGCTTTCCTGATACCCCATCTCTTCCATACGATGCTTCACGGCAGCACGGCCGGAGCGGGATGTCAGGTTCAACTGAACCTGATTCAGGCCGATGGATTCCGGCGTCATGATTTCGTAGTTTTCACGGTTTTTCAGTACGCCATCCTGATGGATGCCCGACGAGTGGGCGAAGGCGCCGGTACCGACCACCGCTTTATTCGCCGGGATCGGCATGTTGCAGATCTGGCTGACGGTTTGACTGGTGCGCCAGATCTCCTGATGGTTAACCGTGGTATGGACGTTCAACAGGCTCTGGCGCAGCTTGATCGCCATAATGACTTCTTCCAGCGCGCAGTTGCCCGCGCGTTCGCCGATGCCGTTCAGCGTGCCTTCAACCTGACGTGCGCCCGCGTTAACGGCGGCCATCGCGTTGCCGACCGCCATGCCCAAATCATCGTGGGTATGGACGGAAATAATCGCTTTGTCGATATTCGGCACGCGCTCATACAGGCCGCTAATAATGTTGCTGAATTCGAAGGGCAGGGTGTAACCAACGGTGTCAGGAATATTAATCGTGGTGGCGCCTGCATTGATGGCGGCCTCCACGACGCGCGCCAGATCGTCGATAGGCGTGCGGCCTGCGTCTTCACAGGAGAACTCGACGTCGTCGGTATAGTTACGGGCGCGTTTTACCATGTAGACGGCACGCTCAATGACTTCATCGAGCGTACTGCGCAGTTTGGTGGCGATGTGCATCGGCGAGGTGGCGATAAAGGTGTGAATACGAAACGCCTCGGCGACTTTCAGGGATTCAGCGGCGACATCGATATCTTTTTCGACGCAGCGGGCCAGGGCGCAGACGCGGCTGTTTTTCACCTGGCGAGCAATGGTCTGTACTGACTCGAAATCGCCCGGCGAAGAAACCGGAAACCCGACCTCCATAACATCAACACGCATACGCTCAAGCGCCAGCGCGATTTGCAGCTTTTCCTTAACGCTCAGGCTTGCCTGCAGCGCCTGCTCACCGTCACGCAATGTGGTATCAAAGATAATGACTTGCTGGCTCATGGTTGGTGTCCTTATTTGTCCTGGGGCGCCTTGCGTGAGCATAAAAAAACCCGCGCAGTGGCGCGGGTTTTCGTATTTCTGATGACCTGACTCAAGCGTTATCGCCGGACGTCGCGCACCAGTCTACCGCGCACTGAAGATGCGTTTAGTAGTAGTAGACCAGCCAGACGAACGATGCGAATCATGAATCATGTCCCGAATAAATGCGTTAACAGGCTTTTAGTGGTACTTGATACCTCTACCCATGTCAACCCCCTGTCCGTAATTCTACAGTTAACGCAACGGCGCGACGTCAGAGGCGCATTTAGTGGATTATGCTGAGTAATCGCTCTTATATAAAAGATATGGATAAGTTAAGCGAAGCGTAAGTATTGACGCACAGACGTTGCGCATTTTTAGCCTCTTCTGGTCGTTTTTATCGCGGTAAATTATTTACCATATCAATTGATTAAAGCCGTTGAAGGTTTATTGACGTCTTTTGGCGCCGCTGATTTTAAAAAGCAGATCATCATTTGCGAACAAAGTGAAGCATTTACTAACGCTTAATTCATAATTCATAAAGTGAATTATTGTTTATTCGTGTTTTTTATGATTTGATCACGCCGTGATGAGAAAGACATGATAAACAAAGTCCAGAAGTATCAGGAGAATTAATTTATTGTCTATTAATGATCTTTTATTACGAAACAGTAGGGATTTATGATTTTTTGAACCTCCTCTTTTGCCTGAGATTGCTACATGATAAACGGAATGTTTTGGGTAATGCATGCAAAGGGAATAATGTATCAGTGGAGTAAATGATGTCTGATGATCATATTGAACATTCACCCGTATCCGAAGGGCTGAAACCTCAATTACGCACGGTCGATCTCAATTTATTGACGGTTTTTGATGCGGTAATGCAGGAACAAAATATTACCCGCGCCGCACACATGCTGGGGATGTCTCAGCCTGCCGTCAGCAACGCCGTGGCGCGCCTTAAAGTGATGTTTAATGACGAATTATTTGTGCGTTATGGACGCGGTATTCAGCCGACAGTCCGGGCATGCCAGCTGTTCGGGTCGATTCGTCAGGCGCTTCAGTTGGTGCAAAACGAGCTGCCTGGCTCTGGCTTTGAACCGCTCAGCAGCGAAAGGCTCTTTAACCTTTGCGTATGCAGCCCGCTGGATAATCTGCTGACGTCGATTATTTATAACAGCGTAATGAATATTGCGCCCAATATTCATTTGGTATTTAAATCTTCGCTCAATCAGAATATTGAACACCAGTTGCGTTATCAGGAGACGGAATTTGTTATCGGCTATGATGAATTTCGCCGCCCGGAATTTACCTGCGTTCCCCTCTTCAAAGATGAAATGGTATTGGTGAGCAGCCAAAGCCATCCGCGGAAAGATAATCTGTTACGCGAAAGCGAAGTATTTAAAGAACAGCATGCCGTTGTGGCGTTAGACCGCTTTAGTTCTTTTAGCCTGCCGTGGTATGACACGCCGGAAAAACAATCCGCGATCGCGTATCAGGGAATGGCAATGACCAGCGTATTAAATGTCGTGTCGCGCACCAACCTGATTACCATCGCGCCGCGCTGGCTGGCACAGGATTATGAACAGACGCTGCAACTGCAAATCATGCCGCTGCCGTTCAAATTAAACAGCCGCACCTGTTATCTCTCCTGGCATGAAGCCGCCGGGCGCGATAAGGGCCATCAGTGGATGGAAGAGTTATTATCAAACGTGTGTCGGCGATAAATGCTGTTATCCGATATCGGGCGGCGTTGACCGCCCGTTTTTCTTTTTATCATCTTTTTCTTAGCATTTTATCCTGTGGTTATTTCCCGCCTCGCTGCCGGTCTGGTCAATCCCCAAATTATTTGATTTATCACTGTCAGGAATGGGCGTGGCGAAATTTACGGTCATAAGCGCCGCTTATATTCAGCATATCTCTCCGTTTAACCGCTTTTCTTTGGCGCTACGCGGCCATTTCACATGTGGCACACCCTCTGATTGCTAATTGCCTGCCTCATTTCCAGCGGTTATGTTAGGAAGAACATATAACGATAATTAACGACAGGACATCACACCTGTACCAGTGACCGTGCGGAAAATGACTTCTGCCGTCAGTCCGTAAACAAAAGCCTGGAGGCAAACCATGGAGATGTTGTCTGGAGCCGAGATGGTCGTCCGATCGCTTATCGATCAGGGCGTGAAGCAAGTATTCGGTTATCCCGGTGGCGCCGTGCTCGATATTTACGACGCGCTACATACCGTTGGCGGGATTGATCATGTGCTGGTGCGCCATGAGCAAGCCGCGGTGCATATGGCCGATGGTCTGGCGCGCGCGACCGGCGAGGTGGGCGTGGTGCTGGTGACATCTGGCCCTGGCGCCACCAACGCCATTACCGGTATCGCTACTGCTTATATGGACTCCATTCCGCTTGTGGTGCTATCAGGCCAGGTCGCGACCTCGCTGATTGGCTATGACGCCTTTCAGGAGTGCGACATGGTGGGGATCTCCCGCCCGGTGGTGAAGCATAGCTTTCTGGTAAAGCAAACCGAAGATATCCCGACAGTACTGAAGAAAGCGTTCTGGCTCGCCGCCAGCGGCAGACCTGGCCCGGTCGTGGTCGATTTACCGAAGGATATTCTCAACCCGGCTAAAAAGCTGCCTTATGTCTGGCCGGAAACTGTCAGCATGCGTTCCTATAACCCGACGACGCAGGGACACAAAGGGCAGATTAAACGCGCTCTGCAAACGCTTACCGCCGCGAAAAAACCGGTGATGTATGTGGGCGGCGGGGCTATCACGGCGGCGTGTGAAAATGAACTGCGCGCGGTCGCGGAAAAACTCAACGTGCCGGTGGTCTCTTCATTAATGGGTCTCGGCGCGTTTCCTGGCACCCACCGTCAGGCGCTCGGTATGCTTGGCATGCATGGTACGTTTGAAGCCAACATGACAATGCACAACGCCGATGTGATTTTCGCCGTCGGCGTGCGTTTTGACGATCGCACCACCAATAATCTTGCGAAATATTGTCCGAACGCCACTGTGCTGCATATTGATATCGACCCGACGTCGATTTCAAAAACCGTGGCGGCAGATGTGCCTATTGTCGGTGATGCGCGGCAGGTATTGAACCAGATGCTGGAACTGCTTGGCCAGGAAGAGGGCCAGCAGCCGCTGGACGACATTCGCGACTGGTGGCAGCAGATTGAACAGTGGCGTGCCCGCCAGTGCCTGAATTACGATCGCGAAAGCGGCAGCATCAAGCCGCAGGCCGCCCTCGAAACGCTGTATCGCCTGACTAATGGCGACGCTTACGTGACATCTGACGTGGGGCAGCATCAGATGTTTGCCGCGCTGTATTACACCTTCGATAAACCGCGCCGCTGGATCAACTCCGGTGGGCTTGGCACGATGGGCTTTGGCCTGCCTGCGGCGCTCGGCGTGAAGCTGGCGTTGCCGGAGGAAACGGTCGTGTGCGTAACCGGCGACGGCAGTATCCAGATGAATATTCAGGAGCTCTCCACTGCGCTGCAGTATGAGTTGCCGGTACTGGTGCTCAATCTGAATAATCGCTATCTGGGCATGGTGAAGCAGTGGCAGGATATGATCTATTCGGGTCGCCACTCGCAGTCATACATGGAATCGCTGCCCGATTTCGTCAAACTGGCGGAGGCTTATGGGCATATCGGGATTTCCATCACCCGCCCGGAAGAGCTCGAAAGCAAGCTCAGCGAGGCGCTGGAGCATGTACGCAATAACCGGCTGGTGTTTGTCGATGTTACGGTGGACGGGACCGAGCATGTTTATCCGATGCAGGTCCGCGGCGGCGGAATGGATGAAATGTGGTTAAGCAAAACGGAGAGAACCTGATTATGCGCCGGATATTATCAGTTTTACTGGAAAACGAATCGGGCTCGTTGTCGCGTGTAATCGGGCTCTTTGCGCAGCGTGGCTATAACATTGAAAGCCTGACGGTGGCACCGACCGACGATCCGACGCTTTCTCGCATGACTATTCAGACAGTCGGCGACGAAAAAGTGCTGGAGCAGATAGAAAAACAGCTCCATAAGCTGGTCGATGTTTTGCGCGTCAGTGAGCTCGGGCAGGGCGCGCACGTTGAGCGCGAAATCATGCTGGTGAAAATCCAGGCGAGCGGCTATGGCCGTGAAGAGGTCAAACGCAGCGCGGAGATTTTCCGCGGGCAAATTATCGACGTTACGCCGTCGCTCTATACCGTGCAGCTGGCTGGCACCAGCGAAAAGCTCGACGCCTTCCTCGCGAGCATTCGCGATGTGGCGAAAATCGTGGAAGTCGCGCGCTCCGGCGTGGTCGGCCTCTCCCGCGGCGAAAAAATTATGCGTTAACCGTATTGCCTTCTTGTTATACATCCGCCCGGCGTCGCTGCCGGGCTTTTTTTTGCAGCGGGCGCGACAGGCGCGCGCAAAACCAGTTGCTCAGGGTATTATTCTGCGCTTAGATGTTAAGGATTTTAACTTATAACCCTTAAAAGGTTATGGAGTAACACTTTTAGTAAGGGGCAAACGTGAAACTGGATGAAATCGCGCGGCTGGCAGGCGTGTCGCGCACCACGGCGAGCTATGTCATTAATGGAAAAGCCCGGCAGTACCGTGTGAGCGATAAAACCGTTGAGAAAGTGATGGCGGTGGTGCGCGAGCATAACTACCACCCGAATGCTGTCGCTGCCGGCTTGCGTGCGGGGCGCACGCGCTCTATCGGTCTGGTCATCCCCGATCTTGAAAACACCAGCTATACCCGTATCGCCAACTATCTTGAGCGTCAGGCGCGCCAGCGCGGTTATCAGCTTCTTATCGCCTGTTCCGAAGATCAGCCGGATAACGAAATGCGCTGCATTGAACATCTGCTGCAGCGGCAGGTCGACGCCATTATTGTTTCTACTTCTTTGCCGCCTGAGCACCCCTTTTATCAACGCTGGGCGAATGACGCGTTTCCAATAGTCGCACTCGATCGCGCGCTGGATCGCGAACATTTCACAAGCGTAGTCGGCGCCGATCAGGATGATGCCGAAATGCTGGCGAGCGAATTGCGCACCTTCCCGGCTGAAACCGTCCTTTATCTTGGCGCGCTGCCGGAGCTTTCCGTCAGTTTCCTGCGTGAGCTGGGTTTCCGTAGTGCATGGAAAGATGACCCGCGTGAAGTCCACTTCTTATATGCCAACAGCTACGAGCGAGAAGCGGCGGCGGCATTGTTTGAAAAATGGCTGGAAACGCACCCGATGCCGCAGGCGCTGTTCACCACCTCTTTTGCGCTGTTGCAGGGCGTCATGGACGTGACGCTTAAGCGTGAAGGGCGTCTGCCTTCGGAACTGGCTATCGCCACATTTGGCGATAACGAGTTACTGGATTTCTTGCAATGCCCCGTTCTTGCGGTGGCCCAGCGTCATCGTGATGTCGCTGAACGTGTGCTGGAACTGGTGCTCGCAAGCCTGGATGAGCCCCGCAAACCGCGTCCTGGCCTGACCCGCATTCGCCGTAACCTCTACCGTCGTGGCAGTCTGAGCCGACGTTAACCGGACAAGAAAAACGATAAAAAGGCAGCTTTGGCTGCCTTTTTCCGTTATTCGGATAATTCTGGCGCATTTTTACACAACCTGACATCGCTTCTTCGCACTATGAAGATGTGAGGTGCCGTATCGGTTTAGTCGTAACCAATCATTTCTTATGTGTAAATTTGTAACGGTAATGAACAGCCGGATGACCCGCGTAAGCGTTTTATATTCAAACAGTTCGCAAACAGGTGATAAAAGCGTCCCAAACCACAGCAGACGCTGTTAACTCCAGGGGTTTTACCTTAAAATGCCGCTCGCGTCGCAAACTCAACACTTAGTCCTCTTCACCGATCGTATTAAGTGGTTTTTAACGGTCCTGTGTGTATTCGTCATTTTTCTTACAAATATTCATAGCGTTAATTTTGCCTCGTCAGGATGGCAGGGATTTTATTTGCCGCTTTCTCTTTGTCAGCGCCGAATCTTTTGTTGAAGGCTGCCCCGGTGCTGGCTTGACAAGCTTTTCCTCCGCTCCGTAAACTCCGGTGGGTGGGAATTTGTGGGATAAAGTGGTGAAAAAGGGCTGAGCTCAGTGAGGCTGGAATGTTTCGTGGCGCAACGTTGGTTAATCTCGACAGCAAAGGGCGGTTATCCGTTCCGACGCGCTATCGCGATTTACTGAACGATGCCTCGTCCGGACAGATGGTTTGCACCATCGATATTCACCATCCCTGCCTGTTGCTTTATACCCTGCCCGAATGGGTAATTATCGAACAAAAATTGTCGCGTCTGTCGAGCATGAACCCCGCAGAACGTCGAGTGCAGCGCCTGCTGCTGGGCCATGCCAGCGAATGCCAAATGGACAGCGCGGGCCGTCTTTTATTAGCACCCGTGTTACGGCAACACGCCGGATTGACCAAACAAGTGATGCTGGTCGGGCAGTTCAACAAATTTGAGCTGTGGGACGAAGCGACCTGGTATCAACGGGTCAGGGAAGACATCGACGCTGAGCAGTCATCTTCTGAAGTGTTGTCGGAGCGGCTGCAGGATTTGTCTTTATAAAATATGATGGAAAATTATAAACATACGACGGTGCTCCTTGATGAGGCCGTTAACGGCCTGAATATACGTCCAGACGGCATTTACATTGACGGCACCTTTGGCCGCGGCGGACACTCGCGCCTTATCCTTTCACAGCTGGGCGAACAAGGGCGTTTACTGGCGATCGATCGCGATCCGCAGGCGATTGCGGCGGCCGCTGCCATTGCCGATCCCCGTTTCTCCATCATTCACGGCCCTTTCTCAGCGCTTGCCGATTATGTGTGTGAGCGTGAGCTGCAGGGCAAAATCGACGGCATTCTTCTCGATCTCGGTGTGTCTTCTCCGCAGCTTGACGATCCGGAACGCGGCTTTTCTTTTATGCGCGACGGGCCGCTTGATATGCGTATGGATCCGACACGCGGGCAATCGGCTGCCGAATGGCTGCGCAACGCCGAAGAAGCGGATATCGCTTGGGTGTTGAAAACCTTTGGCGAAGAGCGTTTCGCCAAACGTATCGCGCGTGCGATCGTTGAGCGCAACCGCGAATTGCCGATGACCCGTACGAAAGAGCTGGCGGAAGTTGTGGCTGCCGCAACGCCCGTGAGAGACAAGTTTAAACACCCTGCCACACGAACGTTTCAGGCGGTACGCATCTGGGTTAACAGCGAGCTCGAAGAGATTGAGCAGGCGCTGAAAGGCGCGGTTAGCGTGCTGGCGCCTGGCGGACGGCTTTCTGTTATCAGCTTTCATTCACTGGAAGACCGCCTCGTGAAGCGCTTTATGCGTGAGCAGAGCCGGGGTCCACAAGTGCCGGCAGGCTTGCCGATGACCGAAGCACAGTTGCAAAAGCTTGGCGGTCGCGAATTGCGGGCGCTTGGCAAACTGATGCCGGGCGAGGCGGAAGTCGCTGAGAACCCACGCGCGCGCAGCTCCGTATTACGCGTCGCCGAGAGGACCGGCGCATGATTAGCCGAGTGACAGAGACCTTAAGCAAAGTCACCGGATCGCTAAGCAGCAACGAGCGCCATGCGCTGCCTGCGGTGATCGGTGGCGATCTTCTGCGCTACGGGAAACTGCCGCTCTGTCTGTTTATCGCCATTATCGTGACCGCGATTTTCGTGGTGACCACCGCGCACCACACCCGTTTGCTCACTGCCCAGCGTGAGCAACTGGTGCTGGAGCGCGACGCGCTGGATATCGAATGGCGCAACCTGATTCTTGAAGAAAATGCGCTCGGCGATCACAGCCGGGTGGAACGGATCGCCACGGAAAAGCTGCAAATGCAGCATGTCGATCCTTCGCAGGAAAATATCGTGGTGCAGAAATAAGGACTGACCAGGCGAATGAAAGCAGCAGCAAAGACGCTTAAACCAAAACGTCAGGAAGAACAGGCCAACTTTATCAGTTGGCGTTTTGCGTTGCTTTGCGGCTGCATTTTGTTGGCTCTGGCGTTTCTGCTGGCGCGCGTCGCCTGGCTGCAGATAGTCGACCCGGACATGCTGGTGCGCCAGGGCGATATGCGTTCGTTACGTGTCCAGGAAGTGTCTACTGCGCGCGGTATGATTACCGACCGTTCAGGCCGTCCGCTGGCGGTGAGCGTGCCGGTAAAAGCTATCTGGGCTGACCCGAAAGAGCTTCACGACGCGGGCGGCATTACGCTTGATAACCGCTGGAAAGCGCTCTCCGACGCGCTCAAAATCCCGCTCGACCAGCTTTCCGCGCGCGTCAACGCGAACCCGAAAGGCCGCTTTATCTACCTGGCACGCCAGGTAAACCCGGATATTGGCGAGTACATCAAAAAGCTTAAGCTTCCGGGCATTCATCTGCGTGAAGAGTCACGCCGTTACTATCCTTCAGGCGCAGTGACCGCTCACCTCATTGGGTTCACCAACGTAGACAGCCAGGGAATTGAAGGCGTCGAAAAAAGCTTCGATAAATGGCTGACTGGTCAGCCTGGTGAGCGCATTGTGCGTAAAGACCGCTATGGCCGCGTCATTGAGGATATTTCCTCAACCGACAGCCAGGCGGCGCATAACCTTGCACTCAGTATCGACGAACGCCTGCAGGCGCTGGTCTATCGTGAACTTAATAACGCCGTAGCCTTTAACAAGGCAGAATCCGGCAGCGCCGTACTGGTCGATGTGAATACTGGTGAAGTACTGGCGATGGCCAACAGCCCCTCTTACAACCCAAATAACATCACCGGTACGCCGAAAGATGTCATGCGTAACCGTACCATTACCGATGTGTTCGAACCGGGTTCGACGGTAAAACCGATGGTGGTGATGACGGCGTTGCAGCGCGGCGTGGTGCAGGAAAATACGGTGCTGAATACGGTGCCGTATCGGATTAACGGCCATGAGATTAAAGACGTCGCGCGTTACAGCGAGCTGACGCTTACCGGGGTTTTACAGAAGTCGAGTAACGTCGGGGTTTCCAAACTGGCGTTAGCGATGCCCTCCTCAGCGTTAGTAGATACTTACTCACGCTTTGGACTTGGTAAGTCGACCAATCTGGGACTGGTCGGAGAACGCAGTGGCTTATTCCCACAAAAACAACGGTGGTCTGACATAGAGAGGGCCACCTTCTCATTCGGCTACGGGCTCATGGTAACGCCGTTACAGTTAGCTCGTGTCTACGCGACCATCGGCAGCTACGGCGTCTATCGTCCGCTATCGATAACGAAGGTTGACCCGCCAGTGCCAGGCGAGCGTATTTTCCCGGAATCTATTGTGCGCACCGTGGTGCATATGATGGAAAGCGTAGCGCTCCCGGGCGGGGGCGGCGTGAAGGCGGCTATCAAGGGCTACCGCATTGCGATTAAAACCGGTACGGCGAAAAAAGTCGGGCCGGATGGACGCTACATCAACAAATACATTGCTTACACCGCAGGCGTTGCACCTGCCAGCAATCCGCGTTTCGCGCTGGTGGTGGTGATTAACGATCCTCAGGCGGGTAAATACTACGGCGGCGCCGTTTCCGCGCCGGTCTTCGGGGCCATCATGGGCGGCGTTCTGCGCACCATGAACATCGAGCCGGACGCGCTGACAACGGGCGAAAAAAGTGAATTCGTAATTAATCGAGAAGAGGGAACAGGTGGCAGATCGTAATTTGCGCGACCTTCTCGCTCCGTGGGTAGCTGGTCTGCCTGCGCGAGCTCTGCGGGAGATGACCCTGGACAGCCGCGTTGCGGCTGCGGGGGATCTCTTTGTGGCGGTGGTCGGTCATCAGGCGGACGGGCGTCGTTATATCCCGCAGGCGATAGCGCAAGGTGTAGCTGCCATCGTCGCTGAAGCGAAAGGCGAGGCGACGGACGGTGAAGTCCGTGAGATGCACGGCGTGCCGGTTATCTATTTAAGCCAGCTGAACGAGCGTCTCTCCGCGCTGGCAGGACGTTTTTATCACGAGCCGTCCGAGCGCCTGCGTCTTATCGGCGTGACGGGCACTAACGGTAAAACCACTACCACGCAACTATTAGCGCAGTGGAGCCAACTGCTTGGAGAGACCAGCGCTGTCATGGGCACGGTTGGGAACGGTCTGCTTGGCAAAGTCATCCCGACGGAAAACACGACCGGCTCGGCGGTTGATGTTCAGCACGTGCTGTCAGGACTTGCTGAACAGGGCGCGAGTTTCGCCGCGATGGAAGTCTCTTCCCACGGTCTGGTGCAGCATCGTGTGGCCGCGTTGCAATTTGCTGCTTCCGTATTTACCAATTTAAGCCGCGATCATCTCGACTATCACGGTGACATGGAGCATTACGAAGCGGCGAAATGGCTGCTGTTTTCCTCGCACCACTATGGTCAGGCAATTATCAATGCCGACGATGAAGTGGGTCGTCGCTGGCTGGCGAAGCTGCCGGACGCGGTCGCGGTGTCGATGGAAAATAATATAAACCCGGATTGCCATGGCCGTTGGTTGCGCGCCGATGCGGTGGAGTATCACGACCGTGGCGCTACGCTGCGTTTCAGCTCCTCGTGGGGCGACGGCACTATCGAAAGCCGTCTGATGGGCGCGTTTAATGTGAGCAATTTGCTGCTGGCGCTCGGTACGTTGCTGGCGCTGGGTTACCCGCTCGCGGCGCTGCTGGAAAGCGCGACGCGTCTGCAGCCAGTTAATGGCCGCATGGAAGTGTTCAGTGCGCCTGGCAAACCAACGGTTGTCGTCGATTATGCCCATACGCCTGACGCGCTTGAAAAAGCGTTGCAGGCGGCGCGTCTGCACTGCGCGGGCAAGCTGTGGTGCGTTTTCGGCTGCGGCGGCGATCGCGATAAAGGCAAACGTCCGCTGATGGGCGCGATTGCCGAGCAGTTTGCCGATGTCATCGTCGTGACCGACGACAACCCGCGCACGGAAGATCCGAAAGCGATTATTGCCGATATCCTCACGGGCATGCTGGATGCGGGGCGCGCTCGTGTTGTAGAGGGCCGCGCAGAAGCCGTCACCAACGCCATCATGCAGGCGGCGGAAAACGACGTTGTGCTGGTGGCCGGTAAAGGTCACGAAGATTACCAGATTGTCGGCACTCGCCGTCTTGATTACTCCGACCGCGTCACTGCGGCGCGCCTGCTGGGAGCAGTGGCATGATTCGCATATCTTTGAGCCAGCTTGCCGCCGTTTTGCAGGGCGAGCTGCACGGCGCCGACGCCGATGTCGAGGCCGTTACGACCGATACCCGCACACTGACGCCGGGCTGTTTATTTGTCGCCCTGAAAGGCGAGCGTTTTGACGCGCACGATTTTGCCGCGCAAGCGCAGGCTGGCGGCGCAGGCGCGCTGCTGGTAAGCCGCAAGCTTGATATCGACCTGCCGCAACTGGTGGTGGCCGATACGCGTCTCGCCTTTGGCGAACTGGCTGCCTGGGTAAGACAGCAAGTACCGGCGCGTGTTGTGGCCTTGACCGGTTCTTCCGGAAAAACGTCGGTGAAAGAGATGACTGCCGCCATTCTTAGCGAATGCGGCAATACGCTTTATACCGCAGGCAATCTTAATAACGATATCGGCGTGCCGATGACGCTGCTGCGTCTTACGCCGGAACATCAGTATGCAGTGATTGAACTTGGGGCAAACCATCAGGGCGAAATCGCCTGGACGGTAAGCCTGACACGTCCGGAAGCCGCGCTGGTTAACAATCTGGCGGCGGCACATCTCGAAGGCTTCGGCTCGCTTGCGGGCGTTGCAAAAGCGAAAGGCGAAATTTTCACGGGGCTGCCGGAAAACGGCATCGCTATTCTCAATGCTGACAATAACGACTGGCTGAACTGGCAGAGCATTATCGGCAACCGCAAGGTCTGGCGTTTTTCACCGAACCTTGAGAGCAGCGATTTCAGCGCCACTCATATACATATCACCAGCCACGGCACGGAGTTCACGCTGCGTACTCCGACGGGTGACGTGGACGTTCTGTTGCCGCTGCCGGGCCGTCATAACATTGCCAATGCGCTGGCCGCGTCCGCGCTGGCATCGGCCGTCGGTGCGCCGCATGATGCGATTAAAGCAGGGCTTGCGAAGTTAAAAGCGGTCCCGGGACGCCTGTTCCCGGTAGCGCTTGCAGAAAACCAGCTGCTGCTGGATGACAGCTATAACGCTAACGTCGGTTCAATGACCGCCGCAGTTCAGGTGCTGTCTGAAATGCCAGGTTATCGCGTGATGGTCGTCGGCGATATGGCGGAACTTGGCGATGAAGCTGAAGCCTGTCATCAGCAGGTGGGCGAAGCGGCGAAAGCGGCGGGCATCGATAAAGTTCTGAGCGTGGGCACGCTTAGCGAAGGCATCAGCCGCGCAAGCGGCGTGGGCGAACATTTCCAGAATAAACAGGCCGTGGTTGCACGCCTTAAAACGCTCATCAGTGAGCATTCCATCATTACCCTTTTAGTGAAAGGTTCACGTAGTGCTGCCATGGAAGAGGTGGTGCGCGCATTACAGGAGAACGGGACATGTTAGTGTGGCTGGCCGAGTATCTGGTCAAATATTATTCCGGCTTTAACGTCTTTTCTTATCTGACGTTTCGCGCCATCGTCAGCCTGCTGACCGCGCTGTTTATCTCTTTATGGATGGGCCCGCGCCTGATCGCGCATTTACAGAAACTCTCCTTCGGCCAGGTGGTACGTAACGATGGTCCGGAGTCGCATTTCAGCAAACGCGGCACGCCGACCATGGGCGGCATCATGATCCTCACTTCTATCGTGGTGTCGGTATTGCTGTGGGCTTATCCGTCTAATCCGTATGTCTGGTGTGTGCTGTTTGTGCTGGTCGGTTACGGCGCGGTGGGCTTTGTCGACGATTACCGCAAGGTGGTTCGTAAAGACACGAAAGGCCTGATTGCCCGCTGGAAATACTTCTGGATGTCGGTTATCGCCCTGACGGTGGCGTTTGCGCTTTACATCACCGGGAAAGATACGCCTGCCACCGAACTGGTTGTGCCGTTCTTTAAAGATGTCATGCCGCAGCTCGGCATTTTCTACATTCTGCTCGCGTATTTCGTTATTGTCGGTACCGGCAACGCGGTGAACCTCACCGACGGGCTTGACGGTCTCGCCATCATGCCAACCGTGCTGGTGGCGGCCGGTTTCGCGCTGGTTGCCTGGGCGACCGGTAACGTTAAGTTTGCGGAGTATCTGCACATTCCATATCTGCGCCACGCAGGTGAGCTGGTGATTGTCTGTACTGCGATTGTTGGCGCGGGTCTGGGCTTTTTGTGGTTCAACACTTACCCGGCGCAGGTCTTTATGGGTGATGTCGGCTCGCTGGCACTCGGCGGCGCGCTGGGTGTTATTGCCGTACTGCTGCGTCAGGAGTTCCTGCTGGTAATTATGGGCGGTGTTTTTGTCGTAGAGACGCTGTCGGTCATTCTGCAGGTCGGCTCCTTTAAGCTGCGCGGTCAGCGCATTTTCCGCATGGCACCGATTCATCATCATTATGAACTGAAGGGCTGGCCGGAGCCGCGCGTGATTGTGCGCTTCTGGGTGATTTCGCTGATGCTGGTGCTGATTGGCCTGGCTACGCTTAAGGTACGTTAATCATGGCAGATTATCAGGGTAAAAAAGTCGTCATCATTGGGCTTGGGTTAACCGGCCTTTCCTGCGTGGACTTTTTCCTGGGGCGCGGTGTGACGCCGCGCATCATGGATACCCGAATCTCCCCGCCGGGGCTGGATAAGCTGCCGGAAGAGGTGGAGCGCCACCTCGGCTCCCTGAATGACGCCTGGCTGATGAACGCCGATTTGATTGTCGCAAGCCCCGGTATTGCGCTCGCGCACCCGGCGCTGAGTGCAGCGGCGGAGGCGGGTGTTGAGATCGTCGGCGATATTGAGCTGTTTTGTCGCGAAGCGCAGGCGCCCATTATCGCGATTACTGGTTCGAACGGGAAAAGCACCGTCACGACGCTGGTCGGCGAAATGGCGAAAGCGGCAGGCGTGAATGTTGGCGTTGGCGGCAATATTGGTCTGCCTGCGTTGATGTTGCTGGAAGAGGGGCGTGAACTCTATGTGCTTGAGCTATCAAGCTTCCAGCTCGAAACTACGTTTAGCCTTAAAGCTGCTGCGGCAACTATCCTTAACGTGACCGAAGATCATATGGACCGGTATCCGCTCGGTCTGCAGCAGTATCGCGCGGCAAAATTACGGATTTATGAAAACGCGACGGTATGCGTGGTGAACGCTGATGATGCGCTGACCATGCCGGTTCGCGGTGCCGATGCGCGCTGTGTCAGTTTTGGCATTGACGTCGGGGATTACCACCTCAACCGCCAGCAGGGCGAAACCTGGCTGCGCGTCCGCGGTGAAAAAGTCCTTAACGTGAAAGAGATGCAACTGGTCGGGCAGCATAACTATACCAATGCCCTCGCGGCGCTGGCGCTCGCTGATGCCGCTGGCCTGCCGCGTGCCAGCAGTCTTAAGGCGCTGACGACATTCGCAGGACTGGCGCACCGCTTCCAGCTGGCGTTTGAGCATAACGGGGTGCGCTGGATTAACGATTCCAAAGCGACCAACGTCGGCAGCACCGAAGCGGCGCTGAATGGTCTGCATCTTGACGGTACGCTGCACCTGCTACTGGGCGGCAATGGTAAATCCGCTGACTTTTCGCCGCTCGCGCATTACCTCACGGGCGAACGCGTGCGGTTGTACTGCTTTGGCCGTGACGGCGACGCGCTGGCGGCGCTGCGCCCGGACGTCGCCGACCGTACCGACACGATGGAAGAGGCGATGAAACTTATCGCCGGGCGCGTGCAGCCAGGCGATATGGTGTTGCTTTCTCCCGCTTGCGCAAGCCTTGATCAGTTCAAAAACTTCGAACAGCGCGGCGACATCTTTACGCGTCTTGCGAAGGAGCTTGGCTGATGCGTTTATCTCTCCCACGCCTTCGCCTGCCGCGCCTGCCCGGTATGGGTATTTTCGCCTGGCTGTTCGGGGCGCTCCGTGGCTGGGTGATGGGTTCGCGCGAGAAAGACACGACCAGTCTCGTCATGTACGACCGCACACTGCTCTGGCTGACGCTTGGCCTGGCGGCGATAGGTTTCATTATGGTGACCTCGGCGTCAATGCCGGTAGGGCAGCGTCTGGCGAACGATCCGTTCCTGTTCGCCAAGCGTGACGGTATTTATATTCTGCTGGCGTTTGCTCTGGCGCTGATTACGCTGCGCCTGCCAATGGAGTTCTGGCAGCGGCACAGTGCCGCGATGCTGATTGCCTCAATCGTGATGCTGCTCATCGTGCTGGTGGTAGGGAGCTCGGTCAACGGGGCATCGCGCTGGATTGCGCTCGGGCCGCTGCGTATTCAGCCTGCGGAATTCTCCAAGCTGTCGCTCTTTTGTTATCTGTCGAACTACCTGGTGCGTAAGGTTGATGAAGTGCGTAATAACCTCCGCGGCTTCTTAAAACCGATGGGCGTAATTCTGGTCATGGCCGTCCTGCTGCTGGCGCAGCCTGACCTCGGGACGGTGGTCGTGCTGTTCGTGACGACCCTTGCGATGCTGTTTCTCGCAGGCGCCAAGCTCTGGCAATTCATTGCCATCATCGGCATGGGTATCTCTGCCGTTGTGCTGCTGATCCTGGCGGAGCCATACCGTATCCGCCGCGTGACCTCATTCTGGAATCCCTGGGAAGATCCATTCGGCAGCGGCTACCAGCTCACTCAGTCGTTAATGGCGTTTGGCCGTGGCGAATTATGGGGGCAGGGGCTTGGGAATTCGGTGCAGAAGCTTGAGTATTTACCCGAAGCGCACACGGACTTCATCTTCTCCATTATTGGGGAAGAACTGGGATATATCGGTGTGGTACTGGCGCTTTTGATGGTATTCTTCGTGGCTTTTCGTGCCATGTCGATCGGGCGTCGCGCACTGGAAACCGACCAGCGTTTCGCGGGTTTTCTGGCCTGTTCTATCGGCATCTGGTTTAGCTTCCAGTCGCTGGTAAACGTCGGCGCGGCGGCGGGTATGCTGCCGACCAAAGGCCTGACGCTGCCACTTATCAGTTACGGCGGTTCGAGCCTGCTGATTATGTCGACGGCGATTATGTTTCTGTTGCGCATAGATTATGAAACGCGTCTGGAGAAAGCCCAGGCGTTTACACGAGGTTCACGATGAGTGGTCAACCAAAGCGGCTGATGGTGATGGCAGGCGGAACGGGCGGACACGTCTTTCCAGGCCTTGCTGTAGCGCACCATCTAATGGCGCAGGGATGGCAGGTCCGCTGGCTGGGGACTGCCGATCGCATGGAGGCCGACCTGGTGCCGAAAAACGGCATTGAGATCGATTTTATTCGTATCTCTGGCCTGCGCGGCAAAGGTATTAAGGCGCAACTGTTAGCGCCGATGCGTATTTTTAACGCCTGGCGTCAGGCGCGAGCGATTATGAAGCGTTTCCAGCCGGACGTGGTGCTGGGCATGGGCGGTTATGTTTCGGGCCCCGGCGGGCTTGCGGCCTGGTCGCTTGGTATACCGGTCGTGCTGCACGAGCAAAATGGCATTGCGGGGCTGACCAACAAGTGGCTCGCGAAGATCGCGACCCGCGTGATGCAGGCATTTCCCGGCGCGTTCCCGAAAGCGGACGTAGTGGGCAACCCGGTACGTACCGACGTGCTGGCGCTGGCGCTGCCGCAGGAGCGTCTCACGGGACGTGAAGGTCCTGTGCGCGTGCTGGTCGTTGGCGGCTCGCAAGGCGCGCGCGTGCTAAACCAGACGATGCCACAGGTGGCGGCGCGTCTCGGCGATGCCGTGACTATCTGGCATCAGAGCGGTAAAGGCGCACAGGCGGACGTTCAACAGGCCTACGCCAGCGTCGGTCAGTCGCAGCATAAGGTGACCGAGTTTATCGACGATATGGCGGCAGCCTACGCGTGGGCGGATGTGGTCGTATGCCGCTCCGGCGCGCTAACGGTGAGCGAAATCGCCGCGGCCGGTTTGCCGGCGCTCTTTGTGCCATTCCAGCATAAAGACAGACAGCAGTACTGGAACGCGCTGCCGCTTGAAAAAGCGGGGGCGGCGAAGATTCTGGAGCAGCCGCAGTTTACCGTCGAGGCGGTGAGCGAGACGCTGAAGGGATGGGATCGCGCCACGTTGCTCGACATGGCAGAGCGGGCCAGAGCGGCCGCCATTCCCGACGCGACCGAACGGGTCGCAAATGAAGTACGCGCGGTAGCCCGCGCGTGACGATTGCGGATAATTTTGTTCCGCGTGATTGATGATGTTATGGCGTTTGCCAAAGGCTTTTAAAGAATGAATACACAACAACTGGCGAAACTGCGTTCTATCGTGCCCGAGATGCGTCGCGTCCGGCACATTCACTTCGTTGGCATTGGCGGCGCAGGCATGGGCGGCATCGCGGAAGTCCTGGCTAACGAAGGCTACCAGATCAGCGGCTCCGATCTGGCACCGAACGCTGTCACGCAGCAGTTGACGGCGCTGGGCGCCACGATTTATTTCAACCACCGTCCGGAGAACGTGCTGGACGCGAGCGTAGTGGTGGTATCCAGCGCGATTTCTGCGGATAACCCGGAGATCGTCGCCGCGCACGAAGCGCGTATTCCGGTTATTCGCCGCGCCGAGATGCTGGCGGAACTGATGCGTTTTCGCCACGGCATCGCGGTGGCAGGTACGCATGGCAAAACCACGACCACGGCCATGGTTTCAAGTATTTACGCTGAAGCAGGTCTGGATCCGACGTTCGTCAACGGCGGGCTGGTGAAAGCGGCAGGTACGCATGCACGCCTCGGCAACAGCCGTTATCTGATTGCCGAAGCAGACGAAAGCGATGCGTCGTTTTTGCATTTGCAGCCGATGGTCGCGATTGTGACGAACATCGAAGCCGACCATATGGACACGTATCACGGCGACTTTGAAAACCTGAAGCAGACGTTTATTAACTTCCTGCACAACTTGCCATTCTATGGTCGCGCCGTTATGTGTGTGGACGATCCGGTCATTCGCGAGCTGCTGCCGCGTGTCGGCCGTCAAATTACCACTTATGGTTTCAGCGAAGATGCCGATGTACGTGTGGGAAATTATCGCCAGACTGGCGCGCAAGGGCATTTTACCCTCGTGCGGCAGGACAAACCTGAACTGCACGTGACCCTGAACGCACCAGGCCGCCATAACGCGCTGAACGCAGCGGCGGCGGTAGCGGTCGCGACGGAAGAGGGCATTGACGACGAGGCGATTCTGCGCGCGCTGGAGAGCTTCCAGGGGACCGGGCGTCGCTTTGATTTCCTGGGAGAATTCCCGCTTGCTAATGTGAATGGCAAATCGGGTACGGCGATGCTGGTCGACGACTATGGGCATCACCCGACCGAAGTAGATGCGACGGTACGCGCTGCACGTGCGGGCTGGCCTGAGAAAAACCTGGTGATGATTTTTCAGCCACACCGTTATACCCGCACGCGCGATCTCTATGACGATTTCGCCAACGTGCTGTCGCAGGTTGATGTGCTGCTGATGCTGGACGTCTATCCGGCGGGCGAGGCGCCAATTCCGGGGGCAGACAGCCGTTCGCTGTGCCGTACCATTCGCGCGCGTGGAAAAGTCGACCCGATTCTGGTTTCCGATCCTGCGCAGGTCGCCGCCATGCTGGCACCCGTGTTGTCGGGCAATGATTTGATTCTGGTTCAGGGCGCGGGCAATATCGGTAAAATCGCGCGCCAGCTGGCGGAAGCGAAGCTGCAACCGGAGGAAAACGCGCATGGCTGAGAAAATCGCCGTATTGCTGGGCGGCAGCTCGGCGGAGCGTGAGGTGTCGTTGCAGTCAGGTAGCGCCGTGCTCGCAGGTCTGAAGGATGCTGGCGTGGATGCATATGCGATTGATCCACGCGACATCTGCGTCACGACGCTGAAAGAAGAAGGATTCGATAAAGTCTTTATCGCGCTACACGGTCGCGGCGGTGAAGATGGCACACTGCAAGGGACGCTGGAGTATCTCGGGCTGCCCTACACCGGCAGCGGCGTAATGGCGTCGGCCATTACCATGGATAAACTGCGCACCAAACTGCTCTGGCAGGGCGCAGGATTGCCTGTCGCGCCGTGGGTAGCGCTGGAGCGTCGCGATATCGTTAACGGGCTGAGCGAAACGCAGAAAGCACGTATCGCCGCGCTGGGCCTGCCGGTTATCGTAAAGCCGAGCCGTGAAGGCTCAAGCGTCGGTATGTCGAAGGTTGATAGCGCTGATGCGTTAACGCATGCGCTTGAACTGGCGTTCGAACATGACAGCGAAGTACTGGTCGAAAAATGGCTGAGTGGGCCGGAATTTACCGTCGCCATACTGGGCGAGGAGATTCTGCCCTCGATACGGATTCAGCCCGCCGGCGTTTTTTATGATTACGAGGCGAAGTATCTCTCTGACGAGACACAATATTTCTGCCCGGCTGGCCTTGATGCCGACCGTGAACAGGCATTGCAGGCACTGGTGATGAAAGCCTGGCGTGTGTTGGGTTGCCGTGGTTGGGGCCGTGTAGATGTGATGCAGGACAGCGATGGTGAGTTTTATCTGCTGGAGGTAAATACGGCGCCGGGTATGACCAGCCATAGTCTTGTGCCGATGGCGGCGCGTCAGGCGGGCATGAGCTTCCCGCAGCTGGTCGTGCGTATTCTGGAGCTGGCGGACTGATATGTCGCAGGCTGCGCTGAACACGAAAAATCGTCCTGAAGAAAATACGGTTTCGCGCCGTAATAATGGGACCCGTCTTGCAGGCATCGTCTTTCTGCTGGCGGTCGTGTTAACCGTACTCTTTGGCGGCTGGATGGTGCTGGGATGGATGGAAGACGCTCAGCGCCTGCCGCTTTCAAAGCTGGTGGTAACGGGCGAGCGCCATTACACCCGCAACGATGATATTCGTCAGTCTATCCTCGCGCTGGGCGCGCCCGGAACGTTTATGACGCAGGACGTGAATATCATCCAGAATCAGATTGAACGTTTGCCGTGGATCAAGCAGGCGAGCGTAAGAAAGCAATGGCCGGACGAATTGAAGATTCATCTGGTTGAATATGTGCCCATAGCACGTTGGAATGACCAGCACATGATAGATAACGACGGGACGGCCTTCAGCGTACCGTCAGATCGCGCCAATAAGCAGAGCTTACCGCTGCTTTACGGCCCGGAAGGCAGCGAAAACGAAGTGCTGCAAGGCTATCGCTCTATGGGGCAGGTGCTGGCGAAAGATAAATTTACACTGAAGGAAGCGGCAATGACCGCGCGTCGCTCCTGGCAGGTGACGCTGAGCAATGATATTAAGCTCAATCTCGGCCGGGATGACACTATGAAACGCCTGGAACGCTTTGTGGAGCTGTACCCGGTTCTGCAACAGCAAGCGCAAACTGATGGCAAGCGGATAAGCTATGTCGATTTGCGCTATGACTCCGGCGCGGCGGTCGGCTGGGAGCCGGCCCCCACTGAGGAAATTAATCAGCAACAGAATCAGGCACAGGCAGAGCAACAATGATTAAGGCGACGGACAGAAAACTGGTAGTTGGACTGGAGATTGGCACCGCGAAGGTCGCCGCTTTGGTAGGGGAAGTTCTGCCCGACGGTATGATTAATATCATTGGCGTGGGGAGCTGTCCGTCCCGCGGGATGGATAAAGGCGGCGTCAACGATCTGGAGTCCGTGGTGAAGTGCGTACAGCGCGCGATAGACCAGGCGGAACTGATGGCAGATTGCCAGATTTCTTCGGTCTACCTGGCACTTTCCGGCAAGCATATTAGCTGCCAGAACGAGATAGGTATGGTGCCTATCTCCGAAGAGGAAGTGACGCAGGAAGATGTTGAAAATGTTGTCCATACCGCAAAATCAGTACGCGTTCGTGATGAACATCGCGTATTGCATGTGATTCCTCAGGAATACGCTATTGATTACCAGGAAGGGATTAAAAACCCGGTAGGCTTATCGGGCGTTCGCATGCAGGCGAAAGTACATTTAATCACCTGTCACAACGACATGGCGAAAAACATCGTCAAGGCAGTGGAACGTTGTGGCCTGAAAGTTGACCAACTCATTTTCGCGGGCCTGGCGGCCAGTTATTCCGTATTAACGGAAGACGAGCGTGAGCTAGGTGTCTGCGTCGTGGATATTGGCGGTGGTACAATGGATATCGCGGTTTATACCGGCGGTGCATTGCGCCACACTAAAGTGATTCCTTATGCTGGCAACGTAGTGACGAGCGATATTGCGTATGCCTTTGGTACGCCGCCGAGCGATGCCGAGGCGATTAAAGTGCGCCACGGTTGTGCGCTGGGTTCGCTGGTCGGTAAAGACGAGAGCGTTGAAGTGCCGAGCGTGGGTGGTCGTCCGCCGCGCAGCCTGCAGCGCCAGACGCTCGCAGAAGTGATTGAGCCGCGCTATACCGAGCTACTTAATCTGGTAAACGAAGAAATTCTGCAGTTGCAGGAGCAGCTTCGCCAGCAAGGTGTGAAACATCATCTCGCAGCGGGGATTGTATTAACCGGCGGCGCGGCGCAAATTGAAGGTCTGGCAGCGTGCGCGCAGCGGGTGTTCCATACGCAGGTGCGTATTGGACAGCCTTTGAATATTACTGGCCTTACCGATTACGCCCAGGAGCCTTATTACTCTACGGCGGTGGGTTTACTGCATTATGGTAAAGAATCGCATCTTAGCGGTGAGGCAGAAGTGGAAAAACGAACTTCAGTCGGCTCGTGGATCAAACGGATCAACAGCTGGCTGCGAAAAGAGTTTTAATTTTTTTCAGAGACCGGACAAAATTAGCGGTCTCAGGCGAAAGGCACAAAACGGAGAGACATTATGTTTGAACCTATGGAACTGACCAACGACGCGGTGATTAAAGTCATCGGCGTCGGTGGCGGCGGCGGTAACGCCGTAGAACATATGGTGCGCGAGCGCATCGAAGGCGTGGAGTTCTTCGCAGTAAACACCGATGCCCAGGCCCTGCGTAAAACGGCAGTTGGCCAGACTATCCAGATTGGTAGCGGCATCACAAAAGGTTTGGGTGCTGGCGCAAACCCGGAAGTGGGTCGTAACGCGGCAGAAGAAGACCGTGAAGCGTTGCGTGCTGCATTAGATGGCGCAGACATGGTGTTTATCGCAGCCGGTATGGGTGGCGGTACTGGTACCGGTGCGGCACCGGTAGTGGCTGAAGTGGCGAAAGACCTCGGCATTCTGACCGTGGCTGTTGTGACTAAGCCTTTTAATTTTGAAGGCAAGAAGCGTATGGCTTTTGCCGAACAGGGTATTGCCGAACTCTCCCGTCATGTCGATTCCCTGATTACCATCCCTAACGACAAGTTGCTGAAAGTACTGGGTCGTGGGATTTCCCTGCTGGACGCGTTTGGCGCGGCTAATGATGTGCTGAAAGGTGCAGTGCAGGGTATCGCCGAGCTGATTACTCGTCCGGGCCTGATGAACGTCGACTTTGCGGACGTGCGTACCGTGATGTCTGAAATGGGCTACGCCATGATGGGTTCCGGCGTTGCAAGCGGCGAAGACCGTGCGGAAGAAGCGGCCGAAATGGCTATTTCCAGCCCGCTGCTTGAAGATATCGATCTGTCCGGCGCACGTGGCGTTCTGGTCAACATTACCGCTGGCTTCGATCTGCGTCTGGATGAATTCGAAACTGTGGGTAACACCATTCGTGCTTTTGCATCGGATAATGCGACCGTGGTAATCGGTACGTCTCTCGACCCGGATATGAACGACGAACTGCGAGTGACCGTTGTTGCGACCGGTATCGGCATGGATAAACGTCCGGAAATTACGCTGGTGACCAATAAACAAGCGCAGCAGCCAGCAATGGATCGTTACCAGCAGCACGGCATGGCGCCGCTGACGCAAGAGCAGAAACCTGCTTCTAAAGTGGTGAATGACCCGACGCCGCAGACCGCGAAAGAGCCAGATTATCTGGATATTCCGGCGTTTCTGCGCAAGCAGGCTGATTAAGAATAAGCCGGAAGTTGGGCATATTCGCTCTTTGTGCTAAAATGCCCCACCGGTTGTGATGTACACTATCGGTAAGGTGAATAATTTGGCGAGATTATACGATGATCAAACAAAGGACTCTTAAACGTATCGTTCAGGCGACTGGCGTCGGTTTGCATACCGGCAAAAAAGTCACCCTGACGCTGCGCCCTGCGCCGGCAAATACCGGGGTCATCTATCGTCGCACCGACTTGAATCCTCCGGTAGATTTCCCGGCCGATGCCAAATCTGTGCGTGATACCATGCTCTGTACTTGCCTGGTAAATGAGCATGATGTGCGGATTTCTACTGTCGAGCACTTGAATGCCGCGCTGGCAGGTCTCGGGATCGATAACATTGTCGTCGAAGTAGACGCGCCTGAAATTCCAATTATGGATGGCAGCGCTGCGCCGTTTGTCTATCTGCTATTAGACGCAGGTATTGATGAATTGAACGTTGCGAAAAAATTCGTACGTATCAAAGATACGGTGCGTGTTGAAGACGGTGATAAGTGGGCGGAATTCAAACCCTATAACGGTTTTTCGCTGGACTTCACCATCGATTTCAACCATCCGGCGATTGATGCAAGCAATCAGCGCTACTGCATGAATTTTTCTGCAGACGCGTTTATGCGACAGATTAGCCGCGCCCGTACTTTTGGCTTCATGCGCGATATCGAATATCTGCAGTCCCGTGGTTTGTGCCTGGGCGGTAGCTTCGATTGTGCCATCGTTGTTGACGATTATCGCGTACTGAACGAAGACGGTCTGCGTTTTGAAGACGAATTTGTTCGTCACAAAATGCTGGATGCGATTGGTGACCTGTTTATGTGTGGCCATAACATTATCGGCGCGTTTACCGCCTATAAATCAGGCCATGCGCTGAACAACAAACTGCTTCAGGCGGTTCTGGCAAAACAGGAAGCCTGGGAATACGTCACCTATGAAGACGAGGCTGAATTGCCTCTGGCTTTTAAAGCGCCTTCGCTGGTGCTGGCGTAACCGCATAGTCTGACTAAAGACGACTGGTAGACCAGGTACTCTCTCCGGCCTGTGTTCACCAGTCGTTTTTTATTGCTCTTTTAATACCATCTTTCTCTCCGCCTTCTGCCTTGCTTTTCTGTCCTTCCTATAATGACTAACTGCTGGTTTCTTGTGCGGATTGCGTAAGGTATCGCAGCGATACTGCTGTTGCCCGCAGGGAATGATGGTAATATTTATGCCCTTATTCATAACAACATAACGCGGGCTCAGAGCAGCGTTATCCGGTGGGTTAAAGTGCCTGGTATTTTCACGCGTTGGCGACAGTTTGGAAGACGCTATTTCTGGCCGCATCTCCTGTTGGGGATGGTCGCGGCTAGTCTCGGCCTGCCTGCGCTTAATAACAACGCTGAACCCGCCGCGCCTGCAGAAGCCAGTAGCACTCATACCGGTACGCTACGTAGTTTTGATTCCCTCGCATTGCTCGGGGAAACGTCACGCCGCTCCGCAGCTTTTGGTGTGGATTACTGGCAACAACACGCGATTCGCACCGTTATTCGTCATCTCTCTTTCGCTATGGCACCGCAAACGCTGCCGATGGCGATGGAAGAAAGCTTTCCGTTAAAAGCACAACATCTCGCGCTGCTGGATACATTAAGCGCGCTGCTAACGCAGGATAGACAACCTGCCGCCCCGCAAGAATTGCCTGCGCCGCGTCTGCATCCGCATCTCTCCTTTACCATTCCTGTCTGGATTAGCCAGGTGCAAGGTATCCGCGCCGGTCCTCGTCTCCTCGCCTGAATAGTATCGTTTTTTTATTTAATTATTTTTTGCCTGTGCGAGGCTTCAGAGAATTTATTATGTTGATCAAAATGTTAACCAAAGTATTTGGGAGCCGTAACGACCGTACCTTACGTCGTATGCGTAAGGCTGTTACGCTTATCAATAGCATGGAACCGGCGCTGGAAAAGCTTTCGGATGAAGAGCTGAAAGGGAAAACCGTAGAATTTCGCGCCCGTCTTGAAAAAGGCGAGACGCTGGAAAACCTGCTGCCGGAAGCGTTCGCTGTAGTTCGTGAGGCGAGTAAACGCGTGTTTGGCATGCGTCACTTTGACGTTCAGCTCTTAGGCGGTATGGTCCTGAACGATCGCTGCATCGCTGAAATGCGTACCGGTGAAGGTAAAACCCTGACGGCAACGCTGCCGGCCTACCTGAATGCGCTGACCGGTAAAGGTGTCCATGTGGTCACCGTCAACGACTACCTGGCGCAGCGTGATGCCGAAAATAACCGTCCGCTGTTTGAATTCTTAGGCATGAGTGTTGCGGTGAACATGTCCGGCATGCTGGCAGTAGCCAAGCGTGAAGCGTATGCTGCGGATATCACCTACGGCACCAACAACGAATATGGTTTCGACTACCTGCGCGACAACATGGCGTTTAGCCCGGAAGAGCGCGTACAGCGTAAGCTTCATTATGCGCTGGTGGATGAGGTCGACTCCATTCTCATTGACGAAGCCCGTACGCCGCTTATCATCTCAGGCCCTGCTGAAGACAGCTCCGAGATGTATAAAAAAGTTAACAAAATCATCCCGCATCTGGTGCGTCAGGAGAAAGAAGACTCTGACACGTTCCAGGGGGAAGGTCATTTCTCAGTAGACGAAAAAGCGCGCCAGGTGAACCTGACTGAGCGCGGCCTGGTGCTGATTGAGGAACTGTTGGTTAAAGAAGGCATTATGGACGAAGGTGAGTCGCTGTATTCGCCGGGCAACATCATGCTGATGCATCACGTCACCGCCGCACTGCGTGCACATGCCCTGTTCACCCGCGACGTTGACTACATCGTTAAAGATGGCGAAGTCATTATTGTCGATGAGCATACCGGTCGTACAATGCAGGGCCGCCGCTGGTCTGATGGTCTTCACCAGGCGGTGGAAGCCAAAGAGGGCGTAGAGATCCAGAACGAGAACCAGACGCTGGCATCCATCACCTTCCAAAACTATTTCCGCCTTTATGAAAAGCTGGCCGGCATGACCGGTACTGCCGACACCGAAGCGTTTGAATTTAGCTCTATTTATAAACTTGATACCGTTGTAGTACCTACCAACCGTCCGATGGTGCGTAAGGATCTCCCGGATCTGGTCTATATGACCGAAGCTGAGAAGATCGACGCGATCATTGAAGATATCAAAGAACGTACAGCGAAAGGCCAGCCGGTGCTGGTTGGGACTATCTCCATCGAAAAATCGGAAGTCATTTCCGAAGCGCTGACCAAAGCGGGCATTCAGCACAACGTACTGAACGCCAAATTCCACGCGCGTGAAGCGGATATTGTCGCGCAGGCCGGTTATCCGGGTGCAGTAACCATCGCGACCAACATGGCGGGTCGTGGTACCGATATTATGCTGGGTGGTAGCTGGCAGGCAGAAGTCGCTGAGCTGGACGCGCCGAGTGATGAACAAATCGCGCAGATTAAGGCTGACTGGCAGAAGCGCCATGATGCAGTACTACAATCTGGCGGTCTGCATATTATCGGTACCGAGCGTCATGAGTCGCGTCGTATCGATAACCAGTTGCGTGGTCGTTCCGGTCGTCAGGGCGATCCGGGTTCTTCCCGTTTCTACCTTTCTATGGAAGATGCGCTTATGCGTATTTTCGCCTCAGATCGCGTCGCCAACATGATGCGTAAGCTGGGCATGAAACCGGGCGAAGCGATTGAGCACCCTTGGGTAACTAAAGCGATTGCTAACGCGCAACGTAAAGTGGAAAGCCGCAACTTCGATATCCGTAAACAGCTGCTTGAATATGACGATGTCGCCAACGATCAGCGTCGCGCCATCTATACCCAGCGCAACGAACTGCTGGATGTGGCTGACATCAGCGAAACCATTAACAGCATTCGCGAAGACGTTTTCAAAGCGACCATTGACGCGCATATTCCGCCGCAGTCTCTGGAAGAAATGTGGGATATTCCGGGTCTGGAAGAACGTCTGAAGAACGATTTTGACCTTGAACTGCCGATTGCAGAATGGCTGGATAAAGAGCCGGAACTACATGAAGAAACGCTGCGCGAGCGTATCCTTGAGAGTGCGAAGGAAGTATACCTGCGCAAAGAAGAGGTTGTGGGCGCTGAGATGATGCGTCACTTCGAAAAAGGCGTGATGCTGCAAACGCTCGATTCGCTCTGGAAAGAGCATCTGGCGGCGATGGATTATCTGCGTCAGGGTATCCACCTGCGTGGTTACGCGCAAAAAGATCCGAAGCAGGAATATAAGCGCGAGTCGTTTGCTATGTTCGCGGCCATGCTGGAATCCCTGAAATATGAAGTGATCAGTACCATCAGCAAAGTCCAGGTGCGTATGCCGGAAGAGGTTGAAGCAATGGAGCAGCAGCGTCGTGAAGAGGCGGAACGCCTGGCGCAGATGCAACAGCTCAGTCATCAGGATGACGAAACGGCAGCCGCAGCCGCGCTTGCTGAGCAGACCGGCGAACGCAAAGTGGGGCGCAACGATCCATGCCCATGCGGCTCCGGTAAAAAGTATAAGCAGTGCCACGGTCGCTTAAGCTAACTGGTTTTTAAGACCCACAAAAGGCGCAGATATCTGCGCCTTTTTTACAGGAAGAAGACAATGAAAAAATTGCAAATCGCAGTCGGCATTGTGCGTAATGCGCAGGGCGAAATTTTCATTACGCAGCGCGCCGCCGATGCGCATATGGCGAATAAATGGGAGTTTCCTGGCGGTAAAATCGAAGCAGGCGAAACGCCGGAGGCCGCGTTATGTCGTGAGTTGCAGGAAGAGACAGGGGTTACCGTTACTTCTGCCACATTGTTTGAAACCCTGGAATATGCGTTTCCGGATCGTCATATCAGTCTGTGGTTTTTCCTGGTAGAAGACTGGCAAGGGGAACCGTGGGGGAAAGAAGGGCAACCGGGGCGCTGGGTTCATCAGCAGGCTCTGGAGGCGGACGCCTTTCCGCCTGCCAATGAGCCTGTGATTGCGAAACTTCGTGCGCAGTCTTAAAGCTGATTATCGTCCTCGCTCCAGCCATCTGTGTCGGAGCGATCGCCGCTGCTGGGAATACGTTTTTCCTCAGCGGCCCATTCACCCAGATCGATAAGCTGACAGCGTTTCGAACAGAACGGACGATACGGGCTCTGTTCGCCCCAGATAATTTCTCTGCCACATGTCGGGCAGTTAACGGTAGTTGCGTCTGACATTCATATTCCTTAACAGCAGGCCAGTTCAAAATCGAACCGTTCCGGTACGCGGCCATGCTCGCTGTCGAGCGGCATGAAGCGGATCGCGAAGCGGCTTTTATGGCCGGAAATCTGTGGGTAAAGCGCTTCTTCCTGCGGAAGTTGCAGGCGCAGAAGATCGGCATCGTCGCCGTTATCCTGATAAAATCCGTTCAGGCTGGTTTGCTTACGAAACGGCGCTGACTGGCGGATTAAATCCAGAATCATATCCAGCGTATGCGTGAGGGGTTGCAGCGTGGCGAGCCAGCTGTTGACCTGGACGTCACGTTCTTCCTGCGGTGAGCCGAGCCAGACGTGCAACAGCGGTAAATCGAAGCTGCAACAACCACCTGGAATACTCAGGCGCTGGCGCACAACGGCTATCAGGCGATCCTCACGAAGAGTTTGGCCCAGACGAGGTGCTGCCATCAATACGGCGCTGCGTGCTTTCAGTTGCTGGCGTAACGTCTCAATACGCTCAATATCTACGCCTGGCACTTCAGCCCAGTTTTGCAATTTACGCTGCTGACGTTCCAGTTCTTTCAGCAATTCAGTGCGGGTATCGCCGCGTTCAAAAAGATCCAGCAGATCGCCCACGTTACGAAAGAAGTGCAGCGCTGTCGCATGATCGCTGACTGGCAGCAGTGCTTTCATTTGCTGGATGAGAAATTCGATACGCAGCCAGGTGCGCATTTTTTCATTCAGGGGATGTTCAAAAAGAACGTGAGTCTGCATTACGTGTTTTCCTGTGGTACAGCTTGCGCTGCCAGTTGCAAATAGCGTTGATGCAGACGCGCCACATCGTCAGCTAAGGTTTCCGGCGAGCCGTTATTATCTATGACGTCATCAGCGATAGCTAATCGCGCTTCTCGGGTGACCTGCGCGCTGAGAATTTGCTCGGCATGCTGACGTGACACCCGATCGCGCGCCATGGTGCGCTGGATCTGGGTTTCTGGCGCGACATCCACGACCAGCACGCGGTTAGCTTTAGTCTGTAACTGATTTTCAAGCAGCAACGGGACGACCCACAGCGCATATGCTGAACCGGCACGCGCTAACTCAGCCTCTGTACGCTGATGAATGAGTGGATGCAAAAGCCCGTTCAACCAGGCTTTTTCCTGCGGGCTTGCAAAGATGATTTCACGTAGCGCGCGGCGATTTAATGTACCGTCGTGATGACAAATCGTCTGACCAAAGCGGGTAATAATAGCGTCTAAGCCGGGAGTGCCAGGTTCGACGACCTGACGCGCGATGATATCCGCATCCACCACAGTAACTCCGAGACGGGCAAAGGCGTCGGCAACGGTACTTTTGCCGCTTCCTATACCGCCGGTCAGTGCTACCGTATAAACCATAAAGCTATCATCCCGAATCGTTAAAATAAGCGTAATCCACATGAAAAAGCATTAACTTCATGCAGTTGTCATGCGCGAGATGATGGCGTTTGCGGCCTCGTTTATCGTCCTCGCGCACAAGGTAAATTTATAGGATTGTAGCGTAAAAAAGAGCGATTTCGCAGTCTTGCGGCGCCATTATTAGTGCGTATGATAACGTCACTGGAGTTGGCAGTTGCACCGCCGCACGCGTTACGCTCATCGCCATTAACCCAGGAATCGCACATGCGTATTGAAGAAGATCTGAAGTTAGGTTTCAAAGACGTTCTTATCCGCCCGAAACGTTCTACCCTCAAAAGTCGCTCTGATGTTGAACTTGAGCGTCAGTTCACCTTTAAGCACTCCCGCGTTCAATGGTCTGGTGTTCCGATCATTGCGGCCAATATGGACACCGTTGGCACGTTCGGTATGGCGAAGGCGCTGGCGGCTTTCGATATCCTGACGGCTGTTCATAAGCACTACAGCGTGCAGGACTGGAATGCGTTTACACAGTCAGTGTCGCCCGACGTGCTGAAGCACATCATGGTATCGACCGGCACCTCTGACGCTGATTTTGAAAAAACGAAAGAAATTCTTGCCCTGTCATCATCGCTTCAGTTTATCTGCATCGACGTTGCCAACGGCTACTCAGAGCATTTCGTGAAATTTGTTGCCAAAGCTCGCGCCGCCTGGCCTGATAAAACCATTATTGCGGGTAACGTCGTGACCGGTGAAATGTGCGAAGAGCTGATCCTTGCAGGTGCTGATATCGTGAAAGTCGGCATTGGCCCGGGTTCAGTCTGTACAACACGAGTTAAGACCGGCGTTGGCTATCCGCAGTTGTCCGCTGTGATTGAATGTGCTGATGCGGCGCATGGCCTTGGCGGACAAATAATCAGCGATGGCGGTTGCACGGTTCCGGGTGACGTAGCGAAAGCCTTTGGTGGCGGGGCAGATTTCGTCATGCTGGGCGGTATGCTGGCAGGCCATGACGAAAGCGGCGGCACAGTGGTTGAGCAGAACGGTGAAAAATTTATGCTCTTCTACGGGATGAGTTCTGAATCAGCCATGAACCGCCATGTTGGCGGCGTCGCGCAGTACCGTGCCGCAGAAGGGAAAACTGTCAAGCTTAAGCTTCGCGGCCCGGTTGAAGACACTGCTCGCGACATTCTGGGCGGCCTGCGTTCCGCCTGTACATATGTCGGCGCCTCCCGTCTGAAGGAGCTCACCAAGCGCACCACGTTTATTCGTGTGCAGGAACAAGAAAACCGGGTTTTCAACAGTCTCTGATTCGGTTTTACATCAGGCTGGCGCAGCCATGGCGCCAGCTTTAATTCATCCCGCTCATCGCATCTCCCAGCCTGAAAATTGGCAGATACATTGCCACCACCAGCGTGCCGACAATCAAACCGATCGCTATCATCATGAGTGGCTCCAGCGTGGCGGCTAGCGTCTGGGCGCGCTCGGAGGTTTGTTCCAGATGCCATCCAGCTAATTTTTCGAGCATCATATCCAGCGCACCGGTTTCTTCCCCAGTCCGAATCAGTTGAATGCAAAGCGCAGTGAATACCCATTCCCGCTCCAGCGCTTTCCATAACGGCAAGCCTCCAGAGATGCAGGTTTTCACGCGGCTGACCGCCTGACGCCATAAAGGCGAGGCCAGCGTCTCCTCAACGCTACTCAGACTTTGTAGTAAAGGAATACCGGCGCGCTGCATTAATGAAAGCACAGTATAAATCTGGCTTAGCTGCTGACCACGAATAAGTGGCCCGAATAATGGAAGTTTCAGTAACCATGCAGCCTCCTGAAGCTGCCATTGTGGCCTGCGACGTAAGCGGATGATAACCATCACTACCAACAGCATCACGCAGAGCCACCAGACGGCGTATTTCATCAGTCCTTCTGAAAACGCGATGACAGCACGTGTTATCAGTGGCAACGGTGTATTAAAGGAACGATAGATAGCGGTGAACTGCGGCAGAACAAAGCAGGTCATTCCGAGCGTCAGCAGCAGGGCAACGGCAAAAATAAAAGCCGGATAACGCAGCGCCTTAATCACCTGCTTACGCAGCCTTTGTTGATCTTCCTGCTGCTGCGCCAGTTGCTGGCAGCATACGTCCAGCTTTCCGGTCAGCTCACCGGTTTGCATGAGTGAGATATATAGCGGTGGGAAGATATCCGTCCACTGGCGCAACGTCTCCGAAAACGCGACACCACGCCCCAGTTGCTTTGCCAGTTGACCAAGTAGAGCCTGCCACTGTGCAACCGGATGCTGGCTTGCCAGCATCGTGAGACCCTGCGTCAGGCTGACACCTGCCTGAAGTAGTGCAGCCAACTGACGGATCACCAGAATTTTATGCTCACTATTCCAGTGGCGTTTATTAACGCTGGCGCGTTTAAGCGATAGCGGATGAATGTCACTATCGAGTAATTGCAGGGATGCGTTTACCTTATCTTGGGCCCAGAGCATCCCTGTACAGCCTGCGCCTTCTTTATTCACGCCACGCCAGCGCCATAGCTGATTATCCATGCGGCGCCCCTGATACGCGATAAAGCTCTTCAAGCGTGGTAAGACCTGCTTCTACTGCCTGCAAACCATGCTCAAAGAGTGTTGTCATACCCTGCGCGCGCGCTTGCAAAGCGATTTCATCAAGCGGTGCGCCGCTTGCGACAGACTGACGTAGCGCTGCATTGATACTAAGCAGTTCAAAAAGCGCAATGCGTCCGTAGTAACCGCCATAACAGCGCTCGCATCCGCAGGCTTTGTAAGGATAGATCGGGCGAGTCCAGAGTGACGCTGGCAGCGTGACTGGCTCCTGTGAAAACACCCGACAGTAAGGGCACAGTTTTCTTACCAGGCGCTGCGCGATAACGAGCTCCAGTGCCGAGGCGAGCATCCAGCGCGGCAATCCCATCTGTTCAAGCCTTACCAGAGTTTCTGTCGTTGAATTCGTATGTAATGTGGAGAGAACAAGATGCCCGGTTTGCGCCGCCTTCACGGCAATTTCTGCGGTTTCGAGGTCGCGAATTTCACCAATCATGATGACATCAGGATCCTGGCGTAACAGCGCGCGCAATACCGCCTGAAAGGTGAGCCCCGCTTTAGGTAGCACTGGCGTCTGGTTAAGCCCCGTGACGGGGATCTCTACCGGATCTTCAACGCTACAGATGTTGACTTGCGGATCGTTAAGGGTGCTGAGCGCGGTGTAAAGTGTGACGGTTTTGCCGCTTCCGGTGGGGCCTGTCACCAAAATTAACCCCTGCGGGCGCTGCAACGCCTGGCAAAAAAGCGTTTGCTGCGCCTGCGAAAGGCCCAACGCCTGAACTTCAAGTGGCTGATCCGTCTGTTGCAGCAAGCGCAGTACCACTTTTTCTCCACAGCGGCAGAGCAGGGTGGAGATACGAAAAGAGACGGCCCGTCCTGCGAGTTCAATACTAAACTGCCCGTCCTGCGGTAATCTGCGTTCCGCGATATCAAGGTTCCCCAGAACCTTCAGGCGCGCAGTCATCGCACTTGCGAGGCCCGCAGACAGCGGCGGGAGCGCGTGTAAAACGCCATCAATACGAAACCGAATCTGGTAATGCGCTTCCGCTGGTTCAAAGTGTATATCGGACGCACGGCGTTGCAGCGCCTGTTGCAGGGTTTGATCAATCAACTGGACGACGGATGCACCCTCATCCTGCACCGCCGGTTGTGAGGGCGCTGAGGCAAGTTGCCGCTCTTTTTCCAGACGCTCGGCACTCCAGCATTCAATATCAATGTGCCGATGGGTCGAAAAACGTAGCGCGTCCATTAGTTCAGTGCTGGGTTCGCCAGCCACGGCGATATGCACCGTGGCGTCGTCAATATTCAATACCAGCGCGTTATAGCGCTGGCATAACGTGTGTAAATATTCAAGTGGCATCACCAACCTCCTCACTTAAGGAAGCGTGCTACGAAAGACATCTTCGCAGGCCTGCTGAAGTGCGGTGTCGCTGGTAGCACAAGTTCGCTTCCAGCCTTCCATACCGTTAGCTGTGTTCCATTGTGGCGTCAGCGTGACCGACAACCCATTAAGACTATCCTGGCCGGTGACGCTGATAACACCTTGCGCAACGGTCATCTCACTGACATAGCGTGTCGTCTTGGGCGCAGGGATCCCATTGGAGCTCGCATCGCAACTGCTAAGCCCACCGCGATCGATAACGCACAATTCAATCGCCGTACGATAGGGTGTGACGGTTTGCAACATATCCGTAAGCGCCGCTTTTCGCAGATAGTTCTGGTATGCCGGCACGCCGATAGCGCTAAGAATGGCGATGATGCCAATCACGACCATCAATTCGATCAACGTAAAGCCGCTCTGTCTGTTCATAGTTCCTCCTTGTTTGGGTGACGGTACTCTGTCAGCGCGTAAAAGAAGTCACCAGGTGAACAAATGAATTCAGGAATCTGTCTTCAGAAGAAGTTTACGTAGTTGCAGGACACAACAAGGCGGTTGCGTGATGTCTCGCATATCCTTTAAAAAACAAAAGCATATTGCATAAATGACGAGACAAGAAAGGAGATAAAAATGATGATTACTCGGCAAGAGAAGGGCAGGCGAACCTGCCCGACGAGGATTTAGCGAAAACGCATGGAGAGGTCTAGCGCGCGAATATGTTTAGTCAATGCCCCGACAGAGATGAAGTCGACGCCGGTTTTGGCGAATGCTGGCAGCGTTTCAAGCGTCACGTTGCCGGAAACTTCCAGCCGCGCCTTGCCCGCTGTGCGTTTGACGGCCTCTCGCATCTCTTCGACACTAAAGTTATCGAGCATGATGATATCGGCTCCCGATTTCAGCGCCTCGTCCAGTTCATCAAGCGACTCCACTTCGACCTCAACCGGCACATCAGGATGCAGCCAGAAGGCCTTTTCTACAGCCTGACGCACCGAGCCGGAAGCGATGATATGGTTTTCTTTAATAAGAAACGCATCGAAAAGCCCCAGGCGATGGTTCGCGCCACCACCGCAGAGCACCGCATATTTCAGTGCGCTGCGCAGGCCTGGTACGGTTTTACGGGTATCAAGCAGTTGCGTATGCGTGCCTTCAAGCAATGCCACATAGCGGCGTACTTCACTTGCTACGCCAGACAGCGTCTGAACGAAGTTCAGCGCCGTGCGCTCACCGGTCAGCAACACGCGGGAGGGGCCCTCAAGCTCAAAAAGCGGCTGGTCAGGCTGTACGGTGTCGCCGTCATCCACATGCCAGGTCACGCTGACATCGCCGCCAAGCTGGATAAACACTTCGTCGACCCAGCGTTTTCCGCAGAACACCCCGGCTTCACGGGTGATGACGACCGCATGCGAGCGACTGTCTGACGGTAACAACTGCGCAGTAATATCGCGGCTGGCATCGGTTTCTCCGCCGAGATCTTCACGCAGGGCCTGAGCCACGGTGACAGGGATATCCAGGGCGATACGTTCCAGTAACATGTCACGTCGATGGTCCGGATTGTAACGGCGAGGCGGCATGATATAACTCCAGATTGGTGGCTAATCAAAAGAGTGAAACATGCTACTCTGAAGCGAGTTTTAGTACCACAGAAAGGAGAACTGCGCATGCAGGTGAAAGATGGCTGGCTGGTGGATGCCCGACACGCACCCTCGCCGCATCACGATGATCGGCCCGGGGATGACGCGCCTTCATTACTGGTGGTGCACAATATTAGCCTGCCGCCTGGAGAGTTTGGCGGCCCATGGATCGATGCGCTGTTTGCCGGTACGCTCGATCCACATGCGCATCCGTATTTCGCTGATATTGCTCATCTGCGTGTGTCGGCGCACTGCCTCATTCGTCGCGACGGTGAAATTGTGCAGTATGTGCCTTTTAATAAACGCGCCTGGCATGCTGGCGTATCCTCCTATCAAGGGCGTGAGCGTTGTAACGATTTCTCTGTCGGCATTGAGCTTGAAGGTACCGATACGCAGGCCTACACCGATGCGCAATATCGTCAACTGGCTGGCGTGACGCGTGCATTGTTGGCAATGTATCCGGCAATGAAAGGCCATATGACCGGACACAGCGATATCGCGCCCGAACGCAAAACCGATCCAGGTCCGGCCTTTGACTGGCTGCGCTTTCGTGCGCTGGTGGCTGACCCGTCTGATAAGGAGATGAGATGACGCTTTTTACCCTGCTGCTGGTACTTATCGCTGAACGGCTTTTCAAACTGGGCGAACACTGGCAACTGGATCATCGCCTCGAACCGCTGTTTCGCCGCGTGCGCCGCTTCTCTCTGTTCTACACGCTTGGCATGACGGCGCTCGCCATGCTGGTCGTTTTCTTATGCCTGCAGGCGCTGGAAGGCTGGTTCTTCAATGTCCCGCTACTCGTTTTCTGGATTGTTGTTGGTGTGCTGTGTATTGGCGCAGGCGGCGTACGTCGGCACTATCACGCCTACCTTAAAGCGGCAGGTCAAAATGACGGTCACGCGCGTGAAAATATGGCTTATGAGCTGACGCTTATCCATGGCGTACCGCCAGGTTGCGATGAGCGAGAGTATCTGCGGGAGCTGCAAAACGGTCTGTTGTGGATTAACTATCGTTTTTATCTGGCGCCGATGTTCTGGTTTGTTGTCGGGGGCATGTGGGGCCCGGTCACCCTGACAGGCTATGCATTTTTGCGCGCCTGGCAGAGCTGGGTGGCCCGTCACCATACGCCGCATCAGCGCCTGCTTTCAGGCATTGATGCCGTATTGCATATCCTGGACTGGGTGCCAGTACGTCTGGCGGGTGTGGTGTATGCGCTGGTCGGGCATGGCGAAAAAGCGCTCCCTGCGTGGTTCGCTTCACTGCTTGACCGTTATACCTCACAGTATCAGGTGCTGACGGGTCTTGCGCAGTTTGCGCTGGCGCGCGAATCGCACGTTGATAAAGTTGAAACGCCAAAAGCGGCAGTATCAATGGCGAAAAAGGCGACGCTAGTGATTGTGGTAGTGGTGGCAGTATTAACGATTTACGGCACGCTCATGTGAGCGTGCCGTTGAAGGGTCAGGGGTGGTCGGCGGGTGGAACGCCAAACTGCGGCATGCCGTCGTCATCCCAGGTGACCAGCTTCACGCGGGTATGGCGGTTTGGATCCCACAGCGGATCGCCTTCAATTTCAGTATAGTTACGCGCATGGTAAACCAGCACGTCCTGGCCGTCCGGCGTTGTCGTAAAGCTGTTGTGGCCTGGTCCATACTGACGGTTTTCATAACTGGTCGTGAACACTGGCTGCGGTAATTTATGCCAGTTGCGCGGATCGCGCATATCTGCAGCCTGATCTATCCAGAGCAGCCCCATACAGTAGTTTTCATCTGTTGCGCTGGCCGAGTAAGCGACGAACAGACGCTCGCCATGTTTCACCACCGCCGGACCTTCGTTTACTAAAAAGCCCCGACATTCCCACTCCAGCTCCGGTTTACTCAACATCACAGGATCGCCTTTCAGCGTCCATGGATTTTCCATCTCGCACAAATACAAGTTGGAGTTGCCCGGAATGTCCGGTGCGTGTTGTGCCCACAGATACCAGAGTTTGCCCTGGTGCTCGAAGGTTGTTGCGTCCAGCGAGAAGGTGTCATACGGCGTCTGGATTTGGCCTTTCTCTACCCATGTGCCGGTGAGCGGATCGGCGTCCGGGCACTCCAGCACATACATACGATGCTGGAACATCTTGTCTTTTAATTCACGCGTCGGGGCGGCGGCGAAGTAGATATACCATTTGCCATTAATATGATGCAGTTCCGGCGCCCAGATCAGCTCGCTCATTGGCCCGGTATCTGGCTTACGCCAGACCACGACAGGGGCCGCCTGGCGCAGGGACTCAATGGATGGCGCGCGGCGGATCTCGAGCCTGTCATATTCCGGTACTGAGGCGATAAAGTAGTACTGGCCCTGATGGTGCAAAATAAACGGGTCGGCACGCTGTTCAATCAGCGGATTCGGCCAGGGAGAAGTATTCATCATCGCTCCTTAAGGTTTAACTTCCACAGGTTTAGTCTGCGAGTATTCAGAAAGCTCGCGGTAGTTTTCGCGGCGTTTTTCAAGGTCGCTCTGAATACGCGCCATCAGTTCACGGTCTACTTTCAACAGACGTACGACGCCCGCAGTAATGAGATACCCGACGCCTGGGATCACGGTAAACAACATGACGATGCCGTTAAGCGCGGTATCGCTCTGGGCTTTGGCACCCGCATCGTAGCCATACCAGGAGAGCAGGAAGCCCACCAGTGCGCCGGCGATAGCAAGACCGAGTTTCAGGAAAAAGAGGTTACCGGAGAAGCTGATACCGGTAATGCGCTTGCCGGTTTTCCACTCGCCGTAATCATCAACATCCGCCATCAGCGACCAGTGCAGCGGTGAGGGGATTTGATGCAGAACGTTGAGCAGGAAGTACATCACCACGACGAGCGTTGTAGCGTGCGGGTTCAGGAAGTAGAAACCGGAAGAGAAAATCGCGAGCGCAATGTTGGTCCAGAAGAACACTTTCAGCTTACACCAGCGGTCGGTGAGGACTTTAGCAAGCGTACTGCCAATCATCATGCCGATGACGCCGAGGCTAATAAACAACGTCGCGAAGCTGGTGCTCTGCTGCATGACCCACGTAACGTAATACATGGTCGCCGCCATGCGAATAAAGCCAGGACAGACGTTGCAAATCGTCAGCAGCAGAATGCGCACCCACTGATCGTTTTTCCAGACATCTTTCAGGTCGGCTTTTAAGTCATCGTGGGTCGGTACCGCCGGGCGGATACGCTCACGTACGGTGGCGAAGCTGAACAGGAACATACACATGCCAATCAGGGCCAGAATGGTCATGGCGATTTGATAGCCTTTGGCTTTGTCGCCGCCACCGAAGTAGTCAACCATCGGCAGTAACGTCAGCGAAAGCAGCAGTGTGGCGATACCCACCATCACAAAGCGGTAAGACTGGCAGGCGACGCGCTCTTTCGGGTCGTTTGTGATGACGCTGCCGAGCGAGCAGTAGGGGATATTGATGGCGGTATAGGTGATAGAAAGCAGAAAGTAGGTCACAAAGGCATAGACAACTTTGCTGCTGTAGCTCCAGTCCGGCGTGGTAAACATCAGTACGCTGAATAATGCGTAGGGGAACGCTATCCACAACAGCCATGGACGAAAACGCCCGAAGCGGCTGCGTGTACGGTCGGCAAGCGCGCCCATGATGGGGTCGGTTACCGCATCGATAACGCGGATAGAGAGAAGTAATACGCCGACAAGCGCCGGTGCAAGGCCAAAAATATCGGTATAGAAATAGTTAACAAACAACATGATGGCGCCAAAGATAATATTGCATCCGGCGTCACCCATTCCGTAGCCGATCTTTTCTTTGACAGAGAGTCTACTGTTTTCCATCGACACATCTCCGGTGAATAATATGGACAGAAGTATCATTCGGCTTAAACAAAACTGCGCAGCAGTAATAAGTCACAGAGATGGATAATCGTGTTGTGCAGAAGAATTTGTGAGGAAGGTAACACCCCTCGACCGGCTGGACGAGGGGTTTTATCGCTTAACGGGCGCGTGCCGCTTTCGCTTTTTTCTCTTTGACGAAGTAGCCGATCGCAAGGACGACCAGCCATACCGGGATCAACCAGACGGAAATAGCCATCCCCGGCGTCATCAGCATGATGATCAGCACGGCGGCCATAAACACCAGGCACAGCCAGTTACCTGCCGGGTAGAGCAGTGCCGGGAAGCGCGGCGTGATGCCCTGTTGCTGTTTAGCGCGACGAAAGCGCATATGCGCAAGGCTAATCATCGCCCAGTTGATAACCAGCGCAGAGACCACCAGCGCCATCAGCAGACCGAAGGCTTCCTGCGGTGCCAGGTAGTTGATCAGCACGCACAGGGCAGTAAAAGCCGCGGAAACCAGAATGGTGTTCACCGGTACGCCGCGTTTATCCACTTTTTGCAGTGCCTGCGGCGCGTTGCCCTGTTTGGCGAGGCCGAACAACATGCGGCTGTTGCAATACACACAGCTGTTGTAAACGGAGAGCGCGGCGGTCAGCACCACGATGTTCAGGGCGTTCGCCACAAACGAATCGCCAAGCTCATGGAAAATCAGCACGAACGGGCTGGTGTCTGCGGTAATGCGTGTCCACGGCAACAGCGAGAGCAGTACTGCAAGCGACCCCACATAGAAAATCAGGATGCGATAGATAACCTGATTGGTCGCTTTCGGAATGCTTTTTTCCGGCTCATCGGCTTCTGCTGCCGTAATGCCAACCAGCTCAAGACCGCCGAACGAGAACATGATAATCGCCATCATCATGACCAGCCCGGAAATGCCGTTTGGCAGGAAACCGCCCTGATCCCAGAGATTGCGCACTGTCGCCTGCGGGCCTGCGGTATCGCTGAACAACAGCCAGGCGCCGAACAGGATCATCGCCACTACCGCGATCACTTTAATAATGGCGAACCAGAACTCCATCTCGCCGAATACTTTGACGTTGGTCAGGTTGATGGCGTTGATAACCACAAAGAAGACGGCGGCAGAAGCCCAGGTAGGGATTTCCGGCCACCAGAACTGGACGTATTTACCGACGGCGGTCAACTCAGCCATCGCCACCAGGACATACAGCACCCAGTAGTTCCAGCCCGAGGCGAAACCCGCGAAATTGCCCCAGTATTTATAGGCGAAATGGCTAAACGAGCCTGCAACCGGTTCTTCCACGACCATCTCGCCAAGCTGGCGCATGATCAAAAAGGCAATAAACCCCGCGATAGCGTAACCGAGAATGATCCCCGGCCCTGCGGACTGGATTACGGAGGCGCTGCCCAGAAACAGGCCCGTACCGATAGCACCACCCAGCGCGATGAGCTGAATATGGCGGTTTTTGAGGCCGCGCTTCAGCGTGTCGCCGTGCTCTTGACCTTCCATCATAAAACCTCGTTTGTGGTTGTTTTTTATCCGCAGCGTGTCGCTGCTGTAATGTTGTTATGTCGCTGTGTGTAGTCTTTTCTTTACAGTCAATAAGGATGAAATTTCTTATAACGACTACCGCAGCGCCAAGAATAGTGATAAGCGCTGCCAAATGCACCTGCTTTCTCAGGAGCATCATGCGGAATGAATAAAAAGAAACCATTTGTAAATCGCTGCGGTTATTTCATTGCGGCAGGCGTTAATTCATTTTAAGCGACAATAATGAATAGCTATTCATATTTTAAACGAATGAATCGGTTTAGGTTGCACACCATTGCGTTTCATTAAAGTTAAAACTACCGCTTTTGAGGTAACGAGTTCATTTGCGTGGAGTTACATTTCTGAAACGTTATTTCTTTATGGTTGTTAAAATATGGGAGCTTTACTGATTTCAATCAAAACCAGGATGGACAGAAGGTGAATACTTTGTTACTTTAGCAACACGAACGTTAAATTGGTCATACCAATTGACTCCGGGCGAATGGCAGAGACAGGGAATAATGGCCTACAGCAAAATCCGCCAACCAAAACTTTCCGATGTGATTGAGCAGCAACTGGAGTTTTTGATCCTCGAAGGGACGCTGCGTCCCGGCGAAAAACTGCCTCCTGAACGCGAGCTGGCTAAACAGTTCGACGTTTCCCGACCCTCCCTGCGAGAGGCGATTCAGCGTCTCGAAGCGAAGGGCCTGCTGCTTCGTCGCCAGGGCGGCGGTACTTTTGTCCAGAATACGCTCTGGCAAAGCTTCAGCGACCCGCTGGTGGAACTCCTCTCTGACCATCCCGAATCCCAGTTTGATCTTCTTGAGACGCGTCATGCGCTGGAAGGTATTGCTGCGTATTACGCAGCGCTGCGCAGTACCGACGAAGACAGAACGCGTATTCGCGAATGTCATCAGGCGATTGAACATGCGCAGGAGTCCGGTGACCTGGACGCGGAATCCAACGCCGTCGTGCAGTATCAGATAGCCGTAACAGAAGCTGCGCATAATGTAGTGCTGCTTCATCTGCTACGCTGCATGGAGCCGATGCTCGCGCAAAACGTGCGTCAGAACTTCGAATTGCTCTACGCGCGGCGGGAAATGCTCCCGCTGGTCAGTAGCCATCGTACGCGGATTTATGAAGCGATTATGGCGCGGGAGCCGGAACAGGCGCGGGAAGCTTCACACCGTCACCTGGCGTTCATTGAAGAAATTTTGCTGGACCGCAGTCGTGAACAGAGCCGTCGTGACCGCTCGCTGCGCCGTCTGGAGCAACGTAAGAATTAATATTTTTCCGGCGTAGAGCCGGAAGATTTGTACCAAAAGCGCCATTGAAGCGCGGCAACTAAACCCAGAACCTGTCTTATTGCGCTTTGTTAAGTGCCCGAAGTTCAGGTTGCATCGCGGTGGCAGGCGAGCCAGCCTTTTTACAGGGCAAAGGTGACGTACTACCGGTGAGGCACCGACGCGGTAAGAGCATAGAGTGCAATGGGACAGGTTCCAGATTAATCAACGTATTAGATAGATGATAAGGAATACCCCCATGTCAGAACGTTTACAAAATGACGTGGATCCGATCGAAACTCGCGACTGGCTACAGGCGATCGAATCGGTAATCCGTGAAGAAGGTGTTGAGCGCGCTCAGTATCTGATCGATCAGCTGCTTTCCGAAGCTCGTAAAGGCGGTGTGAAAGTAGCGGCGGGCAGTGCCGCCCGTCAGTACATCAATACCATCCCCGTTGAAGAAGAGCCGGAATACCCGGGTAATCTGGAGCTGGAGCGCCGTATTCGTTCTGCTATCCGCTGGAACGCCATCATGACCGTGCTGCGTGCGTCTAAAAAAGACCTCGAGCTCGGCGGCCACATGGCGTCCTTCCAGTCTTCCGCGACCATCTACGAAGTGTGCTTTAACCACTTCTTTCGTGCGCGCAACGACAAAGACGGCGGCGATCTGGTGTACTTCCAGGGCCACATCTCTCCGGGCGTGTACGCGCGTGCTTTCGTTGAAGGCCGCCTGACCGAAGAGCAGATGAACAATTTCCGTCAGGAAGTTCACGGCAACGGTCTGTCCTCTTACCCGCACCCGAAACTGATGCCGGAATTCTGGCAGTTCCCGACCGTTTCTATGGGCCTTGGCCCGATCGGCGCTATCTACCAGGCGAAGTTCCTGAAATATCTGGAACACCGCGGCCTGAAAGATACCTCTGAGCAGACCGTTTACGCGTTCCTTGGCGACGGTGAGATGGATGAGCCGGAATCTAAAGGCGCCATCACCATCGCAACTCGCGAAAAACTGGACAACCTGGTCTTCGTCATCAACTGCAACCTGCAGCGTCTGGATGGCCCGGTCACCGGTAACGGCAAAATCATCAACGAACTGGAAGGCATCTTCGACGGCGCCGGCTGGAACGTTATTAAAGTGATGTGGGGTTCCCGTTGGGACGAGCTGCTGCGTAAAGACACCAGCGGCAAACTGATTCAGCTGATGAACGAAACCGTTGACGGCGACTATCAGACCTTCAAATCCAAAGACGGCGCATACGTGCGCGAGCACTTCTTCGGTAAATACCCGGAAACCGCAGCCCTGGTGGCAGAATGGTCTGACGATGAGATTTGGGCCCTGAACCGTGGCGGCCACGATCCGAAGAAAATCTACGCAGCCTTCAAAAAAGCCAAAGAAACCAAAGGCAAAGCGACCGTTATCCTTGCTCACACCGTTAAAGGTTACGGCATGGGCGACACCGCTGAAGGTAAAAACATCGCGCACCAGGTGAAGAAAATGAACATGGACGGCGTTCGCTACGTCCGCGATCGCTTCAGCGTGCCGGTGACCGATGAAAATCTGGAAAAACTGCCGTACATCACCTTCCCGGAAGGTTCTGAAGAACACAAATACCTGCACGAACGTCGTCAGGCGCTGCACGGCTACCTGCCGTCTCGTCAGCCGAAATTTAGCGAGAAGCTGGAACTGCCGGCGCTGGAAGATTTCCGCTCTCTGCTGGATGAGCAGAGCAAAGAGATCTCCACTACCATCGCCTTCGTACGTGCCCTGAATGTGATGCTGAAGAACCCGTCCATCAAGGATCGTCTGGTTCCTATCATCGCGGACGAAGCCCGTACCTTCGGTATGGAAGGTCTGTTCCGTCAGATCGGTATCTATAGCCCGAACGGCCAGCAGTACACCCCGCAGGACCGTGAACAGGTTGCTTACTACAAAGAAGACGAGAAAGGCCAGATTCTGCAGGAAGGGATCAACGAGCTGGGCGCAGGGGCTTCCTGGCTTGCGGCGGCGACCTCTTACAGCACCAACAACCTGCCGATGATCCCGTTCTACATCTACTACTCCATGTTCGGGTTCCAGCGTATCGGCGACCTGTGCTGGGCGGCAGGTGACCAGCAGGCGCGTGGCTTCCTGATCGGCGGTACTTCCGGTCGTACCACGCTTAACGGTGAAGGTCTGCAGCACGAAGATGGTCACAGCCACATTCAGTCGCTGACTATCCCGAACTGCATCTCCTACGATCCGGCTTACGCGTATGAAGTCGCTGTCATCATGCATGACGGTCTGCAGCGTATGTACGGTGAAGCGCAGGAGAACGTGTACTACTACATCACGACGCTGAACGAAAACTACCACATGCCGGCAATGCCGGAAGGTGCCGAGGAAGGTATCCGTAAAGGTATCTACAAACTCGACACCCTTGAAGGTAGCAAAGGTAAAGTTCAGCTGCTGGGCTCCGGCTCCATCCTGCGTCACGTTCGTGAAGCGGCAGAGATTCTGGCGAAAGACTACGGCGTGGGCTCCGATGTCTACAGCGTAACGTCCTTCACCGAACTGGCTCGCGACGGCCAGGATTGCGAGCGCTGGAACATGCTGCACCCGATGGAAACCCCGCGCGTGCCGTACATCGCTCAGGTGATGAACGACGCACCGGCAGTAGCATCCACCGACTATATGAAACTGTTCGCCGAGCAGGTTCGTACTTATGTACCGGCTGACGATTATCGCGTACTGGGTACCGACGGCTTTGGCCGTTCTGACAGCCGCGAAAACCTGCGTCACCACTTCGAAGTTGATGCTTCTTACGTGGTCGTTGCAGCGCTGGGCGAACTGGCTAAACGTGGTGAAATCGATAAGAAAGTTGTGGCTGACGCCATCACTAAATTCAATATCGATGCAGAGAAAGTCAACCCGCGTCTGGCATAAGAGGTAAAGAGATAATGGCTATCGAAATCAATGTACCGGACATCGGGGCGGACGAAGTTGAAGTCACCGAGATCCTGGTCAAAGTAGGCGACAAAGTAGAAGCTGAACAGTCGCTGATCACCGTAGAAGGCGATAAAGCCTCTATGGAAGTCCCGTCTCCGCAGGCGGGCGTGGTCAAAGAGATCAAAGTTTCCGTGGGCGACAAAGTCGAAACCGGCAAACTGATCATGATTTTCGATTCCGCCGACGGTGCAGCAGATGCTGCACCTGCAAAGGCAGAAGAGAAGAAAGAAGCAGCACCGGCGCAGTCCGCTGCACCGGCGGCGGCGGCTGCAAAAGAAGTTAACGTACCGGATATCGGCGGCGACGAAGTCGAAGTCACCGAGATCCTGGTGAAAGTCGGCGATAAAGTCGAAGCCGAACAATCTCTTATCACCGTGGAAGGCGACAAAGCCTCTATGGAAGTGCCGGCGCCGTTCGCAGGTACCGTTAAAGAGATCAAAATCAATACCGGCGACAAAGTCTCTACCGGCTCTCTCATCATGGTCTTCGAAGTAGCAGGCGCTGCGCCGGCTGCTGAAGCCAAACCGCAGGTTACCGAGCAGGCGGCTTCCGCACCGGCAGCTGCGGCAGGCGCAAAAGACGTCAACGTGCCGGATATCGGCGGCGATGAAGTCGAAGTGACCGAAGTGCTGGTGAAAGTAGGCGACAAAGTCACCGCTGAACAATCACTTATCACCGTAGAAGGCGATAAAGCTTCTATGGAAGTGCCGGCGCCGTTCGCAGGCACCGTGAAAGAGCTGAAAGTCAACGTGGGCGATAAAGTCTCCACGGGCTCGCTGATTATGGTCTTCGAAGTCGAAGGCGCAGCCCCTGCGGCGGCACCGGCTGCGAAACAGGAAGCGGCTGCACCGGCACCGGCGAAAGCTGAGAAACCGGCAGCGGCACCTGCGAAGGCAGAAGGCAAATCTGAGTTTGCTGAAAACGACGCTTACGTCCACGCCACCCCGCTGATCCGCCGTCTGGCGCGCGAGTTCGGTGTGAACCTGGCGAAAGTGAAGGGCACGGGTCGTAAAGGCCGTATCCTGCGCGAAGACGTTCAGGCTTATGTGAAAGATGCCGTTAAGCGTGCGGAATCCGCACCTGCCGCTGCTACCGGTGGCGGTATCCCGGGCATGCTGCCGTGGCCGAAAGTAGACTTCAGCAAGTTTGGTGAAGTGGAAGAAGTGGAACTGGGCCGCATCCAGAAAATCTCTGGCGCGAACCTGAGCCGTAACTGGGTCATGATCCCGCACGTTACGCACTTCGACAAAACCGATATCACCGATCTGGAAGCGTTCCGTAAACAGCAGAACGCCGAAGCTGAGAAGCGTAAACTGGACGTGAAATTCACTCCGGTTGTCTTCATCATGAAAGCCGTTGCTGCGGCGCTTGAGCAGATGCCACGCTTCAACAGCTCGCTGTCCGAAGATGGCCAGCGTCTGACGCTGAAGAAATACATCAACATCGGTGTTGCGGTTGATACCCCGAACGGCCTGGTGGTTCCGGTCTTTAAAGACGTGAACAAGAAGAGCATTACCGAGCTGTCTCGTGAACTGACCGTGATTTCCAAGAAAGCGCGTGATGGCAAGCTGACCGCTGGCGAAATGCAGGGCGGTTGCTTCACCATCTCCAGCATCGGCGGCCTGGGTACGACCCACTTCGCGCCGATCGTGAACGCGCCGGAAGTGGCCATCCTTGGTGTGTCTAAGTCTGCGATGGAGCCTGTGTGGAATGGTAAAGAGTTCGTGCCGCGTCTGATGCTGCCGATCTCTCTGTCCTTCGACCACCGCGTGATCGACGGTGCTGATGGTGCGCGTTTCATCACCATCATTAACAACACCCTGTCGGACATTCGCCGCCTGGTGATGTAAGCGAAAAAGCCGGCCTGACGGCCGGCTTTTTTCTGGTAATTCCGCCTCACTGTGCGAAATTATCCGATGCCAAAAGGATTCGTTTGCCGTTTGTTGTTTCAAAATTGTTAACAGTTTTGTAAAATGCGAGCGGATAGAACGTCCCGGTGGATGATGGGCGTTAAAACATAAGCGTCAGACCCGCCGGAAAATTACAAAGAGGTCATGATGAGTACTGAAATCAAAACTCAGGTCGTGGTACTTGGGGCAGGCCCGGCAGGTTACTCTGCAGCCTTCCGTTGCGCTGACTTAGGTCTGGAAACCGTAATCGTCGAGCGTTACAGCACCCTTGGCGGTGTTTGCCTGAACGTAGGCTGTATCCCTTCTAAAGCTCTGCTGCACGTTGCGAAAGTCATCGAAGAAGCGAAAGCGTTGGCCGAGCACGGTATCGTTTTTGGCGAGCCGAAAACTGACATCGATAAAATCCGTACCTGGAAAGAAAAAGTCATCAATCAGCTGACCGGCGGTCTGTCTGGTATGGCTAAAGGCCGTAAAGTGAAAGTGGTGAACGGCCTGGGTAAATTCACCGGTGCGAACACTCTGGAAGTGGAAGGCGAGAACGGCAAAACCGTTATCAACTTCGACAACGCTATCATCGCGGCGGGTTCCCGTCCGATTCAGCTGCCGTTTATTCCGCATGAAGATCCGCGCGTATGGGATTCCACCGACGCTCTGGAACTCAAAGAAGTGCCGAAACGCATGCTGGTTATGGGCGGCGGTATCATCGGTCTGGAGATGGGTACCGTTTACCATGCGCTGGGTTCAGAGATTGACGTGGTTGAGATGTTCGACCAGGTTATCCCGGCTGCCGACAAAGACGTGGTGAAAGTCTTCACCAAGCGCATCAGCAAGAAATTCAACCTGATGCTGGAAACCAAAGTTACTGCCGTTGAAGCGAAAGAAGACGGTATCTACGTTTCCATGGAAGGCAAAAAAGCGCCTGCTGAAGCGCAGCGTTATGACGCCGTGCTGGTCGCTATCGGCCGTGTGCCGAACGGCAAAAACCTCGATGCCGGTAAAGCGGGCGTTGAAGTGGACGACCGTGGCTTTATCCGCGTTGACAAGCAAATGCGCACCAACGTGCCGCACATCTACGCTATCGGCGATATCGTCGGTCAGCCGATGCTGGCGCACAAAGGCGTACACGAAGGCCACGTTGCCGCTGAAGTTATCGCCGGCATGAAGCACTACTTTGATCCGAAAGTGATCCCGTCCATTGCTTACACCGAGCCGGAAGTTGCATGGGTGGGTCTGACCGAGAAAGAAGCGAAAGAGAAAGGCATCAGCTATGAAACTGCCACCTTCCCGTGGGCAGCGTCTGGCCGTGCTATCGCCTCTGACTGCGCAGACGGTATGACCAAACTGATTTTCGACAAAGAAACCCACCGTGTTATCGGCGGCGCGATTGTCGGCACCAATGGCGGCGAGCTGCTGGGTGAAATCGGTCTGGCTATCGAGATGGGTTGTGACGCAGAAGACATCGCACTCACCATCCACGCGCACCCGACCCTGCACGAGTCTGTAGGTCTGGCGGCTGAAGTCTTCGAAGGCAGCATCACCGATCTGCCGAACCCGAAAGCGAAGAAGAAGTAATCTTCTGCCTTTCTGATTAAACGCCTCTTCGGAGGCGTTTTTTTATGCCCACAAGCACACTTTCAAAACGCGTTCTGCGTAGCTTAACGATTCAGCAAAGATTTAATGTTGCTTTTTTGTAAACAGATTAACACTTCACCAAATTCCTGCTATTCTCCCCGTCGCGGATCCGGGCATTTACCCTACAAACTGCTGTCTCACAGGAGCGTGAAGAGAGAAGCCTGGCTCCCACTATGACAATGAGAGCGAGGAGAACCGTCGTGCTAGAAGAATACCGTAAGCACGTAGCTGAGCGTGCCGCCGAGGGGATTGTAGCCAAACCCTTAGATGCAACCCAAATGGCCGCACTCGTCGAGCTGCTGAAGAACCCGCCTGCGGGTGAAGAAGAGTTTCTGTTAGACCTGCTGACCAATCGTGTACCCCCAGGCGTTGATGAAGCCGCCTATGTTAAAGCAGGTTTCCTTGCCGCTGTCGCCAAAGGTGAAGCATCCTCTCCGCTGGTAACCCCTGAAAAAGCCGTTGAACTGCTGGGCACCATGCAGGGCGGTTACAACATTCATCCGCTGATTGAAGCGCTGGATAACGACACGCTGGCGCCGATTGCCGCCAAAGCACTGTCCCATACGCTGCTGATGTTCGATAACTTCTACGACGTAGAAGAAAAAGCAAAAGCGGGCAACGCGTATGCGAAGCAGATCATGCAATCCTGGGCAGACGCCGAATGGTTCCTGTCACGCCCGGCGCTGGCAGATAAAATCACCGTCACCGTCTTCAAAGTAACGGGCGAAACCAACACCGACGATCTCTCTCCGGCGCCGGACGCCTGGTCGCGCCCGGATATCCCGCTGCATGCGCTGGCGATGCTGAAAAACGCCCGTGAAGGCATTGAGCCGGATCAGCCAGGCAGCGTAGGTCCAATTAAACAGATCGAAGCCCTGCAACAGAAAGGCTTCCCGCTGGCCTATGTCGGCGACGTGGTCGGTACCGGCTCATCGCGTAAATCCGCCACCAACTCGGTGCTGTGGTTTATGGGCGACGACATTCCGCATGTGCCGAACAAGCGCGGCGGCGGTGTGGTGCTGGGCGGCAAAATTGCGCCTATCTTCTTCAACACGATGGAAGATGCGGGCGCGTTGCCGATTGAAGTGGACGTTTCCAACCTGAATATGGGCGATGTCATCGACATCTACCCGTTCAAAGGCGAAGTGCGCCACCACGAAACCGGCGAGCTGCTGGCAAGTTTTGAACTGAAAACCGACGTGCTGATTGACGAAGTGCGCGCGGGCGGCCGTATCCCGCTGATTATCGGTCGCGGTCTTACCACCAAAGCGCGCGAAGCGCTGGGCCTGCCGCACAGCGAGGTGTTCCGTCACGCTAAAGATGTCGCGGAAAGCAATCGTGGTTACTCGCTGGCGCAGAAAATGGTAGGTCGCGCGTGCGGCGTTGCCGGTATCCGTCCGGGCGCGTACTGCGAGCCGAAAATGACGTCGGTAGGTTCACAGGACACCACCGGCCCGATGACCCGCGATGAGCTGAAAGACCTGGCGTGCCTCGGCTTCTCCGCAGACCTGGTGATGCAGTCTTTCTGCCACACTGCGGCGTATCCGAAGCCGGTTGACGTCACCACGCACCACACGTTGCCAGACTTCATTATGAACCGCGGCGGCGTCTCTCTGCGTCCGGGTGATGGCGTTATCCACTCGTGGCTGAACCGCATGCTGCTGCCGGACACCGTTGGCACCGGCGGCGACTCCCACACCCGCTTCCCGATCGGTATTTCTTTCCCGGCGGGCTCTGGCCTTGTGGCGTTTGCCGCCGCGACCGGCGTGATGCCGCTCGATATGCCGGAATCAGTGCTGGTGCGCTTTAAGGGCCAGATGCAGCCGGGTATTACGCTTCGTGACCTTGTGCATGCGATCCCTTATTACGCTATCCAGCAAGGTCTTCTGACCGTAGAGAAGAAGGGCAAGAAAAACATCTTCTCTGGCCGTATCCTGGAGATCGAAGGTCTGCCGGAGCTGAAAGTCGAGCAGGCATTTGAGCTGACCGATGCCTCTGCCGAGCGTTCTGCGGCGGGTTGCACCATCAAGCTCAACAAAGAGCCGATCATTGAGTATCTCAACTCCAACATCGTGCTGCTGAAGTGGATGATTGCCGAAGGCTACGGCGATCGCCGTACGCTGGAGCGTCGTATTCAGGGGATGGAGAAGTGGCTTGCCGATCCTCAACTGCTGGAAGCAGATGCCGATGCGGAATACGCGGCGGTGATCGATATCGATCTGAACGAGATCAAAGAGCCGATTCTCTGCGCGCCGAACGATCCGGACGACGCGCGTCTGCTCTCTGCCGTGACCGGCGATAAGATTGACGAAGTGTTTATCGGCTCGTGCATGACCAATATCGGTCACTTCCGTGCGGCGGGTAAACTGCTGGATACCCATAAAGGCCAGCTGCCGACCCGCCTGTGGGTTGCGCCGCCGACCCGTATGGATGCCGCGCAGCTCACAGAAGAAGGCTACTACAGCGTCTTTGGTAAGAGCGGCGCGCGTATTGAGATCCCGGGCTGCTCGCTGTGCATGGGGAACCAGGCGCGCGTGGCGGACGGCGCGACGGTGGTGTCCACCTCGACCCGTAACTTCCCGAACCGTCTTGGTACCGGTGCGAACGTCTATCTGGCCTCAGCCGAACTCGCCGCCGTTGCGGCGCTGATTGGCCGCCTGCCGACGCCGGACGAGTATCAGCAGTTCATGTCTCAGGTGGATAAAACCGCTGTGGATACGTACCGTTATCTGAACTTCGACCAGCTGAATCAGTACACTGAGAAAGCGGACGGCGTGATTTTCCAGACTGCGGTATAACAAAAGCCTGCCCGGCGTGATTCGCGCCGGGCCAGCCAGTAAAAAGGGAAGCCAATGGCTTCCCTTTTTTAATGCGCCACACCGTTCACGATGCCGCTTTACCGTCGTAGCGGGGCAGGCTCACTACCGGATACGTAAACTCGCCTTCAACCTGGCAGCGCTCCGGTTTTTGCTTACCGGCGTCAAACAACACATAGCGCTCTTTTTCCGGGAAGTAGATCAGATCGTCGCCGTTACGAAATGAAATCGTCTCATACGGCACGCCACTTTCGGTTTTGCTCTTCTCAATGCCGGAGGCTATCTGGAAATGGTTTTCCCACTTCATGGTTGAGAGACGGTATTTAAAGAACGAGACCAGCACGTTGCCGCGGTTGACGCAATCCAGACGCACCGCCTCGCCGGCACAGGCATACGAGAGCGGCAGCGCCGCGGTGGCAAGCAGCAGCGCATGGTGTAGAGAAAATTTCACAGGCAACCCCATCACAACAATCCTTAAGATAAACCAAGAGTAACACAGCTGGCACAACGGCTCGTCTACGAGGGTGTTTCAGTTTCGTCGATGGCGGCGCTTTTCTTTCCGTTTCATGCTGCGATAATAACAAGAGATAAACAAAGCAGCGGCCAGGCGGCGCCGGGCCAGAGGAAAACACCATGGATTATGAATTTTTGCGCGACATCACCGGCGTGGTGAAAGTCCGCCTCTCAATGGGCCACGAAGCGCTCGGCTACTGGTTCAATGAAGAGGTAAAAGGCAATCTGGCGCTGCTGGATGAAGTCGAGGCGGCGGCCCGCGATGTGAAAGGCAGCGAGCGACAATGGCAGAAAACCGGCCATGAATATACGCTGTGGCTGGATGGCGAAGAAGTCATGGTGCGCGCCAATCAGCTGGAGTTTTCCGGCGACGAAATGGAAGAGGGGATGAGTTACTACGATGAAGAGAGCCTGTCGCTGTGTGGCGTCGAAGATTTTCTTCAGGTGGTGAAGGCGTACCGCGACTTTCTGGCGCAGTACGGATAACGCGGCGCGTCCCTGCGCCGCACGCGGTTATACGGACGGGATATTGCGTCCGTAATAGATTTCGCGCATTTCTTTCCAGAGCAGGTCGGTAATCACCTTGCGCTCTTCTTCCGTTAACTCTTCCGGTCGGGTGTGGAACATGTAGTGCTTAAGGTCGAACTCCTTAAGCAGCATCTTGGTATGGAAGATGTTTTCCTGATAAACGTTCACGTCCATCATGTCATACAGCGATTTTATGTCGACGGACATAAAGTTCTGTATCGAGTTAATCTCATGGTCGATAAAGTGTTTCATGCCATTCACGTCACGGGTGAAACCGCGCACGCGATAGTCAATGGTCACGATATCGGACTCAAGCTGGTGGATTAAATAATTTAGTGCCTTCAGAGGCGAAATAACGCCGCAGGTGGACACTTCAATATCGGCGCGGAAGGTGCACAGGCCGCCTTCAGGGTGGCTTTCCGGATAGGTATGCACGCAAATATGGCTCTTGTCGAGATGCGCGACCACGGTTTCCGGCAATGGGCCAGGGTGCTCGGTTTTGTCGATAAGTTGCGGGTCGACCGGCTCTTCACTCACCAGAATCGTGACGCTGGCACCCTGTGGTTCATAATCCTGACGTGCGATATTCAGAATATTGGCGCCGATAATCGAGCAGGTCTCCGTCAGGATTTCGGTCAGACGGTTGGCGTTATAGAGTTCGTCGATATAGGCGATATAACCATCGCGCTCTTCCGCCGTTTTGGCGTAGCAAATATCGTAAATACAAAAACTCAGGCTTTTAGTCAGGTTGTTAAAGCCATGCAGTTTCAGCTTTTTCAATTTTTATCACCTCCTTAGGATGCCTGAGACGCCAGGGCATCTTGCAAATATTGCGGCAGAGCGAAGGCTGCCGTATGAATGGCCGAATTGTAATAACGGCACTTCAGCCCGGCGGCGTGAAAGCGCGCCTGTAGCGTTTCAAGTGGAAGTTTACGCAGCGCCTCGTTATCGGTTGCCCAGGCAAACGTCATAATGCCGCCGTAGTAAGTCGGAATTGCCGCCTGATAGAAGCTGACGTCGCTAAAATAATGGCTGAGCTTTTTATGGCTGCCGATGGCTTCATCTTGTTGCAGGAAGCAGACACCATTCTGTGCGACAAAAATCCCGCCCTGGTTCAGGCAACGCTTGCACCCTTCATAAAATGCTGAGGTGAACAGACTCTCGCCCGGACCGATAGGATCGGTACAGTCGGAGATAATCACGTCGAATTTCTGGGTGGTCTGGTTGACAAAATTCACGCCGTCATCAATCACCAGCGTAAAGCGCGGATCGTCATAGCTGCCGGCGTTGTGGTTGGGCAGATGCTCGCGGCAAAACGCCACCACGCCCGCGTCGATTTCCACCATCGTGATGGATTCCACGTTCTGATGCCGTGTGACTTCACGCAGCATCGCGCCGTCGCCGCCGCCGATAATCAACACGCGCTTCGCGTGGCCGTGGGCCAGCAATGGGACGTGCGTCATCATCTCGTGGTAGATAAACTCGTCGCGTTCGGTGGTTTGCACCACGCCATCAAGTGCCATCACCCGGCCAAAGGCGGCGTTCTCGAAAATAATCAGATCCTGATGATCGGTCTTTTCGCGATAGAGCACTTTGTCGAGGGCAAAGTATTGACCAAACTGATCGTGCAGCGTTTCGTGCCACATAGGATTCTCGGTCACTGGCTGATACCTCCTTCGTTAACAACCCTTAAAAACGGGCGCAACATCATAGCTAACTATGACCGTGGATGCACGGTCACGATTTCACCAAAGGGGCAGAGGAAGGGATTACTTGACGTAGGCAAGCAGGCTTAACGAGTCGCGCGCCAGCGCTTTGCACTTTTTAGCGGTAGGGATAGCGATGCCGCTCAGGTCGCGATAACTGTCCTCGCCGAGCGCCTTCATATTAAAGCTGTCGTAATTGCTTAAATCCCACTGATTTTGCTGGGCAAAAAAGACCAGCGCGCGGCGGATCTGCCCATTTGGCAGGTTCTGGTAGCCGCAATCATTTTTCAGAAAGACAAATACCGCCGTCAGATCGGCCATGTCTTCCGCCTCTGATTCACTCAGCGCAAAACTGTTAGTGGAAAAGGCCAACAGACAGCCCAGAAACATTAGCCTGACTACTTTTCTCATCACGTCTACCACTCGCCAACCGATACCAAACGATAGCACACTTCACCAAACGGCGACGAGGTTATTTCCCGTGTTTTCTGAAGGCAGATGCCCGTACCACAGGGCTTGTCGCCTGTTTCTGGCCCGCCGGTAAAACAGCGAAACACCCATCATTCGGTACATCACCCACGCGCGATTTGAGAAAGTAAATTGCACACGGCAAGCGAAGGCGAACGCAGCGTGCGCCCTTTTCTTATATTCACTGAAACCCTTTTTTCTTCGTGCGCGTTAACTTATTGATTTTACGAAGCACGTTACGTGCGCTGAAAAAAAGGTGTGATGAAAGGAAAACGGATTATTTGTATTTAATACAATTGATTAGGTAATATTCGGGCTTGTTCACTGCCGTACAGGCAGCTTAGAAAGCGAGGCGATACGAATCGGTCGCGCAAAAGGTGTTCACTGCCGCGCAGGCAGCTTAGAAAAACGACGTGCGGCTGATGCGCACGCTTGACGGGTTCACTGCCGCGCAGGCAGCTTAGAAAGCGGAAATGGGGAGGGTGAGCGTTGGCCGGTCGTTCACTGCCGCGCAGGCAGCCACAAACCGTATTACTGCTCCGCCAGACTTGACCTTCCCGCAAGGGGAGGGTTTAAGCTCAACGGATGCCCGTTGACGATAAGGACTGGAAGATGCAACGCCGAGATTTTATTAAGTACACCGCTGCGCTGGGCGCGTTAAGCGCGCTGCCCACATGGAGCCGGGGCGCGTTTGCTGCCGAACAACCCGCGCTGCCGATCCCTGCGCTGCTAACGCCCGATGCCCGCAGCCGCATTCAACTCACCGCGACAGCGGGGAAAACCGCATTTGCCGGGAAAAATGTCACGACCTGGGGGTATAACGGCTCGCTGCTGGGGCCTGCGATTAAGCTGCGCCAGGGGAAACCAGTAACGGTCGATATCCGCAATACGCTCGGGGAAGAAACCACGGTGCACTGGCATGGGCTGGAAGTGCCGGGCGAGGTAGATGGCGGTCCGCAGGGCGTTATTTCGCCTGGGCAAACCCGGAGTGTGAGCTTTACGCCGGAACAGCGCGCCGCGACCTGCTGGTTTCATCCGCATCAGCACGGTAAAACCGGTCACCAGGTGGCGATGGGGCTGGCGGGATTGTTGCTTATCGAAGATACCGAAAGCCTGCAACTGATGCTGCCCAAAATCTGGGGTGTCGATGATGTGCCGCTTATTATTCAGGATAAAAAGTTCACCGCAGCGGGTGAGGTCGATTATCAACTGGATGTCATGACCGCCGCCGTCGGCTGGTTTGGCGATACCTTGCTGTGCAACGGCGCAGTTTATCCGCGTCACACGCCGCCAAAAGGCTGGCTGCGTCTGCGTCTGCTGAACGGCTGTAACGCGCGCACGCTGAAAATCGCGGCAAGCGACAACCGCCCGCTGTATGTGATAGCCAGCGACGGTGGGTTGCTGGCGGAGCCGGTGAAAGTGACCGAGCTGCCGATGCTGATGGGCGAGCGTTTTGAAGTGCTGGTGGAAACCAGTGACGCAAAACCTTTCGATATCGTAACGTTGCCGGTGACCCAGATGGGCATGACGGTCGCGCCGTTCGACAAACCACAGCCGGTGGTACGCATTCAGCCTGTTGTAGTGCCTGCTTCAGGGATGCTACCGGATAAACTGGTTGAGGTGTCGGCGCTGCCTGCGCTTGATGGTCTTCAGGAACGCTGGCTACAGCTCATGATGGACCCTATGCTCGACATGATGGGAATGCAGGCGTTGACGAAGCGTTACGGCAAGCAGGCGCTGGCGGGGAACCCACACGGGCAGATGATGAGCCAGATGGAACATATGGGCCACGGTAAAATGTCGCAGGGCGGTATGGGCCACGGCGGCAACGGGTTTGATTTCCATAACGCCAATAAAATTAACGGCAAGGCGTTTGATATGAACGCGCCAGCGTTTGCGGCGTCGCTCGGTAAGTATGAGCGATGGACTGTCTCTGGCGAGGGCGACATGATGCTTCACCCGTTTCATATCCACGGCGCGCAGTTCCGTATTCTCACCGAAAATGGCAAACCGCCCGCTGCGCACCGCGCTGGATGGAAAGATACCGTATGGGTCGAAGGCGCGCGCAGTGAGGTGGTAGTGCGCTTTGATTACGCGGCGTCAGCGGAGCATGCGTATATGGCGCATTGCCATCTGTTAGAGCATGAAGATACCGGGATGATGCTCGGGTTTACGGTGGCGTAGCGGGATGCGTTGAGGGGGCGGGTGGCGCTGCGCTTACCCGCGCTGCAACCGCACTTCGCCTTTTGCCACTTCCACAAATAGCGCCCATAAAAAAGCCCCTCATGGAGGGGCTTTGTTTTATCTGACGATTTTACTTCGCGTCATCCGGCAGAGCGTAGGCGACGATGTAATCGCCCATCTTCGTGCCGAACGAGCCGTGGCCGCCTGCGGAGAGCACGACATACTGCTTGCCGTTCACTTCATAGGTCATCGGCGTCGCCTGGCCGCCAGCCGGCAGGCGGGCTTCCCACAGCTTCTCGCCGTTGGTCACGTTGTACGCGCGCAGATAGTTATCTGCGGTCGCGCCGATGAACAGCACGTTACCGCCAGTGGTGATCGGACCGCCCAACATCGGCATACCCATGTTAAACGGAACCGGGAACGGCATCGGGAACGGCATGCTGTCGCGTGGCGTACCGATACGTTTTTTCCACACCACTTCGTTGGTCTTCAGATCCAGCGCGGAGATATAACCCCATGCCGGCTGCTTACACGGCAGACCAAACGGAGAGAGGAACGGGTTCAGGGTGACGCCGAACGGCACGCCGTACTGCGGCTGGATACCGGATTCACTGCCGGTGCCCTGCGCGTCTTTCGGCTGCTCCATCGGGTTACCCGGACCACGCGGGATAAGTTTGGAGACGAACGGCAGCGCCATCGGGTTAGCAATGGCTACCTGACGGTGCGGGTCAACGGCCAGGCCGCCCCATTCAAACATTCCAAGGTTACCCGGGAATACCAGCGTGCCCTGCTCAGACGGCGGCGTGAAGATGCCTTCATAACGCAGGCTGTGGAACATCACGCGGCAGACCAGCTGGTCATACATCGTGGCGCCCCACATATCCGCGCCGCTCAGGTCTTTCTTCGGACGGAAAGAGAGATCAGAGAACGGCTGCGTCGGCGTCACGTAGTCGCCTTTCGCGGCACCCTGCGGAACTGGTTTTTCCGGTGCCGGAACCACCAGCTTGCCGTTACGGCGGTCCAGCACGAAGATGTTGCCGGTTTTCGCTGGCGCGTAGATGACCGGAACGGTTTCGCCTTTCACGGTAATGTCGGCCAGGGTCGGCTGCGCCGGGAGGTCCATATCCCACAGGTCGTGGTGAACGGTCTGATAAGACCATACCAGCTTACCGGTCGAGGCATTCAGCGCGACGATAGCACTTGCATAACGCTCCTGCTCCGGTGTGCGGTTGCCGCCCCAGATATCCGGGGTGGTTACGCCCATCGGCAGGTAAACTATGTCGAGTTTCGCATCATAAGACGCTGGTGCCCAGGAGTTCGGGGAGTTCAGCGAGAAGTGATGCTCGTCCGCCGGGATGGCGTTAGGATCTTTCGCGCCCGGGTCGAAGGCCCACAGCAGTTTACCGGTGTTGATATCAAAACCACGGATGACGCCAGACGGCTCACGGGTGGAGAAGTTATCCGTCACCGCGCCTGCTATAACAATCACTTTATCGGTAACGATGGGCGGTGAAGTCGGCTCATACATGCCCGGCGTCGTCACCGGCATGTTGGTCTGCAGGTTCAGGATGCCTTTATTAGCGAAGCTTTCACACAGCTTGCCGTTATCGGCATTCACTGCAAACAGACGACCGTCGTTCACCGGCAGGATAATACGACGCGGGCAATCCGCGACAACGTCCGGGCTGGCGTTCGCCGTGGTCGCTTCGTGATAAGACACGCCGCGGCACGTGACGTGCTGGAACGTCGGGTTCGTATTTAACTGCGGATCGAAGTGCCATTTCTCTTTACCGGTCGCGGCATCAACAGCGAAAAGACGCTGGTGCGCGGTGCAAAGGAAAAGGGTGTCACCGACTTTAATCGGCGTTACTTCGTTAGTGATTTCACCCGGATCGTTCGGCAGCTTCAGGTCGCCTGTGCGGAACACCCAGGCTTCTTTCAGCTGATGAACGTTATCGGTGTTGATCTGCTTGAGCGGCGAGTAACGCTGGCCTTCCTGGTTGCGGCCATAAGCCGGCCAGTCGCCGTCAGGGATGTCCTGGCTACCGTTCACCGCGGCAGGCGTGCTGTCGGCGCTCAGGGTGCCATTCACTTCCTGTGGATCATTAAAGCCTGCCCAGAACAGCAGCCCGGCGGTGATGATCAACGAAACCAGCAGTGCCGGTACGCCTGCGCGCGACGGTGTGTGGAGGCGACGCCAGACGAAAGGCAAGATAAGCCATACGCCGAAGAACACCAGAATGTCGCAACGCGGCGTCAGCGCCCAGAAGTCGAATCCGACTTCCCAGATGCCCCACGCCATCGTACCTAACAAGATTATCGCGTAGAGCCACAGTGCTGCGGCGTTACGTTTCCACAGTAACCATGCTGTCGCCAGCATACCTACCCCGGCGATGGGGTAATACCAGGAACCACCAATTGATACCAGCCATATACCACCAACCAATAAATACAGCCCTGATAATGCTGCGAACAGGGCTGTGAGAATCACGAGAAGTCGTGATTGTGTCTTTTTTGTTTCTGCCATAACCACACTCTTAATTTTTAAGTAGCAAGTTATTATAGTTGTTAACATATGTGATCTTAATCACAAAAAGAGCTTTTCGCACTTTTCTGCCGGCAGGGCGTTTTGCTGGTATACTGCCCCGCTTATCTATCGTTACCGGCAGCAGCCGCAGCGGGTATCGGTGATTTATTTTTAAATCAAACGGTTAGCGATATGAAACATACGGTTGAAGTAATGATTTCCGAGGCGGAAATCAAGGCGCGCGTAGAAGAACTGGGTCGTCAGATTACTGAGCGCTATCAGGACAGCGGCAGCGAAATGGTGCTGGTGGGGCTGCTGCGCGGCTCATTTATGTTCATGGCGGACCTGTGCCGTCAGGTGCATGTGGCGCATGAAGTTGATTTTATGACCGCCTCCAGCTACGGCAGCGGCATGTCCTCCACGCGCGATGTCAAAATCCTCAAAGACCTGGATGAAGATATTCGCGGTAAGGATGTGCTGATCGTTGAAGACATTATCGATTCTGGCAATACGCTCTCCAAAGTGCGCGAGATCCTGAGCCTGCGTGAGCCGAAATCGCTCGCTATCTGTACGCTTCTGGATAAACCGTCACGCCGTGAAGTGAACGTGGACGTGGAGTTTGTTGGCTTCTCTATCCCGGACAAATTCGTGGTGGGCTACGGCATCGATTATGCCCAGCGCTATCGCCATCTGCCTTATATCGGCAACGTGGTGATGCTGGACGAGTAAATCCAGCGCACAAAAAAGGGGCCAACGGCCCCTTTTTTATTTCTCGAACGCCCTTATTTATGGCTGGCGTGCGTTTTCTGGATGTTGCATACGCCGTTGCGGTAGCGCTGCTCCAGCGTTTCGCGGCTGGTCGCGGTCACGTCCAGGTCACGCAGGCGACCGTCGTGGATGCCGTAAGCCCAGCCGTGGATGGTCACTTTCTGACCGCGTTTCCAGGCAGACTGCATGATGGTGGAATGGCCGAGGTTATAAACCTGCTCCATCACGTTCAGCTCGCACAGCGTGTCGAGGCGCTTCTCCTGCGGCAGTTCGCCCAGCAGAGAGCTATGTTTAAACCAGATGTCGCGGATATGCAGCAGCCAGTTGTTGATAAGGCCAAGCTCCGGGTTTTCCACCGCCGCCTGTACACCGCCGCAGCCGTAGTGACCGCAGATGATGATATGTTCCACTTCCAGCACGTCGACGGCGTACTGCACTACGGAGAGGCAGTTGAGGTCGGTGTGGATGACGAGGTTCGCCACGTTGCGGTGGACGAAAATCTCGCCCGGCTCAAGGCCAGTAAGGCGTTCAGCCGGTACGCGGCTGTCGGAACAACCAATCCACAGGAAGCGCGGTTTCTGCGCCTGTGCCAGACGTTCAAAAAAGCCAGGGTCTTCTTCCACCAGCATTTTTGACCAGAGTTCGTTATTACTAATAAGTGTGCTGATATCTTTCATAGAGGTTAACAACCTGTAACCAGACAATTGCGTTGGGGTAATATAGGGCAACTAAACTTTTTTTTAAACCATACAACTTATGCAAGAAAACAAGGTGACTGGACATCCATGACAATTGCACTGGAGCTGGAGCAGCTTAAAAAAACCTATCCCGGCGGCGTACAGGCGCTGCGCGGCATTGATTTAAAAGTGGAAGCGGGGGATTTCTACGCTCTGCTTGGCCCAAATGGCGCGGGAAAATCGACCACCATCGGCATCATTAGTTCGCTGGTCAATAAAACCTCGGGACGTATCCGTGTCTTTGGCTACGACCTGGAGCGCGATGTGGTCAACGCCAAACGCCAGTTAGGCCTGGTGCCGCAGGAGTTTAATTTCAACCCCTTTGAGACCGTACAGCAGATAGTCGTAAACCAGGCGGGTTATTACGGCGTCGAGCGCCGCGAAGCGGTAGAACGCAGCGAAAAGTATTTAAAGCAGCTCGATCTGTGGGAAAAACGTAATGAACGTGCGCGTATGCTTTCAGGCGGCATGAAGCGTCGTCTGATGATCGCGCGCGCGCTGATGCATGAGCCAAAATTGCTCATCCTCGATGAGCCAACGGCGGGCGTGGATATCGAACTGCGCCGTTCTATGTGGGGCTTTTTGAAAGATCTGAACGATAAAGGCACGACGATTATTCTCACCACGCATTACCTCGAAGAAGCGGAAATGCTGTGCCGTAATATTGGCATCATCCAGCGCGGTGAACTGGTGGAAAACACGTCGATGAAATCGCTGCTCTCCAAGCTTAAATCAGAGACGTTTATCCTCGATCTTGCCGCGAAAAGCCCGCTGCCGAAGCTTGATGGCTATCAGTATCGGCTGGTAGATACGTCGACACTGGAAGTAGAAGTGCTGCGCGAGCAGGGGATTAACAGCGTGTTTAACCAACTGACCGCGCAGGGCGTGCAGGTGCTGAGTATGCGCAACAAAGCGAACCGTCTTGAAGAGCTGTTCGTGACGCTGGTGAATGAAAAACAAGGAGAGCGCGCATGATGCAGCTTTACTGGGTCGCCCTGAAAAGTATCTGGGCGAAAGAGGTGAACCGTTTTGCCCGCATCTGGGTGCAGACCCTGGTGCCGCCGGTTATCACCATGACCCTCTATTTTATTATCTTCGGTAATCTTATTGGCTCACGTATCGGTGAAATGCATGGCTTTAGCTATATGCAGTTTATCGTGCCGGGCCTCATCATGATGGCCGTTATCACCAACTCCTATGCCAATGTGGCCTCGTCATTCTTCAGCGCGAAGTTCCAGCGCAACATCGAAGAGTTGCTGGTAGCACCTGTGCCGACGCATGTGATCATTGCCGGTTACGTCGGCGGCGGCGTGGCGCGCGGGCTGTGCGTGGGCGTACTGGTAACGGCGGTGTCGCTGTTTTTCGTGCCGTTTCAGGTGCACTCCTGGCTGTTTGTCGGGCTGACGCTGTTAATGACGGCTATCCTGTTCTCGCTTGCCGGGCTGCTGAACGCCGTATTTGCCAAAACGTTCGATGACATCAGCCTGATCCCGACCTTTGTGCTGACGCCGCTGACTTATCTCGGCGGGGTGTTTTATTCGCTGACGCTGCTGCCGCCGTTCTGGCAGGCGCTGTCGCACTTAAACCCTATCGTCTACATGATTAGCGGTTTCCGCTTTGGTTTCCTTGGGATTTCCGACGTGCCGCTGTTGTTTACCGTCGCGGTACTGGCGTGCTTTATCATCGCGTTTTATCTGCTGTGCTGGTATCTCATCAGCCGCGGACGCGGCCTGCGTTCCTGATGTCCTGACCGCGTCGGCGTTGATGGAAATCACGCCGACGCGTCGCCACTTCGTTACACTACCCTACCGATGCAAGGAGAGTCGCCATGTTAGGTTGGGTCATTGCTTGTCACGATTACGTCGCACGCGATTATGCGCAGCAGCTGGAAGCCCGCTTTGGCGCACTGCCGCTGTGCCGGACGGTCGATTACTGGACGGGGCTTAGCACCAATATGCTAAGCCGCATGATGTGCGACGCGCTCTGGCATGCCGATGGCGGTGATGGCGTGATTTTCCTGACCGACACGCCCGGCGGTGCGCCGTATCGCGTGGCGGCGCTGATGAGCCATAAACACCCGCACAGCGAAGTGATTGCCGGGATTTCCCTACCGTTGCTGGTGCAGATGTATCCGCAGCGCGCCTCGCTGGATAGCGCAACCTTCCGCGATGCCATGGTGAAAGCTGGCGGTGAAAGTGTGACCAGCCTCTGGCATCAGCAACAAAAGAATCCACCCTTTGTGTTATTGCACGATAAATAACAACCGGACTTGGTATTCATATTACTTTTGTTAAAATGCGCATAATTTCACCTCTGGTTGTCACTGTTCCTTCATTCCTATGCTAAATCGTCTCTTTTTTTCTCTGCTGCTTATGGTGGCAAGCGTCGCGCAGGCGAGCCTGCTTGATGGCGAACACCTGCCCGCGCAATATATGCAAACCACGGAAGATGCCGCTATCTGGGCGAAGGTGGGCGATAACGTGCAAACGGTTGGCACTATCCGTGAAGGACAGTTGCTCGCCGTGGTGCCGATTGCCGCCGATTATTATGAATTCCGCTTTGGTTTTGGTACCGGGTTTATTGATAAAGCGCACCTGACCGATGTGCAGGGCGATAACCGGGTCAGGGACAGTCTGGGTGATCTGAATAAGCCGCTCAGCAACCAGAACCTGCTGACCTGGCGGGATGTGACGGTCTATAACGAGCCGGATGTAAACAGCGCGCCGCTGGGCACGCTTGCCGAAAACCTGCGTTACCCGATTGTCGGCAAGCTGAAAGACCGACTGAACCAGACCTGGTTTCAGATCCGCATCGGCAATCGACTGGGGTATATCAGCAGTCTGGACGCGCAGGAGGATAACGGCATTCCGGTGCTGACGTACCATCACATCCTGCATGACGAAGAGAACACGCGGTTTCGCCACACATCCACTACCACCTCGGTACGTGCGTTCAGCAATCAGATGACGTGGCTGCGCGATCAGGGCTACGCGACCTTAAGCCTCTACGATCTTGACGGCTACGTGCATAACCGCGTCAATTTGCCCGCGCGAGCGGTAGTGATCACGTTCGACGACGGCCTGAAGTCGGTCTATCGCTACGCGTACCCGGTGTTGAAAGCGTACGGTTTTAAGGCTACGGCATTTATTATTTCATCGCGCATTAAGCGCCAGCCGCAGCGCTGGGATCCTAAATCGCTGCAATTTATGAGTGTCGCGGAGTTAAAGGCGATTCAGGATGTGTTTGATATCCAGTCGCACACGCATTTCCTGCACCGTACCGACGCCGCGCACCACCCGATTTTGTTAAGCCGCACGTATCACAACATTCTGTTTGACTACAAACGCTCACGCCGCGCGCTGGCGCAGTTCAACCCGCATGTGCTGTTTCTCTCGTATCCGTTCGGTGGGTACGACGATAAAGCAGTAAAAGCGGCGGGCGACGCCGGGTTTCATCTGGCGGTGACGACGGTGAAAGGTAAAGTGAAGCCGGGCGATAATCCGTTCCTGCTAAAACGGCTCTATATTCTGCGTACCGATTCGCTGGAGACCATGGCGAAAATCATCAGTAACCAGCCGCAGGGATAAAAAAAGCCCACGCGAGGAGGGCTTCATCAGACTGATGGTGTAGGGCTTACGCCACCTGTACCGGCACCGCTTTGGCGGTGCGTTTCATCTCGTTGTCGCCGTCGAAATAAGCGACTTTCGGCTGCCAGCTGCGCGCCTGCTCATCCGGCATGGTCACATAGCTTGCGATAATCAGGATATCGCCAACATCGGCGCAGTGGGCCGCTGCACCGTTGACCGAAATGATTTTCGAGCCGCGCTCGCCAGCGATGGCGTAAGTCGAAAAACGTTTCCCGTTGGTCACGTTGTAAATATCAATGGCTTCATATTCCAGAATGCCTGCGGCCTCGAGGAAATTCTGATCGATGGCGCAGGAGCCTTCATAATGCAGGTCCGCCTGAGTAACTTTAACGCGGTGCAGTTTGCCCTGCAGCATGGTGCGAATCATAACTTGAACCCTGTTTACCAGAATGTCGTTAGCGCCGGGCGGTGACCCGGCACCAGGAATTTATCCCGGGCAGTATTGCCCTTTTTAACCATGCTGTCTACTGGGCTAATTCCACGGTCTGGTTGTCGATTAAACGCGCCTGACCAAGCCATGCCGCCATCAGGATCACGGCGCGCTGACTGCCCGGATTGAGTGCCAGCAGCGTGTCGGCATCACGGATTTGCAGGTCGTCCGGGCGAAAGCCTTTCTCGCTAAGCGCCTGCGCCGCCGCCGCGATAATACCGTCCAGATCGCGATCGCCTGCGCGTAATTTCTCTGCCATGGCATTCATTACTTTGCTCAGGCCCGGCGCGATTTTGCGCTGATCACTGGTGAGATAGCCGTTACGCGAGCTGAGCGCCAGACCGTCTTTGGCACGCACCGTCGGCACGCCGATGATATCGATGTCATAGCCCATATCGGCGACCATTTTGCGGATCAGCGCGAGCTGTTGATAATCCTTTTCACCGAAGCAAGCCACGTCCGGCTGAACCAGGTTAAAAAGCTTGCTGACGACTGTCGATACGCCGCGAAAATGCCCCGGACGGCTCGCGCCTTCGAGGATAGTTGAAATGCCGGGTACATCGACGAACGTCTGCTCACCCATGCCCTGCGGGTAGACTTCTTCCGGCGTCGGGGCGAAGACAATATCCGCGCCGCGTTTTTTCAGTTTTTCACAATCTTCCTGAAGCGTGCGCGGGTAGCGCGCAAGATCGTCGGCGCGGTCAAACTGCATCGGATTAACGAAAATGCTTACCACCACCGCATCGGCATGGGTTTTCGCCTCATCCACCAGTTTCATATGGCCGTCATGCAGGTTACCCATCGTCGGTACCAGTGCGATGCGTTTGCCTTCCATGCGCAGGCGACGGATATGCTGGCGCAGCAGCGGTAAGGTTTCAATAATCAACACAATCAAGACTCCTGTAGTGAAAACAATATGCTTGTGTGAATAGCTCCGGGCATGACGATACGCACAATACGGGTTTATCACAATGCCTGGCATCGGGTTTACGCCGGGTGAGGGCAGCGAAGCGTGATGGCGAAGCCGCCATTGTCATGTTACCGGAGTAGAAGGAGCATCTATTCAAATAACAAATAGTAAAGCAAAGTCATTCCGGGTTCCATTAACAGAATTTTGCCATCGTATATAACTATAATGAATGTATTCGCGAATTATTTAGCCTGGAATACTTTTATTGATATTCTGGGGTTATATTTCAACGCATCATCCGTGAAGAAGTGAAAATAATCTTTGCTAGAATTGTGCGGATGCGGTGAAAAATAATTGTTATTTGCGGCGTGAATGTTTTTAACCACGCCGCGCTCACGTTTTTCTGCGCATCAGTCAGACGGACAGCTTCTCCGTCGGTATAATTCTATATAGTGAGGACCCTTTATGAAAAAAGTAGCTGGGATGCTAATCTTATCATCCTTGTTTATCTCTCAGGCATGGGCGCAGGTAAGCGTCAATGATACCGCAGCGCAACTCCATCTCATGGGCACGCTGAAGAGCGGCGATGAGACATCCTGCGCGGTGGGATTAAGCCAAAGCACCATTAATTTTAATACCAGTACGGATGATATTAAGGAACAAAATAAAATTAACACGGGCGGCATACAGCTCATGCTTTCGGTAAGCAATACGGACTACTGTCGTTATCAGATCGAAAACAACCATATTGTTTTTAAATTCACTGGCCAGAAAGATAATGCCAGCGGCACCGTGCTTGCGAATAACAGCACCAGCGAAGGTGCGGCTAAAGGCGTTGGCGTTGCAACGTATAACAACGCTGGCATCCCTGTTGATATTAATACCGGCACGCTGAAGGCCACGCTGCCGCTCACGCCATTTAAACTGGATATCGTTAAGCTTAAAGATCAGGACGTTGTACCTGGCGATTATCAGGGAACCATGACGATTGAAATTCAGCGTCTGTAATGAAACGCTGATAATAAAAAGCGGCACATAAGCGCCGCTTTTTTGTGATTAATTGAAACTATGCTCAGCTCCCGGATAAACGCCGGACTCCACTTCTGCAATATACTCACGTACCGCCGCACGCATATCACCCGCTTGCGCCAGAAAGTTTTTGGCAAATTTGGGGATATGGCCGCCAGTGATGCCGAAGGCGTCATGCATCACCAGAATCTGCCCGTCCGTCACGTTGCCTGCGCCAATGCCGATAACCGGAATCGAAAGCGCGCTGGTAATGCGCTGCGCCAGTGCGACCGGCACGCATTCCAGCACCAGCAGTTGCGCGCCTGCGACCTCCAGCGCTAACGCGTCGTCCAGCAGCGTCTGGGCCGCGGCTTCATCGCGACCCTGCACTTTATAGCCACCGAAAATATTCACCGACTGCGGCGTCAGGCCCAGATGGCCACACACCGGCACGGCGCGCTCGGTCAGCATGCGTACCGTGTCAGCAAGCCAGCGGCCACCCTCAATTTTTACCATATTCGCGCCTGCGCGCATCACGGCGGCGCTGTTTTCAAACGCCTGTTCTGGCGTGGGGTAGGCCATAAACGGCAGGTCTGCGAGCAGCAGACAGTGCGGTGCGCCACGGCGAACGGCACGGGTATGGTAGGCGATATCGTCCACGGTCACCGGCAGGGTAGAGTCGTGCCCCTGTACCGTCATCCCCAGCGAATCGCCGACCAGCATGACGCCAATCCCTTCTTCTTCAAAGAGTTTCGCAAAGCTGAAATCGTAGGCGGTAATGGTGGCGAACTTTTTGCCGGATTCCTTCAGGCGTCGCAATTGAGAAATAGTGGTCGGTTTCATAGCTATCCCGCAAACAGAAAAAAAGCAGTGTAAACGATGCGTTTGCGGGAGGATACTGCGCGGAAATACGAAGAGGAAGTTTTTGCTTTACCAGTGGCGAATTGCTGAACAATCAAGGCGTTCAAGCACATCCGCCACGCGTTCGCCATCCGGGAAACGCAGCGCGGGCGCTATCTCTGCAAGCGGCAGCAGCATAAAAGCGCGGTTTTTCATGTCGTAGTGAGGAACCGTCAGGCGCGGCGTGTTTATCGTCTCGTTGCCAAACAGCAGGATATCGAGATCGAGCGTGCGCGGCCCCCAGCGCTCCGCTTTACGCACGCGCCCCTGTTGCAGTTCAATGCGCTGCGTATTATCCAGCAATGCCTCCGGCGTGAGCGAGGTTTCCAGCTCGACGGCGGCGTTGAGGTAATCAGGCTGATCCTGCGGGCCCAGCGGCGGCGTGCGGTAGAGCGAGGACGTGGCGACCACACGGCTTTGCGGAATGCGCGCGAGCGCAGCCAGCGCGTCATTGACCTGTGAAAGCGGCTCGGCAAGATTACTGCCGAGCGCGATATACACTCGCGTCACGCGTTGCCCTCACGGCGCGGAGAGGTACGACGACGTGGGCGACGCGGACGACGGCGCGCGGCCGGTTCATCGCCTAAATCGTTAAGCATATCTTTTTGCATCGGCGGTGCGGCAGACTGGAACTCGCCCCACCAGTTTGTCAGGCGTTGAAGTTCGCCGTTATTTTCCGCTTCGGCGCGCAGCGCCAGCAGATCGTAAGCGGCCCGGAATTTCGGGTGCTCCATCAGCTTCCACGCACGTTTGCCCTGACGACGGGACAGGCGCAGCTGCAACATCCAGATATCACGAATAAGCGTGGTGATACGTTTAGGTATCGCCAGTGAGCGGCAGGCTTCGTCCAGCACGTCGTTCATGGCGAGCGCAAAGGCGTCGTAATAGGCAAGGCCGCTTTCCTGGGCGATTTTCTGCGCCATTTCGAGCTGCGGATACCAGAACATCGCGGCGAACAGAAACGCCGGGTTCACGCGCATGTCGTTATGAATGCGGTTATCGGTATTCTTCAGCACCTGCGCAATGATGCGCTCCATCGGGCTATCGCCGTTCTCGGTAAAGTAACGGCTGATGCCCGGGAACAGCGGCTGGAACAGATTATATTCGCACAGCAGGCGATAGGTGGCGTAGCCATAACCCGCCTGCAACAGCTTTAAGGATTCTTCAAACAGGCGCGCCGGCGGCACGTCGTTTAACAGCGTGGCGAGGCGCGGAATAGGCTCGCCGGTTTCCGGGCTGATGCGCATATCAAGCTTGGCGGCAAAGCGCACCGCGCGCAGCATACGCACGGGATCTTCACGGTAGCGGGTTTCCGGATCGCCAATCAGACGGATGATGCCGTCGTTCAGATCGTTCAGGCCGCCCACGTAATCACGCACCGTGAAATCGGCGACGCTGTAGTAAAGGCTGTTGATCGTGAAATCGCGGCGCTGGGCGTCTTCTTCGATGGAGCCGAAGATGTTATCGCGCAGCAGCATGCCGTTCTGGCCACGCTGGGAAGTGGCACGATCGTTCGCCGTCTCCTCGTGGTGGCCGCGAAAGGTGGCGACTTCAATGATTTCCGGCCCGAACATGACGTGCGCCAGGCGGAAACGACGGCCCACCAGGCGGCAGTTGCGAAACAGCTTACGTACCTGATCCGGCGTAGCGTTAGTGGTGACGTCGAAATCTTTCGGTTTTTTGCCAAGCAGCAGATCGCGCACACCGCCGCCAACAAGCCAGGCTTCGTAACCGGCTTTATTCAGGCGGTACATCACTTTGAGCGCGTTCTCGCTGATATCTTTGCGGGAGATAGCGTGCTGTTCGCGCGGGATAATGGTTATGGCGGGCTGTGCGGCGCCTTCGTCAACCACGCTCTCCTCGCGGTTTAACACCTTACGGCAAAAATTAGCGACTCGGGTAAAAATGGTGCACCTCGGTAGTGTCAGTCTCTGGACAAAAAACAGCGGCTAATATAGCTCAGCGCAACGCATTTGAGAATGCCGGATTCGCGGCTGCCGCCGCAGGTACCGCGCTGAGATCCCATTTTTCCACCGCCTGACGTAGCAGCGTTTCGGTGGAAAGCTCGCGCCAGTCGTTATCGACCGGCTGGTTTAAAAACGCCAGCGCCTCGACAAGCGCTGGTCGCGGATCGCCCTGAGGCAGCGGCGGGGCGTGATTCTGCTTGGAAAGTTTATTGCCGTCGGGGTTTACCACGAGCGGCAGATGAACATAATCCGGCGGTGCCCAGCCCAGTTGCTGATAGAGCGAAATCTGGCGCACGGTAGGCTCGATAAGATCTGCGCCACGGACAATTTCCGTCACGCCCTGAAAATGATCATCCACGACGACCGCCAGGTTATAGGCGAACAGCCCGTCGCGGCGGTGAATAATAAAATCTTCGCGAGCAAGCGACGGGTCGGCGGTGAGTGTGCCGCGCAGTTTGTCAGTAAACGCCATGACCGGGTGTTTCTGTACCAGGCGAACGGCAGCATGTTCCGGGCCGCGGTGCAGCGTGCGGCAATGACCGTCATACACGCCGCCGAGCTGTTGAATACGGCTGCGCGGGCAGGTGCAGTAGTAACTCAGCCCATTCTCACGCAGGTACGCCAGTGCTTCACGGTATGCCTCGTGACGCTGCGACTGGTACAGCACCTCGCCATCCCAGTACAGGCCGTAATGCTCAAGCTGGCGTAAAATCGTGTCGGCGGCACCGGGCATTTCGCGCGGGGGATCGATATCTTCAATACGCACAAGCCACGTGCCTTGCTGTGCGCGAGCCTGGAGATAACTGCCGAGCGCGGCGATAAGCGAGCCAAAATGCAGTTCGCCTGAAGGAGAGGGGGCGAAGCGCCCGATGTAAGACTTCACAGACATGGTGATGGCAGACATAAAAGAATACGGCGGGAAACCCCGCCGTAAGTGTTATTGATTTGCGTCGGCGATTAGCCGGCCATCTGTTTTTCGCGGATTTCGGCGAGCGTCTTGCAGTCGATGCACAGATCGGCGGTCGGACGCGCTTCGAGGCGACGAATACCGATTTCAACACCGCAGGATTCGCAGTAGCCGAAATCTTCGTCTTCCACTTTTTTCAGCGTTTTTTCAATTTTCTTGATCAGCTTGCGCTCGCGGTCGCGGTTGCGCAGTTCCAGGCTGAACTCCTCTTCCTGGGCGGCACGGTCGACCGGATCCGGGAAGTTAGCAGCTTCATCCTGCATATGGGTTACGGTGCGATCGACTTCATCCCGGAGTTGATTACGCCATGCCTCAAGAATACGCCTGAAGTGCGCCAGCTGGGCTTCGTTCATATACTCTTCGCCCGGCTTCTCCTGATACGGCTCCACCCCAGCGATGGCGAGAATACTCAGGGACGATGTTTTACGGTTTTGCCCTTCTTGCATGTTGCTTCTCCTTAACACGCACTATCGATCCCCTTCTCGGGGGAAAAATCAGGCCGCTATAAATAACAGAAGCTTTTCCGGATAGCAATTATCTAAACGTTACACTTGACAACCCTGTGAGGAAAAGCGTATTTGCGCACGCGGCCGTATCATTATTAGTCGATTGCGGATCAACTGGTTATAAGCGAACCGGCAAAGGCGACGTCAGCGTTATCTCACTGGCGGAGAGCGAGGCCTTCCAGGCCAACACCTCCACCCCCATGCGCTGCGCCTCGCTTAACAGGTTGGCGTAGCGTTCATCAATATGGCGCGCCGGTGCGACCTGCGTAATGGCGGAGTGCAGCACGGCGAACAACAGCACGGCGCGATCTCCTTGTTCCACTACGCTCATCAGTTCCCGTAAATGCTTCTGACCGCGGACGGTCACCGCATCCGGAAAGTAGCCTGAATCTTGCTCCGACAGCGTCACGGATTTCACCTCAATATAGCAGTTAACCTTGTTACTCGCCTGTAACATGAAGTCAATGCGACTGCGCTCCGCGCCGTACTTCACTTCGCTTTTAAGACTTTCGTAACCGGCGAGGGCGGGCAGACGCTGTGCCTGCAACGCTTCTTTCACCACCGTGTTGGCGCGCAGCGTATTCACGCAAATAAATGCCCCGTCACGGGTTTCAGTTAATTCCCAGGTATGCGGATATTTCCGCGTCGCTACGCTGGAGGTTGAATACCAGACGGTATCGCCAGGCGTTGCGCAGCCGGTCATCGCGCCCGTATTCGGGCAGTGCAGGGTTAAGGTTTCACCCTGCGGCGTCACGACATCGGCGAGAAAACGCTTATAGCGCTGAATCAACCGGGCCGGTTTCAGGGCAGGCGTAAATTCCATATCGCTTCCTTATGCGTTAAGAGACCAGCGCTCCAGCGGCTGGTAACGGGTTCGTCCCTGTTCAAAACGCGATTCATACAGCACAAACTCCCGCACCGGAAACTGCCAGCCAAACCCTGGCGGCGGCAGCCTGACCGGGTGCTGAGCGTTGCGCAGTAATGTGACATGCGGATGAAAGGGTTGCGCGCTTTGTGGACAACCGCTGCGGGCCGCCTGCGCGCGCAGTAAATTCGCAAGTTGTAACAGGCCGCGCGGCGGCTGGCGCGAACCGAGCCAGACCACTTGCGAGCGGGGCCAGTGGCCCGCGTCATCAAGCGCGAGCGTAAAGCCCGGCTGGCTGATGCGCCCGGCAAGCGCACTCAGCGTGCGTTGTTTCTGCGCGCTGACGTCGCCTAAAAAGGCGAGCGTGATATGCAGGTTAGCGGCCGCGATGGGCCGGCCTGCGTCGGGCGCGAAATTCGCCGCGCGCCATTCAATAATGTTTTGCTGAAGGTCGGCTGGCAGCGGCAGCGCGAAAAACAGCCGTTTCTGGTCTGGCATAGCGGTAACTCGTAATGATCGGGCGGAATGCTACAATGCGTGCCTTTCATAGTAACCCCCTGGAGCCTGTCGTGTCGTCTTTACCGGTCGCCGCCGTATTGCCTGAACTTCTCAACGCCCTGAAGCATGCGCCCCAGGTGCTGCTTTGCGCCCCGACCGGCGCCGGGAAATCGACCTGGCTGCCGCTTGAGATCCTGAAATCCGGCCTCCTTGACGGAAAAATCATCCTGTTGGAGCCGCGCAGGCTCGCGGCACGCAATGTGGCACAGCGTCTCGCTGAGCTTCTTGGCGAGCCGTGCGGCGAAACGGTGGGTTATCGGATGCGCGCCGAGAGCTGCACTGGCCCTGCGACGCGGCTTGAGGTTGTGACAGAAGGCATCCTGACGCGAATGTTACAGCGCGACCCGGAGCTTTCGGGTGTGTCACTGGTGATCCTTGATGAGTTTCATGAGCGCAGCCTGCAGGCGGATCTCGCGCTGGCGCTGCTGCTCGATGTCCAGCAAGGACTGCGCGACGATCTCAGGCTGTTGATCATGTCTGCGACGCTTGATAACGAACGGCTGCAAACTCTGCTGCCGCACGCACCGATGGTGATTTCAGAAGGGCGCAGCTTCCCGGTGGAGCGGCGCTACCAGGCGCTCCCTGCGCATCAGCGCCTTGATGAGGCAGTGGCGCAGGCGGTGAGCGGGCTGCTGCGCGAAGAGGCAGGCTCACTGCTGCTGTTTTTGCCGGGTGTGGGCGAGATCCAGCGCGTGCAGACGCAGCTGGCGGAGCGCGTCGGGCGCGATGTGCTGCTCTGCCCGCTGTACGGCGCGCTGCCGCTCTCTGAACAGCGCAAAGCCATCCTGCCCGCGCCAGCGGGATATCGCAAAGTGGTGCTCGCCACCAACATCGCCGAAACCAGTCTGACAATTGAGGGCATCCGGCTCGTGGTGGACTGCGCGCAGGAGCGCGTGGCGCGCTTCGATGCCCGTACCGGGTTGACGCGGCTTATCACGCAGCGCATCAGTCAGGCATCGATGACCCAGCGCGCCGGGCGTGCTGGCCGCCTTGAACCGGGGATCTGCCTGCACCTGATCCCGAAAGAGCAGGCGGAGCGCGCAGCCGTGCAGGCGGAGGCGGAAATCACGCAAAGCGATCTCTCCGGGCTATTGCTGGAACTGCTGATGTGGGGATGCCGTGACGTTACCGACCTCAGTTGGCTCGATCTGCCGCCCGCCGTAAACCTGGCCGCCGCGCGCCAGCTTCTTACCACACTTGGTGCGCTGAAAGCGGGGCAGTTGACCGCGCACGGACGCCAGATGGCACAGTTTGGCAACGATCCGAGGCTTGCCGCCATGCTGGCAAGCGCGGCGGATGCCGATGCGCAGGCTACCGCCGCGCGGCTGGCCGCGATCCTTGAGGAGCCGCCGCGTGGCGCGGACAGCGATCTGCGCAGCGCCTTTTCGCGAAGCCAGGGAAACTGGCAGTCGCGCAGCGCGCAGTTGATGAAACGCCTTAACGCCAGAGGCGGGGCGGCATCTGTCTCGCTGGCGCCGGCGCTGCTTGCTGCCGCGTTCGGCGATCGTATCGCGCGTCGTCGCGGCCAGGAGGGGCGTTATCAGCTCGCCAACGGCATGGGCGCGATGCTTGAGACCGATGACGCGCTGACACGCTACGAATGGCTTATCGCGCCGCTGCTGTTGCAGGGCAGCCACAGCGCCGATGCGCGCATTTTGCAGGCGCTGCCGCTGGATATTGACGCGTTGATTGAACAGTGCCCGCACCTTCTAAGCCAGAGCGATTCGCTGGAGTGGAACGACGAGCAGGGCACGTTGCGCGCGCAGCGCCGCTGGCAGATAGGACAACTGGTGTTGAAAACCCAGCCCCTGTCTAAGCCTTCTGAAGACGAGTTGCACCAGGCGATGCTCAACGGTATTCGCGAAAAAGGGCTTTCTGTTCTTAACTGGACGCCGGAGGCGGAGCAGTTGCGGCTGCGGATGCTGTGCGCGGCGTGTTTTCTGCCGGAATACCCGTGGCCGGATGTGAGCGACGAGGCGCTGCTGGCGTCGCTGGATGTCTGGCTGCGACCGGCGCTTAGCGGCGTGCATTCGCTCCGCGCGCTAAAAAACATTAACCTCGCCCAGGCGCTGCTGCATTTACTCGACTGGCAGCAGCGGCAACGGCTGGATAGTGCGCTGCCAGGGCATTACACTGTGCCGACCGGCAGCCGGATTGCGATTCGTTATCACGAAGAGAACCCACCGACGCTGGCGGTGCGTATCCAGGAGATGTTTGGCGAAGCCGCGACGCCGGTTATTGCCGAAGGGCGTGTGCCGCTCACCCTTGAGCTGCTCTCGCCCGCCCAGCGGCCGCTGCAAATTACGCGCGATCTCAGCGCGTTCTGGCGCGGCGCCTGGAAAGACGTGCAAAAAGAGATGAAAGGGCGCTACCCGAAACATGTCTGGCCGGATGACCCGGCAAATACGCTGCCGACCCGGCGCACCAAAAAGTATCAGTAGCGGCAGCCTGGCTGTCGCGATGATTTGAGAGCTTTCTTCTTCCGCCTGTGGGTGGAAGAGCCAAGAATCTGGCCTTTGCGCCTGTATGTTGTGGAGAAAAAGCATGGCGGGGAATGACCGCGAACCTATTGGACGCAAAGGACGACCGACGCGTCCGGCAAAACAGAAGGTAAGCCGTCGTCGTCTCAGGGAAGAGGATTATGACGATGAGTACGAAGATGAAGATGATGAGGAGCCGATGCCGCGTAAGGTAAAAGGTAAAAAAGGCAAAGGTGGCAAACCGAGCGGCAAGCGCCGCTGGCTATGGCTTCTGTTAAAGCTGTTTGTGGTATTTGTGGTGCTGTTTGTTATCTACGGCGTCTATCTCGATCAGAAGATCCGCAGCCGTATTGATGGCAAAGTCTGGCAACTGCCCGCCGCGGTCTATGGCCGCATGGTCAATCTTGAGCCGGATATGACCATCAGCAAGCAAGAGATGGTGAAGCTGCTTGAGGCGACGCAGTACCGTCAGGTGACGAAAATGACGCGTCCTGGCGAGTTTACCGTCCAGGCTAACAGCATTGAGATGATCCGCCGCCCGTTCGATTTCCCGGACAGCAAAGAAGGGCAGATCCGCGCGCGTCTGGAGTTTGACGGCGACCATCTGGCCACGATCGAAAATATGGACAGCAACCGTAACTTCGGTTTCTTCCGTCTCGATCCGCGGCTTATTACCATGCTTTCATCGCCAAACGGTGAACAGCGCCTGTTTGTGCCGCGCTCCGGCTTCCCGGATCTGCTGGTCGATACGCTGGTGGCCACTGAAGACCGCCATTTCTACGAGCATGATGGTATCAGCGTTTGGTCTATTGGCCGTGCGGTGCTGGCAAACCTGACCGCGGGCCGCGCTGTGCAGGGCGGCAGTACGCTGACGCAACAGCTGGTGAAAAACCTGTTTTTGACCAACAAGCGCACCCTGTGGCGTAAAGCCAACGAAGCGTACATGGCGCTCATCATGGACGCGCGCTACGGCAAAGACCGCATTCTTGAGCTTTATCTCAATGAAGTGTATCTCGGTCAGAGCGGTGACGATCAGATCCGCGGCTTCCCGCTGGCGAGCCTGTACTACTTTGGCCGTCCGGTCGAAGAGCTGAGCCTCGATCAGCAAGCGTTGCTGGTCGGCATGGTGAAGGGCGCGTCGCTCTATAACCCGTGGCGTAACCCGAAACTGGCCCTGGAACGTCGTAACCTGGTGCTGCGCCTGCTGCAGGAGCAGAAGGTGATTGATCAGGAGCTCTACGACATGCTGAGCGCCCGTCCGCTTGGCGTTCAGCCGCGTGGCGGCGTGATCTCCCCGCAGCCGGCGTTTATGCAGATGGTACGCCAGGAGTTGCAGGCGAAGCTTGGCGATAAAGTAAAAGATCTTTCCGGCGTGAAGATTTTCACCACGTTTGATTCGGTCGCGCAGGACGCGGCGGAGAAAGCGGCGGTGGAAGGTATTCCGGCGCTTATCAAACAGCGCAAGTTGAAGGATCTGGAAACCGCGATGGTCGTGGTGGATCGCTTTACCGGCGAAGTCCGCGCGATGGTCGGCGGCGCGAACCCGCAGTTTGCGGGCTACAACCGCGCCATGCAGGCGCGCCGCTCTATTGGGTCGCTCGCGAAGCCAGCGACCTATCTGACGGCGTTAAGCCAGCCGAACACGTACCGTCTGAACACCTGGATTGCCGATGCGCCGATCTCGCTGCGCCAGCCAAATGGCCAGGTCTGGTCGCCGCAGAACGACGATCATCGTTTCAGCGGGCAGGTGATGCTGGTAGATGCACTGACGCGCTCTATGAACGTGCCAACGGTTAATCTCGGTATGGCGCTCGGGTTGCAGGCAGTGACCGACACCTGGAAAAAACTGGGCGCGCCGGAAAACCAGTTGCATCCGGTGCCGGCGATGTTGCTTGGCGCGCTGAACCTGACGCCGATTGAAGTGGCGCAGGCGTTTCAGACCATCGCGAGTGGCGGCAACCGCGCCCAGCTTTCTGTGCTGCGCTCGGTGATTGCGGAAGATGGCAGCGTGCTGTATCAGAGCTTCCCGCAGTCGGAGCGCGCCGTTCCGGCGCAGGCCGCTTACCTGACGCTCTGGACGATGCAGCAGGTGGTGCAGCGCGGTACCGGCCATGCGCTGGCGGTGAAATTCCCGAAACTGCATCTGGCAGGTAAAACGGGGACCACTAATAACAACGTCGACACCTGGTTTGCCGGTATCGACGGGCGTGAAGTGGTGATCACCTGGGTGGGCCGCGACAATAACCAGCCGACCAAGCTCTACGGGGCCAGCGGTGCGATGGCGATTTACCAGCGCTATCTCAGTAATCAGTCGCCGATCCCGCTGGATTTGACGCCGCCTGAAGATATTGTCGACATGGGCGTCGATGACATGGGCAACTTCCTCTGCGGCGGCGGCATGCGCACGTTGCCGGTCTGGACCAGCGATCCGAATACGCTCTGCCAGCAGAGCCAGCCGGTCGCGCCGTCGGGCAATCCGTTCGACCAGTCTGCGCCGCAGCAGCCGCAGCAGCAGCAGCCGCAACAGGCGCCGCAGCAGGAAGAGAAGAGCGACGGCGTCGCGGGCTGGATCAAAGATATGTTCGGCAGCAACTAACGTCCCGTTCGGGAATACAGGGCTTAGCGCCTCTCCGGCTTTGGCAGGAGCAGGGCTAAGCCTTTTTTTATTGTTACTCGCGCTTAAAGCGGCTGTAACGTTTCGGTATCTCTGAATTAACCAGATAATTTCGTCTGGTGATTAATTGCCCCATTGGCCGACCCTGACACGCCAGGTGCTTGCTATATAAACAACCTTTCGCATATTATCTCGGGCGCATAATAATAATTCTCGTTTACGTTATCATTTGTCACTATTACTCAGAGAAATTAGCATGGCGCGTTCTACTTCCACTCAGATCAACACCAGGATTTGCACACTGGCCGTTTTTGTTGCCTCTGCATGCAGCGGATTTTCCGCGCAGGCCCTGGCCGCCAATAACGGTCAGAAAGAGGAGACGATCACCGTTTCCGCATCTGCAGCTGCGCAGGAGAGCGCGTGGGGCCCGGCCCCGACCATTGCGGCGAAGCGTTCTGCCACCGCCACTAAAACCGATACGCCGATTGAAAAAACGCCGCAGTCCGTTTCGGTCGTGACGCGCGAAGAGATGGATATGCATCAGGCGCAGTCGGTAAAAGAAGCGCTGGGTTACACGCCTGGCGTCGTTGTCAGCAACCGTGGTGCCTCTACCACGTATGATTTTGTCAGCATTCGCGGCTTTACGTCTGTGGGACTTAGTCAGAATAACTATCTGGATGGCCTCAAACTCCAGGGCAACTTCTATAACGATGCAGTTATTGACCCTTACATGCTGGAGCGCGTTGAACTGATGCGCGGCCCGACTTCAGTGCTTTACGGCAAGAGCAATCCGGGCGGGATTATCTCCATGGTCAGCAAGCGTCCCACTACCGAGCCGCTGCATGAAGTCCAGTTTAAAATGGGCACTGATAACCTGTATCAGACTGGCTTTGATTTCAGCGACGCGCTCGACGATAACGGCGAATTCTCTTATCGCCTGACGGGTGTAGCTCGCTCCAACGATCAGCAGCAAGTTAACGCCAAACAGAAACGCTATGCCATCGCACCGTCGTTCACCTGGCGCCCGGATGACAAAACCAATTTCACTTTCCTCTCTTACTTTCAGAACGAGCCGCAAACCGGTTACTACGGCTGGTTGCCGAAAGAGGGGACCGTCGAGCCGCTGCCGAACGGCAAACGTATTGGCAGTAACTTTAATGAAGGTGCGTCTAACAATACTTATTCCCGCAACCAGAAAATGGTGGGATATAGCTTTGAACACGCTTTCGACGACACCTTTACCGTGCGCCAGAACCTGCGTTTCGCCGAGATGAAAACCTCGCAGCAGAGCGTCTACGGTACCGGGATCCAGGCTGATGGGCACACGCTGAACCGCGGCACTGTTGTCGATAACGAGCGTCTGCAAAACTTCAGTGTCGATACTCAGCTGCAAAGCAAATTTGCGACTGGCGATTTGGGTCATACGCTGCTGACCGGCGTCGATTTCATGCGTATGCGCAACGACATCAACGCGAAATTTGGCACTGCCCCGGCGATTGATCTTTACGGTTCTTACACGCCAGAAGATTTTGATTTTGACAAGGCCGAACCTTACCAGCTCAATGAAACCAAACAGACCGGGATCTACGTTCAGGATCAGGCTGAGTGGGATAAATGGGTATTCACGCTGGGCGGCCGCTATGACTGGTCTCAGCAAGGTACGACCGTACGTGCCGACGGTGGCTCCATTGAGCGCAACGATCACCAGTTCACGTGGCGTGGCGGTGTAAACTACCTGTTTGACAACGGTATTTCTCCCTACGTCAGCTACAGTCAGTCTTTCGAGCCGAACGCTTTCGATCTTTACAGCACACCGCGCATGGCTTTCGCGCCGTCCAAAGGCGAGCAGTATGAAGCGGGTGTGAAATATGTGCCGAAAGACATGCCTGTTGTCATGACCGGCGCGGTTTATCAGCTGACCAAAACGAACACCCTGACTACCGATCCTAATGATGCGACCCAGCAGGTTCCGTCAGGTGAAGTACGCTCCCGCGGTGTCGAGCTGGAGGCGAAGGCTGCACTAAACGCGAATATCAACCTGACGGCGTCTTATACCTATATTGACGCCGAATACACGAAAGACACCAAACTTAAAGGGAATCACGTTGAGCAGGTGCCGCGTCATATGGGCTCGCTGTGGGGCGATTACACCGTCAATGATGGTCCGCTCTCTGGCCTGACCATCGGTACTGGCGGCCGCTTCATCGGCTCCAGTTACGGCGACCCGGCAAACTCCTTTAAAGTTGGTAGTGCCGCGGTGATGGACGCTGTGGTCAAATATGACCTCGCGCGACTGGGCCTGCCGGGCTCAAGCGTTGCGGTAAACGTTAATAACCTGTTAGACCGTGAGTATGTCTCCAGCTGCTTCCAGGCCTATGGCTGCTTCTGGGGCGCGGAACGCCAGGTGACGGCGACCGCCACATTCCGCTTCTGATCCTCTTCGGGCACGCTTTGCGTGCCCTTCAACAAGTTGGCTACCATGCAGGACAAAACATCCCCGCCCGACGCTGGTTTTTCTTTAAAAGATCTCTCTTTTCGTGTGCCCGGACGCACGCTGCTTCACCCCTTGTCGCTCACCTTTCCGGCGGGCAAAGTCACTGGCCTTATCGGTCACAACGGCTCCGGCAAATCCACGCTTTTGAAAATGCTGGGCCGTCACCAGAAACCCTCTGAAGGCGACATTTTGCTGAACGGCGAGCCGCTTGCGCGCTGGAACAGCAAAGCATTCGCACGTGAAGTCGCGTATCTGCCGCAGCAGTTGCCTGCAGCCGAAGGGATGACGGTGCGCGAGCTGGTGGCGATTGGTCGCTATCCGTGGCACGGCGCGCTCGGGCGTTTTGGCGCAGAAGATCGCGAGCGGGTGGAAGAGGCGATAAGCCTGGTGGGCCTGAAGCCGCTGGCGCACCGGCTGGTGGACAGCCTTTCGGGCGGCGAACGTCAGCGTGCATGGATAGCCATGCTGGTGGCGCAAAACAGCCGCTGTCTGCTGCTCGACGAGCCGACCTCGGCGCTGGATATCGCCCACCAGGTCGACGTGCTGGCGCTTATCCACCGTTTAAGCCAGCAGCGTGGGCTGACCGTCATCGCCGTTCTGCACGATATCAACATGGCGGCGCGTTATTGCGACCATCTGGTGGCGCTACGCGGCGGAGAAATGATAGCTGAGGGAAGCCCGCTTGAATTAATGAACGGCGAAACGCTCCAGCAAATCTATGGCATTCCGATGGGCATTCTGCCGCATCCGGCAGGTCTGGCACCCGTGAGCTTCGTCTGCTGATGCGTGATGTTCTCTCAACTCCTTTTAGCCGCCGTCGTCTGATGACGGCGATGGCGCTCTCGCCGCTGATGTGGCAGATGGCAAAGGCGCGTGCGGCGACGGTCAATCTGCAACATATCGTGGCGCTCGAATGGCTGCCCGTGGAACAACTGATTGCGCTGGGTGTGACGCCCTTCGCGGTGGCGGACGTGCCGAATTATCGCCTGTGGGTCAACGATCCACCGCTGCCGGCATCCGTGATTGACGTGGGTCTGCGCACCGAGCCAAACCTTGAATTGCTGACTCAACTGAAGCCGTCGCTGATGATCTGGTCGTCAGGTTATGGCCCGGCGGAGGCGCAGCTTGCGCGAATTGCGCCCGGTATGGGCGTGACCTTTACGGATGGTAAAGCACCGCTCACGATGGCGCGACAGTCGCTGCTGGCGCTGGCCGAACGGCTGGGGCTACAGGTGGCGGCGAAAACGCACCTTGATGAATTCGAACAGTTCCTCGCGAAGATGAAGCCGCGTTTTGCGGGCCGCGGTGGACGTCCGCTGTTAATGATGTCGCTGCTGGACGCGCGCCATGCGCTGACCATCGGCACAAACAGCCTGTTCCAGCCGGTGCTGGACGCCGTCAATATTCCTAATGCCTGGCAGGACGATAGCAACTTCTGGGGCAGCGCGATCGTCGGCGTCGAACGGCTCGCGCAGTTTAAAGACGCCGATGTTATCTGCTTTGAACATGGCGACGACCCGGTGATGCGCCAGCTTGCCGCCACGCCGCTCTGGCAGGCGATGCCGTTTGTGCGCGAAGGGCGTTTTCAGCGCGTGCCCGCGGTCTGGTTCTACGGCGCGACGCTCTCGGCGATGCGCTTTGGCCGCGTGCTGGATAACGCGCTGGGAGGCCGGGCATGAGAACGCGTCATCTGCTTTTCCCCGCGTTATTGCTGGGGCTGTTATTCGCGCTGGGGCTGGGGCTCAGTTGGATAAACCTGAACGCCTGGCTGCCGCGCGCGCAATGGCGCGAGGCGCTATGGCACCCGGATATCGATGCTATCGATCAGATGCTGTTCCACTATAGCCTGCTGCCACGCTTCGCGGTCTCGCTGCTGGTTGGCGCAGGGCTGGGGCTGGTGGGCGTGTTATTCCAGCAGGTGCTGCGTAACCCGCTTGCGGAGCCGACTACGCTCGGTGTCGCGACCGGCGCGCAGCTTGGCGTCACGGTCGCGACACTCTGGGCGTTGCCCGGTGGCGTCCTGACGGCGCAGTTCGCGGCGCTGGCAGGCGCCTGCGCCGTGGGGCTGCTGGTGTTCGGTGTCGCCTGGGGCAAGCGCCTCTCGCCAGTGACGCTTATCCTGGCGGGCCTGGTGGTGAGCCTGTACTGCGGCGCGGTCAACCAACTGCTGGTGCTGTTTCACCACGATCAGCTGCAAAGCATGTTTTTATGGAGTACCGGAGCGCTCAACCAGAATGACTGGAGCGTGGCGGCGCGGCTGTGGCCGCAGCTGCTGGCGGGATTTTTGCTGACGCTGCTGCTCCTGCGCCCGCTCACCCTGATGGGGCTCGATGACGGCGTGGCGCGTAATCTTGGGCTTGCGCTCTCGCTGGCGCGCCTCGCTACTCTGACGCTCGCGATTGTTATCAGCGCACTGCTGGTTAACGCGGTGGGCATTATTGGGTTTATCGGTCTGTTCGCGCCGCTGCTTGCGAAAATGCTCGGCGCGCGGCGGTTACTGGCACGTCTGCTGCTGGCATCGCTTATCGGCGCGCTGCTATTGTGGCTCTCCGATCAATTTATCCTCTGGCTCTCCCGCGTCTGGCTTGATGTCTCGACCGGCATGGCGACCGCGCTGTTTGGCGCGCCGCTGCTGCTCTGGCTGCTGCCGCGGCTGCGCACCATGAGCGCGCCGGCGATGAACGCAGGCGACCGCATTCCGGCGGAGCGTGGGCATGTAGCGCGCTGGGCGCTGGCGGCGTTGCTGCTGATGCTGGGCGTCGCGGTGCTGGCGCTCTGCTTTGGCCGTGACGCGCACGGCTGGGTCTTCGCGCAGGGCGATGTGCTGCGTGAGCTGCTCGGCTGGCGCTGGCCGCGTGTACTGGCGGCGCTGTGTGCAGGCGCGATGCTCGCGGCGGCGGGCTGTATTATCCAGCGCCTCACCGGTAACCCTATGGCGAGCCCTGAAGTGCTTGGCATCAGTTCGGGTGCCGCGTTTGGCGTGGTGATGCTGCTGCTGTTCGTGCCAGGCGACGCTTTTGGCTGGCTGCTGCCGGCGGGAAGCGTAGGGGCGGCGGCAACGCTGATGATTATTCTGATTGCCGCCGGTCGCGGCGGGTTCTCGCCGCACCGGATGCTGCTTGCGGGGATGGCGCTCAGTACGGCCTTCACGATGTTGCTGATGATGCTTCAGGCGAGCGGCGATCCGCGAATGGCGCAGGTGATTACCTGGGTTTCCGGGTCGACGTATAGCGTGACGCCACAGCAGGCAAGGCATTCCCTCTGGGTGATGCTGGTGTTGCTGGCGCTAACGCCGCTGTGTCGCCGCTGGCTTACCGTGTTGCCGCTTGGAGGCGATACCGCCCGGGCGGTCGGCATGGCGCTGACGCCGACGAGGATAGTGTTGCTGCTGCTCGCCTCGGCATTGACCGCGGCGGCGACGCTGACCATCGGACCGCTGAGCTTTATTGGCCTGATGGCGCCACACATTACGCGAATGCTGGGTTTTCGACGCGCGCTGCCGCAGCTGGTGATTGCTTCGCTGTTGGGTGGGATGCTGATGATGCTGGCCGACTGGGCGGGCCGTATGGCGATGTTCCCGTATCAGATCCCGGCAGGGCTACTGGCGACGTTTATCGGCGCGCCCTATTTTGTTTATCTGTTGCGTAAGCAGAGCCGTTAATCTTCTGCTTCTCTTCCTGACGGGGAGTGGGAAAGTGACGGTGCGGGTATGTCGCTATCCGGTTTATTAATGAAATATAGGGCGGGTAAGCGTAACGCTACCCGCCTTTTTTATTACAGCTTCGCGAACACGCGACGCGCGGCGTCGATGGTGTTGTTGATATCTTCTTCGCTGTGCGCGACGGACATAAAGCCCGCTTCGAACGCGGACGGCGCGAAATAAACGCCTTCTTCCAGCATCAGATGGAAGAAGCGCTTAAAGCGCTCGACATCGCATTTCACTACATCCTGATAGCAGGTCACGGCTGCGGCGTCGGTAAAGAAGAGCCCGAACATCCCACCGACATGGTTCACCACCAGTGGAATACCTGCCTCTTTCGCAGCATCCAGAAGGCCTTCCGACAGCTGCGTCGTCAACGCATCCAGCGTGCTGTGTATGCCCGGCTGCGCCACTTCGCTTAAGCACGCGTAGCCCGCCGCCATAGCGACCGGGTTGCCGGAGAGCGTTCCGGCCTGGTAGACCGGGCCGGTCGGGGCCAGCGCTTCCATGACTTCACGACGCCCGCCGAACGCGCCTACCGGCATACCGCCGCCGATGATTTTGCCAAGGCAGGTGAGGTCCGGCACTACGTTGTAATAGGCCTGCGCGCCCGCCAGCGCGACGCGGAATCCCGTCATCACTTCATCGATAATGAGCAGCGCGCCGAATTCGTCGCACAGTGCACGCAGGCCCGGCAGGAATTCCGGCTGCGGTAAAATACAATTCATGTTGCCTGCGACCGGCTCTACGATAATGCAGGCGATATCCTGCGGGTAAAGCTCAAATGCCTCGCGCACCGACGCCAGATCGTTATAGGTGCAGGTGAGGGTATGTTTGGCGAAATCTGCCGGTACGCCTGGCGAGTTCGGCTGGCCGAGGGTCAGCGCGCCGGAGCCGGCTTTCACCAGCAGGTGATCGGCGTGACCGTGGTAGCAGCCTTCGAACTTGATGATTTTGTCACGGCGGGTAAAACCGCGCGCCAGACGGATGGCGCTCATCGTCGCTTCGGTGCCGGAGTTCACCATGCGCACCATGTCCATTGTCGGCACCAGGTCGGTGACGAGCTGCGCCATTTTCACTTCCATTTCAGTCGGCGCGCCGAAGCTCAGGCCGCGCTGCGCCGCTTCTATCACCGCGTTGCGGATAGCCGGGTGGTTATGGCCGAGCACCATCGGGCCCCAGGAGCCGACATAATCAATATAGGCTTTGCCATCGGCATCATAGAGATAAGCCCCGTCCGCCCGTTCGATAAAGAGCGGCGTGCCGCCGACGCCGGTAAAAGCGCGCACCGGCGAGTTCACGCCACCTGGAATAAGTTCGCGGGCGGCGGCAAAGAGGTTTTCAGACTTACTCATGAATCGGCTCCTGATTCGGGAAAATAGGGATAACGGGTTATTCTAAGTCATCCCTTCCGGGTTATGAAAGTTTTGCCCAATTAAACCCCGGTAGCCTGAAGGGGTTTTTTGAATGATGCCCATACCGGGCGTACAATGCGCAGCCTGAATTGACCTCCGGAGAACCTGTTCGCATGAATTCTCAGACGCCCCCACCGCGCCACGTCAAAGGATTACGGCACGCTGCTGTTATCCGACGGTTACTGCTACGCGATAAAACGCCGTTAACTATCTTGTTGCTCGCTGCGCTGACCGGTCTTGTGACGGGGCTTATGGGCGTGGCGTTCGAAAAAGCGGTGGTCTGGGTATCGCAGCAGCGCATCGGGTTGCTGGTGCAGGTGGCGGATAACCCCTGGTACGTCTGGCCGCTGGCATTTGTGCTTTCCGCGCTGCTCGCGATGATCGGGTACTGGCTGGTACGTCGCTTCGCGCCGGAGGCTGGCGGTTCGGGCATTCCGGAGATTGAAGGCGCGCTGGAGGAGTTGCGTCCGGTGCGCTGGTGGCGCGTCTTGCCGGTGAAGTTTATTGGCGGGATGGGAACACTCGGCGCGGGCATGGTGCTGGGGCGCGAAGGGCCGACGGTGCAGATTGGCGGGAATATTGGGCGCATGGTGCTCGATCTCTTTCGCCGAAACGATGCCGAAGCGCGCCACACGTTGCTCGCGACAGGGGCAGCAGCGGGGCTTGCGGCCGCCTTTAACGCGCCGCTGGCGGGCATTCTGTTTATCATCGAAGAGATGCGCCCGCAGTTTCGCTATAACCTGATCTCCATTAAAGCGGTGTTCACCGGCGTGATTATGTCGAGCATCGTCTTTCGCGTGTTTAACGGCGAACGGGCGGTCATTGAAGTTGGGCATCTTACCAACGCGCCGGTTCACACGCTCTGGCTCTATCTGCTGCTCGGTATTATTTTCGGCGCTATCGGACCGCTGTTTAACCGCATGGTGCTCGGGATGCAGGATGTCTTTGCGCGTATTCACGGCGGCAATATTACCCGCTGGGTGCTGCTCGGCGGCGCGATTGGCGGCCTGTGCGGTCTGCTGGCGCTGTGGGAGCCGGTCGCCGCAGGCGGTGGGTTTGACCTGATTCCGGTGGCGGCGGCGGGTAACTTCACCGTGGGCATGCTGCTGTTTATTTTTATCGCCCGCGTGGTAACGACGGTGCTCTGTTTTTCCTCCGGCGCGCCGGGCGGGATTTTTGCGCCGATGCTGGCGCTCGGCACGCTGCTTGGCAGCGCCTTCGGCATGGCGTGCGCGGCCTGGTTCCCGGACTGGCAGTTGCAGGCAGGCACGTTCGCCATCGCCGGGATGGGCGCGCTGCTTGCCGCCTCCGTCAGGGCGCCTATCACCGGCATCGTGCTGGTGCTGGAGATGACGGATAATTACCAGCTCATTTTGCCAATGATTATTACCTGTCTCGGCGCGACACTGCTTGCCCAGTTCCTTGGCGGCAAGCCGCTTTATTCAACGATCCTTGCGCGTACGCTTGCGAAACAAGAGGCGCAGCGGCAGGTACAGGCCGACGGGCGGAATACTTGAACGATTTACCAGGGTAATAGATAATGGCCCTAAAGATCGGGTTATTCTTTGCCCGATTGCTGGTTTCAACGGGAGCAAAAAATGAGTGATGACGTAGCGCTGCCTCTGCAGTTTACTGACGCAGCAGCCAATAAAGTAAAAAGCCTGATCGCAGATGAAGAAAACCCGAATCTCAAGCTGCGCGTCTACATCACCGGTGGTGGTTGCAGCGGCTTCCAGTATGGTTTTACCTTTGACGACCAGATCAACGATGGCGATATGACTATCGAGAAGCAGGGCGTGTCGCTGGTCGTAGACCCGATGAGTCTGCAATATCTTGTCGGCGGCGCGGTGGATTACACTGAAGGCCTTGAAGGATCGCGTTTCGTGGTGAATAACCCGAACGCCACCAGCACATGCGGGTGTGGTTCCTCCTTCAGCATCTGATGTTTTGCTGAAACAAAAAAGCCGTGTTTTGCGACACGGCTTTTTTTATGGCTCACGCTTTTTCATCAAGCGCGAACGTCGGTAACTTCAGGTGCCAGCGAATCGCTGCAAGGCGGATAGTCAGGGTAATTGCCATGCCCATCATACTGGCCTGTTCCAGCGGCACCGCGAAGGTAAAAAATGCGGTGGCGTGAACAATCCCGCCTGCGATACAGGCCGTAGCGTAGATTTCGGTTCGCAGGATCATCGGGATTTCACGCGCCAGCACGTCGCGGATAATGCCTCCGCCGACGCCAGTCACCACGCCCATGCAAATCGCGACCAGTGGTCCGGTGCCTGCCATAAATGCTTTGTTGACGCCAATCCCGACGAACACCGCAAGCCCCACGGCATCCAGAACCGGCAGCACCCACTTCGGCAGACGTCGCGGCTGGCGCACCAGCGCGATAGTCAGTAAGCAGGTCACCATCGCTACCACCAGATCGGTGGGATCTTTGACCCAAAAAACCGGACCGTGATCGAGCGCCATATCGCGGATCGTCCCGCCGCCGACGGCGGTGACGACGCCCAGCACCAGCACGCCGAAGGGATCCATACGCAGTTTGCCCGCCAGCAAAACGCCGGAGATGGCAAACACCGCAGTGCCAATAATATCCAGCCAGTAAACCAGCATGATGTTCCTCGACTCGTTATTTTACCTCTGCCAGCGCCTGACAGAGCTGATTTGCGGCGAGGATAATACGCGGGCCTGCGCGCTCAAACCAGTCATCGTTAATGCTTATGACCGGCGCGGTGAGCTGAGGCTGCCAGAACTGCTGTGTCGCGGCGATAAACTTAGCGCCACCCGTGATGACAATGGCCTGTGGCCGGCGCGCCAGCACCTGTTCGCGGCTTACCTGCGGCCAGGGAACGGGGCTGTCGGCAAAAATATTGACGCCGCCGCAAGTCTCGACGATGTCATTCTGGATAGAGGCTTTACCGCTGGTGAAGAGAGGGCGTGATCCAAACTGCATAAAGACGCGTTTCTTCGTCTGGCCTGAATAACGTACGGCGAGCGCCTGCCAGCGTTGTTCGATATCACGCGCCGCGGCCTGCGCTTTTTCAGGTGTTGGGCTGTAGGGCGCCAGCGCACGCAGCGCGTCGGCCACCTGCGGCACCGATTGCGGATCGAGCCAAAGCACGCGAATGCCGAGCGACTGTAGCTGATTGACCTGCCGCTCGGGGTTGCCGCCGCGCCAGGCGATGAGCACGTCGGGTTTCAGAGCGACGATGCGCTCAAGGTTCATCCCCTGCCAGCTCGCCACCTGCTCAAGCTTACGGGCGGCATCGGGGTAGTCGGAGTAAGCACTTACCGCGACTGGCGTGATGCCGGCGGCAAAAGCAAGCTCGGTGTTGGCCGGAGAGAGCGTAATGACCCGCGGCGCGGCGAAGAGCCACGCCGGGAGAAAAAGCAGGGCGACAAGCGCCCTGGTAAGCCGAAGCTTAGCCACGATTCAGGCTCGTCAGGAGCGTTTCTACCATTAGGGTTGACTGCTTCGCCGCTACCGCCAGGAACTCTTCAAAACTCAGGTGCGACTGCTGATCCGCGACATCGGAAATCGCGCGCACGACCACAAACGGCACGCCGAAGTTGTGGCAGACGTGACCAATCGCGGTGGCTTCCATCTCAACAGCAACGGCCTGCGGGAAGTTATGGCGGATTTTCGCCAGGTTCACCGAACCGTTGATGAACGCATCACCGCTCACCACCAGCCCGCGTACGGCGTGCAGGTTCAGCGCTTCGATCGTGGCTTCTGCGGCGGCGATCAGTTTTTCATCGGCTTTGAACGCCGCCGGACAACCAGCCATCTGGCCATATTCATAGCCGAAGGCAGTTACGTCGGCGTCGTGATAACGCACTTCATCGGATACCACGATGTCGCCCACCTTCAGCGTTGGCGCAAGGCCGCCTGCAGAACCGGTGTTAATGATAACGTCAGGTTTGCAGTGCTCCAGCAGCAGCGTTGCGCCCATCGCGGCGGAAACTTTGCCGATGCCCGATTTCAGCAGCGCTACGTCCACGCCGTTGAGGGTGCCGGTGTAAATTTCGCAGCCGGCGATATTCAGGGTCTGGCGGTTGTCGATTTTGTCACGCAACAGCGTCACTTCTTCTTCCATTGCGCCAATAATGCCTGCTTTCATAGAGATACTCGCTAAATGATGGATTCAGAGGCATAGTCTATCATGGCAGACAAGAAGGATTTAATTCGCGTGCGCAGGCTGACCCGGAGGGCGGATGGAGAAAATTGATTTCCGTAATAAAATCAACTGGCATCGCCGGTATCGCTCGCCGCAGGGCGTGAAAAGTGAACACGAGATCCTGCGTATCTTCGAAAGCGATCGTGGCCGTATTATCAACTCGCCTGCGATCCGCCGCCTGCAACAGAAAACCCAGGTTTTTCCCCTTGAGCGCAACGCTGCGGTGCGTACGCGTCTGACCCATTCGCTCGAAGTGCAGCAGGTGGGACGTTATATCGCAAAAGAGGTACTAAGCCGCCTGAAAGAGCAGGGGCAGCTTGAGGCGTACGGCCTGGCAGAACTGACCGGGCCGTTTGAAAGCATTGTCGAGATGTCATGCCTGATGCATGACATCGGCAATCCGCCGTTTGGCCATTTTGGTGAGGCGGCGATTAACGACTGGTTCCGCCAGCAGCTATTTCCGGCAGATGCCGGAACGCTTCCGGTAAGCCAGGATCGCTGCGCCGTGCTGGCGCTGCGGCTACAGGAAGGCGAAGACGATCTCAACGCGCTGCGCCGCAAAGTGCGCCAGGATTTGTGTCAGTTTGAAGGTAACGCGCAGGGCATCCGCCTGGTGCATACGCTGCTGCGCATGAATCTGACCTGGGCGCAGGTCGGCGGCATTCTCAAATATACGCGCCCGGCCTGGTATACCGGCGAAGTGCCGGAAACTCACAGTTATTTGATGAAAAAGCCGGGTTTTTATCTGTCGGAAGAGCAATATATTTCGCGGCTACGTAAAGAATTGCAATTAGAGACTTACAGTCGCTTCCCGCTCGCCTGGATTATGGAGGCGGCAGACGATATTTCTTATTGCGTGGCCGATCTCGAAGATGCCGTAGAAAAACGTATTTTCAGCGTCGAGCAGTTATATCAGCATCTTTATGAGGCCTGGGGCGAACATCAGCCGGGCGATCTCTTTAATCTGGTCGTGCAAAACGCCTGGGATAAATCAGGCACTAACCAGTTGCATCACAGCGCGGAAGATCAGTTCTTTATGTATCTGCGCGTCAATACGTTAAATCGTCTCGCGCCTTACGCAGCCCAACGGTTTATTGATAATTTACCCGCCGTGTTTGAAGGCTCTTTTAACCATGCGCTGCTTGAGGATGAAAGCCCGTTCAGCCGCTTGCTGGAGCTTTATAAAAATGTGGCGGTGCGTCATGTGTTTAACCACCCTGACGTAGAGCAACTGGAATTACAGGGCTATCGGGTCATTAGCGGCCTGCTGGATATTTACCGGCCGCTGCTGTCGCTGACGCTTGCGCAGTTTCGCGAGCTGGTGGAAAAAGAGAGCGTGCGCTCGCTGCCGATTGAATCGCGTCTCTACCATAAGCTTTCGTCCCGGCACCGGCTGGCTTATATAGAGGCTGTGAATAATTTGCACCCGCAGGCGGCGGATTTCCCGGTTTGGGAATATTATTATCGCTGTCGTCTCATCCAGGACTATATCAGCGGTATGACCGATTTATATGCATGGGATGAATATCGCAGGCTGATGGCGGTGGAATAATGCCGCTCTGTTTTGTAAAGATGGCCAATAAATTTTTACTTTTTTCAGAAAATTAACGGTGGAACTTCGCGCTATAAATTCGCTCTGAGTAATCACCTTCACAGCAATTTATTTGCGTTACTTGTTAGTTGGGAATGAAACGATGAAAAAAACCACGTTAGCTATGAGTGCGCTGGCTCTGAGTCTTGGACTGGCATTAAGCCCGGCTTCTTTCGCTGCTGAAACGGCCTCTGCCGTCACTTCACAGGCGATGCCGAGCCTGGCGCCAATGCTGGAAAAGGTCATGCCTTCTGTTGTCAGCATTAACGTTGAGGGCAGCACGACAGTAAACACGCCGCGTATGCCGCGTAACTTCCAGCAGTTCTTCGGCGACGATTCGCCGTTCTGTCAGGAAGGATCGCCGTTCCAGAGCTCGCCGTTCTGTCAGGGGGGGCCCGGTGGTGCTGATGGCGGTGGTCAGCAGCAGAAATTTATGGCGCTCGGCTCAGGCGTGATTATCGACGCCGCCAAAGGCTACGTGGTGACTAATAACCACGTGGTAGATAACGCCACCTCAATCAAAGTACAGCTGAGCGATGGCCGTAAACTGGATGCGAAAATCGTGGGTAAAGATCCGCGCTCGGACATTGCGCTTATCCAGATTCAGGACCCGAAAAACCTGACGGCGATTAAACTGGCCGATTCTGACAGCCTGCGTGTCGGCGATTACGCGGTCGCTATCGGTAACCCGTTTGGTCTTGGCGAAACGGTGACATCCGGTATCGTCTCCGCGCTTGGCCGCAGCGGCCTGAATGCGGAGAACTACGAGAACTTCATCCAGACCGATGCGGCGATTAACCGCGGGAACTCCGGCGGCGCGCTGGTTAACCTCAACGGCGAGCTTATCGGTATCAACACCGCGATCCTGGCGCCGGATGGCGGCAACATCGGTATCGGCTTTGCTATTCCGAGCAACATGGTGAAAAGCCTGACGACGCAGATGGTTGAATATGGCCAGGTGAAACGCGGCGAACTCGGGATTATGGGCACCGAGCTGAACTCTGAACTCGCGAAAGCGATGAAAGTAGACGCGCAGCGCGGCGCTTTCGTAAGCCAGGTGCTGGCGAACTCATCTGCTGCGAAAGCGGGTGTGAAAGCAGGTGACGTGATTGTGTCGCTGAACGGCAAGCCGATTAACAGCTTCGCTGCGCTGCGTGCGCAGGTGGGCACTATGCCGGTAGGAACGAAACTGACGCTCGGCCTGCTGCGCGATGGTAAACCGGTGAACGTGAATCTCGAACTGCAGCAGAGCAGCCAGACGCAGGTCGACTCGTCTTCCATCTTCAGCGGTATCGAAGGGGCTGAGATGAGTAACCGCAGCGGCAAAGAGAAAGGCGTGGTGGTCAATAGCGTGAAAGCAGGATCGCCTGCAGCGCGCATTGGTCTTAAGAAAGGCGATGTGATTGTCGGTGCGAACCAGCAGCCGGTAAGTAATATCGCTGAACTGCGCAAAATCCTCGACAGCAAGCCCTCTGTCCTGGCACTGAACATTCAGCGCGGCGACAGCTCTATCTATCTGCTGATGCAGTAATCGGTAGCGAAAAAGAAAAGGCCGCGAGAGCGGCCTTTTTTACGTCGGTGTTTACCGTGACGCTCACGGTGCGCGGCCAACGCTTATTTGTTACGGGTAAGCTTTTCGAGGTCAGATTCGATCTCTGAGATCTTGTTTGCCACCACGCTTTCGAGATGACGCAGATCGTCGAGGATTTTGCGTTTGAGATCCACTTCGGTGCGATCGCGCTGGCAGATTTGATCCAGCTCGTCTATCACGTAGCGCAGGTTAGGGCTGATTTCCTGCACTTCTTTGTAACCCTGACCGACGCCGTCGGCGACCACGGTTTTGCGCTGGCGTGGGTATTTAAACTTCACGCTCTTGGCGAAGAACTCGCCTTTATCCTTCTGGAAGTAGATCTTCAGGATATCGTTGTTCGCTTCCTGGCGCAGACTGTAACGGTCGATTTCATCAGGATTGGTTATGCCAAGACTCTTAAGGTTGTCGTACATAGCGATCCCCCTGGGGAAATATTAACCTTTAGATAATTAACGAAAAGATCCCATCGCGCCACCCCCAGATGTTAAAAAGGCGGGCCAGGCCCGCCTTTTTACGTTCTGCTTAGTCGATGGTGCGCAGCAGTTCGTTGATGCCCACCTTGCCGCGGGTTTTCGCGTCGACTTTTTTGACGATCACCGCGCAGTAAAGGCTGTATTTGCCATCTTTCGACGGCAGGTTGCCGGAAACCACGACGGAGCCTGCCGGTACGCGACCGTAGAAGACTTCGCCGGTTTCACGGTCATAAATTTTGGTGCTCTGGCCGATGTAGACGCCCATAGAGATAACTGAACCTTCTTCAACGATAACGCCTTCCACCACTTCAGAACGCGCGCCGATAAAGCAGTTATCTTCAATGATGGTCGGGTTCGCCTGCAGCGGCTCCAGTACGCCGCCGATGCCGACACCGCCGGAGAGGTGCACGTTTTTGCCGATCTGCGCGCAGGAACCAACGGTCGCCCAGGTATCAACCATAGTGCCTTCATCGACATACGCGCCGATGTTGACGTAGGACGGCATCAGTACCGTATTGCGGGCGATAAACGCACCCTGACGTACAGCCGCAGGCGGCACCACGCGGAACCCTTCTTTCTGGAAGCGGGCTTCGTCGTAGTTCGCGAATTTCATCGGCACTTTGTCGAAGTAGCGGCTTTCCGCGCCTTCGATGACCTGATTGTCGTTAATACGGAAGGAGAGCAGCACTGCCTTTTTCAGCCACTGGTGGGTGACCCACTCGCCGTTGATCTTCTCTGCGACGCGCAGTTCGCCGCTGTCCAGCAGGGCGATAACCTGATTTACCGCCTCACGGGTGACGGCATCAACGTTCGCAGGCGTGATGTCGGCGCGGCGCTCGAAAGCGGATTCAATAACGTTCTGTAGCTGCTGCATAATTAGCTTCTTTCCTGATAACTTTTGGGTATTAAAAATTTACTACACTTTATCGTTTGGATTGAGGGCCTCTGTCAACCGTTGTCTCACCTCTTGCTGGAGCAGATTATTAAGCCCACGCCGGTCCGCCGTCGCGATTATAAATAAATCTTCTACTCGCTCCCCGATAGTCGTAATTCGCGCCCCGTGAAGGGAAATGCCAAGGTCAGCGAAGACCTGTCCGACGCGCGCCAGAAGCCCTGGTTGATCGAGCGCGATAAGCTCCAGAAAGGATTTTCTGTCGGTGTGGGTCGGCAGGAAATTGACCTCGGTATCGACCGTAAAATGACGCAGTTTAGCGGGCTGACGACGCGGCTGCGGCGGTTGCCAGGTGCGCTGCGTGATGGCCTGCTCAAGACCGTGACGAATCGCCTCGTGGCGGTCGGCGGAGAGCGGGCTGCCGTCCGGCTCCAGCACAATGAACGTATCCATCGCCATGTCGTCGCGGGTAGTGAAGATTTGCGCGTCGTGAACGCTCAGGTTGCGGCGGTCGAGTTCCGCGCAAACGGCGGCGAACAGGTAAGGGCGGTCCGGGCTCCAGATAAAGATTTCCGTGCCGCCGCGGGTCGCCTGTGGACTTAACAGGATAAGCGGCTGACTAAGATCGTGATGCAACAGATGGCGCGCGTGCCAGGCAAGCTGATTCGGGCTGTGACGCACAAAATAGTTGGCCCGACAGCGTCCCCAGATGTGATGCAACGCTTCTTCGTCAATGTTTTCCATACGCAGCAACGCCAGCGCCTGTAACTGGTGATGACGCACGCGCTCGCGCATGTCCGGCGTATTTTGCATGCCGCGGCGCAGCTGTTTCTCTGTCGCGAAGTAGAGTTCACGCAACAGGCTTTGCTTCCAGCTGTTCCAGAGCGTTTCGTTGGTCGCGCAGATATCCGCGACGGTCAGGCAAACAAGATAGCGCAGCCGGTTTTCCGTCTGGACTTCTTCGGCGAACTGTTTGATGACCTCCGGATCCTGGATATCGCGCCGCTGGGCGGTCACTGACATCAATAAATGATGGCGCACCAGCCAGGCGACGAGCTGCGTTTCACGCGAGTTCAGGCCATGTAGCTCGGCGAATTTCAGGATGTCCTGCGCACCCAGCACTGAGTGGTCGCCGCCGCGGCCTTTGGCGATATCGTGGAACAGCGCCGCAATTAAAATGAGTTCAGGATGCGAAAGCCGTGGCCAGAGCTCCACACAGAGCGGATGTTTTGAGCGTGTTTCTTCTTTGGCGAAGCTTTCAAGCTTCAGCAGCACGCGGATGGTGTGTTCATCTACCGTATATGCGTGAAACAGGTCGAACTGCATCTGGCCTACGATATGCGACCACTGCGGCATATAAGCCCAGAGCACGCTATGACGATGCATGGGCAACAGTCCGCGTCTCACTGCGCCGGGGTGGCGCAGCATGGTCAGAAAGAGCGAGCGGGCCTCTGGGATGTAACACAGCGGTTGCTTAAGATGGCGGCGCGCGTGGCGCAGATGGCGCAGCGTCGTGGAATAGATACCGGTAATATCGCGGTTGCGTACCATCGTATAAAACATGCGCAGGATGGCCTGCGGCTCACGAATGAAGAGCGTTTCATCACGCAGGTCGATAAGCGACCCTCGCAGCTGGAAATCGTCATCCAGCACCCGTGGTTTTTCATCGGTGGTCAGCGCCAGAATCGCTTCGTCAAACAGTTGCAGCAGCATCTGGTTAAGTTCGCCGACGCGGCGCGTAACGCGATAGAAATCCTTCATCATATGCTCAACCGGCTCATTGCCTTCACCTTCATAACGCAGGCGCTGGGCCACGCTGAGCTGACGGTCAAACAGCAGGCGATTGTCGTAGCGGTTAAGTTCCAGATGCAGCGCGAAGCGGATACGCCAGAGGAGGTGCTGGCATTCATCAAGTTCGTTGCGCTCGGCTTCGGTCAGAAAGCCAAAGCCAACCATTTCTCGAAGCGAAGTCGCGCCGAAATGACGGCGCGCCACCCATTGCAGCGTGTGGATATCGCGAAGGCCGCCGGGGCTGCTTTTTATATCGGGCTCGAGGTTATAGCTGGTGCCGTGATAGCGCTGATGGCGTTCATTCTGCTCTTCGACTTTGGCCGCAAAGAATTTCTCAGAAGGCCAGAAACCGTCGCTAAAAATATGTTTTTGCAACTCCAGAAACAGCGCCACATCGCCAATTAACAGGCGTGATTCAATCAGATTGGTGGCAACGGTGAGATCGGATAACCCTTCCAGCAAACACTCCTCAAGCGTGCGCACACTGTGGCCAACTTCCAGCTTCACATCCCACAGAAGCGTCAGCAGTTCGCCCACTTTTTGCGCCTGCTCGTCAGAAAGACGCTTGCGGCTGAGGATCAGCAGATCGATATCCGATAACGGGTGCAGTTCCCCACGCCCGTAACCGCCGACCGCCACTAGCGCGGCATCGGTAGTTTCGCCGAACCCGGCGGCGAGCCAGAGTCGTTGCAGCAATTGATCGATAAATTCTGTGCGCGCTTCAATGAGCGCTTCTGCGGTGAAACCGTCATCAAACGCGCTTCCGAGCCACTGCTGGAAAGCGTCGAGATGTTGTTTTATCTGCGCGCAGTTGAGCGCGTCGGCAGGCCAGGTGGCGGGGTTTTCAGGCTGTCCGGGAAGGGGAGCAAGCGTGGTATTCACAGACTGCTCGGGTAATGTGTTACTCATCATGCGCCACCCATAAAAAAAGCCGGCGTTGGCCGGCTTCTTATTAGTCGTTATGCGAAATGATGTTGGGTATGGTGTCGTCTTTACGCAACGTCAGAATTTCGCAGCCGTTATCCGTCACCACAATAGTATGCTCGTACTGTGCAGACAAGCTGCGATCCTTGGTTTTCACCGTCCAGCCGTCCTTCATGGTGCGGATGCGGTAATCGCCAGCGTTGACCATCGGCTCGACCGTGAACGTCATGCCCGGTTGCAGCACGACGCCACCGTCATCAGCATCGTAATGCAGCACCTGCGGCTCTTCGTGGAAGCCGCGGCCAATGCCGTGCCCGCAATATTCGCGCACTACTGAAAAGCCCTGCGCTTCTACAAATTTCTGGATAGCCGCGCCGAGGCTGCGCAGACGAATGCCCGGTTTCACCATACGCAGCGCGACGTACAGGCTTTCTTGCGTGATGCGGCACAGGCGCTCGCCCAGAATGGTCGGTTTGCCGACAATAAACATTTTGGACGTATCACCGTGATATTCGTCTTTAATGACGGTCACGTCGATGTTGACGATATCGCCATCTTTCAGCAATTTGCCGTCATCCGGAATACCGTGGCATACCACTTCGTTAACGGAGATGCACACTGACTTCGGAAAGCCGTGGTAATTAAGGCTCGCGGAGATCGCGTGCTGATGGTTGGTAATATAATCGTGGCAGATGCGATCCAGTTCGCCGGTGCTAACGCCCGGTTTCACGTGATCTTCGATCATTTCAAGCACTTCAGCGGCAAGCCTGCCCGCGACGCGCATTTTTTCGATTTCTTCAGGAGTTTTGATTGAAATAGCCATAATCTGGTCCGCTGGTGCCGGAAAATTCGGCAATACTGATAAATGTAAAACAATGGTATCAGGGCATCAGGAAGGTGCCAAATTGAGAATCATTAAGGGCACCTCCTGTTAACAACTATTGGAGTCCCTGGCGAATTTGTGATATAAAGCGCGCCGGACTTCTGTACCAGAATCCTGGCACAGAGGCGACTACTCTCACTTTGTGTAATAACACACACGTATCGGCACATATTCCGGGGTGCCCTTCGGGGTCGGTAATATGGGATACGTGGAGGCATAACCCCAACTTTTAAACAGAGGTTTTAAATCATGGCAACTGTTTCCATGCGCGACATGCTCAAGGCTGGTGTTCACTTCGGTCACCAGACCCGTTACTGGAACCCGAAAATGAAGCCGTTCATCTTCGGTGCGCGTAACAAAGTTCACATCATCAACCTTGAGAAAACTGTACCGATGTTCAACGAAGCTCTGGCTGAGCTGAGCAAAATCTCTTCCCGTAAAGGTAAGATTCTGTTCGTTGGTACTAAACGCGCTGCAAGCGAAGCGGTGAAAGAAGCTGCTAACAGCTGCGACCAGTTCTTCGTGAACCATCGCTGGCTGGGCGGTATGCTGACTAACTGGAAAACCGTTCGTCAGTCCATCAAGCGCCTGAAAGATCTGGAAACTCAGTCTCAGGACGGCACCTTCGATAAGCTGACCAAAAAAGAAGCGCTGATGCGCACTCGTGAGCTGGACAAGCTGGAAAACAGCCTCGGCGGTATCAAAGACATGGGCGGCCTGCCGGACGCACTGTTCGTTATCGACGCTGACCACGAGCACATCGCTATCAAAGAAGCAAACAACCTGGGTATCCCGGTATTTGCTATCGTTGATACCAACTCCGATCCGGACGGTGTTGACTTCGTTATCCCGGGTAACGATGACGCCATCCGTGCTGTCAGCCTGTACCTGAATGCTGTTGCTGCAACCGTTCGTGAAGGCCGCTCTCAGGATCTGGCTTCTCAGGCGGAAGAAAGCTTCGTAGAAGCTGAATAATAAGGCATGCTCTTTTAGAGCCCTTATTAACCAGGTAGTAACAAGTTTGGTTAGGGGGCCTGTCTCAGGCTCCCTTTTTTGTTTGAGTCGGGTGTGTCGGAGCTTTCCGACAGGCCTGGACTTATCTCCCCGCACGAGATAACCGAGGATTAAAGAATGGCTGAAATTACCGCTTCCCTGGTAAAAGAGCTGCGCGAACGTACCGGCGCAGGCATGATGGAATGTAAAAAAGCTCTGGTTGAAGCTAATGGCGACATCGAGCTGGCTATCGAAAACATGCGTAAATCTGGCGCGATCAAAGCGGCGAAAAAAGCAGGCAACGTAGCTGCTGACGGCGTGATCAAAACCAAGATCGAAGGCAACTACGGCGTGATTCTGGAAGTAAACTGCCAGACCGACTTCGTTGCTAAAGACGGTGGTTTCCAGGCATTCGCTGACAAAGTGCTGGACGCTGCTTTTGCGGGCAAAATCACCGACGTTGAAGCTCTGAAAGCGCAGTTCGAAGAAGAGCGCGTTGCACTGGTTGCTAAAATCGGCGAAAACATCAACATCCGTCGTATCGCATCCCTGGAAGGCGACGTTCTGGCAAGCTACCTGCACGGCGCGCGTATCGGCGTTCTGGTTGCGGCTAAAAACGCTGACGAAGAGCTGGTTAAACAGCTGGCTATGCATGTTGCTGCAAGCAAGCCGGAATTCGTTAAGCCGGAAGATGTGTCTGCTGACGTGGTAGAAAAAGAGTACCAGGTACAGCTGGACATCGCCATGCAGTCTGGCAAGCCGAAAGAAATCGCAGAGAAAATGGTTGAAGGCCGCATGAAGAAATTCACCGGCGAAGTCTCTCTGACCGGCCAGCCTTTCGTTATGGATCCGAGCAAAACCGTTGCTCAGCTGCTCAAAGAGCACAACGCTGATGTGACTAACTTCATCCGCTTTGAAGTGGGCGAAGGCATCCAGAAAGTTGAGACTGACTTCGCAGCAGAAGTTGCTGCCATGTCCCGCCAGTCTTAATGGTGTAAAAGAGCCGCCTGAGGGCGGCTCCTTTTTATCCGTCATTCATAAATTTCGGCCTGCTCTTATATAGCCAGAGCCGGAATGCGACGCATCATGTCGCCTGAATTAACCATCCCATTCGTTGACAGTTCCAGGAAAGAAACATGGCTACCAATGCAAAACCCGTTTATAAACGCATTCTGCTCAAGCTGAGTGGCGAAGCGCTGCAAGGAGCAGAGGGCTTCGGTATTGATGCGAGCATACTGGATCGCATGGCTCAGGAAATTAAAGAGCTGGTGGAGCTGGGCATCCAGGTCGGGGTGGTGATCGGCGGCGGCAACTTATTCCGCGGTGCGGGCCTGGCGAAAGCCGGTATGAACCGTGTCGTGGGCGACCACATGGGCATGCTGGCGACCGTCATGAACGGCCTTGCTATGCGCGACGCGCTGCACCGCGCCTATGTTAACGCTCGTCTGATGTCCGCCTTCCCGTTAAACGGCGTGTGCGACAACTACAGCTGGGCTGAAGCTATCAGCCTGCTGCGCAATAATCGCGTGGTCATTCTGTCTGCTGGCACCGGCAACCCGTTCTTTACAACCGATTCAGCCGCCTGCCTGCGCGGTATCGAAATCGAAGCCGATGTGGTGCTCAAAGCGACTAAAGTTGACGGTGTCTATTCCGCAGACCCGATGCAAGATCCCACCGCGACGCTTTACGATCAGCTTTCCTATCAGGAAGTGCTGGAAAAAGAGCTTAAAGTTATGGATCTAGCGGCCTTTACGCTGGCTCGTGACCATAAACTGCCGATTCGTGTATTCAATATGAATAAGCCAGGCGCGCTGCGCCGCGTCGTCATGGGCGAAAAAGAAGGCACTCTGATTACGGAATAATTTTCGTTTTTGGGGAATCAAGGTAAGATTCCGCTTTAAAATCGGTTTTCGTGACCAGGCGACCCGTCGGGTGCCGCAAGACAAAGAAGGCTATACTTAGCACGCAGCCGCAAGGCATCGTGGCGCGGGTGTGGTCTGCCTGACAACCAGTTTTCAAGGATTCGTAACGTGATTAGCGATATCAGAAAAGATGCTGAAGTACGCATGGACAAATGCGTTGAAGCGTTTAAAACCCAAATCAGCAAAGTGCGCACCGGCCGCGCTTCTCCGAGCCTACTCGACGGAATCGTCGTTGAATATTACGGCACGCCGACGCCGCTGCGTCAGCTGGCTAACGTCACGGTAGAAGATTCCCGTACGCTGAAAATCAACGTATTCGATCGCTCCATGAGCCCGGCCGTTGAGAAAGCGATTATGGCGTCTGACCTCGGTCTGAACCCAAGCTCTGCGGGGAGCGATATCCGTGTTCCGCTGCCGCCGTTGACCGAAGAGCGTCGTAAGGACCTTATCAAAGTCGTGCGTGGCGAAGCTGAACAGGCGCGCGTGGCTATTCGTAACGTCCGTCGTGACGCGAACGATAAAGTAAAAGCGCTGTTGAAAGATAAAGAGATCGGTGAAGATGAAGATCGCCGCTCTCAGGACGACGTTCAGAAAATGACTGACGCCGCTATCAAGAAAGTGGACGCGGCGCTTGCCGACAAAGAAGCTGAACTGATGCAGTTCTAATCCCTTTCTGATGATACTGTAAACGCCGTACAGGGAAGCCGCATCGCGGTTTTTGCTGGCGGCGTTTTGCATTGGATCGCGCGCCTGCGCGATGCGTTTATTCTTATTTCACGTTGAGCGCCTCATGAAGCATTTAACCATTCTCGGCTCTACCGGCTCTATCGGTTGCAGCACTCTTGATGTTATTCGTCATAATCCCGACAAGTTTTCGGTAACTGCCCTTGTGGCGGGCAAAAACGTCGCCCGAATGGTTGAGCAATGTCTGGAATTTCGTCCTCGCTTCGCCGTGATGGATGATGAGGCGAGTGCAGGCGCGCTACGGATCGCGTTGCGTGAGCAGGGGAGCCGGACAGAGGTGCTTGCTGGACGTGATGCGGCCTGTGAGATGGCTGCACTGGACGATGTCTCTCAGGTCATGGCGGCGATTGTCGGCGCAGCAGGCCTGTTGCCGACCCTTGCGGCTATCGCCGCAGGTAAGCAAGTTTTACTGGCGAATAAAGAGTCCCTTGTGACCTGTGGCCGCCTTTTTATGGACGCCGTTGCGCGCACCAGTGCGCAGTTGTTGCCGGTAGACAGCGAGCACAACGCGATTTTTCAGAGTTTACCGGCAACAATTCAACACAACCTGGGGTACGCTAAACTTGAGGAAAGCGGAGTTTCTTCGATTATCCTCACCGGATCTGGTGGCCCGTTTCGACAGACGCCATTGCCTGAACTGGCCGCAATGACGCCAGATCAGGCTTGCCGTCATCCGAACTGGTCGATGGGGCGTAAAATCTCCGTCGATTCAGCCACTATGATGAATAAAGGTCTCGAATACATTGAAGCTCGCTGGCTGTTTAACGCCCGGGCAGACCAGATGGAAGTTCTGATTCATCCACAGTCGGTGATTCATTCCATGGTGCGTTATGCTGATGGCAGCGTGCTGGCTCAACTGGGCGAACCCGATATGCGCACCCCCATCGCGCATACGATGGCCTGGCCGGCGCGCGTCCCTTCCGGCGTGAAGCCTCTGGATTTTTGCAAGATAGCGACGCTGAGTTTCTGTGAACCAGACTACCAGCGCTACCCGTGTCTGAAGCTTGCCATAGACGCGTTTGAACAAGGACAGGCAGCGACGACGGCGCTTAATGCGGCAAACGAAATTACCGTCGCCGCTTTCCTTGCCGGAGAGATTCGTTTTACGGATATTGCAGCGCTTAATCAGGCGGTGCTTGATGAAATGGATCTTCGCGAACCGCAAAGTGTGGATGAAGTGCTCACTGTCGACGCCGATGCTCGCATTGTTGCGCATAAGCAGGTGACACGTCTCGCAAGCTGATGATTAATCACGCGGCGAAGGCGACGTTATTTGTGAGCGCTCTGCTTCGGTGATATAGTCTGCGCCACCTGAATACGGGTGGGTGAGCCTGGCCGGTCAGGCGAGCCGTGGTTGTCACGGCTTTTTTATGCAAAGGCTTCAGTATTCCTGAGTACCGCTTAATCCTTATCAGGGAATAAATACGCGTTATGTTGTCTGTAAACCTTCCATTAAGCGAAAACTTGCCCGCACATGGCGCGCGCCATGTTGCCATTATTATGGATGGCAATGGTCGCTGGGCGAAAAGACAAGGGAAAATCAGAGCCTTTGGTCATAAGGCAGGGGCGAAGTCAGTTCGCCGCGCGGTCTCTTTCGCTGCAAACAATGGTATCGAGGCACTGACGCTTTACGCATTCAGCAGCGAGAACTGGAACCGCCCCGCTCAGGAAGTCAGCGCGCTGATGGAGTTATTTGTCTGGGCGCTCGACAGCGAAGTCAAAAGCCTGCATCGCCACAATGTGCGCCTGCGGGTTATCGGTGATATCAGCCGCTTCAACACCCGTTTACAGGATCGCATCCATAAAGCCGAAGCGTTAACCAGCCAAAATAGCGGGTTGACGCTGAATATCGCCGCGAATTATGGCGGACGTTGGGATATTATTCAGGGAGTGCAGCAATTAGCTGCGCAGGTTCAGGAAGGTTTGTTGCGTCCTGACCAGATTGATGAAGAGATGCTCAGTAAGCAGATCTGCATGAATGAGTTGGCTCCCGTAGATTTAGTGATTAGGACAGGGGGAGAACATCGCATCAGTAATTTCCTGCTGTGGCAAATTGCCTATGCAGAACTCTATTTTACCGATGTTCTCTGGCCTGATTTTGATGAACAAGACTTTGAAGGTGCGCTAAATGCCTTTGCCAACCGGGAACGCCGGTTCGGCGGCACGGCACCTGGCGGCATCGATGCCTGATGGGGGTAGCTTTTGCTGAAGTATCGCCTGATTTCTGCGTTTGTTTTAATACCGGTTGTTATCGCCGCGCTGTTTTTGTTGCCGCGGATGGGGTTCGCTATCGCCACGCTGGTCGTCTGTGTGCTGGCCGCATGGGAGTGGGGGCAACTAAGCGGTTTCGCTTCCCGATCTCAACGGGTGTGGCTGGCGCTACTTTGCGGGCTGCTTCTGGCGCTGATGCTCTTTCTTCTGCCGGTTTACCAGGCGCCAACTAACGTTCCGCTTGTTGAAGGTGCGCTTTGGGCGTCCCTTGGTTGGTGGGTTGTCGCGCTGCTGCTGGTGCTTTTCTATCCAAATTCGGCCACATTCTGGCGACACTCTAAAGCGCTGCGCCTGGTGTTTGGCCTGTTGACGATTGTGCCGTTTTTCTGGGGCATGGTGGCGTTACGCGCCTGGCATTATGACGCGAATCATTATAGCGGTGCGCTGTGGCTGCTGTATGTGATGTTCCTGGTCTGGGGAGCTGATTCTGGCGCATATGTGTTTGGCAAAATGTTTGGCAAGCATAAACTCGCGCCAAAAGTCTCTCCGGGGAAAACCTGGCAGGGCTTTTTTGGCGGGTTGTTTACAGCGGCGGTTATCTCCTGGATTTACGGCACGTGGGCGGATCTTAACGTCCCGCCTGCGGCGCTGCTGACCTGTTCTATTGTCGCCACGTTGGCTTCTGTGCTGGGTGATTTGACGGAAAGCATGTTCAAGCGTGAAGCGGGCATTAAAGACAGTGGTCACCTTATCCCCGGACACGGTGGTATTCTCGATCGTATCGACAGTCTGACTGCGGCGGTGCCCGTTTTTGCCTGCCTGCTGCTGTTGGTCTTCAGGACGATTTAACGGAATAAATTATGTTGAGCATACTCTGGAATCTGGCGGCGTTTATCATCGCATTGGGCGTTCTTATCACCGTGCATGAGTTCGGCCATTTCTGGGTTGCCCGTAAAGCGGGAGTGCGCGTCGAGCGTTTCTCTGTCGGCTTTGGTAAAGCCCTCTGGCGGCGTACTGACCGCCATGGCACCGAATATGTCATCGCCCTAATCCCGCTTGGCGGTTATGTGAAAATGCTCGATGAGCGCGTAGAACCTGTCGCACCGGAACTGCGCCACGAAGCTTTCAACAATAAAACCGTTGCGCAACGCGCCGCGATTATCGCAGCCGGCCCCGTTGCTAATTTCCTCTTCGCTATTTTCGCTTACTGGCTCGTTTTCATGATGGGCGTGCCAGGTATCAAACCGGTAATTGGTGAAATAACACCCAACTCCATCGCGGCACAGGCACAAATCGCACCTGGCACGGAACTAAAAGCGGTAGATGGCATCGAAACGCCAGACTGGGATGCTGTGCGCCTTGCGCTCATCGCCCGTATCGGCGAAGAAAATGTAACGCTAAGCATTGCCGCGCCGGGTGATACCGCTTCGACCGATAAAGTGCTCGATCTGCGACAGTGGCAGTTCGAACCCGATAAAGAAGATCCGGTGGCGTCGCTCGGTATTCGGCCATTTGGGCCGAAGATTGAACCTGTCCTTGCGCAGGTTCAGCCGCAGTCGGCAGCCAGTAAAGCGGGTTTGCAAGCCGGAGACAGGATCGTTAAAGTCGATGGGCAACCGCTGCGTGAGTGGTCAGCCTTTGTGACGATAGTGCAGGATAATCCGGCGCGTCCGCTCGCAATCGACGTAGAAAGACAGGGTAGCCCCTTGTCTTTGACGCTGATACCGGATACAAAACCCGGTAAAGAAAAGGCGGAAGGGTTTGCAGGCGTGGTGCCGAAAATTGCGCCGCTGCCCGATGAGTACAAAACTGTGCGCCAGTATGGGCCGTTCAATGCCATCACAGAAGCTACGACAAAAACGTGGCAACTGATGAAGCTTACGGTCAGCATGCTGGGAAAATTACTGACCGGCGACGTTAAACTGAACAACCTCAGTGGGCCAATCTCGATTGCCCAGGGCGCAGGGATGTCTGCGGAGTTCGGGTTGATTTATTACCTGATGTTTCTGGCGCTGATAAGCGTGAACTTGGGGATTATCAATCTGTTCCCGTTACCCGTACTTGACGGGGGACATTTGCTGTTTCTGGCGATTGAGAAGCTTAAAGGCGGGCCGGTTTCCGAGCGAGTTCAAGACTTTAGTTATCGCATTGGCTCAATTTTGCTGGTGCTGTTAATGGGGCTTGCACTTTTCAATGATTTCTCTCGGCTATAGAGAGCAGGTTAGGAAGAACGCATAACAACGATGGCGATGAAAAAGTTGCTCATAGCGTCGCTGCTGTTTAGCAGCGCCACCGTATACGGTGCAGACGGGTTCGTAGTGAAGGACATTCATTTCGAAGGCCTGCAGCGAGTCGCCGTTGGTGCGGCCCTCCTCAGCATGCCGGTTCGCGTCGGCGATACGGTCAATGACGAGGATATCAGTAATACTATCCGTGCACTGTTTGCCTCTGGCAACTTCGAAGATGTTCGGGTACTGCGCGACGGCGATACGCTGCTCGTTCAGGTGAAAGAGCGCCCAACGATCGCCAGCATAACTTTCTCCGGCAATAAGTCGGTGAAAGATGACATGCTTAAGCAGAATCTCGAAGCCTCTGGCGTGCGCGTCGGCGAATCGCTGGACCGTACCACGCTGTCTGATATCGAAAAAGGTCTCGAAGACTTCTACTACAGCGTAGGTAAATACAGTGCCAGCGTAAAAGCTGTGGTCACGCCGCTGCCGCGTAACCGTGTTGACCTCAAACTGGTCTTCCAGGAAGGCGTTTCGGCGAAGATCCAGCAGATCAATATCGTCGGTAACCACGCTTTCAGCACCGAAGAGCTTATTTCCAACTTCCAGCTGCGCGACGAAGTGCCATGGTGGAACGTCGTTGGCGATCGCAAATACCAGAAGCAGAAACTTCAGGGCGATCTCGAAACGCTGCGTAGCTATTACCTCGATCGCGGTTATGCACGCTTTAATATCGATTCCACGCAGGTCAGCCTGACGCCGGACAAAAAAGGCATCTACGTTACGATTAACGTGACCGAAGGCGAGCAGTACAAGATTGCAGGCGTTGAAGTGAGCGGCAACCTGGCGGGTCATTCCGCTGAAATCGAGTCGTTGACCAAAATGCAGCCGGGCGAACTTTACAACGGCACGAAAGTGACCCGTATGGAAGACGACATTAAAAAGCTGCTTGGCCGTTACGGTTACGCTTATCCGCGCGTGCAGACGCAACCGGAAATCAACGATGCCGATAAGACCGTTAAGCTGCATGTCAATGTCGATTCTGGCAACCGTTTCTATGTCCGTAAGATCCGCTTTGAAGGTAACGATACTTCCAAAGACGCCGTCCTGCGTCGTGAAATGCGTCAGATGGAAGGCGCATGGCTCGGCAGCAATCTGGTTGATCAAGGTAAAGAGCGTCTCAATCGCCTCGGTTACTTCGAAACTGTGGATGTGGATACGCAGCGTGTTTCCGGAAGCCCGGATCAGGTTGATGTGGTCTACAAAGTTAAAGAGCGCAACACCGGTAGCTTTAACTTCGGCGTCGGTTACGGCACCGAAAGCGGCGTAAGCTTCCAGGTCGGCGTGCAGCAGGATAACTGGCTCGGTACCGGTTATTCGGTTGGCATTAACGGTACCAAAAACGATTACCAAACCTATTCTGAGTTCTCCGTCACCAACCCGTATTTCACGGTAGATGGCGTCAGTCTCGGCGGGCGCATTTTCTATAACGACTTTAAAGCGGATGATGCAGACCTCTCCTCTTACACCAACAAAAGCTATGGTGTGGATGGAACCCTGGGTTTCCCGATCAACGAATACAACACGCTGCGCCTCGGTTTAGGCTACGTGCATAACGACCTGTCCAATATGGAACCGCAGGTGGCGATGTGGCGTTATCTGGATTCTTTAGGTCAGAGCGCTAAAACAACCTCAGATGACAACGGTTTCTCGGCGGATGACTTCACGCTGAACTACGGCTGGACCTACAACAATCTTGACCGTGGTTTCTTCCCGACCGCAGGCTCGCGTGTGAACCTGAATGGTAAAGTAACGATTCCGGGTTCCGATAACGAGTTCTACAAAGTAACGCTCGATACGGCGAGCTACCTGCCTATCGATGAAGATCACAAATGGGTGGTGCTGGGCCGTACACGTTGGGGTTACGGCGACGGCCTGAGCGGCAAAGAAATGCCGTTCTATGAGAACTTCTATGCGGGCGGTTCAAGTACCGTACGTGGCTTCCAGTCCAACAACATCGGTCCTAAAGCCGTTTATTACAGCGGTCCAGGTCTGGATAACTGTGACAAAGCAGCGGGTTCTTACTGCTCTTCCGACGATGCGGTGGGCGGCAACGCCATGGGTGTAGCAAGCCTTGAATTCATTACGCCAACGCCGTTCCTGAGCGAGAAATACGCGAACTCCGTTCGTACCTCGCTGTTCGTCGATGCTGGTACTGTCTGGGATACTAACTGGAAGAACACCGCCGCCATGCGTGCGGCGGGCGTGCCGGATTATAGCGATCCGAGCAACATCCGTATGTCTGCGGGTATCGCGTTACAATGGATGTCTCCGCTTGGGCCGTTGGTGTTCTCGTATGCCCAGCCGTTCAAGAAATATGAAGGGGACGAAGCGGAACAGTTCCAGTTCAATATTGGCAAGACCTGGTAATGTTCGTTACAAGGGAATGCGTTTAGCAGTCGCGATGACTTTCGGTGCGTGTGCGTAACACGCACCCTGGCCACGCAAAGAATAGTGCCTTCGGGTACATATGGGATGGTAAGGAGTTTATTGTGAAAAAGTGGTTATTCGCTGCAGGTCTTGGCCTGGCAATGGCAGCATCAGCTCAGGCTGCTGACAAGATCGCTGTAGTTAACATGGGTAATCTGTTCCAGCAGGTTGCACAGAGCACTGGCGTTTCCAAAACGCTGGAAAATGAGTTCAAAGGCCGCGCCGGCGAACTGCAGCGCATGGAAACCGACCTGCAGTCCAAAATGCAGCGTCTGCAGCGTGACGGCTCTACCATGAAGGCGAGCGATCGCAGCAAACTGGAGAAAGACGTGATGGCGGGTCGCCAGGAGTTCTCCAGCAAAGCGCAGCAGTTCGAACAGGATCGTGCGCGTCGTTCTAACGAAGAACGCGGCAAACTGGTGACTCGCATTCAGAGCGCCGTGAAAAAAGTGGCTGCTGACCAGGATATCGATCTGGTCGTAGACGCCAATACTGTGGCTTACACCAGCAGCGATGTTAAAGACATCACTGCCGATGTGCTGAAACAGGTTAAATAAGTAATGCCTTCAATTCGACTGGCTGATTTAGCCCAGCAGTTGGATGCGGAGTTACACGGTGATGGCGATATTGCCATCACCGGCGTCGCTTCCATGCAGTCTGCACAACAAGGGCAAATCACGTTCATGGTAAACCCGCGTTATCGTGAACAACTGGCGCACTGCCAGGCCTCTGCGGTTGTGATGACTGAGGCCGATCTTCCTTTCGTCAATAGCGCTGCGCTGGTAGTGAAGAATCCCTACCTGACTTACGCGCGTATGGCTCAGATTCTTGATACCACGCCGCAACCTGCCACCAGCATTGCGCCGAGCGCAGTGATTGACTCTTCCGCGCGGCTTGGTAATAACGTGTCCGTCGGCGCTAACGCTGTGATTGAATCCGGCGTAGAGCTTGGGGACAACGTCGTTATCGGCCCTGGCTGTTTCGTGGGTAAAAACAGCAAACTTGGTGCCGGTACACGTTTGTGGGCAAATGTCAGCATTTACCACGATATTCAGATTGGCGAAAATTGCCTGATTCAGTCCAGCACTGTGATTGGGGCAGATGGTTTCGGCTACGCTAACGATCGCGGCAATTGGGTTAAAATTCCACAGCTTGGCCGTGTCATTATCGGCGATCGCGTTGAGATTGGTGCCTGTACCACGATCGACCGCGGTGCGCTGGACGATACCATTATTGGCAATGGCGTGATCATTGATAACCAGTGCCAGATTGCACATAACGTCGTGATTGGCGACAATACGGCGGTCGCGGGTGGCGTTATCATGGCTGGTAGCCTGAAAATCGGTCGCTACTGCATGATTGGCGGCGCCAGCGTGATTAACGGCCATATGGAAATCTGCGATAAAGTAACGGTAACAGGGATGGGGATGGTCATGCGTCCTATTACTGAACCTGGGGTCTACTCTTCAGGCATACCGCTGCAACCCAACAAAGTGTGGCGCAAAACGGCGGCGCTGGTGATGAATATTGATGAAATGAACAAACGCTTAAAAGCAGTTGAGCGTAAAGTCACTCAGCAAGACTAACTCGCCGGTAATAAAGCCTGCCCGCCAACAGAACCGCGGCCTGCATGCGATCCAGAATCGCCGCAGGCCGTGTTATTATTGCCCATTCAGTATATTTTTAGACAGGAAGAGTATTTTGACTACTGAAACTCATACTCTGCACATTGAAGAGATTTTAGAGCTTCTGCCGCACCGTTATCCATTCCTGCTGGTGGATCGCGTGCTGGATTTTGAGGAAGGTCGTTTTCTACGCGCAGTTAAAAATGTCTCTGTAAACGAGCCTTTTTTCCAGGGTCACTTTCCTGGTAAACCCATTTTTCCGGGTGTGTTGATTTTAGAAGCCATGGCACAAGCCACCGGCATTCTGGCTTTCAAAAGCGTTGGCAAACTCGAGCCGGGTGAACTTTACTATTTTGCAGGCATTGATGAAGCGCGCTTTAAGCGCCCCGTCGTGCCAGGCGACCAGATGGTGATGGAAGTTACCTTTGAAAAAACGCGCCGTGGAGTGACTCGCTTCAAAGGCGTCGCGCTGGTTGATGGTAAAGTGGTGTGTGAAGCCACCATGATGTGTGCACGGAGCCGGGAGGCCTGATACGTGATTGATAAGACCGCCTTTATTCATCCCACCGCCATTGTGGAAGACGGTGCCGTTATCGGCGCTAACGCCCACATTGGTCCGTTTTGTATTGTCGGCCCTCATGTCGAAATTGGTGAAGGTACCGTACTGAAATCGCATGTTGTCGTAAATGGTCATACTAAAATTGGCCGCGATAACGAGATTTACCAGTTCGCCTCCATCGGCGAGGTCAACCAGGATCTAAAATATGCTGGTGAACCGACCCGCGTTGAGATTGGCGATCGCAACCGCATTCGCGAAAGCGTCACCATTCATCGCGGCACAGAACAGGGTGGTGGTCTGACGAAGGTGGGCAGCGATAACCTGCTGATGATCAATGCGCATATCGCGCATGACTGCACAGTAGGCAGCCGCTGCATTCTTGCCAATAACGCTACGCTTGCCGGACACGTTTCTGTCGACGATTTCGCCATCATTGGTGGAATGACCGCGGTGCACCAGTTCTGCATTATTGGTGCGCATGTGATGGTCGGCGGCTGCTCCGGCGTTGCGCAGGATGTCCCGCCATACGTGATCGCGCAGGGCAACCACGCGACACCGTTTGGCGTGAACATTGAAGGGCTCAAGCGTCGCGGCTTCAGCAAAGAAGCGCTGCACGCTATCCGTAACGCTTACAAGCTGCTTTACCGCAGCGGTAAGACACTGGACGAAGTGAAGCCGGAAATCGCAGAGATCGCCGCAAAGCATCCTGAAGTGCAGCCTTTCTACGATTTCTTCGCCCGTTCCACGCGTGGTCTGATTCGTTAATGACCCGTCCGCTTACGATTGCCCTGGTCGCCGGAGAAACCTCCGGCGATATTCTTGGTGCCGGTCTCATCCGGGCGCTCAAGGCGCGCGTGCCGAACGCACGTTTTGTTGGCGTCGCCGGTCCGCGTATGCAGGCAGAAGGCTGCGAAGCCTGGTATGAGATGGAAGAGCTGGCGGTGATGGGAATTGTGGAAGTGCTGGGCCGCCTGCGCCGCCTCTTGCATATCCGCGCCGATCTCACGCAGCGCTTCACCGAGCTGAAGCCGGATGTCTTTGTCGGTATCGACGCGCCGGATTTCAATATCACGCTTGAAGGCAACCTGAAACAGCAGGGCATTCGTACTATCCATTATGTCAGTCCCTCCGTCTGGGCCTGGCGCCAGAAACGCGTTTTCAAAATAGGCAGAGCTACTGATTTGGTACTCGCTTTTCTGCCTTTCGAAAAAGCGTTTTATGACAAATTTAGCGTTCCGTGTCGCTTTATCGGTCATACGATGGCAGACGCCATGCCGCTGGACCCTGATAAAAACGCGGCGCGAGACGTGCTGGGCATCGCGCATGAGGCCCGTTGTCTGGCCCTGTTGCCAGGCAGCCGCAGCGCGGAAGTTGAGATGCTGAGTGCGGATTTCCTGAAAACCGCGCAACGTCTTCGCGAACATTACCCTGATCTTGAAATCGTCGTGCCGTTGGTCAATGCAAAGCGGCGCGAACAGTTCGAGCGCATCAAAGCAGAGGTCGCCCCGGAGCTGACCGCGCATCTGCTTGATGGCCACGCCCGCGAGGCGATGATCGCAAGCGATGCCGCGTTGCTTGCTTCCGGCACGGCCGCGCTCGAATGCATGCTGGCCAAATGTCCGATGGTGGTAGGTTATCGCATGAAGCCTTTCACCTTCTGGCTTGCGAAACGGCTGGTAAAAACTGAATTTGTGTCGCTGCCAAACCTGCTTGCCGGACGAGAACTGGTGAAAGAGCTACTGCAGGACGACTGCGAGCCGCAGAAACTCGCGGCCGCGCTCCTGCCGCTGCTGGCTGACGGCAAACAGAGCCATGAAATGCACGACACTTTCCGTAAACTGCATCAGCAGATCCGCTGCAATGCCGATGAACAGGCGGCGGACGCGGTGCTGGAACTGGCGCAATGATGGAATTTATTTATCCGCACACTCATCTGGTGGCGGGCGTTGATGAAGTGGGCCGCGGTCCGCTGGTCGGCGCTGTGGTTACCGCTGCAGTGATCCTTGATCCGCTCAACCCTATCATCGGGCTGGCGGATTCTAAAAAACTGTCTGAAAAGCGTCGTCTCGCGCTGTTTGCTGAGATCAAAGAGAAAGCGATCGCCTGGAGTCTCGGTCGCGCAGAGCCGCATGAAATCGACGAGCTGAATATTCTTCATGCCACGATGCTGGCGATGCAGCGCGCGGTCGCGGGCCTTGCCGTCACGCCGGAATATGTGCTGGTGGACGGCAACCGCTGTCCGGCTCTGCCTGTGCCCAGCATGGCCGTCGTCAAAGGCGATAGCCGGGTCGCGGAAATCAGCGCCGCGTCAATACTGGCTAAAGTTACGCGCGACGCGGAAATGGCTGAACTGGATCTCACCTTTCCTCAATATGGATTCGCTCAGCATAAGGGCTATCCTACCGCCTTTCATCTTGAGCGGCTGGCCGAGCACGGCGCGACGGCTCATCATCGGCGTAGCTTTGCGCCGGTCAAACGCGCGCTGGGCCTTGCCTCTTAACCGACGAAACAGAGTTAACCGGAAACAGAAATGGCTGAACCTCGTTTTGTGCACCTGAGGGTGCACAGTGACTATTCCATGATAGATGGACTGGCTAAAACGGGGCCGCTGGTAAAAAAGGCGGCCGCGCTTGGCATGCCTGCCTTTGCCATCACTGATTTCACCAACCTGTGTGGACTGGTGAAATTTTACGGCGGCGCGCATGGCGTTGGCGTAAAACCGATTATCGGTGCCGATTTCAATATGCAGTGCGAACTGCTGGGCGACGATTTTTCACATATTACGGTGCTGGCGGCCAATAACACTGGCTACCAAAACCTGACGTTACTCATTTCGCGTGCGTATCAGCGCGGTTATGGCGCCGCCGGCCCCTGGATTGACCAGCAGTGGCTGGCAGATCTGGGCGAAGGGCTGATTTTGCTCTCCGGCGGGCGACAGGGCGATGTTGGTAAGTGTTTACTTCGTGGTAATACCGTCATGGCCGAGCAGGCGCTGGCGTTTTATCAGGAACATTTCCCTGACCGATACTATTTTGAGCTGGTTCGTACAGGTCGCCCTGACGAAGAGCGCTATCTGCACGCGGCTGTCGCGCTTGCGGAAGAAAAGGGTATTCCGGTCGTCGCCACGAACGACGTACGCTTTATCGAGCCTGGTGATTTCGACGCACATGAAATCCGCGTTGCTATTCACGATGGTTTCACGCTGGACGACCCCAAACGCCCGCGCCACTATTCGCCGCAGCAATATTTGCGTACCGAAGATGAAATGTGCGAGCTGTTCTCCGATATTCCGGAGGCGCTGGAAAACAGCGTTGAGATTGCCCGCCGTTGCAACGTGACGGTGCGTCTGGGCGAGTATTTCCTGCCGCAATTCCCGACCGGCGATATGACCACGGAAGATTTCCTGGTCATGAAATCAAAAGAAGGCCTGGAAGAGCGCCTTGAATTCTTGTTCCCTGACCCACAAGAGCGCGCGCAAAAACGTCCGGCTTACGATGAGCGTCTGGATATCGAGCTTCAGGTCATCAACCAGATGGGCTTTCCGGGCTACTTCCTCATCGTGATGGAGTTTATCCAGTGGTCGAAGGATAACGGCATTCCGGTAGGGCCTGGACGTGGTTCGGGCGCAGGTTCATTGGTGGCGTATGCGCTAAAAATTACCGACCTCGATCCGCTTGAATTCGACCTGCTTTTCGAACGCTTCCTTAACCCGGAACGTGTGTCGATGCCTGACTTCGACGTTGACTTCTGCATGGAAAAACGCGACCAGGTTATCGAGCATGTGGCGGATATGTATGGTCGCGAGGCGGTATCGCAGATTATTACCTTCGGCACCATGGCCGCGAAAGCGGTTATCCGTGACGTGGGCCGCGTACTGGGGCACCCTTACGGGTTTGTCGACCGCATCTCGAAGCTGGTCCCGCCAGACCCTGGCATGACGCTTGCCAAAGCGTTTGAAGCCGAGCCGCAGCTCCAGGAAATTTACGATGCCGATGAAGAGGTCAAAGCCCTCATCGATATGGCACGTAAGCTTGAAGGCGTCACGCGTAACGCCGGTAAGCATGCGGGCGGCGTGGTTATCGCACCCACCCAAATTACCGATTTCGCTCCGCTCTACTGCGATGAAATGGGCCAGCATCCGGTCACGCAGTTCGATAAAAACGACGTGGAATACGCAGGGCTTGTGAAGTTCGACTTCCTGGGGCTGCGTACGCTCACCATTATCAACTGGGCGCTGGATATGATTAACGCCCGGCGCGCGAAGCAGGGGCTTGAGCCGATTGATATCGCGGCTATCCCGCTCGATGACAAGAAAAGCTTCGACATGCTGCAACGCTCGGAAACCACGGCGGTCTTCCAGCTTGAATCGCGCGGCATGAAAGATCTTATCAAGCGTCTGCAGCCGGACTGCTTCGAAGACATGATAGCCCTGGTGGCGCTCTTTCGCCCAGGGCCGCTGCAGTCGGGCATGGTGGATAACTTTATCGACCGTAAACACGGGCGCGAGGCTATCTCTTACCCGGATATTCAGTGGCAGCATGAAAGCCTTAAACCGGTACTGGAGCCGACCTACGGTATCATCCTGTATCAGGAACAGGTGATGCAGATAGCCCAGGTGCTGTCTGGCTATACGCTGGGCGGCGCTGACATGCTGCGTCGTGCGATGGGTAAAAAGAAACCCGAAGAGATGGCCAAGCAGCGCTCCATCTTTGAAGACGGCGCGAAAAATAACGGCGTCGACGGCGAGCTGGCGATGAAAATCTTTGACCTGGTAGAGAAATTCGCCGGGTATGGATTTAACAAATCGCACTCTGCCGCCTATGCTTTGGTTTCATACCAGACGCTGTGGCTCAAGGCCCACTATCCGGCGGAGTTTATGGCGGCGGTGATGACGGCCGATATGGACAACACGGATAAAGTCGTCGGGCTGGTGGATGAATGCTGGCGCATGGGGCTTAAGATCCTGCCGCCGGATATTAACTCCGGGTTGTACCATTTCCACGTCAACGATGATGGGGAAATAGTCTATGGCATCGGCGCGATTAAAGGCGTCGGCGAAGGCCCTATTGAGGCCATTATCGAAGCGCGTAATAAAGATGGCTACTTCCGTGAGCTGTTCGATCTTTGCGCCCGTACTGACACCAAAAAGCTCAACCGCCGCGTGCTGGAAAAACTGATCATGTCCGGGGCGTTTGACCGTCTCGGGCCGCATCGCGCTGCCCTGATGAATTCCCTTGGCGATGCGCTGAAGGCGGCGGATCAACACGCGAAAGCCGAGGCGATAGGCCAGGCGGATATGTTCGGCGTGCTGGCCGAAGAGCCAGAGCAGGTTGAGCAATCCTATGCCAACTGCCAGCCGTGGCCTGAGCAAGTGGTACTGGATGGCGAGCGTGAAACGCTCGGGCTGTATCTGACCGGCCACCCCATTAATCAATACCTGAAAGAGATAGATCGCTATGTCGGCGGCATGCGTCTCAAAGATATGCACCCTACCGAACGTGGCAAATTGACCACGGCGGCGGGGCTGATAATTTCCGCGCGGGTTATGGTCACCAAGCGCGGCAATCGTATCGGCATCTGTACGCTGGATGACCGTTCCGGGCGTCTTGAAGTGATGTTGTTCACTGATGCTCTGGAAAAATACCAGCATCTGCTGGAAAAAGACCGAATCCTTATCGTCAGCGGACAGGTCAGCTTTGATGACTTCAGCGGGGGCCTTAAAATGACCGCCCGCGAAGTCATGGACATTGACGAAGCCCGCGAAAAGTATGCGCGCGGGCTTGCTATCTCGCTGACGGACAGGCAAATTGATGACCAGCTTTTAAACCGACTCCGTCAGTCTCTGGAACCCCACCGTTCGGGAACCATTCCAGTACATCTCTACTATCAGAGGGCGGATGCACGCGCCCGGTTGCGCTTTGGTGCGACGTGGCGTGTCTCTCCGAACGATCGTTTACTCAACGATCTGCGTGGCCTGATTGGTTCGGAGCAGGTGGAACTGGAGTTTGACTGATGCATTGCATCAGGTTCCGGGAACCTGAATCGCTGGACCTCAACCCGCGTGGCCTGCCAGGTTCGGAGCAGGTGGAACTGGAGTTTGACTAATACAGGAATACTATGAGTCTGAATTTCCTTGATTTTGAACAGCCGATTGCAGAGCTGGAAGCGAAAATCGATTCCCTGACTGCGGTTAGCCGTCAGGATGAGAAACTGGATATTAACATCGACGAAGAGGTGCACCGCCTGCGCGAAAAGAGCGTAGAGCTGACCCGTAAAATTTTCGCCGATCTGGGAGCCTGGCAGATTGCCCAGCTGGCGCGGCATCCGCAGCGCCCCTATACCCTGGATTATGTCCGCCTGGCCTTTGAGGAGTTTGACGAACTGGCAGGCGATCGCGCCTATGCTGACGACAAAGCGATCGTAGGCGGCATCGCGCGTCTGGATGGTCGTCCGGTGATGATCATCGGTCACCAGAAAGGGCGCGAAACTAAAGAGAAAATTCGCCGCAACTTCGGGATGCCGGCGCCGGAAGGTTACCGTAAGGCGTTGCGCCTGATGGAAATGGCCGAGCGTTTCAATATGCCGATCATGACCTTTATCGACACACCGGGCGCCTATCCGGGCGTGGGCGCGGAAGAGCGCGGTCAATCCGAAGCGATTGCCCGCAACCTTCGTGAAATGTCTCGCCTGAAAGTGCCGGTTATCTGCACCGTTATTGGCGAAGGCGGTTCTGGCGGCGCGCTGGCAATCGGCGTTGGCGATAAAGTGAACATGCTGCAGTACAGCACTTATTCCGTTATTTCGCCGGAAGGCTGTGCATCCATTCTGTGGAAAAGCGCCGACAAAGCGCCGCTTGCCGCAGAAGCGATGGGCATTATTGCCCCGCGCCTGAAAGAACTGAAGCTTATCGACAGCGTGATCCCTGAGCCTTTGGGTGGCGCGCACCGCAACCCGGAAGTGATGGCACAGTCGCTGAAAGCGCAGCTGCTGGCCGATCTCGCCGATCTCGACGTGCTGAGCAAAGACGATCTGCTCAACCGCCGCTATCAGCGCCTGATGAGCTACGGTTACGCCTGATAAACGGCAAATAAAAATCTCAATGAGGGTCGCGTAAGCGGCCCTTTTTTATGGTGGCTTGCCGCTGATGAAATGTGATTGCAGCAATGAGCTAACGTGAGGCAGCGCGCGCTTTCTTCTCTCTACACTCGCAGGTGAACCACAACCAAAGGGGACACCGGAATGGAAAGATCAGCTATCGCGGCGTTAGGCGCAGCCGGACTCATCGCAGGCTCGCCCGTTTTCGCCGCACCACTACTCACCAGCAGTACGCCCTATACCCTCAACGCCCGCGACCTTACGCAAAAAGAGCACGCGCTGACGAATTTTCCGCTTATGCAGTCGGTCAAAAGCGCTATCCGCACGCGAGATAACACCGAGGTCGAACTGATAGCACCGGGGCGCGCCGCCAATCCCGATAACGTTAAACGAGTCGAGAAAATCCTGACTGCCCAGGACTGGGATTATCTTTTCCCGCTGCGTGCGCCGGAATACACCTATACCCATTTCCTGAAAGCGGTCGGCAAATTCCCGGCGGTGTGCGGCGCATACAGCGACGGACGCAACGCCGAGGCCATTTGCCGTAAATCGCTCGCGACGATGTTCGCGCATTTCGCCCAGGAAACGGGCGGCCACGAAAGCTGGCGCGAGCAGCCAGAGTGGCGTCAGGCGCTGGTTTATCTGCGAGAAATGGGCTGGAGCGAAGGGCAGAAGGGCGGCTATAACGGCGAATGTAACCCGGATACCTGGCAAGGGCAGACCTGGCCCTGCGGCAGAGATAAAGATGGCGATTACGTGAGCTACTTCGGTCGCGGCGCCAAACAGCTTTCCTATAACTACAACTACGGGCCATTCTCTGACGCCATGTATGGCGATGTCCGGCCTTTACTCGATAATCCCGAGCGGGTGGCCGACACCTGGCTTAACCTCGCCAGCGCGATATTTTTCTTCGTCTATCCGCAGCCGCCAAAACCGGGGATGCTGCATGTGATTGATGGCACCTGGGTGCCGAACGAGCATGATAAAGAGAGCGGGCTGGTGCCCGGTTTCGGCGTGACTATCCAGATAATCAACGGTGGGGTGGAGTGCGGCGGCGAGGCGGAAAACGCCCAGTCGCTGAACCGTATCGCGTATTACAAAGCATTTGCTAATTATCTGAAGGTGCCTGTCGCGGCAGACGAAGTGCTCGGTTGTAAAAAGATGAAGCAATTCGATGCGGGGGGCGCAGGCGCGCTGCCGATTTACTGGGAAATGGACTGGAGCTGGAGCCGCACCACGCCAGACGGTCAGGCTTACGCGTGCCAGTTGGTGGGTTACCAGACGCCCTTCAGCGCATTCAAGGACGGTGATTATGCGAAATGCGTGAAGAACCACTTTAACGTGAACATCATCAATGGGCACTACGCCAGAGCCTGCCCCAGTGCCAGAGCCGGCCACCGGGAATGTCGCGCCGGTGGCGCGCATCAGCGGTCCGGTCGGCGCGGTCGATGCCGGGAGCAACGTGTCCCTGAGTGCGAGCAGTTCCAGCGATGCTAACGGCGATGCGCTGACCTACACCTGGACGGCACAAAACGGGCAGACGCTCAGTGGTAAAGACCAGCGCGTCGTCACTTTCAACGCGCCGGAAAGCGCCAGTGACGCGCAATACACGATAAGCCTGAAAGTCGATGACGGTAAGCTGAGCGACACCACAAGCTACGTGCTCAACGTCAGAGCGAGGGCGAAAACGCCGGACGCCGGCCCGGGGAGCTACCCATCGTGGTCTGCCGGTAAAAGCTGGAAGCCTGGCGATATTGTGCTCAACCAGGGCGCGCTCTATCAGTGCAAGCCGTTTCCAGCGGGCGGCTGGTGCAGCGTAGCGCCGACGTATTATGAGCCAGGTGCAGGCATCAGCTGGCAGGACGCCTGGAACGCGCTGTAACGCCCCGTTACGCATCCCCAACGCCAGCGAGCCGCTGGCGTTGTTCCTTCAACTATGCTTACCAGACGGTTTTTTTTGCCAGGGGGTAAGCAGTGAATATCATCGCCATCATGGGGCCGCACGGCGTTTTTTATAAAGACGAGCCGATGAAGGAGTTGCAGGCGGCGCTCCAGCAGCAGGGCTTTCAGCTGATTTGGCCGAAAAACAGCAACGACCTGCTTAAGTTTATCGAGCACAATCCGCGCATTTGCGGCGTTATTTTTGACTGGGACGAGTACAGCCTCGATTTATGCTGTGAGATCAATCAGCTTAATGAATACCTGCCGCTGTACGCCTTCATCAATACCCACTCCACACTGGATGTCAGCGCTAACGACATGCGCATGGCGCTCTGGTTTTTCGAATATTCGCTCGGTATTGCTGACGATATCGCGACGCGTATACGCCAGTACACGCAGGAATATCTCGACAACATCACGCCGCCGTTCACTAAAGCCCTCTTTACCTATGTGAAAGAAGGCAAATACACGTTCTGCACACCTGGCCATATGGGCGGGACGGCGTATCAGAAAAGCCCGGTCGGGTGCCTGTTTTACGATTTTTTCGGCGGCAATACGCTCAAGGCCGATGTCTCCATCTCGGTGACAGAGCTGGGCTCGCTGCTTGACCACACCGGCCCGCATCTGGAGGCGGAAGAGTACATCGCCCGCACGTTCGGTGCGGAGCAGAGCTATATGGTCACCAACGGTACCTCCACATCGAACAAGATTATCGGGATGTACGCCGCGCATGCGGGCAGCACCGTGTTGATTGACCGTAACTGCCATAAATCGCTGACGCATTTATTGATGATGAGCGATATCGTGCCGCTGTGGCTCAAGCCCACGCGCAACGCGCTGGGGATCCTGGGCGGCATTCCGAAACGGGAATTTACCCGCGACGCTATCGCCCAAAAAGTGGCCCAGACGCCAGATGCCAGTTGGCCTGTGCATGCGGTTATTACCAACTCCACCTATGACGGCCTGCTGTATAACACTAACTGGATCAAGCAAACGCTTGATGTTCCATCGATTCACTTTGATTCCGCCTGGGTGCCTTATACCCATTTTCACCCTATCTACAAAGGCAAAAGCGGCATGAGCGGCGAGCGGGTGCCCGGCAAAGTCTTCTTTGAAACCCAGTCGACCCACAAAATGCTGGCGGCGCTGTCGCAGGCGTCGCTCATTCATATCAAAGGCGATTACGACGAAGAGACGTTTAACGAAGCCTATATGATGCACACCACGACCTCGCCGAGTTATCCGCTGGTCGCGTCGATTGAAACGGCGGCGGCGATGTTGCGCGGCAATCCGGGTCGTCGCCTCATCAACCGTTCAGTGGAGCGGGCGTTGCATTTTCGCAAAGAGGTGCAGCGGCTTCGTGAAGAGAGCGACAGCTGGTTTTTCGATATCTGGCAACCGGAGGAGATCGACGACGCTGATTGTTGGCCTATCACGCCGGGCGACGACTGGCACGGCTTTACCCATGCCGACGCCGATCATATGTATCTCGATCCGGTTAAGGTCACGATCCTCACCCCTGGCATGGATGCGCAGGGCAATATGGAGAAAGAGGGCATTCCAGCCGCGCTGGTGGCGAAATTCCTTGATGAGCGCGGCGTGGTGGTGGAAAAAACCGGGCCTTATAACTTGCTCTTTCTTTTTAGCATCGGGATCGACAAAACCCGAGCGATGGGGCTGCTACGCGGGCTGACGGAGTTTAAGCGCGCCTATGATCTTAACCTTCGAGTAAAAAACATGCTGCCCGATCTCTGGGCCGAAGATCCAGACTTCTACCGCAACATGCGAGTGCAGGAGCTGGCGCAGGGGATCCACAAATTGATTCAGCAGCACGATCTGCCGGATCTGATGCTGCGCGCCTTTGATGTCTTACCGGAAATGAAGATGACACCGCATGAGATGTATCAGCAACAGGTGAAGGGGAACGTAGAGACGATAGAGATAGAAAAACTCATCGGACGCGTCTCTGCCAATATGATCCTGCCGTATCCGCCCGGCGTGCCGCTGGTCATGCCTGGCGAGATGATTACTGAGGAATCGCGTGCGGTGCTCGATTTCCTGCTGATGCTCTGCTCCATCGGCAGACACTATCCGGGCTTTGAAACCGATATCCACGGGGCAAAGTGCGGTGAAGATGGCGTCTATAGGGTACGTGTCCTAAAAAGCGCGTAACCCCTTGTTTTGCCGCATCAGGCTCAGTAACGTGCCAGACAATCATAAGGAGGGATTATGCTGGGTTTAAAACAGATTCACCATATCGCCATCATCGCGACGGATTATCACCGCAGCAAAGCGTTCTATTGCGACACGCTGGGCTTCACCCTGCAATCGGAGGTCTATCGCGAGGCGCGCGATTCCTGGAAGGGCGACCTGGCGCTGAACGGCCAGTACGTGATTGAGCTGTTCTCGTTCCCGTTTCCGCCCGCGCGTCCAAGCCGCCCGGAAGCCTGTGGTTTACGCCATCTGGCATTCAGCGTTGACGATGTGGATCAGGCCGTTGCGTTTCTGGAAAGCCGCGGCGTAACGTGCGAGGCCGTGCGTGTCGATCCGCTAACCGGTAAACGCTTTACCTTCTTCACCGATCCGGACGGCCTTCCGCTGGAGCTCTACCAGCAGTAACGCTTGCTCCCGGCGCCATTGCCCGGTAAGTTGCCCGGCAATGGCTCCTCTTTCTTTCGACGCAATGGATACTTCTCTGCTCTGTGCCCTGCGGGGCCGACGCCAGCTGCTGGTGGCTTATAGCGGCGGGCTCGATTCGACGGTGTTGCTCCATCAACTGGTGCGGCTGCGTGAAGCGTGCCCGGCGTTACGCCTGCGCGCCATTCACGTTCATCACGGCCTCAGCCCGAACGCTGACCGTTGGGCGGCGCACTGCCAGGCGTTATGTCACCGCTGGCAAGTACCATTTACGCTAACTTATGTGGAGCTGGCTCAGGAAGGATTAGGGATTGAGGCACAGGCGCGTAAGGCGCGTTATCGGGCGTTTGCGGCGGCGCTGATGCCAGACGAGGCGCTGGTGACGGCGCAGCATCTTGACGATCAGTGTGAAACCCTGCTGTTGGCGCTTAAGCGCGGCAGCGGTCCGGCGGGGCTTGCAGCGATGCCTGCGGAACTGCCGTTCGCCGGAAGCGTTATTCTGCGCCCGCTGCTTGCGACGCCGCGCGCGCAACTTGAAACCTGGGCAAAGCAGCATCAGCTTGTCTGGATCGACGATGAGAGCAACCAGGACGATCGCTACGATCGTAACTTTCTGCGCCTGCATATTTTGCCTGCGCTGGAAGCGCGCTGGCCCCATTTCACTCAGGCCGCGGCGCGCAGTGCGCAGCTTTGCGGCGAGCAGGAGCAACTGCTGGATGAACTGCTCGCCCAGGAGCTTGCCGCGCTGATTGAAGGTAAAACGCTTGCTATCGCACCGCTTGAAACCATGAGCGCGCTTAAGCGCGCCGCGCTGCTGCGTCGCTGGCTGGCCACGCTTAATGCGCCGATGCCTGCTCGCGCCACGCTTCAGCGCATCTGGGATGAAGTCGCGCAAAGTCGGGAGGATGCCTGCCCGCGCCTCAAAGCAGGCGATTATGAAGTACGACGTTATCAGGGGCGCCTGTGGTGGGTCAGGGCACGACGCGGACAACGACAGACCATCCTGGCCTGGCCTGATGCCCGCGAGGCCCGTCCCTTACCCGAGGCGCTCGGCACACTGGCATTTGGCCAAAATGGCGATACCGTGCGCCCCCCGAGGCCTGAAGAGACACTTTCCGTCCGGTTCAGCGCGCCGGGTACGCTTTATATTGTCGGTCGTGACCGCGGGCGCACGCTAAAAAAACTCTGGCAGGAGCTTCAGGTGCCGCCATGGCAGCGCGAGACGACGCCGATTCTGTTTTATGATGAGCAACCTATTTGCGCCCCTGGCCTGTTTATTACCCGGGAAGGCGAAGCGCTGCATGAACCGGGCTGGAAGCTTGCCTGGCATAAGGAGAGTAACGATGAGTAAATCTGGCATTATGCTGGCGGGTCTGCTGGCAGTGAGCCTGACGGCGCAGGCCAAAGGTGACGCGGCGGCAGGCGAAGAAAAAGCGGTCATGTGCGTTGCCTGTCATGGCGCGACCGGGAAAGCCAGTGCGCCTGTTTACCCCAATCTCGCGGGGCAAAACGAGGCGTATCTTGAGCATGCGTTGCAGGCGTATAAAAAAGGCGAACGCAGCGGCGGACAGGCGGAAATCATGAAGGCTTATGTGAGCGGGCTGTCTGATGAGGATATCGCAAACCTGGCCGCGTACTACGCCGGGCAGAAGCCATAAAAAAGGGCAGCCTCAGGGCTGCCCGTAAGCGTGGGACACGTGTCAGGATTCGCTGACGACGACGGTGCCGATTTGTGGATGGCTGAAGCTGGCAATTTTATCGAGACGCAATTCGCGTACTGCTCCGGCTTCATCGGCAACTAAATATTCGACGTTTTTGCGTGAAACCAAATCCTGCGCTTTGGCCTTAATGACCTCGCCGTTTTTGAGTTCCAGCGTCAGTAATAAATGATGCTGGCAGGCGAGTTCGAGGTTGTCATAGTCATCGCAGTTGATGGGTTGATAGGCATCATTCATTGACATAATCGCTCACCAGTAAGTTCGCGGCAGCATACGCCGCCTGTTCCCTGACCGACTCTGAAAGGGCTCCGTCAGAGGCCACCTCATTCAGAACCTTTAATACGCAGCCCAGCGCGTCGGGGATGTATCCCAGTTCGCCGCTGGCTATCTGCGAATAGCGCTGTCGTATTAATTCACAATATTTATCCACATGCCCTCCTGTCAGAGCCTGACGACAGACTTCACCGCGGGATGCAAGTCTAAGCCTACGTAGTTAAACTCTGTTTAGCAAGGTGACTATACCATAGTCATCAGGGCCATAGCGCAGGCTCGCATGCGTGTGCCGCGTTGCGCTTGAATCGGCAGCCAGGCGGCGCGGTTTGGGCTACAATACCCCCCAACTTTTCAGGGGGCCCTATGGCGTTAAAAGCAACCATTTATAAAGCGGCGGTCAATGTGGCCGATCTCGACCGGCAGCAATTTCTCGACATTAACCTGACGCTGGCGCGCCATCCCTCAGAAACGCAGGAGCGAATGATGCTGCGTTTGCTGGCCTGGATGATGTATGCCGACGAGCGGTTGCAATTCACCCGAGGCCTGTGCGCCGATGACGAGCCGGAAATCTGGCTGCGTAACGATCACCTCGGCATCGATCTCTGGATAGAGCTCGGTCTGCCGGAAGAACGTCGCCTTAAAAAAGCGGTGAGCCAGTCGCAGCAGGTTGCGCTGTTTGCCTATAACGATCGCGCGGCGCAGGTCTGGTGGCAGCAAAATCAGGAGAAGCTTAAGCAGTACAAAAACCTGACCATCTGGTATATCACCGATGAACAGCTCGCACAGTTGAGCGCGCTGACCCAGAGAACGATGACGTTGCAGGCGACATTGCAGGAAGGCGTTATCTGGCTTTCCGATACCGCGCAAAACCTGGAACTTCACCCTGAAGTCTGGCAAGCGACAGCATGATCACTTTTTCGCGAAGCGTGGCGGTGGGGGACGAGGAAGTCACCTTTAGCGCTATCCGGGCACAGGGGGCGGGCGGGCAGCATGTGAATAAAAGCTCGACGGCTATCCATTTGCGCTTTGATATTCACGCCTCCAGCCTGCCGGAGGAGTGGAAAACGCGCCTGCTGGCAGCGAGTCATCATCTCATTACCGCCGAAGGCGTGGTGGTCATCAAAGCGCAGGAGTACCGCAGTCAGGAGATGAACCGTGAGGCGGCGCTGGCGCGTCTTATCATGCTGGTAAGGGAACTTACCGCCACGCAAAAGCGTCGAAAGGAGACTCGCCCTACGCGCGCCTCGAAAGTGCGCCGCCTGGAGGCGAAGACCCATAAATCCGCGACCAAAGCCCTGCGGGGAAAAGTGCGCGGTATGCCGGATTAAAAAAACACGAACGATAAGGAAATACGGTGAAAAAACGCATTTTTTGCGCAGCGGCGGCATTAAGCCTGTTTTCGCTGTTTGGCTGTAACAACCGGGCGGAAGTCCCGGCCCTGGCGCCTGCCAGCGCGTCAGAGCTGAAACCGATGCAACAGAGCTGGAGGGGTGTGTTGCCCTGCGCTGACTGTGAAGGCATCGACACCGCGTTGTTTTTAGAAAAAGACGGCACGTGGGTGATGAATCAACATTATCAGGGCGCGAAAGGGCGGACGGTGTTTGCCTCTTACGGGACCTGGGCGCGCACCGCCGATAAACTGGTGCTGACTGACAGTGACGGAGAAAAACAGTATTTCCGCGCTCGCGGCGAGGCGCTGGAGATGCTGGATCGTGAAGGGAATGCCATTACCTCTTCGCTCAATTATCGTCTGGAGCCGGGCAACGATCCGCTGCCGGAAACGCCGATGACGATGACCGGGATGTATCAAGATGACGCAGACACCGCGACTTTTACTGACTGCGCGACAAAGCGTCAGGCCGGCGTGGCGAACCATGCGGCGCTTGAGCGCGATTATCTCGCCGCGCGCGGAACGGGTCAGAAACCGGTGCTGCTGGTGGTGGAAGCGCATTTCAGCATGACGGTAAGCCCCACTAATGGCACCGTGCAAAAGCAGCTGGTGACAGACCGTAACGTGGCGTTCAAGCCCGGCAAAGATTGTGATAATCCGTAATGACAACGGATAAGAAAAAGGCCCTCAAACGAGGGCCTTTTTTATGGAAGCCGTATAACGCTTAGCGTTTTACGTTCGCTATCAGGTAATCCAGGATGTCACCGGTTTTGATCATCTTCTTCTCGCCGTCACGACGGTATTTGTATTCAATCTCGTCGTTGTCGAGGTTGCGATCGCCAATCACCACGGTGTGAGGAATACCGATGAGTTCCATGTCAGCGAACATCACGCCCGGGCGCTCTTTACGATCATCCATCAGCACGTCGATGCCTTTAGCGCGCAGTTCGGCGTAAAGTTTCTCCGCCAGTTCCTGCACACGGAAGGATTTGTGCATGTTCATCGGCAAAATAGCAACCTGGAACGGGGCAATGGCGTCTGGCCAGACGATACCGCGCTCGTCGTGGTTCTGTTCAATCGCGGCGGCGACGACGCGCGTCACGCCGATGCCATAGCAGCCCATCGTCAGTACCTGATTGCGGCCATCTTCGCCCTGAACGGAGGCTTTCAGCGCGTCGGAGTATTTGGTGCCCAGCTGGAAAATGTGGCCCACTTCGATGCCGCGCTTGATAAGCAGCGTGCCCTGACCATCCGGGCTCGGATCGCCTGCCACCACATTACGAATATCCGCCACCATCGGCGTCGCGACATCGCGATCCCAGTTGATGCCAAAGTAGTGTTTGCCGTCGAGGTTCGCGCCTGCGGCGAAGTCGCTCATCGCAGCCACGGTGCGGTCAATAACCACCGGCACCGGCATGTTCACCGGACCGAGAGAGCCAGGACCTGCATTAACGGCGGCGCGGATTTCCGCTTCGGTCGCAAACGTCAGCGGGCTCGCTACCTGCGCCAGTTTCTCGGCTTTCACTTCGTTCAGTTCGTGGTCGCCACGTACCAGCAATGCGACCAGCGGCGAGGCGCTGCCTTCCGCCGCTTTCACCAGCAGCGTTTTCACGGTTTTCTCAATCGGCAGGTTGAACTGCTCAACCAGCTCAGCGATGGTTTTCGCGTTCGGCGTATCAACCAGCGTCATCTCTTGCGTTGCGGCGGCGCGTGGTGTGGTCGGGGCTACGGCTTCGGCCAGTTCAATGTTTGCCGCGAAGTCAGACGTGTCAGAGAAGACGATGTCATCTTCACCGCTCTGCGCCAGTACCTGGAATTCATGGGACGCACTGCCGCCAATCGAACCGGTATCAGCCTGCACCGGACGGAAATCCAGACCCATACGGGTGAAGATTTTGCTGTAGGCGTCATACATTGCTTCGTACGTCTGTTGCAGCGATTCCTGTGTCGTATGGAAAGAGTAGGCGTCTTTCATCAGGAACTCGCGGGAGCGCATCACACCAAAGCGCGGGCGCACTTCGTCGCGGAACTTGGTCTGGATCTGATAGAAGTTAAGCGGCAGTTGTTTATAAGAGCTCAGCTCGTTGCGGATCAGATCAGTGATGACTTCTTCGTGCGTCGGGCCGAGAACAAAGGCGCGATCGCCGCGATCGACAAAGCGCAGCAGCTCCGGACCGTATTGCTCCCAGCGGCCGCTCTCTTGCCACAGTTCAGCTGGCTGAACAACCGGCATCGACACCTCGATAGCACCGGCGTTATTCATCTCTTCACGCACGATGTTTTCGACTTTTTTCAGGACGCGCAGGCCGGTCGGCAGCCAGGTGTATAACCCGGAGGCGAGCTTGCGGATCATCCCGGCGCGCAGCATCAGCTGGTGGCTGATAACCTCCGCGTCGGCAGGTGTCTCCTTAAGGGTGGAGAGCAGATATTGGCTAGTACGCATGTTGTTACGGTTCCGTTTGAACGTGTGAATTCAGGCACTGTAAAGCCTGACACAAAAAAGTGGTTTAGTGTACCAGCGAGAAAGGGCAGCCAAAAGAGAGGCTACAGAAATTAACGCGGCTCCAGCGCGTAGACCTCAAAGCCCTGCGGCGTAACGTGCCAACGGACATTGAAATCATGCAGCCAGACGGCGTAATGCTTTCCGGTTTCCTCTTCTTTACGGTATGCCGGACGCGGGTCCTGTGAGAGTACTTCGCAGATAAACTGCTCAAGCTGTGGGTAGTGTTTCTCAAGACGCGGTAAATCGCGCGCAACCGCCTCGGTAAAATACACCGGTACGGCGGTGTCGGGCGCCTGCTGAGCGTAGCCTGCGCGCGCATCAGGCAGCGCTTCGGCGAACGGGAGGTAAGGCTTGATATCGACAACGGGCGTGCCGTCTACCAAATCCAGGCCGCCGAGCGTCAGGATCACACGGTCTTTTTCAGTGCGGATGCCCTGCAGCTCCAGCAGCGACATGCCGACGGGATTGGGACGAAATGTGGATCGTGTCGCGAAGACGCCCATGCGGGTGTTACCCCCGAGGCGCGGAGGCCGTACGGTTGGTCGCCAGCCGCCTTCTATCGTTTGATGAAAGATAAACAGCACCCAGATATGGCTAAACCCTTCTAAACCGCGTACCGCGTCAGGCTGATTATAGGGGGGCAGCAGATGAAGCTCGCCGCGCGCGCTGTTGACAAGCCCGGGCTGGCGCGGCACGGCGAATTTTTCTTTATAAGGCGAGCGAATGACGCCGATTTGCTCAAACGCAAATGCGGTCATTTGGTTGGAACGCTAAGCGCGGAACCTACGCAGACGGCCTGGCGATAACAACCCGGCGTGCCGCTGGTCACTTCACAGCTGTGCAGCAGAACGGCGTTCGCTTTCATTTTAGAGGCGTTAATCTGCAGGCGTTTGCGGGCAGTCGGGATATTCGGCGGGGAATCCTGGTTTGAGGCCTGGCAAGAGTCGCCGGTCACTTCACCGAGATCGCGGAAGGGTTTGCCCACCAAGTCTTCAGCATTGGTATAGATTCTCACCGGGGCAGGGCGAACCGTTTTCTGGCGGACGGGCTCGGATTTTTGCGGCGACGCGGTGCTTTGAGCAGGTTCTACAGGGGATCTGCTTAGCACGGAACAGCCGCTCAGGATGAATGCCAGAAGACAGATCGGTAAAGCACGCATAATAATTCCTCGTCGGTGATAAAAACGTGGCTTATTGAATCAGGAGCTTGCAGAAATAACAAGACGGGCTTAAGCCCGTCCTGAAATTATTCGCGAGAGTAACTAAACGCGCTTACCAGCCTTTGACGGCGCCGCCGTTAAAGACTTTATTGGCGGCTTCATTCACTTCGTCAGACTGATACGCCTGAACAAATTTCTTCACGTTTTCGGCGTCTTTATTATCTTCACGGGTCACGATCATATTCACATACGGCGAGTCTTTATCTTCAACAAAGATACCGTCTTTTGCCGGCGTCAGGTTGATCTGACTGGCGTACGTGGTGTTGATGACCGCGAGCGCTATTTGATCGTCGTCCAGGGAGCGCGGCAGCTGCGGCGCTTCCAGCTCAACAATCTTCAGGTTTTTCGGGTTCTCGGTGATATCCAGTACGGTCGGCAGCAGACCGATGTCGTCTTTCAGTTTGATCAGGCCTACTTTCTGCAGCAGCAGCAGGGAACGCCCAAGGTTAGTCGGATCGTTCGGAACGGCAACTTGCGCGCCCGGCTGCAGATCGTCCAGCGATTTGATTTTGCGGGAGTAGCCAGCAATCGGGTAAACGAAGGTGTTGCCAACAGAAACCAGTTTGTAGCCGCGGTCTTTGATCTGCTGATCCAGGTACGGTTTGTGCTGGAAAGCGTTAGCGTCGATGTCGCCTTTGCTCAGCGCTTCGTTCGGCAGCACGTAGTCGTTAAAGGTTACCAGTTCGACATCGAGACCATATTTCTCTTTCGCAACTTTCTTGGCGACTTCAGCGACCTGCTGTTCCGCACCCACAATGACGCCGACTTTAATATGGTTCGGATCTTTTTCTTCCTGACCGCAACCTGCCAGGGCGAGCGTGCCGAGCAGGGCGCCTACCGCCGCAAAGGTTTTAAACTTGAAAGACATAACCATTCCTTAACTGAAAAGTATATTGATGTTGTGTGTAACGTTACTTGTGAGTGACAGCCCGGACGATACGATCGCCTGAGAATTGAATTAAATACACCAGGACCACGAGTAATACTAATACGGTATTCATCACGGTCGCGTTATAGCCGATATAACCGTACTGGTAGCCAATCTGTCCAAGACCGCCGGCGCCGACCGCGCCGCCCATGGCGGAGTAGCCTACAAGCGTAATCAGCGTGATGGTGGCGGCATTAACCAGGCCCGGCAGTGCTTCCGGCAGCAGAACCTTGCGGACGATTTGCATCGGCGTGGCGCCCATCGCGCGTGAGGCTTCGATAAGACCGGAGGGGATCTCCAGCAGGGCGTTTTCGACCATGCGAGCGATAAACGGTGCGGCGCCGACGGTCAGTGGCACAATGGCGGCCTGCAGGCCGATGGACGTGCCAACGATGGTGCGGGTAAAGGGGATCATCCAGACCAATAAAATAATGAAAGGAATGGAGCGGAAGATATTGACCAGCGCAGAGAGAATGCGATAGAGCTTCGCGTTTTCGATGATCTGACCGGGACGCGTGACATACAGCAGTACGCCAACTGGCAGGCCAATCACAAACCCGAAGAAGCCGGAAACAAAGGTCATCGCCAGCGTTTCCCAGATGCCGCGCACCAGTAACCACATCATTGCTTCAGACATAACCCAGAACCTCTACTTTTACATGATGTTGTTGCAGGTAAGCGATGGCCGCTTGTGTTTCTTCCTGTGTGCCGTGCATTTCCGTCAGCATAATGCCGAATTTCACGCCACCGGCGTAATCCATCTGCGCGCTGATAATGTTGTTGTTCACATTGTAGCGACGTGCGGTTTCGGAAAGGAGCGGGGCGTCGACCGACTGGCCGGTGAATTCAAGGCGCAGCAGCGGTACGCGATTGTCAGCAGACTGTTGATTAAGACGCTGGGCATAATCTTCCGGGATATCGAGATGCAGTGTGGACTGAATAAACTGCTGAGCCAGCGGCGTCTTTGGATGCGAGAACACTTCGCTGACGCTGTCCTGTTCGATGAGTTCGCCGTTACTGATGACCGCCACGCAGTCACAGATACGCTTAACGACATCCATCTCATGCGTAATAAGAAGAATGGTCAGACCGAGACGACGATTAATATCTTTTAAGAGTTCCAGTATGGAGCGCGTGGTCGCCGGATCCAGAGCACTGGTGGCTTCGTCGCACAGCAATACTTTAGGATTGCTCGCCAGCGCTCGGGCAATAGCCACGCGCTGCTTCTGACCGCCAGAAAGGTTTGCCGGGTAGGCGTCTTGTTTTTCGCTCAGGCCAACCAGCTCCAGCAGCTCGTTAACGCGGCGTTTGATTTCTTCGCGCGGCGTATTGTCCAGCTCCAGCGGAAGCGCGATGTTGCCAAAAACAGTACGCGATGCCAGCAGATTAAAATGCTGGAAAATCATGCCTATCTGGCGACGGGCTTTGGTTAGTTCGGATTCAGAAAGCGCGGTCAGCTCCTGGCCGCCGACCTGCACGCTGCCCTGCGTTGGACGCTCAAGCAAGTTGACGCAGCGGATAAGCGTACTTTTACCGGCACCGGAGGCGCCAATCACGCCATAAATCTGTCCGGCCGGAACATGCAGGCTGACATTATTCAACGCCTGAATGGTGCGATTTCCCTGCTGGAACACTTTGGTGATATTCGACAGTTTGATCATCTGGTTATTTATTATCTTATGCGAGTTAGCCGTGGCATTTTGTTCTGCCATATACGGACGGTGACCGTAAACGGAATGGATGGTAAGGCATCCAGACGTCTAAATCAATCTGACTGTCTGCAATGAGCGCTTTCTCCGTCCAGGAATCATGCGATACTAGTTAGCATTATTTAAGGCAGGAGTTTTTCAGGTGGCTAAATCTGTACCGGCAATTTTTCTCGACCGCGACGGCACAATTAATATCGATCACGGTTATGTCTCTGAGGTTGACCGCTTCGAGTTTATCGAGGGCGTTATTGATGCGATGCGCGAACTGAAAGCGATGGGGTTCGCGCTGGTGCTGGTGACTAATCAGTCCGGCATTGCGCGCGGTAAATTCACCGAAGCGCAGTTCGAGCAACTGACGGAGTGGATGGACTGGTCGCTGGCTGACCGCGGCGTTGATCTGGATGGCATCTATTATTGTCCACATCATCCTGAGGGCGCCGTTGAAGAGTTTCGTCAGAACTGCGATTGTCGTAAGCCGCAACCGGGTATGCTGATTTCCGCACGCGATTTTCTGCACATCGATATGGAGGCTTCCTATATGGTGGGCGACAAATTAGAAGATATGCAGGCTGGCGCTGCGGCGGGTGTGGGCACAAAAGTACTGGTTCGCACCGGCAAACCTGTGACGGCGCAAGCAGAAGCAGCGGCGGATTGGGTGTTAAATAGCCTGGCTTTGCTACCGGAAGCTATCAAAAAGCGCTAAAAATGAGCGTGATGATGAAAAGGTGAGCGGTTGTGATTTTTTTTTAGTTTTCCGCTTGCCATTACTTCTGAGCTCCCTATAATGCGCCTCCATCGACACGGCGCTGATGCGAAACATCACACAGCGACGGTAAGTCGGAAAGAGAAAAACCTGAAATTAAGGGTTGACTCTGCAGGAGGAAAGCGTAATATACGCCACCTCGCGACAGCAGGCTGTAAGCCGCGTCGCACCGCTCTTTAACAATTTATCAGACAATCTGTGTGGGCACTCGGGGCACTGATATCTTAACGTCTTCGGACGATAAATGAATATCAAGTCTCAAGTGAACAACAGTTAATTCATTACGAACTAACAGTTTAATTCTTTGAGCATCAAACTTTAATTGAAGAGTTTGATCATGGCTCAGATTGAACGCTGGCGGCAGGCCTAACACATGCAAGTCGAGCGGTAGCACAGAGAGCTTGCTCTCGGGTGACGAGCGGCGGACGGGTGAGTAATGTCTGGGAAACTGCCTGATGGAGGGGGATAACTACTGGAAACGGTAGCTAATACCGCATAACGTCGCAAGACCAAAGTGGGGGACCTTCGGGCCTCATGCCATCAGATGTGCCCAGATGGGATTAGCTAGTAGGTGGGGTAAAGGCTCACCTAGGCGACGATCCCTAGCTGGTCTGAGAGGATGACCAGCCACACTGGAACTGAGACACGGTCCAGACTCCTACGGGAGGCAGCAGTGGGGAATATTGCACAATGGGCGCAAGCCTGATGCAGCCATGCCGCGTGTATGAAGAAGGCCTTCGGGTTGTAAAGTACTTTCAGCGAGGAGGAAGGGAGTGAGCTTAATACGCTCATTCATTGACGTTACTCGCAGAAGAAGCACCGGCTAACTCCGTGCCAGCAGCCGCGGTAATACGGAGGGTGCAAGCGTTAATCGGAATTACTGGGCGTAAAGCGCACGCAGGCGGTTTGTTAAGTCAGATGTGAAATCCCCGGGCTCAACCTGGGAACTGCATTTGAAACTGGCAAGCTTGAGTCTCGTAGAGGGGGGTAGAATTCCAGGTGTAGCGGTGAAATGCGTAGAGATCTGGAGGAATACCGGTGGCGAAGGCGGCCCCCTGGACGAAGACTGACGCTCAGGTGCGAAAGCGTGGGGAGCAAACAGGATTAGATACCCTGGTAGTCCACGCCGTAAACGATGTCGACTTGGAGGTTGTGCCCTTGAGGCGTGGCTTCCGGAGCTAACGCGTTAAGTCGACCGCCTGGGGAGTACGGCCGCAAGGTTAAAACTCAAATGAATTGACGGGGGCCCGCACAAGCGGTGGAGCATGTGGTTTAATTCGATGCAACGCGAAGAACCTTACCTGGTCTTGACATCCAGAGAATCCTGCAGAGATGCGGGAGTGCCTTCGGGAACTCTGAGACAGGTGCTGCATGGCTGTCGTCAGCTCGTGTTGTGAAATGTTGGGTTAAGTCCCGCAACGAGCGCAACCCTTATCCTTTGTTGCCAGCGGTTCGGCCGGGAACTCAAAGGAGACTGCCGGTGATAAACCGGAGGAAGGTGGGGATGACGTCAAGTCATCATGGCCCTTACGACCAGGGCTACACACGTGCTACAATGGCGCATACAAAGAGAAGCGACCTCGCGAGAGCAAGCGGACCTCATAAAGTGCGTCGTAGTCCGGATTGGAGTCTGCAACTCGACTCCATGAAGTCGGAATCGCTAGTAATCGTGGATCAGAATGCCACGGTGAATACGTTCCCGGGCCTTGTACACACCGCCCGTCACACCATGGGAGTGGGTTGCAAAAGAAGTAGGTAGCTTAACCTTCGGGAGGGCGCTTACCACTTTGTGATTCATGACTGGGGTGAAGTCGTAACAAGGTAACCGTAGGGGAACCTGCGGTTGGATCACCTCCTTACCTGAAAGATACAACCTCGTAGTGCTCACACAGATTGTCTGATAGAAAGTAAAGAAGCAAAACCTCTACAGGCTTGTAGCTCAGGTGGTTAGAGCGCACCCCTGATAAGGGTGAGGTCGGTGGTTCAAGTCCACTCAGGCCTACCAACTCCCCACGGAGTTGCTGAGGTTTAACTACGATGGGGCTATAGCTCAGCTGGGAGAGCGCCTGCTTTGCACGCAGGAGGTCTGCGGTTCGATCCCGCATAGCTCCACCATCACTTCAGAGTGTACTCACTGAGTATACTGCGAAGTATTTGCTCTTTAACAATCCGGAACAAGCTGAAAATTGAAACAGACACGCTGTTGCATTCTTCCGTAATCAGGAATGCGCGGTGTGTCAGAGTCTCTCAAACTCGCAGCACGAAGACTTCTTCGGGTTGTGAGGTTAAGCGAACAAGCGTACACGGTGGATGCCCTGGCAGTCAGAGGCGATGAAGGACGTGCTAATCTGCGAAAAGCGCCGGTAAGGTGATATGAACCGTTATAGCCGGCGATGTCCGAATGGGGAAACCCAGTGCAATTCGTTGCACTATCTCAGCATGAATACATAGTGCTGTGAGGCGAACCGGGGGAACTGAAACATCTAAGTACCCCGAGGAAAAGAAATCAACCGAGATTCCCCCAGTAGCGGCGAGCGAACGGGGAACAGCCCAGAGCCTGAATCAGTTTGTGTGTCAGTGGAATGGTCTGGAAAGGCCGGCGATACAGGGTGACAGCCCCGTACACGAAGGCACACAGGTTGTGAGCTCGATGAGTAGGGCGGGACACGTGATATCCTGTCTGAAGATGGGGGGACCATCCTCCAAGGCTAAATACTCCTGACTGACCGATAGTGAACCAGTACCGTGAGGGAAAGGCGAAAAGAACCCCGGCGAGGGGAGTGAAACAGAACCTGAAACCGTGTACGTACAAGCAGTGGGAGCCTTCGTAAGAGGGTGACTGCGTACCTTTTGTATAATGGGTCAGCGACTTATATTCTGTAGCAAGGTTAACCGTATAGGGGAGCCGAAGGGAAACCGAGTCTTAATTGGGCGTTAAGTTGCAGGGTATAGACCCGAAACCCGGTGATCTAGCCATGGGCAGGTTGAAGGTTGGGTAACACTAACTGGAGGACCGAACCGACTAATGTTGAAAAATTAGCGGATGACCTGTGGCTGGGGGTGAAAGGCCAATCAAACCGGGAGATAGCTGGTTCTCCCCGAAAGCTATTTAGGTAGCGCCTCGTGAACTCATCTTCGGGGGTAGAGCACTGTTTCGGCTAGGGGGCCATCCCGGCTTACCAACCCGATGCAAACTGCGAATACCGAAGAATGTTATCACGGGAGACACACGGCGGGTGCTAACGTCCGTCGTGAAGAGGGAAACAACCCAGACCGCCAGCTAAGGTCCCAAAGTCATGGTTAAGTGGGAAACGATGTGGGAAGGCCCAGACAGCCAGGATGTTGGCTTAGAAGCAGCCATCATTTAAAGAAAGCGTAATAGCTCACTGGTCGAGTCGGCCTGCGCGGAAGATGTAACGGGGCTAAACCATGCACCGAAGCTGCGGCAGCGACACTTATGTGTTGTTGGGTAGGGGAGCGTTCTGTAAGCCTGCGAAGGTGTGCTGTGAGGCATGCTGGAGGTATCAGAAGTGCGAATGCTGACATAAGTAACGATAAAGCGGGTGAAAAGCCCGCTCGCCGGAAGACCAAGGGTTCCTGTCCAACGTTAATCGGGGCAGGGTGAGTCGACCCCTAAGGCGAGGCCGAAAGGCGTAGTCGATGGGAAACAGGTTAATATTCCTGTACTTGGTGTTACTGCGAAGGGGGGACGGAGAAGGCTATGTTGGCCGGGCGACGGTTGTCCCGGTTTAAGCGTGTAGGTGTGTGTTCCAGGTAAATCCGGTTCACTTTAACACTGAGGCGTGATGACGAGGCACTACGGTGCTGAAGTAACAAATGCCCTGCTTCCAGGAAAAGCCTCTAAGCATCAGGTAACACGAAATCGTACCCCAAACCGACACAGGTGGTCAGGTAGAGAATACCAAGGCGCTTGAGAGAACTCGGGTGAAGGAACTAGGCAAAATGGTGCCGTAACTTCGGGAGAAGGCACGCTGACATGTAGGTGAAGCCCCTGCGGGTGGAGCTGAAGTCAGTCGAAGATACCAGCTGGCTGCAACTGTTTATTAAAAACACAGCACTGTGCAAACACGAAAGTGGACGTATACGGTGTGACGCCTGCCCGGTGCCGGAAGGTTAATTGATGGGGTTATCGCAAGAGAAGCTCCTGATCGAAGCCCCGGTAAACGGCGGCCGTAACTATAACGGTCCTAAGGTAGCGAAATTCCTTGTCGGGTAAGTTCCGACCTGCACGAATGGCGTAATGATGGCCAGGCTGTCTCCACCCGAGACTCAGTGAAATTGAACTCGCTGTGAAGATGCAGTGTACCCGCGGCAAGACGGAAAGACCCCGTGAACCTTTACTACAGCTTGACACTGAACATTGAGCCTTGATGTGTAGGATAGGTGGGAGGCTTTGAAGCGTGGACGCCAGTCTGCGTGGAGCCAACCTTGAAATACCACCCTTTAATGTTTGATGTTCTAACCTGGCGCCGTGATCCGGCGTGGGGACAGTGTCTGGTGGGTAGTTTGACTGGGGCGGTCTCCTCCCAAAGTGTAACGGAGGAGCACGAAGGTCAGCTAATCCTGGTCGGACATCAGGAGGTTAGTGCAATGGCATAAGCTGGCTTGACTGCGAGAGTGACGGCTCGAGCAGGTGCGAAAGCAGGTCATAGTGATCCGGTGGTTCTGTATGGAAGGGCCATCGCTCAACGGATAAAAGGTACTCCGGGGATAACAGGCTGATACCGCCCAAGAGTTCATATCGACGGCGGTGTTTGGCACCTCGATGTCGGCTCATCACATCCTGGGGCTGAAGTAGGTCCCAAGGGTATGGCTGTTCGCCATTTAAAGTGGTACGCGAGCTGGGTTTAGAACGTCGTGAGACAGTTCGGTCCCTATCTGCCGTGGGCGCTGGAGAATTGAGGGGGGCTGCTCCCAGTACGAGAGGACCGGAGTGGACGCATCACTGGTGTTCGGGTTGTCATGCCAATGGCACTGCCCGGTAGCTAAATGCGGAAGAGATAAGTGCTGAAAGCATCTAAGCACGAAACTTGCCCCGAGATGAGTTCTCCCTGAGACTATAAGTCTCCTGAAGGAACGTTGAAGACGACGACGTTGATAGGCCGGGTGTGTAAGCGCAGCGATGCGTTGAGCTAACCGGTACTAATGAACCGTGAGGCTTAACCTTACAACGCCAAAGAAGTCTGGCGTGTTGAGAGACAATTCAGCTTGTGACGGATAAAATCCTGTGGCCGGAAGGCGGCGGGAAACAGAATTTGCCTGGCGGCTGTAGCGCGGTGGTCCCACCTGACCCCATGCCGAACTCAGAAGTGAAACGCCGTAGCGCCGATGGTAGTGTGGGGTCTCCCCATGCGAGAGTAGGGAACTGCCAGGCATCAAATTAAGCAGTAAGCCGGAACAATAATCCGGTGGTGTGAAGAAATTCGGTGGAGCGGTAGTTCAGTCGGTTAGAATACCTGCCTGTCACGCAGGGGGTCGCGGGTTCGAGTCCCGTCCGTTCCGCCACTTATTAAGAAACCCTGAGTTAACACTCAGGGTTTTTTTTCGTCCCTGTCTTTAGTCCCTGTCTTTATTATCGCTTATCAAGCCAAAAATCATGAAGTTGTTGCTGTTTTCGCTTAAATATGCAAGGCGGGTCCTCATTACCCCCTTATAGGATGCGCTCGAATGAGATTACCGCGCTCTCAATACTGCACAGATCTACCGTAATGAAGCGGCGAGCGGACTGGCTATTCAGGGAGGCGGTATTGCACGCTTAACTTCACCATTGAACGTATGCAGCAGGCAATCAATACGATTGGGGGAGCACATCGCGACCAAACAGAATGAAATATTTCCATGCCAGCATAACCCTAAGCTCATAGAATAGGCGCAGGTCATTCATATAACATCTTACATGACGCTGCTTATGGGAAGACGATAAAAGATGAGGTCACAGGGCCGATAACGCACAAGCATCAGCCCACTCCCGCACAGGTCATTCTAAGATGGGCGATGTCGCCTGGCTCTGCGGTCATTCTTTCTTCGCTGAAGCGACAGAACCAGAAACAATTCAGGCGCATTGATCTGCAACTGGCTACCTATGCTATGCAAGCTATTGCCGGGTTGAACGTCATGAATGTTTGGTCAATCCTGAAGGCAATGCCCTGACAAATATTAATGCATAGCTCCTGAAGGACTATTTTTTTATCTGCTCACTGAGAAAATCGATAAAAGCCCTGATACGCGTACTGACCGCGCGATCGCTGTAATATACCGCGCTGAAAGGCATCTCTACCGGTAATCGGTGTTCCGCTAACAACTCTATCAACTCTCCCCGTTCCACTTCTTTATCAATCATATAGTCTGACAGACAGGCAATACCATTGCCGGTCAAACATAACTGCTTAAGCGTCTCTCCACTATTTGAGGTCATGCCAGGGGTTATTTCCAGAAGTTGTCCATCATCACAGGCAACAGGCCAGGTGTTCAGAGACAGAGGCTCCGTAAAACCCAGACAGACATGGTTTTTGAGATCGCAAATTGCTGACGGCATGCCATACGACTCAAGGTAATCGGGGGCAGCCACTATTTTTCGGTAACTGGTAAAGAGGGGTCTCGCTCTCAGGCTGGAGTCAGTCAACGTACCTGCGCGGATCGCCACATCGACTTTTCGCTCAATAAGATTAATAAAGGTTTCAGAGGAGACAAGAGAAAGCGTGACTTCCGGGTAACGTTCACGAAAAGGTTTAATGACAGGCATCAGTAAATGCAGGATAACCGGTGTTGCGGCATCAATCCTCAACAGTCCGCGCGGCGTTTGTCGGCTCTCCATAAGTTCTGTCTCGGCCGATGCCATTTCCTGTAGAACCTGCTGTACCCGGCGAAAATAACGCTCGCCTTCTTCTGTCAGACTTAGTTGCCGCGTGGTTCGGTTGAGCAGACTCACACCAAGTTTCATCTCCAGTTTTTTTACCGCCCGGCTTACCGCCGAATTCGCCAGATTCAACCGTTCTGCTGCCCGACTAAAGCTCCCGCTTTCTACCACAGCCACAAAGATAATAAGTTCATCAGAAGACGCTTTCATTATTGCTCCAGAAGCAAAATTATATTGAGACTTTATATATTTTTGTTATTTAAACACAGCGCCATACTGCACGCCATCAATGACACCGTATGGAGTAAATTATGCCGCTGGCATTACTTGCATTAACCATTAGCGCCTTTGCAATAGGTACGACAGAATTTGTTATCGTGGGTCTGGTACCGACTATTGCGCAGCAACTCTCTGTGACACTGCCTTCCGCTGGTCTGCTGGTTTCCGTTTATGCGCTTGGCGTCGCTGTTGGTGCGCCTGTCCTGACGGCACTTACTGGCACCATGCCCCGTAAGCAATTGCTAACAGGACTAATGGTGCTCTTTACCATCGGGAATCTACTGGCATGGCTTGCGCCTGACTACGAGACGTTGATACTGGCGCGTCTACTGACAGGTCTTGCGCATGGCGTCTTCTTCTCGGTTGGTTCGACTATCGCCACCAGTCTGGTTCCGAAAGAAAAGGCCGCTTCAGCGATTGCAATTATGTTCGGCGGGCTGACGGTCGCGCTGGTTACAGGTGTACCGCTCGGCACATTTATCGGGCAGCATTTCGGCTGGCGTGAGACTTTCCTTGCAGTTTCGGCATTGGGCGTGGTGGCGCTGGTTAGTAGCTTGATCCTCGTGCCTAAAGAGATCCCACGCCGGGCAGTGGCGGATCTGCGCGATCAGTTAAGCGTATTAACACACCCGCGTCTGTTGCTGATATATGCCATTACCGCACTCGGTTACGGTGGCGTTTTTACTGCCTTTACGTTTCTTGCGCCCATGATGCAAGAGCTGGCGGGGTTCTCACCCGCCGCGGTGAGCTGGATCTTGCTGGGTTACGGCATAGCGGTCGCGCTTGGGAATATCTGGGGCGGTAAACTGGCTGACCGGTACGGAGCTGTCTCTGCGCTCACGCTGATTTTCGCTGCGCTGGCAGTGCTATTGCTGATTTTCCAGTTCACGGCCACCATGCACTATGCCGCGCTGGTAACGGTGCTCATCATGGGGATCTTCGCCTTCGGTAATGTGCCAGGGCTGCAGGTTTATGTCGTTCAGAAGGCTGAGCAGTACACGCCCAATGCAGTAGATGTCGCCTCCGGCCTGAATATAGCCGCGTTTAATGTTGGGATTGCGCTAGGCTCTGTTATTGGCGGCCAGACGGTGCTCGCCTTCGGCTTATCACAGACACCGTGCACAGGGGCTTTCATCGTTGCTGTCGCGCTGATTTTAATTATCTGGAGCGGCAGAATGGATAAACGAGCCAGCCTTAAACTGGCCTGATAACACGAGGCGCTAAGATTAAGCGCCTCGTGCTGCTTTCACCCGGTCATTGCATCTGTGAGCTAAAATCCCTATAACTGATAAAGGTCGCTTATCTTGCGAACACATCTACAGGGGTTAGCAGCGAAACGTGCGAAAAAATACTTATGCCATGCGCTATGTCGCCGGTCAGCCAGCAGAACGCATACTGGCACCAGGATCGTTTGCGAGTATAGGAAAGGCATTGCCCGCCGGAGAACCCTTGCCCGGAAACGGTGCGCTCAGAGTGCTGGTCTGGAATATCTTCAAACAGCAACGCGCTGACTGGCTTTCGGTCCTGCAAAACTTCGGCAAAGAAGCACACCTCGTGCTGTTGCAGGAAGCGCAGACGACGCCTGAACTGGTGCGCTTTGCCACATCCAATTATCTGGCAGCCGATCAGGTACCCGCGTTTGTGCTGCCACAGCATCCGTCTGGCGTGATGACGCTCTCCGCTGCGCATCCAGTCTACTGCTGTCCGCTGCGCGAGCGTGAGCCCATCCTGCGTCTCTCTAAGTCTGCCCTGGTGACGGTCTATCCTTTGCCTGATGGCCGTCTGCTGATGGTGGTAAACATTCACGCAGTGAATTTCAGTCTGGGTGTGGATGTCTATAGCAAACAGTTAGGGCCTATCGGCGACCAGATTGGCCACCACAGCGGCCCGGTCATTATGGCAGGCGATTTTAACGCCTGGAGCCGTCCGAGAATGAATGCGCTGTATCGCTTTGCGCGTGAGATGTCGCTGCGTGAAGTGCGCTTTACCGATGATCAGCGCCGCCGCGCCTTTGGTCGCCCGCTCGATTTCGTTTTTTATCGCGGTCTTGCGGTGCAGGAAGCTTCCGTACTGGTGACCCGCGCCTCCGATCACAACCCGCTACTCGTCGAATTCAGTCCCGGCAAACCTGAGCAGAAGTAGGGTGTGTCAGGTCTGCCGTTGGGCAGACCCTGTGCCTGCCCTCTCTTTTACTCAACGCAAGGACATGACAATGGCAACACGCTCCCACCACGACCACGTAGAAGAACAATTCGGCTCACAGGCGAAGGCCTATTTAACCAGTCAGGTACATGCCTCAGGCCGTGACCTGCAGCGCTTGCGGGAGCGGCTGGCCGCGTCTCCCCAGGCAAGCGTGCTTGACCTGGGCTGTGGGGCAGGGCATGCGAGCTTTATCGCTGCCGAACAGGTTCGTGACGTCGTCGCGTATGATTTATCTTCTTCCATGCTCAAGGTAGTCGAAGAGGCAGCCCGCGAACGCGGTTTCAACCATCTTTCAACGCAACAGGGTTATGCCGAATCACTGCCCTTTGCAACAGAAAGCGTAGATATCGTCATTAGCCGTTATTCAGCGCACCACTGGCACGATGTCGGCCAGGCGCTGCGCGAAGCGAAGCGTGTTCTGAAGCCTGGCGGCACGATGGTCATGATGGATATTCTCTCGCCTGGTCACCCGGTACTGGATATCTGGCTGCAGACAGTTGAGGCGTTGCGCGATACCTCGCATGTTCGTAATTACGCAAGCGGTGAATGGTTGTCGATGTTTAATCAGGCGGGGCTTATTACACAAGAGGTCTGTACTGATAGGCTGGTGCTGGAGTTCAGCAGCTGGATTGCGCGTATGCGTACGCCTGATGTTTTCGTGCAGGCTATTCGTGCCTATCAACAAAGCGCGTCGGCGGAGGTACAACGGTATTTCGCGCTGCAGGAGGATGGATCCTTTACCAGCGACACCATTATGATCGAGGCGAAGAAACCCGCTTAACGCAGATAACGAAAAAGGCACCGGGGGAATCGGTGCCTTTTTACCATACTGCCGCTGATTGTCAGGAATCTGGCGTCGAACTGTTCTTCACAAACAGGGTGATTTGATCGCCCGGCTGCAAGTTGTCCGTGTCGCTGTTCCAGCGCAACACATCCTTGATGTTAACGCCATGACGCTTCGCGATGCTGGAGAGCGAGTCGCCCTTACGCACTTTGTAAGTGATACTGTCATTGTTGCTTGCCAGTGCACCGGCGTCACTGACTGTCCCGACAGAAAGCGTCTGGCCTGGTTTCAGCTTCGCGCCGCGCAGATTATTCCAGCGCTGCAAATCTTTGGTGCTCACGTTCATGCGTGCGGCAATACCTGAAAGCGTATCGCCAGAACGCACCTTATACGTTCGCGCAGACAGAGAATTATCTGCGACCAGTGTTGGCTGAACGGCGGCAATTTCACCGGCTGCCAGAGACGTGCGCAACTGCTGCACATGTTTCTTCGGCACCATCACGTACTGGGGCCCGCTAACGCCGAGGGTGGAGCCCTTAACGCCTGCGTTGAAGGTTTTCAGTTTATTCACTGAAATCCCGGCCATTTCCGCCAGCTGTTCCATTTCCACTGGATTACTCACTTTCACACGCGCCAGCGCGCGGCTTTCATCTGTGGTTGGTAAACGCACCCCATACCGCTTGCTGTTTTTGAGTATGTCACTCAGCGCCAGCATTTTCGGCACGTAAATTTTGGTTTCCTGTGGCAGTGAGAGCGACCAAAAATCCGTGGGTTTGCCACGTGCTTTATTCGCTTTCATTGCCTTCAATACACGACCTTCACCGCTATTGTAGGCCGCAACCGTTAATAACCAGTCGCCGTCAAACATACGGTTCAGACGCTGCATCATGTTCAGTGCGGCGGTAGTTGATGCCACCACATCACGACGTGCGTCGTAATTCCGGGTCTGTTTTAAACCATAATTCCGCCCCGTGCTCGGAACAATCTGCCAGATGCCTGCGGCATTCGCGCCAGATGTCGCGTGGGGGTTAAAAGCGCTCTCCACTATGGGTAGTAGTACTAGTTCCATTGGCATATTACGTTTCTTAATCTGCCCGGCTATCCAGTACATATACGGCTCTGCCCGTAAAGTTACATCGTGGAGATAGCTCTTATTACTCAAGTACTTCAGTTTTTGTTCGCGGATCCGGTCATTTTCCGGAATCCCCATCTTTAGCTCGTCGCCAATGAAAGTCCACAGGTCCTGATCTTGCGCGAGGAAAGTTCCATCATCCATCCATCGCGCAGAAGCCGCTCGACCAGCGAACTTTCCTGCTTCCCCTTGACCAGCCGCAGAAAGGCTCTGTGCATGCTGTTGGACGCTGCCGTCGTGTTGCGACGCCTGGCACCCCACAAGCAGGAAAGAGGCGAGTAAGATCGCTTTTGCCTTCATGTGTGTGTCAATAGTTGCTTAAAAGACGAGCAATGATAACGGCGAAGTTTCTCGAATACAAGCAAGAATTTTTAGAAGTTATCTTTCTTTGACCTTAACCACGCGAATCTTTCTTCAGGGGGAGACAACATCAGGTCTGGGTTAATTTTACCAATTAAATCATTATCTTCTAATCGGAGATAAAGATTTATTCGACGCTCATTTTTAAGAATTGAAGGTAGTGTTTTTTGATTTTTTGCACGTAACTCATTAACTTCTCGATAATATTGGGTTAAAGCGGGATCGTCAGGCAAAATAGCCACTAAAAACTTAAGATTGCTTAATGTGTACTCGTGGGCGCAGCAAATCAGCGTATCTTCTGGTAAAGCGTTTATTTTCTGGAATGATTGGTACATCTGCGCGGGCGTGCCTTCGAAGAGACGTCCACAGCCGCCGGAAAACATCGTGTCGCCACAAAATAGATAAGGGAAACTGAAATATGAGAAATGTCCTAAAGTGTGACCTGGCGTAGAGAATGCAAGGAATTCGCAACCCAGAATGTTGAACTTCTCACCATCGTTGACTATAACCTGCGCGCCTTTACTTCGGGTTTCCTGCGGGCCATAAACCACCATATCCGGAAACCGCGTCAGCAGCTCTTTGACGCCGCCGGTGTGATCATGATGATGATGCGTGAGCAAAATCGCCACCGGCTGCCATTGGTTCTCCTCGATGGCACGAAAAACAGGTTCGGCCTCGCCAGGGTCAACAATCAGGCATTTTCCTTCTTCATTATTCAACACCCAGATGTAGTTATCCTCGAAAGCAGGAATACTGTTAAGATTCATAATTCACCTCTCATGCGTTACGGAAGGTAGTGATGAAACCGGCAAGGACATCCGCGACACTCAGCGCACCGGCCCACTGGGATGCATTTTCCTGGGGCGACACTTATCGCGCGGCGCTTGAGCGGGAACTTCAGCCCTGGCTTGGAAAAATGTATGGCTTTCATTTGCTTAAGATAGGCAATCTGAGCGCCGGGATAAATACGGAAGCCTGCGCCATTTCACATCAGGTCAACATCGCTCTGCAAGGCGATGCGCTACAGGTTCAGGGCGATCCGCTTCATTTGCCGTTTGCCGCGAAATCCGTTGATGCTTGCCTGCTCGCCCATACGCTTCCCTGGTGCGACGATCCGCACCGTTTGCTGAATGAGGCGGATCGCGTGCTTATCGACGATGGCTGGCTCATCATGACTGGTTTTAATCCCGTCAGTCTGTTGGGGGCCGCTAAACTGCTGCCGTTTGTGCGTAAACGTGCGCCAGTAAATAGCCGGATGTTTACCATGATGCGTCAGATGGACTGGCTCTCGCTGCTTAATTTTGAGCTGCTCTATTATAGCCGCTGCCAGGTGCTGCCGTGGTGTCGGCAGGGCGGAAAAATGCTGACAAAACATCTGCCTGCGCTGGGGTGTTTGCAGGTGATGGTGGCACGCAAGCGCACCATCCCGTTGACCATCAATCCCTTGATGAAGCCGCGCGCTCGCACGCAGCTACGCCCGGCAGTCGGCGCTACGCGGCAGTATCGAAAACCTTAACTGGCCGCCGCTTCCGGCTGATAGCCGGTGTCTTCCAGTGTCGGCGCCATAGCTGCAGCGCGCGCCAGTTCATCACAGCGCTCGTTTTCGGGGTGCCCCGCGTGGCCTTTAACCCATTCCCATTTGATTTCGTGCTGGCTCAGCGCTGCATCCAGCCGCTGCCATAAGTCGACATTCTTAACGGGTTTTTTGTCTGCGGTTTTCCAGCCGCGGCGCTTCCAGTTGTGGATCCACTGGGTAATACCCTGGCGCACATACTGACTGTCTGTACTGAGCGTGACCGTGCAGTGCTCACGCAACGCCTCCAGCGAGACAATCGCCGCCATTAGCTCCATGCGGTTATTGGTCGTCAGGCGATAACCCGCGCTAAAAGTACGCTCATGCTGCTTATAGCGCAAAATGGCGCCGTAGCCGCCCGGCCCTGGGTTCCCGAGACAAGAACCATCGGTGAAAATTTCTACCTGTTTACGCATCTCTGGTAGACTTCCTGTGAGTAAAAAGCCAAGTCTGACATAAACGAGCGCTATGAGCACAGCTATTACACGACAGATCGTTCTGGATACTGAAACCACCGGTATGAACCAGATAGGCGTCCATTATGAAGGACACCGCATTATTGAGATTGGTGCGGTTGAAGTCATCAACCGCCGCCTGACCGGCAACAACTTTCACGTTTACCTTAAGCCCGATCGGCTGGTGGACCCGGAGGCCTTTATGGTTCACGGGATCTCCGACGAGTTTTTGCTAAATAAACCCGTTTTCGGCGATGTGGTGGACGATTTTCTCGATTACATCCGTGGCGCTGAGCTTGTCATCCACAATGCGTCGTTCGATATCGGCTTTATGGATTACGAATTCGGTATGCTCAACCGCGGCATTCCGAAGACCGAAACGTTCTGCAAAATCACCGATAGCCTGGCGCTGGCCCGTAAAATGTTCCCGGGCAAGCGTAACAGCCTTGATGCGTTGTGCTCCCGGTACGAAATAGATAACACCAAGCGTACGTTGCACGGGGCATTACTCGACTCCCAAATTCTGGCGGATGTCTATCTGGCGATGACCGGTGGGCAGACGTCCATCGCGTTCGCAATGGAAGGCGATGGACAGCAGCAGCAGGGCGATACCGGCATTCAGCGCGTGCAGGCGTCACGTCTGAAAGTCGTCCGCGCTTGCGATGAAGAGCTGGTGGCCCATGAATCACGTCTTGATCTGGTGCAGAAAAAGGGCGGAAGCTGCCTCTGGCGCGCCTGAGTACGCTGAAAACGCAGACAAAATCGCCGCGCGGGCGATTTTTAAAGCAAACGATTCAAAATGTGAGAAAAACCGTTGACGGCTCCAGGGGCAGCCCGTAATATTCGCCCCGTTCCCCAGGGAACACAACGCGGAGCGGTAGTTCAGTCGGTTAGAATACCTGCCTGTCACGCAGGGGGTCGCGGGTTCGAGTCCCGTCCGTTCCGCCACTATTCAGAAAGCCCGAATCAGCAATGATTCGGGCTTTCGTCATTTCAGCGCGCCTTAAATGCCGCATCCTTTTCCCCTCTTTTTATCTTTTCATTGTTCCTTTTCCCGCCAACCTTTTGTGCGCCGGGGCATGCGTTTTAAATAAAAGGTGATGTCGCCGAAGGCACCCGACATGGGCTGGCGCTACGTTGCGCGCGTGCGAACATTGCCGTTATAAATACAGCGCATTTAATGACAGACGGATCGCTGGAGGAATAAGGGCTCCACTGAATGCCAGGCCGTCTCCATTTAATCGCGTGGGCATGGATTCTGAAACCAGTCGCGATGTTTTTCTTATGTATTTTATCAATGGGAGGGCGGTTGAATTTTAAAGAATGGCTCTGCGGCACGCTCATCTCATTCATGAGTGTAATGACGAGCGTAGAATATCGGGTAAAAGCCATTTTCTGAAACAGCGATATTTATTTCCGACAAAGTTCGTCGCCACCCTCTAAAAAAGTATCGCGCATCCCTCGCCGTGAGTTTAATCAGGGCTGCTTTTAGCAGCCCTGATGCGCTATTCCAGCTTAAAGCGGTCGGCGTCCTGCCAGGCGGGGGTAGTCGTTCAGCGACTCCAGAGACAGCTCCGCTTCCAGACGAACCGCCTGATGCGCGTCGCTGGCGGTAATAATTTCACCCTGCGGGTTAATGATACGACTGTCACCGCGATAGTGATGACCGTTGCCGTCGCTCCCCACCCGATTGCAGCCTGCGACATACGCCTGGTTTTCGATAGCACGGGCGGTCAGCAGCGCCTGCCAGTGCAGGGCGCGCGGGGCAGGCCAGTTCGCTACATAGAGCGCCAGGTCGTAATCGTTGCAGTTGCGCGACCATACCGGAAAGCGCAGGTCATAACAGATGAGCGGCAGAATGCGCCAGCCGCGCCATTGCACGATAATCCGCGTGTCGCCCGCCACATAATGCTGATGCTCGTCGGCCATGCGGAACAGGTGACGTTTGTCGTAGCGGTGCACCGCGCCCTGCGGCTCGACCAGCAGAAAACGGTTCACCGGGCCGCGCTCGGTTTGTAGCGCCGCGCTGCCTGCCACCATCGCGTTCGTCTGACGCGCTTTCTCCTGCATCCAGGCGACGACCGTCTCTTCAGGCAACGACGACTGCGCGGCTTCCATAGCGAAGCCGGTAGTAAACATCTCCGGCAGCACAATGAGATCCCGCCCCTGCACCTTTTCCAGCAAGATGTCGAAATGGCGCAGGTTGGCGGGCCCGTCCATCCAGGTCAGCGACTGCTGCAGCAGTGAAATTTTCAAACCAGACACGTTCAGACTCCCCCGTCATTGGCAACTCAGGTCACTTTATCATGCGCGCGACAGGATGCGAGGCAATAAAAAACCCCGCCGGAGCGGGGTTTTTTTTACGCAGAATGATCAGGCTGCTTCAACTTTACGCACCGCTTCTGGCAGCTTTACCGGCTGGGTGGCCAGCGCTTCTGGCTCGAAGTCGTCCACATTAATGCTGCGCAGACGGCTTTCTTCAGCGCGAATCAGGATTGCCGCTTCGTCATCATTGATGCGGCCTTCTTTCAGTGCGCGTTTCGCCAGCTCATCAAGACGGGTGAACGGCAGGTTTTTGCCCATCTCTTTGCAGATCCGCTGGTGGATAGGGTCGGCGGCCATCACATCTTCAAGCGCCTGCTCCAGCAGGCCCACCGGGTTATGCTCGCTCGGCGTCAGATATTGACCGCGACCGATACGTGAGCGGGTGGCTGACGGCGTTTGCAGGATCTTCGCAAGCTTATGATCCAGCTTGTCGGAAGGCGCGTCGTAACGACGGCCCGCCGGGAAAATCGCCAGGCTCAGCAGGCCCGCCACTGCGCCGTTCGGGAAGTTACGCAACAGATCGCTAATGGCCTGTTCCGCCTGATGCAGCGCATCCTGCACGCCCCAGTGTACCAGCGGAAGATCGGCTTCCTGACGGCCTTCATCGTCATAGCGTTTCAGCACCGCCGAGGCCAGATAAAGCTGGCTCAGTACATCGCCCAGACGCGCTGAGATGCGTTCACGACGTTTCAGGCTACCGCCCAGTACCGCCATGGAGACATCCGAGAGCAGCGCCAGGCTGGCGCTCAGGCGGTTGATATGCTGATAGTAGCGGCGCGTGGCGTCGCGGGTCGGGCTGCTGCTGGTCAGGCCGTTCGTCAGACCGAGCCAGAAGCTGCGCACCAGGCTGCTGCCCACATGACCGATATGGCGGAACAGCAGCTTATCGAAGGCGTTAACGTCATTATTCTGCGCGGCGGCCATCTCTTCCAGGACGTACGGATGGCAACGGATGGCACCCTGACCGAAGATCATCATGCTGCGGGTCAGGATATTCGCGCCTTCCACCGTGATAGCGATAGGCGCGCCCTGGTATGCGCGAGCCAGGAAGTTGCCCTCGCCAAGCATAATGCCTTTACCGCCTGCGATATCCATCGCGTCAATGATCGACTGCTGACCACGGTGGGTGCAGTGATATTTAACAATCGCGGACAGCACTGCCGGTTTTTCGCCAAGCATGATGCCGTACGTAATCAGCGATGCCGCTGCATCCATCACATACGCGTTGCCTGCGATACGTGCCAGCGGCTCTTCGATCCCTTCCATTTTACCGATAGAGATTTTGAACTGGCGGCGGATATGGGCATAAGCACCGGTTGCGAGCGCGACTGATTTCAGGCCGCCGGTCGAGTTAGACGGCAGCGTAATGCCGCGGCCCACGGACAGGCATTCCACCAGCATACGCCAGCCCTGACCGGCCATTTTCGGTCCACCGATGATGTAGTCGATCGGCACAAAAATGTCGTTGCCGCGGGTCGGGCCGTTCTGGAACGGTACGTTAAGCGGGAAGTGGCGTCGGCCGATTTCCACACCCGGAGTGTTCGTTGGGATCAGGGCACAGGTAATGCCGAGTTCTTGTTCGCCGCCCAGCAGGCGATCGGGGTCAGAGAGTTTAAACGCGAGGCCCAGCACGGTCGCGATTGGCGCGAGCGTAATATAGCGTTTGTTCCAGGTCAGGCGCATGCCGAGCACCTGTTCGCCCTGCCATTCACCCATACAGACCACGCCGGTATCCGGGATGGCGCCTGCATCAGAGCCCGCTTCAGGGCTGGTGAGCGCAAAGCAGGGGATTTCCAGACCACGTGCCAGACGCGGCAGATAGTGGTTTTTCTGCGCCTCGGTGCCGTAATGTTGCAGCAGTTCGCCTGGGCCGAGTGAGTTTGGCACGCCAACAGTGATAGCGAGAATGCCCGACACGCCGGAGAGTTTCTGCAGCACGCGGGACTGCGCATAAGCTGAAAACTCCAGACCGCCGTACTCTTTTTTAATGATCATCGCAAAGAAGCGATGCTCTTTCAGGTATGCCCACAGTTCTGGTGGCAGATCCGCCATCTCATGGGTTATCTGGAAGTCATTCGCCATGCGGCACGCTTCTTCCACCGGGCCGTCGATAAACGCCTGCTCTTCGGCAGTCAGCTGCGGTTTCGGATAGTTATGCAGCTTCTGCCAGTCCGGGGTGCCGCGAAACAGATCGCCTTCCCACCAGGTAGTGCCGGCGTCGATGGCTTCTTTTTCTGTACGCGACATCGGCGGCATCACTTTACGAAAACCGCGGAATACTGGCGCGGAGATCAGCGATTTACGCATCGGCGTAAAGTTAAAAGGAACCAGAATGATAGCCAGCGGCACCAGCAGCCACAGCGACCAGAGACCGACGGCGCCTAATGCAGCAGTCCAGCCGAGCAGAATCAGGCTACTGAGCAGCAGGCTGACGCGGTGATAAAACAGCACACCGATGAGAACCAGGGTGGCAACGATACTCAAGATCATCATAAAGAAAAGCTCCCTTGCTTGTAGGAGGTCCGACCACTTGTGATGATATGGTTGTAGAGGATGTTGCTTTTTTTAGCAATGCGTTCACAAAATAATTACAACCTAGCTCACATTGTTGCCGCACGTAAACGCAAAAGCGGTACGCAGGCCGCGGCGTAGCGCTTCTCGGCCCCGGCGCTATCCGGTACACTGCGTACGGTTACTTTTTAATGCTGAAGGATATCCCTCATGTATCAGGATCTGATTCGTAACGAGCTGAACGAAGCCGCCGAAACGCTGGCTAACTTTTTGAAAGATGAAGCCAATATCCACGCTATCCAGCGTGCGGCGGTCTTACTGGCGGACAGCTTTAAAGCGGGTGGCAAAGTGCTCTCCTGCGGTAACGGCGGCTCGCACTGCGATGCGATGCATTTCGCTGAAGAGCTGACCGGACGCTATCGTGAAAACCGTCCGGGCTATCCGGCCATTGCCATTTCCGACGTCAGCCACATCTCTTGTGTTGGCAATGATTTCGGTTACGACCATATCTTCTCTCGTTATGTCGAAGCGGTAGGGCGTGAGGGCGATGTACTGCTCGGCATCTCCACCTCCGGTAATTCCGGCAATGTGATTAAAGCTATCGACGCCGCGCGCGAGAAGGGCATGAAAGTCATCACGCTGACCGGCAAAGACGGCGGCAAAATGGCGGGAACGGCAGATGTAGAAATTCGCGTGCCGCATTTCGGCTATGCTGACCGTATTCAGGAAATTCACATCAAAGTGATCCACATCCTGATCCAGCTTATCGAAAAAGAGATGGTAAAAGCCTGACAGGCTGAATATCGGTACGGGCGATGCGTCGCCCGGCTGATGGCCCCGGTGACGCCTTCTTAACGGAAGGCGGCGTGTGATGAGGTGACTTATGTGCGAACTGCTCGGGATGAGCGCCAACGTGCCGACCGATATCTGCTTTAGCTTTACCGGCCTTGTCCAGCGGGGCGGGGGAACTGGCCCGCATAAAGATGGCTGGGGCATTACCTTTTACGAAGGTAAAGGCTGTCGCACATTTAAAGATCCACAACCCAGCTACAACTCGCCTATTGCGAAGCTGGTGCAGGACTATCCCATCAAATCCTGTTCGGTCGTGGCGCATATTCGTCAGGCGAACCGCGGCGAAGTGGCGCTGGAAAATACCCATCCCTTTACCCGCGAACTGTGGGGCCGCAACTGGACCTACGCGCACAACGGCCAGCTCACGGGTTACCGCTCGCTTGACACCGGCCCGTTTCGCCCGATTGGCGAAACCGACAGCGAAAAAGCGTTTTGCTGGCTTTTACACAAGCTCACCACGCGCTATCCACGCACGCCAGGCAATATGACGGCGGTCTTTCGCTATATTGCGGAACTGGCGGGGGAGCTTCGCGAGAAAGGCGTTTTCAACATGTTGCTTTCGGACGGGCGTTACGTCATGGCGTTCTGCTCTACCAATCTTTTCTGGATAACGCGCCGTGCGCCGTTTGGCGTTGCCAAACTGCTCGATCAGGATGTGGAGATTGATTTTCAGGAAGAGACCACACCCAATGATGTGGTCACGGTAATCGCGACTCAGCCGCTGACGGGCAATGAAACCTGGCACAAGATTATGCCAGGCGAGTGGGCGTTATTTTGTCTCGGGGAGCGCGTAGTTTGACGCGAGCTGCGGGTGCACCACGCTGCTGTTGAGCGGCTTGCTGACCACGTAATTGCCATTAACCACAGAAACTACCGGCGGCTGGCGGGTCGTCATAAAGTAGTCATACCCCGGCTTAAGCTGTTTCCAGAAGCTGATGAAGTAAGAATACTTGTGGCGCTCCATATTGGCGTCGGTCATGCGGAACGGATAAATGCTCACCTGCACATTCGGCTGGCCAAACACCAGCGCGCCCGTGACGAACTGGAAAATCTCATCGATGTTTTTATCGGTCATCGCATAGCAGCCGACGGAAACGCAGGCGCCGTGGATCATCAAATATTTCCCTTCATAGCCATTTGCGCGGTCAAAGGCGTTCGGAAAACCAATATTAATCGCTTTGTAAAAACGGCTGTCGGGTTTGAGCTGGCTGCGCTGCACGCTATAGAAACCTTCCGGGCTTTTGAAATCGCCCTGACGACGTTTCGGCCCAAGACCGCCGGAATAGTTGCAGATGCGGTAGCTATCCAGTAACTGATACTGCTCGCCCATCTTGACGTACAGCTCAAGCGTGCGCTCTTCCTTAAAGATCTGGATATAAACCGGGGAACCCATTAACTGCTGTTTTAATTCTTTTTTTATCGGGGTAACGCTGTCGCTACTGACTGTACTGGCCCATGAAAAGCACGACACCAGAAGCATTGCGATTAACAATGCGATTTTACGCATACTGCTTGTTTCCTTGATAAAGCTAAGACCGATGCCGGAACGGCGAAGGGATCCAAAATAAGATTATTCTGGTTCAGGAGCGCTCACATTAGCATCGCTATTATTTTTCGCAAGCGCTGCCTGCTGCGTTTACAATTAAGTTCTGCTTAACATCCTTGCGCGGCAGTGAATTTACGCCTTCACAGCGAAATAAGGAAGGTTGCCGCAGCGACGCTTTTTTGCCAGACTGTATACACATACAGTATGAGGCCGGGTATGCGCAAAATCATTCATGTCGATATGGACTGCTTTTTCGCGGCGGTTGAGATGCGCGATAATCCGTCCCTGCGCGATATCCCCCTCGCCATTGGCGGCAGCCGCGAGCGCCGTGGCGTTATCAGCACCGCCAACTACCCGGCCCGTAAATATGGTGTGCGTAGCGCGATGCCAACGGCGATGGCGCTTAAGCTCTGCCCGCATCTCACCCTTTTGCCTGGCCGTTTTGACGCTTATAAAGAGGCGTCTGCCCATATCCGCGATATCTTTTCACGCTATACCTCGCTGATTGAACCCCTTTCGCTCGACGAAGCTTATCTGGATGTTACCCATAGCCCGCACTGTTACGGCTCCGCCACATTGATGGCGCGCGAAATCCGCCAGACGATATTTAACGAACTTCAGCTCACGGCTTCCGCAGGCGTGGCACCGATAAAATTCCTCGCCAAAATTGCGTCTGATATGAATAAACCTGACGGGCAATATGTTATTACCCCGGATGACGTGCCTGCCTTTTTGCAATCGCTGCCGCTTGGCAAAATTCCGGGCGTCGGCAAGGTGACGGCAGGCAAGCTCGAAGGGCTGGGGCTTCGCACCTGCGAAGATGTGCAAAAAAGCGATCTGGCCTCACTCCTTAAGCGCTTCGGCAAGTTTGGTCGCGTGCTGTGGGAGCGCAGCCACGGTATCGACGAGCGCGAAATCAGCCCGGATCGCCAGCGGAAATCGGTGGGCGTTGAGCGCACGCTCGCGGAGGATATTCACGAGTGGGCGGAGTGCGAGGCGATCATCGAGCGGTTGTACCCGGAGCTGGAACTGCGTCTTGCGAAGGTCAAACCCGATCTGCGCATCGCACGTCAGGGCGTTAAGCTTAAGTTTAATGATTTCCAGCTGACGACGCAGGAGCATGTCTGGCCGCGCCTTAACAAGGACGACCTTATCGCCACCGCCCGAAAAACCTGGGATGAGCGGCGTGCCGGGCGCGGCGTGCGGCTGGTGGGGCTGCATGTGACGCTGCTCGACCCGCAGCTTGAGCGGCAACTGGTGCTGGGGCTGTAGGTTTGCATTGTCGTGCCTGGTGGGGGCGCTTCGCTTATTCCCCCTACCTGAACTAATAGTTATTCGTTATTTATCATTGTGCCCTCATACCGCACTCGTTATGATGCAGGCCGTTTTTTACCCATTCTCATCATCTGCAAAGGAGGCACATCATGACTTATTCCACGCTGATTACGCTTTGCAGACTGACCCAGGAATAATTCCGCTTTTTTCATTGCCCGGGTTTACGTCTGCCACATCCTTATTTTTTTCCACATTATGGATTGGTATATGGGCAATTTTATTCGTCCCTTGTCTGACGCTGTCGCTTATCTGGCGTCCGATGATCTCTGGATCGAAAGCGCCGCCACGCAACAACTCTTAACCACCGCCAGGCTGCCGGGAATGACCCGCATCGTTGGCATGCCGGATCTGCATCCAGGCCGTGGTTATCCTGTCGGCGCGGCCTTTTTCTCCGTTAATCGTTTCTACCCGGCCCTTGTGGGCAATGACATTGGCTGCGGCATGGCGCTGTGGCAAACCTCGCTTTCAAGCCGCAAGGCGAATCTCGACAAGCTTGAGAAGCGTCTGCACAGCTACAGCGATATCGCACCGGTGGAATGGCTGGAATCAGCGCTACCGCCTCATCTTGCGGCGCATCCTTACGCCGCGTCGCTCGGCTCTGTCGGCGGCGGTAACCACTTTGCGGAGTTACAGCACATTGACCACGTCTATGACGACGAGGCGGTAAATGCACTTAACATCCGTCCGGCGCAGCTTTTGCTGCTGGCGCACAGCGGCTCGCGCGGATTCGGCCAGCAGATTTTACGCGCGCATGTCGAACGCTTCTCCCATGACGGTCTGGAGGCAGGCAGCGAGGCGGCCGACGATTATCTGGCGCAGCATCAGCAGGCGCTCGATTTCGCTATCGCCAACCGCGCGTTGATCGCCCGTCGGCTGCTTGAGCATATTAAAGTCACCGGCGAGCCTGTGCTGGATGTGAACCATAACCTGCTGGAGCCGTATACGTGGGGCGAAAAACAGGGCTGGCTGCATCGTAAAGGCGCGACGCCTGCCCACTGCGGCCCGGTGGTGATCCCCGGCTCACGCGGCGATTACAGCTATCTGGTGCAGCCGACGGGCAGCAGCGAGGCGCTGGATTCGCTTGCCCACGGTGCCGGGCGCAAATGGATGCGTACTGAATGCAAAGGGCGACTTTCCGGGAAATTCAGCCCCGCGCAACTCTCGCGCACAGCCTTCGGCAGCCGGGTGATTTGCCGCGACCGCCAGCTTATTTATGAAGAAGCGCCGCAGGCGTATAAATCGATAGAGAGTGTCATGCAGTGCCTAATCGGCGCCGGGCTGGTGAAACCGCTGGCGCGTCTGAAGCCTGTGCTGACGTTAAAAACCAGCGGGGAGAGAAGCGAATGATGTTATTGCAACTCTCAGCCGCACAGGGCCCTGACGAATGTTGTCTTGCCGTAAGCCATGCCCTCGACGCGCTTTGTAAAGAGGCGCAGCAGGCGCACGTTTCGTTTTCAATTATCGAGGAAGAGCCTGGCCCGCGCGCCGGAACGCTGCGCTCGGTGCTGGTATCGCTTGAGGGCGACCGCGCGATGTGGCTTGCGCAGCGCTGGTGCGGCACGTTGCAGTGGACGTGCGAAAGCCCTTACCGCCCGCGTCACGCCCGGAAAAACTGGTTTATCGGCGCGGCGATGTTTGCGCCAGTACGCGATATGCCGGAAAGTGAGATTCGCTTCGAGGCGTTGCGCGCCTCTGGCCCCGGCGGCCAGCATGTGAATAAAACCGATTCGGCGATACGCGGCACGCACGTGGCGAGCGGCATCAGCGTGAAGGTACAGTCTGAGCGCAGTCAGCACGCGAACAAAAGGCTGGCGAGGCTGCTGATTGCCCACAAGCTTGACGCGCAGCAAGAGGCGCAGAGCGCCGGGCAGAAAGCGCAGCGACGCCTGTTTCATCATCAGATAGCGCGCGGTAATCCCACGCGATGCTTTACGGGCAAAGGGTTTACGCCAGTGAAGTAAAAGGCAAAGTGCCTTGTCATGATGGGCAATGCGGGGGAAAGAGGGCGGCGCTCCGCTTATCTGACGTGCATGACAATGGCCGGCGGGGGCGTAGGGCGTCAACTTACCCGCTATTTTCCATCACCGGCACGCCTCAACAAAAAAGGCGGCCCCAGGGCCGCCTTTTATTCGTATATACCTTTACTTCGCCGGGATCGCTTTCAGCAGCTCGGTCAGCAGCGTCCAGTACTGGCCCACGCTTTCGATATGAACCTGCTCATCCGGTGAATGCGGCCCGGTAATGGTCGGCCCGATGGATACCATATCCATCTGCGGATACGGTTTCTTAAACAGACCACACTCCAGACCCGCGTGGATCACCTGAATGTTCGGCGTTTTATCAAACAGACGCTGGTACGTTTCACGCACCAGCGCCATCACCGGCGAGCTGGCGTCCGGCTGCCAGCCAGGGTAGCTGCCTTTCGCGGCAGTCTGTGCGCCTGCGAGTTTGCCGAGCGATTCCAGCATACCGACCACGTAATCTTTCCCACTGTCGATAAGCGAGCGGATAAGACAAATAATCTCGGCCTGCTCGTCGTTCATCGTTACCACGCCGACGTTCAGTGAGGTTTCCACCACGCCTTTCGCCACGTCGGAGTTACGGATAACGCCATTCGGGGTCGCGTTCAGCAGCGCGATAAACGCATCACGGCTCTGCGCGGTCAGTGCCGCTTTATCCGCACTCACGGCTTCCAGCAGAACGGTGATGTTCTTCTCTTTTTCGGACAGCTCGTTTTTCAGGATATCAAGATAGGTCGTCGCCAGCGTCTTCAGCTCAGCGGCTTTTGCTGCCGGCACCGCGAGGGTCGCGAACGCTTCGCGCGGGATAGCATTACGCAGCGTACCGCCGTTGAAATCGACCAGACGCAGATCCAGTTCCTGCGCATGGGCACAGAGGAAGCGCGCCAGCAGTTTGTTGGCGTTGCCAAGACCCAGATGGATATCGCCGCCAGAGTGGCCGCCCTTAAGCCCCTTGAGCGTCAGTTTGAAGGTTTCAAAACCGGCCGGGATGGCTTCACGCGTAAGCGCCAGCGTGGAGATAAAATCGATACCGCCAGCGCAACCCATGTAGATTTCGCCTTCTTCTTCGGAATCGGTGTTGATCAGAATGTCTGCCTGCAACCAGCCTGCCTGCAGACCGAACGCGCCGTCCATACCGGCTTCTTCGGTCATGGTCAGCAGCACTTCCAGCGGGCCGTGCTCGACCGAGTCATCCGCCAGCACTGCCAGCGCAGAGGCCATACCGATGCCGTTATCCGCGCCAAGCGTGGTGCCGCGCGCTTTTACCCACTCGCCATCGATGTACGGCTGAATAGGATCTTTGGTGAAGTCATGAACGGTGTCGTTGTTTTTCTGCGGCACCATATCGAGGTGCGCCTGCAGCACGACCGGCTTGCGGTTTTCCATGCCAGCGGTCGCCGCTTTGCGAATTAAAATGTTGCCAACCTGGTCGCGCTCGGCGAACAGGCCTTTCTCTTTCGCCCAGCCCATGATGTGTTCAGCGAGTTGTTCTTCATGGTAGGAAGGGTGAGGAATGGAGCAGATCTTCGCGAAAATATCCCACAGCGGTTGAGGGGAGAGTTGAGACAGTTCAGACACGTTAAGTCTCCTTGACTAAGCCCGATGCAATGCGGCGTACGGGCCTCTGGGTTATCGTTGTGATGTGCCGCAAGACAGGCCTGGGCAATAGTCCGAGAATACCACTTTCTTTTACGCGGTGCAGACCAAAGCGAGTAAAAACCACGGCCCGGGCCGCACGGCACTGGTTTTTAGCGGCTCAGATCTCTATAATCTCGCGCAACCTATTTTCCCCCTGAACACTTTTTAAGCCGTTTTTTAAACTGGCCGGGACACTTCACATGAGCGAAAAATACGTTGTCACCTGGGATATGTTACAGATCCACGCGCGCAAGCTGGCGAGCCGCTTGCTGCCTGCTGAGCAGTGGAAAGGCATTATTGCCGTTAGCCGCGGCGGTCTGGTGCCGGGCGCGCTGCTGGCGCGCGAACTGGGTATCCGTCACGTTGATACCGTCTGTATCTCCAGCTATGACCATGACAACCAGCGCGAACTGAAGGTTATCAAGCGTGCGGAAGGCGACGGCGAAGGCTTTATCGTGGTGGACGATCTGGTCGATACCGGCGGCACCGCAGTGGCTATCCGCGAAATGTATCCCAAAGCTCGTTTCGTCACTATTTTCGCTAAACCGGCAGGTCAGCCGCTGGTGGACGACTACGTGATCGATATTCCGCAGGACACCTGGATCGAGCAGCCATGGGACATGGGCGTGGTCTTCGTACCGCCGCTGTCTGGCCGTTAATCCCATCCTTACGCATCTTTACGCCCGGTACCGCCGGGCGTTTTTGTTTTTATTGGCCGCCTGCGAGTACAATTAAACTTTGTGACGTTTTCACGGAGGCAGAGAGCATGTCGCAGGCAAATCTGAGCGAAACCCTGTTTAAACCGCGGTTTAAATATCCCGAAACCTCAACGCTGGTGCGTCGTCTTCAGCATGCCCCGCCTCCGGTTATTCAGTCCGCGCTGGACGGTAAAACAGTGCCCCAGTGGTATCGCATGATAAACCGCCTGATGTGGGTCTGGCGTGGCGTCGACCCGCTGGAAATCCTCGAGGTGCAGTCGCGCATTGTGCTAAGTGACGCGGAACGCACCGATCCTGCGCGTTATGACACCGTCATCGGCTATCGCGGCGGCAACTGGATTTACGAATGGTCGAAGCAGGCAATGGAGTGGCAGCAGCGCGCGACGCAGGAAACTGACGAGCACGCCACTGGCAGGGCCTGGCTTATGGCCTCGACGCTCTACAGTATCGCCGCCTACCCACACCTGAAAGGCGACGTACTTGCCGAACAGGCGCAGGTGCTGGCGAACCGCGCCTATGAAGAAGCCGCCAGACGTCTTTCGGGCGAGCTGCGTGAGCTGACGTTCCCCATTCCCGGTGGCCCATCCATCAACGGTTTTTTACATCTGCCTAAAGGCGGGCAGGGGCCGTTCCCGACGGTGCTGGTTTGCGGCGGGATCGATGCGCTGCAAAGCGACTACTTTTCGCTGTTTGAGCGCTACTTCGAGCCGCTTGGCATCGCGATGCTGACGATTGATATGCCGTCCGTCGGCGCGTCGGCTAAATGGACGCTGACGCAGGATTCCAGCCTGCTTCATCAGCATGTCCTGCAGGCGCTGCCGAACGTGCCGTGGGTTGATCACACCCGCGTGGCGGCGTTTGGTTTTCGCTTTGGCGCGAACGTGGCGGTGCGGCTGGCGTATCTCGAATCACCGCGCCTGAAGGCGGTGGCCTGTCTCGGCCCGATGGTGCATCAGCTCTTCAGCGATACGGCGCGTCAGGATCAGGTGCCCGAAATGTATATGGATGTACTGGCGAGCCGGCTTGGTATGTATGACGCCTCGGACAGCGCGCTGCGCGTGGAGCTCAACCGCTATTCACTGAAAATGCAGGGGTTGCTGGGCCGCCGTTGCCCAACGCCGATGCTCGCAGGCTACTGGAAAAACGATCCGTTCAGCCCGGAAGAAGAGTCGCGGTTAATCGTCTCGTCATCTTCGGCGGGTAAACTGTTGGAGATCCCCACTTCGCCGGTGTACAGCAACTTTGACAACGCGCTGCATGAGATTTCCGGCTGGGTAAATCATAAATTAAGTTAATGATTTGCTAATTTCCATTGGTTTGGTAAAACAGTGGCTTCACAAAAGGAGATCGTAATGACGTTACCGAGTGGACACCCGAAAAGCAGGATGATTAAGAAATTCACAGCCCTTGGCCCGTATATTCGGGAAGAGCAGTGTGAAGGCAACCGCTTCTTCTTTGATTGCCTGGCGGTTTGCGTCAACGTGAAACCCGCACCGGAAAAGCGTGAATTCTGGGGCTGGTGGATGGAGCTGGAAGCACAGGAAGATCGTTTCACCTACACCTGGCAATTCGGCCTGTTTGATAAAGAAGGCGACTGGACCGCGACGCCTATCAAAGACGCCGAAGTGAAAGAGAAGCTAGAGCTAACGCTGCGTACTTTCCATGAAAGATTGCGTGCACTGCTCGCTTCCATGGATTTAAAACTGGAGCCGGTGACAGAAGACCTGAAACTTACTGCCTAAGCCGTCTTTCAGTTATTACTTAAAGCGTGAATAAAAAATAACCCCGCCGAAGCGGGGTTATTTTTTATCGTAGCCACCCGTTTAATCAGGCGCGTTTATTTTCGCGCCTGTGTGTCATCAGAACTGATAATTCAGGCCGACAGCCACAACATCATCGGTAGAAATTTTCAGACGACGGGTAACGTCATCTTCATCCAGCTGATTAATTCTGTAATCCACAAACGCGGACATGTTTTTGTTGAAGTAGTAAGTGGCACCCACATCAATATATTCCACCAGATCCTGATCGCCGATACCGTTTTCGATATCTTTGCCTTTCTGCATCACGTAACCCAGGGACGGACGCAGGCCGAAGTCAAACTGGTACTGCACCACGGCTTCGAAGTTCTGGGTTTTGTTGGCAAAGCCCTGATCGGCGGCTTCTGTGCCTTTAATCGGGGTCATGTTACGGGTTTCAGAGTACATCACCGCAAGATACAGGTTGTTGGCGTCATATTTCGCGCCAGCCGCCCATGCCTCAGCACGCTCACCGCCGCCGAGCGCTTTCAGCTCCTGCACGTTGGTGCGGTCAGAGCTGGTATAGGCGCCGCCCAGGGTGAAATCGCTGCCGCCGAAATCATAGGTCAGCGCGGTACCGAAACCGTCGCCATTCGCGGTGGAGTAATCAGAACGCTCGTTTTTACCCTGGTATTGCAGGGTCAGGTTCAGGCCGTCAACCGCGCCGAAGAAATCAGTGTTGCGGTAGGTCGCGACGCCAGAAGTACGTTTGGTCATGAAGTTATCGGTTTTCGCCGAGGAGTCGCCGCCGAATTCCGGGAACATATCGGTCCAGGCTTCTACGTCATACAGCGCGCCCAGGTTGCGGCCGTAATCCAGAGAGCCAAAATCTTTGACTTTCAGACCAGCAAACGCCAGGCGGGTTTTCTGAGAAGAGTCGTTTTCTGCGCGGTTGCCAGCGATTTCATATTCCCACTGACCATAGCCGGTCAGCTCGCTGTTGACCTGGGTTTCGCCTTTGAAGCCCAGACGAGCGTAAGTTTTATCGCCGTCATTGCCCGCGTCGTCGCTCATATAATGCATGGCTTTTACGCGGCCATAAATATTGACTTTATTTCCATCTTTATTAAATACCTCTGCGGCCTGCGCAGCAGAAGACGCAACAATACCCATCACCACTAATGCCAGAGTGCTCTTTTTCATCATCAATCCCAATCATTATTTACGCGCTAAAATTCGCGGGTCAAAGACCTGTGAAAAAACAAGATGGGTTTTAACGGCCTGATATGAAAAAAATATGACAAAGTAAGATAAATTTTAAATAGTTCTGTTTTATGTAAACCGTCATAAAAGTATCAAAGAGCGCCGCTATGCTTGCCGGTTCGTCTGCGCCCGGTGTGCGGTTTTTCTGACCGGGAGTTGGCAAGGGCGTGCACTCCTGTTACAACGTCATTTTGGTTTTAATTTTTCTAATTTCGTTGATACGGCAGAAAATCATGAGTGACAGCCAGACCCTGGTGGTGAAACTGGGGACCAGCGTCTTGACCGGCGGTTCACGCCGCCTGAACCGCGCCCATATTGTCGAACTGGTGCGCCAGTGCGCGCAGCAGCACGCCGCCGGGCATCGTATTGTTATTGTGACGTCCGGGGCCATCGCCGCCGGACGTGAGCACCTGGGCTACCCGGAACTCCCGGCGACCATCGCCTCCAAGCAGTTACTGGCGGCAGTCGGTCAGAGCCGTTTGATCCAGCTCTGGGAGCAGCTTTTCTCGATTTACGGCATCCATGTAGGGCAGATGCTGCTGACCCGCGCGGATATGGAAGATCGCGAGCGTTTTCTCAACGCGCGCGACACGCTGACGGCGCTGCTCGATAACCGTATCGTGCCGGTCATCAACGAAAACGACGCGGTCGCGACCGCAGAAATCAAAGTCGGCGATAACGATAATCTTTCGGCGCTGGCGGCGATTCTCGCAGGCGCGGATAAACTGCTGCTGCTGACCGACCAGCAGGGCCTCTTCACCGCCGACCCGCGTAACAACCCGCAGGCAGAACTGATTCAGGATGTCTATGCGATTGACGATACGCTGCGCGCGATTGCAGGCGACAGCGTTTCCGGGCTCGGCACTGGCGGCATGGGCACCAAGCTTCAGGCGGCGGATGTCGCGGGCCGCGCGGGCATCGAGACCGTGATCGCCGCAGGCAGCAAGCCTGGCGTGATTAACGACGTTATCGAAGGGCTGCCGGTCGGCACGCGCTTCCACCCGCAGCAGACGCCGCTTGAGAACCGCAAACGCTGGATCTTCGGCGCACCGCCTGCCGGTGAAATCACCGTCGACGAAGGCGCGCAGGCCGCCATTATGGAACGCGGCAGCTCGCTGCTGCCAAAAGGCATCAGAAGCGTTACCGGCAACTTTTCGCGCGGCGAAGTCATTCGCATCCGCAATCTGGAAGGGCGCGACATCGCCCACGGCGTCACGCGCTACAACAGCGACGCGCTGCGCCGTATCGCGGGGCACCACTCGCAGCAGATTGATGCGATCCTAGGCTATGAATATGGCCCGGTGGCCGTTCACCGCGACGACATGATCACCCAATAAGGAGCCTGCCATGCTGGAGCAGATGGGCCAGGCGGCGAAGGCCGCCTCATATCAGATGGCGCTGCTCTCCTCGCGTGAGAAAAACCGCGTGCTGGAGAAAATCGCTGATTATTTAGAAGCGCAATCAGAAGAGATTTTGCTCGCTAACGAGCAGGACTTGCTGGAGGCGCGCCGCAGCGGGCTGAGCGACGCGCTGTTAGACCGCCTCGCGCTCAACCCGCAGCGCTTACACGCTATTGCGAACGACGTGCGCCAGGTCTGTCATCTGGCCGATCCTGTAGGCCAGGTCATCGACGGCGGCCTGCTGGAAAGCGGCCTGCGCATCGAGCGCCGCCGCGTGCCGCTCGGTGTGGTCGGCGTGATTTATGAAGCGCGCCCGAATGTGACGGTGGATGTCGCCTCCCTGTGCCTGAAAACCGGCAACGCGGCTATCCTGCGCGGCGGTAAAGAAACCTGGCGCACCAACGCGGCGACGGTGAAAGTTATCCAGAAAGCGCTGGAAGAGTGCGGCCTGCCCGCCGCCGCCGTTCAGGCCATCGAAAGCCCGGACCGCGCGCTGGTTAGTGAAATGCTGCGCATGGACAAATACATCGACATGCTGATCCCGCGCGGCGGGGCTGGGCTGCATAAGCTCTGCCGCGAACAGTCGACCATCCCGGTCATTACCGGCGGCATCGGCGTATGCCATATTTTCGTTGATGAAACGGCCGAGTTCGCGCCTGCGCTCAACATCATCACCAATGCCAAAACCCAGCGCCCGAGCACCTGTAATACAGTGGAGACGCTGCTGGTGCATGAGGCCATCGCAGAGCGTTTTCTGCCGGAACTCAGCCACGCCATGCACGAACGCGGCGTTACGCTGCATGCCGATGCGCGCGCGCTGGCATTGCTTGCCGGCGGCCCGGCAAAAGCAGTGGCAGTGAAGGCGCAAGAGCTTGACGACGAATGGTTGTCGCTTGATCTCAACGTGAAACTGGTGGCGGACATCGACGGGGCTATCGCGCATATTCGCGAGCACGGCACCCAGCATTCGGACGCCATTCTCACCCGCACATTGCGCCACGCGGACCGCTTTGTGAATGAAGTGGATTCTTCGGCGGTGTATGTGAACGCCTCGACGCGCTTTACCGACGGCGCGCAGTTTGGCCTGGGTGCCGAAGTGGCCGTGAGCACCCAGAAGCTGCACGCCCGCGGCCCGATGGGCCTCGAAGCGCTGACCACCTACAAGTGGATTGGCTACGGCGACGATACGATTCGTGCTTAACTACGCACCGGGTGATGCAAAAATCGCCGCTTGAACCGCAAGGGCATTGACGCATCACCCGCTTTTACTTAAGCTTTTACCCCGTGCTCAGGCACACCCTTCCTCAGGGCCGATATAGCTCAGTTGGTAGAGCAGCGCATTCGTAATGCGAAGGTCGTAGGTTCGACTCCTATTATCGGCACCACATCTAAGAAATCGATTAGTTAGCGTAAAAGAACTCACGGATTGCGTCTTCAATTGTTGTCCTTGATACATCTGGTAAACGCCTTTGCGTTATATAGGCTCAAGCCCGTACAGCATATGAAATTATTCCACCCTTCGATTGTTTCCGCTTGGGTTAAAAATGCCTACGTGGATTGGCAGTTATACTCCGTGGACTGTAAAACGTAGGATGGTGAGGAAAATCGGAACTTGGGTAGGGCGAACTATTCCCCTCATAGGTGAAGTGATTCTTGTCGCTGATGTATCGCAGATCGTCTATAACATGATCGCTGAATATAACATCATTGCACGGGGCAACGATAAATTATGGTAGAAGATATCGAAAACGCGTGATTGAGATGTTCACTATTCGTAGTGGTTCATACCTGTTCAGGAAAAAGAAATACGACACCTATACGGCAGAGTCGCGCATTCATTTTGATGTACGGTTAGATCAGGATGATGTTGAAGAGTTAATAGAAGATTACTCGAAAGCTTTCAACGTCGATATGTCGAATTTCCATCTTGAAACCTACTATCCCACAGTCAATTTCTCATGGAACCCATTTAAAAATTCCGAACCCGTTGATGTTCCAGACTTCACCATTGATATGTTTATCCAGTCAGCAAAAGCTGGAAGATGGTTGTACGCATAAGGGGCATTGGCGTCCCCTGACATTCGCTTCAACGCACGTATGTAATCAAGCATAGTTTTTAATTGAATATGCCTGGTTTAGGCTGCCGTATTCCTAAGGCTCTCGAGTGGCTCTAAGATTGACAGGGAAATTTAAAAGTTTTTGTCTGGAGCAGGACGTGTTTATGGCTTTCACAAGATCTTTATGGGGCTGTGAGATAGCGGGAAAGAGTACTGAGCGAACCGAGCAGGACTAATGAGAGAACCTGTCAGAATAAAGGTTTAGGGAGGGCATCCGTGGCGATTAATTTCGCGTCTTTATACTAAAATAATAACGAAAGTTGATTATCCTTTTGGCGTGCTGCCCCGACGTTTCAATTCTTCACGCCCCAGGTTTTTAAACCAGTTTCCAAGACTCATTCCCTGCGCCTTTGCAGCTTCCTCAAACTGCGCTTTAAGTTCAGGGGTAATCCTAATCTGAAAAGCGGGGGCTTTGCCGTTTCCTTTGGGTTGCTTGTCACGTTGCATCGTTGACATGTGTGTACCTATAGGAGGAATATAACTGAAATAGGTACGTACCCTAACATGGTTGACCTATCGAAACAACGCTCCGGTGTGCTGCAACACAACCGGAGCGTCTGACCACAAACGTTATTGGAGCTAACGCTATGGCTAACGTCAATAGTAACACACCCGCACGCCCTGAAAATGAGGGCCATAATCTCAATCTGAACGCTCCCGCCACTCCGATGCCGCCGTCGGCGCATTCCAGAATGTTGAGTCTGCATACGCTGTGCGAAGGGCCGATCACGGGGGAAATGGATTTCTTCACGCTCGCCACGCTGTGTGAAGAGACGGTCAGCGAACTGATTGAGTGTAAGGACGCGACGCTGTTTCTGGCGCTGGCCGGGAGACTGGCGCTGATGCTGGAATCCCTCGCCGCCGCGCTCGACAGACCGGTGCCGGCGCATCTGTTTGCTTCACTGACGGCCGATTCGCTCCCTTCAGAGGTGCCGTTCTGCATCGGCAGCGACGCGCAGATGCTGAGCCGCTACTGTAAAGCACTGAACATGGCGTTGATAAGCCGCGCTCACCCGCCGGAAATGGCGGAAACGCTCACGGGGCTGCTGTTTGATCTCGTGAATCATCTGGTGGAATTTGTGAGAGCGCCCTGTTTTGTGCGCACTGAGGAGGGCTATGAAGACTGGGCCGGGCAGCACGTCGTGTCGCTGAACTGACAAAAAGGCCGGGGGTTCCCGGCCTTTGTTTATCTGGCGCGCCAGTACAATGCAATAATCAGAAAGGGATTAAAAAACCTTTTATTCCATGCTCGTTATGTGAAGCATCTGTATTTCTTTAATACGCTGTCTGTTCATATTGATGTTACAGGCCGTGGCGGCATTTCCCAGGTAGTGCGTGCTCGCTGCTTCTGCCACTGCAACGCCGCAATAATCATCACGATATTTGAGCCATTCGGCCTGGCTTCTTTTGAATAATTCAATCATCCGTTTTTTGCGGTCTTGATCACCCATCCACCATTGGGTGTAGTCGAAGTTTTCCATTTCCTTAAGCTTATCCGCATAAGCCTTGTTGAGCGCCCTGGTGGATTTATCATCAATATCGCCTAAGCATTCGCTGTTCTCATCGCCATATTGTTCTTCGCAGGCTTTCACTTCATCGTTTCGCGTTACGTTTGTTGTTTGAACTGCCAGCGAAGCGTGGCTGACCAGCAACACAGAAATGATAAAAACGATTTTTTTCATCGCGGTAATTCCTTTACTTTTATCCTTTAGCATGAACCCCGAATACCGCCATTTTACGCGCGTAGCCGCCATTAACCGGTGTCTCTTTAGGATAAAAATCTTGTTACCCTGCCAGACGCGTTGCCACTGTTAGTCTTGGTTCTTTACCGTTTCATCTCAACCACTGTCAACCGTATTTCTTTGATGCGGCGTTTGTTCATATTGATGTTACAACCTACAGATGCCGCACCAAGAAAGTGAGTACCCTGCGCTGCGGTAGTCGCTACGTCGCAGTAACCGTCCCGGTAGGTCAGCCAGTCACGCTGGCTTTTGCGAAAGGCCTCCATCATCCGTTTTTTACGGTCTTTATCGCCCATCCACCATTTGGTGTAATCAACACGCTCCAGCGATTTAAGCTTCGTCTCATACGCCTTTTTGAGTTCGGCTTCGGTTTTATCGTTGAGATCTTCCAGACACTCGCTACTGAATTCATAATAATTATCCAGGCACTGGTCGACGGCGTTATCCGCGGTAATGTCTTTCTGATCGGCAGCCATTAACGTGTGGCTGATTAAAAGCGTGGAAACCAGGAAGACAATTTTTTTCATTCGGTAGTCCTTTACTTTCATCCTTTATCCCCGCGTTACATGCAGTCTGTAGAGGGCATAATTATCAGGGATTTAGTCCGTACATACTTTCAATCTCATGCAGCCGTGCATGATTCATGTCGATAACGCACTGAGTCTCAAGGTCGTACTGCGTGGGTGCCCATTCCCCCACAAGAGAAGCGCGCGCCGCGCAGAATGCCTCTCTGGATTGCAGCCAGAGCGCCTGTGAGCGCGCAAACCTTTCATGGAAGACAGCGCTCATTGTCACGCCCCCAAAATCGTTTAATTTGAAGGGATTGTCATAATTTTTATCAATCACTTTATAGAGCCGTTCAATGCCTTTATTGAGCGCCTCATCCGAACGCTCTCTCGCCTGCGCTTTGCATTCTGACTGGTTTTTTCCGTCTTCTGCATATTCCGGTAGAGAAAAGCAGGGAGCTAATTCTTTACCAAACTGAAAAGAAACGGCCTGTGCGGTAGCGGGAATAAAAGGCACCACGATGAGAAGTGCCGTTATTAACTTCATCTTTTTATCAGGCTCCGTTGGGGGCGCGTTCAGGTATAATCCTTCACCGTGTCGTCTCAACCACTGTCAACTGTATCTCTTTGATGCGCCGTTTATTCATATTGATGGTACAGCCTGTCCACGCCGCACCAATAAAATGCGTTTCCTGCTCGCCGATGGTCGCTACCTCGCAGTAACTATCCCGGTAGGTCAACCAGTCACGCTGGCTTTTGCGAAAGGCCTCCATCATCCGTTTTTTACGGTCTTCATCGCCCATCCACCATTTGGTGTAATCAACACGTTCCAGCGATTTGAGCTTTGTCTCATACGCCTTTTTTAGTTCGGCTTCGGTTTGATCATTGAGATCTTCCAGACATTCGCTGCTGAATTCGTAATACTTATCCAGACACTGGTCGACGACGTTATCAGCGGTAATGTCTTTTTCATCTGCCGCCAGCGAACCGTGGCTGACCAGCAGCAAAGAAATGATAAAGGCTATTTTTTTCATTGCAGTAATCCCTTACTTTTAGCATTTTTCCTTTAATGTGAGCGAACCACTTTTCAGCTACAAATGAAACGATGAGTCACGCTCTTTCTTCTCTACGATAGTTTCCCCACAAGCAGTATTAAAAGCAATGCGTAATTTTATATGACAAAATGTTGTGATAATGACTACTGGTAACGCCCTTTTTACTAATAACAGTTCTTGTTACGTGTTCGTCTGAAGCAAATTCTGAAATGTTATTTTTTCAATAAATTTAAAAGAAAAGGCATTTATTATAAGTTCAGAACTTCATGATGATAAAAGGAATGCTGTAAGCGGGATGTTACAGCAGTACGTTATAAAAGGTATTTGCTATGAAAAAGGAAAATCAAGGTGCTCAGGAAGGGAAGTTACGTCTCATAACAGCGGGTGAGATTGCAATGGCCAAAAGGGTCTATGGTTATGCTATTACCTGGTCCAGGGTCTGGATACATTATGACAGCTATCTCCCTTTCGGTTTGCAAAATAAATTTACGGCAATGGCGCCGAATGGCGAGATTTGGTTCAGAGAGCCATTTTACCGGGCGGATTATTCTGTTCCTCAGGTCGATACGCTACTGAAGCACACATTTATCCATGAATTGGCACATGTGTGACAGCGTGAACATGGTATGTGGGTCAGAATGCGAGGGTTATTTAGCTGGGCCGTTGATTATCATTACCGGTTGGATAGAAACACATTGGTCGAGTATAGTCTTGAACAACAAGCTTCCATTATCGCTGACTACTGGCTACTGATTGTTAAAGGATTTGGGGAATGGAATTTTCAGCGACAGGAAATTCCCGGTCGGTTTTGCAAATATCGTGGGCTTGACAGACCACAAGATCTTATCGGCTTGTACGAAAAAATCATTTACGGAAGAAAGCGCTCATGATTCGTTTAAGCCTATGTACATCAGTATTATTCTTTATGCTGGCAGGCTGTGTCACGTTACCGCCGAGGCTTACGGCCAGCGTGACCGCGGTCAGTGGCAATATCTGCATCCGCGTACCGGCACAACAGGGCGAAAGGCTCGACTGGATGGAGATCATGGAAAGCGCTAAGCCCTCCAGCACGATTATTCATTTTGATGTTGCTAACCCGGTTTGGGTTTCCGCCGAAGAGTGTTTACCCGTTAAAGGGTTTCACTTTGTCGCAGGAAAATCTTACACGGTGCTGATTGCGACCATTATTAACGCGAAAGAAGCGCGCCAGTACGAATCAACATTTGAAACGGGGCAAGGGTTGGCTGTCATTCAGCAATAATCGGACATGCAGGCTCTGTATGACATGGTGAAACACCATGACGGCTAAGCCACAGCAACCTGGCATCGTATAACGGGGTCAGTAACCCGATAAGTTTTGGATGGCCTGCAACAGTGATCACGCAATACGAAGCCCTGCGCATCGCAAAAGCCTGTGCGAAACAGTATCGCTTAAGCTGGAATGAGAAAAACCTGACGGTAACGAAAGGCCCGTTTGATGAAACGCCCTGTTTTATCGTTTCGACGCTTGACGACGGTATGGCAGAAACCGGCTCGTGGATGGATTTTGTCTTTTCGATGCCGGTGCGTTTTTATATTGATGCATTAAACGGCACGTTTTTGGGGTATGAAGCAGGCAATCGCGGCGTGAACCGGGTCAAGCCTGCGTCATCTTAAGTCCAGAAGTTACCCCGCCGCCAGCAAACAGATCTTCAGCGCCACGTTATACGACGCCTCAAACGATTTCACCGGCAGGAACTCAAACCGTGAATGGAAGTTATGCGCGCCGGTAAAGAAGTTCGGCGTTAATAATCCCTTCGCGGAAAGCGCCGCGCCGTCGGTGCCGCCGCGCATCGGGATGGTTTTCGGTTGTATATCGAGCGCCTCCAGCGCCTGATAAATCAGGTCAATCGGGCGGCGGTCATCGCCAATCGCGTTGCTGATATTGCTGTAAACGTCGCTGATGGTGATGTCCACTTTCGCGGTCGGGTGCGCGGCGGCAATATTGCGCGCCACGTCATGCAGCTGCTGTTTGCGACGCTCAAAAGCCTGAAGGTCGAAATCACGGATGCTCGCGTTCAGCGTCGCGCTGTTCTGGCTTGCCTGCATGCCGTTAAACCACACATAACCCTCACGCCCGGCGGTGTGCTCCGGCGTCTCCTGGCGGTCGAAGTGGCTGATAAAATCGGTCGCCATCAGCAGCGGGTTCACCAGCACGCCTTTCGAGGCCATCGGATGCGCCGTCACGCCGGTAAAGCGGATCTCCGCCTGCGCCGCGTTAAAGTTCTCATACACCACTTCGCCCAGCTCGCAGCAGTCGATGGTATAGGCGAAATCCACGTCAAAGCGTGCAAGATCCAGCGCCTTCGCGCCGCGCAGGCCAATCTCTTCATCCGGCACAAACGCCACCACGATATCGCCGTGACGCATCTGCGGCGTCAGGTTCTCCAGCAGCGTCATCACTACCGTCACCGCCGCTTTATTATCCGCGCCGAGCACACTGGTACCGTCGCTGAAAATAATCTCTTCGTTCAGGTAGGCTTTTATTTCCGGACGCTCGTTCACCCGCAGCCAGATATCTTCTTTCGCGTTCAGACAGAGATCTTCACCGGTAAACGTGAGGATTTGTGGATGAATCTCCGGCGACAGCCCGACGTCCACGGTGTCGGTATGCGTGATAAAACCGATGCGCGGCGCGCCCGGCACCGTGCCCTTTTTCACCGCGGTAACGGTCGCGTGCTCATCAATAACAATCTGTTCAAGGCCCAGGGTTTGCAGCTCTTCGGCGAGGGCGCGGGCCATCTCATGCTGGCCTGGCGTGCTGGGCAGGGTAGTGGCGGACGCATCACTCTGGCTGGTGATTGCCAGGTAGCGAAAAAAGCGACGGGTTAATTGACTACCGAGCGTTGATGGCATGGTGGATCCTTCTTTATTTGTGTTATCAGGTGTTTGCGTTGTGCTTTTAATGTTATTGATGAAGTGACGAAGAATCAGAATCCTTTGGCACGAAATAAAAAACATAAAGGAATTACGATGATTAGCAAGCACACGATTCATGCGCTGGCGCTCGCCGCCCTGACGACCAGTGCCGCCGCGGGCGCGAGTACGCTGGTCTATTGCTCTGAAGGCTCGCCGGAAAACTTTAACCCGCAGCTTTACACCTCTGGCACCAGCGTGGATGCCAGCGCTGTGCCGGTCTATAACCGGCTCGTCGATTTTAAAACCGGCACCACCGAACTCGTGCCGAGCCTCGCCGAACGCTGGGAGGTGAGCGACGATGGCAAAACGTACACCTTTCATCTGCGCAAGGGCGTGAAATTTCAGAGCAACAAATATTTCAAGCCAACGCGCGATTTCAACGCGGACGACGTCATCTTCTCGTTTATGCGCCAGAAGGACCCGAAACACCCTTATCACAATGTCTCGAACGGTAACTACTCCAACTTTGAAAGCCTGGAATTTGGCAAGCTCATTACGGCTATCGATAAAGTGGATGACCACACCGTGCGCTTTACGCTCGCCCACCCCGAGGCGCCGTTCGTGGCCGATCTTGGCTGGTATTTCGCGTCTATTTTGTCAGCGGAATATGCCGACGCGATGCTGAAAGCCGGCACGCCAGAGCGCGTGGACATGGACCCAATCGGCACCGGGCCGTTTAAGCTCGCGCAGTACCAGAAAGACTCACGCATTCTGTTCACCGCGTTTGATCAGTACTGGCAGGGCAAAGCGAAGCTCGACCGGCTGGTGTTCAGCATCACGCCCGATGCTTCAGTGCGCTACGCCAAGCTTGAGAAAAATGAGTGTCAGGTGATGCCCTTCCCGAATCCGGCGGATCTGCCGCGCATGAAGCAAAACCCGGATCTTACCCTGATGAGCAAATCGGGGCTGAATACAGGGTTCCTCGCGTTCAACACCCAGAAACCGCCGCTCGATAACGTCAAAGTGCGCCAGGCGCTGGCAATGGCCATCAACAAGCCTGCCATCATCAATGCTGTTTTCCAGGGCACCGGGACAGCGGCGAAAAACCTGCTGCCGCCGGGCGTCTGGAGCGCGGATCAGGGTTTAAAAGATTATGACTATGCGCCGGAACAGGCCAAAGCGCTGCTGAAAGAAGCCGGTATGCCGGAGGGCTTTAGTATCGATCTCTGGGCAATGCCGGTGCAGCGGCCCTACAATCCGAACGCCAAACGCATGGCGGAGATGATCCAGGCCGACTGGGCCAAAATCGGCGTCAAAGCGCATGTCGTCACGTATGAATGGGGCGAATATTTAAAACGCGTGAAAGGCGGCGAACATCAGGCGGCGCTGATGGGCTGGACGACCGCCACCGGCGACCCGGATAACTTCTTCGGCCCGCTCTTTACCTGCCAGTCCGCCAACGGCGGCTCGAACTCCGCGAAGTGGTGCTACGCGCCGTTCGATAAGCTCATCAGCGAGGCGAAAGCCACCAGCGATCGCCCGACGCGCGAAACGCTCTACCGTCAGGCGCAGCAGATGATGCACGATCAAATGCCCGCAGTGATGATAGCCCACTCGACGATTTTCGAGCCGGTACGCAAAAACGTCACCGGCTATGAAGTCGATCCGTTCGGCAAACATATTTTTTATCAGGTGGATCTTAAAAAATAAGGCGGGAAACCGCCTCTGCGGAGGCGGTTTTAAAACGGCTAAGGGTGAGGGAGATTACGGGAGAATGCCACACTCGCCACCGAATGCACTTTCCAGACATTCCCTTCTTCAACCATGCAATCAATCACGATGTGATCCTGTTTTTTGCCAAACGCGATATAGACATTATTGCATGCCGCATCCGCATCGCTGGCGACGGCGGTGATCTGCTGCCAGTCATCGCCCACGCCCTGCGCCTTAATAAACATATCTACGTCCGGGACGTCATAGTCATTCGGATCTAAGGCTGCCTGCGCTTTAAGTTTTTGAAGGGTGCCGGCGGTGACATAGCGGCTTAGCCCGGCGTAATCGGTCAGAGGCGCTTTGCCGCGTGCAACCTGCTCGATGTACCACTGATTAAACTGTACGGCGGCCGTAACGGGGGCCGGTACATCGTTCGCGGCTGCCAGTGAAACCAGCGGCCAGAGTAAGGCCATAAAGAGGCGATTTGTCATATTCGTTTCTTAAACACGCTTCCTTTTTAAATTTACCCAATCAACAAAGCCCCCTTTATTCTGCCGGGGCTGGCTGAATGGCCGATAACGCTTTTTCCCGTTCGCTATTCATATTTATGATGCAACTCAGCATATTCTCGCTGAAAGCATGGGTTCCTTGATCGGCAGTTGTCACCAGTCCGCAATAGTCGTCCCGGTACGACAGCCATGCCGCCTGATTTTTCTTAAGCGTGGCAATCATCTGGTCTTTTTGCGCCTGTGAGCCTCTCCACCATCGGGTAAAATCGAATGCGTTAATCTCGCTGAGTTTTGCTTCAAAAGCTTTCTTTAATGCTTGCTGAGAACGATCGTTTAGCGTACCCAGGCATTCATCACTGTTTTCACCATACTGTTTTATGCAGCGCTCAACGGCCGGGTGGTGAAGAGGGGTCGCAGCGGCTGTTATACATAGCGAGCATAAGCTGATTAAAAATAAGAATCTTTTCACTGAAGATACCTCAACCTTAGGGCCAGTCTTTGAGAGTCTTTTTTCTGATAAATGTCATTGCGAAGATAGTCTATAATACCATTTCTGCTTTGATCTTTAGCTATAATTATTGCCATTTCTTTCGCGGTGTTATTCCCCTGGTAAATTGTGTCTACAAATACGTCGCGAATCCTTAACTCTATCTGTTCCCAGCGAAGAGCATTTTTTATATCAGCAGCGCTACGTTCATAAATATTTTTTGCATAGTCCTTTTTCTCCTTATAAGATAATTCAAAAAGCCGTATTTGTTGTTGATGTGTTATCTCACCGACCAATGGTCCGTAAAGCTCAATAAAAGAAGAGGCTTTTTTACCAGATAAAAAGGAGGCTTTAGCACAAATCTGCGATTTGTATTCTTCAATCCCAGCCTGACTTAACGTAAATAATATTTCTCCTGCGCTTCTCTTTTTCATATCATAGCCTCGGCCTATCGTTACACCTGAGCTAATGGCTGGATGATGTAATATACGAGAAAAGCAAGGCATACGAGTTGGCTGTCGGAAAGGATCAACGGCAGTAATATAATCTACGCCTTCATAATCAAACGTAAGTTGTCCTTCTCTTACTGACAATATCCCGTTGCTTGTATGGTTTCGTCTCAAAGAAGAAGCATTCTCCATAGCTTCAAGGAACCAAATATCAGTGGGATTAACCAGGCCGGTAACAGAAATATTCAAAAGCCGCTGATACCATCGAATAGCCTCTATAGTGTCAGCAGAGCATTTACCATCACTCTTTATATTACGGCCAGTGTTCCGACTGTAACCCGCCTCAATAATGCTTTTTTGAATCTTTGCAACATCCTCGCGGTTATTTGTACCACATGCGCCGACAGAATCAGTTAATCTAAAAATACGTGGTTTATGATGATGGCTCACTGTTATTCCCTGTGTGAATTATATAACTTAAAAATATGCTGATTATATTTTATAATGATATTTACAATGAGAATGAATTTGTCATTCTATATAATATTTTCATTATATTAATTTCAATCACAATCTTTCTGATTCTATTTTGGCTATTTTATTAAGTAAGTTCATGACAAAGATCAATTATCAAAGAATAATTAAACAGGTTTAACTTATTCTCATCGGTGAAGTGTTTTTTTGGGGGGGGAATATATTATTCAGAATTATGCTAAGTTATCGCTCCGCACCTTCCCCCGACACACTTCCCACCCAGGCCTGCGACATCACATCGCGCCAGGCTTCACCCTGGCGTTCAAAAAACGCGGCGGTCTCACGTAACAGCGCATCGGGCGTAAGGTGCGGCGACTGTAACAGCGCCAGCAGCCCTTCGTAGCCCGCGCAGGCGTGCCACTGGCACTGCGCCACGTAACCGATGTTCTGGTCCACGCGCATATGCTGAAAAAACGGCGCGTGGAGCGCGGCGGCGGCCGTGCGCTGCGAAGATGGCAGCGGCACAAACAGCAGCAGGGCGCTGTCGGGCCCGGCGGCGGGCAGCGTAAAGCGGCGCGGCGTGGGCAGCGGGCGCGGCGGCGCCGGGGTGACGAGCGGGAAGGGGAAATCGCTTAAGCGGCGCGCGAGGGCGTCGTGCAGGAGCGGGCCGCCGCCCTCAAGCGTCGCCTGCCACGCCTGCGTACCCGGAACGTGCGTGGCCATCCGCAGTTCGCGGGGCAGCTGCGCCAGCAGGCGGCGCACCGCGATGGCCTGGCTCTCCTGCGCCTGCGCGCGCTGCGCCAGCCGTTCAGCTTCGGCGGTGTAGCGCTCATCCGGCTCCCACAGGTACGTCATCATCTCCGTAAGGATAGTGATAACCAGCGGCTCGCTGCCGGAAAGCGCGATGCGCCAGCGCCCGTCCGCCAGCCCCACCTGCAGCGCGCCGCCGTCGAGGCGCGCCCGGTCGCACAGCGGGCGCAGGCGCGAGAGGAGCTCCATGCCGCGACGCTCGCTGACGACGGTGCCCGGCGCGGGCGTAAGCGTCAGTGCAACCGTTTCAGCGCCGGGCTGCCACGCGAGCGGCGCGCAGTCGCCCGGCAGCGCCACGGCGAGTGCGGGTGGGAAGACCGGCGCGGGGGAAAATTCAGTGTTTACAGGCAGGGCGTCGTGCGTGGCCGGAAACGCCCCGAGCATCAACCTCAGCCCCTGTGTCTTGACCGGCGCGCCGTTGACGTCCGGAGCCAGCCATAGCCGCGTCGGGCGCTGCGCCCGGAGTGCTGCCAGCAGCGCAGGCAGCGCCTTTGCCTCCACCGGCGGCAGGCCGAACGCGTGGGCGCGCAGAGTGTCCATCGGCCCCAGCGCGGCGAAATCCTCATCGGCGAGCCGTCGCAGCGGCGACAGCGCGCCCTCCGGCAGCGCGGCGAGGGCGGCCAGCCAGCGGTGAAACAGCGCGTCCACGCGGGCCGGGTTTATCGTCTCGTCCGCGAGCGTGAAGGCGAGACGCAGCCAGAGCGTGGCGTCGTCCAGCGCGTCGGCCTCAAGCGTGGCGTCATCGGCGAGCGCCTGCTCGCGCAGCGCCGCCATCAGCCCGCCGGGCGCTTCGCTGTGAAGGGCATGCGCCAGCAGACGCAGAGCAGGGCGCACGTCAGCCGGCAGTAAAAAGCTCAGTTCCAGCTGCGCAAACCCTGGCTGGGCGAGCGCGCCCGAGCCGCCCGTGCGGGCGTTAATGGCCAGCGGCGCGGCCACGCCAGGCGGGATACGCGCGGCAGCCTCGCGGGCCAGCGTTTCGAGCTCATTCAGCGGCTGCGGGCCGCAGAGAAAGAGGTGCAGATTCGCGGCGTGATAGTGCTGCTCATGAAATGCGCTTAACGCCGCACGCAGCCGCGGGGCATCGTCGCCGAACGCCGCCTGATGACCGATGCGCAGGCGCGTCAGCCGCGCATCGCCCGCCGTTAAGGCCAGCAACGCCGCCTCGCGCCGGGTGGCGGCATCCTGCGCCAGCAGCCGGTACTCGGCGTCAATCACCGCTGTCTCCTGCATCAGCGCCCCGGGCGACAGGCGCGGGGTGACCAGCATATCGGTGAGACGCGAAAGCCCGGGCTTAAGCGCCTGCGCAGGCGCTTCGAAGAAAAACGCGGTCTGGCACAGGCGGGTGGAGGCATTCAGCCGCCCGCCGTGCGCGGGCACCCAGCGCATCAGACGTTCGTCCTCCGGGTAGCCCTGGCTTTCGCGAAAGAGCATATGCTCCAGCAGGTGCGCAAGCCCCGGCCAGGCGTCTGGCTCATGCAGGCTGCCGGCGTTCACGCGCCACAGCGCCGCCGCCTGGGTGGCCTGCGGCTGGTGGATAAGCGTGAGCGTGACGCCGCTGGCGTGCCGGAGAGTGCGCATCATTGCGGCGTTTTAAAGATGAGTTGCGAGTTGGCGCGGTTGCGAAAACGCAGATCGCTAATACCCATCTGCGTGCGGTTGGCCGCCTCGCGCGCGGCGAGGATGGTGCCGTGGTGCGGCGATTTGCTGCACACCGGGTCGGCGTTGGCCGCATCGCCGGTCAGCATAAACGCCTGGCAGCGGCAGCCGCCGAAATCCTGCTCTTTCTCCGGGCAGGAGCGGCACGGCTCCGGCATCCAGTCGTTGCCGCGATAGCAGTTAAAGCCGAAGGATTCATACCAGATATGCGACAGGCTGTGCTCCAGCACCGAGGGAAACTTCACCGGCAGCTGGCGCGCGCTGTGGCATGGCAACGCGGTGCCTTCCGGCGTGACGGAGAGGAAAATCGCGCCCCAGCCGCCCATGCAGCCTTTCGGGCGCTCTTCGTAATAATCCGGCGTCACAAACAGCAGGTTCGCGAGATTGCCGGTGTCGGCCATCTTCTCGCGATAGCGCTTCACTACCGCCTCGGCGCGAGCAATCTGTTCACGCGTTGGCAGCAGCCCTTCGCGGTTCAGGTGCGCCCAGCCGTAGAACTGGCAGGTAGCAAGCTCGACATCGTCCGCCTCAAGCTGAATAGACAGCGCAATAATTCGGTCGATCTGGTCGATGTTATGGCGGTGCAGCACGAAGTTAAGCACCATCGGGTAGCCGAGCGCTTTCACCGCTTTTGCCATCGCGAGCTTCTGGTGAAACGCTTTCTCATTGCCCGCGAGCGCCGCGTTCAGCGTCTCGTCGCTTGCCTGGAAGCTTATCTGGATGTGATCGAGCCCGGCGTCGGCGAAGGTCTGGAGCTTTTTCTCGGTAAGTCCAATGCCGGAGGTGATGAGATTGGTATAAAACCCCATCCCGCGTGCCGCGGCGATAAGCTCCGGCAGATCCTTACGCACCAGCGGCTCGCCGCCGGAGAATCCAAGCTGCACCGCGCCCATGGCGCGCGCCTGGCGAAACACCTCTATCCACTGCGCCGTGGTGAGTTCATTCTCCTGGGCGGCGAAGTCGAGCGGGTTCGAGCAATACGGGCATTGCAGCGGGCAGCGGTAGGTCAGTTCCGCCAGCAGCCACAGTGGCGGGTTCACCGGTTTCGCGTCACTCACGGAAAATCACCCATTTTTGTTGGTACGCCAGGCCCAGAAAGCCCAGCACGTCGTCGGTGAGCGAGCCCGCCTCCGGGAAGCGCGCTTCCAGCGCATCAATCATCGCGCCGGCGCTCTGCTGACCGTCCACCAGTTGCAGGATAGCGGCGGCGCTCTCGTTGAGTTTCGCCATGCCTTCCGGGTAGAGGATCACATGGGTGTTCTGCGCTTCTTCCCATTGCAGGCGGTAGCCGCGGCGAAATTGCGGAATGTGATGACGTTCAGGCTGCATCAGACCAGTCTCCGTTTGTGCCACACCGGCTCGCGGGTGACGGTGTGATATGGGGCTCTGTCCAGCGTGTAGGCCATCGTCATGGCATCCAGCATGCTCCAGAGGATGTCGAGCTTAAACTGTAAAATCTCAAGCATCCGCTGTTGGCGCTCCAGCGTATTGCAGTACTCCAGCGCAAGCGACAGCCCGTGTTCCACGTCGCGGCGCGCCTGGCTTAAGCGGCTGCGGAAATAGTCATAGCCTTCTGCTTCAATCCAGGTGTAGTGCTGCGGCCAGCTGTCGAGACGCGCCTGATGAATTTGCGGGGCGAAGAGTTCGGTGAGCGAACTGCACGCGGCTTCTTCCCAGCAGGCGCGGCGGGCGAAGTTCACATACGCATCTACCGCAAAGCGCACGCCCGGCAGGACGCGCTCCTCCGAGAGTAGCGACTCGCGCGACAGCCCGACCGCTTCGCCAAGACGCAGCCAGGCTTCGATACCGCCTTCGCTGCCGTCGAAACCATCATGATCCAGAATGCGCTGCACCCACTGGCGGCGCACATCCGGGTGCGGACAGTTCGCCATAATGGCGGCGTCCTTGATGGGAATACTGGTCTGGTAGTAAAACCGGTTCGCCACCCAGCCCTGGATCTGCTCGCGGGTCGCCTCGCCGTTATGCATGGCGATGTGATAAGGGTGGTGAATATGATAAAACGCGCCTTTAGCGCGCAGCGCCGCTTCGAACTCGTCGGGCGTCAGCAGTCGTTGCTCGGTCATAAAGCCTCTTATAGCGCGATAACCATCCCGTCGTGGCTCACCTCAATGCCCTGCTGGTGCAGGGACTGGCGCTCCGCCGAGTCCTCGTTGAGGATAGGGTTGGTGTTATTAATATGGATAAGAATTTTGCGCTCTGCGGGCAGACGCGCCAGCAGCGCCGCCAGCCCCTGTTCTTCAGAAAGCGCCAGATGGCCCATCGCTTTGCCGGTATTCTGGCCGACGCCTGCGGCAGCAAGCTCATTGTCGCGCCACAGGGTGCCGTCAATCAGCAGCACGTCGGCGCGCTCAAGCCACGGCATAATGGCGTCATCCGGCTCGCCAAGCCCTGGCGCGTAGAGCAGGCGCTTACCGCCTTCCTCTTCAATAAACAGCGCCACGTTATGGCCCGGCAGCGGACGGTCGCGGTAAGGCGAGTAGGGCGGCGCGTTGCTTAGCAGCGGAATGGCGGTGAAATGCACCCCCGGACAGACCCGGACCTGAAAGCGCGCCAGCGGCGCGATAGGGTGATGAATCAGCCCGCCATTCCAGTGGGAAAGCATCGGGAAGACCGGAAAACCGGTGCTGAGATCCTCATGCACTTCCGGCGTACACCAGACGTGGTGTGGGCAGCCTTCACGTAAATTGAGTAATCCCGCGCTGTGGTCTATCTGGCTGTCGGTGAGAATAATCGCGCCGATGCCGGTGCCGCGCAGCACCCCAGGATTATGCAATTCGGGTGAGGCGAGAAGCTGGTGGCAAATATCGGGCGAGACGTTGCACAGCACCCAGTTTTTACCGTCGTCGCTCACGGCGATGGAGGACTGGGTACGCCTGGAGGTTTTCATCGTGCCGTTACGCACGCCCTGGCAGTTGGCGCAGTTGCAGTTCCACTGAGGGAAACCGCCGCCCGCCGCCGAGCCGAGAACTTTGATCTGCATGTGTCAAACCGGAAAGGATAAAAGAGAAAAGGTGCCCGCATGACGCGGGCACGGGCGATTAACGGTTGGAAATGTACAGCGTCACTTCCAGACCCAGACGCAGGTCAACAAACGCAGGTTTAGTCCACATAGTCATAGTCTTACTCCTCATATAACGGGTGGTTGTGCCACCATGATCAAACCGATTACCGGCGCGCCTATGTTGCGGAAATGTGATCCAGATCGCAACTTAAAAGGGTAACCATTTATCGCAGCTCCCCCCAGGCGAGCCTGAGCGCGCGTAACCAGTTACGCCAGGCGAGTTTTTCAAGCAGCGAGGCGTCAAAGCCTGCCGTCGCCAGCGCCTGCATCAGACGCGGCAAACCGGTAACGTCGCCCATCGCATCCGGCAGGCTGATGCCATCGAAATCCGAGCCGAACGCCACGCGGTCTTCACCCAGTTTAGTAATCAGATACTCAACGTGCGTAACAATTTCAGACAATGGTGTATCGCCGTTACGCTTGCCGTCCGCGCGCAAAAAGGCGGTACCGAAGTTGACGCCGACCAGGCCGTCGCTCTCTTTGATGGCGGCCAGTTGCTCATCGGTGAGGTTGCGCGGCTGAGCGCACAGCGCATGGGCATTAGAGTGCGTCGCCACGAGCGGCCCGCCACCAATCGCGGCGGTATCGAAAAATGCCTTCTGGTTCATATGTGAAACATCCACCAGAATGTGATGCTCGCGACACGCGCGGATAAGCGCTTTGCCCGCAGGCGTTAGCCCGGCGCCGGTATCCGGCGAGCCGGGGAACGGCCCACTAACGCCTTCGCCAAACACGTTCGGGGTGTTCCAGAACGGCCCGATGCTGCGTACGCCCTGTGCAATAAAGTGCTCCAGCGGCTCCAGCTGCGCGTTGAGTGCCTGGGCGCCTTCGATATGCAGCACCAGCGCGACCACGTCATCCGCCATGCATTGTTCGATATCCGCGACCGTATGGCAGACGCGCATTTTCCCGCCGGAGGCCTGCGCCATCTGGTGAAAGAGCCCAATCTGCGCCTCGGTAATGGCGAGCGGATCGTGCATCGATTCGGCATCCGCCAGCGGCAGATTGCGCATCTGCGCGACATACTCCGGCGGCGGCACAAACACCGCAAAAAGCCCACCCGCAAAGCCACCCTGGCGCATACGCGGATAATCCAGATGGCCGCCATCAAGGCCATTGAACACCTCATCAAGCGGTGCGCCTTCCGCACGCAGCCACAGGCGCAGCAGTAGATCGTTATGGCCGTCAAACACGGGCGGAAGAGATAAGTCAGGGGCGTGCATCGGCGCTCCAAAGTAAAAAAATGGTTAACTTATTGTGGCATGGGGGGAAGGTCGCGTGCTTAAACGTGGGTGCGGTTTGGGAAGCGGCGTTGAGAGGAGTATATCAACGCCGGTAGGCGACATTTGCCTTTAGCGCGTCTGTTGTAGATTTCCGTCTGCGGTTTGTAAGGTAATATCGTCCTCTATGCGGTATTTAGTGTCTCCGCTTTGGGTTTTACTGGGATCGTCAATAATTCTCTTTTTCCGCGTAACTCACGTTTAAATATGATAAGTACGACTATACATCGCACTTATCATCAGCTTGATGAATTTAGTGAATGCAATATATATAGTTTAGTAAAACGCATCACTACGATCTATAGGAAACATGATGATTTTAAGGCGGTAAATGATGATTTTAAATGAAAGCGTATTTGAAGCGCTTTAAAAGTTAGTATAATGACTGTTCACTGAGTTGATTTACAAGGAGATGTTTCAATGAGTGGATTAATGCGACCATTAACTATTTTACCAGCAAAAAACCTTTTAATGATCGGAACGCCGATGATATGAAATGCGGCGATCTTGATGAACAAACCCTTAAAAGACGTTTCAAACTTTATCAGGTATCACCCTTTATTGATTATTGTACTTATCGCTCGCCTTACGATCATCCCGCTTTACGTCACCTTGCACCTTATACTAAAGAAAGAGTCATTGAAATGCTCTTTGCTGATATGAAAACGCAGTCTGGCACTTTTTCTTTTACAGGAGCCTACAAGGGGCTTATCAGTAAATTAATAGATCACATGCATTATAAAGATGGCGCTGATTACAGTGATTTGCAGATGAATCAAGCGTATAAGAAAATCATACTGAACGATAAAACGGATGATAGTATTCTGAATATCATAAAAGAGGTTTTGGATAGCTTTGATTATAAAAAGTTTGAATTAACGCCACAGGCATTCTCCTTGTATATCCCACGGGGTCGCTTGCCTAAATTTACCGGCTGGCAAGCCTGTATTAATGGGTTAGGGGTTTCGATACATGATGTTAATAGTACTGAGATTAGCATTGAGTCGCTTACTTTAGACGCTGGGAAGTATACTGCGATTGTTCGTTTTAAGGCACAGGATCATTTTGGACTCGATACTGATGATATCAGTAAAACACAGTTTAGTGCCTTCACCTTTTTCAGGATCTGGTTTGTGCTACAACGTTTTAATCGGTTTGCCTTTAAGCCATTTTTTACTAATTTTGAAGCGAAAGTGACATTAACAGGTAAATGTAATGCTTAAAAAAGTCTTTTTTACTGTGTTTATTTTCTGCCTCGCATGGTTGGTTTGGCGTTTAATTGCGCCTGCGAAAGTTATTAGGGTTGATGGCAGTGCTATATATGTAGAAAATCTGCCCATGACCAGCAAAGGCAAAATAAGCTGGTGGAAGGAAAATGAACGTCGCTTTCAGGATCAGTATGGTCTTATCAAAAATAAAGAGAATTTTTATGTGATAGTAATGAACTTTGAGGGCTATACAAGTTTGCCAACTGGCAGTAATGATGGCTCGGTTGACGATTACCATTGCTTTGATGACATAAAAGAAAAAGAGCGTTGTATTTATAATGATATTGCTTTAATGATTCATGGTAATGTCAATGAAACAGTTTTTTACGGTGTCGATAAGAAAATGTACATTGAAACGCCTGATGGTAAGCTGACGCTGCGGGAGGAATAATGGTAAACCTCTGCGCATCGTATGTGCAGAGGTTTACCTGCGTGCGGTTTATTTGCTAAATTTCACATACGAAGGCACATATTTCACAAACCAATACAATACATGTATCAGCCACATAAAGGTCAATGGGCCGGCATACTCGGGAACAATAAAATCAAAAATAACGGCGCCGAGCACAATAAATAAAATGGCGACGTAATGTAAGTACGGTTCGACGAAAAAGAAAATGATTTTTTTCAGCACTGCACTTTTCCTTATTTATCTCTCGTCCCGCGTTTCGGTTATTCTACACGTACCCGGCGCATTTCGCTTCCCTGTACTACCCTTTATTTTTAACCTGTTGGAGGAGGCACAATGACACAGCCGCATCTGATCGACACACTGGAATTTGGGCCGGAAAACGCGCCTGAGTGTAAATATGAAATTTACGGCGAGGATGACAAACAGCCACAATACGCCACGCGCTTTGTGCGCGACGACAGCGGCGAATGGCAACCGCAGCAGGATGAGATCCGCTTCGCTGCACAGCAGGAGCAGCAGGCCGCCAGCAGCACGATGGATTATGGCTATAGCGATGGCGCACCGGAACTGCGTGATTTACTGGCAGAGGCGAAAGAGCATTGCGAGCGGGACTGGCAGTCTCGGCAATAAAACGGCCCCGCGTATGCGGGGCACGATTTTAAAGATGTACGCCTTCGCTTTTTAACCTTGCCGGGGCAGAAGGTGAGAATTTGCCCTGGCTAAGATCCTGCACAACCGCGTTCATGGTGGATTCATTCAGACGGTAGAAGCGGATGGCGAGCGCGGTGATGACGTAAAAGACGGACGGGATCACCGTGAACAACATGACGATACCCTGGATGGCACCCGCCGATTGCGTCTGGCCATTTGCCGTGTAGCCATAAAACGCCAGCACCCAGCCGAGAACTGCGCCGCCCACCGCCACACCCAGTTTAATCACGAAAATATTGGCCGCGACATTCATACCGGTAATACGCCTGCGCGTTTTCCATTCTCCGTAGTTATTCGCATCGGTAATCATCGACCATTGCAGTGCGCCGTTGGCACCCTGCACTACCGAAATCGCCACGTAGAGAATAAACGGCGCGACCCAGACGCTGACCGGCGCGAACAGGCAAACCACGCCCAGCAACGCGTTAAGCATGTTTATCCAGAAGGAGAGACGGATTTTACAAAAGCGTGTGCCGAGCGGTTTCGCAAGCAGGCTGCCTGCCATAGAGGCGAACATCGCGCCGAGCATAAACAGCGACACGATATCGGCGCCCTTATTCAGCACATAATTGACGTAATAGACCACCACACCGTTGCGCACGACCAGTGCCACCAGCATCGCGAAGTTATAAACCGACAAAATCCGCCACTGATCATTTTTGAAGAGAATTTTGACATCGCGGGCGATATTCAAATTCTCTTCCTGAATAGGCTGGACGCGCTCGCGGGTCGTGAGGAAGCAGAGAATAAACATGATGCAGCCAACAACGCCAAATACCGCCATTGCGGCCTGGATACCGCTTACGCGATCGCCCGGAAATAAAAAATCGGCGAACGGTAAAATCAGCGCTGACCCCAACGCGCCGCCAATCGGCGTTATTGCGAAGCGGTAAGACTGCAGCGATAAATTCTCCTGCGGATCGGACGTTAACGCCGCCCCCAGCGAGCAATAAGGAATATTTATCGCCGTATACATCAGCGTCATAAAGATATACGCAGCGACGGCATACACGATTTTGCCGGTATCTGAAAATGCCGGAATGGAATACACCAGCACGCAGCTCACCGCGAACGGCACGCAAATGGCGAGCAAATAGGGGCGGAAACGGCCCCAGCGGGTATTCGTGGCATCGGCGATAGCGCCCATAATCGGGTCGGTGATGGCGTCAAGAATGCGCACCAGCAAAAACATGGTGCCCATGACCGCCGGCGGCAGGCCGTAAATATCGGTATAAAACCAGGCGAGTATAGCGACGGAGGAATCGAACACGATATGGCTTGCGGCATCGCCGAGGCTATATCCGACCTTTTCCCGGATGGATAATCGTTGTGTAGTGGACATAACAACCCCTGTTATCAATGAGGCGGCGATGCGTGTCGACGCAATAAGCAATGGGGCCGTTTTCACATAAAGCCTTAAGCGAAACTATTGCGATATTTTTCTCCGCATTTATGTTTTTTCCTTTTTGTGATCTTTCGGGGAATGCCCGCTTCCCTTATTGCGCCATTACGATTTTTCTTACCGAAGTTATGTTTTTTGCTAATTGTGATCCCGCAAGAAATTTCGCTGTAAAAAGCGACAGATAACGCACGAGAACCGCGTGAACGGCAGGTGAGACGCAAAACGGCGCGGCGCGAACTAATTGACTTAATTTGTATGAAGCGTATTTTTCAGGACATGAAAACCATACTGATTATCGCCCCGGAAGGGGGCATGCTGCTGGAAGCCACCGGCATCGCAGATATTTTCACCCGCGCGAACCAGCTGCGGCCTGACAACCTGCCGGAGCCGCTCTATCGGGTTACGATCGCCACCACGCAGCCACACCACGTTGTGCATGGCGCATCGGGGATCAAGCTACTGGCAGAGCATCGTTTGTGCGATCTCGCGCCGACTACGCCGTTTGACACGGTCATCATCACCGGCAAAGGGCTGACGGAAGAAGAAGGCGAGCAGGTCGCGCAGTGGCTCGCGCAGGCGGCCCCTTATGCCCGGCGCGTGGTTTCGGTGTGCGGCGGGGCGCTTTTACTCGCGCAGGCAGGCCTGCTGGACGGGCGACGGGCCACGACCCACTGGCGAATGCTCGATACGCTCGCGACGCGTTTCCCGGCGGTCACGGTAGAGCGCGGGCCAATCTATGTGCAGGATGGCGACATCTGGACCTCGGCAGGCGTGACCTCCGGGTTCGATCTGACGCTGGCGCTGCTGGAAGAAGACGCCGGGTTTGAGCTTGCCCGCAACGTGGCGCAGGAGCTGGTGATGTATTTGCGCCGTCCCGGCGGGCAGTCGCAGTTCAGCCGCTACTTGCTGACGCAGGCCAATACCCCCGGCCCGATTCGCGATCTCCAGGGCTGGATCCTTGAGAATCTTGGGGCCGATCTCAGCGTCGAACGTTTAGCGGGGCAGGTGGCGATGAGCCCGCGCAATTTTACCCGCGTCTTTACCCGTGAAACTGGCGTGTCGCCCGCGCGCTATGTGGAAGAGGCGCGCCTTGACGCCGCCCGTCAGCGTCTGGAACAGGGGAGCGAAAGCATCGAGCAGGTGGCGGTGCGGTGCGGTTTTGGCAGCGGGATCAACCTGCGGCGCGTCTTTGAGCGCAATCTGCATCTCACCCCGTCTGAATATCGCGAACGCTTCTGTACCCGCGCTTTGGCGTAAAGTGATCTAATATCGTCGTTTACGCCATTACTCCTCCGTTACACACTCTCTACAGAACGTTAACAGAGGAGCTTCATCATGGTTAAGGTAGGCATCAACGGATTTGGCCGTATCGGCCGCAACGTACTTCGCGCCGCGCTTGGCAATGAGGCGTTTCAGGTGGTGGCGATTAACGATCTCACCGACAGTAAAACCCTGGCGCATTTGCTCAAACATGACTCCCTGCTTGGTACGCTGCCTGCGACGGTCGAGGCGGGCGAGGGCGAGCTACGCGTCGACGGGCGCCCTGTCCGCGTTTTCAGTGAGCGCGATCCGGGTAATATTCCGTGGCGCAGCGTCGGTGTTGATATCGTCATCGAAGCGACCGGGTTCTTTACCGATAAAGCCCAGGCCGAGGCGCATATCACCAAAGGCGGCGCGAAACGCGTAATCATCTCAGCACCTGCGAAAAACGACGATCTGACGATCGTGCTCGGCGTTAACCATGAGCAGTACGATCCGGCGCTGCACCGCGTGGTCAGCAACGGCAGTTGCACCACTAACGGCCTTGCGCCCGCAGCCCAGGTATTACACCAGCAGTTTGGTATTCAGCACGGTCTGATGAACACGACCCACGCTTACACCAACAGTCAGGCGCTGCATGACCAGCCAGAGAAAGATCTGCGTGGCGCTCGCGCGGCGGCGCTCTCTATCGTGCCTTATTCCAGCGGGGCGGCGAAAGCGATTGGCAAAGTGATCCCGGAACTCGACGGCCGCATGACAGGCTACTCTTTGCGGGTGCCGGTGCCGGTCGTCTCGATTGTCGATCTCACCGTCACGCTTGAGCGTGATGTCACCGTGGAAGAGGTTAATGCCGCCTTCCTGAAAGCCTCTCAGGAAGGGCCGCTCAAAGGCATCCTCGGCTACAGCGACGAGCCGCTGGTCTCCAGTGACTACCGCGGCGACCCGCGCTCTTCTATTATCGATGGCCTGTCGACGCTGGTGATTGGCGGCAAGATGGTCAAAATCCTCGCCTGGTACGATAACGAGTGGGGCTTCTCCAACCGGCTCGTGGAACTGGCGCTGATGATGGCGCGCCGCGGTCTGTAATACCTGGCGTGTCTCAACGAAAGGATGGCCCTGCGCCATCCTTTTTTCATGGGTGCGCCGTCAGACGTTTGGCGTGGCGGGAATACGAGCGATAACTTTAATTTCAAAATCAAAGCCAGCCAGCCAGGTCACGCCGACGGCGGTCCAGTTGGGGTACGGCGGCTGCGGGAAGAGTGCCTGTTTCACCGCCATGATCGCCGGAAACTGGTTTTGCGGATCGGTATGAAACGTGGTGACATCCACCAGATCGTCAAACGTGCAACCTGCGGCCGCAAGCGTCGCGCGCAGGTTTTCAAACGCCAGCCGTACCTGGGCCTCGAAATCTGGCTCAGGCGTGCCGTCTTCTCGGCTGCCGACCTGGCCTGAAACAAACAGCAGATCGCCTGTGCGGATAGCGGCCGAGTAACCATGTTCTTCATAAAGCGCATGGCGGTTAGCAGGGAAAACAGGTTCACGCGTGCTCATAAAATTTCCTTTATGTTGTCAGAACAGAGAGATGCGCCGCGTCGGCAATTGAATTAATATACGCGGAGTATGTGAATAATAATCATACATACGCCGCGTATGTCAAATTGAAATACGTTGCGTATGTGAAATGGAGGGGTTATGGCTGCGAGACGCCGCATCGACACGATGGAAGAAAACCGTGCAAAGCTTATCGCTGCCGCGCGTAAAGCCTTTGCTGAGAAAGGCTTTGCCGCCGCATCAATGGATGAGCTCACCGCGAGCGTTGGCCTGACGCGCGGGGCGCTGTATCACAATTTCGGCGATAAAAAGGGCCTGCTGGCCGCCGTTGTCGCGCAGGTCGATGGCGAGATGGCGCAGCGCGCGAAAGCCGCCGCCGCGAGCGCCGGGGATGACTGGGAAAGATTGCTTGCTGAAGGTGTTGCGTATATTCAGATGGCGCTGGATGAAGAAGTGCGGCGCATTGTGCTGCTGGATGGGCCAGCTTTCCTTGGCGACCCGGCGCAGTGGCCGAGCCAGAATAGCTGCCTCGACGCGACCCGCCAGACGGTGGTGAGCATGACGGAACGCGGGATGATGAAACCCGTGGACGCCGATGCCGCCGCGCGGTTGCTGAACGGCGCGGCGCTCAATGCCGCGCTCTGGGTGGCGGCAAGCCCGGCGCCCGAGCAGGCGCTGCCGAAAATGATCGAAGTCTTTACGCAACTGGCAGGCGGCCTGCGCGCCTGAGTGGGCTGTGTTTATGCGAAAAAAGGATGGCCTGGGCCATCCTTTTTAGTCAGCTAAACAGGGCAAATTGATGAAGCGCTACGCTAAATTATCGTCAAGAAACACTTTAGGTTGCCGAAATAGATATTTAGCTTTATCCGGAAAATAAACAAAATGGATGGTTCCGTATGAAGAAACTCTTACTTCTTGTGCCGCTGATATTTACTGCGCCGGTACAGGCTTCTGAAGTCACGGTAGGTCAGGTTTGCAAGGCTGCTTCTGCTGCGATGTTTGGCCCTGACCATAAGATCATGCAGCTTGATAAAATCGAATCAGGTATTGCTTACGTACATTATATCCGACAGAACGACGGCACCCGTTGGGCAATTAAGTGCAAACTTATAGGCGACCAAGTGATGTGGGCATCTGACAATCCTGACAGCACTGGTCGCTGGCGGGATGATCCTGCAGACAGTACGGTCAAATATGCTATTGATGGCAAAAAAATTATTATTAGCGAGCTTTACAGCGACGGTTCCAGTACCACTAACGCTTACCCCTTGAAGCAACTAAAGTAACCAGCACCTGCACGCCGTTGATTAAGACGCCTCAATGTTAGTCATGGAGTTGCGGGCCTCCGCACCTCCCTCATACCAAAACTCTACATACCCTGTTCCCCCCAAACGAAGCGGTTTCAGTTTCAGGAGTAGCGGGTATTCAAAAAGCCCATCTTTTTGCGTTCTGCGCATCCCGGTCCAGACTAAAAGCTGGGCTGCGCCGCCCTTCGGGCCTGAAGCGGTGCGGCAATCTACGGATGAAAAGAGAGGCCGGTATGTCTGAAGAGAGAATGATCAACACCACCATTGTCATCACCGGGGCGTCGAGCGGTTTTGGCCGTGGTGCGGCGTTAGCGCTGGCGAAACGCGGCGCGAATGTGGTGCTGGCAGCACGGCGGGGCGAGGCGCTGGAGGCGCTGGCGCAGGAGATCAACGCCGGAGGTGGCCACGCGCTGGCCGTCGAGACAGACGTCAGCCAGCCAGATCAGGTGGAGCGTCTGGCGGAAGCGGCGATCGCCCGTTTCGGGCCAATTAATGTCTGGATCAATAACGTCGGCATTGGCGCGCTCGGCTGGTTCTGGGAGATCCCGGTGGCCGATCACGAACGGCTGGTGGACGTAAACCTCAAAGGCGTCATCTACGGCGCGCATGTGGCGGTAAAACATTTCATTGCCCAGGGGTTCGGCGTGCTTATCAACACCGGCTCCGTGGACAGCGAAGTGCCGCTCGCGTTTCAGTCGAGCTACGCCGCCACCAAAGCGGCGGTCCTGAGCCTTGGTCGCACCATTAACGAAGAGCTGCGGCTTAACGATTATAACGACATTAAAGTGGCGACCATCATGCCGTGGGCGGTGGACACGCCGTGGTGGACCCATGCCGCCAATTACACCGGACATGCGCCGCGCATGGCGGCGATGGATTCACCGGAGAAAGTGATCGACGCGATGGTAAAAGCCTGCTTTAAACCGGAAGAGGAAATCCCGGTGGGCTGGAAAGCGCGTTCCTCTAATCTGTCGCATCATCTGTTCCCGGATATGACGGAAAAACTCTCTGCGAAAGTGATAAGCCGCTCGGTGGAAAAAGCGCAGCCGCTGGCGCCAACGACCGGTGCGATTTATCAGCCGATGGCCGGCACGACGACCATCGACGGCGGCATTCGGGCGCGCATGAAGGAAGAGGATAAACACCGCTAAAGGTGAAACCCGCCGGGGCGGCCCGGCGGGGAAGATCAGAAGTCGTAACTCATGGAGAGTTTCAGCGTGCGGGGTTTGCCCTGATAAAGGTAAATACCGCTGCTTTCCGCCGTTGACCAGTATTTTTCATTGGTGACGTTATCAATGCCTGCGCGCCACGTCACCACATTCTGCTGATCGTTGAGCGCCATCCGGTAACGCACGCCCAGATCCAGGGTGGTGTAATCATCAAGCTTGCGGGTATTGGCGGCATTCGCAAACTGCGAACCGGTGTGATTCACAAAAGCGCTGGCGGTCAGCCCTTCAACCGGCGCGATATCCACTTCGCCGCCCACACGCATCGCAAAGCGTGGCACGCCGACGGCGTCGTGACCGTCGTTCATGCCATCTTTGGTACGGGTCATCTCCGGGTCTATCCAGGTGGCGCTGGCGTTCAGGCGCAGCCCCAGGACGGGTTCGCCGAACAGGTTCAGCTCCACGCCGCGGTTGCGCTGCTCGCCGCTCAGCGCGTAGCGGTTGGTAACGCTGTCCTGGGTGGCGACCGGTTTTTTGATTTCAAAGGCGGTCAATGTGCCGCCGAGCCGCCCGAAATCCACTTTCACGCCTGCTTCATTCTGCTTTGAATGCAAAATGCCGGTGCTCTCGCCGTAGTTGGCGGCGGTAGCCGGCGCGCTGCCCCCTGGCTCCAGCGATTCGGTATGGTTGGCGTACAGCGAGACCGTGTCGGTGGGCTTGTAGACGATGCCGTAAGTCGGCATCCAGCGGCTGTCGTTAAAGCGCGAATCGAGAGTTTCATCGCCGGTTTTCGGGCTGTATTTACGCACCACCACTTTCTGATGGCGCGCAGCGACCGTCAGCAGTACGCGGTCATCCAGCACGCCGAGCGTATCGCTCAGCAGCCAGCCTTGTGTACGTGAACGTCCGGTGGTCGGCGGGGAGCCGTAGTTGCCGCTGACGCTGGCGTTGGGCGGGCGGCCTACGTCGCGCGGATCGTAAATATTGACGGTTTTGGTAGCTTTCGCCATGCGCCAGGCGGTTGCGTCACGGCGTGCAATCGCCGAATAACCGATATTCACCTGGTGTGAGACAAACCCGGTGTCGAAGCGCCCACGCACGCCGCCCATGCCGCTGGCATTATCGATGATGCGATTGGTATCCATGCGGCCCATGGTGGCGTCGCCATCGGCGTTAATCAGCCGTGGCGTGGCGTAAAGCCCTTTCTCATGGCTGTGCTGTGCGCCAAGGCCGCCGTACAGCGTCCAGTCATCGGTGAGCGCATACTCCGCGCGCGCCATACCGAACTGGCTTTCAAGATCGCTGTAGACCCAATCCTGGCTGTAGTTTTGCGTCGCTTTCGGCACGGCCGGGATAAAATCGACATTACGAATATCGACCCCGATCCGCCCGCCGTGGAAGCCCTGTTTCTGATAACCGAGATCGAGCGACGTTTTGAGGCGGTCGCCGTTGTAATCCAGGCCGACAGCGGCGAGCGTGGTGCGACGTTTTTCGTTATCGACCGCCGTCTCGCCCTCGCGTTGCACCAGGTTTACGCGCACGCCGAACTGGTCCGTCTCGCCAAAGCGTCGTCCGGCATCCAGCGTGACGCCCGCCTGGCGTGATGACGTGTAATCGACACCGAGGCGCGTCAATGGCAACGCCTCAGCATGTTTAGGCTCAAGGTTAATAACGCCGCCCACGCCGGTGGTGGAGGCGCCGTTGACCAGCGCGTTGGCGCCTTTGAAAATCTCCACGCGGTCCACCATTGCCATATCGACCACCTGGCGTGGCATAACGCCGCCGAGGCCGCCGAACGTCATGTCGTCGCCTTCCAGCGCGAAGCCGCGGATGCGGTAAGTTTCCTGGAAATTGCCGAAGCCCTGGACGTTCTGCACGCCCGCATCGTTACGCACCACATCGGCGACCGTACGCGCCTGCTGATCTTCCACCAGTTTTGCAGTAAAGCTGATGACGTTAAACGGCACGTCCATCGCGCGCTGCTCGCCGAGCATCCCGAGCCGCCCGCCGTGCGCCACCTGGCCGTCAAGATAAGCGGGCGGTGGCGTGTCGCCGCCCGGCGTAAACGCCTGCTCGCTCGCCTGCACCACTATTGTGTCCTGCGCCGGTGCTGCATTGCTGGCGGCGTGGGCGTAAGACGCGGCGCAGCCTGCGGTTAACGCCAGCAGCGTTTTGCGTAACGTAACGTGTTTCATCCCCGTGGTCGTCCTGTCGTGATTTTTAAAATAAAAAGGGCCCTCATGGGGCCCGGACGGCGTTATTTCAGGTCGATGCGCACAATGTGCTCCGGCCCTTTGGTTGAATGGTCTTTGTTAAACGGCTGTTTGACGGTCACCCACAGCGTCTGGCCATCCTGCGAGAGCAGCAGGCTGTTCGGATTGGGTGGCAAATCCCATTGCTGTTTCACCTTGTAGGTGGCCGCGTCGAGGCTCAGCAGTTTTCCACCGTCGCGCCGGGTGATGTAAATCTCCTGACGCTGCGGGTTGAATTTCACCGCCAGCGAATCGCCCACCTCGAGCTGTTTGATAACCTCACCGCTGCGGATATCCAGCACCAGCGTGGTTTTGGCTTTGGAATTGTCCGTCACAAACAGACGGCCCGTGGCCGGATCTTCCGCCATGTTCAGCAGCAGGGCCGGTTTGTCGCCAAGCGGTTTCCAGCGTTTTTCAATACGCTGTGTGGCGGGGTTAATCACCAGGATTTCGCCGCCGCCGTTGGCGGCATAAAGGCGCTTCGTGGCCGGGGAGTAGTGCAGGCCGGTGACCCACTTGCCCGCGTTTTTAATGCGTTTTTTCAGCTTCAGCGTTTTCGCATCAACGACCCAAATGACCGCCGGATCGGCGACGGCGCCGACATACAGCAGCCCGTCGTGCCAGAGAATTTCACGCGCGCCGGTCGGGAAGCCTTGTTCGTTACGCTCACCAAACAGCAGGTGACCGGTGATTTTACCGGTGGCGGTATCAAGCGCGCTGATGCCGCCGTCAAGGGAGTTCGTCACCCACACGGTTTTGCCTTCCGTGTCCGTCGTCATGCCGAAGTTTTTCAGGTCGGTATGGGTTTCGCCGCGTGTTTGCAGCGTTTTCGGGTCGAGTTTATAGATAACGCCGCCCTGCACATCTTTAAACGACTGGGCAGTCGCGACGTAAAGCGCGCCGTCAGCCGGGCTTAGCGCCATTTCATACACGCCGTAAGCGAGCTCGCGCTTAACAAGATTTTCAGACGGGGCCGGTTGGGCCTGTGCGGGAGCGGAAGCGGAAGCGGAAGCGGTTGCAGGGGCAGACGTGGTGTGTGCCGCGCAGCCGCCAAGGGCGAGCGCGACCAGCAGCGCAAGCGCGCGAGTCTTGTAATTCATCAGCCAACTCCATTTTATTTAACGTATTGTCATACAAGGCAAAAGGGGAGTGTGCCTGGCGCCTGCGCCAGCGGTTCCTGCCATAAATTGAAACACCCTTTCACAGAAGTTGAGAATGGTACTAATAATCATTTGCAAATGAAAGCGAAAATCATCGGCGCGAAAACGCCGTTAAAAGGTGGTGAAAAGCAGGTAACGGGCAGGTAAAAAGCGTTAGGCCGGAGCGGTTATCCGGCGTGGGGTTAGTCTTCGCGTAGCGCTTTTACAAGGCGGGCCATTTCATCAAGCAACCGTTCGCGATCGCGATGAGTTGCGCGGCGCGGCGCGGTGGAGCGGCGTTCGATAAAGCGCGTGGGCAATAGCGTCGACTCACCCGCGCCGCTGTGGGTCAGGCGCGCCACCATGCGGCTTACCGATTCCGCGCCGAGCCGGTTGAAATCCTGCTCAACGGTCGTGAGCGCCGGGATGAAATAGGCGCTGTCTGGCGTGTCGTCATAGCCGACGACCGAGACATCCTGCGGTACGCGCAGGCCCAGCTCGTCCAGCGCGCTCATCGCGCCAAACGCCATCTGATCATTGGCAACCAGTAGCGCGGTGATGTCGCGGCGCGTGCGAAACAGGCTCAGCGTCTGCTGCCAGGCATCTTTCGAGCTCCAGTTGCCGTGCAGCACCGCGCAGGCGTGTCGCCCGTGTTCGTTCAGCACGTCTTGCCAGCAGGCGAGACGCATGGTGGAAGCCACCGAATGTTCCGGCCCGGCCAGCAGCGCGAAGTGTTCATGCCCGGCATGAAGCAGATATTCAACGCTCTGGCGTGAGCCGTCGCGCGGGTCGAAGCTCACATGAAAGACGTCGCTGTCGGCAGGTACATCGAGAAACTGACATAACAGGTCGTTGTTATCGTCCACAAGACGGGCGGCGGCGTCGGCCGTGAGCGGCAGGTTGATGATAACCCCGTCGACTTTTTGCGCGCGCATCTCGTTGAGCGAGCGCTGCAGCTCCTCCAGCGTCCCGGTTTCAAGCGTGGCGATGACGACGCTGTAGCCCGCCCGCGCGGCATGGCTTTTGATCGCGGCTGCAATCTGTGACGGCGCGTGAAGGGCGAGAGAAACAGTGATAAAACCGAGCGTCCGGGTGGCTTTGCCGGCGAGCAGTTGCGCGCTGCGGTTTGGCACAAACTGTAACGCCTCCATGGCCTCCAGCACCCGCTGACGCGTCGCAGGCGATACCAGCCCCGGTTTATTAAGCACGCGTGAGACCGTCTGGTGTGACACCCCGGCCTTTTGCGCCACGTCATCCAGCGTGCTGAGTCGTTTTTTCATCGCCTTTCCTCTGCGTTTGACAGACTGAATGATCGGCAGGGCAGAAGACAAAGTCAATTTCTGGCGTGAAATGTCATGCGCTAACATTCAACGCGTGATACAGATCTCATTTCTTGATCCATTCATGGCTGTGATGTGATCCACGTTCGCATTCTGCAATGCCGCCATTCGCTATCCCTGTCGTTTCCCGCCATGCTGATTGTTAATGTTAGCGCACGACATTTTTCGATTTCCAGGGAACTATCATGACAGAAAACCCCACCACGACTGCTTTTAACGAGCTGCAGACGCGCCCGCTGGCGACCATTCTTGCCCGTAACGACTGGCAAAATCCGGCCATTACCAGCGTGAATCGCCTGCCTTCTCATACGCCGCTGCACGGCTGGCGTGACGCCGAACGCGCGCGCCGCGGCGAGGCTTCCGAAGGCGTGCTGTCGCTCGACGGCGACTGGCAGTTCAGTTTTTTCTCAAGCCCACAGCAGGTGCCGGATGTCTGGCTGGCGGCCGATCTCACGGATGCCCGTGCCACAACGGTGCCGTCTAACTGGCAGATGGAAGGCTACGACACCCCCATTTACACCAACGTGCGCTACCCGATCCCGGTCAACCCGCCATTTGTGCCGGAAGAAAACCCGACCGGCTGTTATTCGCGCGATATCGACGTGCCGCAGGCGTGGCTGGAGGCAGGCCGCACGCGCATTATTTTCGGCGGCGTGAATTCCGCGTTTTATCTCTGGTGTAACGGTCAGTGGATAGGTTACTCGCAGGATAGCCGCCTGCCGGCGGAGTTCGATCTCACTGGTGTGCTACACGCGGGCCGCAACCGCCTGTGCGTGCTGGTGTTGCGCTGGTCTGACGGCAGCTATCTGGAAGATCAGGATATGTGGCGCATGAGCGGGATTTTCCGCCCGGTCAGCCTGCTGCATCTTCCGGAACAGGCGTTTGCGGATGTGCGCGTACAAACGGAACTCGCCGCTTCACTGCGTCACGGCACGCTGCTGAGTGAAGTAGAAGTGACGCCTGCCGCGCGTGGGCTGAGTGTCAGCCTGGCGCTGTGGCAGGGCGAACAGTGCCTGGCAAGCCAGACGCAGCCGCTCGGCTCGGCCCCGATTGACGAGCGCGGCAACTACCCGGAGCGCGCCACGCTGAGTCTTGATATCGACAACCCGCTGCTCTGGAGCGCCGAAGCGCCGCACCTCTATCGCGCGGTCGTCACGCTGCTCGATGCTGACGGCATCCCGCTGGTGTCAGAGGCTCATGACGTCGGTTTTCGTCGTGTGGAAATAACAAATGGCCTGCTGACCCTCAACGGGCAGCCGTTGCTGATCCGCGGCGTTAACCGCCACGAACACCACCCGGAGAAAGGCCAGGCGGTGGATGAAGCGGCGATGGTGCAGGACATCCTGCTGATGAAGCAGAACAACTTTAACGCCGTGCGCTGCTCCCACTACCCTAATCAGCCGCGCTGGTATGAGCTGTGCAGCCGCTACGGGCTGTATGTGGTGGATGAGGCCAACATTGAAACCCACGGCATGGAGCCGATGAGCCGTCTTTCAGACGATCCGGTCTGGCTTGGCGCCTACAGCGAGCGCGTTACCCGGATGGTGAAATGCAACCGTAACCACCCGAGCATTATTATCTGGTCGCTCGGCAATGAGTCCGGTCATGGCGCCACCCACACGGCGCTCTATAACTGGATCAAACATCAGGACCCGACGCGCCCGGTGCAGTATGAAGGCGGCGGCGCGGATACGCGTGCGACCGACATTATCTGTCCGATGTATGCCCGGGTAGAAACGGACCAGCCGATCCCGGCGGTGCCGAAATGGTCGATTAAAAAATGGATCTCCATGCCTGGCGAAACCCGGCCGCTTATCCTGTGCGAATACGCACATGCGATGGGCAACAGCCTCGGTAATTTTGCCGACTACTGGGACGCGTTCCGCCAGTATCCGCGGCTGCAGGGCGGTTTTATCTGGGACTGGGCCGACCAGGCCATCACGCGCGTAGAGCCGGATGGCAGCCGCTGGTGGGCCTACGGCGGTGATTTTGGTGATACGCCGAACGATCGCCAGTTCTGCATGAACGGGCTGGTCTTCCCGGATCGCACGCCACACCCGTCGCTGTATGAAGCGAAGCATCAGCAGCAGTTCTTCCAGTTCCGTCTGGTCGGCGAAAGCCCGCTGCAAATCGAGGTGACCAGCGAATACTTGTTCCGCGAAAGCGATAACGAGCGCCTGTTATGGAGCGTGGAAGTGCGTGGCGAAGCGCGCATGAGCGGCGAAATCACGCTGAATTTAGGCCCGCAGGAGACGCGCGTGCTGACGCTCAGCGAAGAAGGCTTCACCGTCGCTGCGGGCGATGACGCTGTCTGGCTGCATGTGCGCGTAGAACAGCCGCAGGCGACCGCCTGGTCGCCGGAAGGGCATCTCAGCGCCTGGGCGCAGTGGCCGCTTGCCGCACCGCTTGCACTGCCGCAGCCGCCAGTCGCAGGCGACGCGCCGCAGCTTGATATTACCGACGAGGAATTCGTTATTCGCCACGGGCGCCAGACATGGCATGTCAGCCGCGCCAGCGGGCTGCTGACCCAGTGGTGCGACGACGGCGTGGATCAAATGCTGACGCCACTTGCCGATCAGTTCATCCGCGCGCCGCTGGATAACGACATCGGCGTGAGTGAAGTCGAGCGCATCGATCCGAACGCCTGGGTAGAGCGCTGGAAAGCCGCGGGCCTTTATGACACGGAACACCGCTGCCTGGTCTGTGAAGCGCAAACCACCCGCGACGGCGTGGAAGTGCGTGCGCAGCATGCCTATTTCGCAAACGGCCTGCCGGATGGCCCGGCCATTCTCAGCCACTGGCGTATGTGGGTGGATAACCAGGGCGCGCTGCACTGCGAGATTGACGTCGAGCGTAGCACGCGCCTGCCGCCTCTGCCGCGTGTGGGGGTTGTGTGTCAGTTGCGCGGCGGCGAGACGACCGCAAGCTGGCTCGGCCTCGGCCCACATGAGAACTACCCGGATCGCCTGAGCAGCGCCTGTTTCTCACGCTGGACGCTGCCGCTTGAGGCGCTTTCCACGCCGTATATCTTCCCGAGCGAAAACGGCCTGCGCTGCCAGACGCGCGAACTGGACTGGAACGGCTGGCAGGCGCAGGGCGATTTCCACTTCTCCTTAAGCCCGTACGGCACCCGCCAGTTAATGGAGACCAGCCACTGGCACAAACTGCAGCCGGAGGCGGGTATATGGCTCACGATTGACGGTTTCCATATGGGCATTGGCGGCGATGACTCGTGGACGCCGAGCGTGCACCCGGAATATCTGCTTAACGCGCGGGACTACCGCTACCGCTTTACCCTGCGCAGACGGCAAGGCTGACAGGGCGCGACTGCCGGGGGCTCGCCCCCGGTTTTACTAAAAAAAACAGCATCATTAACACTGAAGGTGAAAGATGAATAAGCCTGCCCTGACCCCGGTTGAAAAACAGAACTTCATATACTTTTTGCTGTTCTTCTTTTTCTACTATTTCATTATGTCGGCCTACTTTCCGTTCTTTCCGGTGTGGCTTGCGGATGTCGCCCACCTGAGTAAAACGGATACCGGGATCGTCTTTTCGTGCATCTCGCTGTTCGCGATTATCTTCCAGCCGGTATTTGGCCTGGTCTCCGATAAGCTGGGGCTGCGCAAACATCTGTTGTGGACCATCACCGGCCTGCTGGTGCTGTTCGCGCCGTTCTTTATTTTTGTTCTCAAGCCGCTACTGGCGTTTAACATCTGGGTCGGGGCGTTTGTCGGCGGGTGTTATCTTGGCGTGGTTTTCTCCAGCGGCTCCGGCGCGGTGGAAGCCTATATTGAGCGCGTGAGCCGGGCGAACAACTTTGAATATGGCAAAGTGCGCGTCTCCGGCTGCGTGGGCTGGGCGTTGTGCGCCTCCATGACCGGTATGTTGTTTGGCGTTAATCCCAATATCATCTTCTGGGTCGCCTCGGCGTTTGCGCTGGTGCTGGCGGGCGTGCTGTGGTTCTCGCGCCCGGCAGGGGAGAGCGGCAATCTGATCTCCGGCACCAAAGAAACCAGCCAGGCCTTTTCAATGAAACTGGTGAGTGAACTGTTCAGAATGCGCAGTTTCTGGGCATTTATTATCTATGTGGTGGGCGTGGCGAGCGTCTATGACGTCTTCGACCAGCAGTTCGCGAACTTCTTTAAAGGCTTTTTCTCAAGTCCGGAACGCGGCACCCAGATTTTCGGCTTTGTCACCACGGGCGGTGAGTTGCTCAACGCCACGGTCATGTTCTTTACGCCGTTTATCATTAACCGCATCGGCAGTAAAAACGCGCTGTTGATTGCAGGCGCCATTATGTCGATGCGCATTATCGGCTCGTCATTCGCCACCGCCGACTGGCAGGTGATCGTGCTGAAAACGCTGCATATGTTTGAACTGCCGTTCCTGCTGGTGGGCACGTTTAAATATATCTCTGCGGTGTTTGACCCGCGCCTTTCTGCCACGCTGTTCCTGGTGGGCTTTAACCTCTCCAAGCAGCTTTCCGGCGTGGTGCTCTCCACCTGGGCGGGCCGGATGTACGACACCGTCGGCTTCCAGCAAACCTATCTGGTGCTGGGGCTGATTACCCTTAGCTTTACCGTTATCTCTTTCTTCACGCTACAGGGCCGTCCGCGCCCGGCGCTTGAGAAATCGCCGAATTCCTCACTCGCCTGACGCCCGCGCCATTCACGGGGGAGAGCCGCTCCCCCGAAACTCCCTTCAATGAATAAATTGCATGACATTGATGTCAGAAATCTGTCCATTTATGGAAGAGCGGCGGGCCGCTTTCTTATACACTATGTGCCGCTATGGTAATCCGCCCGTTCCGACGCGGCCTCCAGAAAGCCAATGGTGAGGCTTCTGCCGCGCAAAAAAGAGTGAGACAGATGGAAATCAAACACAAAAAAAACCGTTCGCTTTACATTCCCTACGCAGGCCCTGTTCTCCTGGAGTTTCCGCTGCTGAACAAAGGCAGCGCCTTTAGCATGGAGGAGCGCAGCAATTTCAACCTGCTGGGGCTTTTGCCGGAAGTGGTGGAAACCATTGAAGAGCAGGCGGAACGCGCATGGCGGCAGTTTGAAGATTTCAAAACGGATATTGATAAGCACATTTATCTGCGCAACATCCAGGATACCAACGAAACCCTGTTTTACCGCCTGCTGGAAAACCATCTCGATGTAATGATGCCCATCATTTACACCCCGACGGTGGGCTCCGCCTGCGAACGTTTTTCTGAAATCTACCGCCGCGCCCGCGGGGTGTTTATCTCCTGGCCGAACCGCCATAACATGGATGACATCCTGCAAAACGTGCCCATCCATAACATTAAAGTGATCGTGGTGACCGACGGTGAACGCATTCTCGGCCTCGGCGACCAGGGCATCGGCGGCATGGGCATTCCTATCGGCAAGCTGTCGCTCTATACCGCCTGCGGCGGCATCAGCCCGGCCTATACGCTGCCTATCGTGCTGGATGCCGGGACAAATAATCAGCAACTGCTGAACGACCCGCTCTACATGGGCTGGCGTCACCCGCGCATCACCGACGACGAGTATTACGCGTTTGTGGATGATTTTATCCAGGCGGTGAAACAGCGCTGGCCGAACGTGCTGCTGCAATTTGAAGATTTCGCGCAGAAGAATGCGATGCCGCTGCTTGAGCGCTACCGCGATGAGATCTGCTGCTTTAACGATGACATTCAGGGCACCGCGGCGGTCACGCTCGGCACGCTGATTGCCGCAAGCCGCGCAGCAGGCAGCCAGCTTAGCGAGCAGAAAATCGTCTTCCTGGGCGCAGGCTCCGCCGGTTGCGGTATCGCCGAGCAGATCATTGCCTGGATGCGCACCGAAGGCGGCTTAAGCGATGAGCAGGCGCGTGCCCGAGTTTACATGGTTGACCGCTTCGGCCTGCTGACAGACAACATGCCGAACCTGCTCTCCTTCCAGGCGAAGCTGGTGCAAAAACGCGACAGCCTCCAGAGCTGGGACACGCAAAGCGATTCGCTGTCGCTGCTGGATGTGGTGCGTAACGTCAAGCCGGATATCCTGATTGGCGTCTCTGGCCAGACGGGGCTTTTCAGCGAAGAGATCATCCGCGAGATGCACAAGCATTGCGCGCGTCCTATCGTTATGCCGCTTTCTAACCCAACGTCGCGCGTTGAAGCTACGCCGCACGATATCCTGAACTGGACTGACGGCGCGGCGCTGGTTGCAACGGGCAGCCCGTTCCAGCCGGTAACCATCAAAGAGAAAACGTACCCTATCGCCCAGTGCAATAACGCCTATATCTTCCCGGGCATCGGGCTTGGGATTATTTCGTCCGGGGCGCTGCGCGTGACGGATGAGATGATGATGGCGGCAAGTGAAGCGCTGGCTGCCCATTCACCGCTGGTGAATACCGGCAGCGGGCTGGTGCTGCCGCCGCTGACTGATATTCAGAAGGTTTCGAAGGATATTGCGTTTGCGGTCGGTAAAATGGCGCAGCAGCAGGGCGTAGCGGTGAAAACGTCTGCTGAGGCGCTGTTGCAGGCGATTGAAGACAACTTCTGGCTGCCGGAGTATCGCAGCTACCGCCGCACCTCTATCTGATGTGAGGTCGGCTCCCCGCTGGCGCGATGCGTCAGCGGGATTTTCTTGCGTTATTCTTCGCGGTTCCATTCGCGCCAGTGCATCCACAGGCATTTGCCCGCCACGGTCGTTATCAGCGAACAGATAACCGACGCTACCGCGAGCTCAATAAAATAGGCGTTAAAGTCATCCAGGTAAGGCACCACGTTCACCACAGCGGCTACGTCGCGCAACTCGCTTGCGTGCAGCAGGGCGAATAGCGCATGCGGAATATTCAAAAAGAAGAAAATAAACAGCAGGCAAAAGATAATGGATTCAATGGTGTTAGCCCGGGTGACTCTCATTGACGCGCTCGGTTCTGAATAAAGGACAACCCCGCCGACGCCTGGGGCCGCGGGGTCTGGCCTCGCATCATACCTGAAACCGCGTCCGACAACAGGTGATTTTATCGCCGGTTTACGGACGCGACGTCGCCTCAGGCGGCGTGCTGGCGCACGAGTTCAATGCTGTTCATTATCTCTCGTTCAATGTCAGCCTCGCTCCAGGTGGCGAGATCGGAGGAGAACGGCTCAAAAGCGTAAATGCCCTGATAGCCGCGCGCCTCAAGCGCTTTGACCTGCTCGACCGATTTCAGGCGATCGCCTGGCGTCAGCATAATGCGCTCATCGTCCGTCAGCGCGTCAAACGGACGCGTATCTTCCACGCCGGAGAGATGCACCAGCCCAATCATGGAAACCTCCACCTGTGAAAACTCCTGCGCCGCCTGTGGGTAGAGCGCGTGATGGAAGGTGTCGATGAGAAGCTTAAAGGGCACGCTGGCGTCGCGGATTAGCGTCTGCGCCTGTGCGGCCGAACGCAGCGAGCTTTGCGGAAAACCGAGCGGCTCGACCAGCCCCTGAATGCCATAGCGTGTAAACCGCGGGGCGAGATCCTGTAAAGCCGCCAGGGTTTGTGCTGGGTCAATATGGCGACCGTCGTTAAGCGGGCAGAGCACCAGCCCCGCCGCGCCCACAGCCTGCGCCTCTTTTAGCAGCGACTCCGTCAGCTCTTGTACGGCGGGCGTGCGCTGGTTAAACGGGTAGACGGCATTGATGGTCACAATCTCAATCCCGTCACGCGCCGCCAGCTCGCGCACCTGCGCCGCGCTCAGATCGTCGGTGACGCTCCCGCTCGGCATATCATTACGCAGTTCCACTTTATTCAGCCCCAGGCGTTTCACCAGTTTAAAAAAAGACGGGATATCCAGCGCGGGGGCGATTTTGCGATTCACACAGAAGCGGTGCAGTGCAACGGTCATCTTACTCTCCTGAAAGCAACAGAATGAAATAGTCAGCCTGCCTTTAATCAAAACATTTATTTCATAATTGGCAATGTTTGAAAATCTGCTTCTTTGATCGACTTCGCAAAAAATAGTGGAGCCGTGGCAGCTGAGCAAGTAAATGGGCCAGTAATCCGCCGTATTTCAGAGGGTAAAGCCAGGGTGTGGAACGAGCCTTGCGGGCGGAGAAGATGAAAATGCGACCAGAGTCACCAAAATTAAATTTCATTTGTATGTTTTATTGAAATATTCATTTCATTTGACCAGGATAAAGGCAGATGTTTTCACCGCGAGCCGCCGCGGCTCCGGCATTGACCCCCTCCAGACGACGAGGCTAAGCATGAATATCACAGGAAACTTTATCGGCGGGAAAATCTGTCACAGCAGCAGCAACCAGACGGTACCTATCTTTGATCCTGCCACGGGTAAACCGGTGCGCGAACTGACGCAATCCACGGCGCAGGAGGTCGCGGGGGCGATTCAGGTCGCGCATGAGGCGTTCGCCAGCTGGTCAAACACCACGCCGCTGCGCCGCGCCAGAGTGCTGTTTCATTTCAAAATGCTGCTGGAACAACACGCTGAAGAACTGGCGGCGATTATCGTCAGTGAACACGGCAAGGTATGGTCGGATGCGATGGGCGAACTGACCCGCGGAATGGAAGTGGTGGAGTTCGCCTGCGGCATTCCGCACCTTATTAAAGGTGAGTACTCCTCGGATGTCGGCACGCGCGTTGATAGCTACTCGCTGATGCAGCCGCTCGGCATGGTTGCCGGGATCACCCCGTTTAACTTCCCGGCGATGGTGCCGATGTGGATGTTCCCGATAGCGCTTGCCTGCGGCAACAGTTTTGTGCTCAAGCCGCCCGCGCTGGCGCCGACTGCCGCGGTGCGCATGGCGGAGCTGCTGAAAGAGGCCGGGTTGCCGGACGGCGTGTTTAACGTCGTGCATTGCAGCAATGAAGATGCGGAGCAGCTTTACACCGATCCGCGTATCGCGGCGGTCAGTTTCGTTGGTTCATCGGGCGTGGCGGAGCATATCTACAAAACCGCCAGCGCGTACGGTAAACGTGTACAGGCGTTTGGCGCGGCGAAAAACCACGCCATCGTGATGCCGGATGCCGACCTTGATGCGACGGTCAACGCCATCATGGGCGGTGCGTTTGGCTCGGCGGGCGAGCGCTGCATGGCGCTGCCGGTCGTCGTCGCGGTGGGCGATGAAACGGCGGATAAACTTATCGCGCGCCTGACGCCGCTGGTGGAGGCGCTGAAAGTAGGGCCAGGCTGTATGCGCGGGCCTGAAGAAAACGAAATGGGGCCGGTCGTCTCAGATGCTCACCAGAAAAAAGTGCTGGGCTATATTGAGAAAGGCGTCAATGAAGGCGCGAAGCTGGTGGTCGATGGTCGCCGTTTCCGCCTGCCGGGGTATGAAGCGGGCTATTACGTCGGCGGCACGCTGTTTGATAACGTGACCCCGGAGATGGTTATCTGGCGTGAAGAGATCTTCGGACCGGTGCTCGGCATTGTGCGAGCGCCCGATTACGACAGCGCGCTGGCGCTGATTAACAGCCATGAGTTCGGCAACGGCAGCGCGATTTTTACCAGCAACGGCCACACGGCGCGCGAATTCGTGCATGACGTGCAGGCGGGTATGGTGGGCGTCAATGTGCCGGTGCCGGTACCGATGGCCTTCCACAGCTTCGGCGGCTGGAAACGCTCGGTCTTCGGCGCGCTCAATGTCCACGGGCCGGACGGCGTACGTTTCTACACTCGCATGAAAACCGCCACGGTGCGCTGGCCGCAGGGGCAACAGACCGTCTCTGAATTCAGCATGCCGACGCTGGGTTAATATTTCCAGGAGGAGCCATGTCATTACTTGCAAAGGCGCAGCGCGACGCGCGCCATCTTCAGCACATCACGCCGGAGCGCGCCGGCTGGCGCTATATCGGCTTTGATGTCTGGATGTTGAAACAGGGCGAGACGTTAACGCTTGAAAGCGGCGACCGGGAGCTTTGCCTGGTGCTGGTGGCAGGGCTCGCCTCGGTGAAAACCCAGACGGCGGATTTTTCGGGTCTCGGCGGGCGGATGTCGCCGTTTGAACGCACGCCGCCGTGGTCGGTCTATGCCCCGGTGCAGGAGCGCATTGAAGTAACCGCCGATTCAGATCTGGAGCTGGCTGTGTGCAGCGCGCCGGGCAAAAGCGGGCGGGTTGCGCGGGTCATCGCCCCTGAGGATGTCGGGGTCGAGCACCGTGGAAAAGGGCGTAATCAGCGTCTGGTGCATAACATTCTGCCGGACACCGGCGAGGCGGATTGCCTGCTGGTGGTGGAAGTTTATACCGAGGAGGGCGCGACCAGTTCGTGGCCGGCGCACAAGCACGACACCCCGGTGCCGGGCAAAGAGACGCAGCTTGAAGAGACCTACTATCACCGCTTCGACCCGCCGCAGGGGTTCGCGTTTCAGCGCGTCTACACCGACGACCGCAGCCTGGACGCCTGCATGGCGCCTTACAATCACGACGTGGTGATGGTGCCGCGCGGCTATCATCCGGTGGCGGCAGTGGCAGGTTATGACAGCTATTACCTGAACGTGATGGCAGGGCCAGAGCGCAAATGGCTGTTTACCTGGGAGGAAGACCACGCCTGGATTAACAGCGACGACTATCCACATCGATGACAGTATGAAAAACAAAAACGGCCCTGAGGGGCCGTTTTTTATGAGGCTTCAAACTAAAACGTCAGGCCGTCTGCTGCTGCGCGGATTTGCTGTTATTGAGCGCAAGCGACACGGCCAGCGTCTGGGCGAGACAGAGCGAGGCTACCTGTGAACGGAACCCATCGACCTGGGCTTCGCGCACCACAAAACAGACGTCGCTGAAGGCGGCGAGCGGGCTGACCTGGCTGTCGGTAATCGCAATCTGGCGTGCTTTGCGCTGGGCACCCAGCTCTACCAGTTCCACCACTTCGCGGGAATACGGCGAGAAACTGACCGCCACCACCACATCTTTTGGCCCCACGAGGCTTAGTTGCTCGGTAAACATGCCGCCCAGCCCGTCAATCAGAAACGCTTTGCGGTCGAGGTGGCGCAGCGCGTAGGTGAGGTAAGAGGCGACGCTGAACGAACGGCGCAGGCCAATGACGTAAATATTTTCCGCCCCGGCCAGCAGGTTAACGGCTTTTTCCAGCTCTTCCGGCGCCATCTGCATCGCCAGCTGCTGGAGCGCCTGGGTGTTAACCATCGTAAACATGCTGAGGATTTCGCCTGGCGTTTCCGGCGCGCTGGTCTCTTCGCTCGCCGTCTGGCGGAACAGACGCGCGCGTTCGGTATAGTTGGCGGTCTCTTCCATCAGATGCTGTCTGAACATCTGTTTCATTTCATTAAAGCCGCTGAAACCAAAGGCATTGGCGAAACGGATAAGCGTTGACGGCGGCACGTCCGCCTGCTGGGCGATAGAGGCAACGGTATCAAACGCCACGCTATTGCTGTTATCGAGAATGTAGCGCGCCACCTGTTTTAGTCGTTTGCTGAGCTCGTCATACCGGCGACGAATTTCATCCTGAAGGATGGAGAGCTGGGTCGGGTTATTTGCCATGTATCGTGCCTGAAAAAGGGGAAAAAGAAGGAAAGCTTGTGTCAGTGTATCAAATGAAGCGAATTTTTCATTTTCCCGGATGAAATACGCGATTCATTTCACGAAGCAGGAAGGCGCGGAGCGGCAGGGCCGCTCCGCGTGAAGATTAACGGCGGGCCTCGCGCCAGAAGCCGATAAGGGTAAGGTAATTGTTTTTCACCTCGCGGATGAGTGCGTCATCGCTCAGCTCGCCCTGCATCCAGCGGCGCGACGGATGGCCGAAAATCGTTCGTCCGACCGCGAAGCCTTTAATGACAGGGTGTGTCGCCGCCTCCGCGAACCCTTCACGCAACTGCTCCTGCGGCGCATCGAGACCCAGCAGCAGGATGCCGCGGCAGTCAGGATCTTCGCGCTCAATCAGCCCGCTAATAGCCTGCCACTGTTCGCTTGCCAGCGGCGGCAGTTTCCACCAGTCCGGTTTGATGCCGAGCTGGTAGAAATGCGCCAGCATGGCGTGATAGTGCGCTGGATCTTTATCCGGCCCGTTCTCCGGCAGGATAACTTCCAGTAGCAGCTCATGGCCCGACTGATTACAGGCGCGCCACACCTCCAGCAGCAGCGCGTCCTGCGCGTCGCGAAGCGCCTGTGGATCGTGCGGATGGTAGAACACCAGGCATTTCACGACATGTTCGGCAGGCCAGCTCACCAGCTGTGAGCCGATATCGCCATGTTCAAGGCGCAGCGGGCGGGAACCTGGCAGTTCAATCGGGCGGCCAATCCACCAGCCCTGGCCGGTAATGGCGTTCAGAGCGCGCTGACCGTAGGTGCTGTCCGCCAGAATGCCGCTGCGCCCTTCAAGCCCCGCCTCTTGCGAGGCGGCCATCGCCGCCTGTAACAGCAGCTGTTTGAGGGCCGGGATACGCGCGTCGTCGCAGCCGGTATCGCGGGCCAGATCGGCGAGCTGTTTACGGTGGTCGAAGGCGAAGATGCACAGTTCCGGCCAGGCCTGACGGCGGGCGGTCACGCGATGCAGATGGTTTAAGCGATCGTCGAGATCCGGGCGCGGCACCGCATCGGCACGCGCCAGATAGTCATCAAGTTCAGCACGGGTCGGCATCGCCGGCGCGCAGCCGTGGCGCGACACCACCAGCGCGCCGCAGGCGTTGGCGTAGCGGCAGGCCTGTTCCCAGCCTTCATCATTCAGCCAGCCGCGTAGCAGCCCGGACATGAACGCATCGCCCGCGCCCAGCACGTTCAGCACATCGACGCGCACGCCCTGATAGAGCGGGATAGTGTCCCAGCTGTCCGGCACTGCGCCTTCCAGCACCACGCAGCCCATCGGCCCGCGTTTGCAGACCAGCGTCGCCTGGGTGGCGTGGCGCACGTTTTTCAGCGCCGTCAGCGTGTCGGTGCTGCCGCCTGCGATATGAAACTCCTCTTCGGTGCCGACGACGAGATCAAACAGGTGCAGCACTTCCTGAAGCTGGCGCGTCACGGGCTCTGACTCGACATAACGTGTTTCGCCATCGCCTGGTGAAGTCAGCCCCCACAGAACCGGGCGGTAGTCGATATCCAGCGCCGTGCGCAGCCCGTGACGGCGCGCGTACTCCAGCGCTTTTAGCACCGCCGCGCGGGTGTCCGGGTGCGAGAGGTGCGTGCCGGTCACCGCCAGTGCGCGGGCGCAGGCGATGTAATCCTCGTTGATATCCTGCGGCGTCAGCGCCATGTCGGCGCAGTTGTCGCGATAAAAAATCAGCGGGAACGTCTCCTGATCTTTAATGCCGAGCATCACCAGCGCCGTCAGTCGCTGTTTATCAGTAATGAGATAGTCGGTATTGACGCCCGCGCGGCTGAGCGTTTCACGCAGGAAGCGTCCGTTATGTTCATCCCCCACGCGGGCCAGCATCGCTGATTTCAGCCCCTGGATCGCGGTGCCGAAGGCGACGTTCCCGGATGAGCCGCCGAGATATTTGGCAAAGCTTGTCACATCTTCAAGCCGGGCGCCGATCTGCTGCGCGTAGAGATCCACGGCAACCCGACCAATACAAATGACATCGAGCCGCTTAACTGCTGCATTCATAGCTACGGTTTCCTTTTGCATGCCTGCTTCACGAGAGGGCCGGAGAGCCGGCGGCGCGCCCGCAAGCAGCCTGAGGGTTAACGGTTGAACGTAGTATGAGAAATAAATATTTCATTTACAAATTACTTTGAAACTAAAAATCCAGAAATGTGAGGGCTATTCCACTCTGCGCGGCGTCAGGCCAGAGTCGTTATGCCTGCGCGCCGCCCGTGACGCCAACATACCTGATAACGAGAAACGCATAGCCTTTACGGGGTTATACGCGTGGCGTTGCCGTTTCGGTTTGCGGCATTTCGCGATCCCCGCCACAGAAAAACACGCATGGCGAAACAGAGTTTGATCTTTCTCTCAAAATGAAACATTTCATCTGTATTTTGGTTTTATGGAAAATATGTTTGCCTATAATCCAGACAGATTCCGGCAGGCAGTTCGCTTTTACACAGCCTAAAGCGAGCCTGCATGACACTGGCATAAAAAGGAAGGCGAAAATGGGCAAACAGAGACTGACAATGGCGCAGGCGCTGGTGAAGTTTCTTGATAACCAATACCTGGAAGTGGATGGCGAAACCGTCAAATTCGTAAAAGGCATTTTCGCCATTTTCGGCCACGGTAACGTGCTGGGGCTGGGCCAGGCGCTGGAGCAGGACAGCGGCGAGCTGCGTCTGTATCAGGGGCGCAACGAGCAGGGCATGGCCCACGCGGCGACCGGTTTCGCAAGACAATCCCTGCGCCGTCAGATCCTCGCCTGCACCTCGTCGGTAGGCCCTGGCGCTGCCAATATGATAACTGCCGCCGCGACGGCCACCGCCAACCGTATTCCACTCCTGCTACTGCCAGGCGATGTTTTCGCCACCCGCCAGCCCGACCCGGTATTACAGCAGATTGAACAGAGTTATGACCTGAGCATCAGCACCAACGATGCCTTCCGGGCCGTCAGCAAATACTGGGATCGCATCACGCGCCCGGAACAACTGATGAGCGCCTGCATTAACGCGATGCGCGTCCTGACCGACCCGGCGGAAACCGGCGCGGTGACGCTGGCGCTGCCGCAGGATGTTCAGGGCGAGGCGTGGGATTACCCGCAGGCATTTTTCGCCCGTCGCGTGCATCGCCTCGACCGTCGCCCGGCAAGCGCCGCGCAGCTAAACGACGCGGTGAATGCGATTCTGGCGAGCCGCAAACCGCTGATTGTCTGCGGCGGTGGGGTGAAATATTCAGGCGCAGGCGACGCGCTCGCAAAGTTCGCCGAACGCTACCAGATCCCGTTTGCGGAAACCCAGGCCGGAAAAGGCACGCTCATCTCCTCACACCCGTATAACGTCGGTGGCGTTGGCGAAACCGGCTGTCTTGCAGCGAATCTGCTCGCCAAAGAGGCGGATCTGGTGATTGGCGTCGGCACGCGTTTCACCGATTTCACGACCGCCTCAAAATGGATTTTTCAGCATCCGGACGTGCGTTTTCTCAACATTAACGTCAGTAACTTCGATGCCTGGAAACTTGACGGTATTGCGCTGCTGGCCGACGCCCGTGAGGCGCTGACGGCGCTTCACACGGCCCTTGGCGATACCGCATGGCAGGCAGGCTGGGGCGAGCAGATAGCCGCCGTACAGAGCCGCCAGCTGAAAGAGACGCACCGCGTCTGGCAGGCCACCTTTTCAGAAACGGCCTTCGTTCCGGAAATAGACGACCATCTCGATCGCGAGTCGGTCTATCGGGAGTTTCGCCAGCTGACCGACTCGACGCTGACCCAGAGCAGCGTGCTCGGCCTGCTTAACGAGACGCTGCCTGAATCGGCGGTGATTGTCGCGGCGGCGGGCAGCCTGCCGGGCGATCTGCAACGCGTCTGGCGCACCCGTGCGCCCAATGCTTATCACGTCGAGTACGGCTATTCCTGCATGGGGTATGAAGTGAACGCGGCGCTCGGCGTGAAGCTCGCCGAACCGCAGCGCGAGGTCTACGCGATGGTGGGTGATGGCGCGTTCATGATGCTCCATTCCGAACTGGTGACCTCTTTGCAGGAGGGCGCGAAGGTTAACGTGCTGCTGTTCGACAACATGGCGAACGGCTGTATCAATAATTTGCAAATGGAACACGGCATGGACAGCTTCGGCACCGAATTCCGCTTCCGCTCGCCGGAAAATGGCCACTTGAGCGGCGGACTGGTGCCGGTGGATTTCGCGGCGATTGCGGCAGGCTACGGCTGCAAGACGTGGCGCGTCACCACGCTTGAACAACTCCGGCACGCGCTGGCGGCGGCGCAGCGCGAGACCGTAAGCACACTCATTGATATCAAAGTGCTGCCCAAAACCATGGTGCACAAATATGGCAGCTGGTGGAACGTCGGCGTGGCGCAGCAGGCGCTCTCTGAACGTATCCAGCGTGTCGCGCAGCAGATTAATGAAAAACGCGCCCAGGCGCGGGATTACTGAACCCTGTTACCCAAAAAAAGACAACTTACCTCAACCCTGATTATTCCGGAGATAACCTTATGTCGCTCAGATTAGGCGTAATTGGCGCAGGCGCCATTGGCAAAGAACATATCCGTCGCTGCACTCAGGTGCTGCAGGGCGCGACCGTCGTCGCGGTCTCGGACATCAATCTGGAAAATGCGCGCGAGACCGTTAAGGCGCTTGGCCTGCAGGCGGAAGTTTACGCCGACGGCAACGATGTGATTAACGCCCAGGACGTAGACGCGCTGATTGTCACCTCCTGGGATCCGACGCACGAAGGGTTTACGCTCGCGGCGATTGAAGCCGGCAAACCGGTCTTTTGTGAAAAACCGCTCGCCATGACCGCGGACGGCTGCCGCCGGATTGTAGAGGCAGAAATGAAAGCGGGCCGCCGTCTGGTACAGGTGGGCTTTATGCGTCCTTATGATGAAGGCTACCAGGCGCTCAAGAGCGTTATCGACAGCGGCGAGATTGGCGCACCGCTGATGCTGCACTGCGCGCACCGCAACCCGGAAGTGGGCGACAACTACACCACCGATATGGCCATCACCAGCACGCTTATCCATGAACTCGATGTGCTGCGCTGGCTGTTGAACGACGATTACGCCTCGGTGCAGGTGCGTTTCCCGCGCGCCACGTCACACACCCACGCGAAGCTTAAAGACCCGCAAATCGTCATGCTGGAAACCCGGAAAGGGACGCTTATCGACGTTGAGATTTTTGTTAACTGCCGTTACGGCTACGACATCCAGTGCGAAGTGGTCGGTGAAAGCGGTATCGCTCGCCTGCCGGAGCCGTCATCGGTGCAGATGCGTAAAGCGGCGAAGCTTGCCACCACTATTCTGACCGACTGGAAAGACCGCTTTATTAAAGCGTATGACGTTGAGCTACAGGCGTTTATCAATGACGTGAAAGCCGGGGAGTTGCGCGGCCCGTCCGCCTGGGATGGCTTTGCGGCGTCTGTTGCGGCGGATGCATGCCTGAAGGCGCAGGAGAGCGGTGCGCTGGAAACCATCCGTCTGCCGGAACGCCCGGCGTTTTACCTGCGCTAAGCCGCAGCCTGACCACGAATCCGACGAGGGTTATATGAAAATCGCATTTGACGTGGACGTCATTAAAGACCTCGGGATAACCCGCATGGTCCAGCAGGTCGCGGAGTGGGGTTATAAATACATCGAGCAGTCGCCGCACCCGCAAATCAATCCGTTTTATAAGCACCCGAAAGCGGGCCGCGAGATTATCGCCGAGTATAAAAAGGCGCTGCGCGACACCGGCGTTGAGCTTTCGTCATTTATTTGCGTCTACCGCTGGTCTGGCCCGGATGAGCTGCGCCGCCAGGCGGCAGTGAAAAACTGGAAGCGGCTAATCGAAATCGCTATCGAGATGGATGTGCAGGTGATTAACACCGAGCTTTCCGGCGACCCGAACCAGCCTGAAATTTGCGAAGAGATGTTCTACCGCTCCATGGAAGAGTTGCTGCCCATTTTCGAGCGCGAAGGGCTTCGTGTGGAGATCCAGGCGCACCCGTGGGATTTCTGCGAAGAAAATAACGAAACCGTGGATATCGTGAAGTCGTTTCGCAGCGACAACGTGAAGTATGTCTACAGCGTGCCGCATACCTTCTTTTATGACAAAGGCAAAGGGGAGGTGGAGAAAATGCTGCGCTATGCCGGGGACGATCTCTCGCATGTCCTGATTGCCGACACCATGAACCACACCCGCCATTGCCGCTACATCGTCAACCCGCCGGGCGTCGACGCCGCGGTCCATCAGCATGTGGGCGTGGGCGAGGGCGAGGTGGATTTTCAGGCGCTGTTCAGCACGCTGCGTGATATGGGGTTCGCCCGCCAGAGCTTTAAGGTGGGCGGCGAGCCGATTGTCGCCGCGTCGCTCTTCGGTTACCCGGAGAAAATGAAATACCAGGCGGTGGAAACCCGTGAACTGATTGAGCGCGAACTGCTGGGCCGTTAAGGCGCAGCCGGTCGCGACCTGAGAGGCGCATTATGAATAAGCAACATGTGAAGCTGGCCATCGCCCCGATAGGCTGGACCAACGACGACATGCCGGAACTGGGGGCTGAAAATACCTTCCAGCAGACGGTCAGCGAAATGGCGCTGGCGGGCTTCACCGGCAGCGAAGTGGGCAGCAAATACCCGCGCGATCCGGCCCTGCTCAAGCCGATGCTTGAGATCCGCGGTATGGAAATCTGTAACGCCTGGTTTAGCACCTTTTTTGCGGCGGGCGAGCGCGAGAAAACGCTCGACGATTTTGTCAATCACATGAACTTCCTGCATGCGATGGGGGCGAAAGTGATTGGCTGCTCTGAGCAGAGCGGCAGCATTCAGTGCACCACGCTGCCGGTCATGGGGCCGGATAAACCGTGTTTTAGCGAGGGGGAGTGGGCGCGCGTGGCGGAGGGCTACAACACGCTCGGCCGGCTCGCCGCCGAAAAGGGCATGCAGGTCTGTCTGCACCATCATATGGGCACCGGTATTCAGACCGCGCAGGAGATAGACACCTTTATGTCACGAGTGGATGACTCGGTTTATCTGCTGTATGACACCGGACACGCCTGGTATTCCGAAGGCAGCGAAGCGGCGATGCTCGCTATTCTTGAAAAGCATCTGCCGCGTATTAACCACGTTCACCTGAAAGATGTGCGTCCGACGGTGATTGATGAGGTGAAGCGCGACGGGCTGTCGTTCCTCGCGGGCGTCAGAAAGGGCACCTTTACCGTGCCTGGCGACGGCGCCATCGATTTTCGTCCGGTCTTCCGGCTGCTGGATGAGTATGGCTATCGGGGCTGGATGGTGGTGGAAGCCGAGCAGGACCCGGCGCTCGCAAACCCCTTTGAATACGCCGTTAAAGCGCGGCGCTACATTCGGGAAACCGCCGGGATCTAAAAACGTGTGCGGCGAGACGGCATCACCGGCGGTCTCGCCGCACCGGCGACGGGCGAATCTGTTCGCAACGCTCATTTTTGAAAACAATGTTTCATTTTGGCTGGTACTGTCTTTACGGCGACCCCGGCGCGCCTCGCGGTGCGTCATATGGCATCGACTGGCCTCCCTTCGACATTTTACTGCTTTAATTTCAACTAATTGATTGGATTTTCTGCCAGCGAGATCGCAGGTTTTTCTGTGTCTGCGGGGGCGGGTGCGTGCTGATTATCACAAATTAATAACAAAACATGACCGACAACTCAAAATTAAAATTCCATTGTTTATATAAATGAAACATTCGATCTAAATTGAAGGTGGTGAATATATCATCAACCGAGAACGGCGCCCGGCAAGGCCGCCTCGTTTTTCCCCTGAACGGCAGGTTACTGGAGTCTTTTATGACTAAAGAACAATATCTCACCCTTAACAGAGCATCAGGGCCTAACAGCGACGCGCCGACGTCGCCGTTTGTCAAAGTGATTGCGCTTATCGCCACGCTCGGCGGTCTGCTTTTTGGTTACGACACGGGCGTTATCTCCGGCGCGCTGCTGTTTATGGGCAGCGAACTACACCTCACGCCGCTTACCACCGGGCTTGTTACCAGCTCGCTGCTGTTTGGCGCAGCCTTTGGCGCGCTGCTGGCGGGCCATATGGCGAACGCTGCGGGACGAAAGAAAATCATCATTTATCTGGCGGTCATTTTTGCTATCGGTGCCGTTGGCACGGCGATGGCGCCGGACGTGTCGTGGATGATTTTCTTTCGTCTGGTGCTCGGCGTGGCAGTGGGCGGCGCGGCAGCAACGGTGCCGGTCTACATCGCAGAGATAGCGCCCGCTAACAAGCGTGGCCAGCTGGTGACGTTGCAGGAGCTGATGATCGTCTCCGGCCAGTTGCTGGCGTATATCTCCAACGCCACGTTCCATGAGCTGTGGGGCGGCGAATCCACCTGGCGCTGGATGCTGGCGGTTGCGACGCTGCCCGCTGTACTGCTGTGGTTTGGCATGATGTTTATGCCTGATACGCCGCGCTGGTACGCCATGAAAGGCCGTCTCGCCGAAGCGCGCCGCGTGCTGGATCGCACCCGTCGCCCGGAGGATGTGGACTGGGAAATGATGGAAATTGAAGAGACGCTGGAGGCGCAGCGTGCGCAGGGCAAACCGCGCCTGCGCGAACTGCTCACCCCGTGGCTGTTCAAACTGTTCATGATTGGTATCGGCATCGCGGTTATCCAGCAGATGACGGGCGTGAACACCATTATGTATTACGCGCCCACGGTGCTGACCGCGGTCGGGATGTCGGATAACGGCGCGCTGGTGGCGACCGTCGCCAACGGCGTGGTCTCGGTGCTGATGACCTTTGTCGGTATCTGGCTGCTCGGTAAAATTGGCCGCCGCACGATGACCATGATAGGCCAGTTCGGCTGTACCGCCTGCCTGGTGTTTATCGGCGCTATCAGTTATCTGCTGCCGGAAACCGTTAACGGCCAGCCGGATGCGCTGCGCGGTTATATGGTGCTGCTGGGGATGCTGATGTTCCTGTGCTTCCAGCAAGGCGCGCTCTCGCCGGTAACGTGGCTGCTGCTCTCAGAGATTTTCCCGACCCGCCTGCGCGGCATCTTTATGGGCGGTGCGGTTTTTGCGATGTGGATAGCGAACTTTCTGATCTCGCTCTTCTTCCCGATTTTGCTCGCGTGGGTCGGGCTTTCCGGCACCTTCTTTATCTTCGCGGCGGTCGGGATTGTGGGGGCGACGTTTGTGGTGAAATGCGTGCCAGAAACCCGCAATCGCAGTCTTGAGCAGATTGAGCATTATCTGCACGACTGGCTGGATAACAGCCCGGAAGGCCAGCGCCGCGCCCGCGAGCGTAAGGCGTACCGGGCCGAGATGAATAAAGCGCGCTCGTAACGCCGGGACGCCACGAAGGGAAGCCGCCTGGCTTCCCTTTTTTTCGCCGCTTATTGTTATATTTCTGTAACAAATTTTCCGTAGCCTCACGTTCATTACGACTATTTCCCACCACAAAATGACATCCCGAAAGGAAACCGCGATGGGCAGACCGTTAAAAACTTTATTCAAACGTGAGCATAGTGAAGAGATCAGCAACCCCAGCGATAACCGCGCGTTTTCGCAGGTCGCTGAGGTCTTTTTGTCGCGCCGTCGCCTGTTACAGGCGGGGGCAGTCGCAGGCGCCGCGGCGGCGTTCCCGTTTCTGCTGAAGCCGGAAAGCGCGCTGGCCAAAGCGGTGTCGCAGGCGAGCGGCAACCTCGGCAAGGCATCCGCGCTGGGCTTCACCAGTCTGCCTGTCTCCACGGAAGATACCGTCATTGTGCCGGAAGGCTACATCGCAAAACCGTTCTACAAATGGGGCGATACGACGGGGATTGCCGGTCATCTGCCCGCGTTTAAAACCGACGGCAGCAACACCACCGAAGAGCAGGCGGCACAGGCCGGGATGCATCATGACGGTATGGCGTGGTTTAGCCTGCCAAAAGGCGGCCACAGCGCTGACCACGGCCTGCTCGCCATGAACCACGAATACATCGATAACGGCCTGCTGTTCAAAGATGGTGAAGCCAACTGGAACGCTGACAAAGCGCTCAAGGGCCAGAACGCGATGGGCGTGTCGGTCATTGAAGTGAAAAAAGGCCAGCAGGGCTGGGAAGTGGTGCGTCCGTCAACCTTCGCACGCCGCATTACCGTTAACACGCCGATGAAAATCACCGGCCCCGCGCTGCACAATCCCCTGATGCAGACTGCCGCCGACCCGCAGGGCGAAACCATTCTCGGCACCATGCAGAACTGCGCGAACGGCTTTACGCCGTGGGGCACCTATCTGACATGTGAAGAGAACTGGTCTGATATTTTCGTTAAAAAAGCGGAGATGAATCCGCTTGAGAAGCGCTACGGCATCAGCGACAGCGACGACTCCTACCGCTGGAACGAAGTGGATAAACGCTTTAGCGTCGATGCCACGCCGAATGAACCGAACCGCTTCGGCTGGGTGGTGGAAATCGACCCGTACGATCCGAAATCTGTGCCGCGTAAGCACACCGCGCTTGGGCGTATTAAACACGAAGGGGCGGCGGTCACCCTCGCGCCGGATAACCGCGTCGTGGTCTATATGGGCGACGATCAGAAATTCGAATACATCTATAAATTTGTCTCGGAAGGCAAATATAACCCGCAGGATCGCACCGCCAATATGGGGCTGCTGGAGAAAGGCACGCTCTACGTGGCGAAATTCCACGACGACGGTAAAGGCGAGTGGCTGCCGCTGGTGTTCGGCCAGAACGGGCTGGATGCCAGCAAAGGTTTTGAAAACCAGGGCGACCTGCTGGTCAAGACTCGCCTTGCGGCTGATGCGGTCGGCGCCACCAAAATGGACCGCCCGGAGTGGATTGCGGTCGATCCGTACCAGACCGGCAGCGTCTACTGCACGCTTACCAATAACAGCGATCGCGGCAAGGAAGGCAAAGCGCCGGTGGATGCGGCGAACCCGCGTGCGAAAAACGTTTACGGCCATATCATGCACTGGCTGGAGCAGAACGGCGACCCGACCGCGCAGCAGTTCGCCTGGGATATTCTGGTGATGGGCGGTCGCACCGATACCGATAAACCGGAAGCCAAGGGCAGCATGAAGGGCGCGGAATTCGGCAGCGCCGATGGCCTGAGCTTCGATCACCGCGGCGTGCTCTGGATCCAGACCGATGTGTCATCCTCGACCATCAACCGCAAAGATTATGAAGGGATGGGCAACAACCAGATGGTGGCGACGATCCCCGGCACCAACGAGTTCCGCCGTTTCCTGACCGGCCCGCGCGGCTGTGAAATCACGGGTATTGCCTTTACGCCGGACAACCGGACGCTGTTTATTAACATCCAGCACCCCGGCGAGCCGGGCGAGGGGCTTAGCGATCCGCAAAACCCGACGGCCGTTTCTACCTGGCCTGACGGCGACAAAGCGGGCCGACCGCGCTCCTCGACAGTGGTTATCGTGAAGGCCGACGGCGGCATGATCGGTACCTGATAAACCGCTCGTAACCCGAAGAAAAACGCAGGCGCAGTGGCCTGCGTTTTTTTATGAAAGGCGCAATGACACAGGCAGCCATGCCTGCGCTCTGCGCTCTTTTTTTCTCACGCCTTTATCTGCCCTTCTAAGACAGCAGCCCAGGATTTCGGCGGCCGCCAGCCGCGCCTGAGCCTTTATTTTCAGCACCGGGCGCAGACTAGTGCGATTTAGAATCATCTGTTATATAACATTCTCTTTTATTCATGTTCACATTCAGGCCTTTCGGTATATTCCTCCAGGATAAGACCTAAAGTCAGAAAGTCTGCGCCTCGCGCACCCTGTTTCGTGCGCCTGCGCGCCGCTGAAGGAAAGTAAAACCTTATGATAGTTTTAAGGAACATCTCAAAGCTGTTTCATCAGGGTAAGGACACCATTACGGCTGTGGATGACGTCAACCTGGAAGTCGAGCGGGGACAAATCTACGGCATTATCGGGTACAGCGGCGCGGGGAAAAGTACCCTGATCCGGCTGTTAAACGGCCTCGAAAAACCGACCTCCGGCAGCGTGACGGTGGCGGGTAAAGACATCTCCGCCGCCCGCGGCGAATCGCTGCGCCAGGCACGCCTTAAAATCAGCATGGTGTTCCAGCACTTTAATTTGCTGTGGTCGCGTACCGTCAGTGAAAACATCGCCTTTTCGATGCAAATCGCGGGCGTGCCCAAAGCGGAAATTAAAACCCGCGTGGCGGAGCTTATCGACCTGGTCGGCCTGAAGGGCCGCGAAAATGCCTATCCGTCACGCCTTTCCGGCGGGCAGAAACAGCGCGTCGGCATCGCCCGCGCGCTCGCCAATCGCCCCGACGTGTTGCTGTGCGACGAAGCGACCTCAGCGCTCGACCCGCAAACCACCGATCAAATTCTCGATCTGTTGCAGGATATCAACCGCCGTTTTGGGCTGACAATTGTGCTCATCACGCACGAGATGCACGTGGTGCGTAAAATCTGCGACCGCGTGGCGGTCATGGAGAATGGCCGCGTGGTGGAAGAGGGCGATGTATTGCAGGTCTTCACCCATCCGCAACAGCCGATCACCCGCCAGTTTGTGCGCCAGATTAGCCAGGAAGAGGGCGATGAGGCGTTCGACCCGGCGCTTGCGGGCGAGCTCACCGGCGCGGTTATCAAATTAACGTTCGTCGGGCACAGCACGCATAAGCCGGTTGTCGGCGAGCTGACGCTGCGTTACGGCCTGCCATTTAATATTCTGCACGGCAAAATGACCCAGATGGCTCACGGCGTCTTTGGTCAGCTCTGGCTGCACGTGGTGGCGACGCCGGAACAGCTTGAGAATATCCTCGCCGATTTACGCCTGCATGAGATCCACTGCGAGGTTATCAAACATGCTTGAGTCATTATTTCCCCATCTGAAGCTCGACCAGCTCCTGGCTGCCACCCAGGAGACGCTTTATATGACCGCACTTTCCGGCGTCGCGACCTTTGTGCTCGGTATCGTGCTGGGACTGGCACTCTTCTTAACGGCGCGCGGCGGCATGTTTGAAAACCGCCTGGTCTACAGCGTCATCTCCATTGTGGTGAACGTGTTCCGTTCCATCCCGTTCATCATTTTGATAGTCCTGCTGATTCCGTTTACCAAAACGATTATCGGCACCATCCTCGGCGCGAACGCTGCACTGCCCGCGCTGATTGTCGGGGCTGCGCCGTTCTACGCGCGTCTGGTGGAAATCGGCCTGCGTGAAGTGGACAAAGGCGTGATTGAAGCCACCCGCTCGATGGGCGCGCGCATGAGCACGCTTATTTTCCGCGTCCTGATACCGGAGTCATCACCCGCGCTGGTGTCGGGCATCACCGTGACGCTCATTGCGCTGGTGAGCTACAGCGCGATGGCGGGGGTTATCGGTGCAGGCGGTCTGGGAAATCTTGCTTATCTGGAAGGATTCCAGCGTAACCACAATGACGTCACGCTGGTGGCGACGGTCGCTATACTGGTGATTGTCTTCATCATTCAGTTCATCGGTGACGCCTTAACCTCTTATTTAGATAAACGCTAACAACAACAGAGAACACACATCATGAAAAGAGTACTGACGCTGATTGCTGCCGCCACCCTGAGCGTTTCCGCCTGGGCCGACACCCTGACCGTGGGCGCATCCAACGTGCCGCACGCGGAAATTCTGGAACAGGCGAAGCCGATTCTGGCAAAGCAGGGCATCGACCTGGAAATCCGCCCGTTCCAGGATTACATCCTGCCTAACACGGCCCTGGCGAGCCGAGATATCGACGCGAACTACTTCCAGCACATTCCGTATCTGAACAGTGTGCTGAAAGACCACGCCGACGACAAAACGTATGATTTCGTCAGCGCGGGCGCTATTCATATTGAGCCTATCGGCATCTACTCAAAAAAATACAAATCTCTGAAAGATCTGCCGGAAGGCGGCAAAGTCATCATGCGTGACGCCGTGGCGGAAGAAGGCCGTATCCTCTCTATCTTCGAGCGCGAAGGCGTTATCAAGCTGAAACCGGGCGTGAGCAAAGTGGACGCGCGCATCAGCGATATCGTTGAGAACCCGAAAAAGCTGAAGTTCCTGCCGAACGTTGAAGGCTCTCTGCTGCCGCAGATGTATAACAACGACGAAGGCGACGCGGTGGTGATTAACGCCAACTACGCCATCGACGCCGGTCTGGACCCGGTGAAAGATCCGATCGCGGTAGAAAGCGGTGAAAACAACCCGTACGCCAACATCATCACCGTCCATAAAGGCGACGAGAAGAAAAAAGATATCGTCGCACTGGTGAACGTGCTGCACTCTAAACAGATTCAGGACTGGATCCGCACCAAATATAAAGGCGCGGTCATTCCGGTAAATAACTGATTCGCGATAAATATCCTCAGGGGCTGCCAGCGTGCAGCCCCGTTTTATTTTGAGCGCTGAACCGCGTAATAATCTTTACCTGGGCGTTTGTATGCCCGGTATGTGTATATATGGACAGGGTTCAGCCCGTGTCGGTGGCGGGTGGATGCTATGATTTTGACCACAAAATCATAGCAATACGTCATTATGGAGGCAGTATATGGAAATGGAGAGCGCCCGCCATTTAACCTCTGGCAAAATCAGAGTAGCGAAACTGCTTTATAAAAACCCGCTGGATTATCAAAAAACTTATATTCACAACGCGCCCTGGTTTCCGTTCGGATTTCAGAGCGCGCATACCGCAGTATCCCCTGATGGCGATATCTGGTTTTTACCCACAGAGTACAGTGACAATTTCGCCAGCAGCCCGCTGCGTTTACAGCACTTATTCATGCATGAAATGATGCATGTCTGGCAATATCAGCATGGCTATCAGGTCAAATTACGGGGCCTGTTCTCCTGGGCGGTAAGCTATTTTTATACGCCTGAGAGAAACCGTCCTCTGAAGACATACGCGATGGAACAGCAGGCGTGCATCGTCGCGGATTGCTGAGCTTATATGAAACCGTTATTGACAGTTTCGCTGAGTAGCCTTTTGGCGGGCTGCGTGTGGTCAGGCGCCGATCGGCCAGTATTTTCTGAGGCGGCCAGCGTGACGATACAGGGCAACCATATTTGTATCTCGCTCCCTGACGCGGCAAAGCATGACGTCATCACTTATTACGCGTTTTCAGATGGTAATGGCCTGTTTACTGAAACCCATAAAATGCTCCCTGCCTGGAAAACCTGCCTGCCGAATATCGCTTACAAGCGCGGCGAGCGCTACGAAGTCAGAATAACGCTCAGGACGACATCGTGGGCATTACGGAAATATGCGGCGGAGTTTACCGCCCCATAAAACCAGAGCGCGCCAGCAGGCGACAAGCCGCCTGCTTTTTCAAATCCTGTGCCCGGGGTTCTCCTCGGACAGCGCGTTGGCGGCGCAAATCAGCGAAAGATGGCTTAGCCCGAGCGGCATATTGCCGCGCCAGCCGCCGGTGCGAGTGTCGTACATCTCGTTGAAAATTTGCACATTGCCGCTCTGGCACAGGGTATCCAGGATTTCTTTCATATCTTTTTGCGCCTGATCGCGCTTTTTAAGCTCCGCCAGCGCCTCGACGCGCCAGAAAGCGCACGCCACGAACGTGCTCTCTTCCACCTCTACACCCGAGTAGCGATAAAGCATCGGGCTGTTATGGCCAAGCTCCTGATAGATAGCCTCAAGCGTTGAGAGCATCCGCTTGCGATTTACCTTACTGCCGTAATAGTGGGTGAGGCTGATAGCCGCATCGAGCGCATCGCTGCCCGCAAAAAAGGTGTAGGCCTGGCGGCTTTCACTCCAGCAATTCGCCTCAATCCATTCGCTTATCCGGTCGCGCTCGCGCGCCCAGCGGCCTTTCCATGTAGGCTCGATATGTCCTATTTCGGCGAGCGCTACTGCCTGATCGAGCGCCAGCCAGCAGGCCATTTTCGAATGCGTGTAGTGACGCTCCTCAGGCAACTCCCAGATGCCTGAGTCAGGCTGACGCCAGCCATCGGCGCAGCGGTTGGCGAGATGTCCGAGCAGGCGCGACGTGGCGAGATCAAGCACATGCCCCACTTCAACGAACAGCCGCGCGGTCGCCAGCAAATCGCCATACATGCTGGGCTGAAACTGATCGCGGGCATTGTTGCCGACCCGCACCGGCTGGGTGCCCTGATACCCCTCAAGCTGCGGATAACGCTCCTCCGGCACCCGCCCGCTTTCAAGCGTATAACAGGCCCGCAGTCTGCCGTCGTGGCGGATGATCGTCGACGTAAGCCACGAAAACGCTGCCTTACAATCTTCAATCGCCCCCATGTAGACGAACGATTTGATAATCAGGCAGGCGTCGCGTACCCAGGCGTAGCGATAGTCATAATTTTTTTCTTTGCCGAGCCCTTCCGGCAGTGAGGTTGTGGCCGATGCCGCGAGCGCGCCGGTCGGTGCGTACCAGAGGAATTTCAGCGCCAGCGCCGAACGTTTCACATGATGCTCAAACGGGCCATTCCAGCAGAGGTTTTCTGCCCAGTCACGCCAGGCGAGATGGCTGGTTTCAATACGCTGATCGATTTTTTCAAGCGGCGGCATGGCCAGCGGCTCTTTTTCCGTCGCGACCAGGGCCACCAGCGAGTGCGAGCCGGGCGCGGTGGTTAACGAGCCTTCCACTCCTTCGTCGTCACAGCGCGTGGTCTCCACATCCTCAGAGAGCCGCAGGGCAATCATCAGGTCATCAAGATGGAAAATTGTTTTCTCCTGGACGTGATCCAGCCACGGCGAACAGGTGCGGGCGCGCGTGCCGGGCTTAAACTGCACCTTCAGGCGCACGTGTCCTTTAATGCCCTCGACACGCCTTGCCATTTCGCTCCACGGCAGGCGTCCGGCAAAGGTGCTGTTAATCGATTCGGTAATCAGCACTTCGCCGGAGGCAGTTTTATAGCGCGTCTCCAGCACGTTGCTGTTTTCACGATAGCTGCGCGACATCTCCCATTCTTCTTCCGGCGTCAGCGCGAAATAGCCGCCTTCGGGCGCGTCGAGAATACGGTCAAAGAGCGGCGGCGAATCGAGGTTCGGCACGCACCACCAGTCGATGGCGCCGTCGGGGGCGATGAGCGCCACTGAGCGGCCTTCGCCAATCGCGGCGTAGTCGCCAAGACCCGCGTAGCCTTGCTGCCGCGCGGGAGAGCGGTAGGTCTTATTTTTCACAGGCGGGATAATCCTTTCTTTGAGTCAACACTGGCGTAACCGCCGCCAACCGTCGACGAAACGGTAATCCATTAAGCGTAGACCATGAGAGCGCGGTCACAGTCTGGCGTAAGTGACGGAAGAAAGGCAAAAAAAGGCCCGCCATAAGGCGAGCCATGCAGGAAAAAGCAACGCATTAACGCAAATTTTCAGGGAAGTTTGCCGGCAGTTCGCTGGCGGCGCAGGCAATCACGGTATCGTCGTTCGGGCCGCAGTCGCGCACGAAGGTGATAGTGGCGAACTCGTCAATCACCTCGGTCGGGTAAGCCGGGCCGGCTTCACGGTACGCTTCCATCTGTTCGATGTGCTCATTCTGGAAGCAGACGGTTTTCTGCGGATCGTTCATCACCCAGCGCGGGAAGAAAATGGTGCCGTGGAATAATCGATCGCCGAGGTTGGCTATCAGACTCACGTCAGTACCGGTCGGCTCAGTCCAGGACACTTTATAAATACTTTCGCCGACGCGAACGATATACACGCGCTGATCTTTCACCCAACGGTTGCCCACGATCCCGCTGTGGATACGGTAGTCGATGGTGTTTTCGTTTTTCACATAGATTTCATAGTTCCAGCCATTGTCATAGGTATACACCAGATGTTTACCCACAAAACCGCTCAAATCATGTTTATCGAAGCTTTTCATCATTGGCCTCCTTTGTGTTGTTGAAGGCATCTTAATCCTTTATTTTTTTAATGAATAACGCTAATTTTGCATAAAATTGATTCAAAAATCCGATGATTTATGCATAAAACGACGCTGGAACAGTGGGCTTTGCTGGACAAAGTGGTAGAGGAGGGCAGTTTTGCCCGCGCGGCACACGTGACGCACCGCAGCCAGTCCTCGGTAAGTTATAACCTGGCGCTCTTGCAGGAGCGGCTTGGCGTGGCGCTTCTGGAAACGCAGGGCCGTCGCGCGGTGCTGACGCCCGCAGGTGAGCTGTTACTGGCGCAGGTGCGCCCGCTTTTAAGCGCGTTTACCTGGGTTGAGGCTCATGCCGCGACGCTTCGCGACGGCACCCGCACGCGCCTTGAGCTGGTGGTGGATAACATTTTCCCGCGCGAGGCGCTGTTTGCCATTTTGCGGGACTTTCAGCGCCAGCATCCGTCGACGCAGGTACAACTGACCGAAGTGCTGGAGAGCCAGAGCGACGTCACCGCCGTGCACTCCAGCGCGGATCTGCTGGTGTTATCGCGCCGTGAGGACAGCGTAGGGCGCGGCGAATGGCTAATGAACGTGAATTTTGTGGCGGTGGCGCACCGCGACCACCCGCTTGCGCAGATGCCCGGGCCGATTGGCGAAGAGGCGCTCGGGCGTTTCGCGCGTATTCGCCTTGCAGGCGGAGAGGCGCAAAGCCCCGGCGGCGCGCCGGAGCAGTGGGTTTTTTCGACGGTCGATGCGGCCATCGAGGCGGTGATGCATCAGGTGGGGTATGGCTGGCTGCCGGAGGCGCGCATTGTCGGTCCGCTTGCGCAAGGGATATTACGCCCGCTCGCGCTTGGCCACGGGGCAAGGCGCGCCACGCCGCTGCATCTGATTGTGAAAAAAGATCTGGTGCCGCCGGACGCCGCCGTCAGCACCCTGATTACGCTTTTTAATCGTCTGCGTGAGGCGTAACGGCGCGGCGGTTGCCGAGATAAATCAGCGCCAGCGCGACGGCAAGGCACCCCACCGCCCCAAGACGGCTTAACGAGAACGCAATAGTCGCATTACCGAGCCAGCCGAAATTATCAATCAGCATACTCATCGCAAGCTGTCCGAAAATCACCGCGACGGTCGCGACTGCCGTGCCGATACGCTGCACGGCGAGCACCATAATCACGATATAAGGCACGCCGCAAAGCGCGCCGGTGAGCTGCCATTTCGGCACATCCAGCAGCGAGGTGGCGTGCGCTGGCTCAAAGAAGAAAATCAGCAGCGCACAGACCAGCGCGCCCACTGAGAACGTTAAAAACGCACAGCGAAACACGCCCACTTTGCCGCCAAGCTGACCGTTAATCGCGGCCTGAATGCTGAGCAGCGCACCGCCCACGATGGCGAGAAGGATCATTATTATTGTCATCACGTCTCCTTAGCCCTGCGCGACGAGTGCCAGCGCGGCGAGAATGAACCCCAGCGCCAGCAGGCGCAGCGTGTCTATCGGTCGACGCTCAACGCCAAACAGGCCGAAGTGGTCGATAATCAGGCTCTTAAACACCTGTCCTGCCAGAATCCCTATCATGGTCATGGCGATGCCAATAACCGGCGTCGCGACGGTTAAGATAACGACATAACCCGCGCCAAGCAGGCCGCCGGTCAGCTGCCAGCCGGGCTGGGCGAAAAACGACGGGCTGTTGCGCGGGCTGTAAAACAGCATCAGCAAAAAGGTGAGCGCCGCGCCGACGCCGAAAATGCTAAACGCCGCCCAGAAATCGCCCACTTCGCCGCCGAGCGGCCCCAGCAGGCCCGCCTCGACGGAAAGCCCCATTCCGCCCGCAATCACGAGCGCTATCAGTAAAAGCTGCATGGTTATCCTTAATAAAACGCGAAGGCGGCGAAGTGTAGTGCAGCGCAGTGCGCTGAAAAACGATACGATGCATGAAACACTTTTGCAGGATTCGCACAAATGATGGATTCCGGGTCGGTGAATATCCGCGCGTTGCAGCTTTTCATCAGCGTGTTTGACGGGCAGAGCTTTTCTGCCGTGGCGCGCCGGGAGGGCGTGTCGGCATCCAGTGTCTCGCGGGTGATTCGCCAGCTTGAAGCGGCGCTCGGCCAGCAGCTGTTCTACCGCAACACGCGGGCGGTGATCCCAACCGAAGCCGGGCGACTGTTCGCTGAATATGCCCGCGGCATCGCCGAGCAGTTCAGCGAGGCGCGCCGGGAGCTACAGGACAGGGCGCTTGAGCCGTCCGGACTATTGCGCATAAACGCGCCGGTCTTTTTTGGCCAGCGGCATATCGCGCCGTGGCTCACCGGGCTTGCGGAGCGCTACCCGCGCTTACAGCTTGAGCTGACCCAGACCGACGATTATGTCGACCCGCACCGCGACGCCACCGATCTTATCGTGCGTATCGGCACGCTCACGGATTCCAGCTTTCATGCGCGCGTCTTTTGCGAGCAGCGCTATTATTTCGCCGCCGCGCCGGGCTATCTGGCGCGTTACGGCGCGCCCGCGACGCCTGAGGATTTTCGCCAGCATCAGTGTTTGATCTACAGCGGCTCGTCAGGGCCAAACCGCTGGCTTGCGCGCAAACCCGGCGAGCCGTGGGTTCACTACCCGGTGAGCGCGCGGCTCTCTTCCAATAACGCCAGCTCGCTGCTGACGGCCGCGCTTGACGGCATGGGGCTGGTGCTATTCCCGGACTGGCTGATGGGGGAGTGGATGGCGCAAGGCAAGCTGGTGAAGGTATTGCCGGGCTATGAAGCGGCAATCAACACGGAGGCGCAGCATATCGCGGCCATTTACCCGAACGCACGGCATCCGCCGCTGAATGTGCGTGCGGCGATTGATTATTTTATCGAGGTGTTCGGCACGCCAGTGTACTGGCAGCGCGACTCACCGTCCCCGTAAAAAAGGGCCGCGCGGCGCGGCCCTTTCTCTTTTGGTGATGGTGTGAACGCCTGGTCAGGAAGGCAGATCGTCTTTTTTCTCAACCGCGACGGAGGAGCGTCCGGGGCCGGCGGAAAAGGTATTCCAGCAGGTCACGAACAGTGCCGCGATAAGCGGGCCGACCACGAAGCCGTTAATGCCGTACACTTCAAGCCCGCCCAGTGTGGCAAGCAGAATCAGCCAGTCAGGCATGCGGATATCTTTGCCCACCAGCAGCGGGCGCAGAATGTTATCGGCAAGTCCCACCACCACGACAAAAAATGCCGTCAGCAGTACGGCTTTGATAATCGCGCCTGTGGTAAAGAGATAGATAACCGCAGGCACCCAGATAAGCGCGGTGCCCACCGCCGGTATCAGCGAGAGAAACGCCATCAGCGCGCCCCACAGAATGCTTGCTCCAATACCCGCGAAGTAAAACGCCACGCCGCCGAGCGCCCCCTGCACGACTGCAACGACCACCGTGCCTTTTACCGTAGCGCGCGCCACGGCAGCGAAGCGGCGGAACAGCCGCTGTTTCACTTTGTCCGACAGCGGCAGCGCGTTCAGCACCACCGATACCAGCCGAGGGCCGTCTTTGAGCAGGAAAAAAAGCAGATACAGCATGATGCCAAAGCCTATCACCACGCTGAAGGTGTTCCGGCTGATAAGAAAAAGGCTGCCCGCCACGTACTGGCTGCCTTTTAGCGCGACGCCGGAGATTTTCTCCTGAATGGCGGTGGCGCTGTCGAGCTGATTTTCTGCAAGCATTTGCTGTGCCCAGTCCGGCAATACGCGCACCACATCCGCCAGCAGGACAGACACGGTTGTGTTATTGGCCTGCAAATCGCTGTACACGACGTTGAACTCCCGCACCAGCGAGGAGGCGATCACCGCCAGCGGCGCGAAGACCAGCAGGCAGATAAGCACCACCGTCAACAACGAGGCGATATTGGCGCGCCCGTTCATCATGTGGCAGAGCCGCCGTTTGATAGGGTAGAAGATGACGGCGAGGATAACCGCCCACAGTACGGCGGAGAGATAGGGTTTAATGAGATTGAAAAACAGGATCGAAACGATAAACAGGATCAGGATAAAAAACGCCCTGGAGATATCTTTCGAATTCATGATGCATCCTTATCGTAAGTCAATAGCGGCCGGATACCACAACGGCGCGGCACCCGCTTATTCCAAAGGGGTCTTACAAACGTAGCTGAATTCAGGGCGTTTTGTCGAAGCGGCTTGTAAGGGGGCCTGGTGTAAGGCCCCCGGCGGGATCAGGTCACGGGCCACTGCGTGAGGCGGATACCCCGCTTTGGCGCGTTCTGTGCGAAATCGCTCAGTACCGCTTTCACATCCGGGTCGAAATAGTCAGCGTTGTCATGCTCGACAATCACCACGCTTTTCTCCGGAATTTTATCCAGTAGCGCCTGTAAACGCGGGTTGTGCATAAACGTCAGGTTCTGATGAATGCGCAGCACATAGTGATCGTCATAGCGCGCCAGCTGCATCGCGTTGCGATGGCTGTGCCAGAGGCTCAGCGCTATCTGGGCGGCAAGACCAATCCCGATGCCCGCGAGCATCCCAAAGGCGATGATGCCGATGATGGTCGCGAGAAACGGCACGTACTGTTGCGCGCCTGCGCGGAACTGTTCCACGAAGAGGCGCGGCGTCGCAAGCTTATAACCGGTGTAGAGCAGAACCGCCGCGAGGCTCGCAAGCGGAATGGTCATTAAGACGTCGCGAAACCACAACACGCAAATGAGCAGCAGCGCGCCGTGAATGAAAATCGACAGTTTGGTTTGCGCACCGGTACTGACGTTGACAGAACTGCGCACGATCACCGCCGTAATGGGCATTGCGCCCACCAGACCTGAGAGCAAATTCCCCGCGCCCTGCGCCAGCATCTCGCGGTTGGGCGAAGGCGGTGGGTTCTGCGGGCGCAATTTTTTAAGCGCTTCCTGGCTTAAGAGCGTCTCAAGGCTTGCCACCAGCGCGAGCGTTACCGCCACCACGTAGACTGAGGGATTGGTGAACGCCTGCCAGGCGGGCGTTTCCAGCCCGGACACGAGCGCACCTACGCTTGCGAACTCTGGTAGCGTAATGCGCGGCAGGCGGTCGAGGAGTGCAGGCGAACGCTGGTTTAAGACGAGCGTTGTCACGCAGCCCACCAGGACTGCTATCAGCGGGCCTGGGATCCAGGCGAGGCTTTTTACGCGCCGGATAACTGACGAGCCCCAGAGCCCCATCAGTACCAGCCCGGCGGCGGCTACGGCAACAGAGGCGGGCGAGAAGGTAAAGTCGCTGCTAAATACCGCAAGCAGATTGTTTTCATCCGCCGCGCCGAGCGCCACTGGGATCTGCTGCATAATCAGCAGAAGGCCGATCGCCGCCAGCATGCCTTTGATGACGCTGCCGGGCACCAGCGAGATAAATCGCCCGGCGCGGATAAGCCCAAGCGCGATTTGCAGCACGCCTGCCAGCAGCAGCGCCAGCAGAAACGCAGAAAACGAGCCCAGAGTTTCTATGGACGCCACCACAATGGTCACCAGGCCCGCCGCCGGGCCGCTCACCGCGAAGCGCGACGGGCTGAGCGCCGTGACGACCAGCCCGCCGATGATCCCGGTCAGCAGGCCGACGAACGGCGGCAAGCCGCTTGCCTGGGCAATGCCAAGACAAAGCGGCAGGGCCACCAGAAAGACGACCACCCCCGCCAGGCTATCCTGGCGTAGCGTATTCATATTCATGCTGCTTCCTCCCCGGTTTGCCCGGTGAGCATTTCAAGATGCCCGGTCGCGAGACAATACACGCAGCCGTAGACGTTCAGCTCCTGGCCGCTGCGCCAGATATTGCGCACCGTACGGGTCTGCACCAGACGGTTAAACTGCGCGATAACGTTCGCCTCTACCAGTTGGTTGAGGGTGTGCGTATCCGGCGGCGAGGCGTCGCGCCCGGCGATATGCGGCGACAGCGCCTCGCGCAGGTGGCTAATGCGGCGCGCAAGCGATGAAGATTCATGCGCAAGCGATATGTGCGGCAGCGTCAGCGCCGCCTGCACGCCCCCGCAGCCGTAGTGGCCGCAGACGACGATGCGTTTCACCTTCAGGTAGTGCAGGGCGTATTGCAGCACGCTCATAAAATTATCGTCATCCGGATCGACCATATTGGCGATGTTGCGATGCACAAACAGTTCGCCGGGGTGCGAGCCGGTCAACACCTCTGCCGGGACGCGACTGTCAGAGCAGCCTATCCACAGTGAGTGCGGCTGCTGTTGGTCGAGGAGTTTGCCAAAGTAATCCGGGTCCCGTTGAAGACGCTGCTGCGCCCAGCTACGGTTTTTGGCCAGAAGAGGTTTTAAAGTGGTCAAAATGCTATCTCCATGAGGGATTCAACGAGCCGAATATCGACTGCCCTTAAGGCATTCTCCGTGGACTCGTTACGGCGAAATTAATAAGTAGCACTCTTCAGTGATATTTATTCCTCAGGAAAATCCTATAAGGAAAATTAAACTTTAAAGGTTTATCAGCTTTGTAAAGTTTTAAAAATAACCGGTAAGTAAATGCGAGTAGCGATAATAGAGACAGAAAAGTAATAATTAAAGAAATGATGAGCAAGGTGATAATCAATGATAATAAACCATTATTGCGCTGTGGGTATAATGCCCGGGTTTTATTGATGATCAACGAAGGGTAATAACAACAGAACAACACCTGTATTTTATACTGCCGCTTTTGCATGCCGCTGGCATTGCCGGTGCGTTTAAAATGGTAATCTGCTATTTCTCTGCCAGGCATGAATCCCCACGAGTCAACGCGCTTACAGGCGGCAAATGAATAAGGAAGAGAGATGGCGGGCATCATCGGGTGCATTTCCTCAACGGTGAAGTGATTGCGAGTAACGTTGCTCGGCACAACGCTGGCGCCTGCTGCGGCAGGGCCGTAGATGGTCTGGGGAGTTTGCGGCATGCTGGTCAGCGAGCGCTGGCGTAGCGGTTTTGCTGCGGCGGTGGCCATTTTGCGTTTACTTTTCCACGCCTGCGCCGTGACACAGGCCGTGGGTTGTGGGATGGTAGGCGCCTTTGCAATAACAGGGACACCGTAATGGCAGGGAATATTCTGATGTGGTTAATATCGTCGGCGCTACTGCTGACCTATTTCCGATATGTGACGCTAAGAAAACCGTTTAAAACGGTCGGTAAGCACTTTCTTATTCTGCTGGGTGTGCATCTGGCGCTCAGTATCGCCGCGATCGAACTGAAAAAAGCCGGTTATTCGCTTAGCGGCGAATATCGCGCAGCCGGACTGATGTTTATAAAAACTTATATGGCGGTGGTTTGCCTTTTTATGGTGAATTTCTTTGCTGCACTTTCCATGAAAGGCGCTGAGAAGATGACGGCATTTCATGAAAAACATAACGCTGCCAACCTGCATCGTCAGCCGCTGCGTTTTTATCTTCGCCATCAGTTAACACTTGTCCGGGGATATCAGTTCTGTTTTATTGCAGGCGGTATTTATATGCTCTGGGCGCTTTACTTCCGGATGGAACTTTAAGCGATACATATCGCCATGCGGCGGGTGCGAGGTGGCCTGCCTCGCCCGGAACGTTAGCCGTTGTTCAGGCGAGTGGTTTTGTAAACGCAAAGGGAAAGTTTAATCCTGCTAAAAAATATCGTAGCAAAAGTAATCGATTATTTTGGCGAATCGTCTAAAAAAACGACGATGCGCGCGGCGGACTGCACCGATCAGAATCACCCTATAAGATAAAACTTAACCATCATCATAATTTTTCATAAAATCCGCGTTAAAAATGTCTGCGGGCCGCGAGCTTCAGCGTAAACTGCGTTTTCGCCATGGATGCTACGTAAATACCAGACTGGAGGTGAATATGTATTCCTTTATCGCCAGGCAGCCAATCTTTGACGCTGCGCTAAATACCGTCGCGTATGAGCTGCTTTATCGCAATGGATTAACCAATACGTTTCCGCTGGTGACGGAAGAATATGCCACTAATCATCTGCTTGCGGAACAATTCCTTGTCACGCCGCTACAGCGTCTGGTAGGGCACCATACTTCGTATATCAATTTTCCGCATGAGATGATCGTCAACGGTCTGGCGCAAACGCTGCCTGCGGAAAAAGTCGTGATTGAAATTCATCAGAATGCCGCGCCGGAGCCTGAGCTTTTACAAATGGTGCGCGAGATGTACTACAAAGGGTTTCGTTTCGCCCTCGATAACTTTCGTTTGAGCGAGGCATGGGCGAATTTTTTACCGTATGTCACCATCATTAAATTCGATATTCAGGCATTAACCCCGGACCAAATTTCACACTATATTCGCGACAATAATATCAGCCAGCGGAAATTACTGGCCGAAAAAGTTGAAACCCGTGAGCAGTTTATCCTCTACAAAGAGATGGGATTCCAGCGTTTCCAGGGCTATTTTTATGGCGAGCCGGAAATGATCAAGACCCGTAAACTGCCAGAGCAGCAGATGTTTATTCTGCAATTGCTCAATGAAGTGGTCTCGGCAAACCCGGATATGCGCAAAATAGAAGAGCTCATCAGCCGCGATGTGGCGATAACCTATAAGCTGATGCGCTATGTCAATAATATTAAATATAAAATCAACCACCACGCCAATGCGGATGTGCTTCCGTTCCGCAATATCCTCTATTTCCTGGGGTTAAGCGAATTGCGTCGGTTTATCGCCATACTGGCGGTTACCCACAGCAGCGAGCCTGCGGTGACGGAGCTTTTTAACTACAGCCTCGCCTGCGGGCGCTTCTGTGAAATGGCGGTCGTGCAAACGGGCGCAGACATTGACGAAAACGACGCCTTTATCGCGGGGCTTTTCTCACGCCTGGATATTATTCTTAGCGTGCCGATGGCCGTGTTGCTTGAGCAAATCACCGTACCGGCTATCGTGCGCGAGGCGCTCCTGAACCGTAGCGGTACCCTCGGCGCGCTCCTGAATCTGTATGAAGGCTATGAGCAGAACCAGTGGCAGGGCGTCACGCAGGGTATGAAACAGCTCAATATGAGTGAACAACAGGTGACGCAGCTGTTCCTTGAGGCCGTGGAGTGGGGCGACAGGATTATCTGAAACGCGTGCCGCAACACGAACCTGCCCGGTTGCGGCACTAAACGTGCAACTTCGTGCATTAGACTTGCGGCACATCCTCCAGCGAAAAATACACCTTCAGCCCGTGTTCACGGGCAATCTCAACGTCACGATCCGCGCCAGTCGAGAGCCCTGCCAGGCGTAATACTGCATCGCATTTCGTCACCAGGCGGTGCGCGACCGGGTAGAGGAACTGCTCGCTTATCGCATCGCCCGGCTTTTCACTGCCCGCCGCCTGGGCGAGTGGCAAGGCGAGCCATTCGCCAATTACCGGCACGTGACCGCGTGCAAAGAGCGAAAGCGCCGCCTGCTCAAGACGCGCCAGGTTTTGTCGCATTAACCTTTCATCGCCGTTCGTGCCGCTGCGCCACGGGCCTGCCACCAGGATTAGCTTGCGCATATTCTTCCCCTTACATAAGTGCATTCAGCGCCGCGTATTGCAGCAGCATGATCGTTTTGGCATCGACAATCTCGCCGTCACGAACCGCGCGCAGCGCCTCTTCGATGGGCATTTTCACGACGTCGATATCTTCGCCTTCTTGCGCGACGCCACCGCCTGCGCCGTGCTGTTGCGCCGGGTCATATTCGCCGATAAAGAAATAAAGCTTTTCTGTGACCGAGCCGGGGCTCATATAGGCCTCAAACACTTTCTCGACATTCTCAACCACGTAACCGGTCTCTTCTTCGGCTTCGGCCCGGATGCGCACTTCGGGCTCAGCGTCATCGAGCAGGCCCGCCGCCGTTTCGGTCAGCAGGTCGTCATAACCGTTTAAAAAGACCGGCAGGCGGAACTGGCGCGTGAGAATAACGCTGCGTTCGGCGCGGCTGTAAAGCAGAATGGTCGCGCCGTTGCCGCGGTCATAGGCTTCGCGTCTCTGGCGCTGCCATTCGCCGTCACGCCGTTGATAATCAAAGGTATATTTTTTCAGTACATACCAGTCGTCTGACAGGGTTTGCGTCTCAAGAATGCGTACTTTTTCACGAACAGATGGCATGATGGCGTCTCCACAGGTAGAATCGGCAACATAACGTGCATATTCGTGCATGGTCAAGAAGTATCGTGCAACAGGAAACCCGCATGCTGACGTCACAACGTAAAAAGCTCATCCTGGAAAAACTGGCGGCAGAGGGGCAGGTGCAGTCCCGCGCGCTCAGCGAATGGTTCAACGTCTCGGAAGATACGATACGGCGCGATCTGCGCGAGCTCTCTGCCGAGGGGCGTCTGCAACGCGTGCATGGCGGGGCGCTGCCGGCCTCGGCGGCCGTCGTGGATTTCGCCGGGCGCAGCCAGCTTTCGCTGGACTCCAAACGGGCAGTGGCGCGTCGCGCCGCGGCACTGATTGCGCCGGGACAGATTGTGATGCTCGATGGCGGCACGACCACCAGCGAACTGGTGAAATGCCTGCCGGCGGATCTCGCGATCACCGTTATCACCCACAGCCCGGGCATCGCGCTGCTGCTGGTGGAGCACCCACGTATTGAGGTGATCCTGATCGGCGGTCGGCTGTTTAAACACTCCATCGTGTCAGTGGGGGCAGCGGCTATCGAGGCGATGAGCCATCTGCGGGCGGATCTCTTTTTTATGGGCGTCACCGGCATCCACGCAGAAGCAGGGCTCAGCACCGGCGATTATGAAGAGGCATGCGTGAAGCGCGCGCTGGCCTCGCGGGCTGCGGAGACTGTCGTCATGGCCTCTCGGGAAAAAATCAACGCCGCCTCCGCCTTTCGCATCGGCGACGTCTCGCTTATCCATACGCTGGTGGTGGAGGATGACACCGCCGACAGCCTGCTCACGCCGTTTACAGCGCAGGGCGTGACGGTGGTCAAGGCTTAGCGTGCCAAAGAATCGAGGGCGCGACACACCGGTTCACCGGACGAAAACGGCGCATGATTCGCCAGGGCTGTCTATCCTGTAAATAATGACGCTTAAAAACGGTTATGCGGATAATTTCGGGAGAGACGGCATGAAGTTTTTTTATTTTGTTTCGTTAATTGCATCAGCCTGTTATCTGTTTGCTTTTTTGCCAAGAGCGAAAAGCGATCGTGAGCCGATCGCCTGGTGGGGCTGCTGGATTTACCTGGGCGCGTCGGCGGTTTACTGGGCGATTTATGGTTTAAGACATTATTTTTAATCAACAGAATAGCTCGCCGGAAAATAATAACCGGCGAAGAGCATTATTTCGCTTAAAAAGTAAATGGCGAGGGTATTCCTCTTAAAATGTTTATTTTTACGCGTCCTCCATAATTCCATCGCATTCTTTACAAAATTACGCTATCTTTCCGCGCGCAAAAGGCTCACTCTGACGCTTAGCGTCATCACTGTGGTTGAAAACACGTTAAGAACATTCGTAAATCGTGAAAAAATCGTTTCAATTACAACGTGATGAGAGATTCCGGAAGCGGGACACGCGACAAGCCGGAGCCTGTTTCTGTTAATTAAGGTCGTTATCATTAGCTGGTTAATATTTTTAACTGTGGCGTTTTGCTGCAGTCAGTGCATGACATTACGTATTATTACGCCAAAATGTTTCAGAATTCATGAAAAGACCACTTTTTATTCATATTCTGACATCAAATTAATTCAAACCGGGCACCGTCACGGCGCTCCCGCTACTTTTACTCCAACATTTTTATTGCGAAGCAGGAAGGAATTGACCCTGCTTAATGATTTTCTGTCTGGTTTGTACCGCTTACGGAACGGTTTCTTTATGCGATACATCTGCCTGCATAATGGTGCTTTATGAACAAAGCCACTCCTTTTTCTCAGGCGTTGCTGCATCCGCGCTACTTTTTTACCTGGCTTGGCCTTGGCCTGTTGTGGCTGCTGGTACAGATGCCGCATCCGCTGTTAATGCGCTTAGGCGCGTTCCTTGGCCGTAACTCGCGCCGCTTTCTCAAGCGTCGTGAAAAAATCCTGCGTCGCAACCTGGAGCTTTGCTTTCCGAATTTCAGCGAGGCGCAAAAAGAGCAGCTGATTCAGGAAAACTTCCTGTCGCTTGGTATGGCGCTGCTGGAAACCGGCATGGCCTGGTTCTGGTCAGATGCGCGTATCAAAAAATGGTTTAACGTCGAAGGGCTGCAACATCTCCATCAAGCGAGCGCGCAGCAGCGCGGCGTTATCGTGATAGGCGTACATTTTATGTCGCTGGAGCTCGGCGGGCGCGTGATGGGCCTGTGCAAGCCGATGATGGCGATGTACCGCCCGCATAACAACAAAGCGATGGAATGGGCGCAGACCAAAGGTCGCATGCGTTCTAACAAAGCGATGATCGACCGTAAAGATCTCAAAGGCATGGTCAATGCGCTCAAGCAGGGCGAAGCGGTCTGGTTTGCACCGGATCAGGACTACGGCCCGCGCGGTAGTACGTTCGCGCCGCTGTTTGCGGTTAACAATGCAGCGACCACGCGCGGTACCTATGTGCTGTCGCGCCTGAGCAATGCGGCTATGCTGACCATCGTGATGATCCGCAACCCCGATGCCAGCGGCTATAAGCTGATTATTCAGCCGGAATTGCAGGGGTATCCGCGTGAGGACGAGGCGGCGGCGGCCTGTTATATGAACAAGGTGATTGAGCGCGAAATTTTGCGCGCGCCGGAGCAATACCTCTGGATCCACCGCCGCTTCAAAACCCGCCCGGCGGGCGAAGCGTCGCTCTACACCTAATCAGGCTATGACTAAAACGCCCCGCTCAGTGCGGGGCTTTTTTTGGGTTGATTTTGGGTTTGACCACGCCATGCAGCGCCGGATTATCGCTCTCATCTTTAAGCTTCACGCCGGTAAGCCTGCGTAAAAACGCCTGTTCCAGAAGCCAGGCAAGTTTAAACGCCGCCGCGTCCCACGGCAGACCTTCCGGGCGAATATTCGAAATACAGTTGCGCTCCGATTCAATCCGCGAGCGAAGCGGGTACCAGGTGAGATAAACCCCGAGGCTGTCTGGTGAAGAAAGCCCAGGGCGCTCACCAATCAGAATAGCCACCGCCCGTACACCCAGCGCCTCGCCAATATCATCGCCCAGCGCCACCCGCGACTGGTGCGCAAGGACTACCGGCGCAAGCGACAGCCCGAGCGTGTCCAGATACGGCAACAGCGCGGTAATCAGGCCGACCGACTGGCGGTGTACCGCGTGTGAGGACAGCCCGTCGCCAATCACCAGCAGCAGGTCGGCGTCGCTTTTGCGGCGCGTCAGCATCGCGCGGCTCTCGTCATCCAGGCGGCGGCCCAGATCCGGGCGGTGCAGGTAGGTGGCGCGGTCTGGCGCGGCGCTATGGACGGTTAGCGTTTCAAGGCCGAGCGCCTCAAGCGCGGGGCGCAACGCGTCGCTGTCAAACGGCTGGTGAATGGCGTCGCGCGCCTGCGCATGCGCCAGCCCGAACTTCAGCACTTCGCCGGTGGGCAGACTTGCCCCGCTGCGCCCGAGCGCGATGCGGGCATCGGTAAACTGGCGCAGCAGCGCCCAGCTGTCGTGAATGCTCATACTTTTTCTCCCGACGGTAGGGCCGTCAGCAACGGATGGTTCGCGCCGGTCAGACGCAGGTCGCCGTGGGCATTAATGATCTGCATTTTCTCAAGCCAGGCGGCGAACTCCGGGGCGTGCTTAAGCCCCAGCAGGCGGCGAATATAGAGCGCGTCATGAAACGAGGTGCTCTGGTAGTTCAGCATGATGTCATCTGCGCCCGGCACGCCAATCAGAAAGGTCAAGCCAGCGGTGCCGAGCAGCGTCAGCAGCGTGTCCATATCGTCCTGGTCCGCTTCGGCGTGATTGGTGTAGCAGACATCGCAGCCGAGCGGCAGCCCCATCAGCTTGCCGCAGAAGTGATCTTCAAGCCCCGCGCGGATTATCTGTTTGCCGTCATAAAGATATTCCGGGCCGATAAACCCGACCACCGTGTTAACCAGCAACGGCTTAAAGTGGCGCGCCACGGCATACGCCCGGGCCTCACAGGTTTGCTGATCCACCCCGTGATGGGCGTTGGCGGAGAGGCAACTCCCCTGGCCGGTTTCGAAATACATCACGTTGTCGCCAAGCGTACCGCGCCCGAGACTCAGCGCCGCCTCGCGGGCTTCCTCAAGCAGCGATAAATGAATGCCAAAGCCGCTGTTGGCCGCCTCGGTGCCCGCGACCGACTGAAACACCAAATCCACCGGCGCGCCGCGCTCAATGAGTTGCAGCGTATTGGTGACATGCGTCAGCACGCACGATTGCGTGGGAATTTCAAAGCGGCTGATAACCTCGTCAAGCATATGGTTGAGCCGCTCCAGCACCGGCAGGCTGTCACTTGCCGGATTAATGCCGACGACCGCATCGCCGCTGCCGTAAAACAACCCGTCGAGCATACTGGCCGCGATACCGCGCAGATCGTCTGTCGGATGGTTTGGCTGCAAGCGCACGCTGAGATGGCCTGGCAGGCCGATGGTATTGCGAAAACGCGTCACCACACGGCATTTGCTGGCCGCCAGGATTAAATCCTGATTGCGCATCAGTTTGCTCACCGCCGCCGCCATTTCGGGCGTGATGCCCGGCGCCACGCATGATAGCGTCTCGCTGGTGGTGGACTCATCAAGCAGCCAGTCACGAAAATCGCCGACCGTCAGGTGACTGATCGGCGCGAACGCGTCGCGGTCATGGGTGTCGATAATCAGCCGCGTCACCTCGTCGTCTTCATAGGGGATGACGGGACTCGCGAGAATATCGCGCAGCGGCACGTCGGCGAGCGCCATTTTGGCCGCCATGCGTTCGGCGGCGCTTTCTGCCGCCACGCCCGCCAGCACATCCCCGGAGCGTGCCGGGGTGGCTTTGGCCAGCAGCGTTTTCAGGCTGTCGAAACAGTATGTCGAATGCGTAAGCGTGGTGCGATACACAAGCGCTCCTTATGAGGCGACGCGAAGCTGCGCGTCCACGGCGGCCGCGGCCCGCGCGCCAGCGGTGAGCCGGAACCACAGGTAGCCTGCCAGCATCATCACGGCGAACATCGCCGCCAGTGCCAGGTTAAACCAGACCATCGCCACGAGGCAGAGCATGGCCATTGCCAGCGCGAAAGCGGGGGCCAGCGGCCAGAGCGGGGCGCGGAAGGGGCGCGCCAGATGTGGCTCGCTGCGTCGCAGCGTAAACAGCGCGGCCATCGAGACGATATACATAACAATAGCCCCAAACACCGACATGGTGACGATGCTCGCCGTGAGCGACGTCCCGTTTATGGTCACCAGAGAATCTGAAAAAATCGCGGCGATGCCGACCACGCCGCCTGCCAGAATAGCCCGGTGCGGCGTACGGGTGCGCGGGTGAATTTTCGCAAGCTTCGCGGGCAAATAACCGGCGCGCGCGAGCGAAAAGATCTGGCGGGAATAGCCCATAATAATGCCGTGAAACGACGCCACCAGACCAAACAACCCAAGCCACACCAGCATATGCAGCCAGCCGCTGTCGCTGCCGACAATCATTTTCATCGCCTGAGGGAGCGGATCGTTAATATTCGCGAGCGTGCGCCAGTCGCCGACGCCGCCTGCGAAAACCATCACGCCAACCGCGAGCAGCGTCAGGGTGATAATGCCGCCGCCGAGCGCGCGTGGAATGGTGCGCTCGGGATCTTTGGCCTCCTCGGCAGCCATGGACGCGCCTTCAATGGCCAGAAAAAACCAGATGGCAAAGGGTATGGCGGCGAACATGCCTGGCAGCGCGAGGCTGCTGAAGCTCTCTGCGCCCGCCCAGCCGTGGGCGGTAAAATGCTGCCACGAGAAGCCCGGCGCGACGACGCCCATAAAGACCAGCAGTTCAAAAATCGCGAGCAAAGTAACGATAAGCTCAAACGTGGCGGCGATGCCGACGCCAAGGATGTTCAGCGTCATAAAGATGACGTACGCACCGCAGGCCACCCATTTCGGTTCGAGCGACGGGAACTGCACGTTGAGATATGCGCCGATGGCCATCGCGATGGCGGGCGGGGCGAAGACAAATTCAATGAGCGTGGCGAAACCTGCGATAAAGCCGCCCGTCGGGCCGAAAGCCCGACAGGCGTAGGCGAACGGCCCGCCCGCGTGCGGAATGGCGGTAGTCAGTTCCGTAAAACTAAAAATGAAAGCGCAATACATGGCGGCGATAGCGAGTGCGACGACCAGAAACCCCATCGTACCTGCCTGAGACCAGCCATAGCTCCAGCCGAAATATTCGCCGGAAATCACAAGCCCAACGGCGATGCCCCACAACCGGAAACTGCCCAGTGTGCGTTTTAACCCTGACTGCTGTTCGCTCATACCTCACCTCGTAAGATACCGGATAGACGAGTGAGAATTGCAAAGGGCGTACCAGCTACGCAGGCCCGCCTGGTAAGCGACCCGGCGTGAGGCTGCGCCAGCATGGTGCTTTTTGTGCGCTGCTTTGGTGAATCGTGCGACCGGTTTTGAAAAAACGCGCAGGGTGTGGGTTAATAACATTTTGTTTACATGTGGAGCTGCCTTCATGGCCGGGAATGCCGCACCGTTTTCATTTTGCGAGGTTATGCAGACGCGCGCGCAGGAAAACGCGCTGCTGCTGGATGGCGATCAGCGACAGCTGATCGCGGCGCTGGATACGCGTGCCGCGTCGCTGCTCACAACGCCCGCGCGTTTTGCCGGGCTTTACGTCTGGGGACGGCCGGGGCGCGGTAAAAGTTTTATCGTGGATAATTTCTACGCCTCATTGCCGGTCGCTTCGAAAAAGCGCGCCCACTTTCACGATTTTTTCCGCGAGCTGCACCAGCGCATGATGCACCAGCCGCTGGAGGCCGCGCTGCGCGCACAAATTGGCGACGCGCGGCTGCTCTGCTTTGATGAATTCCACCTGCACGATCCGGGCGATGCGATGCTCGCGAAAAAGCTCTTAGAGGTGGCGCTCGCCATGCATATCACGCTGATCCTCACCTCTAACTACTCGCCGCGCGAGCTATTATCGCATCCGCTTTATCATGAGCTGTTTGTGCCATCGATTGCGCTTATCGAACGTGAAATGACAATTTTCGCGCTAAACGGCGAGCGGGATTATCGCCTCACGGCTGGCAGCGACGCGGGGCTGTTCAGCCAGGGCGCATGGCTGCGTCCCGGGACGGCGACCCAGCGCGAGGCATATCACCTCCCGACGGCACGGGGGGAATTTCCGGTTACGGCGGGTTATCACACTTTTTATGCCGCCTCGCCGCCGGATACCATGCTGCACTTTCGTTTTTCAGCATTATGCGAAGCGCCGACGGCGGTCATGGATTATTTAACGCTTTGCGAATCGTATTCATGCTGGTTTATTGATGCAGTGCCATTACTGGCGCGTGTTAATCCGGCCGCCCAGCAGCGGTTTATTAATCTTATTGATGTACTTTATGATAAACAGTGTCAGGTGTTTATTACGAGCGCGTATTCTGTTGCCGATATTATTGATGGAGTGGCGCGGGACGATATTGGGCGTACTGCCAGTCGGCTTGGGCAATTACCGTTAATTGATGAACATGTTACGGATTGAAAGAATAAGAAGGCGCTTAACATAAAATAATCATCGGGTACCTGAGAGGCATAAACCGGCCAGCTAAATCGCGGGGGGTGCTCCCCGCGCAGACGCTTACTCGCTGGATTGATAAGCCAGTGAAGCGACAACCTTTATACCCGCACCCTGCAAGCGCAACGCGCAACGCGTTTCCCGTGAAAGGCGGGTTAACATGAATGCCGGCAGGCAGACAATAATAACGCTCCCGATAAAAGCATTGCCCTTCATAGCCATTCTCTTGGCCGTGAGGCGAGTAAGAGGCTAAATATGAACTGGGCGGGTTCATGTGTCGGCCTCGGGTTAAAATAATTAACCCGAGGCCTTCCTTTTTGGGCGCCTGAAACCAGAAAGTCTCAGACGCCCGCCGCGAATAGTATGCTTCTTTTCTCGCTGTAAAAGCCTTGCTTTTCTGTTTTTATTTAAATGCGTTAAACGGTCCTTGTTATTCCTGTTCTTATTTTTACGTTTATCGTCAGGGACGATCGTCCTCCCGCGCGGCGTGGATCTTGCCGCGAAAGATCCAAAAGCCCCAGCTGTTGTAGATAAGCGTGATCGGCACAAAGATGCCGAAGGCGGCAAGCATTAATTTTTGCGTGGCGGGCGGCGCGGCGGCCTGTGTAAGCAACAGGTTCGGCGGCAGAATAAACGGAAACACAGCGAGCAGCATGGCCCCGAACGCGGCGATGAACAGCAGCAGCGTCATGGCGATCGGCAGAAAATCGCGGCGTTTACGTAGCGCAAACCCAAGCCCTGCGAAGGCCAGCAGCCCCATCGCCACAAGCGGCCCGCTCCATGCCCAGAGTTGCAGATGCAGCCGGTAGCTTTCATTTAGCTGCACCGTCCAGACCAGCAACCCTGCCAGCAGCGCGGCGGTGAAAGGCGCAAGCCACATCGCCTGACGCCGCGCCCAGGCGCTGAGTTCGCCCTCACAACGCCAGATAAGCCAGCCGGCGCCGAGCAGTGCATAACCGGCGCTGAGCGCTATCGCGCAGTAAACCGAAAAGGGCGAGAGCCAGTCCATTGGGCCGCCGGTAAACTGTGTGCCGTCATGTCGTATTCCTTCGATCCATGCGCCCATGGTTGCCCCCTGCGTTAACGCGGCAAGCCAGGAGCCGCCAATAAAGAGCGCGTCGAACAGCGCCGGGCGCAGATGGCGGTATTCAATCGCCATCCCGCGCACGATGAGTGCCAGCAGCATCAGCCAGACGGGCAGATAAAGCGCGCTATAGAGGATGCTGAACGCCACGGGGAACATCGCCAGTAGCGCGCCGGCGGTAAGCACAAGCCAGGTCTCGTTGCCGTCCCAGACCGGCAGCAGGGAAATATTCATCTGCTGACGTGCCTGCGGCGACTGAAACGGCGCAAGCAGCCCCACGCCCAGATCTGCCCCGTCGAGCAACACGTAAACCAGCACGCCCAGCGCCAGCGCGGCGGCGCAAAGCAATGTGAATAAGGGCAGCGACAGGATAACGTCAATCATCATCGGCACTCCTGCGAAGGCTTTGCGGGGTGACGCCGCGGCCCGTCTGTGCCGCCACGGCCGGATTGGCGTCAGGCTCATCATCGCCAGGCGCTCTTGCCAGCAGACGCAGCATAAACCCGATACCGAGGCCGAAAACCAGCAAATAGACGACGATAACCGCGACAAACGAGCCGAGCACCAGTGAGGGCGCGATGGGGGAGGCGCTCTCGCGGGTCAGCAGTTGCCCGTAGATGGTCCACGGCTGGCGGCCTGTTTCTGTCACCACCCAGCCTGCGAGCATAGCGATAACCCCCGCAGGCGCCATCGCCACCATGCTGCGTTGCAGCCAGCGCGCCTGCCATAACCGGCCGCGCAGGCGCACCACCAGCCCCGCAACCCCGAAGAAAATCATTAAAAAGCCAAGCCCTACCATGGTGCGGAACGCGAAAAACACGCCCGGCACCCACGGCAGTTCATCGTGTGGATACTGATTCAGGCTATGGATGACGCCGGTGAGGTTGTGGCGCAGATAGAGCGAGCCGACATTCGGAATCGCGATTTCAAAATGGTTGCGCCGCGCGTCCATATCCGGGATCGCAAAGAGCCGCAGCGGCTCGCCTTCGCCCGGCGGCGGCGGGTTCCAGCTGCCCTCCATCGCCGCGAGTTTCACTGGCTGGTGATCGCGCGTGTTTTCGCCATGCAGATCGCCCACGACCGCCTGCACCGGCGCGAGCACCAGCAGTAGCCACAATCCCCAGGAGAACATGCGTCGCGCGGCAGGTTGATCCGGGCGCTTTAGCAAATGCCAGGCACCGACCGCGGCGACCAGACACGCGGTGGCGAGCAGCGCGGCGACAGACATATGAATAAGCCGGTAGGGAAAGGACGGGTTAAAAATGACCGCCCACCAGTCGACAGGCTGAAAGCGTCCATCGTTGCCGACGATAAACCCGGCGGGCGTTTGCATCCATGAGTTCGCCGAGAGGATCCAGAAGGCGCTGAACATGGAGCCTGCGGCCACCACGCAGGTGGCAAGAAAATGCACCCACGGACGCACTTTCCCCATACCGAACAGCACCACGCCCATAAAGCCCGCTTCAAGGAAAAACGCCACCAGCACTTCCATGTACATCAGCGGCCCCATTACCGCCCCGGCACGGCTGGAAAGCCCGCCCCAGTTGGCCCCGAACTGAAACTCCATCACAACGCCTGTGACCACGCCGACCGCGACATTCAGCGCGAATACCTTGCTCCAGTACTTATAGAGGTTCAGATAAAGAGGCCGCCTGCGCCACAGCCACAAGCCTTCCAGCAGCACCAGCCACTGCGCGAGGCCAATCGTCAGCGCCGCCAGCACAATGTGAAAGCCGATGGTAAAAGCGAACTGGCTGCGCGCCAGCAGCAGCGCGGTTTCCGGGCTAATCATCCTCAGGCATCGCTCGGTTTGCCGGTAAAGGACGAAATCGGTTTGTCCACTTCCTCCTCCATCCGGCGGGAGAAGGCTTTCAGGCCGTTTAGCAAGGGCGTCAGCGAGCGCCACAGCTCATCGTCATGCAGCATTTTCCATGCGCCGCGCGCGCCCGGCGCGTCGGTCTGTTCCTGCTCGGGGCGTTCTTCTTCGCGGCTGAGTTCGGCGGCAAAATCGCGCACGCCAAACGCGAGCTTATACATCCGCTCTGGCGGAATGGTGGAGAGCGCCATCAGCAATACGGAAATATTCTGGATAACGTTCAGCGATCCCTGGCGGCTCAGGCCGTCGATAATGACTTTGATCCAGTCGTTATTGGATGCCACCAGATCGTTAGTCAGGCGCAGGACGCCATGTTCGTGCAGGGTTTGCAGCAGGCGCTGCAATTCCTCATTCGCGGTCGGGCCGATCTGCGGCGGCTCGGGCTGATAGTCAATCGCGTTGGCCATTAAAATTTCTCCGGATGGGGTTCTTGTTCGGGCGGAAGGCGGTAATCGTCGCGCTGCCATTTTGCTTCGACCGGCACATGCGGAATTGGCGTGCGCGCGCCGTAGCGGAAGTTGTGTCGGGGCAGTGGCGAGGGGTGCGGCGCACGGGTGAGTTTCTCAAGCTTCACCGCCAGTTCTTTATACGCGGGCGTGTTAACGTCCGGGTCATGATGTTCGCCTGTCAGTGCGTTGATGCCCGGTTTGCCCTGATGGATGGAGATAAACAGCGTGCTGCCCGCCACGCGGTCGGTGACGGCGACCGGCACCTCCAGTTCGCCACGCCGGGAGGTGAGTTTTACCCAGTCGCCTTCTGCAAGCTGGCGTTCGGCGGCAAGCTGCGGGCTGATTTCGACAAACCAGTCTGGTGAGAGAGACAGTGTTCGCCCGCCGCGCCCGCTCTGATTGGTGGACTGGAAATGCTCCAGCATTCGGCCGTTGTTGAGCGCCAGATCGTATTCGTCGTCTGGCGCTTCGGCGGGCGGCTGCCAGACGAGCGGATAAAGCACCGCGCGCCCGTCCGGGAAGTTAAACCCGTCGGTGTAGAGCAGCGGCGTGCTTTCGCCATCGGGCTTCACCGGCCAGAGCTGGGAGTTCCAGCCCTCAAGTCGTTCATAGCTGACGCCCGCAAAGAGCGTGGCGATGCCAGCCGCCTCCGCCATGATTTGCGACGGGTGGGTGTAGCCCCAGTCATGGCCCATGCGGGCGGCGAGCTCGGTGAGAATGCGCCAGTCCGGTCGGCTGTCGCCAAGTGGCGGCATCGCCTCGTAAAAGCGCTGAATGCGCCGCTCGGTATTCACAAAGGTGCCGTCTTTTTCGATACTCGGGCAGGCGGGCAGCACCACATCGGCGAACTGCGCGGTGCGGCTAAAAAAGAGATCCTGCACCACAAGGAAATCCAGGTCAGTAAAGCTTTCATGCACGCTGGCGCTGTCGGCGTCAGAAAACGCGGTCTCCTCGCCAATCACGTACATGGCGCGTACCTGCTTCGTCCGGGCGTGCTCCACCATTTCAAAGTTGTCAGAGCCCGGCTCCAGCGACAGCGCCTCGGGCGCGACGCCCCAGGCCTTCGCCCATTTGGCGCGCACCTTTTCATCACTGACCGATTCATAACCGGGGTAGTAGTTTTTCTGGCAGCCGAAATCGCTCGCGCCCTGCACGTTATTGTGTCCGCGCATCGGGTAGCCGCCGGTGCCGGGGCGGCCATAGTTTCCGGTCACCAACAGAAGGTTAGAGAGCGCGGTGCTGGTATCCGCGCCGTGGCTGTGCTGCGTGACGCCCATCGCCCAGACGATACAGACCGAGGGGGCTTTGCCGATAAGCTCGGCGGCGGCGGTCAGTTCTTCGACCGTAAGCCCGGTGATGTCGGCAGCGTATTCCAGCGTGAACGGCGCGAGCGACTGGCGATACTCATCCACCTGGTTAACGCGGCTTGCGAGAAACGCCTCGTCGGCGTAGCCGTTATCAAACATATAGCGCGCCATCGCCGATGCCCAGACCATGTCGGTGCCGGGGCGGATGCGCAGGTAGCGGTCGGCGCGCTCGGCCATTTCGTGACGGCGCGGATCGACCACCAGCAACTGTTGCCCGTGATGTTTTTTGGCTGATTTCATCCGCGCTGCGATCACCGGGTGGTTTTCAGCCGTGTTGCTGCCGACGATCACAATCAGCGACGCCTGGTGCAGATCCTCAATGGTGCCCGCGTCGCCGCCGTAGCCGACGGTGCGAAACAGCCCTTTGGTGGCCGGGTTCTGACAGTAGCGCGAGGAGTTGTCGACGCTGTTGGTGCCAAGGATCAGCCGCGCAATTTTCTGTGTCAGGTACGCCTCTTCGTTGCTCGCCTTGCTGGAGCCAATAAAACCAATACCTTGCGGGCCGTGTTCGTCACGGATGCTGAGCAGGCGGCGCGCCACCACATCCAGCGCCTCATCCCAGGTGGCGGTGCGAAAGCGGCCATTTTCACGGATAAGCGGGGTAGTCAGACGCGCCTTATCGTTAAGGAAATCCCAGGCGAATTTGCCTTTTATGCAGGTGGAAATGCTGTTGGCAGGCGCGTCGGCGACGGGTTGTACCTTCAGCACATGGCGGTCGCGCGTCCAGATCTCAAAACTACAGCCCACGCCGCAGTATGTGCAGACGGTTTTGGTGCGTTTGATTTCCGGCTGTCGCCAGTGCATGTCCATTACGGAAATGCCGGTGATTATCTCCGCCCCCGTCGTGTTTTCGATGGCCTTGACCAGATCTATCATCGGGCGCTTAAGCGTAGGCTTCATGCGGGTAAACGGCCCGGCGTCTGGCTGCATGGTCTTCTCCAGCAGCGCATTGCAGGGACAGACGGTGACGCAGTGGCCGCAACTGACGCAGCTCGAACCCGCGATGGTGTCGCCGCCATCCCACAGCACGCGCGGATGCGCCATGGTGTAATCAATGCTGAGCGTTTCGTTGACTTCAACGTTCTGACACGCCTCGACGCAGCGCCCGCAGAGGATGCACTGGTCCGGGTCATAAGTATAAAACGGGTTGGAGTGGTCTTTTACGTAGGGTTTGCGCTGGTATTCGTAGCGCTGAATCGGAATGTGCATATCCGCGACGGCGTTATGCAGCGTACAGTCGCCGGTGTTGTGTTCGCAGACGGTACAGTAAAGTTCGTGTTTAGCGAGCAGCCTGTCCATCCCTTCGTGCTGCGCCGCCTCGGCCTCGGGCGTGCGGCTCGCGATTTCCATGCCTTGCGCGCTTTTTAGCGTGCAACCCCGCACCAGCTCGCCCTGATATTCCACCCAGCAGACATCGCAGGTTTGCATCGGTTCAAGGGCCGGGTGGTAACAGACGTGCGGTAGTTTCACCTCGCAGGCCGTCAGAAAATCGATAAGCGGGATGTTCGCCGGGCCAGTCAGCGGTCTCCCGTCGTAAAACAGGGTACAGAGTGACTCTTGCATAATGCTTCCTCAAACGTGCCTTGCCAGTGCCACGAACCTGCGCCGCAGCGAATAAGAGCGGCTTCTCCGTGAGGGAGGCGCTCTTGTTATAGTGACTTAAAGGTAGTAATGCCCCTCCGGCTGCGCCAGGCGAGGGTGTTGCGAAGTATGTATGCGATGAATGGGTGAGAGCGGGCAGGTGGCCTCATCGCCGCTAACGTGCTGACAACGTAACGACTTTTGCAATTTACGCGGCTTCCCGGTATAACGTTCACTTATGGATGTTTAGACGTCTGAACGTATAGAAGGGTTTATGCAGGAATCGCAGCAGTTACAACGCACCATGAAAGCCCGTCATCTGGTTATGCTCTCGCTCGGGGGCGTTATCGGGACTGGGCTGTTTTTTAATACCGGCTATATCATTTCCACCACCGGGGCTGCGGGCACGCTGCTCGCGTACCTTATCGGCGCGCTGGTGGTATGGCTGGTAATGCAGTGTCTGGGTGAACTCGCCGTCGCTATGCCGGAAACGGGCGCGTTTCATGTCTATGCGGCGCGCTATTTAGGCCCGGCGACCGGCCATACCGTCGCCTGGCTCTACTGGCTGACCTGGACGGTGGCGCTCGGCTCAAGCTTTACCGCGGCCGGTTTCTGTATGCAGTACTGGTTTCCGCAGGTGCCGGTGTGGGTCTGGTGTCTGGTGTTCTGCGTGGTGATTTTCGGGCTTAACGTTTTTTCCACGCGGCTTTTCGCCGAGGGCGAATTCTGGTTTTCGCTCATTAAAGTGGTGACGATTGTCGCGTTTATCGTATTAGGCGGGGCGGCGATGTTCGGGATACTGCCCATGAAGGACGGCTCGCCCGCGCCGCTGTTTGCGAATCTGACCGCCGCAGGCTGGTTCCCTGCCGGCACGCTGCCGATTCTGATGACAATGGTGGCGGTAAACTTCGCGTTTTCCGGTACTGAGCTTATCGGTATCGCGGCGGGGGAGACGGAAAACCCGCAACAGGCGGTGCCGGTTGCTATCCGTACCACCATTGTGCGGCTGGTCATTTTCTTCCTCGGCACCGTGCTGGTGCTGGCGGCGCTGATCCCGATGGATCAGGCGGGCGTGGTAAAAAGCCCGTTCGTACTGGTGTTTGAGAAAATCGGTATTCCGTACGCGGCCGATATTATTAACTTTGTGATCCTGACGGCTATTTTGTCTGCCGCGAACTCGGGTCTGTATGCCTCCGGGCGGATGCTCTGGTCGCTTGCCAACGAGCGTACGCTGCCGCGCGGGTTCGCTCGCCTGACGCGCCGCGGCGTGCCGCTGACGGCGCTGTCGGTCAGTATGCTTGGCGGCGTGCTGGCGCTTTTCTCAAGTGTTATCGCGCCCGATACCGTCTTTGTGGCGCTGTCAGCGATTTCCGGTTTTGCGGTCGTGGCGGTGTGGCTGAGTATCTGCGCTGCGCATTTTATGTTCCGCCGCCGCCACCTGAGCGAAGGCCGCGCACTGAGTGAGCTGCACTATCGCGCGCCGTGGTATCCGCTGACGCCGGTTCTGGGGTTCGTGCTGTGTCTTGTCGCCTGTGTGGGACTGGCCTTTGATCCGAGCCAGCGCATTGCGCTCTGGTGCGGCCTGCCGTTTGTGGCGTTCTGTTACGGCGCCTATTATCTGACTCTCTTTTTCCGCACGCGCCGCCAGGAGGAGCCTTGCCATGTCGCTGAATAATCCGTTAACCCCTCTCTTAAGCGAGCAGCCGTTTGTGGTGCTGGACGGCGCGCTCGCGACCGAGCTTGAAGCGCGCGGCTGTAACCTCGCTGACAGTTTATGGTCGGCGAAAGTGCTGATGGAGCAGCCGGAGCTGATTCACGCGGTGCATCTGGATTATTTCCACGCCGGGGCGCAGTGCGCGATCACCGCGAGCTATCAGGCGACGCCGGCTGGTTTCGCCGCGCGTGGTCTTGATGAGGCGCAGTCGCGCGCGCTGATTGCGCGAAGCGTTGCGCTGGCGCGTCAGGCCCGGGAGGATTTCCTCGCAACGCAGCCGGATGCCGGCCCGCTGCTGGTGGCAGGCTCCGTCGGACCTTATGGCGCGTATCTGGCGGATGGCTCGGAATATCGCGGCGATTACCAGCGCACGCAGGCGGAGTTCGCCGATTTCCACCGCCCGCGCATGGAGGCGCTGCTTGAGGCGGGGGCCGATGTGCTGGCCTGTGAAACGCTGCCGTCGCTCGCTGAAGCCCGGGCGCTCGTCGCGCTGCTGGCGGAGTACCCGCAGGCGCGCGCCTGGTTTTCCTTTACGCTTCGCGACAGCGAGCACATCAGCGATGGTTCGCCGCTCGCGGACGTGGTGGCGGCCCTTGCGTCATCCACGCAGATTGTGGCGCTCGGCATCAACTGCGTGGCGCTTGAGAACACGACCGCCGCGCTGTCGCACCTTCATGCCTTAACGCCGCTGCCGCTGGTGGTTTATCCCAATTCCGGCGAGCAGTATGACGCGGTGAGCAAAACCTGGCGCCACGACGGGCACGCGTGCCATACGCTGGCGCATTATCTGGACGACTGGCGTGCGGCGGGTGCGGCGCTCATCGGCGGATGTTGTCGCACGACGCCTGCGGATATCGCAGCCCTTAAGGCGAAGCGTTGAGTTCACGCCGGGTGGCGCTTCGCTTACCCGGCTTACATGAAAAGGGCTTCCATCAGCGATAGCAGGCCGCGTCAGCTTGCGATTTCAGCCACCTGACGCGCCGCTATCACTGCATAAAATTCGCAAACCTTTGCCGTTTTTTTTCTAAAAACGATTTGGCATTAACGATGCCTTTTAATTCCTTTATCAAATACCGCCTGCCGGAAATACTGCCCCCATAACGAGACAGGGGAGCAGACATTATGGGTATTTCATCGCGATTCATACTTCCTGGCGCGCTCGCGCTGTGGGCTTTTCAGGCGCAGGCGGTTGACGTTACCGTTGCATATCAAACGTCCGCTGAGCCTGCCAAAGTCGCGCAGGCGGATAATACTTTTGCCAAAGAAAGTGGCGCAAACGTGGACTGGCGAAAATTCGACAGTGGCGCAAGCGTGGTGCGGGCGCTCGCCTCCGGCGATGTCCAGATAGGCAATATCGGCTCCAGCCCGCTCGCTGTCGCCGCAAGCCAGAATCTTCCCATCGAGGTGTTTTTACTCGCCTCGCAGCTCGGTAATTTCGAGGCGCTGGTAGTGAAAAAGTCGATTCGCACGCCACAGGATCTCATCGGCAAACGTATCGCGGTGCCATTTATCTCAACGACCCATTACAGCCTGCTTGCGGCCCTCAAACACTGGGGCATCAAACCCGACCAGCTCCAGATTGTGAACCTCCAGCCGCCCGCGATTATCGCGGCCTGGCAGCGGGGTGATATCGACGGCGCTTATGTCTGGGCGCCTGCCGTCAACGCGCTGGAAAAAGAGGGCACCGTCCTGACCCACTCCGCTGAAGTTGGAAAATGGGGCTCGCCGACGCTTGATGTCTGGGTGGTGCGCAAGGATTTCGCCGAGAAACACCCGGACGTGGTAACCGCCTTTGCCCGCAGCGCGCTCGCGGCCCAGCGCGGTTACATTGACGCGCCGCAGGAGTGGCTGAAGCAGCCCGCGCATCTGGAAAAACTGGCGCGCTTAAGCGGCGTGCCGCAGGCAGAAGTACCTGGCCTTGTCGAAGGCAACACCTATCTCACGGCGCAGCAACAGGTGGAGCAACTGAACGGGCCGGTGAATCAGGCCATTGTCGATACCGCCGCGTTTCTCAAAGCACAGGGCAAAGTGGCGCAGGCGGGGCAGGATTATCGCGCGTTCGTGACAGACCGCTTTGTGAAGCCGCTGGCTCAGCCGTAAGGGGGCGCGATGTTACGGGTTTCTCATCTCCATGCCAGTTTCGACGGCAAGCCCGCGCTTGCCGATATCAACCTCACGCTGGATGACGGCGAGCTGCTGGTAGTGCTCGGCCCGTCGGGCTGCGGAAAAACCACGCTGCTGAATCTCATTGCCGGTTTTATACCGCTGACGGCAGGTAACATCACGCTGGATGGCAACCCGGTGACAGGCCCTGGCGCCGATCGCGGCGTGGTGTTTCAGCATGAAGGATTACTGCCGTGGCGCAGCGTACTGGATAACGTCGCATTCGGGTTGCAGCTTCAGGGCATCGGGCGCGAGGAGCGGCGCATTCGTGCCCGTCACATGCTTGCGAAAGTCGGGCTTGACGGCGCGGCGAGCCGGTTCATCTGGCAGCTTTCAGGAGGTCAGCGTCAGCGCGTCGGTATCGCCCGTGCGCTGGCGGCGGACCCGCAACTGCTGCTGCTCGATGAGCCGTTCGGCGCGCTCGACGCGTTTACCCGCGAACAGATGCAGACGCTGCTGCTGCGCCTGTGGGCCGGGAGTGGCAAAAAAGTGCTGCTAATCACCCACGATATTGAAGAGGCCGTCTTTATGGCGAGCGATTTAGTGCTGCTTTCGCCAGGGCCGGGCCAGATACAAGAACGGTTGCGGCTTGATTTCGCCCGCCGCTTTGTCGCAGGCGAGCCGGCGCGGCAGATCAAATCCGATCCGGCGTTTATCGCCCGCCGCGAATATGTGCTGAGCCGTGTTTTTGAACTCCGGGAGAAGGCCAATGAGCGTACTGATTAACGATAACGCGACGCGCAGTCCTGCGCGCCGTCGCCGCGCGGCGTCCCGCCCGCTGACGATAAGCGTTGCCACCCTTGGCACATTGCTGGCGCTCTGGTGGGCGGCAACGGCGTTGCAGCTCGTCAGCCCGCTGTTTCTGCCTGCCCCACAGCAGGTATTACGCCAGTTGATTACCATCGCCGGGCCGCAGGGTTTTATGGATGCTACGCTCTGGGCGCACCTCGGGGCAAGCCTTGCGAGGATGCTCACCGCGCTTGTGGCGGCGGCGCTTATCGGCATCCCGGTCGGCATCGCGATGGGGTTGAACCCGACGCTACGCGCCATTCTCGACCCGCTTATTGAGCTGTACCGGCCCATTCCGCCGCTCGCTTATCTGCCGCTGATGGTGATTTGGTTTGGCATCGGCGAAACCGCCAAAGTGTTGCTGATCTACCTGGCAATTTTCGCGCCCGTGGCGATGTCGGCGCTGGCAGGCGTGAAAAGCGCACAACAGGTGCGGATCCGTGCGGCACAGTCGCTGGGGGCAAACCGCTGGCAGCTGCTCTGGTATGTCATTTTGCCCGGGGCGCTACCGGAAATTTTAACGGGTCTGCGCATCGGCCTTGGCGTGGGGTGGTCGACGCTGGTCGCCGCTGAGCTTATCGCCGCGACGCGCGGGCTCGGCTTTATGGTGCAGTCCGCCGGGGAATTTCTGGCAACAGATGTGGTCCTGGCGGGGATCGCGGTCATCGCCCTGGTGGCATTTATTTTAGAACTGGGGTTGCGTGAGTTAACACGGCGTATGACGCCCTGGCATGGAGAAACACAATGAGCGAACGTATCACCCTTACCCCGCTGGGGCCGTTTATTGGCGCACGGGTGACCGATATTAATCTGACAAGGCCGCTGAGCGACAGCCAGTTTGAGCAGCTTTACCATGCGCTGATCCGCCATCAGGTGCTGTTTGTGCGCGATCAGCCGCTGACGCCCCAGCAACAGCGGGCGCTGGCGATGCGCTTTGGCGATCTGCATATTCATCCGGTGTATCCGCACGCCGAAGGCGTGGAGGAGATTATCGTGCTGGATACGCATAACGATAACCCGCCCGATAACGACACCTGGCACACTGACGTCACCTTTATCGACACGCCGCCCGCAGGCGCTATCCTTACGGCGAAGCACTTGCCCGCCACTGGCGGCGATACGCTCTGGACGAGCGGCATCGCGGCCTTCGAGGCGCTCTCCGCGCCGCTTCAGCACTTATTAAGCGGGCTGCATGCCGAGCACGATTTCCGTAAATCGTTCCCGGCGTGGAAACACACCAGAACCGCCGAAGAGCATCAGCGCTGGCGCACGGCTGCCGAGAAAAATCCGCCGCGGTTACACCCGGTGGTGCGCACGCATCCGGTGAGCGGCAAACAGGCGTTGTTTGTGAATGAAGGATTTACCACGCGCATTGTGGATATCCCGGCCAAGGAGAGCGAGGCGCTGCTGGGCTTTTTATTCGCGCATATTACGAAACCGGAATTTCAGGTGCGCTGGCGCTGGCGGGAAAACGACGTGGCACTGTGGGATAACCGGGTGACGCAGCATTATGCCAATGCAGACTATCTCCCCGAGCGGCGCGTCATGCACCGCGCAACGATCCTCGGCGATAAGCCCTTTTTCCGGGCCGGTTAACCAGAGGCGCTGCGGCGCCTTTTCTTTTTTCCCTCGTTTGTACATTCGGTTACACGCCGATACCAATCACTCACTGAAGGGGCGGGGCGGCTTCTCTATAGTGATTTCCAGAGCCCCGACGCGGGGTAACTGAAAGCCAATTCGAGGGTATAGAGATGAAAAAAGTATTAGCGCTGGTTGTTGCCGCCACTATGGGTCTGTCTGCTGCAGCGTTCGCTGCGGATAACGCTGCTGCGCCGGCTCCGGCTGCTGCTGCGACCACCACCACCACTACTGCTGCGCCGGCAAAAGCGCCTGCGGCAAAAACTCACCATAAAAAAGCACATAAAAAAGCGGTAGAGCAGAAAGCTCAGGCTGCGAAAAAACACCACAAAAAAGCCGCTGAGCAGAAACCGGCTGCTGAGCAGAAAGCTCAGGCTGCGAAAAAGCATCACAAAAAAGCCGCTGTAGAGCAGAAAGCTCAGGCTGCAAAAAAACACCACAAAAAAGCCGTTAAACACGACGCGGCGAAACCGGCTGCCCAGCCTGCTGCATAAGTCATACGATTCCCCCAGTAACTAAAACACCCGGCTTGCCGGGTGTTTTTTTATTGGAAGGAGAGCCGGGTAAGGGAAGGGAGACCGGGGCGGCGAAGAGGTTCTGATCGTCAAAATATCGCCTTCCTATGGGCGTTATTTTTATGCGCACATACAAAGGGCGCTCGCCGTCGCCCCCTTTGTAGTCCAGGCTCCCGGCAGGAAACCGGCCATGATGGGACGTTTTTTTAGCCGGAGTAAAACCATCGCTTAACCTTTCTTATCGCCAGTGGCGGGCCGGGGCGATATCGCGCCGATATACCGCTCGCGGCGAGACGTTTTAAGGCGCGTTAAATCCACCAGCACCAGGCCGTCGACACAATCACTGAACGCCGGATCGCTGCCGAAATCGATAAACTGTACGCCGCCAGGCTCACAAAGCTCCGAATACTGCTTATAGAGCGGCGGGATACCGCAGCCGAGATTGCCGAGCAGGGATTTAAGGCGTGTTAAATCCTCCTGATAATTCTCGCCGCCAAACTGCGCCAGCGCCTCCGGCAATGACACCGGGTATGGACGACGCGAGGCGGCAAGCGGATGCTGCGCCGGGAACCAGAGCCGGTAAAACGCGACCAGCAGATCGCGCGCGGCAGGCGGCAGACCGCCGGAAATAGACACTGGGCCGAACAGATAACGGTATTGCGGGTAGCGCGCCAGATACGCGCCGATGCCCGACCAGAGATAATCCAGCCCGCGTCGCCCCCAGTACTGCGGCTGGATAAAGCTGCGGCCAAGCTCAATGCCCTGGCTTAACACCTCGTCCATGCGTTCGTCGTAATGAAACAGGCTGTTGCTGTAGAGGCCTGCCAGCCCGCGCTGTGTCACCTGCTGCGCGGTCGGGATAAAACGGTACGCGCCGACAATCTCCAGCGCCGCGTCATCCCATAACACCAGATGCCAGTAATCATCGTCATAGGTGTCGGTGTCGCGGCGCTTGCCGCTGCCTTCGCCCACGGCGCGAAAGGCGATTTCACGCAGGCGGCCCAGCTCGCGCAGTACCGGCGCTTCTTCCATGCCGTTGCGCCGCCACAGATAGATGGTTTTGCCATCCGGCGTCTCGCCGAGAGTTTCCGCCTGGGCCAGCGCCCGGCGCAGCGCGGCTCTGTCTTCCGGGCGTGCGATGGCGCATTCGGTTTTAAAGCAGCCCTTTTGCCCTTTACCAAGGCGCGTGACATGTTGGCGAAAGCGCGCCGCCTTGTCGCGCGGGTGCGTATTCGCGTCGTGCCAGGCGCTCCACGGGATGCGCTCGCCGATATTGACGGGCAGCGTCGTTCCGCGCTTGCGAAACATTTCGCGGATGAGCATCAGCATCGCAAGCGGTGGGGCGACCAGGGCAGCGCTGTAGAACGCAACGCTGTTTCGCCCGGCGATGTGCACCGGCAGTACTGGCGCGCGGTAACGGCTTGCGAGTTTCACAAAACCGGCGTTCCAGACGCCGTCCTGTATGCCGTGTCTGCCAGGGCGCGATACCTCGCCCGCCGGGAAGAAAATCAGCGCGCCACCGCGCTCAAGATGCGCTTCCATCTCTTTGATGGCGGTTTTGCGGGTGCGGTTGCCGATATTATCGACAGCGATAAAAAGCGATGAGAGCGGCTCCAGATGGCTCAGCATGCGGTTCGCCACCACGCGCACGTCGCGGCGTACGCGCGAAATGGCGTATAGCAGCGCCAGGCCGTCCACGGTGCCGGTTGGGTGGTTGGCGACGATAACCAACGGGCCGTGGTCGGGGATCTGCTCCAGCGCGCGCGCCGGAAGATCGCAGCGAATATCTAAATGTTCCAGCACCTGCTCGACCATATCCAGTCCTTTCAGATGGCGATGACCGGCAGCGAAGTCCTGAAACTCTTGTTCGTAAAGCAGGCGTTTGAGCGTTTTTTTAAGCCAGGGGGCGGGGGTTTTCTGCGGGTAAAGATCGTCCAGAACGTTGTCGATGCTAAACACGGTTGTGTCTCCTCGGGAACCGTCTGCGAACAGTGATAGTCCCGGAAGATGACGCCAGCATGTCAGGGGCGTGAAGGAAAGGTCACAGCAAGGGAAAAGAAAACGCGGCGGACAGCGGCCCGCCGCGGCAGATCAGAGAATATTTTTCTCTGCCAGATCGAGGGCGAAGTAGCTGAAGATAAGATCCGCGCCCGCGCGCTTGATGGCGCCGAGGCTTTCCAGGATCACTTTCTCTTCGTCAATCGCGCCCGCCTGGGCGGCGAATTTAATCATCGCGTATTCCCCGCTCACCTGATACGCGCCGAGCGGCAGGCTGGTGCGCTCACGCACATCGCGCAGGATATCGAGATACGCGCCCGCCGGTTTCACCATCAGCGCGTCTGCGCCTTCGGCTTCGTCCAGCAGCGATTCACGGATCGCTTCGCGACGGTTCATCGGGCTCATCTGATAGGTTTTACGGTCGCCTTTCAGCGCGGTTCCTGCGGCTTCGCGGAACGGGCCGTAGAACGACGACGCGAATTTCGTGGAGTAGGAGAAAATCGCGGTGTCTGTGAAGCCCGCCGCGTCCAGCGCCTGGCGAATGGCTTTCACCTGACCATCCATTGCCGCCGACGGCGCGATGAAGTCGGCGCCTGCCGCAGCCGCGACCACGGCCTGACGGCCCAGGTTGACCAGCGTCGTGTCGTTATCAACGCCATGCTCGCACAACACGCCGCAGTGGCCGTGGGTGGTGTATTCACAAAAGCAGGTATCTGACATGACGACCATCTCTGGCACCGCGTCTTTGGCGATACGCGACATACGGGCCACCAGGCCGTTTTCATTCCAGGTATCGCTGCCGCACTCGTCGGTGTGGTGCGAGATGCCGAAGGTCATGATGGAGCGAATGCCTGCCTTCGCAATACGTTCGACCTCACGGGCAAAGTATTTTTCCGGGATGCGCATAACGCCCGGCATCGCGGCGATGGGTTTGTAATCGTCCAGCTCTTCCTCAACGAAAATCGGCAGCACCAGATCGTTGCGGCTTAACGAGGTTTCTTCGAACATGGCGCGCAGCGAGGCGTTCTGGCGCAGGCGGCGCGGGCGGGAACTCAATGAAAAATCGGCCATAATTGCTTCTTATCAGAGAAATGAGACAGGCTTTATTTTAACCCGAAACGGGTGCGGATGTTTGACGATTGTGGGCGCTAAAACGCACAAAGCCACAGAATACAAGGCCTGCCGGGGCGAAACGGCGCAGGCAGACCTTTAGGCGCGGGCCTTATTCTCGCGCTTTTAACAACTCGACCAGGCGCTCCAGCGCGAAAATGGCGGCCTGCTCAACCACGGTTTTCGGATCGCCGTTGAAGTGGTGTTTTTCCGCGACGGTTTCATCACCCGGCATGCCCCAGCCAAACCACACGGTGCCCGGTGGCGTACCGTCTTCACCGCCATCCGGCCCGGCGTAACCGCTTACCGACAGGCTGACATCTTCGCCTGAACGCTCGCGGGCGCCTGCCGCCATTTCATGTACCGTTTGCTCGCTTACGGCGGTGTAGAGGCGCAGCGTCTCGGCGCTCACACCCAGCATGCGCTGCTTGGCTTCATTGGTGTAAGTGATAAAACCGCTCGAATAAAAGGCGGTAGTATCTTCGGTGGCGCACAGCATATAGGTGATAAGCCCACCGGTGCAGGATTCTGCGGTCGCCAGGCGAAGCCCGCGCCGGCTCAGATAAATACCGGCTTGTTTTGCGGCGTGCTGAAGTTTTTCGTTCATTCGATTCACTTTCTCCATGCCATTAAGATATTCACATTATAGATGAGTATCCGCAGAGACGGCGAAAAGTGCGCGAGCGCAGCGAGGCACCATTTTATAAATGATACCAATGTTATTATTTTCCCCAATGCACCACCGCACGAGTATATAAATGAGGAATTGTTTAGCGCGCGTGGCGAGAAGCTATTTTATTATCCGACGAGACAGACTGGGGGTGTTGCGCAAATAATATGCAAACACCTGGTTATTGCGCGAGTTTGAATTCGTACAATCCGTAAAGAAGAATTGAACCTTTAAATTCCCGACGTGCATAATTTTACTGTTAATACATCACGCTTGTATTACGGCAAACCATTTGATGGACCAACTTTGTCTTTGTGACGTCCCTGAGGAGGGATGATAAATGCACTCCTGGAAAAAGAAACTTGTAGTCTCACAATTAGCCGTGGCCTGCACAATGGCTATCGCTTCTCAGGCCTCTGCTGCCACGGATATTTCAGGCAAAAGCTACGACACGTTTTATTATGATGGCGGCATTATGTATCAGGGCTATGTCGGTTATGACTATGGCTCAGACTATTATAATGGGAATATTTATCCGCAAATTTCCGGCGCGAAAGTCGACGGCGTTATTTCCACCTGGTATCTTGATAATGGCGCCAGCAATAATAACAACCGAAACGCGTTAACGATTAAAGACAGTACCATTCACGGCATGATAACGTCGCAGTGCATGACGGATAATTGCGATAACCGCACCGGGGATTATCGCTATAACCGCCTCGCGTTAACGGTGGATAACTCCACTATTGACGACGACTTCGAACACTACACTTATTATAATGCTGACGATAAAACGACAGCGGCAAAAGATATTTATAATCTCGGGACTGCGATTACGCTTGATCAGGAAACCGATCTGGTTATCCAGAATAATTCCCACGTGGCGGGAATGACGCTGACGCAGGGATATGAGTGGGAAGATAATCAGGACGTCACCTCACCGACGGGCGCAAACAGCAGCGAGATTTTTAATAATAGCGTGGTGGTGAAAGACTCCGTGCTGAGTTCCGGCTCATGGAGCGATGAAGGCTCGAACGGTTTTTATGGCCACACCGGCAAGGCCAGCGATTATGACAACGCCATTACCGCCGACGATATCGCGCTGGCCGTCGTGGCGAACCCCACGGCAGATAACGCCATGCAGACGACGGCCACTTTTGATCGCTCAACCATTAATGGCGATATCTATTTCGAAAGTACTTTCGATGAGAATTTCGGCGGCTATGATCGTACGACGCTCGATGACAACGGCAATCCGGTAACGACCCATATCAATGCCTATGACGTGAACGGCGACGGCACGCTGGATTCCAACGGCTGGGATGACACCGACCGGCTGGACGTCACGCTGAATAATGGCAGCAAATGGGTGGGCGCGGCTATTTCCCGTGTTGAGGCGACCTCCGAGCTGTATGACGTGCAGCCGAACAGCCTGTGGCCAGGTTCCACCTTTGGCATCGAAAATGACGATACCGCGTTTAACGAAGCAGGCCACGTGGCGGGCAACCAGGTTTACCAGAGCGGGATTTTCAACGTGACGCTGAAAAACGGCTCCGAGTGGGATACCCGTAAAGCATCAAACATTGACGTACTCACCGTGGATAACCAGTCGCAGGTCAATGTGGAAAGCTCATCGCTGCTGGCGGACGCTATCACGCTTACCCATAACGCGACGCTTAACATCGGCGATGGCGGCGCGGTCGCGACCAATGCACTGACGCTTGATAGCGGCAGTCAAGCGACGCTCACGGAAGAGACCGCGGCGCTGTACGCCAACACGCTGACCATCGATAACGGGGCGCAACTGAATCTCGGCACCGGCCAGGTGGATGCTGACAGCGTGGTGCTGACCGATGGCGGTGTGCTGAACGTCGGCAGTCGGGATTATGTGCTGGATGCCTCGCTCAATAACGCGCGCGATATCACCAACGATCCGCATCAGAAGGAGTACGACCACGGCGTGATTGCGCTAAATGCAGACGGCCATCTGGCGGTCAACGGTGACGTGGCGGGCAACTATCGGGTGCGCATCGATAACGCGACTGGCGCAGGCGCAGTGGCCGATTACAAAGGCAGCGAAGTGCTGCGCGTTTACGATGACAACGACGCAACCTCCGCACGCTTTACCGCGGCCAATAAAGCCGATCTCGGCGCCTATACCTACGAGGCGCACCAGCAGGGCGATACCGTGGTGCTGAAACAGCGCGCACTAACGGACTACGCGAATATGGCGCTGAGCATTCCGTCTGCGAATACCAACATCTGGAACCAGGAGCAGGACGTGCTGAGCACGCGTCTTGCGCAGGGCCGTCACAGCCCGTCGGATACCGGCGGCGCGTGGGTGACCTATTTCGGCGGTAACTTCAACGGCGATACCGGCGAGCTGAGCTATGACCAGGATGTGAGTGGCCTGATGGTCGGGCTTGATAAGCTGGTGGAAGGCGATAGCGCGAAATGGACCCTTGGCGTTGCGGCGGGCTTTGCGAAAGGCGATATGGACGATCGCACTGGCAGCGTCGATCAGGATAGCCAGTCGGCGCGTCTGTACGCCTCGGCGCGCTTTGCCAACGATGTGTTCCTGGATTCCAGCCTGAGCTACAGCCATTACAGTAACGATCTGAGCGCGGTGATGAGCGATGGCCAGTCGGTCTCCGGCGATATCTCCTCCGATGCATGGGGTTTCGGGCTAAAACTGGGTTACGACTGGCAGTTTAACCCGCAGGGCTACCTGACGCCGTATGCCAGCGTCTCCGGGCTGTTCCAGGATGGCGACGGTTATCAGTTAAGTAACGATATGCGCGTCAACAGCCAGTCTTATGACAGCCTGCGCTATGAACTGGGGGCCGATCTCGGTTACACGTTCAACTACGGCAATGACCAGGCGTTCACCCCGTATGCGAAACTCGCTTACGTCTATGATGACGCCAACGATAACGACGCCGACGTCAACGGCGACAGCATCGATAACGGCGTGGAAGGCTCCGCCGTGCGCGCGGGCCTCGGCGGGCGGTTCAGCTTCACCAAAAACTTCAGCGCCTATGCCGACGCCAACTATCTGGGCGGCGGCGATGTGGACCAGGACTGGGCCGCTAATGTGGGCGTGAAATACACCTGGTGACATTGTTTATCCGCGTCAAAAGCTGCCTGTCCTGCGCGGACAGGCAGTTCCCCCAACACACCTGAAATGGATATCTCGCGTGTTAGATCTGGTAAAACCCTTAGATCATCTCGATTCTCTTTTGCGTCATCTCGGCCCGGCAGGAACGCCTTTTGATATTGACGCCCATTGTGAATTATCTTTTTTTAACGAACAGGGCGAGCCGCAGTGCTGGTTTTTTAAAGAAGGAAGTCTCAACGTGTGGCGCGAGCAGAACCGCATCCACGTGGATTTACTGACGTCTCCGCTGTATCTGAGCTTTTCTGATGCCGTGATCCCGCAGCCGCTGCGCTACACCCTGATGACCGAAACGCCATGCCGCGGCTTTCGTATGCCGGTGCGGCGGGCTATCGACATCATTGAGCATCGCCAGCTGTGGAAATCTTTTTGCCACTGGCAGACGTGGCTGATGCGCTGGTTTGAGTGGCGCGACGCGCACTTTATCGGCACCACGACCTATTCACAGATCCGCTCGACGCTACTGACGATGGCAGGCTGGAGCCCGGAGTTGCGCGCGCAGATTGGCGTTATTCATCATATCCAGAACCACACTCATATTTCCCGCTCGGTGATAGCTGAAGTGCTCGCGGAGTTAAGAAAAGGCAAATACATCGAAATGCACAAAGGAAAGCTGGTGGCGGTCAATAAGCTGCCGCTGCATTACTGAAAGGAAACGGCGCCGCGCAGGCGCCGTTGGCTGCATTACGATTCCGGCGTGAGGGGCTTGTTGCCGCTCAGTTCGGTTACCAGATCGTTTATCCCGTCGCTCATGTTGGTAAAACGCGTGAGCGGTGAGCGGGTGACGACCACGAACGCGCCGATATTGCTCTGCGGCACCATCGCCATATAGGTAATAAACCCGCCGCCGCCGCCGGTTTTCTGAATGATGCCGGGTCGGCCCTCTTTCGGTGCCATATAAACCCAGCCAAGCCCCAGCGCGTCTGCCTTGCCGGGGACGTCCATCCCGACCACTTTGGTGAGCTGCGCACGCTGGTAAATCAGCGTCTGCATGCGGTCGGCCTGGGGGCTACGACGATGGAAATCGGATGCCAGGAACTGCTGCATCCAGCGCATCATATCGTCCGGCGTGGAGTAGACGCCGCCGCTGCCGATGGCCGCCAGCGTGTTATTACACGGGCTTGCGCCTTTTTCGGCGATCATCAGACGCTTGCACTGATCGGGCGAGGGCGTAAACGTGGTGTCTTTCATGCCGAGCGGGCGGGTTATCTGCTCTTCAAACAGCTGGGTATAAGGCTTGCCTGCGGCGTTCGCCAGTGCGTCGGCCAGCAGATCAAACGCGAGGTTGGAATAGGATGCCGTGGCGCCGGGGGCTGCTTTTAGCGTCGCGGTGGAGAGCCATTCCCAGCGCTGCTGGCGCGTCGGCCAGACGAACACCGGACGTATCGCCGCACCGCCTGGCTGTTCGCGGGGCAGGGCGCTGGTGTGGGTGGCGAGGTTCACCAGGCGAATCGGCTCGCCCTGATATGTCGGCACGCGCGCGCCGGGCGGCGCATAGCGGCTTAGCGGATCGTCGAGTTTCACGACACCCTGATCGAACATTTTCACCAGCATTTCGCTGGTCATCAGTTTGGTGAGCGACGCGATGCGGATAACCGAGTCGAGCTGGGGGCGGACGTTATTGCCAGGACGCGTCTCGCCGAAGCTTCGAAAGACACGCTGGTTGCCGTCGATGACGACGATGGCCATTCCGGTCGCGCCGCTGCCGTAGAAAATATGATTGGCGTAACGGTCGACAATATCAGACGCAAAAACCGGATCAGGCGAAGTTTGCGCGGCGTGGGCCGCGGAAAAGGCCGCGCTTAACAGCAGGGCGCAGGAGAGCAGACAACGTTTCAACGAAGCCATCCATTCAGTGAACAAGAATAGAGGGTATTTATACTACTGCAGCGGAATCTGCAAAGGCCCGAAAAGCGCCACAAGACCTGAAAAAACGTAACGACGCGTAACAGCACGCTTTTTTTGCGCACACTTTTTCCGGGTCTCCGCCTCGCTGTGGCTGTGGTAATCTCCTTTTTTCCCTCAGAAGGAGTGCGCGATGTCTGTACCACGGGTTGTGATGGTTATCGATATGCAAAACGGCGTTTTCGCGACGCCGCGTTTTGATCGCGAAGGGCGCGTCGCCCGCATCAATCAGCTGATGGCGCAGGCCCGGCAGGTCATTATCGTGCAGCACGCCGAAGCGGGCGGGCTGGAGGAGGGCTCTACCGGATTCGCGGTATTGCCAGATCTCAACGTGCCGGAAAACGCGCTGCGCGTGACCAAGACCGCCTGCGATGCGTTCTACCGCACGCCGCTTGAGGCGCTGCTGCGCGAGCACGGCATCACTGAATTCGTGGTTTGCGGCTGCGCCAGCGATTACTGTGTGGATACCACCATCAAGCAGGCGGCGAGCCGCGGTTTTCGCCTGACCATCGCAAGCGACGCGCATACCACGGCTGACCGCACGGCCGCCGCTGCGCCCATACTGATTACGCACTACAACGAGGTATGGGCCAACCTGACGGTGCCGGACAACGCGCCAGGCGTGCTGCCGACCGCCGATATCCTCAGCGCCTGGCAGGCGAACTAAACGCGCGCCGGTCTGTCTCACCACGGCGCGCGAAAACGTTGCGCCGTTACATTTTCGGAAACAATCCGGGCGGTGCAGCCCTCGCCCGTCGGGTTACACTCAACGCCCCTGCCGTGTGAGCAGGGCACAGGTCATACAGCAACAGCAAAAACAAAAATATTTGCAGGAGCGATTGATGTTTAAATCCTTTTTCCCGCGCCCCGGCGCGTTTTTCTTGTCGGCGCTGATTTGGGCGATGATTGCCGTCGTTGCCTGGCAACTGGGCGGCGGCTGGCTTGCCGAACGGCTCGGCGTGGCGGGCGCGTTGCCCGTCAACGCGACCCGGTTCTGGTCAGGCAATTTTCTTCTCTTCTATGCCTACTACGCGGTGTGCGTAGGGCTGTTTGCCGCCTTCTGGCGTGTTTACTGCCCGCACCGCTGGCAGCGCTGGTCGGTGCTGGGCTCGGCGCTGCTGATTTTCGTCACCTGGTTTATGGTGGAGCTGTCCGTTGCCATCAACGCCTGGTACGCGCCGTTCTTCGATCTTATCCAGACTGCGCTTGGCGCACCGAATAAAGTCAAAATCGGCCAGCTCTACAGCGGGCTGCTGGTTTTCCTCGGTATTGCGCTGATTTACGTTACCGTGGGCGTGATGAATAACTTCTTTATCAGCCATTACATTTTCCGCTGGCGCACCGCCATGAACGAATACTACATGGAGCACTGGCAGCGCCTGCGCCATATCGAAGGCGCCGCGCAGCGTGTGCAGGAAGACACCATGCGTTTCGCCTCGACACTTGAAGATATGGGCGTGTCGCTGCTGAAAGCCGTGATGACTTTGATTGCGTTTATGCCGGTGCTGGTCGCGCTTTCCCCGCACGTGAAAGAATTGCCCGTGGTGGGCGCAGTGCCATACGGCCTGGTGTTTGCCGCGATCATCTGGGCGTTGATGGGGACCGGCCTGCTGGCGCTCGTTGGGATCAAACTGCCGGGGCTTGAGTTTCGCAACCAGCGTGTGGAGGCGGCGTACCGTAAAGAACTGGTGTATGGCGAGGACGATCCAACCCGCGCCGATCCGCCCACGGTGCAGGCGCTCTTTAGTAACGTGCGGCACAACTATTTCCGGCTTTATTTCCACTACACCTATTTCAACATCGCCCGCATTCTTTATTTGCAGGTCGATGCGATTTTCGGTCTGTTCCTGATGTTTCCTTCTATCGTCGCGGGGACGATTACGCTTGGGCTGATGTCGCAAATTGGTAACGTGTTTGGCGAGGTGCGCGGCGCGTTCCAGTATTTGATCAGCTCCTGGACCACGCTTGTGGAGCTGATGTCTATCTATAAACGTCTGCGAAGCTTTGAGCGCACGCTGAACGATAGTCCAGACCCGGTGCACGAGCCGCAGGAAGCGATATAAGCGCCGTTTGCCGCTGCGTCTTCGGAGCGATCTGCTTTTCGCGGCGGCCAAAACGTGGCAGGGTAAACGGCCTGAACTCAGCCTGACAGGATTACCATGGCCGCCACGTTTGCCTTGCCCACCTGCTTTCGTCCTCTTACGCTCGCCGCGCTGCTGGCACTGGCGGGCTGTACCAGCCAGACTTCCACGCCCGAAAAGGGCGTAAAGCCGCTTGATGTGCGCGCCGTGGTTAAGCAGAAAATGCCTGCCAGTGTGAAAGACCGTGACGGCTGGGCGCGGGATATCGCCCGTGCGTTTGAAACGCAAAAAATCGCGGCCACGGAAGAGAACATCTGCTCGGTGCTGGCCGTGGCGGAGCAGGAATCGAATTATCAGTCCGATCCGCAAGTGCCGGGGCTTGGCAAGATTGCCTGGAAGGAGATTGAGCGCCGCGCCGGCAAACTGCATATTCCGGCGTTTGTGGTGCACACCGCGCTGCTGATCAAATCCCCCAACGGCAAAAGCTACAGCGAACGGCTCGACCACGTAAAATCGGAACGCGAGCTGAGCGCGATTTTTGATGATTTCATCGGTATGGTGCCGCTCGGCCAGACGCTGTTTGGCAACTTAAACCCGGTGCATACCGGCGGGCCGATGCAGGTCAGCATCGCGTTTGCCGAGGCGCACGCACGCGGTTATCCGTATGATGTCGACGGCACGCTTCGCCAGGAAGTCTTTACCCGTCGCGGTGGTCTCTGGTTTGGGATTTATCATCTGCTGAATTATCCGGTGGATTATTCACGTCCGCTTTATCGCTTCGCCGATTTCAACGCGGGCTGGTATGCGAGCCGTAACGCGGCCTTTCAGAACGCCGTCAGCAAAGCGAGCGGCGTGAAGCTGGCGCTGGATGGCGACCTTATCCGCTACGACAGCAACGAGCCGGGCGCAACCGAAAATGCCGTGCGCAAACTTGCCGATAAGCTTGATATGAGCGAAAGCGAGATCCATCGCGCGCTGGCGAACGGGGATCGCGAAGATTTCAGCGACAGTACGATTTATAAAAAGGTGTTTGCGATCGCGGATAAACGCGCCGGGCGCGCATTGCCGCGTGAGTTACTGCCGGGTATTGAACTGGAAAGCCCGAAGATCACGCGTAAGCTCACCACGGCGTGGTTTGCAAAGCGCGTGGACGATCGTCGGGCACGCTGTATGAGTAAAGATTAAAAGCGACGACGTCGCAGGCGGAAAAAGAACGCCATGACCATCGCAAAGACGCACCCTGCAAGAAATGGCACCAGCGCGAACACCGTACCGACTGCGAGTCCCATCCGAATTTGCGGACGGCCACTCTCCTGCATTTGCATCAAATTATCCAGAACGCCGGGCGCATGTACCACGACATTCAGGAGTTGCGCGCCAACCCAGAAAGAGAACAACACAAACAGCGCGTAGGCGAGATTGCCTAACGTCGACGATCTTGACGATCTTCCTGGTTTCCCGGCGATTATGGGTTTGGGTAACGATATCTCAGCCATACAGACCTCCGGGTATTCGACCTTCGTACTGGCGTTACGCCAGGTGCTACAAGGGGAAGTCTGGCAGGAGATCTTATTTGTCAATATCGGATTCGTGGTAATTTGGCGGGCAGATTACTCCTGAATGTCAAAATTATGTCGACACTCACATTTCTGTAACTAAATTAATTATTGATTAACATTCAGACTTTTCCTGAACGTGCCGATAGTCGTTAGAGGCGTGGTCATCGTGTTTTTACTGACGCTTTCAGACGCGTTTTAAGCGTAACCGTAACGCGCTTCACACCGCGCGACACGGGCCACAGACAGGCATTCAGGGATATGCGAAGATGCTTTTTTTGACGCTTTCGGAGTAACCATGCAACTCTCTGCCAAAATTCGCCGTGACTGGCACTATTATGCGGTCGCACTGGGTCTGATTTTCATTATGAACGGCGTGATTGGCCTGTTGGGGTTTGAAGCAAAGGGCTGGCAAACTTATGCAGTAGGGCTGGTGACGTGGGTGATTTGCTTCTGGATTGCAGGGCTGGTTATCCGCCGTCGCCCGCAAGAGCCGGACGCGGCGGAAGAGTAACGCGCTTAGCCGGTGATCGAGCTTTTCAGCGCGACATCGGCCTGATGACGTTCGAGCGCCAGTTCAATAAGGCGAGTGATCAGGTCCTGATAACCGATACCGCTCGCCTGCCACAGCTTCGGATACATGCTGATGTTGGTAAAGCCCGGCAGCGTGTTGATTTCGTTAATGATCACCTCATTATCCGGCGTTAAAAACACATCCACGCGCGCAAGGCCTGCACACTCCAGCGCCTGAAACGCGCGGATGGCGATAGCGCGGATCTTCTCGTTCACTTCCGGCGCAATATCGGCAGGCACCACGACGCGGGCGGCCTGATCGTCGATATATTTGGTGTCGTAGGAGTAAAACTCGCTGCTGACCACGATCTCGCCGCAGGTGCTGGCCTGCGGGGCGTCGTTACCGAGCACCGCGCACTCAATCTCGCGGCCTTTAATGCCAGTTTCCACCACAACTTTATGGTCGAATTCAAAGGCCAGCGCCACGGCGGCGTGATACTGTGCCTCGTCATTGACTTTGCTTACGCCGACCGACGATCCCTGGTTGGCAGGCTTCACAAAAAGCGGCAGACCGAGCTGCTGTTTAACATCTTCAAACGTATAACGCGTGCGGTTGGCGCGGGTGAGCGTAATAAACGGCGCGACCGCGAGGCCGGCGTCGCGCAGCAGTCGCTTGGCGATATCTTTATCCATGCTGACCGCCGAGCCGAGTACGCCGGATCCCACAAATGGAATATTCGCCATCCGCAGCATGCCTTGCAGCGATCCGTCTTCACCGAGCGTGCCGTGGACTATCGGGAAGATCACATCCAGCTGCGGCAGCGCCTGACGGTTGTCTGATTCAATAAGCTGTTGCTGGCTCAGGCCCGGGATCAGCGCAACGTTTTTCTCCGATCGGTGCAGAGCGATCCGCGCCGGGTTATCAGCGTTCAGCAGATAGCGGGATGCGTCATTCACGTGCCACTGGCCCGTTTTATCAATACCCAGCAGCACGACCTCGAATTTTTCTTTATCAATCGCGTCAACGATATTTTTTGCTGACTGAAGCGATACCTCGTGCTCTGCTGATTTTCCGCCAAACACAATGCCCACGCGCAGTTTTGCCATTTCTACAACCCATCCTCAAAGCAGACGAAAGTCCACAACATAGCACGCCCGACAGGCGGATTCATGTGGTTCGTGGCGCGCGCGGCCTTCCTGCGCCATGAAGCGGTTATACTTTGATTTTGTGTCTGGTTTTCTGGCGGTGGCATGGCGAAAAAAGGGATAGCAATGGTAACAACCCTGGCGTTAACGGCGCTTGCAGGCGTCTGGCTGTACGATTATCTGCCAGCCTGGTATAACCCGTTCGCGCCACTGTCGCCGCTCGACCCGCCAACGATGGTGACTCGCTACAAGCTGCGACAGATGGCGAACGATCCGCAGGCGTGCCTGGCGCTGCTGGACGAAGCCCGCCAGCGTGACATGATCCAGTACCGCATCCAGACACCGACCCAGGGCAAGTGCCCGCTGGCCGCGCCGGTACGGGTGCTGCGCTTCGGCGAAGTGAAACTCAGCAGCTCGTTTCTCGCCAGCTGTCCGCTTGCGCTCAGCAGCGCCATGTATGTGCAGCAGCAGGCGAAACCCATCAGCGCCGCGATGATGGGCAGCCCACTGGTACGCATCGACCACTACGGCAGCTACGCCTGTCGCAATATTTATCATCGCGCTAACGCGCGCTTAAGCGAACATGCGACGGCAGACGCGCTGGATGTGAGCGCGTTTCGTTTCGCGAACGGGCAGCAAATAAGCGTGCTGAAAGGCTGGAAGGAAACTGGCCCGCGCGGTGATACGCTGCGCGCGCTGTTCGGCCAGAGCTGCCTCTATTTTGGTAACGCGCTCGGGCCGGATTACAACGCGGCCCACGCCAACCATTTTCATTTGGGGATGCGCGGTTTTGGCATTTGCCGATAAGGATAATCATCGGCGCGTGTGACGCTTTAGTGTGATAAATATCACAAATGATTTTATATTAATGATAAGCGTCCAAAGTATTTCAGGGCGCACACATGCGCATTTATCCTGATGCGTATCCTGATACCCTGAGACATCATCGACTTACAGATAGCGCGCGTATGGAATCCTGGAAGGTTAATCTCATCTCCGTCTGGTTTGGCTGTTTTTTCACCGGCCTTGCGATAAGCCAAATCCTGCCTTTCCTGCCGCTGTACGTTGCCGAACTCGGCGTGCAATCCCGCGAGGCATTGTCGCTCTGGTCGGGGCTGACATTCAGCGTCACGTTTCTGGTTTCCGCGATTGTGTCGCCGCTCTGGGGCAGCCTTGCCGACCGCAAGGGCCGTAAGCTGATGCTGTTGCGCGCTTCGCTCGGGATGGCGGTGGCTATCCTGCTTCAGGCTTTTGCGACGAACGTCTGGCAGCTGTTTGCGCTGCGCGCGCTGATGGGGCTGACCTCCGGCTATATTCCCAACGCGATGGCGCTGGTGGCCTCGCAGGTTCCTCGCGACCGCAGCGGCTGGGCGCTTAGCACGCTCTCTACCGCACAGATAAGCGGTGTGATTTTAGGCCCGTTGATGGGCGGGTTTCTCGCTGATCATGTGGGGCTGCGCCCGGTGTTTTTGATTACCGCGCTACTGCTCGTGATAAGTTTTACGGTTACGCTGTTTCTGATTAAAGAGGGCGCCCGCACGCGGCTTTCTAAAAGCGAACAGCTGAGCGGTAAAGCGGTGTTCGCAAGCCTGCCAGCGCCGTGGCTGGTGTTAAGCCTCTTTATTACCACGATGGTGATTCAGCTCTCTAACGGCTCGGTGAGCCCCATTCTGGCGCTGTTTATCAAATCCCTGACGCCGGACAGCAACAATATCGCCTTTTTAAGCGGGATGATTGCGGCGATCCCGGGCGTATCAGCGCTGCTCAGCGCGCCGCGGCTCGGCCGACTGGGCGATCGCATCGGCACGGCGCGCGTGCTAATGGCAACGCTGGTGGTAGCCATCGGGCTGTTTTTCGCGATGTCATTTGTGACCTCACCCCTGCAACTGGCGGTGCTGCGTTTTCTGCTCGGCTTCGCTGACGGAGCAATGTTCCCGGCGGTGCAGACGTTGCTGGTCAAATACTCCTCCGATAACGTCACGGGCCGTATCTTCGGGTACAACCAGTCATTTATGTACCTTGGCAATGTGCTGGGGCCGCTGATGGGCGCGGGCATCTCCGCGGCGGCGGGCTATCGTTGGGTGTTTATCGCCACGGCCGTCGTCTTGCTGCTGAATGTCTGGCAATTCGCCGTAGCGTTAAGACGTCACGCTAAGGCCGTCAATAATTAATCCATCTTTACGCCAATAATTCATTCGGTGAACATTGTCTGCCACCGGTTTTTTATTGTCATCGCGTGTTTATTCTCGCCAGTAAAACGTTTCGCTGGCGGCAATTTTTTGTGGCGTCGCACAAAACCGATGAGACATTCAAAAAAGCCACGGCGATCACTAGGCAACCCCGATGCGTAATGATAACTTCTTGGCAACAATTCCACAGGAAGACAGTTATGAAAAATCTTATAGCTGAACTGCTGGTTAAGCTTGCAGAAAAGGAAGAAGAATCCAAAGAGCTGGTGGCGCAAGTCGAGGCCCTGGAGATTGTGGTCACTGCATTATTGCGCCATCTGGATCTGGAAACGCAACAGACGCTGATTAACAGCGTTGAAGGCGCGCTAGAGGGCGTACAGCCTGAAAGTAACATTCCACAGCGCGATACCGAGCTGTTGCAGCAATATGTAAAAAAGCTGCTGCGGCACCCCAGAACCTGAGCATTTAACGGGGCCAGCCGCATTATTTTTCTGTCATCTTATTGCGCTATGCTAACGCGCTGCATTATTCGCAGACGGTTTCTTTTACGCCGGATAATTCCACTGCGGTGTATAAAAGAATAATCTGCGAATACGCGCCTTATTTCTTTCCCCTCGTTTTTATTTCTTGCCTTTTTTAATACTTTTGGATTAATCGCGCCGGTAAGATAATAGTTTTCACACAGACGCGGTACGTTATTTACGCCTGTGTTGCGCCACGGCGATGCGATATATTCTCTGCGTGTCATCAGCCTAATGTCTGACAACCACTCACCCGCCCGGAAATAACACCATGCCCAGTCTGGCGCATGACTTTTAAAAGGCGTTGTTCTGAGGCGCGTGCGTAGCAAGCGGGGCTTCATGCACCGCTTAAAAAAGCGGCAACAGGCGATAAGGAAGACAGAGCGCTCTCTGATTGTCCATGAGACAAACGCCGGATTGCATGTTTTTATTCTCGAATTTACCGCGTTGTGTCACATTATTCCCCGCCATGCTGCGTTATATCGCGAGGTGAAGCGATTTTTCTGTTTTATAACCTGCATCACAAAACACGGTGTCATAGCATTTTTATCCATATCTTCGCCGTTTCCCGCCTGACGACTTAACGGCGTTGCCACTACCGTTATGAGAATGGCCGATTGCCTTTAACGGGAGAAAAAAGATGTCCTCGGTAAGTGAAGTCACGCCTGCTGCAAGCGTTCAGGAACGTAAAGCGCGCCGCATGAACCTGTTTGTTTCTGTTTCCGCCGCCGTCGCGGGTCTGTTGTTTGGCCTGGATATCGGCGTTATCTCCGGGGCGTTGCCCTTTATCACCGATCATTTCAGCTTAAGTAGCCGCGCCCAGGAGTGGGTAGTGAGCAGCATGATGCTCGGCGCAGCGCTTGGCGCGCTGTTTAACGGGTGGCTCTCCTCACGGCTCGGGCGTAAATACAGCCTGATGGCGGGGGCGGTGCTCTTTATTCTCGGCTCGCTCGGTTCAGCGTTTGCCCACTCGCTGGAGGTGCTTCTCGGCGCCCGCGTGATTCTGGGCGTGGCGGTCGGGATCGCCTCGTATACCGCGCCGCTTTATCTTTCAGAGATGGCATCAGAAAAAGTGCGCGGCAAGATGATAAGCCTCTATCAGCTGATGGTAACGCTCGGCATTTTGCTGGCGTTTCTGTCTGATACTGCGCTGAGCTACAGCGGCAACTGGCGGGCCATGCTCGGCGTGCTGGCGCTCCCGGCAGTGATGCTCTTAGTGATGGTCGTGTTTTTGCCAAACAGCCCGCGCTGGCTGGCGGCTAAAGGAATGCATATCGAGGCGGAAAAAGTACTGCGAATGCTGCGCGATACCTCAGAAAAAGCGCGCGATGAACTCAACGAGATCCGCGAAAGCCTGAAGGTGAAGCAGGGCGGCTGGGCGCTGTTTACCGCTAACCGCAATGTGCGCCGCGCCGTATTTCTCGGCATGCTGCTACAGGCGATGCAGCAGTTTACCGGCATGAATATCATCATGTACTACGCGCCGAAAATCTTTCAGATGGCCGGATTTGCCAGCACCGAACAGCAGATGATAGCAACGGTTGTGGTCGGGCTGACCTTTATGCTCGCCACGTTTATCGCGGTCTTTACCGTGGATAAAGCGGGCCGTAAACCGGCGCTGAAAATCGGTTTTAGCGTGATGGCGCTCGGCACGCTGGTGCTTGGTTACTGCCTGATGAAGGTCGATCACGGCGAAATCTCCACGGGCATTTCCTGGCTCTCTGTCGGCATGACCATGATGTGTATCGCAGGTTATGCGATGAGCGCCGCGCCAGTGGTGTGGATCCTCTGCTCGGAAATTCAGCCGCTGAAATGCCGCGACTTCGGCGTGACCTGTTCGACCACCACCAACTGGGTGTCGAACATGATAATCGGCGCCACATTCCTGACGCTTATTGATAATATCGGCGCGGCGGGGACGTTCTGGCTCTATACCGCGCTGAACCTGGCCTTTGTCGGCGTCACGTTCTGGCTTATTCCGGAAACCAAAAACATCACGCTGGAACATATCGAAAAGAACCTGATGGCGGGCAAAAAACTGCGCGATATCGGGCAGTAAGGCCCCCGCGCCAACAACAAGGGCTACCTGCGGTAGCCCTTTATTTTTAGCCTTTACTGAGCTTTTCCGATTTGCTCATGCACTGGGCCATGGCTTCAATTACCGCCGCACGCATGCCGCGCTCTTCCAAAACGCGTACCGCTTCGATAGTCGTACCGCCTGGTGAACACACCATATCTTTAAGCTCGCCGGGATGTTTGCCCGTCTCCAGCACCATTTTGGCTGAGCCCATCACGGCCTGAGCGGCGAATTTATACGCCTGCGCGCGCGGCATGCCGCCGAGTACGGCCGCATCGGCCATCGCTTCGATAAACATAAAGACATAGGCGGGCGCCGAGCCGCTGACGCCGACCACCGGATGGATAAGATATTCCGCCACCACTTCCGCCTCGCCGAAGCTTCGGAAAATCGCGAGCACGTTCCGGGTATCTTCATCGCTTGCGAGCACGTTCGGGGTGACAGAGGTCATGCCCGCCCCGACCAGCGACGGCGTGTTTGGCATGGTGCGCACGATTTTGCGATCGTGTCCCAGCACGGTGGCGAGCTGATCGAGCGTTATACCGGCAGCGATGGAGACGACCAGCGAGTCTTTGTTCAGGCTGGAGGCGATATCGCTCATGACTTTCAGCATGATATTGGGCTTCACTGCCCCAAACACGATATCGGCCGCCTGCGCCACTTCCTGCGCGCTGGCGACTGTGTTCACGCCATATTCTTCTTTCAGCGCAGCCCGGCTCTCTTCAGATGGCGTATACACAAACACGCTTTCCGCCTGCGCCTGACCGCTTGCCAGCAGACCGCCCAGGATAGCCTTGCCCATATTGCCGCAACCGATAAAGCCTATTTTCTTCTCCACAGCATCGCTCCGTTTATCGCGTCCAGATTCACAAGAGGTATAGCTTAACGCGCTTTCAGGCAATCCGTTAAGGCTTCGGCTACGCTTATCCTGAATCCAGAGAGGTGTGTGATGGCGAAATCTGTTTCTGACGAATACGCCAGCCGTGAAACGCCAGTGCGGGAACATATGCACGCCCAGCGTATTGAGTGGCGCATCCAGCAGGGCGGCAACTGGCTGTTGTATGCCATTGTGGTGATAGCGCTGCTGGGCGGGTTTTCCGACGGGTGGCTGAGTAAAACGTCGGCCACGAACCCTGAAAAAAGCCTGACTGTGGAGTATCAGCGGTTTCTTCGCGCCGAGAGCGACGAGCCTTTTGCGCTACGCATCCAGGGGCCGAAAAACCAGCCGGTGACGCTCGATTTCGGCGGTGATTTCCCTGACCACGTCGTGCTGCAAACGCTGCAGCCACAGCCCGTTATTGCCCATACCGGGCGCCACACGCTGACGCTGACGTTTCCCCCGACGCCAGACGGCGCGCATGCAGTCTGGATAGTGACGCAGCCGCAGTCGGCGGGGCGCTTAGCCTCTACCGTCACCCTCGAAGGCGCGTCGCCGGTGCGCCTGACCCAGTGGGTCTATCCGTAGGAGAACATCATGGACAGCGTCTTACGCGCCGCAGGCATGTATTTTCTGCTGCTGGTGGTGCTGAAAATCGCCGGTCGCCGCACGTTAATGGAGATGAACTCGTTTGATTTCGTGCTACTGCTGATTATTAGCGAGGCGACCCAACAGGCGCTGCTCGGCAACGATTTTTCGTTTACCGGCGCGGCCCTTACCATCATTACGCTTATCGTGCTTGATATCCTGCTGAACTATCTGAAAAACGCCTTTCCGCGTCTCGATCTGCTGCTGGATGGTTCACCGCTGATTCTGGTGGAGAACGGGCATCTGCTGACCATGCGGATGAAAAAATCGGGGATTTCGCGGGAGGATATTTTAAGTTCGGCGCGCACAAGCCAGGGGATTGAGCGCCTGGAGGAGATAAAATTCGCCATCCTTGAGAAAAATGGCAAAATCTCCATCATTCCCGCCGACAAACAGGAGTCGTAATGCCAGTCTGGGTGGATGCCGACGCGTGTCCGAAAGTGATTAAAGAAGTGTTATTCCGCGCCGCCGAGCGTACCGAAACGCCGGTTATCCTCATCGCTAACCAGTTGCTGCGCGTACCGCCGTCACGGTTTATCCGCGCCCGCCAGGTGCCTGCCGGCTTTGACGTGGCCGATAATGAAATTGTCCGCTGCTGTGAGCCTGGCGATTTAGTGGTGACTGCGGATATACCGCTGGCGGCGGAAGTCATCGCAAAAGGGGCGGTGGCGCTCAACCCGCGCGGCGAACGCTACAGCGAGGCCACCATTCGCGAACGTCTGACGATGCGCGATTTTATGGATACGCTGCGCGCCAGCGGCATCCAGACCGGGGGCCCGGATGCCCTGAGCCAGCGCGACCGCCAGCAGTTCGCCGCTGAGCTTGATAAATGGCTTAGCAGCCAGAAGCGAAAAACTTAAACCCAGCTGTCATCATCGCCGCCGAAATCGTCGCCGCCAAAGTCATCGCCTGCAAGGTCGTTATTCCAGTCGTCTTCGCTGCTGGCCGGTACGTAGTCGTTGGCATTGTCCTGCTGTAACCCGGCGTCCTGATTCAGGAACTGGCTGTCGTCGGCCTGGTTGTAATCTTCAACGGCATTCACCGGGCTAGTATCCGCCGGTTGCGCGGGTTCGTTGATGATGTTGACGATCTCTTCCGGTTGATGATGGCTAAACATGCTGGTCAGCATATTGCCGAGCACCACGCCCCCGGCGACACCGGCGGCGGTTTGCAGAGCACCCGCCATAAAGCCGCCGCCGCGTGGGGCGTTGCTGGCATACTGGCCCGCTGCCGCCTGTTGAGCGTAGCCCACAGGCGGTGCGCTCTGGTAGTTTTGCGCGCCGGGGATGGGGTCGGAGCCGCGCGGCGTTGCCTGCGCACGCGGCGCTTCCGGTTCGCTTTTACCGCCGCCGAAGAGCCCTGCCAGGAACCCGCCGCTGCTTTGCTGACGACTCGCCGCCTGCTTCTGCTGTTCCCGTTCGGCTTCCAGCGCCTGGATACGACCGTTAAGCTGTTTCATGGCCGCTTCCTGGATAAGAATAGTTTGCGCCATGTAATAGGCGGCACCCGGCTGAGTGCGCATATGTTGCTCAATCCAGCGTTCGGCGTCCGCGTCGCGTGGCGCGCTGTTTTCGCTGGCGGCTTTGAGCCGGTCAAAAAGCCCGTCAATCAGACGTTGCTCTTCAGATTGCATGATTCATCCCTCTGTCATTGAACGCGTCAATATTACGTATTAAGTCTGGAGAAAAATCGTTACTTGTAAATATCCGGCACGTAAAGGAAATAAGAAATATGTAACCGGGTGCGGCGAGCGGTGGGGTTGTGTTAACCGGGTGCTTTCAAGTAAGGTGGGCGCGTTTTGTGCATTCCGGCAAGTGGTAGCGTGGCTTTACACTTCGCCGAGGAAAGAAAGGTTATCCGGCGCGGGCTTTCCTGTCACGCCAACATTTTTGTAAGTTTAAATTTACGCCTGTCTTGTGTACTAGTTTATTGTTAAACTCACAGCTTATGGCCTGCGTTTTGACCCTTTCGCGGTATGTGAAAGGTGAGGTAATCCATCCATGAATCAACCCATTTATTTAGTCGGCGCACGCGGTTGCGGAAAAACCACTACCGGCGAGGCGCTGGCCCGCGCGCTGGCGTACGGCTTTGCCGATACTGACCGTTGGCTGCTGGAGCAGACGCAAATGACGGTCGCGCAGGTGGTGGAACAGGAAGGCTGGGCGGGCTTTCGTGCCCGTGAAAGCCAGGCGCTTCATGCGGTGAGCGCACCGGCGACGGTAGTGGCGACAGGTGGCGGCATGGTGTTGCGGGAAGAAAACCGTGAATTTATGCGCCAGCACGGCGTGGTGATTTATCTCAACGTGCCCGTGGATGTCCTGGCGCAGCGCCTTGAGGCGTTCCCGGAAGAAGGACAGCGCCCAACGCTTACCGGTAAGCCGATGACAGAAGAGATAGCGGAAGTGCTGGCCGTGCGCGACGCGCTCTATCGTGAATGTGCGCACCATGTCATTGACGCCGCTGACACCCCGGCAAACATCGTTACGCGTATTATCGCCGCGCTACAACTGGCACGCGCCAGCTAAGTGGCGGGATTGTCTATACTTACAGCTCGTCCCCGTTAATAAAGGAAGAGCTATGCCGACCAGACCTCCCTATCCGCGCGAGGCGCGCGTGGTGCCCGTTGAAAAAGGCGTGCCGGGTAAGACCGTCACCAGCTATCAGCTGCGTGCCGATCACCCGGATCCCGATTCGCTTATCAGCGAACATCCCACCGAGCAAGAAGCGCTGGACGCCAAGCGCCGCTACGAAGACCCCGATAAATCCTGACCGCAGTCGGCGGCAAGCGTCACGCTGCGCTTACCGCCAGTCTGAAAAACAGCGCCTGCCGTTTTGCATCACACCTTTAATCCAAAGCTAATGTTAACGATACGTTATGATTATTTTTTAGCGGCGGGCGCTGTTGCGGTTTTTTTCACCGTGCAGTGCCGCAAAGCTGCTACGCTTTTTGATTCCTCCTTCACTTGTGCTCAAGAAACAGGCGAAAGGTGTCGTTATTACTCTGAGAGGCAGTAAAAAAAGGCGATAAATAATGAGTGCGACTCTGGCGATACTCACCATCGGCGTGGTGCCTGTCAGCGAGGTGCTGCCGCTGTTAACCGAACATATTGATGAACAGCACATTACCCATATCAGTCTGATGGGCAAATTGTCGCGCGAAGAAGTGATGGAAGATTACGGCCCGACAGGCGAGGAAGAGACGCTGATTACGCTGCTTAAGGATAACGAGACCGCTGTGGTCTCAAAGGCCAAAACACAGCAGGCACTGCAAAGCATTATCGAAGTACTCGATAACCAGGGCTTTGACGTTATTTTGTTGATGAGCACGTTGCGCTTTCGGGGGTTGCGTGCGCGCAACGCGATCCTGCTTGAGCCAGATCGCATCATTCCGCCGCTGGTGGCGTCGATTGTCGACGGGCATCAGGTGGGCGTGATTCTGCCTATTCCTGAACTGATGGACGCGCAGGTACAAAAATGGCAGGTGCTGGAAAGCGCGCCGCATTACGCGCTGGCAAATCCGTTTTTCGGCACCGCGGAAGAGTTGGTCGGCGCGGGGCGCGAACTGTTATCACGTGGCGCGGATGTGCTGCTGCTCGACTGCCTCGGTTTTCATCAAAAACACCGGGATCTTTTGCAAAAGGCGCTTGATGTGCCGGTACTGCTCAGTAATGTCCTGGTGGCGCGTCTTGCGTCCGAACTGCTTATCTGAGCGGCTGTCACAATTTGCGTGACAGCTCTCAGGCTGGCCCTCTATATTGTTTTTCCAACCATTTTTTTAATAAGGGCCTGCTTATGCTTCAGAGTAATGAATACTTTTCCGGTAAAGTGAAGTCTATCGGTTTCACCAGCAGCAGCACGGGCCGCGCCAGCGTCGGCGTGATGGCGGAAGGTGAATATACGTTCAGCACCGCGCAGCCAGAAGAGATGACCGTCATCAGCGGCGCGCTGAATGTGTTACTGCCGGGCGAAACCGAATGGAAAACGTACGAGGCGGGGCAGGTCTTTCACGTGCCGGGGCACAGCGAGTTTCATCTGCAGGTGGCGGAGCCAACGTCTTATCTCTGCCGTTATCTGTAAACGCGCCGCCCCGGGCGGGGCGACGCGGGCGTATTAACGCTGGGCTTCGCCGCCCAGCGCTTCCACTAAGTTTTGGATCAGCGCCGCAAGCTCGCCGGTCATCAGCGTAAAATCGGCGTCAAAGCGTTGCGCCACATCTTCACGCGCAATGTCGTCGTTCTGGTCGCGCAGTTCATCTGAGAATTTCAGGCGCTTGATCGAGCCATCGTCGCACAGCATGAACTGCACACGCTGCTGCCAGTCGAGCGCCAGTTTGGTCACCACTTTACCGGCTTCGATATGCACCGCGATTTCGTCGCTTACCAGCTCCTGCTTCTTGCAGCGGATCACGCCGCCATCTTCCAGAATCGCCTTAAGCTCGGCTTCGTCGAGCAGCTGAAAACCCTGCGGCACGTTATTGGCGCGCACCCACTCGGTGAGTGTCAGTTCTATCGGGTTTTCAAATGTCAGCGGCACTACCGGCAGCGAACCGAGGCTTTTACGCAGTAGCGCCAGCGTATCTTCTGCTTTTTTCGCGCTTGCGCAGTCCACCACAATCAGTCCGCTTGCGGTATCAATCCACATCATGGTCTGGCTGAAGCGGCTGAATGCGCGCGGCAGGAGTGAATGAAGCACTTCGTCTTTGAGCGAATCTTTTTCCGTTTTCTTAAGCTTACGGCCCTGATCGGCTTCAAGACGGGCGATTTTCGCTTCCAGCGCCTGCTTGATAACCGGCGCAGGCAGGATCTTCTCTTCTTTACGCGCGCAAATCACAATCTGGCCGTTGACGGCGTGGGTCAGCGCGTCGCTGCCGCCGCCCATAGGCGCAACCCAACCGGTTTTTGCCATATCCTGGCTGCCGCACGGGGTGAAGGTAAACGCAGCTAACTGTTTTTCCATTTCATCCGCACGCAGCGGGGCGTCGCGGTTTAAACGGTAAACCATTAAATTTTTGAACCACAGCATGTTAATTTCCACGGCCTGGTAGTTAAACGCAGCGGGCATGATAACGAATCAGCCGCGGTGTTTCATTGCCTTTCACGGGCAGGTTATCTACTCTCCTGGTAAGTCATTGAATATGAGGAAGCAGACGTGCGTATTGGGATCGATTTAGGCGGCACCAAAACCGAAGTGATTGCGCTCAGCGACGACGGAGAGCAGCGCTTTCGCCACCGTGTGCCCACGCCCCGCAACGATTATCCACAAACGGTCGAGACCATCGCCGGGCTCGTGGAACTGGCGGAGCGCGAAACGGGCGAGCGCGGTACGGTGGGCGTCGGGATACCGGGCACGCTTTCGCCCTATACGGGCGTAGTGAAAAACGCCAACTCCACATGGCTTAATGGCCAGGCGCTGGATAAAGACCTGAGCGCGCGGCTCGCGCGTGAGGTGCGTCTGGCCAATGATGCTAACTGTTTCGCCGTCTCCGAGGCCGTTGATGGCGCGGCGGCGGGTGCGCAGACCGTGTTTGCTGTGATAATTGGCACTGGTTGTGGGTCCGGCATTGCGCTTGGCGGGCGCAGCCATATCGGGGCTAACGGCAACGCGGGCGAGTGGGGCCATAACCCGCTGCCCTGGATGGACGACGACGAACTTCGCTATCGTGAAGAAGTCCCGTGCTATTGCGGCAAACAGGGCTGCATCGAAACCTATATCTCCGGAACCGGGTTTGCGACCGACTATCACCGCCTGAGCGGCCAGCCGCTGAAAGGCAGCGAAATCATCCGGCTGGTGGATGAGCAAGACGCGCTGGCGGAGCTGGCACTGAGCCGTTACGAGCTGCGGCTTGCGAAATCGCTGGCGCATATCGTCAATGTTCTCGACCCCGACGTGATTGTGCTGGGCGGCGGCATGAGCAACGTTGACCGGCTGTATAAAACCGTACCGCCGCTCATGAAACACTGGGTATTCGGGGGCGAATGCGAAACGCCGGTGCGCAAAGCGGTGCATGGCGATTCGAGCGGCGTTCGTGGCGCCGCCTGGCTCTGGCCCGCCATACGCTAAAAGAAAAGGGGCTGCGCGCCCCTTTTTTTATTCGACCTGATACTCACGTGCGAGCCGGCTGACGCCAAGCCCGTTGATCTTCTTGACCTTTATTTGCACCGGAATACGCTCTTTCATCGCCTCGACATGGCTGATGACGCCGATAGTTTTACCGCTCGCGTTCAGCGCATCCAGCGCATCCAGCGCCGTGTCGAGCGTCTGCGCGTCCAGCGTGCCAAAGCCCTCGTCCAGGAAGAGCGAGTCGATACGGGTTTTATGGCTCACCAGATCCGACAGCGCCAGCGCCAGCGCAAGGCTCACCAGAAAACTTTCGCCGCCTGACAACGTGCGGGTGTCGCGAACCGCGTCCGCCTGCCAGGTATCCACCACTTCCAGCTCCAGATCTTCGCTCAGTTTGCGTTTTAGCAGATAACGGCCATGCAGGCGCGTCAGCTGGTTATTGGCAAGCCACACAAGATTATCCAGCGTCAGCCCCTGGGCGAACTTACGGAATTTATCGCCTTTCTGGGAGCCGACCAGATGATTGAGCTGACCCCATTCATCGGCCTCGCGGCGTGCCGCGTCGATATGAGCCAGCAGCGATGTCAGGCGCGCGCGGTTTTCTTCATCCTGGCGAAGTTGCTGGCGCAGTTCGCCCTGGCGCGTGGTGTTGTCGCGCAGATGCGTCGCGATAACGGCAAGCGCTGCTTCACTCCCGGCTGCGGATGTTGTGTCGTCAAGCGCGTCCGGACGAGCGCTCAGGTGGCGCTCCAGCGCTTGCTGTGCCTGGGCGTGCAGCGTCTGTTGCTGATGAAGCTCGCGCTCCAGCGCCTGCTTTTGCGCCTCCAGCTGACGCAGCGTGGCGTCGTCCAGCAGCGCGGCCAGAAACGCCGCTTTATCGGCAAAATGGCTGACGGCCAGCGCCTCGTCGAACGCACGTTGCGCGCTCTCATAACGCGCTCGTTCCTGCGCAAGCTGCGCGCCGAGCGTCTGCCACTGCGCCTCAAGCGACAGGCAGAGCGTGTGAATCTGTTGACCCGCGTGCGCCAGTTCATCGGCCGGGAGAGACGCCGCCTGCGCCTCGCCCTCCTGCGGCAACAGCGCCAGTAAATTCTCGCAGGCGGCGAGTCTGTCGCGCAGGCGTTGCTGTTGCTGCTCATGTTGCTGCCAGCGACGGGCTTCTTCTTCGCGCGCGGCGAACCACGGCACGGGGTTATCGTCATCCGGTGCGGGTAATGAGAAGGTCGCCAGCTGGTCGCGCAGTGTCTCCTGCTGGGCCTGGTATGCCGTATCGAGCTGGGTGAACTGGCGCTGCGCGTTATCCAGCGCGGCATCGAGCATCTGGCGCTCGCGCAACAGGTGCAACTGTTGTTCGCGGCGGGTCTGCGCCTCAAGCCACGGGGTGATATCCTCGCCCGGGGCCTGGGTGAGCCCGGCGGCGGCGCACAGCGTCTGCCACTGTGAGGTGAGTGCTTGCTCCTCTTCCAGCAGGCTTGTCGCTTCGCTTTCCTGCTGCTGGCGCTGTTTGATTAGCGCCTCGAGCTGCCCGCGCAGGGCAGCACCCTCGGCGCCGAGCTGGTCTTTCTCTTGCTCAAGTTGCGCAAGACGCAGGCGGCTGGCGTCGGGTTTCAGGGCCTGATACGCCTCGACCGCCGGATGTTCCGTTGCGCCGCAAAGCGGGCAGGGGCTGCCAGGTTGCAGGCGCGCGCGCTCTTCGACGAGGCTTGCGATGCGCTGCTCCAGCTCGCACACGGTTTTCGCACGCGCGAGCTCTTCCTGTTTGGTTTTGTAATCCTGCCGTTTTTGCGCAAGCTGCTGTTCGAACTGCTGGATCTGTGCGTGCAATCCGGCAGACATCTCCTGCTGGCGCGCTTTACGGCGCGTCAGCGGCGAAAAGGCAGCGTGCAGAGTGGCAAGCTGCTGGCGCAGCGGGCGCTGTTCGTTAAGGACGGCGAGCGCATGAGCGGTATCCTCGGGCGAAAGCGCAAGTTCGGCCTGCGGCAGCGCGTCGCGTTTGCGCCGGGTGGCGTCGAGCGTCATGTTGAGGGCGTGAAGCTGCTCGCGATCGCGCTTTTGCTGGGCCAGCACCGCGCGCCAGCCCGCAAGTTCGCTGCTCCAGTAGCGAAAGCGATCGTGCTCCACGAGCCAGTGGTCGGTCTGCGCCAGCTCTTCACGCTGGGCTTGCGCCTGTTGCGCTGCCGCCTGACGGATGGCCTTCCGGCGCGCGACGCTTTCCTGTAAGCGAACGCTTACTTCCTCATGCTGGTGTTGAGTGGCGGCAAGCGACGTTTCCAGCTCCTGAACGTGCAGCCAGGCCGGGCGCAGTTTTTCAGCAGGCAGCCCCGCCGCCAGCCGTGCCAGCTGCGGGGCCGCAGCCTCTAACGCCTGTTCCGCCGCCGCCGCGCCCAGGCGCGCCGTCTCAAGCGCGGCGCTCAGTGCGCTGCGCTGGGTCAGCCACAAATGCTGCTGATGTAACTGACGCTGCTGCGCCAGCAGGGTTTTCTCTTCGTCAGTGAGTGCCTGCAAACCTGTCGCGAGGCTTTCGCGCTGCGTCTCATCCAGTAGCGTAACGCCCTGCGCCTGGGATTCGAGTTTCTCAAGCGCGCTGCGGGCCTCTTTATGTTGCTCGAAAATCCGCGCGGAAACCTGACCGTAGATTTCCGTGCCGGTCAGTTCTTCCAGCAGCTCGGCGCGCGCTTTGGCTTCGGCGTTCAGAAAGGCGGCGAACTGGCCCTGTGAGAGCATCATTGAACGGGTGAAGCGGTCGTAATCAAGCCCGGTGAGCGCGGCAATTCTGTCGAGTTTGTCTTTGATTTTATCGGCGACGATTTTGCCATCTTCGCAGCGCGCCAGCTCCACGCGCGGCGCCTGTAAATTGCCGTCCGGCTGGCCGCGTGCGCGACTCTGGCTCCAGAAGGCGCGCCAGGCGACGCCTTTGACTTCAAATTCCACTTCCGCAAGGCATTCGGCGGTGTCGCGGGTCATGAGATCGTTCTGGCTTTGCGACAGCGCGTTCAGACGCGGCGTGCGGTGGTAGAGCGCAAGGCAGATAGCGTCCAGGAGCGTCGTTTTGCCCGCACCCGTAGGGCCGGTTATCGCAAACAGGCCATTGCTGGCGAACGGCTCGGCGGTAAAGTCGATTTTCCATTCGCCCTTGAGGGAGTTCAGGTTTTTCAGGCGCAAGGTTAAGATTTTCATGCCTCGTCCTCCTCGTGCAGGCTCTCCAGCGTGCGGGCGAAGAGCGTGCGCAGCTGCGCTTTTTCAGGCTCCTCCAGCGTTTCGAGCTCAAGCCGGCGTTCAAATACCTCTTCCACACCAAGCTCGCTGAGCGTCTCTGTGCTGAGCGTGCCGAGCGCGCGCTCGCGCATTTCACGGCTGCGGCGCAGCAGTACCACTTCCACCGGCAGGCTTTCGGTGAGCTGGCTTATCTCGCGGTGCATATCGTGAAGGAACTCGCCGGTGTCGATTTCGATATCGAGCCAGACTTTGGGGGCATCGGGCGCGTCACGCCACTGTTCAAGCTGCGCGGTGATGGACGCAAGGCTGCCTTTTAAGACCGCCAGCGGCTGGCTGACCGGCACCTGTAAGGTTGTCACCTCGCGCAGTTTGCCGTCAGCGAAGTCTACCAGGTAGACGCTTTTCTCTTTACCGGTTTCATCAAAACTCAGCGCGATGGGCGAGCCGCTGTAACGGATATGCTCGCAGCCCGCGACTTTCTGGGCTCGGTGGATGTGTCCCAGCGCGATGTAATCGGCGGGCGGAAAGCAGTCCGCCGGGAAGGCGTCGAGCGTGCCTATATAGATGTCGCGCACCGCGTCACTTTTGGTCACGCCTACCGTGGTAAGATGCCCGGTCGCGATAATCGGCAGGCGGCGGTCGCCGCGAAGCGCGCAGGCCGCGTCATAGCAGGCCTGGTAATGCTGGCTGATGGCCTCCAGCAACTGCTGCTGTTTTTCGCGTCCCGACTGACCGCCCAGGCTTCGCAGTACGTCGCGCGGGCGCAGAAAGGGAATAGGGCAAAGCACCGCGCCCGGCTCGCCGTCCCGGCGGTATAACAAGGTGGCCTGGGTTTCGGGCGTAAGCTGCGCGCTGGCTATCACCTGGGTGTTAAGGCAGGCGAGCAGCTCGCGAGATTCGTTGAGTGTCGCGACGGAATCGTGGTTGCCGCCCAGCACAATCAGCGGGCATTCCGCGCCCTGAAGACGCACCACAAAGCGATTATAGAGCTCGCGCGCGTAGCTTGGCGGCGCGCCGGTATCAAAGATGTCGCCCGCAACGATAATCGCGTCGACCTGATGCGCAATGGCCGTTTCCAGGAGCCAGTCGAGAAAAGCTTCATGCTCGGCGGCGCGGCTTTTGGCATAAAAATTTTGACCAAGATGCCAGTCTGAGGTATGCAGAATACGCATGTGATGCCCTGTGGCGTAAAAGCGAGAAGGGGATTATAAACATCCGGTACGGCGGGTGTCCTGTTTCGTCGCGTCGCGCACGTTTTCTGCGTACGCTGACAGGTCATCTTACGGTCATCTTTTTCATAAATCTGTCATAAATCTGACGCATAATGGCGCCGCATTACATTCTGTTTACTTTATTTAACAGGGCTAATCATGGCGAGACGTATTCTGGTCGTTGAAGATGAAGCACCTATCCGCGAGATGGTGTGTTTTGTGCTGGAACAAAATGGCTTCCAGCCGGTGGAAGCGGAAGATTATGACAGTGCGGTGAATCAACTCAATGAGCCCTGGCCCGATCTGATTTTGCTGGACTGGATGCTGCCCGGCGGATCGGGGATCCAGTTTATTAAACATATCAAACGCGAAGCGCTGACCCGCGAAATCCCGGTTGTCATGTTGACCGCACGGGGTGAGGAAGAAGATCGTGTGCGTGGCCTTGAAACGGGCGCTGATGATTACATTACTAAACCGTTTTCCCCAAAAGAGCTGGTGGCGCGTATTAAAGCTGTCATGCGTCGTATCTCGCCGATGGCTGTAGATGAAGTCATTGAAATGCAGGGCCTAAGCCTTGACCCGTCATCGCACCGCGTGATGACCGGCGAAAATCCTCTCGATATGGGCCCCACCGAATTCAAACTGTTACACTTCTTTATGACGCACCCGGAGCGCGTGTATAGCCGTGAACAGCTGCTCAATCACGTCTGGGGCACCAATGTGTATGTGGAAGATCGCACCGTGGATGTGCATATCCGCCGCCTGCGTAAGGCGCTGGAGCTGAGTGGTCATGACAGAATGGTTCAAACGGTGCGCGGTACGGGTTATCGGTTCTCAACCCGTTTTTAAACCCAAAACAGGAGTGTGACGCGTGCTGGAAAGGCTGTCATGGAAAAGACTGGTGCTGGAGCTGTTGCTTTGTTGTATTCCGGCGCTGGTACTCGGGGCGATATTCGGCTATCTGGCATGGTTTTTACTGGCGGCGGTGACCGGATTGCTTATCTGGCATTTCTGGAATCTGCTGCGGCTTTCCTGGTGGCTTTGGGTGGATCGCAGTATGACGCCGCCGCCAGGTAGCGGAAGCTGGGAGCCACTGCTCTACGGTCTTCACCAGATGCAGTTGCGCAATAAAAAGCGCCGTCGGGAACTTGGTAATTTAATTAAACGCTTTCGCAGCGGCGCGGAATCGCTGCCGGATGCCGTGGTGCTGACCACGGAAGAGGGCGCCATCTTCTGGTGTAACGGCCTTGCGCAACAGTTGCTCGGCCTGCGCTGGCCTGATGACAACGGTCAGAATATCTTAAACCTCCTGCGTTACCCGGAATTCACCCGTTATTTGCGCGGTCAGGAATTTAACCGCCCTCTGCACCTGGTGCTTAATAATGGGCGTCATCTGGAATTTCGCGTCATGCCTTACAGCGAAGAACAATTGCTGATGGTCGCGCGTGACATCACGCAGATGCACCAGCTCGAAGGGGCGCGGCGCAACTTTTTCGCAAACGTCAGCCATGAATTGCGCACGCCATTGACGGTGTTACAGGGCTATCTGGAGATGATGCATGAGCAGACGCTCGAAGGGGCGCTGCGTGAAAAAGCGCTGCATACCATGCGCGAGCAAACCTACCGGATGGAAGGGCTGGTAAAACAGTTACTGACGCTCTCGAAAATCGAGGCGGCGCCCGCGATGCAGCTTAATGAAACCATCGACGTGCCGATGATGCTGCGGGTGGTGGAGCGTGAAGCGCAGACGCTGAGCCAGCAAAAACAGACTTTCACCTTTGACGTCGATCCGGCGCTAAAAGTGCTCGGCAATGAAGAGCAGTTGCGCAGCGCGATTTCAAACCTCGTGTATAACGCCGTGAACCATACGCCTGCGGGTACGCACATCACGGTGCGCTGGGAACATGTGCCGGGCGGCGCGCGTTTTAGCGTGGCGGATACCGGGCCGGGCATCGCCGCGGAGCATATTCCGCGTCTGACTGAGCGCTTCTACCGGGTGGATAAAGCGCGTTCGCGACAGACCGGCGGCAGCGGGCTTGGTCTGGCGATTGTGAAGCATGCGCTGACGCATCACGATGCGCGTCTGGAGATAGAAAGCGAACCGGGCCGGGGCACGACCTTTTCGTTTGTTCTGCCGGAACGGTTAATCGCGCCCACGACCGCCAGAGCGCTTTCTGTGGTTTAAGCTGTAACGTCAACTTTCCAGGGCCAGCCATAAGCTGGCCTTATTTGTTTTTAATAGGGTATTCAGCGCTTTTTCCTCAATTGGTGCTTTTTTGCTCGCGCGAATCGCCGGAGGTTTTTTAAGAAATTAGATTTAATCACTGCCTTTAAACTTAGATCTGGCATAAAGGTCTGGTTTCAGGATCCCGTCTTGCCTTTAAACGTTATAAGCGTTTAAATTGCGCCCCTGCTATTGCCAGACCGACTGTTTTTGCGCGGTAAACCGAAAAACAATTCTTCGCCAGCGTAATCGGGAAGCATATCCCGCTGTCAGGCTCTGAAATGGCCGTGTTTTCGTCAGGTGACTGGCGGTAAAAAATTATTCAATTTCAACACCACATCCACAGGCAGTAAATCTTATGACCCATCAGTTAAAATCGCGCGACATTATCGCACTGGGGTTTATGACCTTTGCGTTATTCGTTGGCGCGGGCAATATCATTTTCCCACCCATGGTTGGTTTGCAGGCCGGTCCACATGTCTGGACGGCGGCGATCGGCTTTCTGATAACCGCCGTTGGTCTGCCTGTGCTTACCGTGGTGGCGCTGGCGAAAGTCGGCGGCGGCGTAGATAGCCTGAGCCACCCAATTGGCCGCGTGGCAGGTATTCTGCTGGCGACCGTCTGCTATCTGGCCGTTGGCCCGCTGTTTGCCACACCGCGTACCGCCACCGTGTCATTCGAAGTCGGTATTGCGCCGCTTACTGGTGACGGCGCGCTGCCGCTGCTCATTTATAGCCTGGTGTATTTCGCGCTGGTCATTCTCGTGTCGCTCTATCCGGGTAAACTGCTGGATACGGTGGGCAATTTCCTGGCGCCGCTGAAAATCGTCGCGCTGGTGGTGCTCTCCGTCGCCGCTATCGTATGGCCGGCGGGCGGTATCAGCGTTGCGACCGAAGCCTACCAGAAAGCAGCGTTTTCCAACGGGTTCGTTAACGGTTATCTGACGATGGATACGCTGGGCGCGATGGTGTTCGGGATTGTTATCGTCAACGCGGCGCGCTCGCGTGGCGTTTCTGACTCCCGTCTGCTGACCCGCTATACCATTTTCGCAGGCCTGATGGCGGGCGTTGGCCTGACGCTGCTGTACCTGGCGCTGTTCCGTCTGGGTTCTGACAGCGCGACGCTTGTGGATCAATCCGTAAACGGCGCGGCCATTCTTCACGCCTACGTTCAGCATACTTTCGGCGGTGCGGGTAGTTTCCTGCTGGCGGCGCTGATTTTCCTGGCGTGTATGGTCACGGCGGTAGGCCTGACCTGCGCCTGCGCTGAGTTTTTCGCGCAGTATTTGCCGCTCTCTTACCGTTCGCTGGTGTTCGTCCTGGGCCTGTTCTCAATGGTGGTGTCCAACCTGGGCCTGAGCCAGCTGATTCAGTTCTCCATTCCGGTGCTGACGGCCATCTATCCGCCGTGTATCGCACTCGTTGTTCTGAGCTTTACGCGCGGCTGGTGGCATAATGCGAGCCGTGTTATCGCCCCGGCGATGGCGGTCAGTCTGCTGTTCGGTTTGATTGATGGGGTGAAAGCCTCAGCGATAAGCGGTATCCTTCCGGCCTGGACTCAGAAGCTGCCGATGGCGGATCAGGGGCTGGCATGGCTGCTGCCTACCGTTGTGATTGCGCTGGCGGCGGCCGTCTGGGATCGTACGGCCGGACGGAGCGTGACTTCCACCGCTCACTGATCGTCGGTTGATTGTTGAACCACGGGGCCTTGCTCCGTGGTTTTTTATTGTATGACGTGGTACTGAAAAGATGGAAAACGAGAACAAGCTCAAGCGCGGATTAAGTACAAGGCACATCCGCTTTATGGCGCTGGGTTCAGCGATTGGCACCGGCCTGTTTTACGGCTCGGCGGACGCCATCAAAATGGCGGGTCCGAGCGTACTGCTGGCCTACATTATCGGCGGCGTGGCGGCGTATATCATTATGCGCGCGCTCGGCGAAATGTCCGTGCACAACCCGGCGGCGAGCTCTTTCTCTCGCTATGCGCAGGACAACCTCGGCCCGCTCGCAGGCTATATCACCGGCTGGACTTACTGCTTTGAAATTCTGATTGTCGCCATTGCCGACGTCACTGCCTTCGGCATCTATATGGGCGTCTGGTTCCCGACGGTGCCGCACTGGGTCTGGGTGCTAAGCGTGGTGCTCATTATCTGCGCCATCAACCTGATGAGCGTGAAAGTCTTCGGCGAGCTGGAGTTCTGGTTCTCGTTCTTTAAAGTCGCCACGATTATCATCATGATCGCCGCCGGTATCGGCATCATTATCTGGGGCATCGGCAATGGTGGCCAGCCGACCGGCATCCATAACCTCTGGAGCAACGGCGGCTTCTTCGCTAACGGCTGGATTGGCACCGTGATGGCGCTGCAGATGGTGATGTTCGCCTATGGTGGCATTGAGATTATCGGCATCACCGCCGGTGAAGCCAAAGACCCGGCTAAATCCATTCCGCGTGCGATAAACTCCGTACCGCTGCGTATCCTGGTGTTTTATGTCGGCACGCTGTTTGTGATCATGTCCATCTATCCGTGGAATGAAGTGGGCACCAACGGCAGCCCGTTCGTGCTGACCTTCCAGCACATGGGAATTACCGTCGCGGCGGGCATTCTGAACTTCGTTGTGCTGACGGCGTCTTTATCGGCGATCAACAGCGACGTGTTCGGCGTGGGCCGTATGCTACACGGCATGGCAGAGCAGGGTAGCGCGCCGAAAGTGTTCGCGAAAACCTCACGCCGCGGCATTCCGTGGGTGACGGTGGTGGTGATGTGTTTTGCAATGCTGCTTGCGGTCTATCTTAACTACATCATGCCGGAAAACGTCTTCCTGGTGATTGCGTCGCTCGCGACCTTCGCGACCGTCTGGGTCTGGATAATGATCCTGCTCTCGCAGGTGGCGTTCCGCCGTCGCCTGAGCGCGGATGAAGTCAAAGCGCTGCAATTCAAGGTGCCAGGCGGTGTGACGACCACCATCGTGGGCCTGATTTTCCTGGCGTTTATCATCGCGCTGATTGGTTATCATCCGGACACCCGCATTTCGCTTTATGTCGGTTTCGCCTGGATTGCGTTGCTGCTCATAGGCTGGGTGTTTAAACGCCGTCGCGACGCGCACCTTTCCGCGTAACTCTTCTTCTCATCCCCGCCGCCTGGCGGGGATGTTGTTTTCGCTCTACGCTCACCAAAGATTCTCCGCCTCCCGTCTCCTCCCCCAATAAAATCCAGAATGAGGAAGGCGCGCGGTTGCCCGTGTGAAAAGATCGCCCTGTTTTCTGTCAATTAAGGATCAAAGTGTATGTTGAATGCCTGGCATCTCCCCGTCGCGCCCTTTATCCGCCAGCAGGGGGAATCGCTACTCATTACGCTCTGGCTGAAAGGCGACGCGCTGCCGGAAAACGTTGTGCTGCGCTATGAGCGCGACAACGAAGAAACGCCGTTTACCATGAAGCGCCTGTCAACCGCGCCGCATCCGGAGGTCAGCGCGTGGCAGGCGAGCATTCCACTCGGCGACGGCCAGCCGCGCCGCCGCTACTGTTTCAAATTGCTCTGGAAAGAGAGCCAGCAGTGGTTCAGCCCGCTGGGCCTGAGCGCCTTTCCGCCCGCTCGCCTCGCGCTCTTTGCGGTGGATACGCCAGATGATGGTCCGGACTGGGTGCAGGAGCAGATTTTCTACCAGATTTTCCCTGACCGGTTTGCCCGTAGCGAGCCCAGGGGCGCAGCGCAGGACACCGTTTATTATCATCACGATCAGGGGCGCGATATCATTTTGCGCGACTGGCACGAGCCAGTGAGCCAGGAAGCAGGGTCGTCGACGTTTTACGGCGGCGATCTCGACGGCATCTGCGAGAAGCTGCCTTATCTGGAAAAACTGGGCGTGACGGCGCTTTACCTTAACCCCATCTTTTGTGCACCGAGCGTGCACAAATATGACACCGCCGATTACCGCCACGTCGACCCGCAATTTGGCGGTGATGATGCGCTGCTGCGCCTGCGTGAAAAAACACGCGCGCGCAATATGCGCCTGGTCCTGGATGGCGTTTTTAACCATACCGGCGACACGCATCCGTGGTTCGATCGTCAGCAAAACACGCAGAGCGGCGCCTGCCATCACCCGGATTCTCCCACACGCCGCTGGTACAGCTTCACCGGGGACGGTCACGCGTTCTGCTGGCTCGGTTATGAGAGCCTGCCGAAGCTGGATTTCGCCGAGCCCGGCGTGGTGGAGGAAATATACGCGGGCGAAGAGAGCGTCGTGAAGCACTGGCTGAAAGCGCCGTGGAGTATCGACGGCTGGCGGCTTGATGTGGTGCATATGCTGGGCGAGCGCGGCGGGGCGAAAGCGAACCTGCGCCACGTTGAAGGGATCACGCGCGCGGCCAAAGCGGTCAATCCGCAAGCCTTTGTGTTTGGCGAGCATTTCGGAGACGCCCGCCAGTGGCTGCAAAATGATGCGGAAGACGCGGCGATGAACTATCGCGGCTTTACCACGCCGCTGTGGAGTTTTCTCGCAGGCGTAGATCAGGGGCTTGAGCCGCAGCAGCTCGACGCGGCCGAGTGCGCCGCGTGGATGGAAGAGTACCGCGCCGCGCTCTCACATCAGCAGCAGTTGCGGATGTTTAATCAGCTCGACAGTCACGATACCGCGCGCTTTAAAACGCTGGTGAAAGGAGACCCGGCGCGCCTGCGGGCCGCGGCAGTGTGGCTTTTCTGCTGGCCCGGTGTGCCGTGCATTTTTTATGGCGATGAAGTGGGCGTAGAAGGCGGTAACGATCCGTTCTGCCGACAGCCGTTCCCGTGGGACAAGGCGCATCAGGATAGCGAACTGCTGGCGCTCTATCAGCGTCTCGCTCGCCTGCGCCACCGCAGCCGGGCGCTACGGTCCGGCGGTTGCGAGGTTATCTACGCGCAGAGTGACGTCATTGTATTTATGCGTGTTTACCAGCAGGAACGGGTGCTCGTGGCGCTGAACCGCGGCGCGACCTGCGACGTGACGCTGCCGTTCTCACCGCTGTTTGCCGGAAAAACCTGGGGACGTGAAGAGGGCAGCGGCGAGTTTGAGGCACAGACGCTGCGCCTCCCGGCCGGTGCGGCGGCAATCTGGCGCGCAAGATAAGCGCGGCGAAACGCGGTAAAGGAATACCGCTTTTCATCCAGATATGGGAAAGTAGCCGCACTTCTGCCGCAGGGTCTGAAATCAATGGATGAGATTTTTGTTTTTGCTGCTCTGATTGCCCTCTTTTGCGTGGTCGTGGTGCCGGTGCTGGCTATCATGGCGTTCAGGCGTAGCGCGCGTAACGAAACCGAACTGCAGCGCCTGCGCGAGCGGATTGCGATGCTTGAAACGCGGCTGGCGGACGCGCCCGCCATGCCTGTCGCGGCTTTCGTCGAATCGCCTGCATCTGTTGAAGCGCCTGCACCGATAGCGCGTTCTGCCGCCGCAGTAACGCCAGAAGCTGTGCCTGAGGCAGCGCCGAAAGCCGCGATCGACACGCCACGGGTCTGGTCTCAGGCGGTGCGCAACACGCCCGGTGAGACCCATCGCGCTTCAGCGCCGCGCCGTCAGAAACCTGAACGTGGCGATGCCGCGGCAGGCGGAATGCTGACAAGCCTCGTGCGCTGGTTTATGCAGGGCAATCCGCTCGCCAAGATCGGCGTGATCCTGCTCTTTTTAGGGCTCTCCTTCCTTTTGCGCTACAGCGTCGAGCGCGACATGCTGCCGCTTGAGTTGCGCGTTGCAGGTGCAGGCGTGGCAGGGCTTGTGCTGCTGGCGGTCGGCTGGCGGCTGCGCCGCAAAGCGCCGCTGTATGCGCTCATTTTGCAGGGCGGCGCGGTGGGCGCGCTCTATATCACTATTTTCGGCGCGTTCCGGCTCTGGCAGATGTTACCGATGCCGCTCGCGTTTGTGTTGATGCTTACCGTGTGCGCCGCAAGCGTCGCCCTGGCCGTACTGCAACGCGCGCTGAGCCTCGCGATGCTCGCGAGCCTCGGCGGTTATCTCGCGCCGCTGCTGCTTTCCACCGGTAGCGGCAACCACATTGCCCTCTTTTCGTTCTACCTGTTGCTGTCGGTGGGCATCGCTGCGGTGAGCGTCTGGCAGCACTGGCGCGAACTGAACCTGCTGGGGCTGCTCTTTACCTTCGGCGTGGCGGGGCTGTGGGGTATGAGCGGCTATCATCCGGACGAGTGGCTGAGCTGCCAGCTATTTTTGATAGCCAATATTGTGCTTTTTGGCGTCGTCTGCGTGGCGCTGTCGCTGCGCTCGCAGCAGCAGAAAAAAATCGTCGATGGCGTGCTGCTGTTTGTTCCGCCGCTGGTTGGGTTCGCAATGCAGTATGTGATAACCCGCCACTGGACCTATGGCCCGGCGTTTTCGGCGCTGGGTTTCGGGCTGGTTTATCTGCTGCTGGCCCGCGTTGCGTTGCGCCGCTACCCGCATCAAGGGCGGATACTGGCGATGGGCGGGCTGGCGCTTGGCGGCGCGTTTGTTACGCTTGCCATTCCGCTGGCGTTGTCCGCTCGCTGGACGGCGCTCGCCTGGGCGCTCGAAGGGCTGGGATTGTTGTGGTTTGGCATGCAGCAGGCCCAGCGGCGTATGAGCTACAGCGGCAGCGCATTGTTGGTGCTGGCGGCGGTCAGCGCCGTTTACGCCTGGCTTGACGGCATCGCATTGCTGAATGCGGCGTTTATCAGTGCGGTGCTGGCGCTCTGCTGGCTGGCGGGTGGTTTCCTGTGGCGTGGGCCGCAGCCGTTGTTGAGCCGGATACACCTTGGTGGCGGCGTCGCGTTCTGGCTTATCGCGTTGATGCAGGCGGCGCGCTGGATAACATTTGATATTTCTGTGGGATTCGCCTGTGTGCTCGCTCTGCTGACGCTCTCCGTCATGCTCTGGCGCAGCCTCGCGCGCAAAACGGCATGGCCGGATCTCGGTTTTACGGTCTGGCTGCTGTGGCCGGGCATGGCGCTGATGCTGCTTTATCACCTTGTGATTGACGGCGCGCTGGTGCTGGCGGGCTGGCACAGCCTCGTCTGGTGCCTCGCGCTGCCTTGCGCGCTGTGGCTGCTGCACCGCGATGGCGCAACGCTGCCGGCGCGTCTGCAGCAAGGGCTGCATTTGACGCTATTCTGGATGCTGCTGTTGGCCACGGGTATGGAAACCTGGTGGTTTACCGACAGCCTGCCATGGGGCAGCGAAGCGTGGCAGGCAGGGATTATCCTCGCCGTCAGCGCGATTATTGTGCTGGTGGTGAATCAGGCCATCCGGCGCGGATGGTGGCCTTGTGCGCAGTGGCCTGCGCTTTACGGCGGGCCGGGTCTGGCACCAGTTGCACCAGTGCTGGGGCTGTTGTTGCTTGTGGACAACCTGATGGACGGTGTCGCGATTCACTGGCCATACCTTCCGCTTATTAACCCGCTGGAACTTGGCGCGGGCTTCGGCCTGATGGCGCTGCTGGTCTGGTGGCGACTGCTCATACGTTTCTGGGCATCGCGTTTGCAACAGGTGCAGCCGTGGGCGCCGCTTGCCTGGTTTGCGCTGCTTTTCTGGTGGGGCAACGGGCTGGTGCTGCGTACGCTGGCCTGGGCGGGCGATATTCCCTGGCAGACTGATGCGCTGTGGACGTCCCGCCTGGTGCAGACGACCTTTGCGCTGCTCTGGATGCTGCTGGCATTGCTGGTGATGGTGAGTGCGACCCGTAAAGGCGCGCGTCAGGCCTGGTTCTGTGGCGCGGGTCTGCTGGGCGTGGTGATCGTGAAGCTCATGTTGGTAGACAGCGCGGGCGGCGGCGGGCTTGCACGCGCGGTCGCGTTTATCGGCGTTGCAGTGCTGGTGTTGATTGTGGGTTATTTTTCTCCGCTGCCGCCGAAAGCGGCGCAGCCGGGCAATGTTCGTCAGGGAGAGGCAGGATGAAACGAATCTGGGTTGCCGCCATCTGGGCGCTGGCCGCCACATGCACGGCAACGGAAGGCTCTTCGCGAGCCGAAAGCCCGCAGGACTATGCACGCGGCGCGGAGCTGGCCGTCGAAGGGGCGTCGCCCTGGTATCGACTGCCGCTGCCAGCAATGGTGTATGAGGAGAGCGCCTGGCCGGATCTGCGCGACCTTCGCGTGTTTAACTCGCAGGGCGCAAGCCTGCCTTTCGCGCTGGAAACCACCACGCCGCCTGCGCCTGCGCCGCAACGTGCGCCGTTAACGGTATATAAGCTTAACGCGCAGCCGCTCAAGCCTGACAGCGCCAACAGCCAACCTGCGGTGCTGTTGACCTCGCCGTCCGGCGTGCAGATCCGCATGGAAAACCCGCCTGAGGCGACGCTCAGCGACAGTTGGCTTATTCCGCTCGGCGAGGGTAACGAGGCGCGAGCGCTGACGCAGTTGCGTCTGGCATGGCCCGCGCAGGCTCACGGCTGGCAGGCGCGTATTGATGTATTCAGCAGCGAGACGATGCGCGACTGGCAGACAGAGATAACCGACGCGCCGCTGATGGATTTAACGTCCGGCGACCAGCGGCTCCTGCAGGATAAGGTCGATTTCCGCGACGGTTTGATGCTCTCTGGCGCGAAATATCTGCTGATAGTGGTGAAAAACGCCAGTGCGCCGCTTGATTTTACGGCAGCGACCGGACAGTGGCAGGCGCCACACCCGCAGCCGCTGCGTATGTCGCTAACGGCACTGGCGGAAAGAGAATCAGATAACTCGGCGGTATATCACTGGCCACGCCCACAGCCCTTCGATGCGCTGACGCTGCGCCCCTCGAAGGAAAACGCCGTTGTGCCGGTGGAAATTGAGTACCGCAGCGGTGAAAACATGGCGTGGAAACCCCTCGTCCGTACGGTGCTTTATCGCCTGCCGGACCGCCCGGCGGTGACGCTGGCGCTGCAAGGAGAACTGATCTCTGCGCTGCGGGTGCGGGCCATCAATCAGCGTATCGGCGAAGTGTTTCCGGAAGTGACGGGCGAACGTGACGAAAAAACGCTGGTGTTTAACGCCCAGGGAAGCGGGCCGTTCCTGCTCGCCTGGGGCAACGGCGCAGCGGCACCGCAGGCGCTGGCGATAAATACGCTGGTGCCGGGGCAACGCAATCTGGAGACGTTGCCTTACGCACAAGCGGTGAAAATGGTAGCGCTGGGCGGCGAGGCGCGGCTCACTGCGAAGGATGCTGGCGTGCAGCGTAATCAGTTTTATACCTGGCTTATCTGGGCCGTGTTGGTGGCGGGCGCTGCCGGGCTGATGTTGCTCGCCTGGCGACTGTGGCGCGAGATTCGCAGCGAAAAGGCACAATAATCAGAGCGTCTGCTGACGCGCGCGCTCCATCATCTGTGGATAAAAGCGCCAGAACTGGCGCTCCAGCGCGGCGTAATGGGTATCCAGATCCTCCCAGGAGTCGCGCAGGGCCGCAAGTTTCGGACGGCGGGTCGCCATGCCGTTAAGCACGCGGGCGATAAACGTCATCTCGCGGTAGCGCTCCATCCAGCGTTCGCGCCAGAGAACCTCGTTGAGATTTACAAAGCGCTCCGGCGCGTCAGGCAGCGTGGGCAGGATCAACGCGTGCGCGTGCGCCAAAAACTGCGCCAGCGGCAGGTCGGGCGAAATTTGCGCCCAGTGGCGCGAGAGAAAGTGATCCCACATGACATCCAGCGTGACCGGCGCCACGCGGCGGGTTTCCGGGCGAAACCACTCGCGCGCCTCGCGCACTTCAGGCAGGTTATCGGTGAGCACATCCACACGCCGGTGCATGTAAATTCCCGCCACGACATCTGCCGGATAGACCTCGTCCGGTTTGCCACGCACAAAGTCCGCCATCAGGTTGCCAGGCAGCGAACTGCGCGCAAGATGCGCGAGATGAAGATGGGCGAGAAAATTCATAACGATCCTTTCCAGTAAGAGAGATAAAGCGGCTAATCAGTTGCAGGGAGCGCGCCCCGGCACTAGACTAGCCGCCTGTTTTTTATGTCAGAGTTCCAGCCATGCGTTTGACCGATTTCTCCTTTGAACTACCCGAATCCTTGATAGCTCATTATCCGCAAGCCCAGCGCAGCGCGTGTCGCCTGCTGTCGCTCGACGGGCCGACGGGAAATCTCACGCACGGCACTTTCACCGATTTGCTCGATAAGCTCAACCCCGGCGACCTGCTGGTCTTTAACAATACCCGCGTGATCCCGGCGCGCCTGTTTGGCCGCAAGGCGAGCGGCGGCAAGATAGAAGTACTGGTAGAGCGTATGTTAGACGACCATCGCGTGTTGGCCCATATCCGTGCTTCTAAGGCCCCGAAACCGGGGGCGGAACTGCTGTTAGGCGATGATGAAAGCGTAAACGCGACGATGACTGCGCGCCACGACGCGCTGTTTGAAGTGCAGTTCAATGATGAGCGTCCGGTGCTGGATATTCTCAACAGCATCGGCCATATGCCGCTGCCGCCGTATATTGAACGTCCGGATGAAGAATCTGACCGCGAGCTTTATCAGACCGTTTACAGCCAGAAACCTGGTGCCGTCGCCGCACCGACTGCGGGCCTGCACTTTGACGAGCCGCTGCTTGAGCGCCTGCGCGCGAAAGGTATTGAGATGGCGTTTGTTACGCTGCACGTCGGCGCAGGCACGTTCCAGCCGGTGCGCGCCGAGAGCATTGAAGATCATGTGATGCACTCCGAATACGCGGAAGTGCCGCAGGAAGTGGTCGACGCGGTGAGCGCAGCAAAAGCGCGCGGCAATAAAGTGGTGGCTGTTGGCACTACGTCGGTGCGCTCGCTGGAAAGCGCAGCTCAGGCGGCGAAAGATGCGCTGATTGCGCCGTTTTTCGGTGACACCCAGATTTTTATCTATCCGGGCTATCAGTACAAAGTGATCGACGCGCTGGTGACGAACTTCCACCTGCCGGAATCGACGCTCATTATGCTGGTATCCGCGTTCGCAGGTTACAAGCACACCATGAACGCCTACCGCGAAGCGGTGAAAGCGGAGTATCGTTTTTTTAGTTACGGCGATGCGATGTATATCACGTACAATCCGCAGGCCATTCATGAGCGTCCGGGCGCGTAATTTGCGCTTTAGGCCCGAGCGCAACACCGATATTTTCTCTCTCCATGAGTGGAGAGGGCCGGAGTGAGGGGCGTCCTTCACTCTGTAACATTAATCATCAGACTGTCTCTCTGATGTGGAGAAAAACGTGAAATTTGAACTTGATACGACCGATGGCCGCGCGCGTCGCGGCCGCCTGGTATTTGATCGTGGCGTGGTGGAAACCCCCGCGTTTATGCCTGTTGGCACCTATGGCACCGTAAAAGGCATGACGCCGGAAGAAGTGGAAGCCACCGGCGCGCAGATTATCCTCGGCAATACCTTCCATCTCTGGCTGCGTCCTGGCCAGGAAATCATGAAGCTGCACGGCGACCTGCACGATTTTATGCAGTGGAAAGGCCCGATCCTGACCGATTCCGGCGGCTTCCAGGTCTTCAGCCTCGGTGATATTCGTAAAATCACCGAGCAGGGCGTGCATTTCCGCAATCCGATCAACGGCGATCCGATTTTCCTCGATCCGGAAAAATCGATGGAGATCCAGTTCGATCTCGGTTCTGACATTGTCATGATCTTCGACGAATGCACGCCGTACCCGGCAGACTGGGATTATGCAAAGCGCTCAATGGAAATGTCTCTGCGCTGGGCGAAGCGTAGCCGCGACCGCTTTGATAGCCTCGGTAATAAAAACGCGCTGTTCGGGATTATTCAGGGCAGTGTTTACGAAGATTTACGCGATATCTCGGTTAAAGGTCTGGTAGAGATAGGCTTTGATGGCTACGCTGTCGGCGGCCTGGCTGTCGGCGAGCCGAAGGAAGATATGCACCGCATTCTGGAACATGTCTGCCCGCAGATCCCGGCAGACAAACCGCGATACCTGATGGGCGTGGGCAAGCCGGAAGATCTGGTCGAAGGTGTGCGTCGCGGCATCGATATGTTCGACTGCGTTATGCCGACACGTAACGCCCGCAACGGCCATCTTTTCGTCACCGAAGGCGTGGTGAAAATCCGCAACGCGAAGTACAAAAGCGATACGGCGCCGCTGGATTCTGAGTGTGATTGCTATACCTGTCGCAATTATTCACGCGCCTACTTGCATCATCTTGATCGTTGCAACGAAATACTGGGCGCGCGGCTCAATACCATTCATAACCTTCGTCACTATCAGCGCTTAATGGCTGGTTTACGCAAGGCTATCGAAGAGGGTAAATTAGAGCACTTCGTCGCGGATTTCTACCAACGTCAGGGGCGGCCGGTGCCACCGTTGAACGTTGATTAATTTAATAATGAGGGACTTTGAATGAGCTTTTTTATTTCTGATGCGGTAGCGGCGGCAGGTGCTCCGGGGCAAAGCAGCCCGTTGTCACTGGTTCTGATGCTGGTAGTTTTTGGTCTGATCTTCTACTTCATGATCCTGCGTCCGCAGCAGAAGCGCACCAAAGAGCATAAAAACCTGATGAGCTCCATCGCGAAAGGCGATGAAGTGCTGACTAATGGTGGTCTGGTTGGCCGCGTGACCAAAGTAGCGGAAAACGGCTACATTGCTATCGCCCTGAACGACACCACTGAAGTGGTTATCAAGCGTGACTTCGTCGCAGCCGTCCTGCCGAAAGGCACCATGAAGGCGCTGTAATCCATTTTTTCCCAAAGGGAACTGCCGTGTTAAACCGTTATCCTTTGTGGAAGTACCTCATGCTGGTCGCCGTGCTTATCGTCGGCCTGCTTTATGCACTTCCCAACCTGTATGGTGAGGATCCGGCTGTTCAAATCACTGGCGCGCGCGGCGTCGCCGCCAGTGAGCAGACGCTGATCCAGGTCCAGAATACGTTACAAAAAGAAAAAATTTCCGCGAAATCTGTGGCTCTGGAAGAGGGCGCTATTCTCGCGCGCTTTGACTCCACCGATACTCAGCTGCGCGCTCGCGAAGCGCTGATGAGCACGATGGGCGATCAGTTCGTCGTCGCGCTTAACCTCGCGCCTGCCACCCCACGCTGGCTTACTACTATTTCTGCCGAACCCATGAAACTGGGTCTTGACCTGCGCGGTGGTGTTCACTTCCTGATGGAAGTCGATATGGACACCGCGCTTGGCAAACTCCAGGAACAAAATATGGACGGCCTGCGCAGCGATTTGCGCGAAAAAGGCCTGAACTGGACGAGCGTACGTAAGGCCGATAATTACGGTCTGACGATTCAGTTCCGCGACAGCGACACCCGTGATGCGGCGGTTGCTTACCTGACTTCCCGTCACCGCGATATGGTTATCTCTGCACAGGGCGACAATAGCCTGCGTGCGGTAATGTCTGATGAACGTCTGCGCGAAGCGCGCGAATATGCCGTTCAGCAGAACATCAATATCCTGCGTAACCGCGTAAATCAGCTGGGTGTAGCTGAGCCGTTGGTACAACGTCAGGGGGCTGACCGCATCGTGGTTGAGCTGCCCGGTATTCAGGATACCGCGCGTGCGAAAGAAATTCTGGGTGCGACGGCGACGCTGGAATTCCGTCTGGTCAATAGCAATGTCGATCGCGCCGCTGCGGCTGCCGGACGTATTCCTGGCGACTCTGAAGTGAAGATGACGCGTGAAGGTCAGCCGGTTGTGCTGTACAAACGCGTGATTCTGACGGGCGATCACATTACCGATTCCACGTCCGGTGTTGACCAGTACAACATGCCGCAGGTGAATATTTCGCTCGACAGCTCGGGCGGTAGCATCATGTCCAATTTCACCAAAGATAATCTCCATAAGCCTATGGCGACGCTCTTTGTTGAATATAAAGACAGCGGTAAGAAAGATGCGAACGGTCGCAGCATTCTGGTGAAAGAAGAAGAAGTCATTAACGTCGCGACAATCCAGGCGCGACTTGGTCAGAACTTCGTTATCACGGGTATCGACAACGCGAACGAAGCACGCCAGCTCTCGCTGCTGCTGCGCGCAGGTGCGCTGATTGCGCCGATTCAGATTGTTGAAGAACGCACGATCGGCCCAACGCTTGGGATGCAGAACATCACCCAGGGTCTGGAAGCGTGTCTGGCGGGCCTTGCGGTCTCCATTCTCTTCATGATCCTGTTCTATAAAAAGTTCGGTCTTATCGCCACGACCGCCCTGCTGGCAAACCTGGTGCTGATTGTCGGCATTATGTCGTTACTGCCGGGCGCTACGTTGACCATGCCGGGGATTGCGGGGATTGTATTAACCCTTGCGGTCGCGGTGGATGCGAACGTGCTGATTAATGAACGTATTAAAGAAGAGCTCAGCAATGGCCGTTCCGTGCAGCAGGCAATTGATGAAGGCTATCGCGGGGCGTTCAGCTCCATTTTCGATGCCAACATTACGACGCTGATTAAGGTCATCATCCTGTACGCAGTGGGGACCGGCGCGATTAAAGGGTTTGCTATCACGACCGGTATCGGCGTGGCGACCTCCATGTTCACCGCTATTGTCGGTACCCGTGCCATTGTAAACCTGTTGTACGGCGGCAAACGCATCAACAAGCTGTCTATCTGAGGAGTGCGTTGTGGCACAGGAATATACTGTTGAACAATTAAACCACGGCCGTAAAGTTCATGACTTTATGCGCTGGGACTACTGGGCATTCGCCATTTCTGGCCTGCTGCTGGTGGTTTCTATCGTGGTGATGGGCGTGCGTGGCTTTAACTGGGGTCTCGATTTTACCGGCGGTACGGTTATCGAAATTGCCCTGGAAAAACCAGCTGACCTGGATTTAATGCGCGAATCGCTGGAAAAGGCGGGCTTTGAAGAGCCGCTGCTGCAAAACTTTGGCAGCAGCCGCGACATCATGGTACGCATGCCGCCTGCGCAGGGCGAAACCGGCGGACAGACTCTTGGTAATAAAGTGCTGAGCGTCATTAACGAGGCTACCAGCCAGAACGCGGCGGTAAAACGCATTGAATTTGTTGGTCCGAGCGTCGGCGCGGATCTCGCTCAGGCGGGCGCGATGGCGCTGCTGGTGGCGCTGATCTCCATTCTGATTTACGTCGGATTTCGCTTTGAGTGGCGTCTGGCGGCCGGTGTGGTTATCGCGTTGGCGCACGACGTTATTATTACTATGGGCGTACTGTCGCTATTCCAGATAGAGGTTGACCTGACCATCATCGCCTCGCTGATGTCGGTCATTGGTTACTCGCTGAACGACAGCATTGTGGTATCTGACCGTATTCGTGAAAACTTCCGCAAGATCCGTCGCGGAACGCCTTACGAAATCTTTAACGTGTCGCTGACCCAGACGCTGAAGAGGACGTTAATCACCTCTGGCACCACGCTGATCGTGATTCTGATGCTTTATCTGTTCGGTGGCGCGATGCTGCAGGGCTTCTCACTCACCATGCTTATCGGTGTGGCTATTGGTACGGTGTCGTCGATTTACGTCGCCTCCGCGCTGGCTCTGAAGCTTGGTATGAAGCGTGAACATCTTCTGCAACAGAAGGTGGAAAAAGAGGGGGCGGATCAGCCGTCACTTCTGCCGTAATGGTAAAGCGCGAATGACCTTTAAAAACCGCAGGCCTGGCCTGCGGTTTTTTTTCGCTGTCGAAAGGGGTTATTAATCACGATGCGGTGATGCCGAAGGCCGTCACGGCGGTAAGTATGGGCACGTGCCTTGCTGCAAATCGCGCCCATAAAAAAAGCCAGCAGAGGCTGGCTTTTTCATTGAGGCGTCAGGCTTAGAAGTTGTAACCAACTACCAGATAACCACCCCAACCGGTAGAGCGGGTGTTGTAGTTGGTGAAGGCCAGTTGCGCATCGTCATTCCACTGGCCGCCGTTGTGCCAGTAACGCGCAACCACAGAGTAGTGCCAGTGATCGTAATTCAGCGCAAGAATATGGCTGGACGCGATAGAATCGTTGGTGCGTGTTTTAACGCCATTGAGCGCGTAACCGCCTTTATCGCCGAGATCTGAACCCCAGTCAAAGTTGGTAAAGCCGATATAGCTCAGGTTACCGCCCCACAGCTGGGTAATCGGCACGAAGTATTTCACCTTAAAGCGGTAGCCATCCCACTCGTTCTGGTTCTCGGCATTGTAGTTCTGCCACTGGTATTTAGCGTAGACGTTCAGGGAGAGGCTCATCGGCAGACCGGTGTCGATATCGGTACCGAGGCCCATATACCAGGTGCTCTGGCGGCCAGAAGCGTTGCGCCCCATATCGTAGATATAGTTGTTGGCGAAATACCACTCTTTGAACGGGCCGAACGCCAGGCTGGTGCCGGTCAGCTTATCAATAGAGAAGCGCGGTTCGATCTCCATAAACAGCGGGGAACCGTGGTTCCAGATCCCTTTAGCATCGGTGTTGCCGCCAAAGAAGACCGGCGCATCCAGGTAGCCATAGAAATCAAACCAGTCTTTTTTCGCGAAAGCTTCATATTCCAGATAGGTATCGTTACGGATGGTCGGTCCGAAGCGAGTGTGGTAACTACCCACCACGTTGACGCTCTGGTGCCACCAGTCGGAAACAAACTCACTATTGCTGGTTTCTGCCGCGCTGGCAGTGAAAGAGGTGGAGAGCGCCAGGGCTGCACCGGCAGCTAAAACAATTTTTTTCATAATAGAGCCACTGTTTTAAGGAAATCCCCATTTCTGGGTGGAGTAAAGCTTTCGCCTGCGACGGCTAACCGCCACTGCACAATTTGTGTTGCCTATTATAAGTATCCGGCCTCACAAAAATATGTGGCGTTTCACATTCTTGTCACGTACGTAATCGATTGCGTTCACGTTTGCGTACATCGGAAAGCGGATTCTAGCGGCATAAGGGAACTAAGCCAACCATCACGAGGCCATTTTTGCGTTTATAAGGTGGGAAAAGGCAGAATCTGGCAGAGTGAAAAAGCAAGAAAATGCAGCGGCGCGAATGTAACAAACCATGCGCCGCCAGGGGGCAAGTTACGGCGCTACGATGGCGTCGTCTGCAATCAGCGGCTGGATATCATGTATGCGGATAAAACCCAGTTGATCGGGCGTAATACCAGTGAGCGTCAGCGGTACAGAAACGTCGCTCGGGGCCAGCGTACTGGCAGGAGCGCTGAAAGGCTGATTCTGTACGTTGACTTCCTGATAATTTTCCGTCGTCCCCTGCAACTGGCCCCATTCGACAGTGCCGGTAAATGCAGGTAACGGCTCGTTTGATTCACTCTGGATAAACAGTGTCGCTTGCGTGCCGTTAGCGTCAGCACTCACGTTGCGTAGCGACATCTTCAGCATTCCGAGCTGACTGTTTAGACGGGCAGGGGTATTTGAACCCGGCAGCAGATAAACGCCGCTTTTCGATTTCACATTCAGCGCATTTTGCTGCGTGATTTTAACCGTCTCCTGTTTAAGCTTCGTCATCTCATGATTTAGCGTGCTGACGTTCTGGTGCATCTGACGCACTTCGCTTTGCGGGGCGCAGGCGCTTAAAGCCAGCGCGCTGCCCGCGATCGCCCATTTCAGATAACGTATTGTCATGATTCGCTTTTCCTGAAAACGTGAAGGTGTGGTAATGGTAGTTGTCGCCGCCCCGTTTGGTATAGCGCCTTTGTCTCAAAAAGGTTGCGTCTTTGTAGTCCCGCCAGTTCAGGGTAAACTATTGTTCAGTTAACTTTTTCAGTCAGGAAGCGCTATGCATTGCCCGTTCTGTTTCGCCGTTGACACGAAAGTGATCGATTCCCGCCTGGTGGGCGAAGGATCCTCGGTGCGCCGTCGCCGCCAGTGCCTGGTGTGCCATGAGCGTTTCACTACATTTGAAGTTGCGGAGCTGGTCATGCCGCGCGTGGTGAAAAGCAACGACGTGCGCGAACCTTTCAACGAAGACAAACTGCGCAGCGGCATGCAGAAAGCCCTTGAAAAACGCCCGGTCAGTTCTGACGATGTAGAAATGGCCATTAATCACATCAAATCCCACCTGCGCGCCACCGGTGAGCGCGAAGTGCCGAGTAAACTTATCGGCAATCTGGTGATGGAACAGCTTAAAAAGCTCGATAAAGTCGCCTATATCCGTTTCGCCTCGGTGTATCGCAGCTTCGAAGATATCCGCGAATTCGGCGAAGAGATCGCCCGCTTACAGGATTAACTGATGTCCGATGAATTTTACATGGCCCGCGCGCTCACGCTCGCGAGCCAGGGGCGCTTTACCACGCATCCGAACCCGCGTGTGGGCTGCGTTATTGTCAAAGACGGCACGATTGTCGGCGAAGGGTTTCACTACCGTGCAGGCGAACCGCATGCCGAAGTCCATGCGCTACGCATGGCGGGCGACAAGGCGCGGGGCGCAACAGCGTATGTCACGCTTGAACCGTGTAGCCACCACGGGCGGACACCGCCGTGCTGCGACGCGCTAATTAACGCTGGTGTCACACGTGTGGTCGCGGCGATGCAGGACCCGAACCCGCAGGTGGCGGGGCGCGGCTTATACCGTTTACAGCAAGCGGGGATTGAGGTCAGCCACGGCCTGATGATGAGTGAGGCCGAAGCGCTGAACAAAGGCTTTCTCAAACGTATGCGCACCGGTTTTCCGTTTATCCAGCTGAAACTTGGCGCATCGCTTGACGGGCGCACCGCGATGGCGAACGGCGAAAGCCAGTGGATAACTTCTCCGCAGGCCCGCCAGGACGTGCAGCGTCTGCGTGCTGAAAGCCATGCTATCCTCACTACCAGTGCCACGGTGCTGGCCGACGACCCGTCAATGACCGTGCGATGGGACGAACTTGATGAGACCACGCAGGCGCAGTATCCGCATGAAAATCTGCGCCAGCCGCTGCGTATCGTACTTGATCGTCAGAACCAGGTGACGCCCGCGCACAAGATAACTAATCAGCCCGGCGAGACGTGGCTTGCCCGCGCTTGCCCTGATGACACCGTCTGGCCACAAGGCGTGGAACAACTGCCGACGCCTGTGCATAACGGCAAGCTCGATCTGGTTCTGCTAATGATGCAACTGGGCAAACGCCAGGTGAACAGCATTTGGGTTGAAGCAGGCCCGCATCTTGCCGGCGCGTTGCTTCAGGCAGGGCTGGTGGATGAACTGATTGTGTATATGGCCCCGAAACTGCTCGGCAGTGAAGCCCGCGGGCTTTTCGCGCTGCCTGAACTAGCCCATCTGGCCGACGCGCCGCGCCTGGAATTTCGCGACGTCGTTCAGGTCGGCCCCGATTTGCGCCTGCGCCTGACGCTCGCCTGAGAGTGGGACGTAAAACGTAAGCAGTGCGCGAAAGAGTATGATAAAATCCGCCCCCCTGCGGGGGCTACATAACCCTAAGGTAAGAGTATGAACATTATTGAAGCTACCGTTGCTGCCCCGGACGCTCGCGTCGCCATCGCCATTGCGCGTTTCAACAACTTCATCAATGACAGCCTGCTGGAAGGCGCGATCGACGCCCTGAAACGTATTGGTCAGGTAAAAGATGAAAACATCACCGTCGTATGGGTGCCAGGCGCTTACGAGCTGCCGCTGGCGGCTCAGGCGCTGGCGAAAACCGCAAAATATGACACGGTGATCGCGCTCGGTACGGTGATTCGCGGTGGCACCGCGCATTTCGAATATGTTGCCGGCGGCGCCAGCAACGGTCTGGCCCACGTGGCCCAGAACAGCGAAATCCCGGTAGCTTTTGGCGTACTCACCACTGAAAGTATTGAACAAGCCATCGAACGCGCTGGCACCAAAGCCGGTAACAAGGGCGCTGAAGCAGCGCTGACCGCGCTTGAAATGATTAATGTCCTGAAGGCTATCCAGGCCTGATTTTTTTGTAAGGGGAATTCCGTGAAACCTGCTGCTCGTCGCCGCGCCCGTGAGTGTGCCGTTCAGGCGCTTTACTCCTGGCAATTGTCCCATAACGACATCGCCGATGTTGAATACCAGTTCCTGGCGGAACAGGATGTCAAAGATGTGGACGTGATGTATTTCCGCGAACTGCTCTCCGGGGTGGCGACCAACAGCGGCTACCTCGACGGCCTGATGAAGCCGTACCTGTCCCGTCAGCTCGAAGAGCTGGGCCAGGTCGAGAAAGCGGTGCTGCGCATCGCGTTGTTCGAACTCTCAAAACGCGACGATGTGCCGTACAAAGTGGCTATCAATGAAGCGATTGAGCTGGCGAAAGTTTTTGGCGCTGAAGACAGCCACAAGTTCGTCAATGGCGTGCTTGATAAAGCTGCGCCGCATATCCGTCCCCACAAAAAGTAAAATCCGCCTGCCATCGGCAGGCCGGAGACCTGGCGCTCGTTTTCTTTTACCGTTCTGTGCTTCAGGCGGGTGAAAAGCTGGCGATTGTCTACTATGGTCATCAACACGAAGAAACCTGCTTTTCTTCGTCTGCTGTCTGAGGCCGGATTTCCGGCCTTTTCTTCTTCTCTTCTGTTGAGGCGTAACCCTATGTCATGCGGCGAGTTTTCCCTGATTGCACGTTATTTCGATCGGGTCAGAAGCTCTCGTCTTGATGTCGAGACTGGCATCGGCGACGACTGCGCGCTGTTGACCGTGCCGGAGAAGCAAACCCTGGCGATCAGCACCGATACACTGGTGTCAGGCATCCACTTTTTACCGGATATCGATCCACGCGATCTCGGCTACAAAGCGCTGGCGGTGAATGTGAGCGATCTGGCGGCCATGGGCGCCGATCCGGCGTGGCTGACGCTGGCGCTGACCCTGCCGGATGTCAACGAGCCGTGGCTCGAAGCTTTTAGCGACAGCCTGTTTGAACAACTCAACTACTACGATATGCAGCTTATCGGCGGCGATACCACGCGTGGCCCGCTTTCTATGACGCTCGGCATTCACGGGTTCGTTCCGACAGGGCGAGCGCTGAAACGCTCGGGCGCGCGTCCTGGCGACTGGGTCTATATCACCGGCACGCCGGGCGACAGCGCCGCAGGTCTCGCGATTTTGCAAAAGCAGTTTACCGTTGAAAATGACAGCGACGCCGAATACCTGGTGAAGCGCCATCTGCGCCCCACGCCGCGTGTGCTGCATGGCCAGGCGCTGCGCGGGCTGGCAAGCGCCGCTATCGATCTCTCCGATGGGTTGATTTCCGATCTCGGGCACATCCTGAAGGCGAGCGACTGCGGCGCGCGGATTGAGCTTAGCGATCTGCCATACTCCGCTGCGCTTATCCGTAACGCAACGCCGGAGCAGATGCTGCGCTGGGCGCTATCGGGCGGCGAGGATTACGAACTCTGCTTTACGGTGTCTGAATTGAACCGTGGCGCGCTGGAAGTGGCGGTAAACCATCTCGGCGTACCTGTGACCTGCATTGGCCAGTTGACCACCGCCGCAGAAGGGATGGTATTTTTACGCGATGGCGAGCCGGTAACGCTCGACTGGAAAGGATATGACCACTTCGAAACGCACGTTTAATAAGGATGTCGCCAAAAGTCGACTGAATTTACGCAATCCGTGGCATTTGCTCGCCACAGGGTTTGGTAGCGGTTTAAGCCCGTGGGTGCCGGGCACCATGGGCTCGCTTGCCGCGATCCCGTTCTGGTATCTGATGACGTTTCTGCCCTGGCAGCTTTACTCGCTGGTGGTGATGTTCGGCATCAGCCTTGGCGTCTACCTCTGTCACCAGACTGCGAAAGATATGGGCGTGCACGATCACGGCAGCATTGTCTGGGATGAGTTTATCGGCATGTGGATAACGCTGATGGCGTTGCCCACGCACGACTGGCAATGGGTAGCGGCCGGGTTTGTTATCTTTCGTATCTTCGATATGTGGAAGCCTTGGCCTATTCGCTGGTTTGACCGTAACGTCCATGGCGGCATGGGAATTATGGTGGATGATATCGTGGCGGGGATTATCTCAGCGGGTATCCTCTACTGGATTGGTCATCACTGGCCTGTTGGCCTGATTTAATAAAAAAGCCCTCTGCAAGAGGGCTTTTTTGTGAATGTTTATTTAAACCCAACCACCGGATGGGGTTTGTAAGGCGTCTCCAGCTCAGCCATCTCTTCGCTGGTGAGCGTGACCTCAACCGCTTCAATCAACTCCTGCAACTGCTCCTCGCGCGACGCGCCGATAATGGGGGCCACAACGCCAGGTTTGCTCAGGAGCCAGGCGAGCGCGACTTGCGCGCGGCTCACGCCTTTGTCTTTGGCGATATAGGCCAGGCGTTCCGCGATTTTCGCGTCATTTTCTTCGGTTTCGCTATAGAGCGTTTTGCCAAACTCATCAGAGACCAGACGGGCCGTGGTTTCGCCCCACGGACGTGTCAGGCGACCACGCGCCAGCGGGCTCCAGGGGATCACCGCCACGCCTTCGCGGTAGCATAGCGGCAACATCTCTTGCTCTTCTTCGCGATAAATCAGGTTGTAGTGGTTTTGCATGGTGACAAATGGTGCCCAGCCGTGCTCTTTTTGCAGCGTCAGTGCCTGTTCAAACTGATGCGGATGCATGGACGACGCGCCGATATAGCGCGCTTTGCCCGCTTTCACCACGTCGTTTAACGCCTCCAGCGTCTCTTCAATCGGCGTGTCGTAATCCCAGCGGTGGATTTGCAGCAAATCGACATAGTCCATGCCAAGACGGCGCAGGCTGTCGTCAATGGAACGCAGGATCTGCGGACGGGAAAGCCCCTGCGGCAAATCGCCGACCTGGTGATACACCTTAGTGGCAACCACCACATCTTCACGGCGTGCGAAATCGCGTAGCGCACGGCCCACAATCTCTTCGCTGCTGCCGTCGGAGTAGCTGTTGGCGGTGTCGAAAAAGTTAATGCCGCCGTCGAGAGCGTGTTTGATGATAAGGCGGCTGCTTTCTTCGGGGAGTGTCCAGGCGTGGTTACCGTGGTCCGGCTCGCCAAACGTCATACAGCCCAGGCACAGACGGGAAACCTGAAGGTCGGTTTTTCCTAATTGCTTGTATTGCATGGTTCCGCTCCTGCTTTAGGGTCACAAAGGTTACCTCTAAGCATAGCAGGAGCGGAAACGAAGCAGGGATCAGGCGAGCCAGTCGCGAACGCGCTGTTCGATCCCGGCGGCAGTGAGGCCAATCTCAGCGCGGGCTTCGTCCTGCGTGCCCTGCGGGATAAAGTGATCCGGCAGGCCCAGGTTCAGCACCGGCACCGGTTTACGCTTCGCCATCAGCACTTCATTCACACCGCTGCCCGCGCCGCCCATGACGGCATTTTCTTCGATAGTGACCAGCGATTCATGGCGCTCGGCAAGTTCCATGATTAGCGCTTCATCAAGCGGTTTCACAAAGCGCATATCCACAAGCGTGGCGTTGAGCGCTTCTGCCGCCTGTGTCGCCTCCGGCAGTAACGTACCGAAGTTGAGCAGCGCCACTTTTTCGCCGTGGCGCTTGACCACGCCTTTGCCGACAGGCAGTTTTTGCAGAGGCTCCAGCGTCACGCCGAGCGCGTTACCACGTGGATAACGAACGGCGCTCGGGCCGTCGTTGTAGTGATAACCGGTGAATAACATCTGGCGGCACTCGTTTTCATCGCTCGGGGTCATGATGACCATATCCGGAATGCAGCGCAGATAAGAGAGATCGAACGCGCCCTGGTGCGTCTGGCCGTCTGCGCCGACAATGCCTGCGCGGTCGATAGCAAACAGTACCGGCAGTTTCTGAATGGCGACGTCATGAATCACCTGGTCGTAGGCGCGCTGTAGGAACGTAGAGTAAATCGCCACAACCGGCTTATAGCCGCCAATCGCAAGGCCTGCCGCAAAGGTGACCGCGTGTTGTTCGGCGATAGCGACATCGAAATATTGCCCAGGATATTCGCGGGAGAACTCCACCATGCCAGAGCCTTCGCGCATGGCAGGCGTGATAGCCATCAGCTTGTCGTCTTTGGCCGCGGTTTCGCACAGCCAGTCGCCGAAAATTTTCGAGTAGCTCGGCTGACCGCCGCTGCTTTTCGGCAGCGTGCCGCTTTCCGGGTCGAATTTCGGCACCGCGTGGAAGGTGATCGGATCTTTTTCGGCGGGCTCATAACCACGGCCTTTTTTGGTCATGATGTGCAGGAACTGCGGGCCTTTCAGGTCACGCATATTCTTGAGCGTATGTACAAGCCCCAGCACGTCGTGGCCGTCCACCGGGCCGATATAGTTAAAGCCCAGCTCTTCGAACAACGTGCCCGGCACAACCATGCCTTTGATATGCTCTTCCGTGCGTTTGAGCAGCTCTTTGATAGGCGGCACGTTAGAGAACACGCGTTTACCGCCTTCGCGAAGCGTTGAATAAAGCTTACCGGAAAGCAGTTGGGCCAGATGATTATTCAGCGCGCCGACGTTTTCAGAAATCGACATTTCGTTGTCATTGAGGATGACCAGCATATCCGGGCGAATATCGCCCGCGTGGTTCATCGCCTCAAACGCCATGCCCGCAGTAATCGCGCCGTCGCCAATTACGCAGACGGTGCGGCGGTTTTTTTCCTCACGTGCCGCTGCGACAGCGATGCCGATGCCTGCGCTGATGGAGGTGGACGAGTGACCGACGCTCAGGACGTCATATTCGCTCTCGCCACGCCACGGGAACGGGTGCAGGCCGCCTTTCTGGCGAATCGTGCCGATGCGGTCACGGCGTCCGGTCAGGATCTTATGCGGGTATGCCTGATGACCGACGTCCCAGATAAGCTGGTCGAACGGCGTGTTGTAGACGTAATGCAACGCCACGGTAAGCTCTACCGTGCCAAGCCCGGAGGCGAAGTGTCCGCTTGAGCGGCTCACGCTGTCGAGCAGGTAACGACGCAGTTCGTCGCACAGCTTCGGCAAACTCTCTTTTGGCAACAGGCGCAGCTCCGCTGTGGAGTCCACCAGCGCCAGGGTCGGGTATTTGGCAGTATCAAAACTCATCAGAGACTCATCGTGGTGTTATACGTTTATTTATCACGTTGGATTATGAAATTCGCTAACGCTTCCAGTGTCGCGGTATCCAGCGCTTGTGCTTTCAGCGGCGCCAGCGCCGCCAGAGCGTCATCGCACAAACTGCGCGCTTTCGCCTGGGCTTGTTCAAGACCCAGCAGGGCGGGGTAGGTGCTTTTGCCAAGTTGCTGATCGGCCCCCTGGCGTTTACCAAGGGTTGCAGTATCCCCCACCACATCCAGAATGTCATCCTGTACCTGGAAGGCGAGACCGATGCTTTCTGCATAGCTATCAAGGTAAGGCAACGCCTCGCGGCCTCTATCGCCCGCACACAGCGCACCCATACGCACCGCAGCGCGGATTAGCGCGCCTGTTTTGTGACGGTGAATGCGCTCTAACGCCTCGAGATTAACCTGCTGGCCTTCGGCTTCAAGATCGAGCGCCTGACCGCCACACATGCCCGCCACACCGCTGGCTTTGGCAAGCTCAGAAACCATCGCGAGCCGGTCGCGCAGCGCGACGTTTTCCATCGGCGCGTCACTCAGAATCGAAAAGGCCAGCGTTTGCAGCGCATCGCCAGCAAGAATGGCACTCGCTTCGCCAAAACGGATATGACAAGTCGGCTGGCCGCGGCGCAGATCGTCATCGTCCATCGCAGGCAGATCGTCATGCATGAGCGAATAAGCATGAATGCATTCAATGGCCGCCGCCGGGGCGTCAAGCGCCGTCGGATGGACCCCAAACATCTCGCCGGTAGCGTACACCAGAAACGGCCGCAGGCGTTTACCGCCTAATAATGTGCCGTAGAGCATCGCCTCAACCAGTGGACTCTTCTGAAACGGCAGGCCGCCGATAAAATGCTGTAACGCGCCATTGGCCCGCTCAGCCTGCGACTGAAGCTGTTGACTAAAATCCATGTTTACTCGGCGTCCGGCGTGAAGGGGGTAAGAGGCGCATCTTCATTCTGCGAAAGCAGGATCTGAACACGCTGTTCCGCCTGTTGCAGTTTTACCTGTCCCTGGCGCGCAAGCTGCACGCCGCGTTCAAATTCATTAAGCGCCTCTTCCAGCGGCAGGTCGCCACTTTCCAGACGGTTGACGATTTGCTCAAGCTCCGACAGGGCAGTTTCGAAACTGGCCGGCTGTTCATTTTTCTTCGGCATAGTAAAAGTCTGACTCTATGGGTTAACTGTCATTTTCAGCGACACAGCATGGTAGCGGAGACGCAAAGATTAGCAAATAACGCCTTGTAGGTTGGTAATTGGCGCAGTCACACCGCGATGGTGATATACTGCCGGGCTCACGATGCAGACGCGATGCTGCCTGCAGTACCATTTTCTAAGCCCCGGTGGGCTTGCCAACGAATCATAGCCACCATGAAGTTTATCATTAAATTATTCCCGGAAATCACCATTAAAAGCCAGTCCGTGCGGTTGCGCTTTATAAAAATACTGACCGGGAATATTCGTAACGTACTGAAACACTACGATGAAAATCTTGCCGTGGTTCGCCACTGGGACCACATCGTGGTGCGTATTAAAGATGAAACTCAGCACGATACCGTGCTTGATGCACTGACCCGCATTCCCGGCATCCACCATGTCCTTGAGGTGGAAGACGTGCCGTTTACGGATATGCACGACATTTTCGAAAAAGCGCTGGCTAACTGGCGCGAGCAGCTCGAAGGGAAAACGTTCTGCGTACGCGTTAAGCGACGCGGTCAACATGAGTTTAGCTCTATTGAAGTGGAGCGCTACGTCGGCGGCGGGTTAAATCAGCATATTGCGTCTGCTCGCGTAAAACTTAAGCAGCCTGACGTCACGGTCAATCTGGAAATCGAAGACGATCGCCTGCTGCTGGTGAAAGGCCGCTATGAAGGCATCGGCGGTTTCCCTATCGGCACGCAGGAAGATGTGCTGTCGCTTATCTCTGGCGGCTTCGACTCCGGCGTGTCCAGCTATATGCTGATGCGCCGCGGCTGTCGCGTACATTACTGCTTCTTTAACCTCGGCGGCGCGGCGCATGAAATTGGCGTACGCCAGGTCGCGCACTATCTCTGGAGCCGTTTTGGCAGCTCGCACCGCGTGCGCTTTGTGGCCATCAATTTCGAGCCGGTAGTGGGCGAAATTCTTGAGAAAGTCGACGACGGTCAGATGGGGGTTGTGCTCAAGCGTATGATGGTTCGCGCGGCCTCTAAAGTCGCGGAACGCTACGGTGTGCAGGCGCTGGTTACCGGTGAAGCGCTGGGCCAGGTGTCCAGCCAGACGCTGACCAACCTGCGTCTTATCGATAATGTCTCCGATACGCTGGTGTTGCGCCCGCTTATCTCTTATGACAAAGAGCACATCATCGATATCGCCCGTAAAATCGGTACCGAAGATTTTGCCCGCACGATGCCGGAATATTGCGGTGTGATTTCCAAAAGCCCGACCGTGAAGGCGGTGAAGGCGAAAATCGAGGCTGAAGAGGCCCATTTCGATTTCGCTATTCTCGATCGCGTGGTGGAGGAAGCCACTAACGTGGATATCCGTGAAATCGCCGAGCAGACCGAGCAGCAAGTCGTTGAGGTGGAAACCGTGAACGGTTTTGGCCCGAACGACGCGATCCTCGATATTCGATCTATCGATGAGCAGGATGATAAACCGCTGGTTATCGAGGGCGTCGACGTGGTGTCGCTGCCGTTCTACAAGCTCAGCACGAAGTTTGGCGATCTTGACCAGAGCAAAACGTACCTGTTGTGGTGCGAGCGTGGTGTGATGAGCCGCCTGCAGGCGCTGTACCTGCTGGAGCAGGGCTTTAAAAACGTAAAAGTTTATCGCCCGTAACGTAAAGCGTTCCGCAGCGACAAAAATCCCCTCACATGAGGGGATTTTTTTATGGGCGCGGCTTAGCGGGATAATGCTTAGTAGTCGCGATAGCTGTAGATGCCCGCGGCCAGCACCAGTTGTCCGGCAACTTCATGCGCTTTTTCACGGCCGACCAGCAGATCAATAATCTTAAGCGCGAAATCCATCGCCGTGCCCGGTCCCTGACTGGTGAGCAGATTAACGCGCGGATCCCATACCACGCGTTTGTCCTGCCACTGATCGTCTGGGATCGTTGCTTTCAGCGCGGGGAAACCGGTCATATTGCCAACAGGAAAAAGATCATGCGGCACCAGTACGGTGCCTGCCGCTGCGCAAATCGCCGCGACAATCCGCCCCGAGAGATGAAACTGGCGAACGGTTTCGACCAGCAGCGGGCTGTCGCGAAACGCTTCGGCGCCTTGCAGACCGCCTGGCAGGACAATCACGTCAAACTCGCCGTCCGCCACTTCAACCAGCGGCGCGTCCGCCAGCAGCCGGACACCGCGTGAACAGACTATCGTTAAATCACCGTCGCTTGCGACGCTCGCCGTGGTGACGCTGATCCCCGCGCGCACCAGCACGTCTATTGTCGTGACCGCTTCGGTCTCTTCAGTGCCAGGTGCGAGGCATACCAGTGCCGATGCGCTCATACTCATTCTCCTTGCGTTTAATCTGTTCATAAAGACGGCTGTTGACCGGCAGCGACAGGCCATGCGCCCGGGCGCGGCGCAGCAGATAACCGGTAATGTAATCAATTTCGGTGTGACGCTGCTGGCGTACATCCTGGAGCATCGAGGAGATGTTGGCGGCGGTGCTCTCAATCACCTGCTCAATATAATAAAGCAGGCTGTCAGGAGACGTATGATACCCCTCGCGTTCCATGACCAGCGCCACTTCGCAGCAGATCTCGCGCACCTCTTCAGGCCGTTCGCGCAACGCGCCGTTCGGGCAGTTGTAGAGCGCCGTCAGCGGGTTAATCACGCAATTCGCCGCGAGTTTGATCCAGCGCGAGGCGTTAACGTTATCGTGCCACGCGACATCCGGCAGGGCCTGCTGAAGCAGCGCGGCCAGCCGGGAGTAATCTTGCGCATCCGGTGTTACCGGGCCGATATGCGTAGTGCCACAGGCGACATGAATGACGTTGTTGCCATCGCGCCGCGCCGCATGCGTCGTGACGCCGGCCAGCATCGGCTGTTCAACGGAACGTAGTTCATCCAGCGTGCCCATACCGTTGTGTAACAGCAAAACCGGGCTTGCGGCGGGCAGCCGGGCGGCGAGCGCTCTTACCGCTTCGGAAACCTGCCAGGCTTTCAGCGTCACCAGCAATAGCTCGCTGTCGGTGAGAAACTCAGCGCTGTTGGCCATAAAAGTATGGGTAAACGTACTGCCATCGGTTTCCACCAGACTAACGTGGCAGGATGAATGCGGCACACGTAGCCACCCTTGCACCTCGTGACCTTGTTTATGCAGCGCGCTCATCCAGAGCTGGCCTAAAGCGCCGCATCCAAGCACGGTAATTTTCATTGTTCCTCCTCGCCCGCAACGGCGCCGGGCGTTGTGTCGTACATCTAGTATAACGTGAGCGCTTAGGCTTTCGCCTGCTGCCGGTTTCCGGGTTGTGTTATGCGCCTTTGCGGGTATTATGCAACGCACATACTGAGAGGGAGATAGAAAACATGCCATCCTTTGACATTGTCTCTGAGGTCGATATGCGCGAAGTGCAGAACGCGGTTGAGAACGCCACGCGCGAGCTCGAAACCCGTTTTGATTTTCGCAACGTGACCGCGAGCTTCGAGCTCAATGAAAAAAATCAGTCCATTAAAGTGGTGAGCGAATCTGATTTCCAGGTAAATCAGTTGCTGGATATTCTGCGTGCGAAACTGCTGAAACGTGGTATCGAAGGCAGCTCTATCGAGGTGCCGGACGAGTTCGAGCATAGCGGAAAAACCTGGATCGTCGAGGCGAAGCTGAAGCAGGGCATTGACTCCGCCATGGCGAAGAAAATCGTTAAGCTTATCAAAGACAGCAAGATTAAAGTCCAGGCGCAGATCCAGGGCGAGCAGGTTCGTGTAACCGGCAAAGCGCGTGACGATCTCCAGCAGGCCATCGCACTGGTGCGCGGCGGTAACCTGGGGCAGCCGTTCCAGTTCAATAACTTCCGCGACTAAGCGGTCATCGAAACGGCAGATACGAAAAAGGGCGGATTTTCCGCCCTTTTTTCTGCGCCACGTTGTTGCCCGATGCGTTACGCGTTCTGAATACGCTGTTCTATCTCTACGCGATTCGTTACTTTGGTGTCGATTTTCAGATAGGCGCTACGTTCGTCGGTAACCACAATCGCCTCGCTGACGCCAGACGTCTCCCGCAGGCGCTGCGCAAGCGTCTCATCTGCCGTCACATCAGGCGGAATTTCAACGCGGATACTGCTGACATACGGCGGCTCTTTCATGGTGGTGCTTACGAGCAGCCAGACCGTCGCCAGCAGCGCGCCCACCAGGAATACCGTCTGCGAGTCAAACAGGCCATCGACCCATCCGCCAAGCGACCCGCCGATCGCCACGCCAAGAAACTGGCTGGTGGAGTAGACGCCCATTGCCGTGCCTTTATAGCCTGCTGGTGATTCTTTACTGATAAGCGACGGCAGCAGCGCCTCCATCAGGTTAAACGCCACGAAGAACAGCTGTACGCCGACAATCAGTTCCCAGAAGTGCGGACCTGCGCCCCACAGCACGATTTCAGCAATCAGCAGCAGCGCCACGCAGAAGAGAAAAACACGCTTCATTTTGCGCTTTGCTTCGGCATAAATGATAAACGGCACCACCGAAACGAAGGAAATCAGCATGGTGCAGAGATAGACCTTCCAGTGCGCTGCTGCCGGGTAACCTGCCGCTTCCAGCTGACCGGGAAGGGCGACGAACGTCGACATCAGCAGAATATGCAGACACATGATGCCGAAATTGAGCTTCAGCAGCGTCGGCTCAGCCAGCACCTTGCGAAAACAGCCTTTCACCATCCCCGAATCGCGGTTCAGCACGTGGCTTCCGCTGTCAGGCACAACCCAGAGCGTAATAATAATCCCCGCGGTGGCAAGAACGGCGATCATCCAGAAGAGCGCATGCAGGCCAAGCGCGTGAGTAATAATCGGGCCAAGCACCATCGCAATAGCGAACGTAACGCCAAAGCTGACGCCGATAAAGGCCATCGCCTTGGTGCGGTTTTGTTCGCGTGTTAAATCGGAGAGCAGCGCCATGACGGCGGCAGCGATAGCGCCGGAGCCCTGCAGCGCGCGCCCGAGAATAATGCCCCAGATAGAGTCGGTCAGCGCAGCGACCAGGCTGCCAATAACAAAAATTGCGAGACCGCCGATAATCAGCGGCTTGCGGCCGATGCGGTCAGAAAGCAGGCCAAACGGCACCTGAAAAATGGCCTGCGCGAGGCCGTAAATACCGATGGCAAAACCAATCAGCGCTTCACTGGCACCCTGTAGCGCCATTCCGTAAGTAGTAATGACCGGCAGTACCATAAACATACCGAGCATGCGCAAAGAAAATACCGTCCCTAAACCCCATGTCGCGCGCAACTCGACTGGCGTCATTTTGTTATCGTTCATTACCACCTCAGATAAAAAGCAGGCCTTAGTGTAGTGCGAGGGCAGGGGAGGGTAAATGCCGGGTTATTTAGAAAATATTTCAAGGGTTAACTATTTATGCTGCCAATGAATCGCAGCCTGAAACGAGGTAATAAAAAAGGGTGCCGGAGCACCCTTTTTTGTCTCGATGACTTACCAGACGTAAGTCAGCAGATTATGTGAATCCGGCACCATAAAGTCGACTGACATCATCACGCTCAGCGAGGTGATGGCGACAATGGAAAACACAAACAGTTTGCGCGCCCAGACTTTATCATTTTCAGCTTTGTAGCCTCGCAGGGCCATGCCAAGCCACCAGACGCTGACCGCTGCCGCCACTACCAGGTATTTATACCCGGCATATCCCCCCAGCGAGAGCATCAGGGTCGCCACGGCAAACGCAATGATATAAAGGGTGATGTGGTTTTTCGCCACAGAGATCCCTTTTACCACCGGCAGTACCGGAATATTGGCGGCCTGATAATCCTTGAAGCGGAAGATAGCAATCGCATAGGAGTGCGGCATCTGCCACAGACTGAAAATCGCAAGCAGGATCAACGCGCCCGTATCGAACTCGTTAGTCACTGCGCAGTAGCCGATAACCGGCGGCGCTGCGCCCGACAGCGAGCCAATCAGCGTGCCGTAGACCGAGTGACGTTTCATGTAGAGGCTATACACTCCGACATACACCACAAAGCCCATGACCGCGAGCCACATCGCCAGCGGGTTCGCGCCGAACCAGAGCAGCATAAAGCCAGCAATACCCAGCAAGGTGGCGTACACCAGCGACATTTTCGGCGAAATCAGTCCTTTCACCAGCACACGGTTTTTGGTGCGCTCCATTTTGCGGTCAATATCACGATCGATGTAGTTGTTAAACACACAACCGGACGCCACGACCAGCGACACCCCCACGAGGGTGAAAAGGAACAGGGGATAGTCGATGCTGCCTTTAGAAGCCAGCAGGAATCCCCCGATAACCGATATCAGGTTGCCGAAAATGATGCCTGGTTTCGTTACTTGCAGGTATTGCTTAATCATACTCGCCGCTCTTAGTGAACCATCATGTTGTGATTCAGGTTCCACATAATCCAGATAGAGCCTACCACTACAATCGCGATAATCAGCAACGTAAAGATAAAGGCTACCAGGTTCCAACGCTCCTCAGAGGAGGCGTTCATGTGCAGGAAGCACACCAGGTGAACCAGAATCTGTACGACTGCGGTTGCCACGACCACACCCAAAAGGGTGCCGTGAGACGCGGAGCCGTTCATGACCATCCAGAACGGGATTACTGTCAGAATGACCGACAGGATAAACCCGATCAGGTACGTCTTGACGCCACCGTGGTGGGCGCCGTTGTGATCGGTTGAATGACTCATTACATCGCCCCCATCAGATAGACTACAGAGAACACGCAGATCCACACCACGTCCAGGAAGTGCCAGAACATACTCAGGCACATCAGGCGAGCGCGGTTAGTATGGGTCAGACCGCGACGTGAGACGTGAATCATCATCACGACCATCCAGATAAGGCCAGAGGTAACGTGGACACCGTGGGTGCCGACCAGGGTAAAGAACGCAGACAGGAAGCCGCTCTTATCCGGGCCGAAACCTTCGGCGATCAGATGATGGAATTCATAGATTTCCATCGCCACGAACCCTGCGCCAAACAGGAAGGTCAGGGCGAGCCAGGACATAACCTGGCTCTGATTATTTTTGTTCATGGCGATCATCGCCATGCCGTACGTGATGGAGGAGAACAGCAGCAGGAAAGTTTCAACCAGCACAAACGGCAGTTCGAAAATGTCTTTCCCGGTCGGGCCCCCCGCCGTGCCGTTCACAAGAACGGCATAGGTGGCAAACAGACATGCAAAGAGAATGCAGTCGCTCATCAGGTAGATCCAGAAGCCAAAGACTTTGTTGGCTCCTGCATCGTGGTGCCCATGCTCATGGCTGCCATGAGCAAGTTCGTGATTAATGCTCTCAGTTGACATTTTTCAGCCCTGCTTTGGTGATTTCTTCGAAGTGCTGGTTTTCCAGTTTTTCAACAGTGGCAACCGGTACGTAGTAATCCACGTCTTCATCGAAGCTTTTCGCAATCCAGGTGATAACGATACCTGCGAAGCCCACGATAGCCAGCCACCAGATATGCCAGATCATGGCGAAACCAAAGATGGTGCTGAACGCGCCGATGAAAATACCCGCTGCGCTGTTACGCGGCATATGAATTTCTTCATAGTGCGCAGGCTGCTTGTAAGCTTCACCTTTGTCTTTCATTTCCCAGAACGCGTCGCGCTCGTGGATTTCCGGTACAACCGCGAAGTTATAGAACGGCGGCGGAGAAGAGGTCGCCCACTCAAGGGTACGGCCGCCCCACGGGTCGCCAGTCAGGTCGCGGTTCAGGTGACGGTCACGGACGCTCACGTAAATCTGCAGAACGATGCAGAGGATACCGCACGCAATCAGCAGCGCACCGATTTCAGCAACAATCATCAGGGGCTGGAACATCGGGTCGATGTTCTGGCTAACGCGACGCGTCATACCCATGAAGCCCATGGCGTACAGCGGCATAAAGGTCACGAAGAAGCCGATGATCCAGAACCAGAAGGCGCGGATGCCCCAGGTTTCATTCATCTTGTAGCCAAAGGCTTTCGGCCACCAGTACGACATACCTGCGAAGCAGCCAAACACCACACCGCCGATAATAACGTTATGGAAGTGCGCAATCAGGAACAGACTGTTGTGCAATACGAAGTCTGCGCCCGGCACCGCCAGCAGAACGCCGGTCATACCACCGATAGAGAAGGTGATGATGAAGCCGATAGTCCACAGCATAGAGGAGTGGAACTGAATACGGCCCTGATACATGGTGAACAGCCAGTTGAAGATCTTCACCCCGGTCGGGATGGCGATAATCATCGTGGTGATACCAAAGAAGGCGTTCACGTTCGCGCCACTACCCATGGTGAAGAAGTGGTGCAGCCACACGATGAACGACAGCACGGTAATCGCGATAGTCGCCCAAACGAGGGAGGTATAACCAAACAGACGTTTCTTCGAGAAGGTGGAGGTGATTTCAGAGAACACACCAAACACCGGCAGGACCAGAATATAAACTTCCGGATGGCCCCAGGCCCAGATCAGGTTCACGTACATCATCATGTTGCCACCCATATCATTGGTAAAGAAATGGGTGCCCAGATAGCGGTCCAGGGTTAGCAACGCAATGGTGACGGTCAGGATCGGGAAGGAGACGATAATCAGGACGTTAGTACACAGCGACGCCCAGGTGAAGACCGGCATTTTGAACATGGTCATGCCCGGTGCACGCATCTTCAGAATGGTAACGAAGAAGTTGATACCGGTCAGTGTCGTACCAATACCGGAGAGCTGGAGACTCCAGATCCAGTAGTCCACCCCAACGCCCGGACTGTACTCAATACCCGAGAGCGGCGGATAAGCCACCCAACCGGTCTGAGCAAACTCGCCCACGCCCAGAGAGACGTTCACCAGGATAACCCCGACAATCGTGAACCAGAAGCTCAGGTTGTTCAGGAACGGATATGCCACGTCACGCGCGCCGATCTGCAGCGGAACCACCAGGTTCATCAGACCGATAACGAACGGCATCGCCACGAAGAAGATCATGATAACGCCGTGGGCGGTAAAGATCTGGTCGTAGTGATGTGGCGGCAAGAACCCGGCTTCGCCGGAGGCCGCCAGCAATTGCTGGGTACGCATCATGATGGCGTCCGCGAAGCCGCGAACCAGCATCACGATAGCCACGAGGATATACATAACCCCCAGACGTTTGTGGTCCACAGACGTGAGCCACTCGTTCCACAGATAAGACCACTTACCGAAGTAAGTGATAGCTGCAACTAACGCCAGACCCCCGACGATAATGGCAGCCACCGTAACCATGATAATCGGCTCATGGTACGGGATTGCATCCAGTGTAAGTTTTCCGAACATCGTATTATTCCTCGGCCCCTTAGTGAGAGGTTTCCGCGTGATTCATGTCCATGCCTTCCATGCCTTCGTGGGCGTTGTGCTCCCCTTCAGACTGAGTCACGTCCATGCTCTTCCCAGGTCCCATGAATTTGTTAATAACATCTTTAAACAAATCCGGTTTTACGCTGGAGAAGTATTCGACTTTGTTGTATTCGCTCGGGGCCGCCAGCTTGTCGTAGGTCGCCATATCGTTAATGGTTTTGCCAGACTGCTTCGCTTTGGCCACCCACTGGTTGAAGGTTTCGTTATCCGGCGTGGCGATTGCCTTGAACTTCATGCCGGAGAAACCTGCACCACTGTAGTTAGCAGAAATACCGTCGTAGGTGCCGGCTTCGTTCGCAATCAGGTGCAGTTTGGTCTGCATGCCTGCCATTGCGTAGATCTGGCTACCCAGGCGCGGAATAAAGAAGGAGTTCATCACCGAGTTGGAGGTGATTTTGAATTCCACAGGCGTGTTCGCCGGGAATGCGATTTCATTGACCGTAGCGATGCCCTGCTCCGGGTAAATGAAGAACCACTTCCAGTCCATTGCGATAACTTCGATGGTCACCGGCTTCGTATCGTGCGCCAGCGGACGGCTGGGTTCGAGCGAGTGCGTGGTTTTCCATGTCAGTACTGCAAGGAAAATGATGATAAGGATAGGGATGGTCCAGACAACAGCTTCAACTTTGTTAGAGTGTGACCAGTTGGGGCTGTATTTTGCGTCCTTATTGGTTGCCCGATATTTCCAGGCGAAGCCAATAGCCATCACGATGGCTGGAATCACGACAATCAACATCAGCCCGAGGGCGGTCAGTATCAGTGAACGTTGCTCCAGTCCAATCTGTCCTTTGGGGTTGAGAAGCGCAGCATCGCAGCCACTGAGTAAAACAGTGCCTGCGAATAATGACAGCAGTCCCAAACTTTTATTGTATTTCCTGAGTCTCATTTAACGACCTCAATTCAGGGGGATCTGGTGGCGGTTAAAGTGTGCCGGGCATTTTACGGGAAGGTTACATTACTGTAAACACGAATGGCGCAGTGTCTGTGGGGTGTAACCGGGTTCTGTCGCAACCGTCACAGCCAATGCAACAAAATGTAAAATGTAAGCCATGACAGCCACATGGCAAGGGTTATAACAAAATCCTATGTAAAGTAAGGTCAAGGCGGGAATTGAGTATATAGGGTTGAAAATAACATACAAGAAATTAACAATACGGTTTCAAATGAGAAACAATAACGGCGGGAAAATAATTTTTTCACGGTGCTGAATCGTGAAAAATAATGTCGCACAGAATGATAAACGAAATTATTTAAAGTCTCTGCTACCAAATATCGATAAATATATCTAAGCAAATCAAATGCTATTTTATTGACCAATAAAATGGAACACTTTCTTCGTTGTGCTTTTTTTCTGGTGATTAAAGCAACAAAAAAACAACAAATACTCAGGGTAAAGGGTTGATAAGCATGGAAACAACTACGCCTTTGATAGGCATTGATCTGGGCACCTCGAACAGCGCGGTGGCCTGGTTTACGGATGGCCGCGCAACGCTGATTGCCGATGGTCAAAAAAAAGTGCTCACGCCCTCCGTCGTCGGACTGGACGACGACGGGCATCTTATTGTGGGCGAAGCGGCGAAGGCGAGGCTTGTGAGTCACCCGACGCTCACACACGCGAGCTTTAAGCGCTATATGGGCACCGACAAAGTGTTCACGCTTGGCGAGCATCGCTTTCGCGCGGAAGAACTCTCTGCGCTGGTACTGCGCAAACTGAAAGCCGATGCCGAGGTGTCGCTCGGCTGCGCCCTTACGCGCGCGGTCATCACGGTGCCGGCCTGGTTTAACGATATCCAGCGTAAGGCGGTGAAAACGGCAGGCCATCTGGCCGGGCTTACGGTCGAGCGACTGGTGAATGAGCCGACGGCGGCGTCGCTTGCTTACGGGCTCGCCGATAACCGCGAGCAGAAGTTCCTGGTTTTCGATCTCGGCGGCGGGACGTTTGACGTTTCTATCGTCGATATGTTCGAAGGCGTGATTGAAGTGCGCGCCAGCAGCGGGGATGCGCGGCTTGGCGGTGATGATTTCACCGATATCATTCGCCAGTGGATGTTATCGCGTTATCCCGATTATCAGCCGGACGGGATGCATCATGACGAGGCGCAACTTGTTGCTCACGCCGAAAGCCTTAAATACCAGCTTACGCATCAGGCGCTGGCAACCGCCACGTTCAACGCGGGTGGGCATGATATGACCTGGCAGCTTGATAACGACACATTTACCGACATCTGCCAGCCACTACTGGCGCGACTTAAACAGCCCGTCATTCAGGCGCTGCGCGACGCCCGGTTCGATATTGGCGATCTTGATGATGTCATTCTGGTCGGCGGTGCAACCCGTATGCCGGTCGTACGTCAACTGGCCGCGCGCATGTTTGGCCGCTTTCCGCGTGCTGAACTCAACCCGGATGAAGTCGTCGCGCTCGGTGCCGGTATTCAGGCCGGGCTCGCAAGCCTTGACGCCGCGCTGGACGATATCGTGCTGACCGACGTAATGCCATTCTCTCTCGGCATTGAAACGTCGCGACGCAACGGCGAGCGCTATGACACCGGCTACTTCCTGCCCATTATCGAGCGCAACAGCTTTGTGCCGGTGAGCATGTTCCAGTCCATTTCGACGGTCTACGACAACCAGCGCCAGCTGGATATCGTGGTCTATCAGGGGGAAGCGCGCCGCGTGAGCGAAAACATTCTGCTTGATAAATTCACGCTCAACATTCCACCCCGGCCGGCAGGTGAGGTCACCGTTGATGTACGCTTTACCTACACCCTTGACGGCATTCTGGAGGTGGAATGCAAAGTGGACGGGCAGGAGCAGGTCGCTTCGCTCGTGATTGAGCGCGCGCCAGGAAGCCTTAGCCCTGAGGAGATTCAGCAGCGGCTGGCGCAACTTAACGCCCTGAAAATTCACCCTCGCGATCGCCCGGAAAACCGACAGTTGCTGGCACAGGCGAGCCTGCGCTACGAGCAGACGCTGGGGGAGCGGCGCCATCTTATCGATCACTACAGCGGGCAGTTTGAGCAAGCGCTCGAGAGCCAGGATCTGCGAATTATCGCCAGCGCGCGACAGGCGCTGGAACAGATCCTCGCACAATTTGATGACGGGTTACGTTAATGGACGCCTGGACGCTCCTCGGCCTTGAGCCGACCAAAGATAAAGCCGCTCTGCGCCGCGCCTGGGCGAAAGTGGTGAAACAACACCGCCCGGATCAAGATCCGAAAAAGTATCAACAGCTGCGTGAAGCCTATGAGGCAGCACAGCGCTATCAGGAATATGCCGACGAGGAAGACACAGAAGAGGAGAGCGACGAGGCGCAGGTGGAGGTGACCTATCGCTACGTTTCTGATTTACCACTGACGGCACCGGAAGCTGCGCCTTTGCAACAGGCTGATGCCGTCGTTTTACCTGACTGGGATCCGCATACGCTCAGTCAGACAGCGCAGACGCTCTCCATGACGATTGTGGCTGATGAGATGGCCGGCTGTCGGCAACTGGAAACTTTTCTTTCAACCGGGCTACCCGATGCGCTTGCGGCCCGAGGCTATTTCAGCGAAAGGCTGGCCGACGCGCTGGCGAATGAACAGTGGCTCACGCGAGGCCAGCTGGAACATGTCGGCAGGATAATGGGTTGGGAGCTGGATAACTATCGCAGCACGGTACTGCCGGCCTGGCAGGTAGGAGCGCTCGATACCCGCGTGACCACCACCGCAGAGGATTACCGGATGGTTGTGGAGCGTGGGCATCATCAGACGAGCTGGCTGTCGAAAGCGCGCTGGCGATTGATTAGCGAACCACAGGCACCGCTGCCCTGGTGGGGACGCCTGTGGCCGGGATTTCTCGATCAGGCAAGGCAACAGGTACATATTATGTGTACCGAAGAGCCCGGCTTATGGCAGCGTATTAACCCCGTAATGAGGCCGCTTTTATCTACACCCGGCTGGGCGCTGTCGATGCATCTCTTTATGAGCCTGCTCTTCTGGGGCGGTGTGCTGGGTTTTCTGGCCGTCGAACCGACGGTGACGGCGGGGGATGTCGCCATTGTCGGTGCGATTGTAGTGGCTTACCTGGGCGGTATCCCGGCGCTCTGGAACCGTTATCCTGAAGGGAGCCGCCAGCGACTCGGCATCCGCGTGGGATATGTGCTGTTATCACTCGCGCTGCTGGCAGTCCCGGTGGGGCTTTTTGCGCACTATGCCGTGGCGTTCTATCAGAAAAGTCACGAAATCACGCCGCTGCTCTATGTGGTAGTCATTATCGTGGCGGTGCTGGTGGTATGTCTGAGACCGCGGGCGCGGCAGTGGTGGCGCTGGCCCATTGATATCATCTCCGGGCCGGTCGGATTCCCTGTACAGTTACTTTGTCAGCTGCCGTGGATCATTAACCTGTTTTTGCTTCCGTTCGGCGCTAAGTTGTACAGCGTTTTTATCAACTTTTTAATTCAGGCGATAAGCTAGGACGCGGCACGCCGCAGCGCCAGGTAATCGAGCAGACAGCCGAGGGCTATACCGGAAAGCGCCAGCAGCGCGCCAGCTTCGAGCAGCGTAACGCCAAAACTCAGCGCGCTCAGGTTGAGCGCGTTGCTGATAATCACCAGAAGCCAGACGCCGAGCAGCGCGCAACCAGCCATCAACAGACGCAGCGCGAAACGATAACCGCCGGGATAGGCCTGACGGCGCAGGAACTCGCCGGTTTCACGGGTATAGTCCAGCGTTTCCCGACACAGTTGCAGCAGCAAGATACCAGGCACGGCGGCAACGACCGAGAAGAGATAAAATGTCGGCCAGCCGTAAGCCTCCACAAACCAGCCCGCAACCGGGCCGACATAAACGCGCCCCACGGCTGAAAGGGCCGAAAGCAGCGCGAACTGCGTGGCAGAAAACGACTTATTGCACAGCGTCATCAGTAGCGCCACAAACGCGGAGGTACCCATGCCGCCGCAGAGGTTTTCAAAGAAAACGGCGGCCGCCATGCTCATGATGTCTTTATCGGTGACCGACAGTAGCCAGTAACCGGCGTTCGAGGCTGCCTGCAAAATGCCGAAAGTCATCAGGGCGCGAAACAGCGAGAGCCGCTGCATCAACACGCCGCCGTATAGCGCGCCGATAATTGTCGCAAATAGCCCGAGCGATTTATTGACCATACCCACCTGGGCTGCATCAAAGCCGACGCCGCGGATAAGAAAGGTGGTGGTGAGGGCCATGGCAAATGCATCGCCAAGTTTATAAAGCACGATCAACAAAAGGATGAGCCAGGCGTTATTGCGCCCAAAGAAATCGCGCAGCGGCGCGGCAACGGCCTGCTCCAGCGTGCGCGGTGCGGGAATGGCGTCGTCAGGCTCTGGCGCAAGCCAGGTGGCGATAAGGCAGGGAATTAAAAGTGCGGCCATCAGCCAGTACGTCGCCTGCCAGCCAAGCCAGCGATCCGCGAGCCACAGCGCCAGCCCGCCTGAAACCAGCATCGCCAGCCGATACCCCAGCACGCTGATGGCAGCCCCTGCGCCGCGCTCTTCTGCGGGCAGAACGTCTGTTTTCCAGGCATCGAATACGATGTCCTGAGAGGCCGAACAGAAGGCGATAAGTACCGCCAGTGCCGCCATCCAGCGCAGATGTGTGGATGGTTCTAAAAAGCCCATACCAACGATGGCGGCAAGCAACAGCAGTTGCGTGATAAACAGCCAGCCACGACGCCTGCCAAGGAAAGGCGGCGTGTAGCGATCCATCACCGGCGACCAGAGAAATTTAAAAACGTAAGCCTGGCCGACCAGCGAGAAGAACCCGATGGTTTTCAGATCGATATTTTCGACCGTCATCCAGGCCTGAAGCGTGCCGGACGTGAGCGCCAGCGGCAGGCCGGACGCGAAGCCGAGGATCAGTAAAATGGCGGATTTCGGCTGCTGGAAAAGGCGTAAATAATGACTGTGCATGGGCGGCCGTAAAAAAGCGGCCCGGCGAACCGGGCCTGGATAACGAAGGAAAATTAACGCGCGTTCTGCTTGATGAACTCGTGGATGCTGGTGTCTTGCGCCATGTCGGCGATAGTGTCGCTCAGGACGGAGTTAACCGCGTTAGCAATATTTTGGTTGCTTGCCTGGAAAGCGCCTTCCACGGAGTAGCTCGCACGGTAGTTTTTAGTCATCTTGTTGCCGGTTTTCGCGGTAGCAATGATAGAGATGTCCGCTTTGGTGGCAATGTTGTAGCGCACGTTACCCTGCGAGACGTCAGCATAAAGCTGATTGACGATAATCTGCAGATCCACCGCGCCGCTTGGGCCAATCATATAACCGCGGGAGGTCATCTGTTTTTCCAACACTTCTTGTAACAGGAAACGCAGATCGCGTGAGGCGGTCAGAGTCACCAGCTGGTTGTCGCGGGTGACTTTCGCCAGCGCCTGATCCTGACGCTGGTCAGCGCCATTGATGCTGACGGTAACACCCATCAGGCTCGGATCCTGCTGCGGCAGGGTGATTTTCGGGGAGACTTCAATTGTTGTCGGCGGGGTCGCGCAACCTGCCAGCATAAAAAGGGCAACGAGCGGGAAGAGTACTTTTTTTAACATGTTCAGGCTCTCAACGGTCCATGGGCAATAAAGAAGAAAATTCTCGCCATCATAGCATCGCCATGCGCGAGGGGAAGAGGCCAGTCGACTGAAAATAACGCAATGTCTTTTTTATGACCACCGTCTGGCTTCGCGTCGTCAGAAATTGCCGTTATTAAGGCGCTCTTCGTTGCTGGGCGAGGCATAAAACGTAACGGTTGCAAAAGTTAAAATTGTGTTGTTTTTTGACAATGGAAACGGTAAAAGCGGCTAACCTTTAAAGTGATGGCTGCCCATCGCAGCGTTGTCGAGGAGAGTCTTATGATGATACGCGAGCAGATCGAAGAAAAACTGAAGGCGGCCTTTGAGCCTGTCTTTCTGGATGTGATAGATGAAAGCTATCGTCATAACGTGCCTGCCGGCTCTGAAAGCCATTTCAAAGTTGTGCTGGTCAGCGATCGCTTCGTCGGCGAGCGTTTTTTAAATCGCCATCGCCTGATTTACGGCATCCTTAGCGAAGAACTGGCCTCGACCGTCCATGCGCTGGCGCTGCATACCTATACGCTGAAAGAGTGGGAAGGGCTTCAGGATACGGTCCTGCCTTCTCCAGCCTGTCGGGGTGCTGGCACGCTGGCCTGATGAATCACAGTTGCAACGGCGGAAGCTTTTCCAGTATGTTGCGCCAGCGGTAATAAAACGAAACGGCCTGCGTGGCCGTTTTTGTTTTGCCTGGATTTTGTGCGCGATGTGCACTTTTCAGTCGTAAATTTGCCGGGAAGTGTGAAAAGTGCCGCAATGCCTCGGCTGGCTTTTCTCGACTCCCCAAGGGGATGCCGCTATAATGCTGCGTCTTATTTTTCGGAATGTCTTCGGGACGATTCTGGCGACAGGGATAGTGTTTCTTCTAAAGAAGACGTCCCGGTTCTGCGAAGCGAATACCATAGGGCTTCCAGAGTTGACCGAGCACTGTGATTTTTTGAGGTAACAAGATGCAAGTTTCAGTTGAAACCACTCAGGGCCTTGGGCGCCGTGTAACGATTACTATCGCTGCTGACAGCATCGAGAACGCTGTAAAAAGCGAGCTGGTCAACGTGGCAAAGAAAGTGCGTATCGACGGCTTTCGCAAAGGCAAAGTACCGATGAATGTTGTTGCTCAGCGTTATGGCGCATCTGTGCGTCAGGATGTGCTGGGCGATCTGATGAGCCGTCACTTTGTTGACGCCATCATCAAAGAAAAAATCAATCCGGCTGGCGCGCCGAACTATGTTCCGGGCGAGTACAAACTGGGCGAAGACTTCACCTACGCAGTAGAGTTCGAAGTGTACCCGGAAGTTGAGCTGCAAGGCCTGGATTCTATCGAAGTGGAAAAGCCGGTTGTTCAAGTGACCGACGCTGACGTAGATACCATGCTGGACACCCTGCGTAAGCAGCAGGCGACCTGGAAAGACAAAGACGGCGCCGCTGACGCGGAAGACCGTGTCACCATCGACTTCACCGGTTCTGTAGACGGCGAAGAGTTTGAAGGCGGCAAAGCGACCGACTTCGTACTGGCGATGGGCCAGGGCCGCATGATCCCGGGCTTTGAAGAAGGCGTTAAAGGCCACAAAGCGGGTGAAGAATTCACCATCGACGTGACCTTCCCGGAAGAGTACCACGCTGAAAACCTGAAAGGTAAAGCAGCGAAATTCGTCATCAACCTGAAAAAAGTTGAAGAGCGCGAACTGCCGGAACTGACCGAAGAATTCATCAAGCGTTTCGGCGTTGAAGATGGTTCTGTTGCAGGTCTGCGTACTGAAGTGCGTAAAAACATGGAGCGCGAACTGAAAGGCGCTGTGCGTAACCGCATCAAGTCTCAGGCTATCGAAGGTCTGGTGAACGCGAATAACATCGACGTTCCGGCAGCACTGATTGACGGCGAAATCGACGTTCTGCGCCGCCAGGCTGCACAGCGTTTCGGCGGTAACGAAAAACAGGCTCTGGAACTGCCGCGCGAACTGTTCGAAGAACAGGCTAAACGTCGCGTGGTTGTCGGTCTGCTGCTGGGCGAAGTAATTCGTACCCACGAACTGAAAGCTGACGAAGACCGTGTGAAAGCGCTTATCGAAGAGATGGCTTCCGCTTACGAAGATCCGTCAGAAGTTATCGAGTTCTACAGCAAGAACAACGAGCTGATGGACAACATGCGAAACGTGGCGCTGGAAGAGCAAGCGGTTGAAGCGGTACTCGCGAAAGCGAAAGTAACCGAGAAACCGACCTCTTTCAACGAACTGATGAACCAGCAGGCGTAAGCCCTTTCATCGTTTCACGACGAGGCACATGGGCCCGTCACCGCAGGGTGACGGGCTTTTTTGTCACTTTTCCTACCCAGAAATGGCGGGTAAGGGGTGTTTCGGTGTTAGCGTAACAGCAAAAGATTGTTATGCTTGAAACAGGGCATCATTATCCCCATTAATGAAACAGTAAAAAAGTGAACGACTGACTGATAATCCGTCCGTAAGGTGTTTACCGGCAGGAGCGTAGTCATCCTGAACGGTCTCAAGTAGAATCAGTGCAGCAGGTTACTCAGAATATTTATCCAGGAGACGGATATGTCATACAGTGACGAACGTGATCAATTTGCACCCCATATGGCTTTGGTGCCGATGGTTGTTGAACAGACCTCGCGCGGCGAGCGTTCTTACGATATTTTCTCCCGTCTGCTCAAGGAACGTATCATTTTTCTGACCGGCCAGGTCGAAGACCAGATGGCCAACCTGATTGTTGCGCAGATGTTGTTTCTGGAAGCGGAAAACCCAGAAAAAGACATCTATCTTTATATCAACTCGCCGGGTGGGGTTATCACCGCCGGGATGTCTATCTACGACACCATGCAGTTTATTCAGCCTGACGTCAGCACCATTTGTATGGGCCAGGCCGCGTCAATGGGCGCCTTCCTGCTGACCGCGGGTACGAAAGGTAAGCGTTTTTGCCTGCCCAACTCGCGCGTAATGATCCATCAGCCGCTGGGCGGCTACCAGGGGCAGGCGACGGACATCGAAATCCACGCCCGCGAAATCCTGAAAGTGAAAGCACGCATGAACGAATTGATGGCACAACATACGGGCCAGCCTCTTGAACAAATCGAGAGAGACACAGAGCGCGACCGTTTCCTCTCTGCAAGTGAAGCAGTAGAGTATGGTCTGGTTGACTCCATCATGACCCATCGTAACTGATGCCCGCCACGCAAGGGCCGCTATAATAAAGAGGCGGCTCTCTGCATCCTGGCGGCAGGCGCTGGTACGGGTATGGCGTTGTCGCGTGCGGCACTAAGAACAGAAAAGAGGTTTTGACTCATGACAGATAAGCGCAAAGACAGCTCAGGCAAACTGTTGTACTGCTCTTTTTGCGGCAAAAGCCAGCATGAAGTGCGCAAGCTGATTGCCGGGCCGTCCGTGTATATCTGCGACGAGTGTGTCGATTTGTGTAACGACATTATTCGCGAAGAGATAAAAGAAGTGGCTCCGCACCGTGAACGCAGCGCTCTGCCGACGCCACATGAAATTCGCCACCATCTTGACGATTACGTAATCGGTCAGGAAAAGGCGAAGAAGGTGCTGGCAGTCGCGGTTTATAACCACTACAAACGTCTGCGCAATGGCGATACTTCTAATGGCGTTGAGCTTGGCAAAAGTAACATTCTGCTGATTGGCCCAACCGGTAGTGGTAAAACGTTGCTGGCGGAAACGCTGGCGCGCCTGCTGGATGTACCGTTTACCATGGCGGACGCCACAACGCTGACCGAAGCTGGTTACGTGGGCGAAGACGTGGAAAACATTATCCAGAAGCTGCTGCAGAAATGTGATTACGACGTTCAGAAAGCGCAGCGCGGTATCGTTTATATCGATGAAATTGATAAAATTTCACGTAAATCCGATAACCCGTCTATCACCCGTGATGTGTCCGGCGAAGGTGTTCAGCAAGCTCTGCTGAAACTGATCGAAGGCACCGTGGCAGCCGTTCCGCCGCAGGGTGGCCGTAAGCATCCGCAACAGGAGTTCTTGCAGGTTGATACTTCCAAGATTCTCTTTATCTGTGGTGGCGCGTTCGCTGGTCTGGACAAAGTTATCGCTAACCGTGTTGAAACCGGCTCCGGCATTGGTTTTGGTGCGACAGTAAAAGGTAAATCTCAGAAAGCGACCGAAGGCGAACTGCTTTCTCAGGTTGAGCCGGAAGATTTGATCAAGTTTGGTCTGATTCCGGAATTCATCGGTCGTCTGCCTGTTGTCGCGACGCTGAATGAACTGAGCGAAGACGCGCTGATCCAGATCCTTAAAGAACCGAAAAATGCGCTGACCAAGCAGTATCAGGCACTGTTCAACCTGGAAGGCGTGGAACTGGAGTTCCGCGACGAAGCTCTGGAAGCTATCGCGAAAAAAGCGATGTCCCGTAAAACCGGCGCGCGTGGTCTGCGCTCTATCGTCGAGGCCGCGCTACTTGAAACCATGTACGATCTGCCGTCCATGGAAGACGTTGAAAAAGTGGTCATCGATGAGTCGGTCATTGCCGGTCAGAGTGAACCGCTGCTGATTTACGGCAAGCCGGAAGCCCAGCAGGCATCCGGCGAATAATTCGCCAGTTTCGACAATCAGTTAACAATAAATGGGGGATTATTTCCCCCATTTATTTTTCCTGCATCCGTGCCGTTGAATGTGCGGGAAACATCCCCATATACTGATTTACTTATTGGTGATGCCGTGAAGTGCGTTCACATGCGCCCCATCACCAGGCGGAAACTAAACTAAGAGAGAGCTCTATGAATCCTGAGCGTTCTGAACGCATTGAAATCCCCGTATTGCCATTGCGCGATGTGGTGGTTTATCCGCACATGGTTATCCCCTTGTTTGTGGGACGGGAAAAGTCTATTCGTTGCCTTGAAGCCGCCATGGATAATGACAAGAAAGTCATGCTGGTAGCGCAGAAAGAAGCCTCAACGGATGAGCCGGGCGTCAACGATCTGTTTACTGTCGGGACCGTGGCCTCTATTTTGCAGATGCTGAAGCTGCCGGACGGTACCGTAAAAGTACTGGTCGAAGGTTTACAGCGCGCACGTATCACCACGCTTTCTGACAATGGCGACCACTTCGCCGCGAAAGCTGAATACCTGGAATCGCCGGCCATTGATGAGCGCGAGCAGGAAGTGCTGGTCCGCACCGCCATCAGCCAGTTTGAAGGTTACATAAAGCTTAATAAGAAAATCCCGCCAGAAGTGCTGACGTCGCTTAACAGCATCGACGATCCTGCGCGTCTTGCGGATACCATTGCCGCGCACATGCCGCTGAAACTCAGTGACAAACAGTCTGTGCTCGAAATGTCCGACATCAACGAGCGTCTGGAATACCTGATGGCGATGATGGAATCGGAAATCGACCTGTTGCAGGTTGAAAAACGGATCCGTAACCGCGTCAAAAAACAGATGGAAAAAAGCCAGCGCGAGTACTATCTGAACGAGCAAATGAAAGCTATTCAGAAAGAGCTCGGCGAGATGGACGACGCGCCGGACGAAAACGAAGCCCTGAAGCGCAAAATTGACGCGGCGAAAATGCCGAAAGAGGCGAAAGAAAAAGCCGAGGCCGAGCTTCAGAAGCTGAAAATGATGTCCCCGATGTCTGCCGAGGCTACTGTGGTGCGCGGCTACATCGACTGGATGGTTCAGGTGCCGTGGAACGCGCGCAGCAAAGTGAAAAAAGATCTGCGCCAGGCCCAGGAGATTCTGGATACCGACCACTATGGCCTTGAGCGTGTCAAAGACCGCATTCTGGAATATCTTGCTGTCCAGAGCCGTGTAAACAAAATCAAAGGGCCGATCCTCTGCCTGGTCGGGCCGCCGGGGGTAGGTAAAACCTCGCTCGGACAGTCCATCGCGAAAGCGACCGGCCGTAAATATGTCCGTATGGCGCTGGGCGGCGTACGTGACGAAGCGGAAATTCGCGGTCATCGCCGGACTTACATTGGCTCTATGCCAGGTAAGCTTATTCAGAAAATGGCGAAAGTGGGCGTGAAAAACCCGCTGTTCCTGCTCGATGAGATCGACAAAATGTCTTCTGACATGCGTGGCGATCCAGCTTCTGCGCTGCTGGAAGTCCTCGACCCGGAACAGAACGTGGCGTTCAACGACCACTATCTGGAAGTGGATTATGACTTAAGCGACGTCATGTTTGTCGCTACGTCCAACTCCATGAATATCCCGGCACCGCTGCTGGATCGTATGGAAGTCATTCGTCTGTCCGGTTATACGGAAGATGAAAAACTTAATATTGCGAAACGCCACCTGCTGCCGAAGCAAATCGAGCGTAATGCGCTGAAAGAAAACGAGATCAACGTGGATGATAGCGCCATCATCGGCATCATCCGTTACTACACCCGGGAAGCGGGCGTACGTAGCCTTGAACGTGAAATCTCTAAACTGTGCCGTAAAGCGGTTAAACAGCTGCTGCTGGATAAATCGCTCAAGCGCATCGAAATCACCGGTGAAAATCTGAAAGATTTCCTGGGCGTTCAGCGCTTTGACTATGGTCGTGCCGACAGCGAAAACCGTGTAGGGCAGGTAACAGGGCTTGCATGGACAGAAGTGGGCGGCGACTTGCTGACCATCGAAACCGCCTGCGTGCCGGGTAAAGGCAAATTGACTTATACCGGTTCTCTTGGTGAAGTCATGCAGGAATCTATCCAGGCGGCGTTAACCGTGGTTCGCGCCCGTGCCGAAAAACTGGGCATCAACGGCGACTTCTACGAAAAACGTGATATTCACGTTCACGTTCCGGAAGGTGCGACGCCGAAAGATGGTCCGAGCGCAGGTATCGCAATGTGTACCGCACTGGTTTCTTGCCTGACCGGCAACCCGGTTCGCGCAGATGTTGCCATGACCGGCGAAATTACGCTGCGCGGTCAGGTTTTGCCGATCGGTGGTCTTAAAGAGAAACTGCTGGCGGCGCATCGCGGCGGCATTAAAACTGTGCTGATCCCGGATGAAAATAAGCGCGATCTTGAAGAAATCCCGGAGAACGTTATTGCCGATCTGGATATCCATCCGGTTAAGCGTATTGAAGAAGTGCTGAACCTGGCACTGCAGAATGCGCCGTACGGTATGCAGGTTGCGACTGCAAAATAGTGACCTGACGCAAGCGCGCTGAGAAAAACAGGGCTGGCGAGTGCTTTCGCACTTGCCAGCCTTTTTTTGTATAGCTAATTTAGATTGCCGGTCCGGGGTGCCATCAACAACTCTTGTTGTAAGGGCATGAGAGGACTGTTATAACTGCTGCGCGGTCGCGTCGCGAAGGACTCCGGTGCGATATAAAATATAAAGAGAGGAAGAGAAGAGTGAATAAATCTCAACTGATAGACAAAATTGCCGCAGGTGCCGATATTTCTAAAGCAGCGGCTGGACGTGCGTTAGATGCTTTGATTGATTCTGTTACCGAATCTCTGCAGTCTGGGGAAGAAGTAGCTCTGGTTGGCTTTGGTACTTTTGCTGTTCGTGATCGCGCTGCCCGCACCGGCCGCAACCCACAGACTGGCAAGGAAATCACCATCGCGGCTGCGAAAGTTCCGGGTTTCCGTGCTGGTAAAGCGCTGAAAGACGCGGTTAACTGATCCTGTGGCTGGCGTTATCGCAGCCGTGGGATAAAAAATAAGGCGCATCGTCAGATGTGCCTTTTTTATTTCTGGAAGCCTTATCTGCGGATATGGGCTGACAACCGCCCCGGTTTCTTGTCACAATACGCCTTTGCGCGCAGCGGCTCGGCGGAAGCCGTCATGTTTCTGTGTGAGTTCCACCTGTCATTCTACAGCGGAGTGTTGTTACACCATGATGGACAATTTACGCGCGGCGGCGAATCACGTCGTGCTCAAGATCATTCTGGGTTTGATTATCCTGTCATTCATTTTGACTGGCGTGAGTAACTACCTGATTGGCGGTAACAGCAACTATGCCGCGAAAGTTAACGACCAGGAAATCAGTCGGACCCAGCTTGAAAATGCGTTCAACAACGAGCGCAGCAACCTTGAGAGACGATTAGGCGATCGTTTCTCTGAACTTGCGTCTAATGAGCAATACATGGCTGAGCTGCGCCAGCGCGCGTTGCAGGGGCTGATTGACGAAGCGCTCATCAACCAGTACGCGCGTTCGCTGCACCTGGAGATCAGCGATGAGCAGGTTCGTCAGGCGATTTTCAAAAACCCGGCATTCCAGAACGACGGCAAATTCGATAACGCACGCTATAACGCCATCATCACCAGCATGGGGATGAATGCCGATCAATATGTGCAGGCCTTACGTAATCAGCTCACGACTGATCAACTGGTCAAGGCGGTCATGGGCAGCGATTTCATTCTGCCGGGCGAAAGCGATCAGTTCGCAGCGCTGCTCTCGCAAGAGCGCCAGGTGCGTACCGCCACAATTTCGGTCGATGCGCTGGCCCAGAAGCAGCAGGTTTCCGAGCAGGAAATCCAAAATTATTATCAGCAGCATACCAACAACTTCATGTCACCTGAGCAGTTCCGCGTAAGCTACATCAAGCTTGATGCCGCAACGCTTGATGAGAACGCGAGCGAAGAAGAGATTCAGGCGTACTACGACAAACATCAGGATGAATTCGGTCAGCCGCAGCGCAACCGCTACAGTCTGATCCAGACCAAAACCGAAGCCGATGCGAATGCCGTACTGGCGCAACTCAAGCAGGGCGCTGATTTCGCGACTCTTGCGAAAGAGAAATCGGTTGATGTCATCACTGCCCGCAACGGCGGCGACATGGGCTGGCTGGAGCCAGGCACCACGCCGGAAGAGTTCAAAAATGCCGGTCTGAAAGAAAAAGGCCAGCTTTCTGGCGTCATCAAATCTTCGGTGGGCTTCCTGATTGTGCGTCTTGATGACATTGAGCCGGCGAAAGTGAAGCCGCTCTCTGAAGTGCACAACGACATCAGCGCCAAAGTGAAGCAGGAAAAAGCGCTGGACGCCTTCTTCGCCCTGCAGCGCAAAGTGAGTGATGCGGCGAACAATGATAACGAGTCACTGGCGAGCGCAGAAAAAGCATCGGGTGTTAAAGCCGTTGAGACGGGCTGGTTCAGCCGGGACGCTGTGCCACAAGAGCTTAACTTCAAACCGGTCACCGACGCGCTGTTCGGCGGTAATTTGCTGGGTCAGGATGGTACGCCGGGCAGCAACTCCGACATTATCAGCGTTGAAGGCGATCGTGCGTTCGTGGTGCGTATTACCGATCACAAACCGCAGGCGGAAAAACCGCTCGCCGAAGTGAAAGATCAAGTTTCGGCACTGGTAAAACATGAGAAGGCGCTTAAACAGGCCAATGAAGAGGCGCAAAAATTGCTGAGCGCGCTGAAAGCGGGCAAAGGTGATGAAGCGCTGAAAACGGCAGGTATTTCTTTTAGCCCGCCGAAAACATTCGAGCGCATCACGCAGGATACGCTGACTCAACCTGTCTTCGCACTGCCACTGCCGGCGAAAGATAAGCCGAGCTATGGCATTGGGAATGACATGCAGGGCAACGTTGCCCTGCTGGCGCTCGACGAAGTGCGTAGCGGTTCAATGCCTGAAGCACAGAAAAAAGTAATGACGGAGCGTCTTACCGAAAATAACGCGGAAGTGGCTTTCGAAGCCCTGCTGGCCGGTCTGCGTAAAGAAGCCAAAATCAAACTGGGTGATGCGAGTACTTCGCAGCAGCAGTAACGAGACACCTCGCACATTTTTTGCAATTTACTGCAATCTCCAAAGGCCGCTTTCGCGGCCTTTTCCATTTTTAAAAACCGGTGTTTGAGCCAAAAATTCTCTCCCTTTAAGCTGGCCACGCTGTTAACAAATAAGGAGATCACAGCATGAAACGTGGAATCAAAATCTTTTGTCTTGCCGTCGCGCTGGCTGGCGGCGCTTTTGGCACAACGGCTTCTGCGACACCATCAGCAGGAAAAATTCAGGCGGAACAGAAGGAAAAACCAGCCGCCGCTGCAGCGCAGGCGAAACCGGAAAGCGTGACAGAAAACGTCGAGGAAACCGTAAGCATTAACACGGCGACGGCAGACGAGCTCGCGCAGGCAATGAATGGTGTCGGTAAAAAGAAAGCGCAGTCTATTGTCAGCTACCGTGAAGAATATGGCCCGTTTAAATCTATTGAGGATTTAAAGCAGGTGCCAGGGATGGGGAATTCACTGGTGGAGCGTAATCTTTCCCGGATCCGCCTCTAATCCTTAAACATTACCGCTTGCAGAGTTGAAAAACTTTGCCATGCTAAAGAGGTCATACCAGTGGTGTGACCTCTTTTTTATAACCACACTGTATCCATTACAAAAAGAAAAGGTTTAAGCGCTATGCAGACTCAAATAAAAGTGCGCGGTTACCACATGGATGTTTATCAGCATGTGAACAACGCGCGTTATCTGGAATTTCTGGAAGAAGCTCGCTGGGACGGGCTGGAAAACGACGAAAGTTTTAAATGGATGATGGCGCATAACATCGCTTTCATCGTGGCCAATATCAACATTAACTATCGACGACCCGCTGTGCTTGGTGACCTGCTGACTGTCACAAGTCAGGTAAAACAGTTAAACGGTAAAAGCGGTGTCCTGAGTCAGGTTATTACGCTTGAGCCTGAAGGTGAGGTTGTCGCCGATGCGCTTATTACTTTTGTTTGTATTGACCTTAAAACGCAGAAAGCGCTACCGATTGAAGGCGAATTGCGTGAAAAACTGGAAAATATCACAGGGTAAATTCCGCACTGGCTACAATAGTATTTCTGCGCATGGAATTTTTACGCTCTATAGCAAACAATCTGGTAAATGTTACCGCTTTACCTGCGGTACAAAAAACATGTTTAAAATCAAGAGCCCAGGCGTTCTTTAACAAATTGGAGTGTTATCAAAACGTTGGTAGAATATGGTCCTTATAGAAGCTGAATAAAAACAATAGGTTGTAATTAGCGCGTTCCCCGCACCAGCGGGGATAAAGGGGCCAACAATATTTGCAGTAAGAGCGGCAATCATATTCCCTCTGCCCGCAGAAATAATCGACTTCATTTTGTTTGTTTTTCCGGTGCTCTCCCATCAGCTCAGATCCTGCAGTGGGGTTTATACTTCAAACCGATCGTTAATTTTCACAACACTGCGCAACAAAGGAGAGGCTATGCGAGTACACCATCTGAATTGCGGTTGTATGTGTCCTTTGGGCGGCGCGCTGTACGATGGCTTCAGCAAAGGGCTACACGCGCATCTTATTTGCCATTGCCTGCTGATTGAAACGCAAAACCATGGCCTGGTGTTGGTGGATACCGGCTTTGGCTGCGACGATATGCGTCATCCGGGGCGACGATTACCTCTCTTCTTTAGGGCACTGAATAATATTCAGTACCGGGAATCATTAACGGCATTGCATCAAATTAAGGCGCTCGGCTTTAAGGCAGAGGATGTGCGGCATATCGTTTTAACACATCTTGATTTCGACCATGCGGGCGGGATCAGCGATTTTCCTCATGCGCAGGTACATCTGATGCAGCAGGAGATGACGGCAGCTGACGCGCGGCGTACTTGGCTTGATGGCGCGCGCTATCGTCCGGGGCAGTGGGGTAATCAGTCTGGCTGGCACGGTTACCAGGCGCATGGTGAGCCGTGGTTTGGCTTTAGCGCGGTGCGCTCGCTTGATGGACTGCCGCCGGAAATTCTGTTGATACCGCTGCCGGGACATACCGAAGGCCATGCGGGGGTAGCGATCGATACGCCGCACAGCTGGATGCTGCACGGGGGCGATGCCTGGTTTTATCGGGATGAAATGGCGAGCGACCCACACTGTACGCCGGGCCTGCGTTTTTATCAGTGGATGATGCAAAAAGACAAAGCCGCACGGCTTGCGAACCAAAAACGCCTGCGAATTCTCTCCGCTGATACTCACGCGGGCGTGACGCTCTTTTGCAGCCATGACGCCCGCGAGTTCGAACGCGTCAGCGGGAAAAATTTGGCTATTTAAGCCCGGTTTTTTGCTTCATCGCAGCCATAATAGCAGGTCTGTCCGCCTGATACTGGCTCAGGCCGTTTGCCCGCAGATGGCAAGCGGCACACTCACCGCAGCCATCGCCCTGAATGCCGTTATAACAGGTCAACGTCTGGTGGCGAATCACCTCCAGCTTGTCCCAGTAATCTGCCAGCGCCCAGGTTTCTGCTTTATTCAGCCACATTAAGGGCGTCTCAAAGCGCACATCGCGCGCCATGCCGAGCATAACGGCATGGTTCAGCGCTTTGACAAACTCGTCGCGACAATCGGGATAGCCTGAGAAATCGGTCTCGCATACGCCGGTAATGACAGCTTCTGCCTGCACCTGATACGCATAAATTGAAGCCAGCGTCAGAAAGAGAATGTTGCGGCCTGGTACGAATGTGCTCGGTAGCCCTTCGGCATCGGGATCGTAATCCGGCACCGGAATACTGTCGCGTGTCAGGCTGCTGACCGCGAGTTCGTTAAGCAGCGTAACATCCAGCACTTTGTGGGCGCGTGCGCCCAGTGATGCGGCAAGCGCGCTCGCGACATCAATCTCCGCACGATGGCGCTGGCCGTAATCAAACGTCACGCAATGCACTTCATCGTATTGATGTAATGCCTGAATCAGGCAGGTAGTGGAATCCTGGCCCCCGCTGAAGACCACAACGGCACGTTTCATAAAGCCTCTGTCAATGAATTGCTAAACCGTTATGGTAACGTCGCGTCGCCGCGTCCACCAGCTTCTTGCGCTGGCAGCAGCGACGCTTGGCTGAAATCAAAGCAGCCATTTGCGTTCAATGCGTATGCTCAACGGTCATGGTTTTGACACGCGCAAACGGCTGGCGCAGCGTAACGATTCCAACAACTCTCGCACAGCGCGGTAACGGCGTCGCACGCTGGGGGCGAAATGGCGAATGGTATGGCGTTTGGAGATGCAACGAACGGCTGGTAAATGTGATTGTTGGTCGAAAAAGGGCTGCTTGTAGCTTGTAGGAAACGCGATGCCGCAGTTTATTGCGGCGTCGCCTCACTTGTTGGTGACAGGGCATTTGTCGGTGATGGGGCATTTCAGTAAACCGGGGAGTAACCCCGGCGTTTTTATTTCCCGGCGCTTATCGTGACCGTCAGCTTCATCAGCGAGTAATTAAAGAGCTGTGGCGGCATGGTGTCCGGGTTATAGAGATCGCCTGCAAAGCAGTAAACCTCCATCACGCCACCCCGTTTACCCAGTTCCAGCGCCTGCTGGAAGATATACGGGAGGTTTTCGTCATAGGTTACCGGCACATTCGCATTGTTGTTTAATACGCGTCCTTCCAGCGTCTCTTCTTTGAATGATACGTTCACCGTATCGCCTGGCGAGATAGCTTTTTTGCCCGCTTTGGTCTGAATAAAAAACAGCGATTTATTACGTTTAAGCAGCTTCTTCTGTGCGGTGATTTTCTCAAGCTGGTTAATACCTGCTTCATACTTTTTCTCTTCGCGGCCAGAAAGCTCTTTCAAGAGCGCATCATGCAGAGAAAGCAGCGCTTTCGGCTCAATAACAACCTTTTGCGCCAGACCGTCTTTAATACCGGTCATTAGCACCGGGAGATTGGTTTTGATGCCGAGATCGGCCATCTGATCCATGCTCTTTTGTACAAGCCTTGAGAACATGACACCGTTGGCGTAAGACTGCTTGCTCGCTTTATCTTTAAGCGATGCGGCACTAACTTCCATGGCGGCCGGGGTTTGAGACTGCGCCAGCGCGTCGGCTTTCAGCTTCTCGGTTTGCGCCAGCAGTTCCGCTTTCTCTTTTTCTGCCTGGGCTTTTTGCGCGGCGCTTTCGGTGCTCAGGTTTGTCAGTTTAGTGTTGAGTTCTTCATTAGCACGTTTTAGCTCAGCGAGCGCTTTTTGCTGGTCAGTCGTCGGGATCGTATTTAACGCTTTAGCAGACTGCGCTTCTTCTTTAAGGGCCTGCAACGTTTTATCGGACTGCTGCAACCGGGTTTCTTTGTCAGACAGCGACTGCTTCAGCGTGGTGATTTCAGCCTGGGCATCGGTGAGCTGTTTATTCAGCGCAGTCCTCGCCGTAGACAATTGTGCGGCCTGTTGTTGCTGGGTTTGCAACTGCTGCGTTTGTTCACTCTGGCTAGCCTTAACGCGCGCAAGCTCGGTCTCAAGCGCGGCGGCTTTCTCCTGTGTGGTTGCGGCAAGCGTTGACGAGGCGTTGAGTTTTTCAGTCAGGGCGACAATCTGCGCCTTCAGCGCTTCCTGCGCCGCCTGATTCTTCTGCAGTAAGGCGGTCTGTTCTGCCTGTGTTTTCTGCAGTTTTTCCTGATCTTTTTTGCTAAGCGTACTGGTTTGTTGCTGAAGAAGACGATTTTCCTGGGCAAGCGTCGCCTTTTCCTGCGCAAGCTCCGCGAGCTGCTTTTGCAGCGCGCTTTGGTTTTGTGAATGCTCAGCACCTGCCTGTTTGAGCACAGCGAGTTCGGTGGCGCGTTTATCAAGCTCAGCCTGGAGCGCCTGCGCTTTCTGGTTCAGGGCGTCCACTTTCCGGGCGTTTTGTTCCGCAAGCGTCGCTTTTTCCTGCGCAAGCTCCTTGAGCTGCTTTTCCAGCGCGCTTTGGTTTTGTGAATGTTCAGCACCTGCCTGTTTGAGCGCAGCGAGTTCGGTGGCGCGTTTATCAAGCTCAGCCTGGAGCGCCTGCGCTTTCTGGTTCAGGGCGTCCACATTCCGGGCGTTCTGTTCCGCAAGCGTCGCCTTTTCCTGCGCAAGCTCCGCGAGCTGTTTTTGCAGCGCGCTTTCGTGTTGCGCGCGTTTGTCGCCCGCTGTTTTGAGCGCTAACAGTTCGTCGGCACGTTTGTTGAGTTCATTGCGCAGCGCCTGCATATCGCTGTTAAAACGCGCGGTGCTTTGTGTGTTCTTTTCCGCGAGCGCGGCTTTTTCCTGTTCAAGACGAGTAATCTGTTTTTGGAGGGCGCTTTCACTGACGGAGCGACTCTCGCTGGCTTTGTTCAACTGTGCCAGTTCTGCGGTTTTACTGGTCAGCGCAGCCTGAAGCTGCGCTGTTTTTTTCTCCAGTACTTCAATCCGTGCCGCCTGCTGCGTAGCGGTCGCGCCTTGCTCACGCCGCGCGTTTTGCAGGCTCTCGGTAAGCCGGTCGTTTTCTTTTGCCAGCGCGCTGTTGTCTTTCAACAACTGCATATTTTGAGCGTTAAGATCTGACGACGTGCCGAGGCTTTTCTTCTCCTGCTCAGCCGCCTTAATTTGTTTTTTCAGGCGTGCAATTTCTTGCTGAAGATCGTTGATTTGCGCGCGTGACGCCGACGGCGTTTGCGCGCGTCGGGTGGGGGCCGGGAAGTCCATTTGCTTCACTTCTATTTGCTGAATAGAAGACAGAAAATCATTTCCCTGGCTGTTTTGCGCAGCCCAGGACGATGGCCCGCTCAGCGCCAGCATTATTAAGATGCAGAGCGTACGCTTATGGCTTTGTATTCTTCCCTTCATCCCGTCACCTCTCATTTAGCAATTCCTGCGCCTTTTTTCAGTTCGGCCAGTAAGGATTGCGAAATCGTATTGCAGGCATCGTTTACACGGAACTGATAAAGCGGCGTGATGGTATCGACCATAATATTGGACAGATCCCCGCTGATAGAGGCGTAATATTGCGTAGCTTTTATACTGCGGTAGAGCGTGTCTATCTGTTCCCGGTATTTATCACGATTAATATCGGCAAGGTGTTTGGTTTCGGCGAGACAGCGTTCCAGGCGCAGTTTAGTATTTTCACTAACGGGCGCCAGCTGGTTCATCGATTCAACCGGCGTGGGCGCAGGTTGTGCAGGGGCAGACATCGCGCTTGCGGTCTGTGGCGCGCTGCTTTTCACCGGTACGGTTTTTTTTCCGGTGGTACAGGCGCTTAAAGACATCATCATCGCAGCAATATAAATGATTTTTTTATCTAACATATTATCTCTTATCTGTCTGATTACAGGATGCCAGCCATCCCTGGCGCCACATGGCCGGGATTACCCGAAATTTGTCCAGTAATAGACTGACCAACCGCGAGGGGTGCGCGGAATAACGCCAGCATACCGGGAGAAAGAACGCTGATTTTATACAGACTTGATGAAGATAGATTTTAATAAATTCTTAAAAGTGATTGTTTTATTATTTAAGGAAATGATTGGGTGTGATTTATTTGGCTGAGTTATTTTTATGAAGGGAAGCTATAGATAAAGAACATTGGAAGTAAAATTTTTTTGGGCAGATAAATATAATGCAGATGAGTAAAGCAGGCGGTAAAAAAAGCGGCGAATTGACGCCGCTCTGTAATGGCTTGCGCCGCGCTTAACGCAGCAGATCTGTAATGGTGGCGCGCCACGGCGACACATCGCCAATCGATGCGGCCACCCATGCGGGATTGTGGTAGGTCTCCAGATACCGCTCGCCGCTGTCGCACAACAGCGTGACGATAGCGCCGCTGCGCCCCTCGTCGCGCATCCGCGCCGCCAGTTGCAATGCTCCCCACATATTTGTGCCGGTAGAGGCGCCCACTTTACGACCCAACAATTCGCTCAGCCACTGCATCGCCGCAACGCTTGCCGCATCCGGCACTTGCAACATTTCATCGATCACATCTGGAATAAAAGAAGGTTCGACGCGCGGACGACCAATCCCTTCAATGCGGCTCCCGACGGTGCTTTTTAGTCCGCTATCGCGCTGCTGCCAGTAGTCATAAAAGACGGAGTTTTGCGGATCGACGACCATCAGGCGCGTGGCGTGGCCCTGATAGCGCAGGTAGCGGCCAATCGTCGCGGAGGTACCTCCGGTGCCCGCACTCATCACGATGTAATCGGGGATGGGGTGCGGTTCGTCGGTCATCTGGCGAAAAATACTGTCGGCGATATTGTTATTGCCGCGCCAGTCGGTGGCACGTTCAGCGAACGTAAACTGATCCATATAACGTCCCTGCAGTTCACGCGCGAGCACTTCGGACGCCTCGTAAATTTCGCAGGCGCTCTGCACGAAGTGGCAACGCCCGCCGTAAAATTCAATCTGTTCGACTTTGCGCCTTGCGGTACAGGCGGGCATCACGGCGATAAATGGCAGGCCCAGCATCCGGGCGAACCAGGCTTCCGAGACGGCAGTCGAACCTGACGAGGCCTCAATAATGGGGGTGCCCTCGCGGATCCAGCCGTTGCAAAGACCATATAAAAACAGCGAACGTGCCAGACGATGCTTCAGGCTGCCGGTGGGATGCGTACTTTCGTCTTTCAGATAGAACCAGATGCCCGGGAAAGCGGGCAGGGTAAAGCGGATCAAGTGGGTATCCGCAGTGCGCCGGGCATCGGCGTGGATCTCATTTATGGCGTGGTGAACCCAGGTGCTGGACATGATACGTTCCGGTTTATCAATTTGTGCCCAGCGTAAAGCATCTCTCAGGAAAATAAGTTGCCTTTTAGCCTGCGGATTGCTGCTATAGGAGAAAATTTTTCTACAGGTTACGCGAATGTTAGATAAAATTGATTGCAGGTTGCTTTCACTGCTTCAGGAAGACGCGACGCTTTCTTTGCAGGCGCTCGCCGATGCCGTTAATCTGACAACCACGCCTTGCTGGAAACGGCTCCGGCGTCTGGAGGATGACGGCTTTATTGTGAAGCGCGTTGCCCTCCTTGACCCGGAAAAACTGGGCCTCGGCCTGACGGCCTTTATGCTGATTAAAACGCAGCATCACAGTAGCGAGTGGTACAGCCGGTTCGTCGCGGTAGTGGAAGAGATGCCGGAAGTGCTCGGTTTCTGGCGCATGGCGGGTGAATACGACTACCTTATGCGTGTACAGGTAGCCGATATGAAAAGCTATGACGACTTTTATAAACGTCTGGTTAACCGGGTGCCGGGGCTGTCAGATGTCACTTCGAGCTTCGCCATGGAGCAGATAAAATACACCACAGCCCTGCCGCTTAAGCGCTGAACCGTCTGGCAAGTCCACGACGCCCGCGCTTTTTCATCAGACCAATCAGGAACTTCGCGTGCGATTATTTGCTCAGTTAAGCTGGTATTTTAGCCGGGAGTGGCGTCGCTACCTCGGCGCCGTTGCCCTGCTTATCCTTATCGCCATTCTGCAGCTGGTGCCGCCGAAAGTGGTGGGCTACGTTGTTGATGGCGTCACCCAACGTCATTACACCACCCAACAGGTGCTGATGTGGATTGGCCTGCTGGTGGCGATAGCCATTGTTGTTTATCTGCTGCGCTATGTCTGGCGCGTGCTGCTGTTCGGCGCGTCCTATCAGCTTGCTGTTGAACTGCGGCGTGATTTCTATCAACAGCTCAGCCGCCAGCATCCGGAGTTTTATTTGCGTCATCGCACCGGCGATCTTATGGCGCGTGCCACCAATGATGTGGATCGTGTTGTGTTCGCCGCCGGTGAAGGCGTGCTGACGCTCGTGGATTCTCTGGTGATGGGGTGTGCAGTATTAATTGTGATGAGTACGCAGATAAGCTGGCAGCTTACCTTGCTGGCGCTGCTGCCGATGCCCGTCATGGCGATAGTAATCAAGCGCTATGGCGATCAGCTGCATCACCGTTTTAAAGCTGCACAGGCGGCGTTCTCCTCGCTCAATGACCGCACTCAGGAGAGCCTGACCAGCATTCGAATGATTAAAGCCTTCGGTCTGGAAGACAGACAGTCTGCGCTTTTTGCAGAAGATGCGCGCGACACGGGCGTAAAAAATCTGCGCGTCGCGCGCGTGGATGCCCGGTTCGACCCGACGATTTACATTGCCATCGGGATGGCGAATCTGCTCGCTATCGGCGGCGGTAGCTGGATGGTAATGCAAGGTACGCTAACACTCGGACAGCTCACCAGCTTTACCATGTACCTTGGCCTGATGATCTGGCCGATGCTGGCGCTGGCGTGGATGTTCAATATCGTCGAACGCGGCAGTGCGGCGTACAGCCGTATCCGTGCGCTGCTGGCGGAGGCGCCGGTGGTAGAGGATGGTCAGGCACCGCTGCCTGAGGGCCGCGGCGTGTTGAAAGTTGCTATCCGGGAATTCCGCTATCCGCACGCTGCACGATCAACGCTCCAGAACGTGCAATTTACGCTCAAACCCGGCCAGATGCTGGGGTTGTGCGGCCCGACAGGCGCCGGGAAAACCAGCGTGCTGTCGCTCATTCAGCGCCATTTCGACCTGGACGAGGGCGAAATGACCTTCCATGACGTGCCGCTGCAGCGGCTACATCTGGATGACTGGCGCGCGCGGCTTGCAGTCGTCAACCAGACGCCTTTTTTATTTTCCGATACCGTCGCCAGCAATATTGCGCTTGGCAAACCGGGCGCGACGCAGGCGGAAATCGAACAGGCCGCGAAACTTGCCTGCGTGCATGACGATATTCTGCGTCTGCCGCAGGGGTATGACACGCAGGTCGGCGAGCGTGGGGTGATGCTTTCTGGCGGTCAGAAACAGCGCCTCTCGATTGCGCGTGCGCTGCTGCTGGAGGCGGAAATTCTGGTGCTGGACGACGCGCTGTCGGCCGTGGACGGCCGCACTGAGCACCAAATCCTGCATAACCTGCGCCAGTGGGGCGAAAACCGCACGGTCATTATCAGCGCGCACCGGCTTTCGGCGCTTACCGAAGCCAGTGAGATCCTGGTGTTACAGCACGGGCAGGTTACGCAGCGCGGACGCCACGAGGCGCTGGCGGCGCAGCCGGGCTGGTACCGGGATATGTATCGCTATCAGCAACTCGAAGCGGCGCTGGATGACACGCCAGGCGAGGAAGAAGAGGAGGCGCTGAATGCGTAATCTGGGACAGAGCTGGCCGACGCTTAAACGTCTGCTGGCCTATGGCTCGCCGTGGCGTAAACCGCTCAGCGGCGCGGTGCTGATGCTCTGGGTCGCGGCGGCGGCGGAAGTGACCGGGCCTGCGCTCATCAGTTATTTCATCGACAACCTTGTGGCGAAAAACCAGTTGCCGCTCGGCCTGGTGGGTGGGCTCGCGTTCGCTTATGTCCTGCTGCAAATTCTCGCGGCAGGCCTGCACTACTGGCAGGCGCTACTGTTTAACCAGGCGGCGGTTGGCGTGGTGCAACAGTTACGTACCGATGTGATGGACGCTGCCCTGCGCCAGCCGCTTAGCGCATTCGATACCCAGCCGGTGGGGCAACTTATCTCCCGCGTCACTAACGACACCGAAGTGATCCGCGATCTTTACGTCACGGTCGTGGCGACGGTCCTGCGCAGTGCCGCGCTTATCGGCGCGATGCTGGTGGCAATGTTCAGCCTCGACTGGCGTATGGCGCTGGTGGCGATCACCATTTTCCCGGCCGTGTTTATCGTAATGATGATTTACCAGCGCTACAGCACGCCTATCGTGCGCCGGGTGCGGACGTATCTTGCGGATATCAACGACGGCTTCAACGAAGTGATCGGCGGCATGAACGTCATCCAGCAGTTTCGCCAGCAGGGGCGTTTTGGCGAGCGGATGAACGCAGCCAGCCATTCGCACTACCTGGCGCGAATGCAGACGCTCCGTCTGGATGGTTTTTTGCTGCGTCCTTTGCTGAGTCTCTTTTCCGCGCTGGTGCTGTGTGGGCTGCTGATGCTGTTCGGGTTTACCTCGGTCGGGACGATTGAGGTAGGCGTGCTGTATGCGTTTATCAGCTATCTGGGCCGCCTCAACGAACCGTTGATTGAACTCACGACGCAACAGTCGATTCTCCAGCAGGCAATGGTGGCAGGCGAGCGTGTGTTTGAGCTGATGGATCGCCCGCGCCAGAACTATGGTCACGACGAGCGCCCGCTGGAAAGCGGAGCAATTGAGGTGGATAACGTCTCGTTCGCCTATCGTGATGACCAACTGGTGCTGAAGGAGATATCGCTTTCCGTACCGTCCCGCCACTTTGTGGCGCTGGTAGGGCATACCGGCAGCGGTAAAAGTACACTTGCGAGCCTGCTGATGGGGTATTACCCGCTCAACACCGGTGAAATTCGCCTGGACGGTCGCCCGCTCGCTTCGCTCAGCCACGGTGTGCTGCGCAAAGGCGTGGCGATGGTGCAACAGGACCCGGTCGTGCTCGCCGATTCGTTCTTTGCAAACGTAACGCTTGGGCGTGATATCGACGAAGCAAGGGTCTGGACGGTACTGGAGACAGTACAACTGGCAGAGCTGGCGCGCGGAATGAGCGAAGGCATCTATACGCGTCTTGGCGAGCAGGGCAATAACCTCTCGGTGGGCCAGAAGCAACTGCTGGCGCTGGCGCGTGTGCTGGTTGAGGCACCGCAAATCCTGATCCTTGACGAGGCGACCGCGAATATCGATTCCGGCACCGAGCAGGCCATTCAGCAGGCGCTTGCGGCAATTCGCCAGCACACGACGCTGGTGGTGATTGCGCACCGGCTTTCGACCATCGTTGAGGCCGACACCATTCTGGTGCTGCATCGCGGCCAGGCGGTGGAGCGGGGCAGTCATCAGGCGCTGCTGGAGGCGCGCGGACGCTACTGGCAGATGTACCAGTTGCAGCTCGCGGGCGAAGAGCTCCAGGCCGCTGCTCAGGAGGAGCCGCTCAGCGCCTGATGCACCAAAATTAGGCGATCTACTAACACGCACCGTTTGTGGTGCAAAAATGTAACGCACCCTGCACTGGCATGGTGCGTTTTTATTTTCTTACGCCGTCTCGCTTCTTATCCCTGCGCTTTTTCGCCGGTATTTCCGCCGTCACTGCACGCTTTTTCATTCCTGGCACGTCCCTTGCTTTACCCCTTTATCATCGCTGCTGCATTACCCAATTCTGACTGGAGGGGATCTATGAAGCTGGTTACCGTGGTAATCAAACCGTTCAAACTGGAAGACGTGCGTGAAGCACTCTCCACCATTGGCATTCAGGGCCTTACCGTCACCGAGGTGAAAGGATTCGGGCGTCAGAAGGGCCATGCCGAGCTTTACCGCGGCGCCGAGTACAGCGTGAATTTCCTGCCTAAAGTAAAAATCGACGTGGCGATCGCCGACGATCAGCTTGATGAAGTGATTGACGTGGTCAGCAAGGCTGCGTGGACCGGTAAAATTGGCGACGGCAAAATTTTTGTCGCCGAACTGCAACGCGTGATTCGTATTCGTACCGGCGAAGCCGACGAAGCGGCACTCTGATTTCTGGCCAACCGTTACAGGAATGCAAAAGATGAAACACACAGCCCTTAAATCTGGTTTCGGCCTGCTTGCTCTTCTGCCGGGTTTTGCCCTGGCGGCGCCAGCGGTGGCAGATAAAGCCGATAACGCTTTTATGATGATCTGCACCGCGCTGGTGCTGTTTATGACAGTTCCCGGCCTGGCGCTCTTTTACGGCGGCCTGATCCGCGCGAAAAACGTGCTCTCTATGCTGACGCAGATATCGGTGGCGTTTGCCCTGGTCTGCGTACTGTGGGTGGTTTATGGTTACTCGCTGGCGTTTGGCAGCGGTGGCAGTTTCTTTGGCAACGTCGACTGGCTGCTGCTGAAGGGCATCAAAATTACTGACCTGATGGGCAGCTTCTATCAGTACATTCATGTTGCGTTCCAGGGCTCTTTCGCCTGCATCACCGTGGGACTTATCGTCGGCGCGCTGGCAGAACGTATCCGTTTCTCGGCGGTAGTGATTTTCGTCCTGGTGTGGATGACGTTCTCCTACGTGCCGATTGCGCATATGGTCTGGGGCGGCGGTTTGCTGGCGTCTCACGGCGCGCTGGATTTCGCCGGCGGCACCGTGGTGCATATTAACGCCGCCGTCGCGGGGCTCGTGGGGGCGTATCTGATTGGCAAACGCGTGGGCTTTGGCAAAGAAGCGTTCAAACCGCACAACCTGCCGATGGTGTTTACTGGCACCGCTATCCTTTATTTCGGCTGGTTCGGCTTTAACGCGGGTTCCGCAAGCGCCGCCAACGAAATTGCGGGTCTTGCCTTTGTAAACACCGTGGTCGCTACGGCTGCGGCAATCCTCGCCTGGGTCTTCGGTGAATGGGCGATGCGCGGCAAGCCTTCCTTACTGGGCGCCTGTTCCGGCGCTATCGCGGGGCTGGTCGGCGTGACGCCAGCGTGTGGTTACATCGGTGTGGGCGGTTCGCTGATTGTGGGTATCGCGGCCGGTCTTGCGGGCTTGTGGGGCGTCACCATGCTCAAACGCTGGCTACGTGTCGACGACCCGTGTGATGTGTTCGGCGTGCATGGCGTTTGCGGTATCGTGGGCTGCATCCTGACCGGGATTTTCGCCTCAACGTCCCTTGGCGGCGTGGGTTACGCCGAAGGCGTGACGATGGGGCATCAGGTACTGGTGCAGCTTGAAAGCATTGCCATTACCGTGGTGTGGTCGGGCGTGGTGGCGTTTATCGCTTACAAACTGGCGGATATGACGGTCGGGCTGCGTGTTTCTGAAGAGCAGGAGCGCGAAGGGCTGGACGTCAACAGCCACGGCGAGAATGCGTATAACGCCTGATAAAGGGTTATCTCCGTAGCCAAAACCTCCCGCTTGCGGGAGGTTTTTTTATGGGCTACTCATTACTTACCCGCGCTGCCTCATCACACCTTCCTGTACCGTCGAGGCCACTAAGACGCCGTCCTGGGTATAAAACTCGCCGCGCACAAACCCGCGTGCGCTGGAGGCCGAGGTACTCTCCACGCTATACAGCAACCACTCGTTCAGATTAAACGGGCGGTGGAACCACATAGAGTGATCGATAGTCGCCACCTGCATGCCCGGCTCCAGGAAACCGACGCCGTGCGGTTGCAACGCGACAACCAGAAAATTGAAATCCGAGGCATAGCCGAGCAGCGACTGGTGCAGACGAAAATCATCCGGCATCGCGCCACTGGCGCGTATCCAGACCTGACGCGCAGGCTCCGCCACGTGGCCTTTCAGCGGGTTATGAAATTCCACCGGGCGGATCTCCAGCGGTTTATCGCAGATAAACTTCTCTTTTACCTGCGGCGGCAGCAAATGCGCCAGCGAGCGGGCGATTTCCGTTTCCGATTTCAGGCCGTCCGGGGAAGGGGCCTGCGGCATCGTTTTCTGATGCTCAAAGCCGCTTTCCGGCGCCTGGAACGAGGCGGTCATATAGAAAATCGGTTTGCCGTTCTGGATAGCCGCGACGCGCCGGGCGCTGAAGCTGTTACCGTCGCGCAGCACTTCCACGTCATAGACGATGGGTTTCTGACTGTCGCCAGGGCGCAGAAAATAGCTGTGGAAAGAGTGAACGAGACGTTCTTCCGGCACTGATGCCTTGGCGGCGTACAGCGCCTGGCCGACCACCTGGCCGCCAAACACCTGCCGTAAACCGAGATCTTCGCTTTGGCCGCGAAAGAGCCCCTCTTCAATTTTTTCCAGATTTAATAACGCCAGTAAGTTGCTTAGCGCCTGACTCATAAAGGGTCCTCTACTACCGATAAATGCACAGCCGTGCGAATGATATAGCCCGATTATAACGCAGAAAAACAACTGGTCAGAGGGGTTCAATAATCTTAATAGCGCCGCGTTTCCAGGCGAAAATAAGTGATGTGTGCCACACTTAGCACGACAAGCATGTTGTGAGAGCTCACGCTGGTGAGTCGTAAGCGCTTACTGGTGCATTGAAAATAAGGAGAACGCCATGAAACTCGTGCACATGTTAAGTGGTTTAGCCGTTGCCGTTGCTCTGGCCGGTTGCGCGCAGGATAAAAGTGCCGATATTGCTGTTCCAGCCCCGAACCCGAATACCTCCGGCGTCGCGACGAAGCCGGTGATTAAACAGCCGAATGTGTCCGGTACTGTATGGATCCGCCAGAAAGTGACTCTGCCGCCGGATGCTGTGCTGACCGTGACGCTGTCGGACGCCACTCAGGCGAACGCACCATCAAAAGTGATTTCGCAAAAAGTGGTGCGTACCGAAGGCAAACAGCCGCCGTACAGCTTTGTACTGCCGTTTAAACCGTCAGACATCCAGCCGAATGCCCGCATTCTGCTGAGCGCGGCTATCACGGTTGACGATAAACTCGTGTTTATCACCGACCGCGTGCAGCCTGCGGTGAATGACGGTGGCAAGAAAATCGACCTGACGCTGGTACCGGTGCAGCAGACCGCAGTTCCAGTACAGGCGGGCGGCGGCGCGGTAACGACCGTCCCCTCGACTTCGCCGACTCAGGTGACACCGTCTTCCGCCGTTCCGGCTCCGACGACCTACTAAGCCTGCGACAGCGCCTCTTCGGAGGCGCTTTTCAATAGCGCCACCCATAGCGCGCTAAATCGATTTCCCCTTTCCCTGACACCTGAATGCCTTCAGCGAGCAATGCCTGGCGCTGGCGCTGTAAATCCGGCCCGGTCAGCGATATTTCCCCACGACGGTTCACCACGCGATGCCACGGCAAGAGACTGCCTTCCGGCAAGCGTTTTAGCACGCCACCCACCTGGCGTGCCGCCCGCGGCGACCCGGCCAGTCGCGCCACTTCGCCATACGTCGTCACGCACCCTTGCGGGATAGCCGCGACTATCTGATAAACGCGCTGGGGGAAGGTATCGTGGTTGTCCATTGGGGCTCCTTTCAGTGATGTGGTAAGCATATGAAAGGGCAGGGCAGAAGAGCAACCAACAAGTGTTGTTCCCGGCGAGAGACCGGTGAATGCAACAGGCGTCATTACTGTTCTGGCTGACAATAAGCATTTCCCCACAAAAAGTGGATAACATTCACTCACATCGCACGGCCGCTCACCCCTATTGCGCAATAAACCAACATACGGCGCGCGTTGGGTTGCAATCGCCAGGGGCAACAGACATAATGCGCCCTGCGCGTTTAACGACGCTCTCAATGGGGGCCCTGTTGGTTCTCCCGCAACGCTACTCTGTTTACCAGGTCAGGTCCGGAAGGAAGCAGCCAAGGCAGATGACGTGTGTGCCGGGATGTAGCTGGCAGGGCCCCCACCCATTTCAGGCACCTGCGCCGCCATAAAATTCTCTCATTATTTATCTGCTGAGCAGACCACTCTGCGATTTATCGCTTATAACCGACATCATTCATTGCCGAAAAGCATTCCGCTTTATTTTATTCTGTATTTTAAATTTCATTTAATTGTCATTTATCTGTCATCTTTTTGTCATAATCAGGCGACGCATATAAAATATTTGAAACGTCTTTTTATAAGTAAGAGCTTAGCGCTGGATCTTAATAATCAATTGAGGTATTAAATAGCTCTCATCTGAAAAGAAAGGAATTTTCTATGACTGCTGCGGTGCTTAATGTAAAAATAAATACCGACCTCAAAGAAAAACTTCGTCAGCATGCTGAGCAAAATAGTGAGACGCTCAGTGCCGCCACAGAAAAGCTGCTGCTCAAAGCGCTGATGCTCGCTGATGAAGATGACGCCGTGAGCGGCGAAGACGTTGACAGCCAGCATACCGAAGAAGATATCTCCCCACTTTCTGTAAAAGAAATCAAAGCACTACGTAAACTTCTGAAGAAGAGAAAATGAAAAACGCCCCTCTGTCTACTACGGCTTCAACCTATCGGGAAGCCTGCGAGCTGTTGCGTTCAGGCTACGTAAAACATGTCCGTCTTGGCTGGGATGTCGGCAGCGATGAGTTTTTTCGCATTGCGTCTGACTGGTGCGATGCCGGTGCCAAAATACAAAAAGACGGTAATGAATTTGTCATTTCCCTGAAAGGTTTCCCGGTCCCCCGTCAGCATTAATCTCCGCTTGTTGATATCTTCATTAATATATCACCGGCGTGACACGGCGCTGTTACAAAGCGCCGTCAGAATCCGTCGCATAATAAAATGATACGCCTCACCATCTCATATCATGTGCAGTCACGGATGACAGTAATTGGATGGCGAGCCAGAAGGCTCGCCATCTGTTTTTATTTCATCTAAGATTAATCTTAATCCCTCATTGCTTTTAGACCACGCCTCGTGCCGCTGGCGCGCGCGTCTCCATCAGCTGTTGCCAGAGCGGCTGTAAGCGGCTAAATGCCTCCTCCAGCTGCGCGGTTTCAAGCGTAAATGGCATGCGCAGGTAGCGCTCAAACGCGCCATCAACGCCAAAACGGTTACCGGCGCCAAGATGAATGCCGAGCCCTTCTGCACTTGCGGCGAAAAGCGTTGCCAGCGGGCGCGGCAGCTCCACCCAGAATGACAATCCCCCTTGCGGTAACGTACTGCGCCACTGCGGAAAATAGCGCTGCATAGCCTCGAAGCAGGCGTCGCGACGCACCTTAAGCGCCGCCCGACGTGGCGGCAGAAAATGGGCAGACTCTTCAATCAGCGTGGCAACAGCAAGCTGTTCCAGCAGCGGCGAACCGAGATCGAGCGTGTCGCGCATTTGTACCAGCGAGGCGATGGTACGCGTGCTTGCGCGTATCCAGCCGAGACGCAGCCCGCCCCAGAAGCTTTTGCCCGCCGACCCCAGGGTAATGACTTCATCCTGGGTGTCGAAAGCGGCGAGCGGCGCCGGTGGCGCCTCTTCGTACCAGAGATCAACCATGGTTTCATCGACGACCAGCGTTGTGCGGCTGGCAGAGGCGGCAGCGACCACCCGTTCGCGGGTAGCGGCGTCCATACAATGGCCGGTTGGATTGTGGTAATCAGGAATGAGATACGCAAGGCGCGGTGATGTCTGGGCAAAGGTCGCGGCCAGGCCGTCCGGGTCCCATCCGTATTGCGGCAGAGACACCGGCACCGGGCGGCACGACGCACCGCGAATCGCAGCGATAGCGAGCGGATACGTCGGGTTATCCACCACTACGCGGTCACCAGGGCCGGTCAGCAGCCGTAAAATGAGCGCGAACCCGCTCACCGCGCCGTTAACCAGCATCACCTGATCGGCGCGGGTAGGCAGACCGCGTGCGCCGTAGCGGGCGGCGATAATTTCGCGCAGGCGTAGCAGGCCGTGCGGATCGTAACCGGTATGGCCAAGGTAGTCCGGCAGTTGCGCGACCGCGCGCTGGCAGGCCTGTAATACCTCCGGGCCCGCGCTCAGCGCGGCGGTGGAGAGATCGAGCGCGCCGCCGCTGCCCGTCAGCGTCGGCACCGACGCGCTGCCGGCGGGAAGGGCGATAGCGGAGCCCGCGCCATGACGGCTTACCAGGAATCCTTCATCGCGCAGCAGCCCCAGCGCGTTCGCAACCGTCGTTCGGCTGACGCCAAGTGCGCTCGCCAGTTCCCGTTCGCCCGGCAAACGGCTGGCAAGCGGCAGACGGCCATCCAGGATCACCAGACGCAGCGCCTGAGCGAGCTGGCGATAAACCGGCAGGCGAGCCTGTTCCTGCTGCCAGCGGCCAAGCAAGCGCAGCAGCGAGGCCGCGCCAGTGCGACGAGTATTCATAAGCAGTCCACTTTATCAAAACTGGACCTTAATCTTAGGCGTGCTGGCTTTAAAGTAGTAGCCAATTAACTGGCGAGGGAAAAAGTATGTGGCGTCGTTTACTTCAGCTGTATGTCGGGCTTGCGCTGTATGGCGTCTCAACGGCGATGTTTGTCAGGGCCAATCTCGGTACCGATCCGTGGAACGTCTTTCACCTGGGCGCAGCGCGGCTGTTGTCGCTGAATATCGGCCTGGTAATTATCGGCGTCGGCGTGCTGGTGCTGCTGCTGTGGGTACCGCTGCGCCAGCGGCCAGGTCTTGGAACGATCAGCAACGTTATTATGATTGGCCTTGCAGCGGATGCGGCGCTGGCCCTGCTGCCCGCGCCATCGTCGCTGGTGTTGCGCAGCGCATTGCTTATCGCGGCGGTGGTGGTAAATGCGCTCGCGACCGGCATGTATATCGGCGCAGGCTTTGGCGCAGGCCCGCGTGATGGCCTGATGACAGGCATTCATGCCCGCACCGGCTGGTCGGTGCGCAGCATCCGCACCGCTATCGAAGTCTCAGTGCTGCTGGCGGGTTGGGCGATGGGTGGTACGCCTGGCGTCGGCACCGTGGTCTATGCGCTCGCGATTGGGCCGCTTATCCAGCTTTGCCTGCCCTGGTTTCAGCCACGGCGCGCAGCGCCGTTGACGCCTGGCATGGCGGTGGTTGAAAAAGGGTAGGATCGCCTTTTCCCCGCGCTGCGTTATGCTGTTAGTTTCTGCTGGCGAGGAACTGCGATGTTGAACCACGGAACTCTGCGCGCGCTGCCTGCGTGGCACTGGAGCAGCGAGGCGCTGGCCGCCATGCTGTGTCGCTGTTTTGACGGCTATCTGGTGCCATTCCAGCTTGATGGCGCGGCTTTTGCCCACCGCTTTGGCGCAGAGAATGTCTGCCTGAACGCAAGCCGCATCTGGCTTGAAGCCGATAACGTCGTTGCGCTGGCATTAATCGCCCGGCGCGGCTGGCGTAGCCGCCTTGCCGCATTTGCCATTCACCCGGACTGGCGCGGTAAAGGCGTGGGCAAGACGCTGATGATGCAGTTACTGGATGAGGCGCACGAGCGCGGCGATAAAAGCATGACGCTTGAGGTGATCGTCGGCAACGATGCGGGGCAGGGGCTGTACGAACGCGTGGGGTTTGTGTGCCAAAGGACGCTGGTTGGCTTTCAGGCGCACAGCCCGGCGGCGTTTGTGGAGACTCAGGCGCTTGTGCCCTGCGATCCGCATGAGGTAGCGCAAAGAATGGCGTCGCAGGCGGATGACCTGCCATGGCTGATGGCCCCTGAAACCGCGCAGGCCCTGCCGGGAAGTGGGTTTTCGCTGGAGGACCAAGCATACGCGATTGTCGCCACCGTGTATGCCCAGCCGCAACTGCGCGCGCTGTGGGTTGCGCCGCAAGCCCGGCGTGAAGGACGCGCCCGGCAGTTGTTATCGTTACTGCATGAGCGGTTTCCGGGGCTAATGACACCGGTCGCCATTGAGCAGCGCCTTGCGCCGCTTTTCGAACAGAGCGGCTATCGCATTCAACCGGTGCGTCAGTATGAGATGCGCCATTCGCTGGCCTGACGACCTCAGGCGACGCCGTGGTGTTTACACCAGTCGATGAATGCCGCGGCAGGCAGTGCTTTACTGTAGAGCCAGCCCTGTGCGTACTGTACGCCGTGTTCGCGCAGCCACTGCGCCTGGCTTTCGTTTTCCACGCCTTCGGCCACCATTTCAAGCTTCAGCGTTTTCGCCATTTCGATGATGTGTGGCGTCACGGTTTTGTATTCCAGCGCATCGACGAAGGACTTGTCGATTTTCAGGATATCAACATCCAGGTCTTCAAGATAACTCAGGCTCGAATAGCCCGTGCCGAAGTCGTCGATGTAAATTTTATGGCCCGCCGCGCGCAGGCGCTCAATAACCGGCCCGCTTAAGCCAGGGTCTGCAAAACCGCGCTCGGTGATTTCCAGCGCCAGCTGGTGCGACGCGACGCCATGCTGCGCCAGCGCATCGCTGAACATATCGACAAACTGCGGTTCATGCAGATCAAACGCCGAGATGTTAATGGAGATGTGTTGCTGCGGGTGCGCGCGTAGCCAGTCGCCCAAATCATGCAGGACATTGTGCACAATCTGGCGGGTCAGCGGGCCAATCAGCCCGGTCTGCTCGGCAAGCGGGATGAAGATATCCGGCGTCAGCATACTCCCATCCGGTTGCGGCCAGCGGATCAGCGCTTCTGCGCCCATGGGATTCTCATCCGCCAGACGAATAATCGGCTGGTAGTGCATAACCAGTTCATTGTTATTGATGCCATCCTGCAGGCGATAGCGCGGCGATTGCAGGCGGCGTAACAGGCGCAGCAGCCAGAATGCGGCCGCGAGGCTGATGAAAATACCGGCCGGCAGCCAGATGAGCTGGAGTTTGCGGATCTCCGCCGTCTGCGGTGCCTGCGAAGCCCACGCCACGACGGCGATGCCGGAAGCCGGTTCGCGGTGGATCAAATAAATATTGCCTTTGTATTCGATTTTTTCCGCGTTGCTCTCGCGCGCCAGTTTCCAGACCTCCAGATCGAAAGGGCTGCTGCTGGTAAGGATTCGGTTACGCGGTAAGCCGATGATCGCCGTATTAATCGGCCAGGCGCTAAACGGGATAAGATCGATAAACGAAGTGGGATCGATAAGCACCAGATGCGGCGCCTGGCCCACCATGATCATCGGCGTCGGCATGGCAAGATCGTTCTGGTTACTAAACCAGATGGCGTAGTGGGATTTGTTAATCCAGGTGGGTGGCGGCAGCGGTTTTGAGATACTGCGCCCGGCCAGCGACGAACAGAGCGGCGTCATATCCTTCTGATACACCACCTCCTGCACGTGGCGAAAGATAAACGATGTGCGCCGCATGGCCAGCAGGTGCGCCTCGCTGCATGGCTCGCCCTGAAAGCGATTGATTTGCGTCAGCGCGGCTTTCGCCTGCCGCATGATGTCGTTGGTGCGGATCAGGGTGCGTTCCGTGTAAGCATCCAGCTCCAGCATGAAATGCTCTTCGGCCTGATGACGGGCGAGCCAAAAACTGAAGATGACAGGCAGCAAAACACTGAGTAACAGCACACCTGTTACTATCCTTATCAGTCTTGCGATGGTCACGATTGCAGCCTGCCCGTCATGAAGAAAAAAGTGCGGAGTACATTTAGCGTAGTGGGGGATAATGGCTTTTGCGACGGCCGGTCGCATTGATTTCGCTTAGGGTTGTGGCAAAAAAGCGAGAAATTCGGCGTGTCGCGCAGACCGCGCCGAACCCTTAACACTCAGCGGCGGTGCGCGAGACGCCTGACCACCTGGTCGCCGAGCGTCTGCACGCCCTGCACCAGAGCCACCAGAATCAAGACGGTGGCAAACATCACTTCATTATTAAAACGCTGGTAACCGTAGCGGATGGCGAGATCGCCAAGCCCGCCGCCGCCGATAACGCCCGCCATGGAAGAAAAACCGATTAGCATGACGACGGTCAGCGTGACACCCGCCAGCAGCGCGGGCAGCGCCTCTGGCAACAGCGCTTTACTGATCACATGCCAGGCGTTGCCGCCCATCGCGATGACCGCCTCGGCGCGTCCATGGTCCACATCATCCAGCGCGTTTTCAACGACGCGCGCAAAGAAAGGAAACACGCCTATCGTAATGGGCACCACGGCGGCGGTGCTGCCAAGCGTGGTGCCGATGATAAGCCGGGTGAGCGGAATAAGCGCAATCAGCAACACGATAAACGGCAGCGAACGGCCAATATTGATAATGCCGCCCAGCAGAGCGTTAAGCCGGGGCTGCGGGAGAACGCCGTCGCGCCGGGTGATGAACAGCACCACGCCGACCGGCAACCCAATCAGCACCGTCAGTAGTGCCGCAAGCCCCACCATATAGAGCGTCTCCAGCGTGCCCTGCATCAGCAGCGGCCAGAGCTCCTCAAGGCTCATGCCACTTCGCACCATATTCTCTCCTCCACGCCGTGACGACGTAAAAAGGCCTGCCAGGCGGCGTTATCGCGTAAAAGCGTCTGGCGCAGTACCGACCAGGGCGCGCTTAAGAGATCCGCGAGTCTGCCGCTCTCCACCAGTTGCCCGTCTTCCAGCAGCGCCGCGTGATCGCAGATAGCTTTAACGACCTCCAGCTCATGCGTGATAAGCACAATCGTCAGCCCCAACTGGCGATTGATGTCGGCAAGCAGCGCAAGAACAGACGCGGTGGTCTCCGGGTCCAGGGCGCTGGTGGCTTCATCGCACAGCAGCACCTCGGGGCGCGGAGCCAGCGCCCGCGCAATGCCGACGCGCTGTTTCTGCCCGCCGGAAAGGCGTGAGGGAAACGCGTCTGCTTTATCTGCAAGCCCCACCAGTTCAAGCAGCGCTGCCACCCGCTCATGGCGTTCAGCGCGGGGAACGCCCGCAATCTCCAGCGGCACCGCCACGTTGTCGGCCACCGTGCGCGCATGGAGCAGGTTAAAGTGCTGGAATACCATCGCGGTGCGCTGGCGATGTGCCCGCAGCGCGCGGTTATCGAGGCGCGTGATGTCCACGCCATTCATCAGGATGCGCCCCGTACCAGGCCGCTCCAGAAGATTAAGGCAGCGCAGAAGCGTGCTTTTCCCTGCTCCGCTGCGCCCCAGAATGCCGTAAATCGCGCCTTGTGGGATGGTGAGCGAGAGGTCATCCAGTGCCGGTCGGCCTTCCCCGGCGTAAGTTTTGCTCAGCCCGTCAAGCGTTATCATGATTGCGGGCCCGCGACCGGAATAACGGAGCCGTTGTAATGCTGGCGAATAAATTCCGCGACCTGCGGCGACTGCAAATCCTTCGCCAGTTCCTTAATGCGCGGGTCGTTTGCGAGCGCCGGCGTCGTCACCAGAATGTTGGCGTACGGGTTATGATCGGCACGCTCCAGCCCCAGCGCGTCTTTCGACGGCGTCAGCCCGGCCTCGAGCGCGTAGTTGCCGTTGATAACGGCCAGATCCACATCGTCCAGCGAGCGCGGGATCTGCGGCGATTCGATTTCCAGGATCTTCAGCTTCTTCGGGTTTTCCTGAATATCCTTCGGCGTGGCGAGGCTGTTCGCCGGATCGTTAAACCCGGCCTTGAGCGTAATGAGCCCCTGATTTTGCAGCAAAAACAGCGCGCGGCTGAGGTTAGTCACATTATTCGGCACCGCCACCGTGGCGCCCTGCGGTACGGATTTGAGATCGTGATATTTGCGCGAGTAGATACCGAGCGGCTCAACATGAACGGTCGCGGCGACGGCGAACGTTTTGCCAAGCGCTTTCTCCTGATCTTTCAGATAGGGCAGATGCTGGAAATAATTGGCATCGACATCACCGTTCGCCAGCAGTTCGTTGGCGTTTACCCCGCTGGTGAGCTCCACAACGTTCAGATCGAGTTGCGGGTCGAGCGTTTTAATGTAATTGAGGATTTCGGCATGCGGCACTGGGTCTGCCGCGATGCGCAGCGGCCCCGCGGCGGCCTGTGCGCCAGTTATGGTTGAGAAAAGCAGCGCCAGCCCTGCCAGCGTCATTGTGGCTTTGTTCATGAGGTTTTCCTTGTCCGTTGAGGTCAGGCGATCAGTTCGTGGCTGCCGCGCAGCACGTCACGGTAGTAGCGCTCGGCGACATCCGGGTGTGAACGCAGGCGGCCTTTGAGATAGTTCCAGCCCACGTCGCGCAGCAGCGGGTTTTGCGGATCGCTCTGAGGGCCATGTGCCTCCCCGGCAAGCGCTGAGGGCAGCGGATAAACCGGCACCACGCCATCAAGACGCGCGCCCAGGAAAAAGGCGATGGAAAGGCGTTCTTTACCGGCGGGCGGGGAGACGACGCGATGCACCGTGGCGCGCAGATAGCCGTTAGTGGCAAGCTCCAGCAGTTCGCCGATATTCACCACAAAGCTGCCGGGGAGCGGGGCGGCGTCTATCCACACATCGGGCGCGATCTCTACCTGCAAACCTTTTTCCGTGTCCTGCAACAGGAAACTTAAGAAGCCGGAATCCTTATGCGCGCCGACGCCCTGATTGCTCTGCGTCTCCTGCTGACCGGGGTAGCGGATGAGTTTAATGTGTTCGTTAGGCTGTTCGCCGTAGAGGGTATCGAACGCGTCGGGAGCCAGATGCAGCGCCTCGGCGAAGGCGCGAAGCAGCCTCAGTGCCATCTGCGCCATGTCACGCTGAAAGCGCAGCAGCGCAGGCTTAAGCGTCGGCAGGGCGGCAGGCCACAAGTTCGGCCCCTGCAGGCGGCGCCAGACGGGCGCATTCGCCGCAGGCGTCAGCGCCGGGCGTTCGGCTCCGATATCAAATTGCTCGCGCCAGTCCGGTTTGCCGCGCGTCAGCTCGGCCGCGGCGCGGTTGTAGCCGCGAAAATGCGGCGAGTGGATCATGGCAACCTGCGCTTTTTCATCATCCGGCAGCGCAAAAAAACGGCGCGCTTCATGCTGCACGTCTTCCAGCAGATGGGGGGCGATACCATGATTGATGATGTAGAAAAAACCAATATCGCGGGCGGCATAACGCAGATTATCGAGAAACGCGGCGCGGTAGGCCGGGTTCTGGTTAAGCCTTGCGAGATCCAGAATGGGCAGGGTATGGGGTAAAGCTGTGCTCATGGGGCGCTCCGTTAGCAAAAGAAAATAACAATCGGTTATCAGCAAACAGACAGGCACAACAACAGCGCAGACGCATGGCTTTCTCCTTACAGTAATTTCACAACAACACCCTGCCTGAAAGAAGTACGTACGCCCAATACCGTTCTTTTCTGATTTATAACGTCGCGGGGTAAAAAGGATTTTCGCCTGGCGCAAAAGCAATTATTTCAAAATGTTTCCAGCAGAAGAGGATTTGTTTTATCCGTCAATGAGTTAAATTTTTGTTAATTTTTTAACATGCATTCTGACTTCAAGTTTGCCGCTGCGCTGCCGTTGACCTCAAAGAAGCCCTCTTTGACCCTTTCCAGGTGAATAACAATGCTAAAAACAACGCAAGCCAGGTTTATCTTTTTACTCTGTCTCTTTTTTGCCGCACTCAGCCTGATTACGGCGCTGGTGATCCATTTTTTCGTGACGCCGGAAATTAAACGTACCGAAACGCGCCTCATCCGTTATGAAGTGGACAACGTGGCGTTCAGTATCGTCGAGCAGATGAACCGCGTGCAGGCGCAGATGCGCAGCGTGACGCAGAGCGTCGCGAGTATGCAGAGCGATGAAATCGACCGTCTGCTGCCCGCGCTTGTGGATCAATATCAGGACGTGAACGTTTTTGGCGGAGGCATCTGGCCGCTGCCGGAAAAACGTGAGGCGGGGCGTAATAAATTCAGCACCTTCTTTGCCCGCAACGCCAGCAATCAGCTTGAAGTGAACACCTACTGGAACTCTGAGGCGGCGCCAAATTATTACGATCAGGTCTGGTATAAAGCCGGGCTAAACGCGCCTGCCAGCCAGTGCGCCTGGGCGAATGCGTATCAGGATGATGCGAGCCCGCAACCGCGTACCAACTGTGCCATGGTGATAACCAAAGACGGTCAACCGTGGGGAGTGGCGACCATTGATGTAACGCTTGGCTTTTTCAACCAGCTGGCGAAGCAGATGAACGACGCGATTTCTGGTCGCGTGCTTATCCTTGAAGCGGACGGCAAAATCGTCGGCGACGCAAATCAGGTCGGCAAAACTGCCAGCCTGAAAAAACTTACCGACTTAGGTGACGACCCGATGGCGCAGACGGTACAAAAAGCGCTGTCAGGCTTCCGTCCGGGTGAAAAAACGGAGCAGGAGTATGAGCTCGATGGCGATTCACACACCGTCATGTTGCAGTCCATTAAAGGCAGTCCGTGGATCATCGCAGTCGATCTGCCGACTGCGCTTTTAACTGCACAAACCAACACGATTCTGGCGCGCCTGAGTATGGTGCAGATCCCAATGATGCTGCTGTTGTTAGGCGTGCTGGTGCTGTTTATCCGCTCGCTTATGGGCAAACTTGCCGACCTGAACCGTAATATCAGCAAACTTTCTGCTGGCGGGGCCGACCTGACGCAGCGTCTGGAGCCGACCAGCAGCCCGGAATTCAACGCGATTATCGACAGCTTTAATGGCGTTATCGACTATCTGCAAAAAATGCTGCGCCAGGTGAGCGACAGTGCCCGCGCCCTGTCATCGGCATCGCAGCAGATTTCGACCGGCAACCAGGATCTCTCGGCGCGAACTGAAGATCAGGCAAGCTCCATTGAGGAGACGGCAGCCTCCATGGAACAGCTCACCAGCACGGTGCGCCAGAACGCCGACAACGCCGCGCATGCGAACGAACTGGCGCATCAGGCGTCACAGGTGGCAGAGCGGGGCGGCGAAGTGGTGCGTGAAGTGGTGACTACTATGAGCGCAATCCAGAGCTCGTCCGGCAAAGTAGTAGATATTATCGCGGTTATCGACAGTATCGCTTTCCAGACCAATATTCTGGCGCTGAACGCGGCGGTGGAAGCCGCTCGTGCGGGCGAGCAGGGACGCGGTTTCGCCGTCGTTGCCTCTGAAGTACGCAGCCTGGCGCAGCGTTCCGCGCAGTCGGCGCGTGAAATTAAACAGCTTATCGAAAACTCCGCCAGCAATATCGATGTCGGAACAAAGCTTGTGAATGAAGCGGGTGCCACGATGGACGAACTGCTGAACGGCGTGCGCAACGTAACGACTCTGATGGGCGAAATCATGTCCTCCAGCCGTGAGCAGAGCGCGGGCATTTCGCAGGTGAACCTTGCGATTAACCAGCTCGACAGCGCAACGCAGCAGAACGCGGCGCTGGTGCAGGAAGTTTCTGCCGCGTCTCACTCGATGACCGATCAGACGCAGCAGCTTGACCGTGTAGTCGCGGGCTTCCGTCTGTAATCTTGTCTCACCCTCAAAAGCCGGCAGCGTTTTCTGCCGGCTTTTTGTTTTCTCCTGCAACGTCCTTTACGCACCCGCTTGCAATTTCACCGTCGTCGCTTTACGATATTGTTACGTTATAACATATTAATTAGGGCGAATGATGAAACCAGCTATCCATCCCCATTACCGTACCGTGGTTTTCCACGACACCAGCGCCAATGAATATTTTAAAGTTGGCTCAACCATTAAAACCGAGCGCGAGATTGAGCTCGACGGTGAGACGTTCCCGTATGTGACGATTGATGTGTCATCGGCGTCACACCCGTATTACACCGGGCGGCAGAAAACGCTCACCACTGAAGGCAGCGCGGCGCGATTCCAGCAGCGCTTTGGTCGTTTCTTTAATGATAAGAAGGCGTAAACCATGCAGGTGCTGAATTCGTTACGCAGCGCGAAAGCGCGCCATCCTGACTGTCAGATAGTCAAACGCAAAGGCCGGTTATATGTGATTTGCAAATCGAACCCGCGCTTTAAAGCGGTGCAGGGCAGGAAGAAAAGACGATAAATGAACATCGCCCTCGTAAGAGGGCGTTTTTTTTATTGTGCCTGGGAGGCGGGGGCGGTGTTAACCGACGGGTTCGCGTCGCCAGTCTGTTTATCCAGCGAATAGATGTCGTAGAACGACAGCGTCTTTTTACGCGTCAGCATTTTCTCAAGCTGCGCTTTATGGCTGGCGCTCACGCGCGGTGATGTCTGGATTTCCTGGATCAGGCTCTCCGGCACGTCGCGGGTGTTATACCACTCGCCGTTATAGCAGACGCGCAGATCCAGTACGTCGATATCCTCGTAGTGATAGCGCGGGTTGACGTCGAAAAAGAAAAAGCCATTTAAAAGCACGAACAGCACCACCAGCAGCCAGACTGAGTCCGCCAGGGTGTCGGACTGGAGCATCACCGCCAGCGTGGCAAGCCAGCCCAGGTACATGCCTACAAATAAGCCCGGATGCTTACGAATAAAACTGATGCTAAAGCGCGGACGGTTGTCGCGCTTCTCTTCCTGGTTAAGTCGGTCAATCGTGGCCGTCAGCAGTCGCTGGATTTCAGTCATGCAAAACCTTCAGAATCTGTATCGCGCGTGCGCGGGAAAGGACATTTTAAAAAACCGTTTAGTGCGAAAAAAGTAACAGACGGCCAACAAAAAACCATAACAGTTAACCGAAGCGGCATTCAGAGACGCCGGATAACGCGCGCCGGATTTCCCACCACCACACAGTTATCTTCTACCGAATGCGTCACGACGGAACCTGACCCTACCACGACATTATCGCCAAGCGTAACGCCGGGGTTAATGATAGCGCGCCCGCCAATCCAGACATTATTGCCAATAGTGACCGGTTTTGCGAATTCCAGCCCGCTGTTGCGCTCCGTCGGATCCAGCGGGTGCGTGGCAGTATAAATATGTACGCCAGGCGCCAGCATGCAGTTATCGCCAATGCGCACCGGGCAGACATCCAGGATCACGCAATCGAAATTGGCGTAAAAATTTTCGCCAAGGAAGATGTTGTAGCCGTAATCGCAACGAAACGTCGGCTCGATATAAGCATTTCCCGCCTGGCCCAGCAGCGTCGCCAGAATCGTCTGGCGCTGCGCTTTGTCATCCGGCGCGCTGTGATTGTAGTCGTGCAACAAATGTCGTGCGCGCAGACGATCGTCACGCAGCTCCGGGTCGCCCGGGCGGTAGAACTCGCCCGCAATCATTTTACGTTTCTCGTCGTTCATGGCTCTTATCGCTCAAAAAACAGGAAGGTTTGATAGTAGCCATTAAATGACTGACTGACCATTCACCGCATTTAAGAGGGGGAGACTGCACAGAAGCGTAGGGGAGGAGCCATGCTAACGGAGGACTTATTCGGTGTGGCACGCACAACGCGAATCGCTCGACACTAACATGGCGCCGACATCCTCAATGAGGATAAACACATTTAAAATAAAGGGAGATTAACGGATGAATTTCCACACAGACGTTGGGATTTTATCGTAGAGCTTATTCATCGTGAGTTCAGCCAGGCGATGATCTGCTGCTGAATAAAATACCGCCAGTTCATTGTCAGATAATTCATATTTATTTTTTTCAATAACGCGCTCGAGCGTATCAATTGTCTGACAGCGTCTCAGTCGCATTAAATAATCAATTTTGGTTAATGGTTTGGTCGTCATAATACACCTAAGTGGTTGTTCTATTTTTAAAAAGACAAGCTCACAGGATTTTCTTTGCTGGCGTTGTCGAAACACCGAAAAAGCCTGTTTCCGGACTTGCGCCATTTTTGCAAATCTTGCGCATTGATCCCGTAATTGCTGAAAAGCATAAAGGTATCGTCCAGATATTCATCCAATTGTTCAATGAGAGCAGCATCTTCTTCATGCTTAATTTTATAATTAAGCGCGAAGCTGGCTATATGCTCAATCAGATCGTTCAGCTGCAGGTTAACGGCAGATGTGGGGTCGTTAACCCAGCCATGCTGGTTTTCGCCGAGCGTGGCGAGGCAATCATGATACAGGCTTTCGCAAAGAAATTTAAGCTGCGCTATATCATGCCGTTTTGGTGAGTATTCGTCCATAACGTATCCCCTTTTTAGCGAAAATTTTTAGTCAACAGCACCGCAGGGGTAGATACACAACGAGTATCCGGAGGCGTCGCGCTCCATTTTTAATCTACTTTTACTATAAAACACCCTGGGGATTTTTTCCTGGCACGATTACGAAAAATTACATTTACACATTTAATCGCGCATCGACGACAGACGTTTTTACGAGAAGCAATAAAGACAAGGTACGCTAACGGATTGAGAAAGAAAACTTAACCTTTCTGTCTGAATTTTACCTTAGTTTAAAACTTTCATTTATTCGCGCCTGAAGAATATTCTGTAATAAGGTCTTTTTCTGCATCAGATTAATCCCAATAAAATAGTTCTGATGAAAAAAAGGTGAGCGGTGCGGCGGGATGAGGGTTTTTTATGCGAAATTCTAAAAAGAAGTGGGGCAGGGCGGGGGTAAAAAAAGGCCGCTTGCGCGGCCTTTTTTATTAATGATGCTCAACCGGATGGTTGTGCTCGATATCTTCATTCTTACGGGTGAAGCGGCGGCGTACCACCACAAAGAACACCGGAACGAAGAAGATAGCCAGAACGGTCGCGGTGACCATGCCGCCCATCACGCCGGTACCGACTGCGTTCTGCGCGCCGGAACCTGCGCCAGAGCTGATGACCAGCGGCATAACGCCGAGGATGAACGCAAGCGAGGTCATCAGGATTGGGCGCAGACGCATACGTACTGCTTCAAGCGTCGCTTCAATCAGGCCCTTGCCTTCTTTCTCCATCAGATCTTTGGCGAATTCCACAATCAATATGGCGTTCTTCGCTGACAGACCGATAGTGGTCAACAGGCCCACCTGGAAGTAAACGTCATTGTTAAGCCCGCGCAGCGATGCCGCCAGCAGCGCGCCGATAACCCCAAGCGGAACCACCAGCATGACTGAGAACGGAATCGACCAGCTCTCATAGAGCGCCGCCAGACACAGGAACACCACGATAAGCGAGATGGCATACAGCGCTGGTGCCTGGTTACCGGACAGACGTTCCTGATAGGACATGCCGGTCCAGTCGTAGCCAATACCTGTCGGCAGTTTGCTGGCGAGCTGTTCCATCATCTCCATCGCCTCACCCGTACTCTTACCTTCTACCGCCTGGCCCTGGATCTGCATGGATGGCAGACCGTTATAGCGCTCAAGACGCGGCGAACCGTACTCCCAGTGGGAGGTCGAGAAGGCGGAGAACGGCACCATCTGGCCGTTGGAGCCACGCACATACCAGTTGTTGATATCGCTCGGCAGCATACGGTACTGCGCCTGAGACATCACATACACTTTCTTCACACGACCACGGTCGATGAAGTCGTTAACGTAGCTGCCGCCCCATGCCGATGCCAGCGTGGTATTGATATCGCTGAGCGAGACGCCAAGCGCCTGCGCTTTTTCCTGATCGATATCGATTTTGAACTGCGGCGTATCTTCCAGGCCGTTCGGGCGTACCTGCGAGAGCAGATCCGGATGTTGCGCCGCTTCGCCCAGCAGCTGGTTACGCGCCTGCGTCAGTGCGTCGTGGCCAAGGTTACCCTGGTCAATCAGTTCGAAGTCGAAGCCGGTTGCCGTACCCAGTTCCACAATCGCTGGAAGGTTGAAGGCGAACACCATCGCATCTTTAATCTGCGAGAAGCGTCCCATCGCGCGGCCGGTAATGGCAGGGACTTTATTCTCCGCCCCCGGACGCTCATCCCAGTTTTTCAGCGAAACGAACGCCAGACCGGTATTCTGACCACGACCCGAGAAGCCAAAGCCGTTAACGGTAAAGACGGAGTTAACGTTGTCTTTCTCCTGGGTGAGGTAGTAATTCGTCACCTCATCGAGCACTTTCTGGGTACGCTCCTGCGTCGCACCGGCTGGCAGCTGCGCCATGGTCAGGAACACGCCCTGATCCTCTTCCGGCAGGAAGGAGCTTGGCAGACGGATAAACAGGAACGCCATCGCGATAACAATCAGCAGGTAGAGCAGCAGGTAACGACCGGTGCTGCGCAGGATGTTGCCTACGCTATCGGTGTAATGATGCGTGCTCTTGTCGAACATGCGGTTAAACCAGCCGAAGAAGCCTTTTTTGCCTTCGCCGTGATCGCCTTTCGCGACCGGTTTAAGCATGGTGGCGCACAGCGCCGGCGTCAGGATCAACGCCACAATCACCGACAGTACCATCGCGGACACGATAGTAATGGAGAACTGACGGTAGATAGCGCCGGTCGAACCACCGAAGAACGCCATCGGGATAAATACCGCAGAGAGCACCAGCGCGATACCGACCAGCGCGCCCTGAATCTGCCCCATCGACTTGCGAGTCGCTTCTTTAGGCGGCAGGCCTTCTTCCACCATCACACGCTCGACGTTCTCCACCACAACGATGGCGTCATCCACAAGCAGGCCGATGGCAAGCACCATCCCGAACATGGTGAGCGTGTTTATCGAGAACCCAAAGGCTGCCAGTATCGCAAACGTGCCGAGCAGGACGACCGGCACCGCGATGGTCGGGATAAGCGTCGCGCGGAAGTTCTGGAGGAACAGGTACATCACCAGGAACACCAGTACGATCGCTTCAACCAGCGTTTTCACCACTTCGAAAATGGAGATTTTGACGAACGGTGTGGTGTCGTACGGATAAACCACTTTCAGGCCGTGCGGGAAGAACGACTGCAGGCCATCGATGGTCTGGCGCACCGCTTTCGCGGTATCCAGCGCGTTCGCGCCCGTTGCGAGTTTGATACCAAGGCCTGCGGCCGGCTGGCCGTTATAGCGCGCGATAATGTCATAGTTCTCGCCGCCCAGTTCCACCTTCGCGACGTCTTTCAGACGCACCTGTGAACCGTCCTGGTTCACTTTCAGCAGAATTTTGCTGAACTCTTCAGCGGATGTCAGACGGGTCTGGGCGATGATAGAGGCGTTAAGCTGCTGGCCTTTCACCGGCGGAGTACCACCAAGCTGACCGGCAGCCACCTGGGCGTTCTGCGCTTTAATGGCGCTTATTACGTCAACCGGCGTTAACTGGAAGTTGTTCAGCTTATTCGGGTCGAGCCAGATACGCATTGCGTACTGCGAACCAAAGAGCTGAACGTCGCCCACACCTGTGGTACGGCTGATCGGATCTTTAATGTTCGCGCCCGCGTAGTCGGCGATATCTTCCTGCGTCATCGAGCCATCGGTGCTGATAAGACCTAACACCATCAGGAACGAGCTGGAGGATTTCTCGACGCTCACGCCTTGCTGTTGCACTTCCTGCGGCAGCAATGGCATCGCGAGTTGCAGCTTGTTCTGCACCTGAACCTGCGCGATGTCCGCGTCGGTACCGGATTCGAACGTCAGCGTGATCTGCACGGTGCCCGACGAGTCACTGGTGGAGGACATGTACATCAGGCCATCGATACCGTTCATGTTCTGTTCGATAACCTGCGTCACGGTATCCTGCACCGTTTTCGCATCCGCGCCCGGGTAGTTCGCGTTAATCGTCACCGCTGGCGGCGCAATTGAAGGATATTGCGCAACGGGCAGTTTCATAATGGACAAGCCACCTGCCAGCATGATGATGATGGCGATCACCCACGCGAAGATGGGGCGATCGATAAAAAACTTAGCCATGTTTTAACGGCTCCTGTTAACTCAAGACTGCGGTTGCTGTGACTGCTTCTGACCAGCGGCGCCGGATTGTTGCTGTTGCTGCTGGTTTTCAGTCACTTCCTGCGCTTTTACCTGCGCGCCCGGGCGAACCTTCTGCAACCCGGTGACAATCACACGATCGCCGGTTTTCAGACCGTCTGTGACGACCCATTTGTCGCCCATCGCCTGGCCGACCTGCACCGGACGCACTTCGACTTTGTCGCCTTCACCGACCACCATGACCGTCGCATCGCCGCGCGGAGTACGGGTGACGCCTTGCTGCGGCACCAGAATCGCGTTCGGGTTAACGCCTTCTTCAAGACGTGCGCGGACAAACATGCCCGGCAGCAGCGTGTGGTCAGGGTTTGGGAAAATCGCGCGCAGCGTAATGGAGCCAGTGGTTTGATCCACGGTCACATCGGAAAACTCCAGCGTGCCATCCTGATCGTATTTCAGGCCATCAGCGGTGGAGAGCGTCACTTTCGCTTTGCCGTTTTCCTGCTTCAGTTGACCGCTCGCCAGCTCCTGTTTGAGCCGCAGGAAATCGTTGCTGGACTGCGTGACGTCAACATAAATAGGATCAAGCTGCTGGACGGTCGCCAGTGCCGTGGTCTGGCCGTTCTGCACCAGCGCGCCTTCCGTCACGGCGGATTTGCCGATGCGGCCGCTGATAGGGGAGGTCACTTTGGTATAGGCGAGGTTAATACGCGCGGTTTCGACGGCTGCTTTCGCTGCGACGACCGCGGCGTTAGCCTGCTGGGCCTCGGCCTGGGCGTTGTCATAATCCTGCTGGCTGATGTACTGCGTGCCGAGCAGTTTCTGATAACGCTTGAGCGTCACCTGAGCGATGTTGGCGCTGGCCTGTGCTTTGGCGAGATCGCCTTTAGCGCTTTCATAAGAGGCCTGGTAGGTTGCCGGGTCGATTTGATAAAGCGACACGCCTGCCTTGATATCGCTGCCTTCCTCGAAATTACGCTTGAGGATAATGCCGCTTACCTGGGGACGAACTTCCGCCACACGATACGCGCTGGTGCGACCCGGAAGTTCAGTTGTGATTTGCAGAGGTTCGCTTTTCAGCGTCACCACACCCACTTCGGGCGCCTGGGGCGCTTGTTGCTGAGCCTGTTCACCGTCACATCCTGTAAGCGCTAAGCTGCCTGAAAGCATCAGAACGACCGCCAGAGGCGTGAACCCTCTGTTTTTGTTCATATCTAAACCTCGAGTGTCCGATTCCAAAAAATGACCAATGGATCAAAAGTCCGCAAACCCATTGCTGCGTTTATAGTGTCGTCATGCTATGGTACATACATACAGAAATGTATGTAAATCTGACTCCTGTAAATTCACCGACATATGGCACGAAAAACCAAACAGCAAGCCCTGGAGACGCGTCAACACATTCTCGATGTGGCGATTCGCTTGTTCTCGCAACAGGGGGTGTCAGCCACGTCGCTGGCGGACATTGCCCAGGCGGCGGGCGTAACGCGAGGCGCCATTTACTGGCATTTCAGGAACAAGTCGGATTTGTTTAGTGAAATCTGGGAATCATCAGAGGCCGGCATCGGCGATCTTGAAAATGAGTATCGGGCAAAATTCCCAGACGATCCACTCTCTGTTTTACGGGAGATTCTCGTTTATATACTTGAAGCTACGGTGACAGAAGAGCGCCGTCGCTTGATGATGGAAATAATTTATCACAAATGTGAGTTTGTTGGGGAAATGGCCGTTGTCCAGCAGGCGCATCGCAGTTTGTGTTTCCAGAGTTATGACCGTATTGAACAGGCGCTGATGCAGTGTATTCAGTCGGGAATGTTGCCGGAAAATCTGCAAACCCGGCGCGCCGCGATCCTGATGCGCAGCTACATTTCCGGGCTGGTGGAAAACTGGCTTTTCGCTCCGCAGACGTTTGATCTTAAAAAGGAAGCGCGCGAACTGGTGACGATTTTGCTGGAGATGTATCAATACTGCCCGACCCTGCGCCGTGGCCCTGACGCCGCTCCTGTTTCAGACCCACGCTGAATTTATCTTAAAGCCCGGTGGGCCGCTATTCCAGGCGCCCCAGCCGTGGTATTCTCTGCGCCGTTCCAGTATCCCCGCAGGCATTCCGCGTGCGGTCCGGCCATGACGTCATTCAAATGATTATGCAGCACACAACCCTTTCGCGGCGCCTGGCGTCCGCTGTTCTCTTTGCCGTTCTGTTGGTACTCGGCACGCTGTCGCCTCTGATGGCGCAGGCGGCGTCCTCCAGCAGTGATGTTCCTTCGCGGGCGGATGTCCAGTCGCAACTCGACGCGCTCGGCAAGCAAAAAATGCACTCCGCGCAGGATAAACTGACCACGGAAGATCTGACGGCCACGCTTGAAACGCTGGATAAAATTGAGCGTATCAAGCAGGAAACCACACAGTTGCGCCAGCAGGTATTGCAGGCGCCAGAAAAAATGCGCCAGGCGACCGACAACCTCAACGCGTTGCAGAATCAGGACAGCGACGAGGTGGTGCGCCAGACGTTAAAAAGCTTGTCGCTGCGCCAGCTCGAATCGCGCGTCGCGTCAGTGCTTGACGATCTGCAAACCGCGCAGAACGACCTGGCGACGTTTAACAGTCAGTTAGTGTCACTACAGACACAGCCAGAGCGCGTGCAGAACGCGATGTACAACGCCTCGCAGCAGCTTCAGCAGATCCGTAATCGCCTCAACGGCACCGCGCCAGGTGAAGAAGCGTTGCGTCCTTCGCAGCAAGGATTGATGCTGGCGCAGCAGGCGTTGCTGAACGCGCAGATAGAGCAGCAGCGTAAAAGCCTTGAAGGCAACACGGTGCTGCAGGACGCGCTTCAGAAACAGCGCGATTACACCAACACGCATATCAACCGCCTCGAACACCAGTTGCAGTTATTGCAGGAGGCGGTCAACAACAAGCGCCTGACGCTGACGGAGAAAACCGCCCAGGAGGCGATTGCGCCGGAGGATGCCTCCAGCATTCAGACCAACCCGCTGGTGCGTCAGGAACTGGAAATCAACCATCAGCTCAGCCAGCGGCTTATCGACTCGACCCAAAGCGGCAACAATCTGGTTCAGCAGAATATCCGGGTGAAAAACTGGCTCGACCGCGCATTGCAGTCGGAGCGCAACCTGAAAGAGCAGATCTCTGTGCTAAAAGGCAGTCTGTTGCTTTCTCGTATTCTGTATCAGCAGCAACAGACGCTGCCTTCCGCCGATGAACTTGAAGACATGACGAACCGCATCGCGGATCTGCGTCTTGAGCAGTTTGAGGTCAACCAGCAGCGCGACGCGCTGTTCCAGAGCGATGCGTTTGTCGCCAAACTGGAAGAAGGCCACAAGAGCGACATCAACGACGATGTGCACGACGCGCTGTTGCAGGTCGTCGATATGCGCCGCGAGCTGCTCGATCAGCTCAACAAACAGCTCGGCAATCAGCTGATGATGGCGATTAACCTGCAAATCAACCAGCAGCAGTTAATGAGCGTCAGCACCAATTTGCAGGAGATGCTCACGCAGCAGATCTTCTGGGTAAACAGCAATAAGCCGATGGACTGGGAGTGGGTAAAAGCGTTCCCGCAGGCGCTACACGGCCAGTTGAAGGCCATGAAAATTACCTTTAACTGGGAAAAAGCCTGGCCTGCGATGTTAAAAGCGCTGCTCGCCGGGCTGCCATTGCTGTTGATCGCGGGGCTGATCCGCTGGCGTTTTCGCTGGATGCGCCAGTACCTGAATAAACTGGCAGGCGAAGTCGGCCAGTTGCGTAACGACAGCCAGCTGCATACGCCGAAAGCAATCCTGATAAACCTCATCCGCGCGCTGCCGGTTTGTCTGATCATTCTGGCGGTGGGGCTGATTCTTTATGTCATGCAGCTGAATATCAGCGATCTGCTCTGGGCATTCAGCAAAGAGCTGGCCATGTTCTGGCTGGTGTTTGGGCTGTGCTGGCGCGTGCTGGAAAAAGACGGCATGGCGGTGAGCCATTTTAATATGCCTGCCACGCTGACCAGCCACTGGCGACGCCAGATTGTGCGGGTGAGCCTGGCGCTGTTGCCGCTGCTGTTCTGGTCGGTGCTGGCGGAGCTGTCGCCGCTGCACCTGATGGATGACGTGCTCGGCCAGAGCATGATTTTCCTGAACCTGCTGCTCATTACCGCGCTGGTCTGGCCGATGGGCCGTGACAGCTGGCGTGATAAAGAGTCGCACACCATGCGACTGGTTACGGTAACGGTACTCTCTTTTGTGCCCATCGCGCTGCTGGTACTGACCGCGACGGGCTATTTCTACACCACACTGCGCCTCGCCGGGCGCTGGATTGATACCGTCTACCTGGTGATCATCTGGAACCTGCTCTATCAGACGGTGCTGCGTGGGTTAAGCGTCGCGGCGCGCCGTATCGCGTATCGCCGCGCTGTGGCGCGTCGTCAGAATATGGTGAAAGAAGGCGCGGAAGGCGCAGAGCCGGTGGAAGAGACTTCGCTCGCGCTCGATCAGGTTAACCAGCAGACGTTGCGTATTACCATGCTGGTGATGTTCGCGCTGTTCGGCGTGGTGTTCTGGGCGATTTGGTCAGATTTGATCACCGTCTTCGCGTATCTCGACAGCATTGTGCTGTGGCATTACAACGGCACCGAAGCGGGCGCGGCAGTGACAAAAAACGTCACTCTCGGCAGCATTTTGTTTGCGGGCGTGGCGTTTATGGTCGCCTGGGCGCTTATCCGCAACTTACCGGGCTTGCTGGAAGTGCTGGTGCTTTCGCGCCTGAAGATGCGTCAGGGCGCGTCGTATGCCATTACGACTATCCTCAATTACGTGATTATCGCGGCGGGCGCCATGACGGTATTCGGCTCGCTCGGCGTGTCGTGGGATAAACTGCAATGGCTGGCGGCGGCGTTATCGGTCGGTCTCGGTTTCGGCCTGCAGGAGATTTTCGGTAACTTCGTCTCCGGCCTGATTATTCTGTTTGAGCGTCCGGTGCGTATCGGTGATACGGTCACGATCGGGACATTTTCCGGCACGGTCAGTAAAATCCGCATCCGCGCGACGACCATTACCGATTTCGACCGCAAAGAGGTAATCATCCCGAACAAGGCGTTTGTGACGGAGCGGCTTATCAACTGGTCACTGACCGATACCATCACTCGCGTGGTGATCCGCGTTGGTGTGGCGTATGGATCGGATCTGGATAAAGTGCGTGAGATCCTGCTGAAAGCGGCGATGGATCACCCGAAAGTAATGCACGATCCGGAGCCAGCGGTGTTCTTTACCACCTTTGGCGCAAGCTCGCTGGATCATGAACTGCGCCTTTACGTGCGTGAACTGCGCGATCGCAGCTACACCGTGGATGAGCTGAACCGCACGATTGACAGGCTATGCCGTGAAAACGACATCAACATTGCGTTCAACCAGCTTGAAGTGCATCTGCATAACAACAACGGCGAGAGCCACACCGAGGTCAAACGCGATCTGCGTCATGACGACGGCGAGGCGAGCGCGGTTAAAGCCTGACGTGCAACGCGCCCTTCTCCCTGAAAAAAGGAGGAGGGCGCTTACTTTTCCTGTTCGCGCAGCTTGCGCAGATAGTCATCACGTACAATCTCCAGCGCCGCCAGCACCGTCTGCGGCGCGATATCATGATTTTCCAGCAGCATAATTAAATCCACGGCGAGCTTTACTTCATCAGGGGCTTGTTCAAGCGACATCGTCTCTCTCCTCTCAGTGATACAGGTTTAGCGTGTAATACGCTCAAGCGCCCGCTCCGTACGGGTAATGGCGGTACGACAGCGTGCGAGACGCTCGCCGAGGGCTTCAATTTCACGCTGAAGCTGCGGGTCGGCATGGGTGGCACGTCGCTGCTCGCGCTCGGTTTTCATGGCGAGCAGACGGCGCTCGTACTCCTGATACTGCGCAAGACGTGCGTGCAGCCGCCCGCCAGGCCGATGCGCGTTTTCATGACGGCGCAGGTCGGCGGTTGCGGCTTCGCGCTGCAGCGCCTCGATTTGAAGCACGAGCCGCTCCGCAAGCCACGCGACGCGCGCCGCATCGCCTTGCGCCACCGCGGCCTCCAGATGGGCAAGGCTTTCGCTTGCTTCCGTCAGATAATCACCAAGCCGCGCGCCGCCGTGTGAAAACAGCTGGCGGTCGAAGCGCGGCGAAAAGTGACGCTGCCCAGCCAGCGGGCCGAGCTGCTGGTGAAGGCTTTCGACACGGGCCTTAAGCGATTGCAATAATAGGGGGGTTCTCATTTTACTCCGGGCGTTACGCCACGTGGGCTGTGCTACAGTAACTCACCTGGTTTCGCGAGTATGATTATGCAAAGGACTATATTACTCATCCTGGGGTGGCTGGCGGTAGTGCTGGCGACGCTGGGCGTGGTGCTGCCGCTTCTGCCGACGACGCCGTTTCTGTTGCTGGCCGCCTGGTGCTTTGCGCGATCGTCGCCGCGTTTTCATCACTGGCTGCTGTACCGGTCATGGTTTGGCAGTTATCTGCGCCACTGGCAGGAGCATCGGGCCATGCCGCCTGGTGCGAAGCCGCGCGCTATTCTTGTTATCCTTGCGACGTTTGCTATCTCTCTGTGGATGGTGAAGATTTTTTGGGTGCGAATACTGCTGCTGGTTATCCTTTGCGGGTTGCTGATTTTCATGTGGCGCATCCCGGTCGTTGATGAAAAACAACAAAACCTGTAAAGCGCACCCGCAGTGGTTGCTTTTGTCGCGCGCAGCCAGTAAATTCGAGCGTTTTCGAGTACAGGCGCCGTTGGTTAAAGGGTAAACAACTTTCCCGTTTAACCGTCTCCGGCAACCTGTGAGTAATACCGTTTTTATCAGGCATACATCCATGACCGCAACTGCGCAGCAGCTTGAATTTCTTAAAAACAGCATTAAAAGCATTCAGGATTACCCGAAGCCGGGCATTCTCTTTCGTGACGTCACCAGCCTGCTGGAAGACCCCAAAGCCTATGCCCTGAGCATCGAACTGTTAGTGGAGCGCTATAAAAACGCCGGCATCACTAAAGTCGTCGGTACCGAAGCGCGCGGTTTCCTGTTCGGCGCGCCGGTCGCGCTGGCGCTGGGCGTGGGTTTTGTCCCGGTGCGCAAACCGCGTAAGTTGCCGCGTGAAACAATCGCAGAGAGCTACGAGCTGGAATACGGCACCGATCAGTTAGAAATCCATGTCGATGCGATTAAACCTGGCGATAAAGTGCTGGTCGTTGACGATCTGCTGGCGACCGGCGGCACGATTGAAGCGACCGTGAAGCTTATTCGCCGTCTGGGCGGCGACGTCACCGACGCGGCGTTTATCATTAATCTGTTTGATATCGGCGGCGAAGAGCGCCTCAACAAGCAGGGCATCACCTGCTACAGCCTCGTGCCGTTCCCGGGCCACTGATCTTCTTCCCGGCAGCCTCGCCCATCGGGTGGGGCTGTGTTAGCATGACCCCTTCAGAATCCACCACTCAAGCGTTTCAGAGCCTGCCCATGAGTTATCAGGTCTTAGCCCGAAAATGGCGCCCACAAACCTTTGCTGACGTCGTCGGCCAGGAGCATGTGCTCACCGCCCTGGCGAACGGTTTATCGCTGGGCCGAATTCACCACGCCTACCTGTTTTCCGGTACGCGCGGCGTCGGCAAGACTTCTATCGCCCGTCTTCTGGCGAAGGGGCTGAACTGTGAAACCGGCATCACCGCCACCCCGTGCGGTGTGTGCGACAACTGCCGTGAAATCGAGCAGGGCCGTTTTGTCGATCTGATTGAAATCGATGCCGCCTCACGTACCAAAGTGGAAGATACCCGCGATCTGCTGGATAACGTCCAGTACGCGCCCGCGCGTGGCCGCTTTAAAGTCTACCTCATCGATGAAGTGCACATGCTGTCGCGCCATAGCTTTAACGCATTGTTAAAAACGCTGGAAGAGCCGCCGGCGCATGTGAAATTCTTGCTTGCCACTACCGATCCGCAAAAGCTGCCGGTCACTATCCTTTCTCGCTGTCTGCAATTTCATCTGCGGGCGCTGGATCTTGACCAAATCCGCCAGCAGCTTGAACATATCCTGACGCAGGAGGGGATCAACCACGAGCCGCGTGCGCTGCAACTGCTGGCCCGTGCAGCTGATGGCAGTCTGCGCGACGCGCTGAGCCTGACCGATCAGGCTATCGCCAGCGGCGACGGACAAGTGACCACCCAGGCGGTGGGCGCGATGCTCGGCACGCTGGATGACGATCAGGCGCTGAGCCTGATTGAAGCGTTGGTCGCCGCCGACGGCGAGCGCGTGATGCAGCAGATTAACGATGCCGCCGCCCGCGGCGTCGAGTGGGAGGCGCTGCTGGTCGAAATGCTCGGCTTGCTGCATCGCGTGGCGATGGTTCAGCTGTCGCCTTCTGCGCTTGGCGCCGATATGGCCCTGCTGGAGCCTCGCCTGCGTGAACTGGCGCGCGCGGTGCCGCCGGGCGATGTGCAGCTCTATTACCAGACGCTGCTTATCGGACGTAAAGAGCTGCCCTGGGCGCCGGAGCGGCGGATGGGTGTTGAGATGACGATGCTTCGCGCGCTGGCATTCCACCCGCGCGCGCCGTTGCCGGAACCCACACGCGACGCGCAGCCCGCTGCAGTGCTGCCGGTCGTTAGTGCGCAGGCTGCGCAGCCGGTAGCACAGGCGGCGCAACCGCAGGCGCAACCGCAGGCGCAACCTCAGTATCAGCCGCCGTCGCCACCGCCACCGCAACCCGAGGCGCAGACACCGCTACCCGACACCACAAGCCAGCTTCTACAGGCGCGCAGTCAGCTGCAACGCGCTCAGGGAGCGGCCAAAACAAAAAAGAATGAACCGGCAGCGCCAGCCTCCGCGCGGCCGGTGAATAACAGCGCGCTGGAGCGGCTGGCTTCCGTGACCGAGCGTGTGCAGTCCCGGCCTGCCGTCGCGAAAGACGACGCCCCGGCTAAAAAAGAAGCGTATCGCTGGAAGGCGAAAAATATTGTGCCCGAGGCACAACAAGCGCCCGTCGCCACACCGCGGGCATTAAAGAAAGCGCTGGAGCATGAAAAAACGCCAGAGCTTTCCGCAAAACTTGCCGAAGAATCGCTTACGCGCGACGCATGGGCCACCGATGTTCACCGCCTTCAGGTGCCAAAGCTTGTCGAGCAGGTTGCGCTGAACGCCTGGAAAGAGCAGGACGGGCATAAAATTTGTCTGCACCTGCGCCCGTCGCAGCGCCATTTGAATTCGGCGTCGGCGCAGAAAACGCTCGCCGACGCGCTGGGCGTTTTGTACGGCGCGCCGGTTGAACTGACTATCATTGAAGATGATAATCTTGCGCACCGGACGCCGCTGGAATGGCGGCAGGCGATCTACGAAGAGAAACTCGCACAGGCGAGAGAATCGATTATCGCGGATGCCAATATCCAGACGTTGCGTCGTTTCTTCGACGCGGATCTGGATGAAGAGAGTATTCGCCCCCTTTGACAGGCAGTGTCGCTGCCTGTTGTAACCCCTGGCCTCGCTGTCGGCCCTGCCGATAGCGACCTGAAGCAAAGAGAGAAGCTTATGTTTGGTGGTAAAGGCGGTCTGGGCAACCTGATGAAACAGGCCCAGCAGATGCAAGAAAAAATGCAGAAGATGCAGGAAGAAATCGCTCAGCTGGAAGTGACGGGCGAATCTGGCGCGGGCCTCGTTAAAGTCACCATCAACGGCGCACATAACTGCCGTCGCGTGGAGATCGATCCGAGCCTGCTCGAAGACGACAAAGAAATGCTGGAAGATCTGGTCGCCGCCGCGTTTAACGACGCCGCTCGCCGCATCGAAGAGACCCAGAAAGAGAAAATGGCTTCCGTGTCCTCCGGCATGCAACTGCCGCCGGGCTTTAAGATGCCTTTCTGATGTTCTCCGGACGGCAGGTTTCACCTGTCGTCCCGCTTTTCCGCGCTGTTCTCCTCGCTCTCGTTTCTTCGCAAGCCATCTCCTCTGAACTATCTTTTAACAAAGAGGTTTAGGGTGCGTGCATAAAGGCGCAGATGGTAATCTATACGCTTTGTTCGTCGTTAAGGAATTTCATTCATGCAGACCAGTCCTCTGCTGACTCAACTGATGGAAGCACTGCGCTGCCTGCCGGGCGTCGGCCCGAAATCCGCGCAGCGTATGGCATTTACGCTGCTGCAACGCGATCGCAGCGGCGGTATGCGTCTGGCTCAGGCGCTGACGCGCGCGATGTCGGAAATTGGCCATTGCGCCGACTGCCGCACCTTCACTGAGCAGGAAAAATGTAATATCTGCACCAATCCGCGCCGTCAGGAAAATGGACAGATTTGCGTGGTAGAAAGCCCGGCCGATATTCATGCTATTGAGCAGACCGGCCAGTTCTCGGGCCGTTATTTTGTGCTGATGGGGCATCTTTCGCCGCTTGACGGCATTGGCCCGGACGATATCGGCCTGGACAGGCTGGAGCAGCGTCTTGAAGCCGAACCGTTAAAAGAGATAATCCTCGCCACCAACCCGACGGTGGAAGGAGAGGCGACCGCCAATTATATCGCTGAGCTTTGCGCCCAGTATGGTGTTGACGCCAGCCGCATCGCGCATGGCGTGCCGGTCGGCGGCGAGCTGGAAATGGTCGATGGCACGACGCTGTCGCACTCGCTCGCCGGGCGTCATAAGATGACGTTTTAAGCGCCAGATACCTCGGTTTTGCCGAAAGCCGCATTGCGCGGCTTTTAACCAGTTAACACATGCCGTTTTTTCCGCCGCTTGAAAAGTTTCCCCGCTATCCCCATCTCTGCCTCAACCGTTTTTGTTCACTGTGGCCTGTTTTGTTGAGGTATCACCATTATGAAAGGACAAGAGACCCGTGGTTTTCAGTCAGAAGTGAAACAGCTTCTGCACTTGATGATCCATTCTCTCTATTCAAATAAAGAGATTTTCCTGCGTGAGCTTATCTCCAACGCCTCGGATGCGGCGGACAAACTGCGCTTTCGCGCGCTTTCCAGCCCCGATCTCTATGAAGGCGACGGCGATCTGCGTGTGCGCGTCTCGTTTGATAAAGACAAACGTACGCTGACCATTGCCGATAACGGCATCGGTATGACGCGTGATGAGGTGATTGACCATCTCGGGACCATCGCGAAATCGGGCACCAAAGCCTTCCTCGAATCGATGGGCTCTGACCAGGCGAAAGACAGCCAGCTTATCGGCCAGTTCGGCGTCGGCTTCTACTCCGCCTTCATCGTGGCGGACAAAGTGACCGTGCGCACCCGCGCGGCTGGCGTGAGCGCCGACGAAGCCGTGTTCTGGGAATCGGAAGGCGAAGGGGAATACACCGTTGCCGATATCACCAAAACGGATCGCGGTACCGAAATCACGCTGCACCTGCGTGAAGGCGAAGATGAATTCTTAAATGACTGGCGCGTGCGCTCCATCATCAGCAAATACTCTGACCATATCGCGCTGCCGGTTGAGATTGAAACCCGTGAAGAGAAAGACGGTGAAACGATCGTCTCCTGGGAAAAAATCAACAAAGCGCAGGCACTGTGGACCCGCAGCAAAGGCGAAATCAAAGACGATGAGTACAAGGAATTTTATAAACACATCGCCCATGATTTCACCGACCCGCTGACCTGGAGCCATAACCGTGTCGAAGGCAAGCAGGAGTACACCAGCCTGCTTTATATCCCGGCTCAGGCCCCATGGGATATGTGGAATCGCGATCATAAACACGGTCTGAAACTTTACGTGCAGCGCGTGTTTATCATGGATGACGCCGAGCAGTTCATGCCGAACTATCTGCGCTTCGTGCGTGGTCTGATTGATTCCAACGATCTGCCGCTTAACGTCTCGCGTGAAATCCTCCAGGACAGCACCATTACCCGTAACCTGCGCAGCGCGCTGACGAAACGCGTACTGCAGATGCTCGATAAACTGGCGAAAGACGATGCTGAGAAATACCAGACGTTCTGGAAACAGTTCGGCCTGGTGCTGAAAGAAGGCCCGGCGGAGGACAATGGCAATCAGGAGGCTATCGCCAAACTGCTGCGTTTTGCCTCTACGCATACCGATTCCTCCGAGCAGACCGTATCGCTGGAAGACTACGTCTCCCGCATGAAAGAAGGGCAGGAGAAAATTTACTACATCACGGCTGACAGCTACGCGGCCGCGAAAAGCAGCCCGCATCTGGAACTGCTGCGTAAGAAAGGCATCGAAGTACTGCTGCTTTCCGATCGCATTGATGAGTGGATGATGAGCTACCTGACCGAGTTCGACGGCAAAGCGTTCCAGTCGGTGGCGAAAGCCGACGAGTCGCTGGAGAAACTGGCGGACGAGGTGGATGAAAGCGCGAAAGAAGCGGAAAAAGCGCTGGAGCCGTTCGTTGAGCGCGTGAAAACGCTCCTGGGCGACCGTGTGAAAGAGGTGCGCTTCACTCATCGTCTGACCGACACGCCGGCGATTGTCACCACTGACAACGACGAAATGAGCACCCAGATGGCGAAACTCTTTGCCGCTGCGGGCCAGGCCGTGCCGGAAGTGAAATATATCTTTGAACTCAATCCGGATCATCAGCTGGTGAAACGCACCGCCGATACGCAGGATGAGGCGCAGTTCAAAGAGTGGGTGGAGCTGCTGCTCGACCAGGCGCTGTTTGCCGAGCGCGGTACGCTGGAAGATCCGAACCAGTTTATCCGCCGTATGAACCAGCTGCTGGTGTCGTGATCTAGCCTCGGGGTGGGTGGCGCGTCGCTTACCCACCTTAGAGACGCGATTATCCCTTGTAGGGCGGGTAAGCGTAGCGCACCCGCCATTTTCATTTTTTCAACGTTTTCCCCGCTATCGATGGTCATCGCCAGCTAACCTGGCGGGCATCTCAACCTCTCGGTTTTTTCACTCTGTCGCCCTTTTTTCTGCGCCTGACGCGCCGGTGAAACCATTCACCATCCGCCACGTTTGTTGTCGGGATAGTGCCTTTAATGGTATGGTTTTCGCTTCAATCACGTAGTGAAAATGCAAACGTATGGAGAATTACGCAATGCGTATTATTCTGCTCGGCGCTCCGGGCGCAGGTAAGGGGACTCAGGCACAATTCATCATGGAGAAATACGGCATTCCGCAAATCTCCACCGGTGATATGCTTCGCGCCGCAGTGAAATCCGGCTCTGAGCTGGGTAAACAGGCTAAAGACATCATGGACGCCGGCAAGCTGGTTACCGACGAGCTGGTGATTGCGCTGGTAAAAGAGCGTATCGCCCAGGAAGATTGCCGCAACGGCTTCCTGCTGGACGGTTTCCCGCGCACCATTCCTCAGGCTGACGCCATGAAGGAAGCAGGTATTAACGTTGACTACGTGCTGGAATTCGACGTACCGGATGAACTGATTGTCGATCGTATCGTTGGCCGCCGCGTACACGCTGCCTCTGGCCGCGTTTACCACATCAAATTTAATCCGCCGAAAGTAGAAGGCCAGGACGACGTGACTGGCGAAGCGCTGACCACCCGTAAAGACGATCAGGAAGAAACCGTGCGCAAGCGTCTGGTGGAATACCATGAGATGACCGAGCCGCTGATCGGCTACTACCGCAAAGAAGCGGAAGCGGGCAACACCCGTTACGCGAAAGTCGACGGCACCAAAGCCGTTAGCGACGTGCGCGCTGAGCTGGAAAAAATCCTCGGCTAAGCCATTTCGTGCGACAGACGCCGGGCTCAGCCCGGCGTTTTGCTTTCTGCCTTCCGTAACCTGCGCGCTTTTTCCGCTCCCACCTTAAAATTTCTTGCCTGACGGCGTATAACGTCTGCGGGTCAACACACAGGAATACCGCATGTTCAGAGAGACGCCGCTGCTGGATGAGGCCACCGCCCGGCTGATTGTCCGGCGCGCCATGAGCATCATCGATTATCCGGTCAACGTGATGGACAGCCATGGCGTCATCATCGCCTCAGGCGATCCTGCACGACTGATGGAGCGCCACGAAGGGGCGCTGCTGGCGCTTGCTGAAAGTCGTGTGGTGGAAATAGATGCCGCCACCGCGCGCCATCTGAAGGGGGTGCGGCCCGGCATCAATCTGCCGTTCTGTTTTCGCCAGCGTCAGATTGGCGTTATCGGTATTTCTGGTGAACCGTCGCAGGTGCGCGCCAGCGGCGAACTGGTGAAAATGGCCGCCGAGCTGATGGTCGAGCAGGCGGCGCTGCTTGAGCAAAACCAGTGGGAGAAGCGCTATCGCGAAGAGCTTACGCTACAGCTGTTGTCGGGCGGCGGCGATCCTGACGCGCGCGAATCGATGGCCGCCTGGCTTGGCGTCGCGCTGGAGGTACCGCGTATCGCCTGGATTATCGAACTACGGGATGGCAACCCGCAGCAGATGCGTGAACTGCTGGCGGAGCTTGAGCGTGAGGCGCGTGAGGCGCTTTTCGCGATGACCGGTTTTAGCGAAATGGTCATGCTGTGCCCGGCGAGCGTGGAAAACGGCCAGTGGAACCAGCATCAGGATCGGCGCCTGGCGCAACGGCTGCATGCGCTCTGGCAGGGCCGGTTTAACGTGCGACTGATTATTGGCGGGTTTTACGCAGGCGACGCGGGGCCCTCTCATTCGCTGCGCGCCGCGCGCGCCACACAATCGATGGCGCGGCGCCTTAAGCTTCGCCATAAGACGCTGGTCTATGATGAAAATCCGCTGGCGGCAATCTTGTGCGATCTCGGCGACGACTGGCGCGCCGAAGAGCTTGGTGCCCCCTGGCGTAAGCTTGCGGAACACGATGAAAAAGGCGTACTGCGCCACACCTTGCGCCACTATTTTTCCCGAAATTGTGAGCAGACGCAGACGGCCTGCGCGTTACATATTCACGTCAATACGCTGCGCTACCGGCTGCAGCGTGTCGAGGCCATTACTGGCCTTAAAATCAATCAGTTATCAGACTGTCTTCAGCTCTACGTCGGCATGCTGACACAGGCATAATTTGTAGAAACCCACAAAGAAAGCGCGTCCCCCTGCGCGTTTGTTTGTGGGTTTCACTCAGGCATTCCTCCCTTCGCGACGTTATGTTGTCCTGACCCTTACCTCACAGAGAAAACAATAATGACAACGGTATCCACGCTCGGCGCGCTGACGGCGTTAGTCGTCGCGATTATTTTGATTCTGCGTAAAGTGCCCCCTGCTTACGGCATGCTGGCAGGCGCGCTGGCAGGCGGCCTGGTCGGCGGTGCCGATCTGGTGCACACAGTGAGCCTGATGATTGAAGGCGCCCAGGGCATTACCAACGCGGTGCTGCGTATCCTTGCGGCGGGTGTGCTGGCAGGCGTGCTGATTGAATCTGGCGCGGCACATACCATCGCCGAAACGATTGTCCGTAAAGTGGGCGAGAAGCGCAGCCTGATGGCGCTTGCTATCGCGACGCTTATCCTGACGGCAGTCGGCGTTTTTATCGACGTGGCGGTGATTACTGTCGCACCGATTGCGCTTTCCATCGCCCAGCGTGCGGGCATTTCGCGCATCGCGATCCTTCTTGCCATGATAGGCGGTGGCAAAGCGGGCAACGTGATGTCGCCAAACCCTAATACTATTGCCGCGGCGGATAACTTCCACGTGCCGCTGACGTCCGTCATGCTGGCAGGCGTCATTCCGGGCCTGTTTGGTCTGGCAATGGCCTGTTTTCTCGCAAATCGCCTCAGCCAGAAAGGCAGCCGGGTGACAGCGCAAGAGTTGCCGGTTAAAGACACCGGCCCGCGCCCCGGTTTCGCGGCTGCTATCAGCGCGCCGCTGGTGGCGATCATTTTACTGTCGCTGCGGCCTGTCGCGGGCATCGCTGTTGACCCGCTTATTGCGCTTCCGGCTGGCGGTCTTGCGGGCGCGCTGCTGATGGGCCGACTGCGCCAGTGCAACAGTTTCATGATTTCCGGCTTAAGCCGCATGGCACCGGTGGCGATTATGCTGCTTGGTACCGGGGCGCTCGCGGGCATCATTGCTCACTCCGGGCTTAAAGATGTGCTTATCGACACGCTGACCCATACCGGGCTGCCCGCGTGGCTGTTAGCGCCGCTCTCCGGCACGTTAATGTCAATGGCGACGGCGTCCACCACCGCAGGTACCGCCGTGGCGTCCGCGGTGTTCAGCCATACGCTGCTTGAGCTTGGCGTGAGCGGGCTTGCAGGTGCGGCCATGATCCACGCGGGGGCGACAGTGCTTGATCACCTGCCGCACGGCAGTTTCTTCCACGCGACCGGCGGCAGCGTCGGGATGACCGTTCATGAAAGGCTTAAACTTTTACCGTATGAAACGCTGGTGGGCTTCACTATTGCCACCGTATCGGCGCTGATGTTTGGCGTACTGGGTTTTGCTGCTTAAGGAATAAACCATGACAACCCTGAAAAAAATCGTTATCGCACCGGATTCATTTAAAGAGAGCCTGAGCGCCATGGATGTCGCGAAGGCTATCGAAGCGGGTTTTCGCGACATCTACCCGCAGGCGAACTACGTGTGTCTGCCGATGGCGGATGGCGGCGAAGGCACCGTCGAGGCGATGGTCGCCGCGACGGGCGGGCATATTGTTCATGTGCCGGTCACCTCGCCGCTCGGCAGGCGTGTTGAAGGGTTTTATGGCGTGCTTGGCGATGGTGAAACGGCGGTGATTGAAATGGCGGCGGCTTCCGGGTTGCATCTGGTACCGCCTGCCGATCGCGACCCGCGCATCACGACCAGTTTTGGCACCGGCGAACTTATCCTCGCGGCGCTGGATAGCGGTGCCAGCGCGATTATTATCGGCATCGGCGGCAGCGCCACTAACGACGGAGGCGCAGGCATGATGCAGGCGCTGGGCGCGCGCTTTTTAGACGATCAGCACCGTGGGCTGCTGCCGGGCGGCGCGGCGCTGGCGAACCTTGCGCGTCTTGATCTCTCAGGCCTCGACCCGCGCCTTGCGAATATTACGTTTACCGTCGCCTGTGATGTCGATAATCCGCTGTGCGGTGAGCACGGTGCATCGGCGGTGTTTGGGCCGCAGAAAGGTGCGACGCCAGAAATGGTGCCGATGCTGGATGCGGCGCTGCGACGCTTTGGCGAAACGCTCGAAGCCGCGACCGGCAAAACCATTATCCGCGCGCCGGGCGCGGGCGCGGCGGGCGGCATGGGCGCGGCGCTACTCGGCATGCTGAATGCGCAGTTGCGTCCGGGCATTGATATTGTGATTGAGTCGCTCGGGCTGGCGCAGGTGGTTCACGACGCCGATCTGGTGATAACCGGCGAAGGTCGGCTCGACAGCCAGAGTATTCATGGCAAAACGCCGATCGGCGTGGCACGAGTCGCGAAGCAATTCCAGCGCCCGGTGGTGGCGATTGCGGGCAGCCTGACGCGTGATTATCAGGTGGTCCATCAGCACGGAATAGACGCCGCGTTTTCCGTGATTGATCGCGTGGTCACACTGGAAGAGGCGTTGGCGGACGCCAGCCATAACCTGCGCGTCACGGCGCGTAACGTGGCGGCGCTCTGGCGCCTTGCGGAAAACCGGCGCTAGCGCCTTTTGCTGTTATCGGTTCCGGTGAATAACTTTTACGTTACAATGATTTTCATTCGCAGCGGTGCGGCTGAGTGTTTCAGGCGCGCCGTCCGCGCCGAAACTCGATGAGGAACCGTGATGCAGTCAGTAAAAAGCGGCGTTTTGTTAGTTAATCTCGGCACCCCACAGGCGCCAACCTCTTCCGCCGTAAAACGCTATTTAAAACAGTTTTTAAGCGACCGTCGCGTGGTCGACGTGCCGCGCGTTATCTGGTGGCCACTGCTGCGCGGCGTTATCCTGCCGCTGCGATCGCCGCGCGTGGCGAAGCTCTACCAGTCCATCTGGATGGAAGAGGGCTCGCCGCTGATGGTGTACAGCCGCCGTCAGGAAAAGGCCCTGAGCGCGGCGCTCGGCGATGTGCCGGTGGCGCTTGGCATGAGCTATGGCCAGCCGTCGCTTGACAGTGCAGTGCAAAAGCTGCTCGACCAGAACGTCGACCATATCATTGTGCTTGCCCTTTATCCGCAATACTCCTGTTCCACCGTCGCGGCGGTCTGGGACGAGCTGTCACGCATTACCGCCCGCTACCGTAAGCTGCCGTCGATGACGCTTATTCGTGATTACGCCTGTGAACCGGCGTACATCAGCGCGCTCGCGGAAACGGTGCACCGCTCGTTTGAGAAACATGGCGAACCGGATCTCCTGCTGCTCTCGTATCACGGTATTCCGCAGCGTTACGCCGATGAAGGCGACGACTACCCGCAGCGCTGTCGCGACACCACGCGTGAGCTGGTCTCCGCGCTCGGCATCGCGCCAGAAAAAGTGATGATGACCTTCCAGTCGCGCTTTGGCCGCGAGCCGTGGCTGACGCCGTACACCGACGAAACCATGAAAATGCTCGGTGAGAAAGGCGTGAAGCATATTCAGGTGATGTGTCCGGGCTTTTCGTCAGATTGTCTGGAGACACTGGAAGAGATAGCCGAACAGAACCGTGAAATTTTCATCGAGGCGGGTGGCGAAAAGTATGAGTATATTCCGGCGCTTAATGACGAGCCGGCGCATATCGCCATGATGAAGCAACTGGTGGACCGTTACCGCTGATCGCGTGCGGGGCGGTGAGTGTGCTACCATTCATCGCCTCAATAGCCACCTGCACGCAAGACCATGAAATTTCCCGGCAAACGTAAGTCCAAACATTATTTCCCCGTCAGCGATCGCGATCCGCTCCTGCAACAAATTCAACCTGAAACCGAAAATAGCACCTCCTGGGTGGTGGGTATCGACCAGACGCTGGTGGATATCGAAGCCCGCGTGGATGATGCGTTTATTAAACGCTACGGCCTGAGCCTCGGCCATTCGCTGGTTATCGAAGATGACGTCGCCGAAGCACTGTATCAGGAGCTGGTGCGCGAAAATCTGATCACCCATCAGTTCGCCGGGGGCACCATTGGCAACACGATGCACAACTATTCGGTGCTGGCAGATGACCGCTCGGTGCTGCTGGGCGTCATGTGTAATAACGTGCAGATAGGCGGCTATGCCTATCGCTATCTCTGCAACACCTCCAGCCGTACCGACCTGAACTATCTGCAGGGCGTCGACGGCGCGATTGGCCGCTGCTTTACGCTCATCAGCGAGCAGGGCGAGCGCACCTTCGCCATCAGCCCCGGGCAGATGAACCAGCTTCGCCCGGAAAGCATTCCGGAAGCGGTGATCGCAGGCGCGTCGGCGCTGGTGCTCACCTCTTATCTGGTGCGCTGCAAGCCCGGCGAGCCGATGCCGGAGGCGACCATGACCGCCATTCGTTACGCCAAAAAGCATAACGTGCCGGTGGTGCTGACGCTCGGCACCAAATATGTGATTGCCGATAACCCGCAGTGGTGGCGCGATTTCCTCAAAGAGCACGTGTCTATTCTTGCGATGAACGAAGAAGAGGGCGAAGCGCTGACGGGCGAGAGCGACCCGCTGCTGGCGTCTGACAAGGCGCTCGACTGGGTCGATCTGGTGCTCTGCACCGCCGGGCCGGTGGGTCTGTTTATGGCGGGCTTTACCGAGGATGAAAGCAAACGCAAAACGCAGCATCCGCTGCTGCCAGGCGCGATTGCGGAATTCAACCAGTATGAGTTCAGCCGCGCCATGCGGTTTAAAGATTGCGAACAGCCGCTGCGTATTTTCTCTCATATCGCGCCATACATGGGCGGGCCGGAGAAGATAATGAACACCAACGGCGCCGGCGACGGCGCACTCGCTGCGCTGTTGCACGACATTACCGCCAATAATTACCATCGCACCAACGTGCCGAATTCGAGCAAGCATAAATACACGTGGCTAACGTACTCGTCACTGGCGCAGGTATGTAAATACGCGAACCGCGTGAGTTATCAGGTGTTGAACCAGCATTCACCGCGCCTGACGCGTGGCCTGCCGGAGCGTGAAGATAGCCTGGAAGAGGCGTACTGGGAGCGTTGAGTTTAGCGGTGGTGGCGGGTGGCGCTGTGCCGACTCGCCCTGCCATGACGGCTCTGCTTTTCGTAGTTTGTAGGGTGGATAAGCGTAAGCGCATCCACCCTTTTTGTTTTCGATGGCGGGTGAGTTAACGGTTAAAAGGTGGGTAAGCGTTAATGCCACCCACCTTATCGCCTCAGCTGCGATCTAAAATCTCCTGCGCCTGTTCTGGTTTATCCAGCATACGCAGGATAGTGCTCGCGATTTCGCGCTCGCCCATCACCACCTCATTCGCGCCGCGCTCGGTGATGTAATCCACCTCGTCGTCGTAATGGGCGCGGGCGATGATTTCAATATCCGGGCGTTTCTCACGCGCGGTGGCGACGATTTCACCTGCCTCGTAGCCATTCGGAATGGTCAGCAGCAGCCAGCGCGCGCAGTCCAGATGGGCCAGCGCCATGATCTGTTCATTGGCCGCGTTGCCAAGCACTGCGCGTATGCCGCGCTCGCGTAGCGCCTCAACGCGGGAGCGTGAGGTTTCCACCACCACCAGCGGAATGCCTTCGGCGATAAGCTTCTCGCCAAGCAGGCTACCCACTCGCCCGTAACCGACCAGCAGCGCGTGGTTGCAGATGTCCACCGGGTTTTGCTGCTCCTCTTCCATCGCCTCTTCAAGCGTCTGTTCTTCCAGCTCGTCATGGTGGGAGAGAAAGCGCTCCAGCAGCGTAAACATCACCGGATTTAACATGATGGAAAGGATAGCGCCGGCCAGTACCAGGTTCTGCCCGTCCTGCGGGAGCAAATCGAGTGACATGCCAAGCCCCGCCAGAATAAACGCGAATTCGCCAATCTGCGCCAGACTCACCGCAATCGTCAGCGCCGTACGGCGCGAGTGGCCGAACAGCTTCACCAGGGCAAACGCCGCCAGTGATTTACCAAACAGGATAATCAGCAGCGTGCCGAGTACCGCCAGCGGCTGCTGCACCAGGATCATGGGGTCGAACAGCATCCCGACCGAGACGAAAAACAGCACGGCAAACGCGTCACGCAGCGGCAGTGTGTCGTGTGCGGCGCGGTGGCTAAGCTCGGATTCGTTCAGCACGACCCCTGCGAAAAACGCGCCCAGCGCGAAGGAAACATCAAACAGCTCTACCGCGCCGAACGCGATGCCGAGTGCCAGCGCCAGCACCGCAAGCGTAAACAGCTCGCGTGAACCGGTCGCTGCGCTGCGCGCCAGGATCCACGGCACGACACGGCGTCCCACCAGCATCATCAGCGCGATAAACGCCGCCACTTTGCCAAGCGTAATGCCCATATCCACGCTCAGCGTCGCAAGACCGATATTGCCTTTCTCCAGCATCCCGGCAATGGCGGGCAGCAGCACCAGCGTCAGCACCATTACCAGGTCTTCGACAATAAGCCAGCCGATGGCAATCTGCCCGCGCTGGCTGTCGATAAGCTGCCGCTCCTCAAGCGCGCGCAGCAGCACGACGGTACTGGCAGTGGAAAGACACAGACCGAACACGATGCCGGTCATCAGCGACCAGTCAAGGAGCGAGGATAAACCCACACCCAGCAGCGTCGCGACGGCGATTTGCAGAATAGCGCCAGGGATAGCTATCGACTTTACCGCCATCAGATCTTTGAGTGAAAAATGCAAACCCACGCCGAACATCAGCAGGATCACGCCAAGCTCCGCCAGCTCCGGCGCAAGCTTCGTATCCGCGACAAAACCGGGCGTAAACGGCCCGGCCATCACGCCCGCCAGCAGGTAGCCCACAAGAGGTGAGATGCGCAGCCGGTTGGCGAGCATACCGAGAATAAAGGCCAGAACAAGGCCACCGACAAGTGTGGTGATAAGCGGTGTGGCGTGATGCATTCCGTCTCCTTTCGTTGAATGTGATACACCGGATGGTTTGCGTGCAACTCGTAACAGTTTATGACAAATCTCGGCAGCGCGGGGCGGAATGTGAGTGAAAACTTTCTGAAAACGGCCATTAAACGAAAAAAATGCCAGCCGGGTTTATAAATCGATGTTATCGGCTGAAAAGCGAGATTTTATGCGGTAGAAGAGCCAAGCGGATAACGAGTTATATAAAGAAAATAGCCCCTTTTTTTAAAGTAAAAGGTAAACAGCGCCTCAACAGCTCGCATTGATGGGTAAGGGGCGGTTTTTTGCAGAAATCATGACCGCAAGAGGAGAGCAATCATAAGGATTTACGCAGCGGCTTCGCTTTTTTGCCGCGAAGTCGCTAAACAGCGGCTTTCTGAATAAGGCGTAAACGTTGCTTCTTGTTATCACGCGGTTTTGAGGAAAGTCGCAAATCTGAAAACAAAGTTGAGTATGTTCGGCAGGCGCTGTAATTTCAGCATTCACGTTAAGGATAGGGAGAGTTGTCATGGGGTTTGCCAGAAAAGGGTTGGCTGTCGCATTACTGGCGGGTCTGAGCCTGCTGAGCGGCGGTGCATCCGCCTGGGAGCAGGATAAAACGTATAACATCACCATTTTGCACACCAACGATCATCACGGTCATTTCTGGCGTAACGAATATGGCGAATATGGCCTGTCGGCGCAAAAAACGCTGGTGGACAGCGTGCGGCGTGAAGTGACGGCGCAGGGCGGCAGCGTACTGTTGCTCTCCGGCGGCGATATCAACACGGGCGTACCAGAATCTGACCTGCAGGACGCCGAGCCCGATTTTCGCGGCATGAACATGATTGGCTATGATGCGATGGCCGTCGGCAACCATGAATTCGACAACCCGCTGAGCGTGCTGCGCCAGCAGGAGAAGTGGGCGAAATTCCCGCTGCTCTCCGCCAATATCTACCAGAAAAGCACCAACGAGCGTCTTTTTAAACCCTGGGCGATTTTCAAACCGCAGGGTATCAAAATCGCCGTGATTGGGCTTACGACCGACGACACGGCGAAAATCGGCAACCCGGAATTCTTTACCGATATTGAATTTCGCAAGCCTGCCGACGAAGCGAAACTGGTGATTCAGGAGCTTCAACAGAACGAAAAACCGGATGTCATTATTGCCGCCACCCACATGGGCCATTACGACAACGGCAATCACGGATCTAATGCACCGGGCGATGTCGAACTGGCGCGCGCGCTGCCGGCAGGGGCGTTAACCATGATTGTGGGTGGGCACTCACAAGACCCGGTCTGCATGGCGTCCGAGAACAAAAAACAGGTGGATTACGTGCCGGGCACGCCATGCGCGCCGGATCAGCAGAACGGCACCTGGATTGTGCAGGCGCATGAATGGGGCAAATATGTTGGTCGCGCGGATTTCCAGTTCCGCAACGGCGAAATGAAGCTGGTGCACTATCAGCTCATCCCTATCAACCTTAAGAAGAAAGTGACCTGGGATAACGGCCAGACCGAGCGCGTGCTCTATACGCCACAAATCCCGGAAAACCCACAGATGCTCTCACTGCTGACGCCGTTCCAGAAAAAAGGCCAGGCGCAGCTGATGGTGAAAGTGGGCAGCGTCAACGGGCGTCTGGAGGGCGATCGCAGCAAAGTACGTTTTGTGCAAACCAGCATGGGGCATTTGATTCTTAACGCCCAGATAGCCCGTACCAGCGCAGACTTCGCGGTGATGAGCGGCGGCGGCATTCGCGACTCCATCGAAGGCGGCGATATTACGTATAAAGATGTGCTTAAGGTACAGCCGTTCGGCAACACGCTGGTGTATGTCGATATGACGGGTAAAGAAGTGCTGGAGTACCTGAGCGCGGTCGCGCAGAAAAAGCCCGATTCCGGCGCTTATCCGCAGTTCGCGAATGTCAGCTTCACCGCAACCGGCGGTACGCTGAATGACGTGAAAATCAAAGGCGAGCCGGTTGACCCGGCGAAAACCTACCGTATGGCGACGCTCAGCTTTAACGCCACCGGCGGCGATGGTTATCCGCCGATTGATAAAAAACCCGGTTACGTCAACACCGGTTTTGTGGATGCGGAAGTGCTGAAACAGTACATCCAGCAGAGCTCGCCGCTGGATGTAAACGCTTTTGAGCCGAAAGGCGAGGTAAACTGGCAGTAACTTAATCGCGGCGGGCGATATCGGCGAACTGCGCGCTCAGCAGTTTCGCTAAATCCACCGCTGCGAGTTCAATATCCAGCCCGCGCTTGCCGCCAGAAATATAAATGGCCGGGAAGTCGCGGGCTGGCGCGTCTATTAGCGTCGGCAGGCGCTTTTTCTGACCAAGCGGGCTGATGCCGCCTACCAGATACCCGGTGGTGCGCTGCGCAATCATCGGGTCTGCCATCTCCACTTTCTTCGCGCCCAGCGCCTTCGCAACTTTTTTCAGATCAAGTTGTGTAGCGACGGGCGTGACGGCAACGGCGAGCTGTTTCATATCGCCATTGATAGCCACCAGCAACGTTTTATACACCTGCTCTGCATTAAGCCCGAGCTTACGCACCACTTCATCGCCGAAGTTGGTTTCATTCGGGTCGTGATCGTAGGCGTGCAGCGTAAACGGTATTTTATTTTTCTCGAGTAAATTCACGGCGGGCGTCATTTTCCCTTTTCCCCCTCAGAATGGCCTGTCGGCACAGCATAGCGCCGATGGGCCGTGAAAAAATTGTATCAGCTTGCTGGATTATATTGGCAGCGTGGATGGTTTGCGCGACAATCGCCGCAACCGGCCGCCTGGCGGTCGGCATAACGATAATAACGAAAGTTCCTCTTTGACGGGCCAGTAGCGATACTGGCCTTTTTTTTATTCTGGCGTGCGGAACATCGCCGGCAGGTTATCTTCGCCGTAAAGATGCAGTGCGCCGACCGCGACCACATAACGCCCTGGCGGCAGCGTCTGCAAGTAACGATGCCACTGGCGGTTACGCTGCTGCATCAGCATATCGCCGAGTTCGGCGCTAAACGTGTTCGGCAACGCGACGTTATCGGCCTGCGGCGGGCGGGCCATCCACCAGCCAATCATTATCTGCAACAGACGCGCGTTGGTGTGCCAGTGGATAAGGGTATCTTCCAGCAGCGCCAGACCCTCCTGGGGCAGGCGGCGCAGCAGTGCGACCTGGCTTTGCGCGCCTTCCAGTTCTTTTACCGCGATCTGATGCGTTTGCGCAGCGTTCAGTAACTGATAGTCGATGCCGAAATCGGGACGCAGGCCGAGGCGCTGCGCCTGATGAGCCTGCAAAATCAGCGCGACCTGCCAGAGCGGCAGCTCGTCCAGCCGCGAGAGCGGCAATGCCAGATCATCAATCAGTTTTTCAAGCTGGCTATATAGCGCTTCGTCAAGACGTGCGGCGAGCGGCGGGCAGGGAGGCGGGGCGCCGAAGGGCGACGCATCGCCGCGAATATCGGCTTCGACAATCAGCGCATCGGCGCGCTTTAGCTTCTCCACCAGACGCGCCGGGAGCGGCGCCATATCTGGCGTGCCCATGTGGATGCTGCCGACCAGGTGCAGATAGCGCCCGCCGGGCAGCGTAATATCCACTGCCGGCCACGGATAACCGGGACGCAGGCTCTCAAACCAGGTGCGCAGACGACGTAACAGGCCCATAACCACTCCCTGAATAAAAAAACCATGCTAACGCGCCGACGGGACGGGTGCAAACGAGGGGCGGGCGGTTCCGGCGCTGAATTCACCGGAGCTAAACGGCCGTGGCAGTACGGCGAGCGCGCTAATGGCCGCATCCGGTGTGGCGTCATTTTCGGTTCGTACATTTCACACGTGGCGTTATACAACCCCCCGCGTCGATTTTCGCGGCGTTGATGGGCATAAAAAAGCCCGCCGAAGCGGGCCTGAGCTTATTTTTTCGGGGTGAAGCGCAGCAGCCGGTTGGCGTTGCTCACCACCGTAATCGAGGAGAGCGCCATCGCGGCGCCGGCGACGACCGGGTTTAGCAACGTACCGGTAAAGGGCCAGAGGATGCCCGCCGCGACAGGGATGCCGAGCGCGTTATAAATAAACGCGCCGAGCAGGTTCTGTTTCATATTGCCAAGCGTGGCTTTCGCGATGGCCATCGCATCGGCGACGCCCGTCAGGCTGTGACGCATTAACGTTATCGCCGCTGTTTCAATCGCCACGTCGCTGCCACCGCCCATCGCGATACCTACGTCGGCCTGCGCCAGCGCCGGGGCGTCGTTGATGCCATCACCAATCATTGCTACTTTGCGGCCTGCCTGCTGGAGCGTCTGAATCGCCTGCGCCTTCCCGTCTGGCAGCACGCCTGCAATCACCTCATCAATCCCCGCCTCGCGGGCGATAGCGTTGGCGGTGACGGCGTTATCGCCGGTCAACATCACCAGCCGGTAGCCTTCGCGATGCAGACGCGCCAGCGCTGCCGTGCTGTCCTCGCGCAGCGGATCGCGAATGGCGAAGAGGGCGGCAAGCGTACCGTCTATCGCAAGCAGCACCGGCGTGGCACCAAGGCCCGCCTGACGTTGTGCTTCTTCATGCAGCGCGTCGGTGGCGATGCCGTTTTCTTCCAGTAATGCCGCATTGCCCAGCAGCAACGTTTTGCCCTGTATCTCGCCGCTGACGCCCAGACCGCGCAGCGTACGAAAACCGCTAACGGCAGGAAGCACAGCCCCCTGCGCCCGGTCAACAATCGCGCGTGCCAGCGGGTGGCTGGATCCTTGTTCCAGCGCGGCGGCAAAACGCAGCGCGTCAGCGTCGGTCAGGACGCCGACGGTCGCTATCGCCGCCACCTGCGGTTTACCTTCGGTCAGCGTGCCGGTTTTGTCGAAGACCAGCGTGTCTACGCCGCTTGCCCGTTGGAGGGCGTCAGCATCGCGAACCAGCACGCCAAACTCGGCGGCGCGCCCGACGCCTGAGATAATCGACATCGGTGTGGCAAGGCCGAGCGCACACGGGCAGGCGATGATAAGCACCGTGGTCACAATGACCAGGGTATAGACAATTTGCGGCGCAGGGCCTGCGAAAAACCAGATGGCCCCACTAACGAGCGCAATCAGCACCACGACCGGCACAAATACCGCGGAGATGCGGTCTGCCAGTTTGCCGATTTCCGGCTTGCTGCTCTGGGCCTGGCGCACCATACGGATAATGCGCGATAGTGTGGTGTGGTTGCCGACCGCGGCGGCACGGAACAGCACGCTGCCATCCTGAACGACGGTACCTGCGTGAATAGTATCGCCCGCTGCTTTTTGCTGCGGTACGGGTTCGCCGGTGAGCATCGCTTCATCGAACCAGCCTTCGCCTTCGGTGATGTCGCCATCCACCGGCACGCGATCGCCTGTCGTAAGGCGCAGCGTCATGCCTGGCGTAACGTCTGCCAGCGGCACGTTTTTTTCGCCGTCCGGCGTTACGACGCGCGCAACCGGCGGCGTCAGATCCAGCAGGCGTTCCAGCGCTTTAGAAGAACGCTGACGAGCGCGCGCCTCCAGCATATGGCCGAGATTAATCAGACCGATAATCATGGCGCTGGCTTCGTAATAAAGATGGCGCGCCTCCATCGGGAACCACTGCGGCCAGAGGTTAACGCTCATAGAGTAGAGCCACGCCGTACCGGTCCCGAGCGCCACCAGCGTATCCATAGTCGCGCTGCGGTTCATCAGGCTTTTCCACGCGCTGCGGTAGAAGTGGCCGCCTGCGACAATCATCACGCCCAGCGTGATAAGACCGATGACCAGCCAGAGCGAACGGTTGGCGTCGGTGACCATCATATTGTCGCCGAACATGCCCCACAGCATGACCGGGACGCCGAGCGCGAGTGCGAGCGCCGCCTGCCAGCGAAAGCGCTTCATGGCCGCCTGCGCGGTTTGCTGCTGGCGCTCGCGGCGCTCGGCTTCATCGTCGATAGCCTCTGCGCCGTAACCCGCTTTTTCGACCGCTGCAATTAATTCAGCGGCGGAGGCGTGGCCCATGACCAGGGCCGTACGCTCCGCCAGATTGACCCGTGCCTGCGTGACGCCCTCGACGCCCTGAAGGGCGTTCTGAACACGGCTCACGCAACTGGCGCAGCTCATTCCATTGATGAGCAGCTGTCGGCTGTCATCTTCATCGACGGGCTGTGCTGCCGGAAGCTCAGGTTGCGCCGCTGTCAGTGCTTCCGACGGGGTTGATGACTCTGTCAGCGGGTTAGCCTTTGGGTGTGCGAGCGTCGCGTCGTAGCCGGCCTGTTTCACCGTTTCAATAAGCGCATCCGCTGATGCGCTGGTGGTGACACTGGCATGTTCAATGGTGACCTCAGCCTGTTCGACATCCGGGCGTTGCTCCAGGCTCTCTTTCACCCGTTTCACGCAGTGCCCGCAGGAAAGCCCGTCCAGGGCCAGTTCGATGGTGTTCGACATACGTTGTCTCCTCGGTAAGCGGTCAGCCTCAGGTTGACCAGAAAATGGTATCCGTTCTACTGTTATTTAGCGTAAACCTTCCATCAAGGGGAAGGTCAAGGATTTAAATCGCGGATGAAAAGGTGTGCGTAAGAATTAGTGTTCAGTTGGCGTTAATGTTTAGGCAACGTGTCCAGAGCGCCATGAAGTTAGTTATCTTCGAATTCATTGGGGCATGAGTATTGAAGGACTCTGGCGTTCCTTTTCACACGCGCGCGAAATCTGGTTCTGGAAAATGTTATGAAATGTCTGAAATTATCGCTTTTTGCTGTGATCAGGGCAGTATGCGGCGCAGCGCTAATGCTGCTGATTTTGCCTGTGGTGTGTCGGTTAGTGGTTGGCCCCGTGTATGGGGAAGATCAAATGTCGCAAAACTTTCTTATCTTTCTGGTGGGCACCCCGTTACTGGCCCTGCTCGGCGCGTTAGCTGGCTGGTTTCTGGGAAAAAAGGCGATCGGGGCGCATTGAAGTAGCGCGTGATACTTTCTGAAAGCCTGTATGGGGCGTCGTACGTTATCATCCTTTAATGAATGCCGGGATCCGGGGTGAACAGCGTTCGGAGCGATGAAGCGCGTAACCCGGTCGATTAGCCATGAGCGTTACGGCACGGCGTCATTTAAACCTTCCATCAAGGGGGAAACATGAATATCAGCGATGTGGCGAAAAAAACGGGGCTGACCAGCAAAGCGATTCGTTTTTATGAAGAAAAAGGGCTGGTGACGCCGCCGCTGCGTGGGGATAACGGCTACCGCACCTATTCGCAGCGGCATATCGACGAACTGACGCTGCTGCGTCAGGCGCGTCTGGTGGGGTTTAACCTGGAAGAGTGCCGCGAGCTGGTGCATCTGTTTAACGATCCGGCGCGGCACAGCGCGGACGTGAAAGCGCGTACGCTGCAAAAGGTGGCGGAGATCGAAAACCATATTGAGACCCTGCGCGCGATGCGCCAGCAATTGCTCGACCTTGCGGCGGCGTGTCCGGGCGATGACGGCGCGGATTGCCCGATTATCGATAATCTCTCGGGCTGCTGCCACCGCCGCACGGACGCGTAACGCTCAGCGCGCGGGATTCAGTACAAAAATCACCGCGCCGCGATACCAGGGCGACGTCGCGAGTGTTTTTTCTTCGGTTTTATCCCATTCACCGTTCTGCGCGATACCGATTTTAAAAGGAATGCGCAGCTCCAGCAGGGCAGGCAGATAGCGCGCATAGCCCGGTACCGTATGGCGGCCCTGGTAGGTTTGCACCACCAGTTCATCCACGGGCAGGGCATTGAGCCTGGCGACGCTGCCGGTCTGCGCCCAGTCGAGCAGACCCGTGACGCCGAGCGCGAAGCGCGCATCCAGCCGCGCCCGTAGCCGCGTTAAAAACCGGCCGTAGTCGTCGATACGGTGCGTGGCCGCGTCAAAATCAATCTGCAACCCGGTCACCCGATTCCCGGCCTGCGCCCAGCGCGCGGGCAGACGGGCAAGTGTATCGAGCATCTCATCCGTGAGATCAAGCCGCTCCAGGCGTACCGTGACCCAGAGCGCGGGCGCGCGCAGCCTGGCGACGGGCTGGCCGAGACGCACGAACGTCGCCTGGCCCCGACGCGTCACCACGTCGCCCTGATGCAGATAGATAACCTCCGCGTCGCGCAGCGCCGCGGGCGGCCTGACGCCAGACCAGAGCCAGAAAGCCCGATAGTCGGCGTCACTGGCGCGCGTGACCTGCGCAAAGGCGCTGGAGGCTACCAGCAGCAGGCTTACCAGTAATACTTGAGCTGCTGCGCCCATGGGCTTCCCGGCCAGTTTTTCTTAAGCTGCCCGAACCAGGCTTTACGCGTCGCTTTATCGACCTCTTCACCGCCGCAGTCGTTATAACCTGACGGCGCATAGCACATCACGGCGCGGTAGAGTGCGTAACTCTTATCTTCCGGTTCGGCTTTCGGGCTTGCTATCACCTGCTGATAATAATGCTGGCGATCCGGCTGCCCCACCGGATGGTCGCTACGGGTGACGATATCCAGCGTGCTGTTGCCGCCGGTGTCGCCCCACGGGTTAACCCGCGCGCCCGTCAGGCGGAAAAACTCGCCCAGACAGTTGAGCGCATGGCTGTCATTCGGGCGGTTTACCAGTGTCTTCGCGGTATCGTCGAGCGGCGCGCAGGCGTAGCCTTCCGCCACGTCGTCGCCCGCCCAGTTGAAGACCTGCATATTCACATCGCCGAACGTTTTTTCATCGAGCGGCTTGAGATCCTTCGCCAGCGCTTTGTCCTGCAGATAATCCTGATAGCGGCCTTCGATCAGATGGCGCATCAGCAACGTGTGCAGCGCAATGGTGCGCTCCTCGTTGTTCATGCCGTGTTGCGCCTGCGTTTTGATAAGATCGAGCGGCGCTTTGGTTTTCAGCACCAGCGAGCGGTAGCGCAAGCCAGTCACCAGGCTGTCAGGCGCGAAAATCGCCGCCGCTTCGTTGTTTTCGACCAGCGCGGCGGCCAGTTTCATCTGCAGCAGTTGCTGTTCTGCGCCCGGCTTCGCGGATTTCAGCAGACGCTGCCAGTGGTCGCGCGCCGCTGCCCACTGCTTTTGCGCGCCTAACGCATCGCCGTAAAGCACCTGCTCGCTAAAGGCGAGAATATCGTTTTGCGGCAGGCTGTCCGCAGGCGTAATGGCGGCGACGACGGCGGCATAATCTGCCTGCTGCCAGAACAGCCAGGCGTTTTGCAGGTAGTTCCACAGCGGCATCAGGCCCGCTTTTTCGTAGAAGGGCTTGTACTCATCAAGCATCTGGCGCGTCACATGCGGATTTTTTTCGCCTTTACGTTCCTGCTCGCGTAGCCAGCGCAGCGTCTGGGTGAAGGTGAGGAGCGGCGCATCGGGGCTGCTGACAAACCAGGTGTCGCCGTTTGCGTCTTTGCTTTGCAGCTTGCTGTCGTTTTCCAGCAGGAGTTCGCGCAGGGCGTCGGCATCCGGCGCGTCTTTCAGCGCCTGTTCATAGCGCGGGGCCAGCGCATCCCAGTCCTGTAAATACCAGTAAATACGGCGCTGCATGTCGCGCGCGGAGTCGGCGTAAGCGCCTGTCGGCCAGGTTTTGAGGTAATCCTCAGAGTAGGCCAGCGCCTGACGGGCAGCGTTTTTATCAATCTTCGTGGTATCAAAGAGACCGTAATCGTCATCCACGGCGCTGGCGCTACTTTCATTAAGCGCAACGCGCATCAGCATATACGCGGCGGTTTGCGCCACCCACGGCTGAGTGCTTGCTTTCAACGCGCTAAAGCGTTCTGCGGCGGCGGGGTAGTCACCCTGATAGAAGGCCGTTGCGGCGGCAAGGTAGTCGTCGAACGCGGCGGCAGCGGAGCCCTGCGGTGCGTTCACGCTGTCGGGCGTGCTGTCAGAGGATTGATAAATGTTCAGACGTGCCTGCGCCAGCGCCTGACGCTGCGCCTCGGTGAGTGATTTTTCATCCTTCAGCGCCGTCAGAAACGCAATGACGCTCTGCGAATTATTGGAGACAAAACGGTTCTCGCGATCGGTATCGCTGGCAGTCGCGGCTGCCGGGTCAAGATGCATAGCGGTTAAAAGCGTCGCGAGCGGATCTGGCTCGGCGGCTGTCGCATCGCCGGCGGCGGCCGGTTCGCTGCCATCATCCTCGTGGTAACCAAAGTGATAGGCGCGGGTGAGGCGCGGGTCAGCGGGTAGCGGGTAGACCGGCAGCGCGAAATGTTTCTGCTCGCTAATCAGGCGCATCAGGTTGTCGCGGGTATCATTATTCACATCAAGCCAGGGCGCGCTTTCCAGCACGCAATCAGACGAACCCCAGGTGCAGGTTTCAATATCGGATGAGGCCTGGCTTAACACCGGCAGCGCGAGAAGGGCAAAAGCGATCCCTGTCAGTCTTGGCGTCATAACGTCGTTTCCTTGTGAAAATTTTGTAAAAAAGCCTGCCCGGATCATGCCCGAACAGGCTTTTATTGAACAGTGCTGTCTTATAGTAATGCGTTAATGCGTTTCGCTTGCCTGTACCCGCAGACGAATGCCGTCGATAGCCACAACCTCAACGATCGTGCCTGCCGGTAAATCACGGTCGGCAAAAACCGGCCAGACGCTGTCGCCCACATGGATCTGACCGCGACCATTTACCAGCGCCTGCTCAAGCGTAAAGCGCAGGCCCAGTAGTTGCTGCCCGCGCTGATTAAGCGCGTTATCAGGACGCGGCTGCGCCCGGCGGGACAGCCAACGCCACCATAGCCAGACGGCGATTAACATTAACAGCGCGAAACTCACGCCCTGCCACTCCCAGCCCATCGGCACAAGCCAGGCGAGCAGCCCAGTTGCCACCGCCGCCACGCCGCTCCAGAGCAGAAAGCCGTTGCCGCCGAGCATTTCTGCCGCCAGCAGCAGGCCGCCTAAGCAGAGCCAGAAAACGTGAGGATGAGAGAGGATAAGCATCATCATGGGCGTTTACGCTCGCTGCCGCTGTCTTTGATAAGCTCAGCGATACCGGCGATTGAGCCCATCAGGCTTGAAGCCTCAAGCGGCATCATGACAACTTTGCTGTTGCTGGAAGAGCCAATCTGCTGGAGCGCGTCGGTGTATTTCTGCGCTACAAAGTAATTCACCGCCTGAATATCGCCAGCGGCAATCGCTTCCGATACCATCTTCGTGGCGCGCGCTTCGGCTTCCGCCGAACGCTCACGGGCTTCCGCCTGTAAAAACGCTGACTGACGTTCGCCTTCTGCTTTGAGGATCTGCGACTGTTTTTCCCCTTCGGCTTTCAGAATTTCCGCCTGACGTACACCTTCGGCCTCAAGGATATAGGCACGTTTGGTACGTTCGGCTTTCATCTGGGCGTTCATTGACGCAATAAGCTCGGCAGGCGGGCGCACGTCGCGGATCTCGATACGCGTGACTTTAATGCCCCACGGGTTCGTGGCTTCATCGACGATGTGCAGCAGACGGGTATTGATGCTGTCGCGCTGCGACAACATTTCATCCAGCTCCATTGAGCCGAGCACGGTACGGATGTTGGTCATGGTGAGGTTAATGATGGCGAGTTCCAGATTACTCACCTCATACGCCGCACGCGGGGCGTCGATCACCTGAATAAAGCAAACGGCGTCGATGGTCACGTTGGCGTTATCTTTGGAGATAACTTCCTGCGACGGGATATCGAGTACCTGCTCCATCATATTGATTTTACGGCCAATACGGTCCATAAACGGCACGACGAGATTCAGACCTGGCTGTAGCGTATTGGTATAACGGCCAAAGCGCTCCACGGTCCACTGGTAGCCCTGCGGCACGATTTTAACGCCAGCCAGCACGACAACCAGCGCGACAAAAATAAGAACGGGGATAATAAACAGCATCAAACCAACCTCCTGTTGTTAGTAATAGCGACCATTGTACCGCCTGCCAGCGTCAGGCGCAGCGCCTGAATCTGGCAGGGGAAGTCACGGCATCCTTGCCGGTGGGGATCAGTAAAGCAGGGAATAGAGCTGACGGCGGTATTTTGACGCCAGCGCATCACCGGTGCCCAGCGCGGCCAGAATTTCCTGCATCATTTTACGCGCCTGGCCGTCGGCGGCGCCCAGATCTTTCTTCAGGTGAGTGAAAAGCAACTCCAGCGCCTCTTCGTTACGTCCAACCTGGTGCAGTTGCAGCGCGAGCTGGCTTGCGAGCTGCGCGTCATCCGGGTTTTGCTCCACCTGCTGTTGCAGCTGCTGGATTTCCGGGGTGTCTGCCGCCTGCTTCAGCAGGTCAATCTGCGCGACCAGACCCTGATAGCGGGTGTCCTGATCCTGCATCGGGATCGTTTTCAGCACCGCTTCGGCGTCCTCGGAGCGGTTCAGGGCAATCTGCGTTTGCGCCAGCAGCAGGCCGATTTCGCTTGCCTGATTCGACATCTGCCAGGCGTCTTTTAAGAGCGGCAATGCTTGCGCGTAGTTGCCTTCCTGCATCAGCGCCATCGCTTCCTGCGCTTTCAGCTCCTCTTCTCGCGGCAGCACTTTTTCCAGCAGCGCGCGGATAGCTTCCTCTGGTTGCGGGCCCTGGAAGCCATCTACCGGCTGGCCCTGGCTGAATAAATAAACCGTCGGAATGGCGCGCAGACCAAACTGCGCGGCGATGGCCTGCTCGTTGTCGCAGTCCACTTTGGCGAGGATAAACTGTCCCTGATACTGGTTCGCCAGCTTCTCAAGCACCGGCGTCAGCTCCAGACAGTGCTGGCTGCGATCGGACCAGAAATAGAACAGCACCGGCACGGTCATGGATTGTTCCAGAAGCTGGTGCAGGTTCGCTTCGCTGAGGTTAATAATATTCTGTTCGGACATGAGTCACTCTCTGTTGTCGATTTCCTTTTTACATGGGGGCAGGGCGCACGCCTTCAACTTACCCTTGTAAAATTTTGTCCATAATTCGCGTTGGCAGCAGACGTTTCAGCCAGGCGACCGCATGCGTCACCAGCGTGACCGGGTAGCGAATGCGCGGATTCGGGCTTTCAAAAGCATGGCGCACTTTTGCCACAACCGCCTCCGGGCCAAGCGTAAAGCGTGCGGCGATGCCGGGGTTTTCTACCGGTTTGTCAGACTGCGTCTGGTTGACGTTTTCGCTAAAGCGTGTGCGTATGGGCCCAGGCTCAATCAGGCTGACCTTCACGCCGCTGTAGCGAAGCTCCATACGCAGCGCGTCAGACCATGCCTCCAGGGCGTATTTGCTGGCGGCATAGGCCCCGCGGCCAGGCGTGGAGATAAGCCCCATCACCGAACTGGTGTTCACAATGCGTCCTTCGCCGTGTGGCACCATGGCAGGCAAAAGCAGCATAGTGAGCTGATGCGCGCCGAAAAAGTTCGTTGAAAACTGCTGTTCCATCTGCTCACGGCTGATGGTGGAAAGCGGCCCGTACACGCCATAGCCGCCATTATTGAAAATGCCGTACAGGCGATTGTTCGTCAGGCGAATCACTTCCCGCGCGGCGTCTTCCACGCTCTCTGGCGAATCGAGATCAAGCGACACGCCAATAAAGCCCAGCGTGTTCATGCGCGCGACATCTTCCGGCTTGCGGCAGGCGGCGAGGATCTGAAAGCCAAGGCGGCGTAGCTCGTGCGCGCAGGCAAGGCCAATACCGCTGGAACATCCTGTAATTAAGAGTGATTTTTGCATAACTTTACCCGCTCAGTGCCCCGCAGGGTTATGAGTCGTGTTTAACTAAAGGGGCCAGTCGCTGCGCCATCCAGTCGGCAATAAACGGCTGGGCGTCGCGATTGGGATGAATGCCATCGTCCTGCATCCACTGCGGTTTGAGATAAACCTTTTCCATAAAAAAGGGCAGCAGGGGGATGGAGAATGACTGCGCAAGTTCAGGGTAAATCGCCTCGAACGCCTGATTGTAACGGCGCCCGTAGTTCGCGGGCAGACGAATCTGCATCAGCAGCGGTTCCGCGCCCGCCGTTTTCACCTGTTCTATGATTTGCTTAAGCGTGGCGGAGAGCGTGTCGGGCGGAAATCCGCGCAGACCGTCGTTACCGCCAAGCTCAATCAGCACCCAGCGCGGCTGATGCTGTTTGAGCAGCGCAGGCAGGCGCGAGAGCCCCTGCTGCGCGGTGTCGCCGCTGATACTGGCGTTCACCACACGCACGTCGCGCTGCTGCCATTTATCGTTAAGCAGCGCAGGCCAGGCGGCGTCTGCTGCCATTCGATAACCGGCGCTCAGGCTGTCGCCCAGCACCAGTAACGTGTCCGCCGCGGCGGCGCGCAAGCTTAATAACGCCAGCAACAGGAAAGGTAAATGCCAGCGGAAAACATTCTTGAAGTTCATCATCTTAATAAATCCGTCGGTCAGGGGGAACAGGCTCTTTCCATCCTTACCGGAGTTGAACTGGTTGTCAAACCGGGCCAGAGCATTGCGCTGGTGGGCGAATCGGGTTCCGGCAAGTCGACATTGCTGGCCATTCTCGCGGGGCTGGACGATGGCACCGGGGGCGAAGTGCGACTGCTGGGCGAACCGCTGCACGAGATGGATGAAGAGGCGCGCGCACGGTTACGCGCGCGGGATGTCGGCTTCGTATTTCAGTCTTTCATGCTGATCCCGACGCTCAACGCGCTGGAGAATGTCGAACTGCCCGCCATGCTGCGCGGCGAGAGCGGCAAGGCGAGCCGCCAGCAGGCGCGGGCGTTGCTCGAACAACTGGGACTGGGTAAACGTCTCGATCATCTTCCTGCCCAACTCTCCGCCGGCGAACAGCAGCGCGTGGCGCTGGCGCGCGCGTTTAACGGCCGCCCGGCGGTGCTCTTTGCTGACGAACCCACGGGCAACCTCGACCGCCAGACCGGCGAGCGCATCGCTGACCTGCTCTTTTCACTCAACCGCGACAGCGGCACTACGCTTATCCTTGTCACGCACGACCCGGAACTGGCAGCCCGCTGCGATCGTACGCTGCGCCTGCGTGACGGCAAGCTGTGGGAGGAAGCATGACGGCCCGCTGGTTCTGGCGCGAATGGCGCTCCCCGTCGCTGTTAATCGTCTGGCTCGCGTTAAGCCTGGCGGTGGCCTGCGTGCTGGCGCTCGGCAAAATAAGCGACCGCATGGAAAAGGGCTTAAGCCAGCAAACCCGTGAATTTATGGCAGGCGACCGTACGCTTCGCAGCAGCCGCGCGGTGCCGCAGGCATGGCTTGATAACGCGCGCAGGGAGGGGCTGAAAGTCTCCAGCCAGCTGAGTTTTTCCACCATGACTTTCGCCGCCGATCGCCCGCAGCTTGCGAGCGTGAAAGCGGTTGATAACCTCTATCCGCTTTATGGCACCTTACAGACGCGCCCTGAAGGGCAGTTGCCCGAGCCAGGCACGGCGCTGCTGGCGCCGCGGCTGATGGCGCTGCTCGGCCTGAAACCTGGCGAAACGGTAGAGGTGGGCGATGCGACGCTGACCGTCGCGGGCGAAGTCATTCAGGAGCCGGACAGCGGTTTTAACCCGTTTCAGATGGCGCCGCGACTTTTGATGAACCTGGCCGATGCCGAGCGTACTGGCGCTATCCAGCCCGGCAGCCGTCTCACCTGGCGCTATAAATTCGCAGGCTCACCGGCGCAACTGGCGCGCTATGAACGCTGGCTGTTACCACAGCTTCAGCCTGAGCACCGCTGGACTGGCCTTGAACAGGACGAGAGCGCGCTTGGCAAATCGCTCCAGCGCTCGCAGCAATTTTTGCTGCTCTCCGCGCTCCTGACGCTGCTGCTGGCGGTGGCTGCCGTGGCGGTGGCGATGAGCCATTACTGCCGGAGTCGCTATGACCTGGTGGCTATCCTGAAAACGCTCGGCGCAGGACGCGCGGCGCTGCGTAAGTTGATTGTCGGCCAGTGGCTGATGGTGCTCGCGCTCGCTGCCGTGACCGGCGGCGTTGCGGGGCTGCTGTTTGAGGCGTTGCTGATGCAACTTCTTAAGCCGGTCTTACCCGCCGCGCTGCCGGAGGCGAGCTTCTGGCCGTGGGTCTGGGCAGTGGGCTCAATGGGCGTGATTTCCCTGCTGGTCGGGTTGCGGCCGTACCGGCTCTTACTGGCAACACAGCCGCTGCGCGTGTTGCGCCGCGATGCGGTGGCAACGCTCTGGCCGCTCAGAGTCTATCTGCCGGTAATGGCGATAATTGTGGTGGCGCTGCTTGCCGCGCTGATGGGCGGGCGCATGCTGCTCTGGGCGGTGCTGGCAGGTGCGGTGGCGCTGGCCGCGCTGTGCGGCGTCGCGGGCTGGGTATTGCTGTGGGGAATGCGTCGCCTGCGGCTGCGCTCCCTGGCGCTGCGGCTTGCCGTCAACCGACTCTTGCGCCAGCCGTGGCAAACCCTGAGTCAGCTTGCCGCGTTTTCGCTCTCTTTCATGCTGCTGGCGTTGCTGCTGGTGCTGCGCGGCGATCTCCTCGACCGCTGGCAGCAGCAACTGCCGCCGGAAAGCCCTAACTATTTTCTGATTAACATCGCCCCGGAACAGCGCGACCCGGTGAAAGCGTTCCTGGCGGAGCATCAGATTATCCCGCAGACGTTTTATCCCATTGTGCGCGCGCGTCTGACGCAGATAAACGGCAAGGCCACGGCGGGCAACGAAGACGAGGCGCTTAATCGCGAGCTTAACCTCACCTGGCAGGCGGCGCGTCCGGACCACAACCCCATCACAGCGGGCAACTGGCCTCCCGGGCCTGGTGAGGTGTCGATGGAGGAAGGACTGGCGCAGCGTCTGAAGATAGCCCTGGGCGACAGCGTGACCTTTACCGGCGACACCCAGGCCTTTACCGCTAAAGTGACCAGTCTTCGCAAAGTGGACTGGGAGAGCCTGCGGCCCAACTTCTTCTTTATTTTCCCGCCGGGCGCACTTGACGGGCAGCCGCAAAGCTTCCTGACGAGTTTCCGGGCAGAGCGCGCCGACACGATGCTGACGCAGCTTAACCGGGAATTCCCGACGGTGAGCGTGCTCGATATCGGGGCCATTCTGAAGCAGATAGGCCAGGTGCTGGAGCAGGTAAGCCGCGCGCTGGAAGTGATGGTTGTGCTGGTTACCGCCTGTGGCGTCCTGTTGCTGCTGGCGCAGGTACAGGTTGGGATGCACCAGCGCCGCCAGGAGCTGGTGGTTTACCGCACGCTTGGGGCAGAGAAAAAACTGCTGCGCGCCACGCTCTGGAGCGAGTTTGCGCTGCTCGGCCTTGTGGCCGGTATCGTTGCCGCCATCGGGGCGGAGGTGGCGCTTGGGGTATTGCAGACCCGCGTGTTTGATTTCCCGTGGGAGCCTGACTGGCGGTTGTGGATAGCGCTGCCGCTCTGCGGTGCGCTGTTGCTGTCGCTGTGCGGCGGCTGGCTCGGCGTCCGTCTGCTGCGCGGTAAAGCGCTGTTCCGCCAGTTTAGCGTGTAATTTTACGATGTCTGATGTTGTCAGCGCCTGTGGGCAACATCAGACATTCTCCCTTCGAAAAATTATGCAAAAGCACATGCGCAAAATGGCATAACGTCACGCAAGCGCGCGCATAAACGGCGAAAAAGGCCGCAAAATGCCGCGATTTAGCCATCGATATTTCCAGGTGTTTTTACTGCCGAATGGCTGTACTGCTGAAACAGCCAGTCATATTCCATCTGGTTCTAATTCCCCGCGAATCATTCTTTAACCGACGAAAAACGCAGTCCTATCATTTGCCCGTTCTCTGAATAACGGATAAACAGACTATGTCGATCGTCGATTCTGTCACCTCGCTTATTGGGCACACGCCGCTGCTGCGCCTGGCAAAGCTTGATACCGGCCCGTGCGAACTGCTGCTGAAACTTGAAAACCAGAACCCCGGAGGCTCCATCAAAGACCGCGTCGCGCTCTCGATGATTAACGAGGCGGAACGGCAGGGGCGTCTTGTTCCCGGCGGCACGATTATCGAAGCCACCGCAGGTAACACCGGGCTTGGGCTTGCGCTGATTGCCGCGCAAAAGGGCTACCGGCTTATTCTGGTGGTGCCCGATAAAATGAGCCGCGAGAAGATTTATCACCTGCGCGCGCTCGGCGTGGACGTGCGACTCACCCGCTCGGATGTTAACAAGGGCCATCCGGCGTATTACCAGGATTACGCAAAGCGCCTCGCCGATGAAACGCCCGGGGCGTTTTACATCGATCAGTTTAATAACCCGGCGAACCCGCTCGCCCATGAAACCACGACCGCGCCGGAACTCTTTGACCAGGCGGGTGGGCACATCGACGCCATTGTGGTGGGCGTCGGTTCGGGCGGCACGCTTGGTGGCCTCCAGGCGTGGTTTCGCAAACACGCGCCTCATACCGAATTTGTGCTGGCCGATCCGGCAGGCTCCATTCTTGCCGACCAGGTAGAAACGGGGCGCTATCACGAGGCGGGATCGTGGCTGGTGGAAGGCATTGGGGAAGATTTTATTCCGCCGCTCGCGCACCTTGAGGGCGTGGGACAGGCTCTGCGTGTGACCGATAGCGAAGCGTTTACCACCGCACGTGATCTGCTGAAAATCGAAGGTGTGCTGGCAGGATCTTCCACCGGCACGCTGCTTGCCGCCGCGCTGCGCTACTGCCGCGCGCAAACCACGCCGAAGCGCGTCGTGACGTTTGCCTGCGACAGCGGCAATAAATACCTCTCGAAGATGTTCAATGACGACTGGCTGCGCCAGCAGGGGCTGCAGGCGCGACCCGCCACCGGGGATCTGCGCGATCTTATCGCCTTTCGCCACGACGAGGGCGCGGCGGTGACCGCCGCCCCTGACGATACGCTCGCAACTGTGCTTGCCCGGATGCGGCTTTACGATATCTCGCAGTTACCGGTGCTGTCGCAGGGCCAGGTGGTGGGCATCGTCGATGAGTGGGACTTGCTGACGTTTATTCAGGGTGACAGCCAGCGTTTTCACACCCCCGTTGCGCGCGCCATGAACCGCGAGGTCGTCACGCTCGATAAGCACGCCAGCGAGCGCGACGTATTTGATGTTTTCACACGCGGGCTGGTGGCGGTTGTTACCGACGACACGCGCTTTCTTGGTCTTATCACCCGCACCGATGTGCTGAACCGCTGGCGCAACCAGCTTGAATATTAAGGAGCGTTATCATGGATAAATTCGCGACCCTCAGCGTGCATAGCGGCGCGCACCATGACCAACATGGCGCGGTGATGCCGCCTATCTATGCCACCTCCACCTACGCGCAGCCCGCGCCCGGCGAGCATACGGGTTATGAGTATTCACGCAGCGGCAACCCGACGCGCCACGTGCTTGAGCGCGCCATCGCCGAGCTGGAGGCCGGGCGTCAGGGGTTCGCCTTCGCCTCGGGGCTTGCGGCAATTTCGACCGTGCTGGAACTGCTCGATAAAGAGAGCCATATCGTGGCGGTGGATGATGTGTATGGCGGCACATACCGGTTACTGGAAAACGTGCGTAAGCGTACCGCCGGGCTGACCGTCTCCTGGGTAAAACCCGACGATCCCGCCGCGCTGGAGGCGGCGATCCGCCCGGAAACCCGTATGCTCTGGGTGGAAACGCCGACGAACCCGCTGCTGAAGCTTGCCGATCTGGAAGCCATCGCCGGGCTGGCGCGACGCCACGGTATAATCAGCGTGGCGGATAATACCTTTGCGTCACCGGCAATCCACCGCCCGCTCGCCCTCGGCTTCGATATCGTGGTGCATTCCGCTACCAAATACCTGAATGGCCATTCCGATGTGGTGGCGGGGCTGGCGGTCGTTGGTGATAACGCGGCGCTTGCACAGCAGCTCGGGTATCTGCAAAACGCCGTCGGCGGGGTGCTCGACCCGTTCAGCAGCTTCCTGACGCTGCGCGGCATTCGCACGCTGGCGCTGCGGATGGAGCGCCACAGCGTCAACGCGCTGAAAATCGCCCAGTGGCTGGAGCAGCATCCGCAGATTGAACAGGTTTTCTTCCCGTGGCTTGAAAGCCATCCGCAACACGCACTGGCGCGCCGTCAGATGGCGCTTGCTGGCGGCATGATTTCTGTCGTGGTGCGCGGCGATGAGGCGCGCGCGGCGCGGATTATCCAGAAGCTACGGTTGTTTACGCTTGCGGAAAGCTTAGGCGGCGTGGAGAGCCTGGTCAGCCAGCCATTTAGCATGACGCACGCCTCTATCCCGCTGGAACAACGGCTGGCGAAGGGGATTACGCCGCAGTTAATTCGGTTATCCGTGGGCATTGAAGAGGCAGACGACCTGATTGCCGATCTCGAACAGGCGCTGGAGGAATAAGGTCTGCAGGGCGGCGACGAGGGGAGGGTGCTCACCGGCTTGTTTTAACGGTGCGTGTAGATCCCCTCGCGCCAGCCCTCCCTAAAAGAGAGAAAAGGGAGAAAATGGAATATTCGCCATCCCAACGGCAGGCATAAAAAAGGCACCTCTCAGGGTGCCTTTACTTTTACCGTAACAGCGCCTGCGCCCAGGCGATGCCGCTGGCGTACTCGGGCGGCAGCAGCGGCGCGAGCGCCTCCAGCGTGGCGTCAATCAGCGCCGGCTCGTTGTCGCTGAGGTTAAGGTGGCCGACCTTGCGACCTTCACGCACCTCTTTGTCGTACCAGTGCAGATGCACCAGCGGCAGCTTGAGCCAGTCGTAATTGAGATCGCTGCCAATCAGATTCACCATCACCGACGGGCTGCTGACTACCGGTTGCGGCAACGGCAGGCCGGTGATGGCGCGCAGGTGCAGCTCGAACTGGCTGATGGACGCGCCGTTCTGTGTCCAGTGACCGCTGTTATGCACGCGCGGCGCCAGCTCGTTAATCAACAGGCCCTGCGGCGTCACGAAGCATTCCATCGCCATCACGCCCACGTAATTCAGCTCATCCATAATGGCGCGCAGCATAGTTTCCGCCTGATCCTGCTGCGTGGCATTCGCTTTCGGGAAAGCGACACTCGTGCGCAGAATGCCGTCCTGATGCAGGTTATGCGTCAGCGGATAGAACACGGCGCGACCATCATGGGCGCGCGCGCCGACCAGCGACACCTCGCCAGAAAAATGGATGCCCTGCTCAACGATACATTCGCCATAACACTCGGCAGGCAGCGTGTCGGCGTCATGCTCACGCAGACGCCACTGTCCGCGGCCGTCATACCCACCGGTGCGGCGCTTCACGATGGCCAGCTCGCCGAGGCGGCTGAACACCTGCGGCCATTCGCTGCGATCGGCCAGTAACTGCCAGGGCGCGGTCGGCAGAGAAAGTTTGTCCAGAAGCTGTTTCTGCGTGAGACGGTCGGCGATAAGCGGGAAAACGTCGCGGTTTACGAAAGCCTGATGACGCGCCAGCTCGCGGGTCAGGGCGGTTTCCGGCCAGCGTTCGATCTCGGCGGTGATAACGCTCTGGGCGAACGGCACCGCCTGCGGATCGGCATCCAGCCCGACTGGCCAGACGCGAATGCCGAGCGGCTCGCCCGCCTGGCGGAGCATTCTGCCGAGCTGGCCGTTACCCAACACACAGACCTGTTTCATGCATCCCCCCGTGGGTCCGGGTTCTCCAGCACCTCGTCGGTCTGCTTTTGGCGCCAGGTCTCAAGGCGCGCCAGCAGGGCGCTGTCGTGCTGCGCCAGAATTTGTGCGGCGAGCAGTGCGGCATTGGCCGCGCCCGCTTTGCCGATAGCCAGCGTGCCGACCGGAATACCGCGCGGCATTTGTACAATAGAGTAGAGGCTGTCCAGCCCGCTTAACGCCGCGCTCTGCACCGGCACGCCCAGCACCGGGACCAGCGTTTTAGCCGCGATCATGCCCGGCAGATGCGCAGCCCCGCCTGCGCCCGCGATAATCACCTGAAACCCCTTATCCTGTGCGCTTTCGGCGAAGCTGAACAGTTTGTCGGGGGTGCGGTGGGCGGAGACGACTTCGACATGATGAGGCACATCGAGAGCATCAAGAATTTCTGCGGCAAACTGCATGGTGGCCCAGTCGCTTCTGGAACCCATGACGATGGCGATACGCGCCGGGGTATGGCTGGAGGACATACGTCTCAAAACTCCTGTGGTCAGGCGGCAAAATGAACGGGGTCGCCGTTATGAGGGGTTCGAGAATAGCACGGATAACAGGCAAGGAAAACGGTTGCGTACGCGTGCGAAAGGCAAAAAAGCAGCACGCGATTCAGAAAGGAAAGGCGAGCAGTTCTACGTCGTCAGGGGTGACTTTTATCATTGAGCCTTCGGTGTGCCAGGCGCCTAATACTACGCGATGCGCGGGCTGGCCGTTAGCCTCAAGCGGATGGACAGCAGGCCTGTGAGTATGACCGTGGATAAGCCACTGCACGTGATGACGCGTCATCGCCTCGACCACCGCTTGCGGGTTCACGTCCATGATCGCGAGATCTTTCTGGCTGTTGGAGGCTTTACTACCGGCGCGCATTTTGGCGGCGATACGGCGGCGCAGTCGCAGGGGCAGGGCGAGGAAGGCTTTTTGTATCCACGGCTTATGCACTTTCGCGCGAAATGCCTGATAACCAGCGTCGTCGGTGCAGAGTGTGTCGCCGTGCATAATCAGCACGCGTCTGCCGTAGAGGTCGAGCACCTTTTCTTCTGGCAAAAGCTGCATTCCGCTTTCATGTGCGAAGCGGCGGCCCAGCAGAAAATCGCGGTTGCCGTGAATGAAATAGCAAGGAACGCCGGCATCGCTTAACGCACGCAGGGCGGCCGCGATATCGCGGTGCAGCGGCTCGGGGTCGTCATCGCCAATCCAGGCTTCGAAGAGATCGCCAAGAATGTAAAGCGCATCCGCCTCACGCGCTGTGCCGGCTAAAAAACGCAGAAAACCGGCGGTAATCGCCGGTTCTTCTGAGGACAGATGAAGATCTGCAATAAAGAGCGTCGCCACGAATTACTCGCTGACGGTTACGCGCTCAATAATCACGTCTTCTTTAGGCACATCCTGATGCATGCCGCTGCGGCCGGTAGAAACGCCTTTGATTTTATCAACCACGTCCATGCCTTCGACCACTTCTGCGAACACGCAGTAGCCCCAACCTTGCATGCTTTCGCCGCTGAAGTTCAGGAAGTCGTTATCCGCCACGTTGATGAAGAACTGGGCAGTCGCAGAGTGCGGTGCCTGCGTGCGCGCCATGGCCAGCGTACCGCGGGTGTTCTTCAGGCCGTTGTTGGCTTCGTTTTTGATAGGATCTTTGGTGCTTTTTTGTTTCATGCCCGGCTCAAAGCCGCCGCCCTGAATCATAAAGCCGTTGATAACACGATGGAAAATGGTGTTGTCGTAGAAACCTTCGCGGCAATAGTCCAGAAAGTTTTTTACCGTTTCCGGCGCTTTGTCATCAAAAGTTTTGATTACGATGTCGCCGTGATTGGTGTGAAAAGTAACCATGTCTGCATCCTGTTTTGTTTCAGTGGTGCTTCGGCTTCTGAAAGAAGCCACAGTAGGAGGGTGTTATAGCATAACTCACCGCTTGCTTCACCTTGCAAAGTGGGGTGCTTGCGGTTTCAATTATGGGTAATATAGGGGTTTTATCTGCTTACCACACACTGACACGGAAACTTCTGATGTTAAAAATCTTCAATACCATGAGTCGCCAGAAAGAAGAATTTAAGCCTATTCATGCCGGGGAAGTCGGCATGTACGTGTGTGGTATTACCGTTTATGACCTCTGTCACATTGGCCATGGCCGCACCTTTATCGCCTTTGATGTCGTTGCGCGTTACCTGCGTTTTCTCGGCTATAAGCTGAAATATGTCCGCAATATTACCGATATTGACGACAAAATCATCAAGCGCGCTAACGAGAACGGCGAAGATTTTGTGGCCCTGGTGGACCGCATGGTCGCAGAGATGCATAAAGATTTTGATGCGCTGAATATTTTGCGCCCGGAAAGCGAGCCGCGCGCGACGCAGCACATTCCGGAAATCATCGAAATCGTTGAACAACTGATTGCTCGCGGTCATGCGTATGTCGCAGGCAACGGCGATGTCATGTTCGCGGTCGAAAGCGATGCCGATTACGGCAAACTGTCCCGTCAGGATCTGGAACAACTTCAGGCGGGCGCGCGCGTGGAAGTGGCCGACAGTAAGCGCAACCCGATGGATTTCGTGCTGTGGAAAATGTCTAAACCGGGTGAGCCGAGCTGGCCGTCGCCGTGGGGCGATGGGCGTCCGGGCTGGCATATTGAGTGTTCTGCCATGAACTGCAAACAACTGGGCAGCCATTTCGATATTCACGGCGGCGGTTCTGACCTGATGTTCCCGCACCATGAAAACGAAATCGCACAGTCAACCTGCGCGCATGACGGCGAATATGTGAATTACTGGATGCACTCCGGGATGGTGATGGTCGATCGCGAGAAGATGTCCAAATCGCTTGGCAACTTCTTTACCGTGCGCGACGTGTTGCAACACTACGATGCCGAAACCGTGCGTTACTTCCTGATGTCCGGTCACTATCGCAGCCAGCTGAACTACAGCGAAGAGAACTTAAAGCAGGCGCGCGCGTCGCTTGAGCGTCTCTACACCGCGCTGCGTGGCACCGACAGCGAGGCAGCACCTGCGGGCGGCGAGGCGTTTGAAACGCGTTTTGTCGAGGCGATGAATGACGATTTCAATACGCCGGAAGCCTATTCGGTGCTGTTTGATATGGCGCGTGAGGTTAACCGTCTGAAAGCGGAAGACAGCAGCGCGGCGAATCAACTGGCGGCGCATTTGCGCAAGCTCGCGGCGGTGTTGGGGCTGCTGGAGCAGGAACCGGAGCAGTTCCTGCAATCCGGCGCACAGGCCAATGACGATGAAGTGGCAGAAATCGAAGCGCTTATCGTAAAACGTCTGGAAGCGCGTAAAGCAAAAGACTGGGCGGCAGCAGACGCCGCGCGCGATCGCTTAACCGAGATGGGCATTATTCTGGAAGATGGCCCGCAAGGCACCACCTGGCGACGGAAGTAAGAGACAGATAAGAAAAAGCGGCGAAAGCCGCTTTTTTTATGTCGATGGTCAGAGGCAAGGCAGGTGGCGCGGCGCTTACTGGCCTTGCGCATGAGGTTGCAGCAGATAAAGGGGGGGTGAGGAAACGCCGCCGCCCGCCGTGTTTCTCAGGCTGAGCCGCGAATCACTAACTCGCCCGAGAGCGTCACACGTTGTGCCGGCAGGCCTGGCTCATGAATGAGCCGCACAATCAGCCCCGCCGCCTGGCGCCCGGTCTCCTCACTGGCGGACGACACATAGGTAAACGACGGCGAGGTAAGATTCACGTGCATCATGTCTTCAAAGCCAATCATCGAGACCTGTTGCGTCAGAAACACATCCTTCCCCACCGTACGGCCTACCTGATGGATAGCCTCAAGGCAGCCGATAATCGCATGCGGCGAATGGCACAGCAGGGCGGTGATTTTATTGTTCGCCTCCAGCAACTGACGTACGGCGATATTCACCGCGAGCGTCTCTTCAGCGCAGGCGGGCGCGAACTCGTCGCGCCAGGCAAGTCCGTATTGCGAAAGCGCGGCGCGATAGCCAAACAACCGCTCCTGGCGAATCAAACATGAGGCCGTACCGCCGATATAGGCGATGTTGCGGTGCCCACGCTCAATCAGATAGCGTGTGGCGAGACCGCCCGCCTGACGGTTGTCACGCACCACGCTGTTAAGTGTGTTCTCAACCGGCGATTGCGAAACCACCACTACCGGCAACGTGCTCTGCACAACCGGCGCGGGTAACGTCTGGTGGGTGGAATCAGCAGTCAGATACACCACGCCCGCCACGCCCTGGCGGGTAAACGAGACAAAGCAGGCCTCAAGACGGCTTGTCTCGCGGCCTGGCTGGGTCAGAAACACCATGTAGCCCTGTGTCTCCAGTGCCTGCACCAGGCTTGCCGTGACGCGTGTGGAGAACGGGTCGTTGAGATCTTCTACGACCAGGCCAATCAGGTTAGAGGTTTTACCGCGCAGATTAGCCGCGGCGACGTTATGCACATAGCCCAGCGCCTCAATAGCGGCATGCACTTTTTCGATGGTCGCGGTAGAAATTTTTCCTTTCTGGCGCAACACCAGCGATACCGTTGACACCGAGACGCCCGCATGACGCGCCACATCGATAATGCTGACCTTTTTCATCTGCCCTGAATTTCCTTTTATCACCTGCGTTCGCGGGCCTGGCGCCAGGCCCGCGCGGGCGTTATTTCCCGGTCATGCCTGACATACTTTGTGCGATAAACTGCGCGCGCGCGCCGAAAATCACCTGAATGCCGTTATCGCCAACGAACACGACGCCGCGAGCACCAAGGCCGTTCAGCCCATCTCTGTCTACCAGTTCCGGACGTGAGACTTCAAGACGCAAACGCGTGATACAGGCGCCGACGCTGGTGATATTTTCTTTGCCGCCGAGCAGCCCGACAATATTGCCCGCGAGCTCTGCGTCCGTTTTATCATCCGCGCTGGCGGTAATTTCCACGCGGCCTGGCGTTTTGACGTCAAAACGGCGGATCACGAAACGGAAGGTAAAGTAATAAATAATCGCCATCGGCACACCGACTATCACCGCGTTCAGGTAGTGGGTCTGATAGCCGTTAAAAGACGGCAGGATCCCAAACGAAATGTAGTCGATAAGCCCGGCGGAAAACGATTTAGCGATATGCGCATCCAGTAAATACATGGACATATACGCAAGCCCCGCCATGATGGCGTTAAATACATACAGGACCGGCGCGACAAAAATAAAGGTAAATTCTACCGGCTCCGTGATCCCTGTCAGAAAACAGGTCAGCGCGGCGGAGAAAAGAATGCCGGAGGCAATTTTTTTATTCTTTGTGGTGGCTTCGTGGTACATGGCCAGGCACGCCGCAGGCAGCGCAAACAGCATCAACGGGAATTCCCCCTGCATGAATTTACCGGCATTCTGGTAGGTGTCGCTGCTAAAGCTTTTCACGCCTTCTTCCAGCATTTTGAACCAGATAGTCTGATCGCCGTGGATAACCTGCCCGGTCTGCGTCGTGTAATCGCCGAAGGAATACCAGAAGGACGGATACCAGATGTGGTGCAGGCCGAGCGGGATCAGCGCGCGTTCTACCAGCCCGAAGATAAAGGTCGAGGCGGCCTGATTATCGCCATTCACAATCACAGACAGCGCGTCGATGCCTGACTGGATGTGCTGCCAGACATACGGCAGCGCCAGTCCGAGCAGGAACGAGAGAAACGCTGCGGCGATCGCCACAAACCGTTTACCGGAGAAGAATCCCAGGAACTCCGGCAGTTGCAGCGTATGGAAACGGTTGTAACACCACGCTGCGAGAATGCCGGAGATAAGCCCGCCGAACACGCCCATCTGGAGCGTCGGGATGCCGACCACCATGGCATATTTGCCGCCGCTTGCCGCCATCTCCGGCGTGATGCCAAGCTGCGTGCTGATCGTGATGTTAATAATGAAGACGGAAACCGCCGCGGACAGCGCCGCGATGCCTGATTCCGACGCCAGACCAACGGCGGAGCCGATGGCAAACAGCAACGGCAGGTTATCGAAAATAACCCCGCCCGCGTTCATCATCAGCGGCAGATGGAATTTATCGCCGAACGCCAGTAGCAGACCCGCGGCAGGCAATAGCGAAATAGGCAGCATTAGCGCGCGGCCTATCATGGACAATTTTGAAAGTGATTTGACGAAACCCGTTATCAGACTCATGCCGATCCCCCGATTGAAACAGCCGGGCTGTACGCCCTGTTTTATAGTAGGTAGAACGTTCTAGTAGAACGTTCTACCTATGCTCTGTGATCGGGGTGATAGCGCGCAACATCTATTTAACGTTCTGTCAGAAGATTTGCTGATTCTTTGAAGTCGGTTGGAAAACTGCGCGGGCACGCCAGCCCAGCATCCGCGATAAGGACCGTGCAACACCTGCGGGGAAGGGCGATAAGAGAAGATTCTGGACGGGGAAATAAAACGCCCTCTGCGACGAGAGGGCGTGGCGTATTACGCGGTAACGGTCACGCTCTGACCGTTGAAGCTGACGGTTTGTCCGGCGACGATTTTGCAGCGCTTGCGGGTTTCCACCGCGCCGTCGACGGTGACCTGACCTTCAGAAATCACGATCTTTGCCTGCGCGCCGCTTTCGCTCCAGCCTTCCAGCTTCAGCAAATCGCACAGTTCGACGTGAGGGTGTTTACCTAAAGAAAATGTTGCCATGTTATGCCTCCTCGCCGTCATGGTATTCAACGCACGCCTGAAGCGTGTTCTGGATAAGCGTGGCGACCGTCATCGGGCCGACGCCACCTGGCACCGGGGTAATGTACCCGGCGCGTTCTGCGGCGTCTTCGAACACCACATCGCCCACCACCTTGCCATTTTCCAGACGGTTGATGCCAACATCAATCACAATGGCACCTTCTTTAATCCATTCGCCCGGAATAAAGCCCGGTTTGCCGACCGCGACGATCAGCAGATCGGCGTTTTCTACGTGCTGACGCAGGTTTTTGGTAAAACGGTGCGTAACGGTAGTGGTGCAGCCCGCCAGCAGCAGCTCCATGCTCATCGGACGGCCAACAATATTCGATGCGCCGATCACCACGGCGTTCAGCCCGTAAGTGTCGATGTTGTAGCGCTCCAGCAGCGTAACGATACCGCGCGGCGTACATGGACGCAGGCGCGGCGCGCGCTGGCATAAACGCCCTACGTTGTACGGATGGAAGCCATCCACGTCTTTATCCGGCGCGATGCGCTCCAGCACTTTGACGTTATCAATACCCGCTGGCAGCGGCAGCTGGACCAGAATGCCGTCGATAGCGGCATCCGCGTTCAGTTCGTCAATCAGCGCCAGCAGTTCGGCTTCGCTGGTGGTTTCCGGGAGATCGTACGAGCGGGAAAGGAATCCCACTTCCTCGCACGCCTTGCGTTTGCTGCCGACATAGATCTGCGATGCCGGGTTCGCGCCGACCAGCACAACGGCGAGCCCGGGGGCGCGTTTTCCGGCCGCCACGCGCGCTTTTACTTTTTCGGCAACTTCAAGCCGCACCTGCTGCGCAATCGTTTTACCGTCAATAATCTTTGCTGCCATCAGAGAGAAGATTCCGTCTGTAATCAAAAGAAGAGGGGATGCGGATATTCTGTCAGAAGCGTGACGTGCTGTCAGTTTTCGTTTGTGCCTTTCGCTCAATTGTCCAGCAGGCGGTTCGAAAGCCATTGACTCACCAGGCACTCACCGTATAATTCCAGGCGTTTCATACTGCCAGCCGCAGATAAAACGTGAAACGCCTCTCCACGAGGCGCCCTTAGCTCAGCTGGATAGAGCAACGGCCTTCTAAGCCGTGGGTCGCAGGTTCGAGTCCTGCAGGGCGCGCCATCAAATTTCAATAAGTTACGCCTCTTTCAAATCCTCCTGATTTACTGTGTGGGACATATTTGGGACACAAAACCCTAAAATCGAGTCAATTTGGCGCGCATGCTCAGTCAGGTGATTAGGTGCGAGATGTGCATACCTGCGAACCATTTCAATTGACTCCCAGCCCCCCATTTCCTGCAGAACAGACAAAGGCACTTCGGCCTGAATAAGCCAGCTCGCCCATGCGTGCCTCAGGTCATGAAAGCAAAAATCTTCTATCTAAATATTGTCTGCAACCCGCAAGGTGCGGCTTCTCTGCGCCTCAATAATGGGCGCATGATTGAATTTGCCAGGAAAGATTAGCCAGTAAAATGTGTGGGTAATACTCTTGTGTTTAAGGGTAAAGGCACCAGTTGGTCAGATTGGGCAGTACGCGGAGGAAATGCTTTAAATGAAGCCCCTCTGGGTTACGAGGATTATGGGAGCCAGGACTAAAATCCCGCCGTTACCTTTCGTTTCATTCTGGCAGGCAATATTAATTATGGGATGCCCATTTGGTTTTACAGGGGGCGCTTTATGTGGTTTACCATATGGCAGGGGATGGGCCTTCAACCTTCCTGGCGATATTAAGGCGCTTTCAGATGGGATTCTATTTGGCATAATGATGGCAGCCTTGCACAGGTGGCGTAAAAAGGCTAATAATCTGCCTGGTAAGGCCTGTAAATGCCGTGCAAACGAATCAGCATGGCTTAAATTTCACTTTTAGCACACAGGAGCCGGCAGGGTCAGTAAACGGGGACACCGTATCTGCCTGAGTTTGGCTTACCATCAATAAAGTGAATGACGGATACTTTAAGAAAACGTATGCCACTACATCTCTCAGTTAAACTGCTTTTCGTACATCTCTAAATGATGTTTAAAGAATTTTTCATAATCTTCGGCGGCACTCACTAAAATGGTTACTGCTATGGCAGGTTCATCCAGCTCTTGTGAAAAATCTTCGATAGCGATGAAATTACAGTTTATTTTTTCATTGGTTTCGCTAATGAATAAGCCACATCCCGTTGTATCGATATTCGGTAAATAAAACATAGTTGGTATAAAAGCCCCATGAACGATTCCCATTGGGGGATCACCAAATTCTAATTCAGATACACCAATGGTTATGCCTTCTTTTCTAATCTCGAATATCACTTCACTCTCCTTAATTGTTACTATTTTGGCGTAATCGAGTTAATAGCGAATATAACAATGACTCGGAAATAAGGAGTTATTTTATAGACCTACTCCCCATAAATTAACACATTTCTATTCAATTAATGTCCGCTCCCGGCACAGAGCATATGTTATTAACATCATACAAGCGTTTCTGATTTTCGCACAGTCAGGGACAAAGCAATGTCTGGAAGCCGTATGGCGCGACGGCCACCGGTATCAGAACGCAGGTGTGATGCTGGGTGACTTTTCAGCCAGGGCGTGGCTCAACTAAACCTGTTTGACGAGAACGCGCCGTGCGCTAACAGCAAGGCGCTGATATTACTGATGGACAGGCTCGACCAGCAAAGCCGGGGGAAAACTCTATTTTGTGCGGCAGGGCATCCAGCAGGCGTGGCAGATGACGCGGGAGATGCTGTCGCCGTGTTACACGACACGTCTTGCAGATGTACCGATCGTGCGAGCATGGTAAATGGGATATTGTTAAGGCATTAAAGAAAAGTGAAGGTCCGCTTTGAGCGAGGAGCGGACCTGAGATTGTGGTATGTTAATTCACGGGGAGCAGGTCAGAGTATGTAGTGAAAAGCGAACTTAGTGATTTTTTTGGTTTTTTATTAAGGAACTTTAGTTCGGGGCAATCATAACTCTTTTTGACGTGCAACTTCTGTCTGCAATTATAGTTGTGCATTGCACGTTCGGTATATATTCGTAATAATGCGTGTCAGGCAGAGATGTTTATCAGGATTTACGCGTTAACCAAGGGTGATATATATCTTTCTAACGGATGGCTTCATTTTCTGCTTTTCAGGATGGGTATATGCGAACCGAACTGGATATGTTAGACTTTCAGATAGAGCAACCATAGTCAAGTAAATAGGGGCGGTAACCGCCCCTATATGTTAATAGTAGGTATTATTAATTGCGCAAGCTTTCATCATATACATCGATTTTGCTGTAATTAGGATCTTTGCGGTAATAGACGATGGGGACTTCTTTAGCAACTTGATCTTTAATTAGATCCAGCGTATTGATATTTAAGGACTGCTTCTCCTTTGTGTAGACTTTTTTATCGACTATAAAGCTATAAGTTATTGTAATATCTACCTTTCCCATGTCATCAGGCCGTCCGGGAACGTAGCTATCAATTTTGGCTTTGACATAGACAGGGTCTTTTTTTATTTTCAAATACACATAATAACCTTGTAGCATATATATAATAAAATAACCTATTAATAATACAGGCGCGATTATGGCTATTATCCCGGAATATTTAGACATACTTCACCTCAAGTAATTATTTTTAATGCGGCAGTTTTTATAGATACTATATCTCTTTTAATTTCGTAACCATTTATTTCAAAATGTGCCCCACTATTACCTCTGAATTTAAACTGAATTGGGTTGGTTTCATACTTTAAGCCCCTTGATGCGACTTCTGTTACTCCGAAAGAGATTTCAAAAAGTTTCAAAGCTACCGCTGCTGCTTTAAATTCATACCAGTCAGGGGATTGTATATCAACCTTGGTCCCACCTTTAATTGTTATGGTACCCGGTGTTGAAATGTTAATGTCACCGTTAGTTATTTTCTGTTCCCAGTTTCCTGTGATCGTTGTATTTACACCACCGGTAATTATATTTTTTTGTCCACCACTATGAACAAGTAGCTCATCACCATTTTGTATTTCAACACTGCGCCCACCCGTGGAGATCTTGACCCACATACTGCCATCTTCGAGGGTGAGATATTGCCAACCGTTCTTTATTTTCGTATGAACCGAGCCATCAATTGTTGTTGTAACATTTCCTTTAATATCAGAAACATCACCACTATCAGTGATGGTCAGTTTACGCCCCTTCGAGATGGTTGTTGTTGTGCCCTGATTAAACGTCGCCGTTTCTTCCTTATCAACAGTCGTCGTCCGTTTCGCCTGGTAATAGAAAGAGGCATCTCCGACGACCTCGTCATTTTGGGTTTTGCCTATTTTAGTTGTACGATGACCATCGATATTTACCGCCTTATCATTTTCAACGGAAATATTCATATTTCGTTCTGAATGCAGGTCTACCGTCTCCCCCCAATCCGATCTTCAAAGAACAGATAACTGGCATTGTCTTTATTCCCATCTTTGCTACGTGTCATAAAGCCCATACGGGTGGCATCGCCTGGTAACTCCCACGGCGGCATATTGGCTTCATTGTAAACACGGCCTGTTACGATGGGACGATCCGGGTCTCCGTTAATAAAATCGATGACCACTTCATCATTAACACGAGGAATTTGTACCCCACCAAACCCTTGCCCAGCCCAGGCACTTGAAACGCGTACCCAGCAAGAGCAGGTGTCATCACCTTTACCTTGACGATCCCAATGGAATTTAACTTTTACCCGGCCATACCTGTCAGTCCAAATACTTTCACCTTGAGGGCCAACAACTTTCGCTGTTTGCGGCCCATATGTTCTCGGCCAGGATGTGGCTTGAGCAGGTCGGAATACTACCGTTGATGGAATGACAGAGAAATCGATTTGGTGATGCGTATTATTGTCCGCGCCGCTGGCATAGCGGTTTTCCTCAAACTGATAATGGGCTTCAATTGTGAGATATTCACCGTTATCACTAAAGAAGGGGGCATTGCTTAATAGAAATGTCGTGCCTGGCGCAATGCCGAGCGCCGTCGCAGTTCCATTAATACGATGATGTTCTACTTGCCATCTCTGCTGGCGGATCCGCGCATACGTTTCGCCGTGTCCATGATCAACAAATCTCCCCGGCCAGTCATAAACATCTATTTTTCCGGGTTGCGGAGAGGAGGGATTCTGGCGAGCCTGATGCAGCCATGCATTAGGTTTACGGAAGTCATAGTCGTCCAGGCTGTAAAGGCCCGGCGTCACGAAGTCTGCGATTGCCCACTGAGCGATGCCTTCGGTCGTCGTGCTACCACCGGACGGAGTATGTTGGTAAGGGATTATTTCATAACCTTTCGCAGGCTTATATCGTTCAGCGGAATCAACCAGCACAAGTGTATGCTTGTCCTTCTCATGCTGGAAGTAGTATGCAATCCCCTCCAGTTCCATTAAGCGACTGATGAAGTCAAAGCTACTTTCCTGATACTGGACGCTGTAATCCCAGACCCGATGGTTTTCAATCAATGCATCTTCAACATTGACCTGATATTCAGCAAGCAGGGTTTTAACAATTTGCGGTACTGTTTGTTCCTGGAAAATACGCATATTACGATCGCGTTGCATCGGCCATAGATCCGACTCAACGGTGAGCGTATAGGCTGCATAACGGCTTCCGGATAATTCAACCGCGCTTACCGCAACGCCGGTAACTTTTCCATTAAAGTATCTTGGGCTTAAGGCGTTTTGCGTTGGGATTGTTACAGTTAGTGGTTGCCCTAGTAACGCGCTGCGATCGATCCGTGCATCTGTACCTAGCAGCACGACATTGAGTGAGAATGGTTGCGAAATGGCCTCATGACCAGACATTTTCCAGAAAAGAAGCCCATCTATGGGCGTTTGAATTGTTATACGGTTTGGCATGAAAGAACTACTGGATGGGAGGGCCCTTCCTGGTATCTCCTGATAGCATAATGGCGCTTATTAAACTGCAACAGGAAGCTGCTTGACTACACACATTGTAAAAATTTTACCGGGGCTTTACAGAATCGGATTAATCCTGGTGACCAGCTCCCCGTTAATCAACACAAAATGTTGTCAGCAACGTCTGTTCTTGGCACATAGCGGAAAGTAACAATTCAATACAAGTCTTTGTGATCTGCGCATAGTCAGGAATGACTAGCTGCTTGGCGTGATGACCACCGTACCAAAAGACGGGCGTTATGCTGTGTAACTTTTTCAGCCACGGCGTGGCGCAACTGAGCCTGTTAGATGAGAATACGCAAAGCACTAACAGCGAGGCGCTGATGTTACTGCTGTGCAAAATCAACTAGCAGTGCCATGGAAGACTATATTTTGCGGGCAAGGGATCCAACAGGTGCGGCAGATGAAGCACTAGATGCTGTCGCCGTGTTACACGGCGCGACTTGCTGATGTGCCGGTTGTACAAGCTAATTCCGGAAAAGGCTGTGTCGCTTTTGTGTCGTAAATGTGTCGTGACTGGCCGACAGGAGAAGTTCCAGAATGACAAATAACGACACAGTGAGCGATGCGAACGCGGAAAAACAGTGTATTTACAGTGCGTTAAAAATAGACCTACGTTCTTCTAAGCCGTGGGTCGCAGGTTCGAGTCCTGCAGGGGCGCCATTATTATTCAATGATTTACCGTTTGCTATTTGCCTCCTGTTTTTCCATGTGGGACAGATTTGGGACATTAACGTCAAAAATTGAGTCGATTTGCCTGGCATGCTCGATCAGATGACCTGGTGCAAGATGCGCATATCGCCTTACCATTTCTATGCCCCTCATCTGCTTGTTTCCTGAAGAACGGATAAAGGCACTCCGGCCTGAATAAGCCAACTGGCCCATGCGTGCCTCAGGTCATGAAAGCGAAAATCTTCTATCCAAATATTGTCTGCAACCCGCAAGGTGCGGCTTCTCTGCGCCTCAATAATGGGCGCATGATTGAATTTGCCAGGAAAGATTAGCCAGTAAAATGCGTGGGTAATACTCTTGTGTTTAAGGGTAAAGGCGCCAGTTGGTCAGATTGGACAGTACGCGGAGGAAATGCTTTAAACGAAGCCCCTCTGTGTTGCGAGGATTATGGAAGCCAGGACTAAAATCCCGCCATTACCTTTCGTTTCATTCTGGCAGGCAACATTCATTATGGGATGCCCATTTGGTTTTACAGGGGGCGCTTTATGTGGTTTACCATATGGCAGGGGATGGGCCTTCAACCTTCCTGGCGATATTAAGGCGCTTTCAGATGGGATTCTATTTGGCATAATGATGGCAGCCTTGCACAGGTGGCGTAAAAAGGCTAATAATCTGCCTGGTAAGGCCTGTAAATGCCGTGCAAACGAATCAGCATGGCTTAAATTTCACTTTTAGCACACAGGAGCCGGCAGGGTCAGTAAACGGGGACACCGTATCTGCCTGAGTTTGGCTTACCATCAATAAAGTGAATGACGGATCTTTTAAGAAAACGTATGCCACTACATCTCTCAGTTAAACTGTTTTTCGTACATCTCTAAATGATGTTTAAAGAATTTTTCATAATCTTCGGCGGCACTCACTAAAATGGTTACTGCTATAGCAGGTTCATCCAGCTCTTGTGAAAAATCTTCGATAGCGATGAAATTACAGTTTATTTTTTCATTGGTTTCGCTAATGAATAAGCCACATCCCGTTGTATCGATATTCGGTAAATAAAACATGGTTGGTATAAAAGCCCCATGAACGATCCCCATTGGTGGATCACCAAATTCTAATTCAGATACACCAATGGTTATGCCTTCTTTTCTAATCTCGAATATCACTTCACTCTCCTTAATTGTTACTATTTTGGCGTAATCGAGTTAATAGCGAATATAACAATGACTCGGAAATAAGGAGTTATTTTATAGACCTACTCCCCATAAATTAACACATTTCTATTCAATTAATGTCCGCTCCCGGCACAGAGCATATGTTATTAACATCATACAAGCGTTTCTGATTTTCGCACTGTCAGGGACAAAGCAATGTCCGGAAGCCGTATGGCGCGATGCCCACCGGTATCAGAACGCAGGTGTAATGCTGGGTGACTTTTCAGCCAGGGCGTGGCTCAACTAAACCTGTTTGACGAGAACGCGCCGTGCGCTAACAGCAAGGCGCTGATATTACTGATGGACAGGCTCGACCAGCAAAGCCGGGGAACACTCTATTTTGCGCGGCAGGGGACAGTGGATCGAATGCTGAGGCGGGAGATGCTGCTGCCCTCCTATACGATACGGCTACTGATGTGCCTGTTGCGCGCGCAGGTTAAAAGTGACCTATTCAGGTAGCTGCGCAACGAGGTCCGCTCTGAACGAATAGTCAAAGAATGCGAAATATTAATTACATCGTGATGGTTAAATTAAGTGTAAGCAGGTCATGGTTGTATGAGTAGTAGCATTTGCAACTTCACAGGAAAATTTCTTTTTTAGACTGATAAGTGACTTTCAAGTGACCATTAAATTTTCCCTGCTCTGGGAGGCTCATCCTGAAGTAAATGGCGATGCTGACCCATGTCGAAAGCCTGACGGACATAAGGCTTTTGAGGACCAGTGCGCTATCCGTCTCGGTGTTGCCTTAACCCGCTGCGGATACGATGTTAGCCGCCTAAAATTAGCGCAGTGCTGGTATCACCCCAAAACAGACGGTCATGTGTTAAGGGCTGAGGAACTGGCATAAGCACTAAAAAGCACGGCAATCCCCGGGGTTTTTAGTGCGGTTAAAGTCAGCACTGAAAATTTCGAAAAGACGCTCCGGGGAGAGACCGGGATAATTTTCTTTAAAGATTATTTCCGCAGAGGTAGCGAGAGCTTTAATAATCGGTCAGGAGACCATATCGACTTGTGGAATGGAGAGCGTGTAACATCGCGGTCAAGTTATCTTCGTATTCAATGGGGATTGCACTGGGAAGGTTACCTAAGTGATTTCTTTAATTCCCGTGAAATCTGGTTCTGGAAGATCATATGAAGCGTTCGATGCAAATCTGCCTGGCGTCATTTGCTGGCCTGGTCGTTGGTGGGGGGCTCTTTATGGTGGTATTCCCATCTCTGGCACGCTTTTTTATTGGGCCGGTATATGGTGAAGATCAAATGTCTGCGAACGCCTCACTCTTATTCATCGGCTTACCTGCAACCGCGCTTGTGTTTGCCATCGCGGCGGGTATGTGGTGGGCAATACGTCTTAAGGCGAAAGCAAAATCTAAATAGTATTGCGGTAAGTAAAATTCGGGTCAGAGACCAATTGAATAAATGTTTCCTGGCGCGATGCCCACCGGTATCAGAATGCAGGTGTAATGCTGGGTGACTTTTCAGCCAGGGCGTGGCTCAACTAAACCTGTTTGACGAGAACGCGCCGTGCGCTAACAGCAAGGCGCTGATATTACTGATGGACAGGCTCGACCAGCAAAGCCGGGGAACACTCTTTTTTGCGCGGCAGGGGACAGTGGATCGAATGCTGAGGCGGGAGATGCTGCTGCCCTCCTATACGATACGGCTACTGATGTGCCGGTTGCTTGAGCAGGTTAAACGCGGCGCAGGCATTTATGCAAAATAAGGTCCTACAGAGCGTAAATCGGAGATTACCCTGCCAAAAGCTATTCATGCTCTGCTCTGAGAAAATCAATGAATGCGCGTAGCGGCGCAGACATAAATCTGCTGGAAAAATAGAGCCAGGGTCCTTCAAACGTCTGCCACCATTGCGGTAAGACAGGTGTAAGATCGTTGGTGTTGAAATGGGGCTGTAACCAATTTTCAAATGTGGCTATTACCCCCTTATTGCATCGCGCCATATCGATGGCCGCAGAGGCTCCATCCACACCGATGGTTATACGGCCCGGCGGATCAACTTTGATGGTTTCACCATTTCGCTCAAAGTGCCACGGGACAAGCGCCCCACTCGAAAATTTCATGCGTATACAGTCATGCTCAAGTAGATCGGCAGGATGATTGATTGCTCCTCTTGATGCGAGATAAGCGGGGGTTGCTGCCAACGCTAATCTTTGGATTCTCGGCCCAATCGGCACCGCAATAACGTCTTTCGCCAAATGTTCACCGTAGCGTATGCCCGCATCGCAACCTGCTGCTGTCGCGTCTACCAGACGGTCATCTACCATAATTTCTACCCGAATGTGGGAATGTCGGGAGAGGAAACGGTCGAGTAACGGGGGCAATATGTCTACCATGACTGCCCCCGTCACGTTCAGTTTAAGTTCGCCGCGCAAACTTTGTTGGGAACTTGCTACGTCATTGAGGGCGGCTCTCATTTCCATGAGCAGAGGAGCAATTCGCCCGGCCAGCGCCTGACCAGCTTCTGTAGCCGTTACGCTGCGCGTACTTCTTGTAAAAAGCGGCACTCCAAGACTGAGTTCCAGCGTCGATATTCTCTCACTGACAGTCGATGGCGATAAACCAAGTTGCTTCGCTGCTGTGCGAAAGCTCCTTTCCTTGAATACCGCCATAAAAACCGACAGGTTCTCCATATTCGTCGTACTACTATTGTTCACCATGCCGATCAGCCTGTTCACATTACGCCTGTTTATCAAAGCTATCAGGCAAGTTATAAATTCAAAACACAAATTATCTTTTTTACCAAAAGATCACACTTAACTAATCATTGGGAAGCGAGCATGAATAATAAAAACGTATTCATTACCGGCGCAAACAAAAGTATTGGTTTTGAAACTGCCAGAATGTTGGGCTTACGCGGTTACAAAGTTTGGCTGGGTAGCCGTGACAGCAATCGTGGGCAATCTGCCGCAGCCAGGTTAGCTGAAGTGGGCATAGAGACACGCTTAATTATCATCGATGTGACGCATCCGCTCAGTATTGCGCAGGCCGCTCAGAAGATAGAAAAAGAAGATGGAAAACTGGATGTTCTTATCAACAATGCTGGTATTTCAGGTGCCCAGGCGGTAGCCCCAAGCATGCAAAGCATCAGTGATATTATGGCAGTCTACGATACGAATGTATTTGGTATCATCAGAGTGACACAAGCTTTTATCCCCCTGCTTAAATGCGCGCGCAATGCAAAAATAATCATGGTCAGTAGCGGGCTGGGCTCTCTGGAATGGGTCTCTGATTTAAATCATCCTTATTCGCAGGTGCAAGCAATGGGTTATACCACTTCTAAAACAGCGGTTAATGCACTCACTGTCGCTTTCGCTAAAGAGTTGATGGATTATGGTATTAGCGTGAATTCAGTCGATCCGGGTTATACTGCCACGGATTTTAACGGGCATACAGGCTTCAGAACAGTTTCTGAAGCTGCCCAAGGAATTGTCTGGCTGGCAGATGACGCAAACTCGAATATAACCTCCGGTTTCTATTTTGACCAGAATAGAGCCCCGTGGTGACTGTAAATGTATGGCTACTTGCGTCGCACGCCTGAACTATTAGATAAAAGAGGGCGGTTCTTCTTTTTAAATCTGATCTAACCATCACGTTGCTACAACATATAAACGATGAAGGATGAGTAGTTTGGCTTGCGATATTTCTTCGTAAGAAAGCCGAGGTAATCGCGGTCCAGATAATAATTTTTGTCCTGCGGCCCCGGCGGGATCGTTATTCAATTACGATGAGTTCTTCGGTCACAAGCCGAACTACGGAAGTTAAGTCGATGAAGTTTACATGGTCAGGATCCACCCTGGTTGCAAAATTGTCTGACTGAAAGAGTTTGTTCATGTCCTCCCTGCTGTCGAACCATGCCTCAACAACAGCATCGAACCGGGGTTCCTCTGAGGGCAGATGATCTACGGGGTAAGAAATCACGAAGCGGCGAATATGTTTCGCTTCGGGAATGGCAAGCAGCAGTGGGGCATGAACGTCGCGACGATAGTCCCTGAACTCCTGAATACTCATACCTTGCCTGCGCTTAAAACCGATAACGACTTTTATCATGAAAATATCCTCTGATGTTTATTAGTCAGTGCAGTTACTTCGACAGAGGATAGCCACGAAAGTAGAAACTAACTATGCTCGAATATCCCTATTACTTTCGAGATCGTCCCCATGGTTACCGATCCTTTATCTGATGTTCTTTCTCTACTAACCCCCGAAACATACATAGCGGGTGGATTCGACTTCGGAGGGAAATGGGCGCTTCAGTTCGAGAAACATTCTGGCCTTAAATATTTTGCGCTCGTATCGGGTAGTGCCTGGCTCACTGCCGATAGCGAGCCAAAACCGATAAGACTTGAGGCGGGTGATTGCGTCCTGTTACCAAATGGGCGTCGGTTCCTGATTGCTCGGGACCTTGCTTTCGAGCCAGTCGGCATTGACACCATACCTGAAGAAGACTGGAACGGCGGCATCGCGACAGTGAATGGCGGAGGAGAAACGACTATGCTCGGCGGTCATTTCGGTTTCGCCGGCGAACATATCAACATGCTGCTCGGGTCTATGCCAGCCATCATCCGGCTCCGTGATGAGGATGATAAGGAGGGGCTGCGATGGGCCCTCAACCGTATGCGACAAGAGCTTTTCGGCGCTCAGCCTGGCGGCAGGCTTGTGGTACAGCATCTCGCGCATTTGATGCTAGTCCAGGCGCTACGTCTTTATCTCGCTCACGGTGTAGGAAAGGGGGTTGGCTGGCTGTTCGCGCTTAGTGATGAAAGGATCGCGGCGGCTGTTAACGCAATTCATACGAGCCCTGGCACCCGATGGACCTTGCCGGAGCTCGCGCAGAAGGCCGGGATGTCTCGATCCAAGTTCGCACTGAGGTTCAAAAGTATATCCGGAGCGTCGCCCATTGAATATCTGACACGATGGCGGATGATGCTGGCATGTGACCGGCTTACCAATGGCACTGAATCTGTCTCCAGAATAGCATTTTCATTAGGCTATGAATCAGAAGCCGCGTTCAGTACCGCGTTTCGAAGACACATTGGATGTTCGCCACGGCGTTATTCTTTGAATAAAAAAAGCTAATCGAAATCACTAATGCCTCTTTTTCACCCTCATAAAGTGGTCAATCTACACGTCCTGGCAAAACCTACGTACGCTCCTGACACAGGGCAGAGGTAATTAACACCCTATAAGTGTCTCTGATTTTCGCACAGTCAGAGAGGAGGCAATGTCTGGGTGCGGTCTGGCGCGACGGCCACCGGTACAGAAAGCCGGTGTGATGTTGGGTAATTTTTTTCGGCAGGGCATGGTGCATTTGCACCTTTTTGACGAAGCCGCACCGCGAAGCGAAATAGATGAAGAATTATTTAATATATAATTACCTCACCTCAGTTAATTCTTTAATGGATAAGTTTTTGTCCAATTGTAGTTAACCTTCGCTAATATTAATTCTCCGGCAACATCTCCGAAATTAATGGCCTGACGTTCCAGAAAGAATTGACGTACCGTTGCGGGTAAAAAAGCGGCGCTGTAGCGTAAAATAGTACTGTGCCAGAAGGGGGCGGGTAATGGACTGCCGGTATGACGCATCAGTAATTCATTTTTCCAGTCAGAATCCAGAACCTTTTCGCAAAATGACTCGCGCATGGCTATCGCAGGCCTTTCAGGGATGCCCGCAAGCAGCAACTGGCTGGGCAATGCAACTAACCGAAGATGCCTGATGATAATTCCTTTCGCATCAAATTCAGCCCAGATCGTTTTCAAGTGATCCACTTTCGCTGGCAATAACTCGTTTACGTCATACAGCGGCAGAGTCAGCGGTAAGAAGGTGAAATGGAAACCGTGCACCGGCAGAATATCCGCAAGGGGATCATCCTTTGTAAGCTGTTTCAATTCGCGAATAAGACGTGACACATGGAAGGACACAGGTGGCTGAATGCCCGTTGCAAGAGCGAGTTTTAGCGGATCGTAGTAATTTTCCTCTCTGATTTCCCCTATTCCTGCATGTTTCGCCCACATCGCGATGGTGTTCTCGTTTGCAGAACGATACATGTTTTGCAGACTTAGTGATTTCATAACAGACCTTACCAAGTTCCTGTGAACGCAGTTTGTTGATTATTCAACATATTGCTATCCCATATTGTAGGCTATTCGGTTAATTTTTCAGGGATAATGCGAACATACTTAGAGGATCTTATTCCCGCCTTACTGGTGGTCAGCATTCGGCTTTCTCATGCAAGATCGGCCCTCAGGTTAAAGTCTCTGCAACCGGCTTTCGTGTTCCGCATAAACCTTCGGCAAAAAAATAGAAAAATGAATGATGGCGCGTGCGCGACGATACTTCCGGCCAGAGCCGGGCTTCATGCCACAACTGTGCCCGGCATCAACATCATGACGTTCTGTACAGTGTTGATGTAGCCGGAGCCGCGTAGCCCGTCCACCATGTGCTCGCACCACACTGGCCCAGAAGAAGCTCATCAGTGCATTTGGAGCGAACGCAGCATTCCCTGTAAACCAAGAAGGCGCTAAATCTTGTTATGTGTGGCTACCAAAAATTATGCCAGGAAGACAAAAAGTGGCACAAGGCTAAAGTAACCAGATGGTGAAAAGGAGTAACCCGGCGATTGCCGCGTCAGTGATTAACCATGGGCTTGCGCCGTTGTCAGGAAAATATGCCACGCCACAGAGTTGGGTAGTGATGGAGCAGGCTATTCGCGACGCGCTGCTGCGTTTTGAGCCACGCATTCTGCCGGAATCGCTTGTGGTACGCCCAAAGCGCGAGCTTACATCAGGCACGACGCTAAGGTTTGAGATAGCCGCGCTCCTTTACTGGCAGCCCGATCCCGTCGAACTGATGATTAACGGCAGTTACGATACGCAAACCGAACAAACGACACTGACGGCCCTATAAAAATAAAAAAACCAATTTTTTTATTTTTATTTAGGCGTCGTTTAAATACAGCGTGAAAGCGAAAGGAAAGAAAAGGTGCCAAATCCTTTTGGCGGGGTATTAACCTATAGTGCGTGGCGTAGTATTTATTAAATCGCAACCTTGAATAAAATCAGTGCGCAAGCTACAAAAACCACGACCAGCGAAATGAGAAAAACTTTCGCGCCAAAACTATATTGCATTTTCACTCTCCCGGAGTGCCTAGAGGCTGTGCTATCACTGGTATTAATTGCGGGACGTTATAATTACTGTGGCCGTGATGGCGTTATGTCCCGTCTGGTATGTCTGTGATTCAAATAATAAAAAAAAGCCGCCTTTGACGTGGCGGCTTTTAAACCTGCTTTCAGGTGGCGCGCATAATAGGGGATTGCCTGGCGTGAAGCAAGTGAATGGCGTTAATTTCGCCTGGCGCCCCCCTATATTTTGTAGTCATGCCTACCTCAATGCAGCCCATTTGATTACGCCACGACGAACCGGTTAACCAGTTGTGACATGGTTTCAGACTGGTTATCCAGCGTCTGGCTGGCAGTGGCGGCCTCAGAAACCAGCGAGGCGTTCTGCTGGGTCACTTGTTCAAGCTGGTTTAGCGCCTCATGCACCTGCGATACGCCGAGCGACTGCTCCGCAGCGGCGCGGGCAATGTCACTGATAAAGGTGCGCATACGGGCAGTGTTCGCCACTGCGGCGTCAAGCGCGTGGCCGGAGGCATCCACGTGTTCCACACCTTCACCGATTTTCGCCATGTTATTCGCCACCAGTTCGCGAATAAGTCCTGCCTCGCGGGCGCAGCGCTGCGACAGCGTGCGTACTTCAGAGGCCACCACGGCAAAACCACGGCCCAGTTCACCGGCGCGTGCAGCCTCTACGGCGGCGTTAAGGGCCAGCAGGTTGGTCTGGAAAGAGATCTCGTCAATTGAGCCGACGATACGTGAGATCTGCTCGCTGGAGGACTGGATATCCGCCATGCTTTGGCGGGCAGAGTGCGCCACCGCGCTTGCGCTCTGCATCTCTTCTTCCATCATCCGTGTCAGGCGCTCTGCCTCATGGGCGTTGTCAGCGGTCTGGGTGATGACCGTGGTTATCTGCTCCATGCTGGCGGCAGTTTCCACCAGCGAGGCCGCCTGTTCGTCTGTGCGCTGCGCCAGATCCTGGTTGCCTGCCGCAATACCGGCACTGGCGTGGCGCAGGATAACGGCACCGGATTTGATCTGCGCGACGATCTGCTGAATATCTTCTATAGCGCGGTTATACGCGCGGTTGAGCGCAGAGAGCTCATCGCTGCCCGGCACGTCAAGGCGGCGGGTCAAATCGCCCTGCATACCATCAATAGCGGTTAAGGTGGCGTGCAACTGACGATGAATGCTGCGTGCGACGACCACTGCGAAGCTCATCGCGACGATAAGCGCCAGCAGCGTGATAACGAGGAAACGCTGCCACCCGGCGCGAGCTTCACTGGCGAGTTCGCCTGCGGTCGACAGCAGTTGTGCGGAGGCGGCGTTCTCCAGGATACGCAGCGTATCAATGCGCTGGGTTTGTGCTTCAAACCAGGTACCAGGCGATACGCCAAAATTACCGCTTGCGGCTTTAGCAAGTGCGGTCTGGCGCAGTTCCAGCGCGCGGGTCGCAGACGGGAGCGCCAGCGTCGCATCAATGCGTTTCACGCCGTCGGCATCAGTAAGCTGCCGTGAGGCGGCAAGCAATGCCTGTTGTTTGCCCACCACTTCGCTCAGGCGCGCCACCTGGCCGTCGGCAAAATGGTCCGCAAAGAAAATGCCGGAGAGCAGCGCGCGCTCGACGCCCGCCTGTTCTTTCATGCTAATCAGGCTGTAATACACCACCATCTGATTCACAATCACGCCCGCATGGCTTAAGTGCGTGCTGCGGCCAACCAGCTCCAGTACGGTGCTGATGGTATCGGTATAAAACGCAACACCCTGTGAGGCCGGAAGTGAAAGGGCGGTAATCTGCTGGCGCGTCTCGCCGAGCATGGATACCCGCTGCTGGAAGGCGCGGATGGCCTCGCCGACGCTGCCTTTCAGGCTCTCTTCGTCGGTGTTTTTCATGGCGGTATTAAACGCATTCAGCGCGCTGTCGGTAGTGTTGCGCTGGGTGTTCAGCTCGCTGCTGAACTGCGCCCCTTTACTGCCGAGATAACCCGCGCTCAGGCCACGCTCTTTTTGCAGTTCATGCACCACATCGCCTGCGCTTTTGGCAAGACGCGTCACTTCTTCGACGTTACGCATTTGTCGTTCAGTATCAATGCGCGACAGCATGCCAGCACCGGCAAGCCACAGCAGCGCGATTAATAAAGGCAAAAGCGCAATGGCTAATTTTGTTTTCATTGAGATACGATATATCCATGACATAAGCGTCATTCCTGTGTTGCGAGTAAACTGGATATATTTTTTATCGGTAACATAAATAAGGAGCTTTAACGGCTGAGGCGGCACAAAAGGCAATAAAATAACTAAAAAGAGTTATTCTCATGATCCAGAATAAAAAAGATCGCGTTATTTTTTTCAGAAAAGATAAAAGCCAGCAATGTATAGCTGGCTTTGAGAAGCGAGCGGCACCCTGATTAAGGTAAATACCGTTAAACAGACAGAGCCAGTTCGTGTGCGGCAGGCCTTCAGGCGGCCCAGATCTCACCGTGACGACGCACCAGCTCGGAAAGCGAGCCGCCATCGGCGGTAAAGGCACGTATGCGGTGTGCGTCGCTGTCGTTATTTTTCACGTAGCGGTGAATGCCTTCCAGCGCGCTGCCAGCATTAAGTGGACGGGCGTAGCGCTCAAGTTTGTCGAGCAGAGACAAAATATCTTCACCGATACTGCGCTGTTCACCGGTGCAGACATCCGTCAGCGTACCGTCCAGACCATAACGACACGCCTGAAAACGGTTAAACCGGTAAATAAGGTAATCCTCAGCTTTGTGTTTATACGGGCGTTCTTCTAATAACCAGTGTGAAAGCGCCTGAATGAAACCTGCGATATTAACAGCGCGCTCAAGCGTTAATGGTGTATCCATCACACGGACTTCCACCGTGCCGAAATCGGGGCTTGGGCGAATATCCCAGTGCAAATCTTTAATCGACTGCACGACATGGGTACCTTCAAGGCGGGCGTACATTTTCTCAAACTGCGTCCAGTCAGCGGCAAACGGCGCGGGGCCGTTATCCGGAAACGCCGAGAAAATATTGAGCCGTGATGAGGCAAAACCTGTGTCCGACCCCTGCATATAGGGCGAGGACGCCGACAGCGCAACGAAATGCGGCACGAAGCGCGACAGCCCATGCAGCAAATACATGGCCTCTTCACCGTTGCGACACCCCACATGCACATGCTGGCCAAACACGGTCGCCTGTTTAATGAGATACCCGAAAAGCTCCAGCGTGCGGGCGTAACGTTCGCTGGCGCATACCTCCTGGCGCTGCCATTTCTGGAACGGGTGCGTGCCGCCACCGCTGATGATGAGATGATGCTGCTGCGCGCAGGCGAGAATTTCGCGCTGTAACACCGCAAATTCTGCCGCGACCTGGTTGATATCGCGGCAGACGCCCGTCGCTATCTCCAGCATGCTTTCGGTAATATCGTGTTTCACTTCGCCTGCGGTCACGCGGCTTTCGAGCGCGCTGATAAGCGTTGAGGAATCCTGGCTTAGGTTATAGCCCGGCGGGCTGGTCACCTGAAGCTCAAGTTCAACGCCGAGCGTATAAGGGTCGGAGGCGGTAAAAGGTTTGAGCGGCATAATAAGCTCTCTGGTCAGGGCAGCCCCGCGGGCGCGGCTGCGATGTGTTTGCTCCAAGTATAGTCATGGAAACCGCCGCTTTTTGGGGCAAACGGCTCGGATAAAACCGAGTTCCTGTGCGCTTTTTCCCACTGAAATCAATGGCTATCTTCATCACGTCGCGGCTGGTATAACTTTTTATTAACAATCAGCGGGAGGAGAGCACGTGGCTTATTACAATCATTATGATCAGCAGGTCGGCGCGCCGGTGGCGGACTGGCAGGGGGCGCAAACGCCAGAGCGTATCACGCTTGCAGGCCGCTATTGTACGCTGGCACCGCTTAACGCGGATGCCCACGCCGCCGAGCTTTTTGCAGCGTATCAGGATGCGCCGGATGACCGCGACTGGACCTGGCTTGCCAGCGATCGCCCGGATACGGTCGCGCAATGTCATGCCTGGGTTACGCAAAAGGTGATGGATCCGTCACTGGTGCCGTTTGCCGTGCTGGACAACGCCTGCGGCGAGGCGGTGGGGCTGGTGTGCTTTATGCGCATTGATAACGCTAATGGCGTGCTGGAAATCGGCCATGTCACCTGGTCGCCACGTATGAAAAACCGCGTTACCGGCACCGAGGCGCTGTGGCTGCTGATGCGGGAAGCCTTCGCGCGCGGTTTTCGCCGTGTGGAATGGAAATGTGATTCGATGAACACCGCCTCGCGGCGCGCCGCCGAACGGCTCGGTTTCACCTATGAAGGGCGGTTGCGTCAAATGATGGTGCGTAAAGGCCGCAACCGTGATTCCGAATGGTTTTCCCTGCTCGATCACGAATGGCCGCAGGCCGATGCCGCGCTGCGTGGCTGGCTTGCACCGGAGAATTTTACGCAAGACGGCAGACAGAAGCGGGCGCTCAGAGCATTTCGCGAGGGTTAGGAAGGGTCAGGAGGGTGAAGATAATCGCGTCCTCCTGCTGCCAGTGCAGCGTAAAACAGCGCCCCGTCGGGAAGGGCCCGAGCGGGGTGGTCAGGCGCAGCGTCAGCGTGTTTGCCTCAAGCCCGACGACGTGCGCGCATTCGAAGCCAAACCAGTCGCCCACCTGCGGGAACAACGCTTTAAACAAACTCTCTTTGGCGGAAAACACCAGCGTCAGCGCGCTCGGAAAGGGCAGCGATGCGCGGGCAAGCCGTGCCTGTTCCTGCGCGTCGATAATACCTGGCGCCAGCTCCTGCGCCGTCTGCGCATCCATGAGTGTTTCAGCATCAATGCCGATAATGCCAGGCGTGGTGATTGCCGCGGCCCAGGCGCGATGCCCGGTATGGGTGATGCTACCGATAAAACCATCAGGCCAGCACGGCTCGCGGTGCGCCCCGATGCCCGGAATTTGCGTCCCGGCACCCGCAGCACGCAGTGCGGCCACTGCCGCCATCCGGCCAGCCAGATGTTCGGCCTGACGCCGCGGCACGGCGTTCGCGAGCTGCGCAGCGTGCGGCAGCCACAGCAAATCGGCAGGCTGAAATGTCGCTCGCGAGAAATCAACGCGCCAGACGCGTTGCCCGACGAGGTCAAATGAGGTGAGGGTGGTGTGCATAGAAAAAAGGCGGGAGAGATCTCCCGCCACTGTCATCAGAAGTGGGTGTTAATGCCCATGAACCAGGTGCGCCCCGATTCGTTATAGGTTTCCGCCCCGGCGCCATACATCCAGGCGTTGGTGGTGGCGTTACCGGTGGTCTGGGCGTTGCCTGCGCGCCAGTGGCGCTTGTCGAGGACATTATCCACGCCTGCCGTCAGGCTGACATTTTTGGTCACGTCCCAGGTGCCGCTTAAACCGACGATGCTGTAAGGACTCACTTCGTTGGTGCTGCTGTCCGTCACGCGCTCGCCCTTGTAGTTGTACATCTTCGGTTTCTGACGACCATACCAGGTGAGGGTGCTTTGCAGCGACACATCGTCGCGAACCTGCCAGCTCAGCGTTGAGTTGAGCGTAAACTCCGGAATAATCGACAGGCGATCGCCGGTGGTTTTGTTTTTGCTTTGCAGCATCCAGGTCAGGTTATTGGTCCACTGTACGGTGTCGGTGACCGGCACATTCAGCGTTCCTTCCAGCCCTTCCACGACCGCCTTCGGTACGTTCTCCCACTGATAGAGATCCGTTTTGCTGCTGATCGCAGAAACGCGGGAATACCCGGCTTCAATCTTGTCGTGATAGTCGTTGCGGAACCAGGTCAGGCCTGCCTGATAACCATCCTGCTTGAATTCCAGGCCAATCTCTTTGTTGACACTGGTTTCCGCTTTCAGATCTTCACTGCCCATCAGGTAACAGCCGACGCCGTTGCCGCTGGCGTAACAGCCCTGACCTTTACTGTAGAGAATGTAGTTAGGGTTGGTCTGATACAGGCTCGGCGCTTTATAGGCGCGGGCGATGCCCATTTTCAGCGTCAGCGTATCGGTCAGCGCCTGCGTGAGGTTCAGCGCCGGGCTCCAGTTATTACCGACAATCGTATGGTGATCGAAGCGCAGCGTTGGGGTCAGCGTGGTGCTGTCGGTCAGCTGCATGTTGTCTTCGGCAAACAGCGAGAAGATCTCCGCTTTGGCATACGGATCGCGGCTGGTCGCATCGACGCCCGGGATAGCGCCACCGGTGTTTTTACCGGTTAACGCCTGCGCGGTAGAAGTGCCATCTTTCATGCGCTGCTGGTTCCACTCGGTGCCGAGCGTCAGGTTCTGGTTCACCAGCCAGTCAAACGGAATGCTGACTTCACTGTGCAGCAGTACATCACTCAGGTTGATGTCCGAGAATTTTTCGCTGTTGAACAGCCCTTCCAGACCGCCTGCCAGCCCTTCGCCAATGCGCGAGTTGCGGGTGTGTTCATACTGGGCGTAGGTGTTGGTTGTCACGCCATTATCCCAGCCACCAGTCCAGGTGACCGCGTAATTCTGGCGGTACAGACGGTTGGTTTCTTTGCCGTAATACTTTTTCACCAGCCCGCTGGAGTTGTTGTCGTTGTTGGTGTTCTGGGTATCGCCCGCGTAGAGGTTGCCCTGACGGCTGTAGCCTGCTTCAAACTCCAGCGCCTGCATCGGTGCAAATTCAAAGCGTACCTGGCCGTTAATGTCTTTATTCACGACCCCTTCGCGCCCGGCGGGCAGGGTATCGGCGTAAGTGCCGGTGCGCAGAGATTCATGACCGGCGTTGATGTCCTGCGCGTCCGCCTGGGTTTTCGCCAGGTTGCCGTACAGGCGGAAGCTCACGCTGTCGCCAAGCGGGCCGGTCAGGCTGAAGTTCGTGCGTTTGGAAGCGCCTTCCGCTTTGTGTTCCGGGACGTCGAAATAGCTGTTCCACGTACCATGCCACTCGTTGCTGCTGCGTTTGGTGATGATATTCACCACGCCGCCTGCTGCCCCGTTGCCGTAGCGTGCGGCGGCAGGGCCGCGCAACACTTCGATACGCTCAATCATTTCCGGCGGCACCCAGGAGGTATCGCCGCGGCTGTCACGTTCACCGCGCCAGCCCTGACGCACGGAGTTACGGCTGCTTACCGGTTTGCCGTCGATAAGAATAAGCGTGTTTTCCGGGCCCATACCGCGAATATCAATCTGGCGGTTATTACCGCGCTGGCCGCTGGTGGAGTTACCGGTCAGGTTAACGCCTGGCATGGTACGGATGATTTCAGACACATCGCGCGCCGGCGGGTTTTTACGAATTTCATCGGCAGTGATGGTAGAGACGCCTGGCGCCTGAAGGTTTTGCTGTGCGGCAGTGACGACAATGGTGTCATCACCTTCTGTGGCCTTGCCATCCACAATAGCCGTGCTGTCCTGTGCCCAGGCGGGCAGCGCAACGCCATAAATCCCAGGGATTATCAGCATCGCCAGCGAGAGAGGGAGCTTTTTATTCATCTTGTATCCTGCGGTTTTCCGCTGCGGCCCGGAAATCCTTCCCCAGCGGGGCAGGGCGCAGCATGGCCAATGCCAGGTCTGCCTTACGCTCGACACCGCTCGTCCCGGAGTGGCCATGCGCAGGTGCCTGGTCGGGTTAATGTTTTTACGAAAGACGCGCTTCCCACAGCGCGCCAATACGCTATTGCAAATGCAAATAATTATCAATAATATTATCGACAAATTATCGCGAGTTCCTTAAATTCATGATATTTATCAAATTTAACAAGGGGTTGAACGGTGGCGGTGCACGCAGAGGGAAGTGAAGCCTGGTGGCAGGCGAAGCAGGCGCAGGGCGTACCGGAAATTGCCGAAGAAACGCCAGGACAATGTCGCGTGACTTTCTGGTGGCGCGACCCGGCGGGCGATGAGACGACGTCCGACGTACAGCGGGTCTGGATTTACGTCACCGGCATTACCGATCACCACAAGCCCTCCGCCCCCCAAACGCTCACGCGCCTGCCGGGCACCGATGCCTGGTACTGGCGAGTGACGCTCACTAACCGCTGGCGCGGCAGCTACTGTTTTATCCCCTCAACGCGTTGCGATGATTTCGCCCCGGCGGCGTTCGCCGAGGCGCCCGCGCGGGAGGCGCTGCGCGAAGGCTGGCGCAAATTGCTCCCGCACGCCATCCCTGACCCACTCAACCCGCATCACTGGCGTGGCGGGCGCGGTCATCCGGTCAGCGCGCTGCATCTGCCCGGCGCGCCTGCACAGCCTGGCTGGGATGAAACCGACATCACGTATACCCCCGCGCAGGTCTTCACCTGGCACAGCGCGCGGCTTGGCAACCAGCGCCGCGTCTGGCTCTTTACCACCGGCGGCGATGACGCGCCCGAGGATCGCCCGCTGGCTATCCTGCTGGACGGGCAGTTCTGGGCGCACAGCCAGCCCGTCTGGCCCGCCCTGCAGGCGCTGACACGCCGCGGCGTTCTGCCGCCTGCGGTTTATCTGCTGGTGGATGTCATCGATACCACGCATCGCAGCCAGGAGCTGCCCTGCAACGCCGCGTTCTGGGAGGCGCTGTGGGACGAACTGCTGCCGCTGGCGCGCACAAAAGCCGTCTGGCGTGCAGCGCCGGAGACGACGGTAGTGGCCGGGCAGAGTTTCGGTGGGCTTTCCGCGCTTTATGCAGGCCTGCACTGGCCGACGCGTTTTGGCTGCGTACTGAGCCAGTCCGGCTCATTCTGGTGGCCGAAGCGCGAGGCGAACGGCGAGGGCGGCTGGCTGGTAGAAGCACTGGCCGCAGGCCGCCTCGACCCGCGGCCGCTGCGTATTTTTCTTGAAGCGGGCATTCATGAGCCGCTTATTTTGCAGGCCAATCAGCGCCTGGTTTCTTTATTGCAACAGACACAGCAGCCGCTTTTCTGGCGTCAGGTTGACGGCGGACACGATGCGCTTTGCTGGCGCGGCGGGCTCACCGAAGGGCTGGCCGCGCTGTGGGGCACGCCTCACGCCCCGGCGCGTTCTTAAAGACAGGAGTGACGTATGGAATTCAGCAACCCCTTCGATAACCCGCAGGGCCGCTTCTGGCTGCTCGAAAATGACCAGCAGCAGGTAAGTCTCTGGCCGGAACCCTGCGCGCTGCCGCCGGGCTGGCGCGTGGTGGCGCAGCCGCAAAGCCCGCAAATGTGCGAGGCGTGGCTCAAAGAACACTGGAATACCCTCAAGCCCACCCATTTCGCCCGCTCCACCGACAAGCGAGGTTAACGTGACGGAGATGACCCTGAGCCCTGTACAACACACCGCCGTCTCGCTGCCGCTGGTCGCAGCGCAGCCTGGTATCTGGATGGCCGAAAAACTCTCCGATCAGGTTAACGCCTGGAGCGTGGCGCACTATGTTGAGCTGAATGGCCCGCTGGACGCGCCGCTGCTGGCGCGCGCTATCGTTGCGGGCATGATGGAGGCGGATACGCTACGTATGCGCTTTGAGGAGCGTGACGGGATTGTCACCCAGCGTCTGGATCCCTCTCTGACGTTTGAAGCGCCCACCGTGACTGATTTGCGCCACGAAGCGGAACCAGTTTCTGCGGCGCTGGCGCTGATGCGCGCTGATCTCGAGCAGGATTTACGCGTGGCGAGCGGCAAACCGCTGGCGCATCACCAGCTCTTGCGCCTTGGGGATACCCGCTGGTTCTGGTATCAGCGTTATCATCACCTGGTGGTTGATGGCTTCAGTTTTACTGCTATTACCCGCCGGATCGCCGATATTTATCGCAGTCTGCATCGGGGCGAGCAGCCGGAGCCTTCACCGTTTGTCGCTTTCAGCGAGGTGGTGGACGAATATGCGCGCTACCAGGCGTCTGATGCCTGCGCGCGTGATGCCGCCTTCTGGGCACAACAGGTGCAAGAACTGCCGCCGCCAGCCACGCTTTCGGATACGCCGCTTAACGGGCAATCCTCGACGACCGCGCTTATCCGCCGTTCGCTGCGCTTTAATGAGGTGCATTTCGACGCGCTGATGGCGAGCGCAGGCGGGCTTGCCGCCCCGGATGTGGCGCTTGCGCTGGTGGCCCTGTGGCTCGGTCGTCTTAGCGGACGCAATGAGTACAGCGCGGGCTTTATCTTTATGCGCCGCATCGGATCGGCCGCGCTCACCGCCACCGGCCCGGTGCTTAATGTGCTGCCATGTCCGGTGCGGATCGCGCCGTCACAGACGCTGGCGCAGTTCGCCGCAGGCTTTGCCAGGACGCTGAAAACGCTGCGCCGTCATCAGCGCTACGACGCCGAACAGGTGCTGCGTGATGCCGGAAAAGTCGCCCAACAGACCCCGCTTTTTGGGCCGGTGCTGAACCTGAAAATGTTTGACTACCGTCTTGATTTGGATGGGGTTGAAGGCATCACGCACCAGCTGGCTTCCGGCCCGGTGAAAGACCTCGAAATCGCGCTCTATCTTGATGAACTGGGGGGCGTGACGCTGGAACTGCTCGCCAATCAGCAGCGCTATGACGAATCACAACTCGAACGTCAGCTTGCCCGTTTGCCGCGTCTGCTGGCGCAGTTTGCAGCGGACCCGGCCTTGCCCTGCGCGCAGGCCGAACTGCTGGATGAGAATGACTATGCGCTGATTGAACGCGTCAATCAGACCGCCATGCCACTGCCGCGGGATACCCTCAGCAGCCTGCTGGAGAAACAGGCGCAGGCGACGCCGCACGCGGCGGCGCTGGCAGATGAACGCTATCAGTTTACCTATGGTGAAATGCGTGAGCAGGTGCTCACCCTCGCCGCAGAGCTGGTACAGCGCGGCGTGAAACCGGGCGATGTGGTGGCGGTCGCACTGCCGCGTTCGGTCTTTTTGTCGCTGGCGTTGCAGGCTATCGTCGAGGCGGGGGCCGCCTGGCTGCCGCTTGACACCGGTTACCCGGACGACCGTCTGCACATGATGCTGGAGGACGCACGCCCCGCGCTGCTCATCACCGCCGCGCAGGAGCAGGGGCGTTTTGCGGCTCTGAACGACCTGCCGATTTTTTGCTATGAAACGCCGCTGCCGGTAAGCGCGCCGCAACCACTCGCGCGCTCGTGCCCGTCGCATACGGCGTATGTCATTTTTACCTCCGGCTCGACCGGGCGTCCGAAGGGCGTGATGGTCGGCCAGACGGCCATCGTCAACCGCCTGCTGTGGATGCAAAGCCACTATCCGCTGGGCGCAGAGGATGTGGTCTTGCAGAAAACGCCCTGCAGTTTTGACGTCTCGGTGTGGGAGTTTTTCTGGCCGCTTATCGTCGGCGCGCGGCTGGTGATGGCTCCGCCGGAGGCGCACCGCGACCCGCAGGCGCTCCAGGCGCTGTTCGCCCGCTGGCGTGTCACGACGACCCACTTTGTGCCCTCAATGCTGGCGGCGTTTGTCGGTGCGCTCACCACACCACAGGCCATCGATGCCTGCGCGTCGCTGCGTCGGGTCTTTTGCAGCGGCGAAGCGCTCCCTGCGGACCTGTGCCGCGAGTGGGAGCGGCTTACCGGCGCGCCGCTGCATAACCTGTACGGCCCGACAGAGGCGGCAGTGGATGTAAGCTGGTATCCGGCCTTCGGCGAGACGCTCGCGAAGGTGACTGGCCCAAGCGTGCCCATCGGTTTTCCGGTCTGGAATACCGGCCTGCGCATTCTGGACAGCGCGATGCGGCCGGTACCGCCTGGCATGGCGGGCGATCTCTATCTCACCGGCATTCAGCTGGCGCAGGGATATCTGGGCCGCCCGGATCTGACCGCCAGCCGTTTTATCGCCGATCCGTTCGCGCCAGGCGCGCGGATGTATCGTACCGGTGACGTGGCGCGCTGGCTGGCGGATGGCGCGGTGGAATACCTCGGGCGCAGCGACGATCAGTTAAAAATTCGCGGTCAGCGTATTGAGCCTGGTGAGATTGACCGCGTCATGCAAACTCTGCCGGACGTAGCGCAGGCGGTGACGCATGCCTGTGTGCTGAATGAGAACGCGCAGGCGGACGGTGACGCGCGCCAGCTCGTCGGGTATCTGGTGTCCACCTCCGGCGAGGCGCTCGATATGACGGCGTTACGTGCGCGCCTGAGTGAGCAACTTCCCGCGCATATGGTGCCGGTGACGCTGGTGCAACTGCCCGCGTTGCCGCTCAGTGCGAACGGCAAGCTGGATCGCAAAGCGCTGCCGCTGCCGCAGTTGACCGCGCGTGAACCGGGGCGGCCGGTGGCGCCGGGCGTGGAAGCGGTTATCGCACAGGCGTTTTCGCAGCTGCTGGGCGTGGCGGTGACGGATGCGCAGGCCGATTTTTTCGCGCTCGGCGGACATTCGTTGCTGGCGATGCGGCTGGCGGCGCGGCTTAAGCGTGAGCTAAACCGGCCGGTGACGGTCGGGCAGGTGATGATTGCGCCGACAGTGGAAAAGCTCGCCGCCCTGGTGGAAACGGCGCAAAGCGACGCGCAGGCCGAACAGGCGGGTTTTGACGCTATTCTCCCGCTGCGTGAAGGCACTGGGCCGACGCTCTTTTGTTTCCATCCTGCCTCGGGTTTCGCCTGGCAGTTTAGCGTGTTGCAGCGCTGGCTTTCGCCGCGCTGGGCAATTACAGGCATCCAGTCGCCGCGTCCGGACGGGCCGATGCAGCAGTGCGACTCGGTTGATGCTTTATGCGACCGTCATCTGGCGACGCTTCGCGAGCAACAGCCGCACGGGCCGTACTGGCTGTTTGGTTATTCGCTGGGCGGCACTATCGCGCATGGCGTTGCCGCGCGCTTAAGGGCGGCAGGCGAAGAGGTCGCGTTCCTCGGCCTGCTCGACACCTGGCCGCCGGAAACCCAGAACTGGCAGGCGAAAGGTGAGCAGGAACTTGATCCACTTGTGCTGGCGGAGATTGACCGCGAACGCGCGGCGTTTGTGAGTGCACAGCAGGGGCAGGGCTCAACGCGGCTGTTTGAAACCATCGAGGGGAATTACGCAGATGCGGTGCGGCTGCTCTCGACCGCGCGCAGCACGTGTTTCGACGGCGAGGCGACGCTGTTTGTCGCCGAGCGTACCGTCACGCCGGGGCTTAATCCGCATGACGCCTGGGCGCCCTGGACGCGATCGCTTAGCGTGCATTCTGTTGATTGCGCGCACGTGGACATCATCTCTCCCTCCGCGTTCGAGGTGATTGGCCCGGTATTGCGTGACAGGCTGGGGTAAATTTTGCGGTAAACGGCGGGTGTTTTTAACGGGCAGGGCGGGTAGACCGCCCTGCTTACCATTACGCGAGGCGCGGATACCCCTCGGCGATCGGACTGCCGGTAAAATTTGCAATCCAGCCTTCCGGGTTATCAAAAATACGGATCGCCGTGAAATGCGGCTGTGAACCCATATCAAACCAGTGCGGCGTACCGGCGGGCACAGAGATCAAATCATTCTTCTCGCACAACACCTGATACACCTTATCGTTGATATGCAGGCAAAACAGCCCGGCGCCTTCTACAAAAAAACGGACTTCATCTTCGCCGTGAGTGTGTTCGTTAAGAAACTTGCCGCGCATCGCCTCTTTTTGCGGATGATCGGCACGCATGCTGATGACATCCCAGCTCTGGTAGCCGTTTTCGGCCACCAGACGCGCAATGGCGTGCTGATAGGCGGTCAGTACGGCCTCAGGCGTCGGGTTATCACCCAGTTCGCGGTCGGCCTGCCAGCGTTCGAAACGCACGCCCTGCGCGTTAAGTTTCTCGCGAATGGCGTCGGCATCAGTGCTCTGCCACAGCGGTTTCTGTGTGTCGTTATCGGCAAAAATAGTCAGTGCGCTCATGTGGGGATCTGCTCCGGGTGAATGTCATCGAAACTGGTCGCCTGGCGATGGGTGCTCTGCGTGTCCGGTTCGCCGCGAATAAGCTGAACGGTTTTCCAGCCCGATTCACGTGCGGCGTCCAGCTCCTCGCGAATATCCGAGAGGAACAGCATCTGATGCACCGGCACACCGGTTTTCATGGAGATATTGCGATAAGACGACACCTGGCGTTTCGCGCCAACGTGCGTGTCGAAAAAGCCGCTCAGCAGCCCTGAAACATCGCCTTCTGTGCTGTGGCTGAACAGCATTTTTTGCGAGGAGACGGAGCCGGAAGAGTAAATGTAGATATCGATATCCGCGTCGCTCCAGCGGCGCATCGCCGGGACGACGTCCGGGTAGAGATGACCGGTAAAGTCGCCGTTCACATAGCCTTCACGCCAGATGTGGCCCTGAATAGCCTTAAGCGTGGTGGATTTGCGATCTTCGTCCATAAATTTATAGAGCGTTTCAATCAGCTCATCGACGGAGGCCGCCGGCGCGTGGATCTCGCCGCGCAGTTCGTTAAGCAAGACATTCACCGGCTCGCGGTGCTCGCCTGCGCGCAGATAGTGCGCCAGACGCTCCCGGGCGTAGGGGAACAGGACATTATGAACGAAGCGGATATCGGTCGTGGTGCCTTCAATATCGGTAACAATGGCGCGGATCATGCTCTCTCCAGCAGGCGTCGCTGCATTTCACATTCAAACAGGAATTCGAGCCCCTCCAGATGACGACGCGCCGTAGCGACATCTTTCCCCCAGCAGGTCAGCCCATGGCCACGCAACAAAAACCCGTAGCGCAGCGGAAACTGGCGATGGAAGCGCGCAATGCGCTCCGCCAGAGCACCAATATCCTGATCGTTATCGAAAATGGCAACAGGCACGTTATCAAGATGGGTGGTTTGTCCTTCCAGCGATTTCTGCATCTCGTATCCGGTAAGGTGCAGGGTGTCGCTTTTCTCCACGCGCGAGAGCACCGTCGCGTTCACGGTATGCACATGCAGCACGCAGTGGGCATCAGGAAACAGGCGGTAGATGAGGGTATGCAGGCCCGTTTCGGCGGAGGGTTTACGCCCCGACGGCGCCTCGCTGGTGGCTATCTCTACCTGCAAAAAATCCTCCGGCGTCAGGCTGCCTTTATCCTTGCCTGATTCGCTCAGCCAGCACCAGCGCACATCTTCACGCAGCGACATATTGCCGCCCGTCGCGGGGGCCCAGCCCTTTGCGCCGATCCAGTGGCAGGCTGCCACGAGGCTATCCAGTTGGCTCTCTTTACTCATCATATCCCCGCAGGCATATCGTTAGCGTTTAGACGTCTAAGCGTCTTGATTGCCAGAGAGTAGCATCGTGTTATAGTGTCGGCAACACAAAGACAACATCAAGACAACACGACACCGAGCGAAAGGATCAGCCGCCATGAGCCACTCCCCTTTAACGCCAGAAAGCAAACTGCCCGCGCTGGGCACGACCATTTTCACCCGCATGAGCGCGCTGGCGCAGCAGCATCAGGCGATTAACCTGTCGCAAGGCTTTCCGGATTTCGACGGTCCCGCGTATCTTCAGGCGCGGCTCGCCCATCACGTTGCCGCAGGCGCGAACCAGTACGCGCCGATGACAGGCGTTCAGACGCTGCGCGAGGCGATTGCCGATAAAACCGGTGCCCTTTACGGCTATCAGCCGGACGCCAGCGATGAGGTGACGATTACGGCGGGCGCTACCGAGGCGCTCTACGCCGCCATTACCGCGCTGGTGCGTCCTGGCGATGAAGTTATCTGTTTTGATCCGAGTTATGACAGCTACGCGCCCGCGGTGGCGCTCTCCGGCGGTGTGCTAAAACGCATCGCGCTCACGCCGCCCGCGTTTCGCGTCGACTGGCAGGCATTCGCAGACGTCGTCAGTGACCGGACCCGTCTGGTTATCCTTAACACGCCCCATAACCCGTCCGCGACGGTCTGGCGCAAGGCGGATTTCGAGGCGCTCTGGCGCGCGATTGCGGAGCGTGAAATCTATGTGCTGAGCGATGAAGTGTACGAGCATATCTGCTTTGCTGAAGAAGGGCATGCGAGCGTACTCGCGCATCCGGCACTGCGCGAGCGGGCGATTGCGGTTTCCTCTTTCGGGAAGACTTATCACATGACGGGCTGGAAAGTGGGGTATTGCGTGGCGCCCGCCGCACTCAGCGCCGAGCTTCGCAAAGTGCACCAGTATCTGACGTTTTCCGTCAACACCCCGGCGCAGCTTGCGCTGGCGGATATGCTGCGCGCCGAACCGTCGCACTACCTTGAACTGCCGGATTTTTATCGGGCGCGGCGCGATACCTTTATTAAGGCGCTGGCCGGTAGCCGCTTTACGTTGCTGCCCTGCGAAGGCACGTATTTTCTGCTCGCGGATTACAGCGCCATTTCATCACTGGATGATGTCAGCTTCTGCGAGTGGCTCACCACCGAGGCAGGCGTCGCCGCCATTCCGCTGTCGGTATTCTGTGATGCGCCCTTCCCGCATAAGCTTATTCGCCTGTGTTTCGCCAAGCAGGAGGCGACGCTGCTTGCCGCCGCAGAACGTCTCGCGCGGTTATAACGTCGGCTGATCGGGCGACGCCGCCTGCTGTTGCAGCGCGGCGGGCACATCGTGCAGAAAATGCTGCTCGATTTGCGAGACGAAGCTTATGAACGACGCGTTGGTTAACGATGAGCGGTTATAGATAAGGTAATAATCTATCTGCGGCAGGGCGATATCCAGCGCCACGGAGCGCAGCCGGAAGACCGAACGGTAGCGGCGCAGCGTTGAGGCAGGCAGGATGCCGACAAAATCGGTTTTGCCGATAACCGACATAATGGAGGCGGGGGAATTACTGGTAAACGCGACCTGTCGCTCGCCGAGGAGTTCGGCCGATTTCACATGGAAATGTTTCTGGCCTTCTTCCGTCCCGTTAAAGAGGGTGAATTTTTCCTTTAAGAGCGCCGCCTCATCCACATGCGCGCCCAGGCGCGGGTGATTTTCACCGCACACCAGCACCGTATCCTCGCTAAAGCAGTGCTTGCAGATAACCGAATGGCTGACGACAGGCGTCATGCCGATAATCAAATCCGCTTTGCGATAGGCCAGCAGATCTTCGGCGGTTTCGCTCGCCAGGGTGGTGTCGTAATGCTCCAGCTCAAAATCGTAATGCTCGCGAAAGGCGCTGACTAACTCTGGCAAATGATCCGCCGCAAGCGACGGCGGGCAGTAGAGCACGAAGTTTTTACGCAGCGGCGCGCCCTGCATCAGGTTGATGGTCTGCTCAAGCTGATTCAGGTTGTCCTCAAGATAATGGTGCAAATTGGTGCCGACGGTGGTGGGCGTGATGCCTTTGCCTGAACGCACAAAGAGAGGATCATTAAGCTGGTTGCGCAGGCGCTGCAACGACTGACTGATGGCTGAGGGTGTCAGAAACAGCGCTTCCGCCGCTTTGCTGACGCTGCGATGCAGATAAATGCATTCAAAGATAACCAGAAGATTGAGGTCGAATTTTTTCAGATCCTGCAAATTTGCCATGGCAGCCTCGCAATGAGACGAAGGGGTTTTATGCTTTTTCTGTTCCTGATAAAGCATAGATAAGGAATCGGTTTTTGTACGCCAGAAGCGAGGCGTAATCTGAAAAACCGAAGCGTCTTCACAAAAGCGTGCGCGCTGTCGCGGCGGGCTTTACGCAGGCGGAATGCGGCGCTGAAACAAGACAACATACACGGTGCAAAATGCACAGGGTGCGTGTGCAAAAAACGGCACACCTTGTTAAGTGATTCCTATCACAGCCATAGACAGGAATAATCTTCGGGCGCGTTGCCCTTTAGACAGGGGAGTGGTCTAATCGCAGGAATGCTTGCGTTGTAAAATAGCGGCGCAGCACTTTGCCAGCTCGCTGGCTCTGACGTTACCTGCGGGTATCTCAGCGACTCAGGCCGCCCGTTCAGGTGGCTTTTTTATTTTTTTCGCTCCGGCGAGGAAAGTTCATAAGGCTGTCCCGAACATGTTGTTAGCTATTGCTTATTGATTTGATAACGCAAACGCATTGGCTCGGGTTGTTAAAATTCGATACCTTACGTCCCATCGAAAACACGGAGGAAGTATAGATGTCCTTGATTAATACCAAAATCAAACCTTTCAAAAACATGGCGTTCAAAAACGGTGAGTTCATCGAAGTTACCGAGAAAAACACGGAAGGCCGCTGGAGCGTATTCTTCTTCTATCCGGCAGACTTTACTTTCGTATGCCCGACCGAACTGGGCGACGTGGCTGACCATCACGAAGAGCTGCAGAAACTGGGCGTAGACGTTTACTCCGTTTCTACCGACACCCACTTCACCCACAAAGCGTGGCACAGCAGCTCCGAGACTATCGCGAAAATCAAATACGCGATGATCGGCGACCCGACTGGCGCCCTGACCCGTAACTTCGAAATCATGCGTGAAGACGAAGGTCTGGCTGACCGCGGTACTTTCATCGTTGACCCGCAGGGCGTTATCCAGGCGATCGAAATTACTGCTGAAGGCATCGGCCGTGACGCGTCTGACCTGCTGCGTAAAATCAAAGCGGCTCAGTACGTAGCTTCTCACCCAGGCGAAGTATGCCCGGCTAAATGGAAAGAAGGCGAAGCGACTCTGGCTCCGTCTCTGGACCTGGTTGGCAAAATCTAATTTTTTCTGTCGTCTTTCACGCCACAGGTGCGTTGGCTGCGCTTAATCACCCCGGTCACTTACTTCAGTAAGCTCCCGGGGATTCTTAAGCTTGCCGCCTTCCCGTAACGCGAAATACTCGGAAAAAACGCTATCACGGGTGCAGTTCTGCACCCGTTTTTTTGAAAACGCTTTTACGCGCTCTCATTTAAGTTGCAACGCGGCGCGGCCTGTACGAGGCGGCTTAAATGAGGAAGCGTAAGCTCAGGAGAAAATGATGCTCGACACAAATATGAAAACCCAGCTCAAGGCTTATCTTGAGCGTCTGACAAAGCCTGTTGAGTTAGTAGCCACGCTGGATGACAGCGCAAAATCAGTAGAAATCAAAGCGCTGCTGACCGAAATCGCTGAGCTGTCTGATAAAGTCTCTTTCAGAGAAGACAACAGCCTGGCGGCACGTAAACCTTCATTTTTGATTACGAACCCGGGTTCCACCCAGGGGCCAAGCTTTGCTGGCTCCCCGCTGGGTCACGAGTTTACCTCGCTGGTGCTGGCACTGCTGTGGACCGGCGGTCATCCGTCGAAAGAAGCGCAATCTTTGCTTGAGCAGATCCGCGATCTCGACGGCGATTTCGAATTCGAAACGTACTACTCGCTCTCTTGCCATAACTGCCCGGACGTGGTGCAGGCACTGAACCTGATGGCGGTACTGAACCCGCGCATCAAGCACACTGCAATTGACGGTGCGGTATTCCAGAATGAAATTACCGAGCGCAACGTCATGGGCGTGCCGGCGGTCTTTATGAATGGCGTTGAGTTCGGCTCCGGCCGTATGACGCTTGCGGAAATCGTGGCGAAAGTCGACACCGGTGCTGAAAAACGCGCCGCAGAAGAGCTGAACCAGCGTGACGCGTATGACGTACTGATCGTCGGCTCCGGCCCGGCGGGTGCGGCGGCGGCAGTGTACTCTGCCCGTAAAGGCATCCGTACCGGTCTGATGGGTGAGCGTTTCGGCGGTCAGGTGCTGGACACCGTAGACATCGAAAACTACATCTCTGTGCCGAAAACCGAAGGTCAGAAACTGGCGGGCGCTCTGAAAGCGCACGTGGATGACTACGACGTTGATGTTATCGACACCCAGAGCGCGACGAAGCTGATTCCGGCGGCGAGCGAAGGCGGCCTGCATCAGATTGAAACGGCCTCTGGCGCGGTGCTGAAAGCGCGCAGCGTTATCGTGGCGACCGGCGCAAAATGGCGCAACATGGGCGTGCCTGGCGAAGATCAGTATCGCACGAAAGGCGTGACCTACTGCCCGCACTGCGACGGCCCGCTGTTTAAAGGCAAGCGTGTGGCGGTCATCGGCGGCGGTAACTCCGGCGTGGAAGCGGCTATCGACCTTGCAGGGATCGTTGAGCATGTGACGCTGCTGGAATTCGCACCGGAAATGAAAGCAGACCAGGTTCTGCAGGACAAACTGCGCAGCCTGAAAAACGTCGACATCATCCTGAACGCGATGACCACCGAAGTGAAAGGCGATGGCACGAAGCTGACCGGGCTTGATTACCAGGACCGTGAGACCGGCTCTGTGAAGCACCTGGAAGTGGCGGGGATCTTCGTACAGATTGGTCTGCTGCCGAACACCACCTGGCTTGATGGCGCAATTGAGCGTAACCGCATGGGCGAAATCATCATCGATGCCAAGTGCGAAACCAGCGTGAAAGGCGTGTTCGCGGCGGGTGACTGCACCACCGTGCCGTACAAACAGATTATCATCGCCACCGGCGAAGGCGCGAAAGCGTCGCTGAGTGCCTTTGATTACCTGATTCGCACCAAAACCGCATAAGAAGAAAGTAAGACACCTGCGTAAAAGCCGCCCTTCGGGGCGGCTTTTTTATTGCCTTAATGGCATCCCTCAACCCCTCTGCGGTGGGCACCCGACAGAGAGCAAACTTAGCGGATCACAAATACCGGGACATGCGCATGGCGAATCACGCTTGAGGCGTTTGAGCCCAGGAGGTGTGTGGTTATAGACGGATCGCGTGAACCAATCACGACCACATCCGCGTTTAAGGTTTTTGCCATCGCATTCACTTCATCGCGCACGCTGCCAAAGCGGATATGGCTGCGCAGCCGTTCTTCTGGCACGGTAAAATGGCTCTTTAGCGTTTGCAGACGCTGATTCGCCTCAGCCTCCAGATGCTCTTCAAAACGCCGGATATCGGCGGCGAAACGGTGCAGGCTCAGGTTGGCGGAGCCGGGCAAAACATGCAGCAAATGAATAATGCCGTCCTGCTGCGCCAGAAACTCCGCGTGGCGAATCGCTTTGTCGCTCAGTTCCATTTCAAACACATCTACAGGCATCAGAATGGTGTTGTACATCGTCACTCCTCCTTTAGCGGTTATCGACACGGCAATATAACCACAAGGTATGAGTGCCTACTGGTATCTGCCCGACAAATTTGTCTTTTTTTACGCAGCATAGTTAGCCAGGAAAACTCTCAAAGCCGCCCGGCTTAGGGCTTATCGCGCGGCTGATGGCCCATCCGGTCTACCCTTGGTTTAGACCAGATGCACTTTCGTACTGGAACCTGTCTCTTTTTACTCTCTGCCAGGAGGTCGCAATGAAGGCGTTAACCTACCACGGTCCGCATAACGTTAAGGTTGAGAATGTCCCGGATCCGATTATCGAAGCGCAGGATGACATTATTCTGCGCGTCACGGCCACCGCGATTTGCGGCTCCGATTTACACCTGTACCGCGGCAAAATCCCGCAGGTGCATCACGGGGATATTTTTGGCCACGAGTTTATGGGTGAAGTGGTGGAAACCGGCAGCGAGGTGAAGGATATTCGCAAAGGCGACCGCGTGGTCATTCCATTCGTTATTGCCTGCGGAGAGTGTTTTTTCTGCAAACTTCAGCAATATTCCGCCTGTGAAACCACTAACAAAGGCACCGGCGCGGCGCTCAATAAAAAACAGATCCCGGCGCCCGCGGCGCTGTTTGGCTACAGCCACCTTTACGGCGGTATTCCCGGTGGGCAGGCGGAATATGTCCGCGTACCGAAAGGCAATGTTGGCCCCTTCAAAGTGCCGCCGGTACTCTCCGATGATAAAGCGCTGTTCCTCTCTGATATCCTGCCGACCGCCTGGCAGGCGGTGAAAAACGGCCAGGTACAGAAAGGCTCGCAGGTAGCGATTTACGGCGCAGGCCCGGTAGGGCTTCTGAGTGCCGCCTGTGCCCGGCTGATGGGCGCAGAGCAGATTTTCATGGTCGACCATAACGACTACCGCCTGGCGTTCGCCAAAGAACGTTACGGCGTTATTCCGATTAACTTTGATGAAAACGACGATCCGGCGGCGTTTATTATCGAAAACACGCCGGGCAACCGCGGCGTGGATGCCGTTATCGATGCGGTGGGCTTTGAGGCTAAAGGCAGCCTGACGGAGACCGTACTGTCGAATCTGAAAATTGAGGGCAGCAGCGGCAAGGCTTTACGTCAGTGCATCGCAGCGGTGCGTCGCGGCGGCGTGGTAAGCGTGCCTGGCGTCTATGCGGGCTTTATCCACGGCTTCCTCTTTGGCGATGCGTTTGATAAGGGCATCAGCTTTAAAATGGGCCAGACGCACGTGCATGCCTTCCTGCCGGAACTGCTGCCGCTGATCGAGCAGGGGCTGCTGACGCCAGAAGAGATTGTGACGCACTACCTGCCGCTTGAAGATGCCGCACGCGGCTACAAGATCTTCGAGAAGCGTGAAGAGGAGTGCCGCAAGGTGATTCTGGTGCCGGGCGCCGCCACGCCGGAGGCCGCACGCGACAAAGTGACGGCGCTGATGAACGCGCCGTTGCAGCCGTAATCGCAGCGCATAAACAGAAAGAGGATGCCAGGGCATCCTCTTTTTTTTACCAGCGTGCGGCTTTAGCTGCGGTAGTCGCCAGCCGCTTCCGGCTGGTAGAGCAGTTCTAACACCTCAAGGTGGGTTTCACTGCCATCCGGCAGTGGCCAGCGGATAGCGTCACCCACGCGCAGGCCGAGCAACGCAGCGCCTACCGGCGCCATAACCGACAGCGCCTCCTGGTTGCTGCCTGCGAGTTGCGGGTAGACCAACTGGCGTTCATAGGTTTCACCGTTTGCCAGATCGCGGAATTTTACCCGGCTGTTCATCGTCACCACATCCTGCGGCATCGCCTGCGGACTGACCATCTGCGCGCGATCCAGTTCATCGTTCAGCGCATCCGCCACTGGCAGGCGCGCAAACGCAGGCTGTTCCAGCAGACTATCGAGACGTTCGGCATCGAGTTCGTTGATGATAAGGGCAGGTCGGGACATTTCTCACTCCATGTCGTTGAATCAGGCGGCATTTTGCCGCTAACAAGCGTCCAAAGAAAAACCCTCACCGTCAAAACGATGAGGGTCCGCGTCAGGGGATGATACTCAGCCTTGCTCGCCGTTTGAAGTGACCTGAGTCACGAAACGGGGCTTAAAGCAGGATGCTGCCTACCGCAGCCAGCAGGAAGGCGATGGTACCCAGCAGCGTTTCCATCACGGTCCAGGTTTTTAGCGTGGTTTTCTCATCCATCTCCAGGAAGCGACCCACCAGCCAGAAACCGGAGTCGTTGACGTGCGAGAGTACCGTGGCGCCGCCTGCGATCGCGATAACGATAAAGCACAGGTCAAACTGGCTTAACCCCGGCGTTGCCTGCACCATTGGGGCGACCAGCGCCGCGGTAGTGGTCAGCGCGACCGTCGCCGAACCCTGCGCCACACGCAGCGCCGTCGAGATAACAAACGCCGCCAGAATGACCGGCATACCGGTGTCGGAAAGCACGCCCGCCAGCGCATCGCCGATGCCGCTTGCGCGCAGCACGCCGCCGAACATGCCGCCCGCGCCGGTCACCAGGATAATCCCGCAGATAGGCCCGAGCGCGCCGTCGCAGATTTTTTCGAGATGTTTACGGCTGTGATCGCGGCTGAACACCATCAGCGCGAAGAACACCGTAATGAGCAGCGCCACCGGGGTTTTACCGAGCATGCGAAGGAAATTCACGACGCTGTTGTCAGCGCTGACCCAGCCCAGCACTTTGGCGGTGTTAAGCCCGGTATCCAGGAAAATCAGCACCAGCGGCAGCAGCAGAATAGTTAAGACCATGCCGAAGGACGGCGGGCGATGGCCCGGATCGACTTCCACTTCGCCAAGGAAAGAAGAAGGGAGTTTGATATCAAATTTTTTACCGGCGTACTGGCCATACAGGTAGCCGCCGAAATACCAGGTCGGGATCACGATAATCAGCCCGACTATCACCAGCAGGCCGATATTTGCGCCCAGCAGTTCGCTCGCCGCGACCGGGCCTGGATGCGGTGGCACCAGCGCATGCATGGCCGCAAACGCGCCCGCCGCCGGGAAGGCATATTTCAGCGTCGAGCCGCCAAAACGTTTCGCTACGCTGAAAATAATAGGCAGCATGACCACCAGACCCGCGTCGAAGAATATCGGGAAACCGAACAGCAGCGAGGCGACACCCAGCGCGAATGGCGCGCGGTGTTCGCCAAATTTATTAATCAGCGTGTCAGCAAGTACTTTTGCGCCGCCTGACACTTCCAGCAGGCGACCTATCATCGCGCCAATCCCCACCAGCAGCGCGACGCCTGCAAGCGTACTGCCGAAACCGGTCAGAAGCGTAGGCACAACTTTATCGAACGGCACTTTGGTCAATAGCGCCACAACAATACTGACCAGGGTAAGAGCAAGAAAAGCATGCACTTTAAAGCGCATGATAAGTACCAGCAGCAGTACTACGGCCACGGCGGCAATGCCCAGCAGCGTACCGGCGCCATAAGCAAAAGTCGTTTCAGTCATCGTTATTGTCCTCAACATGGGTACAGTGAAACCGTAGCCTGGTCGGCGGTTTTCTCACTGATACCGGTAACATGATACTGGTAACATGCGGAGGCTTGTAAACAGGGGCTGTCATATTTATTAACATTTTGAGATCACCGTCAAACTCCCGCCCTCACTGCGCCCGCGTCTTTAAGGGGGCATGTCAAGCCTGACGCGTCTGTCAAATTTTCCGGTGCGTTTTTTTCACTACATCGCCAGATTTGTTGGCTATATCCAGCTTTTCTGTCGTGAACAGGCCGCGAAGTTGCCGCAATGCAATATCGTTAACTAGCTTAGGATCGTGATGATTTGCCGTACATCGCGCTGTATACGGCGGCGCAACGCCTCCGATCCCTGTTCAGTGCACAAGAGGAAATCATGAAAAAGCTCACTTTCACTGTTCTGACCGCGGCGCTGGCGGGTACAAGCCAATTCGCTTTTGCCGATACCCTGCGCATGGAATGTCCCGTCTCCCCTGGTGGTAAACAATATTGCCAGTACATCAAAGAACGCTTTGAGAAGCAGACCGGCAACCAGCTCGAATTTATTGAGTTTCCGGCAGCCTCGGATGAAAAGCTGGCGCTGCTGCAACAGCTGTTCGCGGCCAAAGATGAAAAAGCGGTGGACGTATTTCAGTCCGACACCATCTGGATAGGGCTGCTTGATAAACAAACGCTCGATCTCACCGACGCCATGGGCGGCATGGAAAAAGAGTTTTTCCCTGGCCCGTGGAAAAACAACACCGTGAACGGACGCCTGAAAGCGGTGCCGTCGTATATCGACACCGGCGTGCTGTTCTATCGCAAAGATCTGCTGGAGAAATATCACGAGCAGCCGCCCAAAACCTGGGAAGAGATGACGCGCATCGCGACCAAAATTCAGGCTGAAGAACGCAAGGCGGGGCACAACAACTTCTGGGGGTATATCTTCCAGGGCAAATCGTATGAAGGGCTGACCTGTAATGCGCTGGAGTGGATTGATTCCTACGGGGGCGGCACGTTTGTCGATGATAAAGGGGACGTGACGGTGAATAACCCGAAAGCGGCGCAGGCGCTGGATATGGCGCGCGGCTGGATGGGCAAGATCACGCCGAAGGGCGTGCTTGGCTACAAAGAGGAAGAGTCGCGCACGGTGTTCCAGAACGGCGATGCGCTTTTTATGCGCAACTGGCCTTACGTCTGGCAATTGTCGCAGGCCGATGATAGCCCGCTCAAAGGCAAAGTCGGCGTAATGCAACTGCCCGCAGGGCCGGACGGGCGTCAGGCCACGACGCTTGGTGGCTGGCAGTGGTCGATTAACGCCAATACCCGAAATCCTGAAGCGGCCATCGCGCTGCTGAAAATCTTAAGTGATGACGATTCGCAGACGACACGCCTGAAAATCCTGGGCCACGCGCCGACCCGCGTCGGGTTGTATGAGAACAAAGAGGTGCTGGCGATTGCGCCCGAGCTGACGCAGTTCCGCGATATTTTCGCCCAGGCGGTGCCACGCCCGGCAACCGTGACAAAAGCGCAGTATCCGCGGGTGTCGAACGCGATTTTCAACGTGACGTTTAGCGTGCTGAACGGCAAAGAAGACGGTAAGAAAGCCACTGCGGATCTGCAAAAGCGGTTGACGCGCGCGAAGGGAACCGGCTGGCGGTAAGGTTTTGTGCTGTTGCCCCTCACTCTGGCCCTCTCCCCACAGGGGAGAGGGGACGCCCCGGCGAGTCTGATTGGGAAGAGGGCCGGGGTGAGGGGCCACATAGTGGTGTCCGTCAACCTATTCAACGGAGCGCTTATGAAATCCGATAGCCTAACGCAGCCGCCGCCAGCCCGGCGGCATAAGGTTTCCTGGCATCAGCGCCGTCGTCGCGTGGCGTGGGGATTAGTGCTGCCCTCACTGCTTCTGCTGGCGCTGGCGGCGGGCTGGCCGCTCGCACGCACCATCTGGTTTAGTTTCACTAACGCCATGCTCGACGCGCCGCAGGAGTACGAGATGGTGGGCGTGGCAAACTATTTTGCGCGCCAGGATGGCGTCAGCATCGGCGTGCTCAGTGACCCGCTCTGGTGGCAGGCCGTGGGTAACACGCTCTGGTTCACCTTCACGTCGGTGGCGCTTGAGCTGCTGCTTGGCATGTTGCTGGCGCTATTGATGAATGAGAAATTCCGTGGTCAGGGGCTGGTGCGTACCGCGATCCTCATTCCCTGGGCGATTCCGACCATCGTCAGCGCCAAAATGTGGGGCTGGATGTTCCACGATCAATACGGCGTGGTAAACGACCTTCTCGGTAAAATAGGGCTGCCGTCGCACCTTGCCTGGATTGCCGAGCCATCACTCTCCATGTGGGCGGTGGTCATCGCGGATGTCTGGAAAACCACGCCGTTTATGGCACTGATGTTGCTGGCCGCACTGCAACTTATTCCAGGCGATCTCTACGAGGCGGCGAAAGTGGATGGTGCAAGCCCATGGCAGCGCTTTAAGCGCATCACGCTGCCGCTGATAATGCCTGCGCTGGTGGTCGCGCTCATTTTCCGCGTGATGGACTCCATGCGCATCTTCGATCTCATCTACGTGCTTACCTCCAACAGCGAAGCGACGATGTCTATTTCCGGCTACGCCCGCGAGCAGATCGTCTCATATCAGGATATGGGCATGGGCTCTGCGGCATCGGTACTGGTCTTTATGATGGTAGCGGGTATCGCTGCCTGCTTTATCCGCGTCGCACGCTTAAACGACAAGGAGAAAACCTGATGAAAATCACGCGCTGGCAGCGCAGGGCAGGACATAAAGCGGTGATTTTTATCGGTGCGCTGATGGCCTGTCTGTTCTGCGTATTTCCTTTCTATTACGCCATTATCAGCTCGCTGCGCGAAGGGCAGGAGCTGTTTACCCCGGCCTATTTCCCGACTGGCTGGCACTGGGATAACTATGTGGTCGCGCTGGTGGATAACGGCATCGCCCGCAGTCTGCTGAACTCCGTACTGGTGGCGGCCGTCACGGTAGGGTTGTGCCTGTTTGTCTCCGTCACCGCGGCGTTCGCGCTGGCGCGCGTGCCGTTTCGTGGGCGTCGCGTGCTCTTGTTCACCATCCTTTGCGTCTCCATGTTTCCCCAGGTAGCGGTGCTCACCGGCATGTTTGAACTGGTGCGCTTCCTCGGGCTTTATGATTCGCTCGGCGCGCTGGTTATCTCCTATACCACGTTCTCGCTGCCATTCACCGTCTGGGTGCTGACCACGTTTATGAAGTCGATTCCCGTGGAGCTTGAAGAGGCGGCGATTGTCGATGGCGCCAAAACCGGCACCATTATCCGCCGTATTTTTGCACCGGTGCTGGCGCCCGCAATGGTCACGACTGGGCTGCTGGCGTTTATCGGCGCCTGGAATGAATTTATGTTCGCGCTGACGTTTATTATTTCCGGCGACAAACGCACCGTGCCCGTCGCCATTAGTTTGTTCAGCGGCGCGTCGAGCTACGAACTGCCGTGGGGCAGCATTATGGCCGCGTCGGTGGTGGTGACGCTGCCTATCATCGTTCTGGTACTGATTTTCCAGAAACGCATCGTCAGCGGGCTCACCAGCGGGGCGATTAAGGGGTAAATCATGGCGCAACTTCGTTTAGAAAAAGTGCAGAAACGCTACGGCTCCCATGCCGAAGTGATTAAGCCGCTCGATTTACAGATTAACAGCGGTGAGTTCGTGGTGGTGGTGGGGCCGTCCGGCTGCGGGAAATCGACGCTGTTACGGCTGGTGGCGGGCCTTGAGGAAATAACCGTGGGTGATATGTATATCGACGATCTGCGGGTCAACGATGATTCACCCTCGGAGCGCGGCATTGGCATGGTTTTTCAGTCTTATGCGCTCTATCCGCATATGACCGTGTACCAGAATATGGCGTTCGCGCTGGAGATGGCGAAGGTACCCGTAAAGACCATCGACGAGCGCGTTCGCGAAAGCGCGCGGATTTTACAGCTTGAACATCTGCTTGAGCGACGCCCAAAAGATCTCTCAGGCGGGCAGCGTCAGCGCGTGGCGATAGGGCGCGCGATTGTGCGTGAACCCAGCCTCTTTCTTTTTGATGAACCGCTCTCAAACCTTGATGCCTCGCTGCGCGTGCAGATGCGCATGGAGATTGCCGCGCTGCATAAGCGCATTAACGCCACCATTTTGTACGTCACGCACGATCAGGTAGAGGCCATGACGCTTGCCGATCGCATTGTGGTGCTCAACCAGGGCCAGATAGAACAGGTTGGCTCGCCGCTGGAGCTTTACGATGCGCCCGCTAATGTTTTCGTGGCGCAGTTTATCGGTTCGCCGAAGATGAATCTCATCCCCGGCAAGCTGCTGCGCGTCATGGAGCACGCCTGCGAGGTGGAGCTGGAGAACGGGCTGCGCCTGACGCTGCCGGTACAGGCCGCGGCGGGTCAGGAGGGCGACGACATACAGCTTGGCATTCGCCCGGAGCATGTGGAGGTGATGACGCTTGCCAAAGCGGATGTGGAAGGCGAGGTGCTGTTTGTCGAACATATGGGAAATGAAACGCTAGTTTATGTTAATGGCGGTTATGGCGCAGAACCGCTGGTCATGCGCCATACTGAGAGGCTGGAGGTCCGGCCGGAGCATCATTTGGGCCTGAAACTCCCACCGGAACACTGTTACCTTTTCGACAGCGCGGGCAGGGCGTTTGTACGGCTCAGCGGCCCGAAAAACCAGCACTAAGGGAGCGTGATGAAAGCAATCGACAAGAAGTGGTGGCACAACGCGGTGGTCTACCAGATCTATCCGCGCAGCTTTATGGACGCCAACGGCGACGGCGTGGGCGATCTGGCCGGTATCATCAGCAAGCTCGACTATCTGCAACAGCTTGGCATCAACCTTATCTGGCTCTCGCCGGTCTACAAGTCCCCGATGGATGATAACGGCTACGATATCTCCGATTACGACGACATCGCCGCGGAATTCGGCACGATGGCGGAGATGGAGCAGCTTATCACCGAGGCGAAGGCGCGTAATATTTACATCCTGATGGATCTGGTGGTGAACCACACGTCGGATGAACATCCGTGGTTCCTTGAAGCGAAAAAGGGCAAAGATAACCCGTACCGCGAGTTTTATATCTGGCGTAAACCGGCCCCGGACGGCGGCCCGCCGAACGACTACCGCTCGCACTTCGGCGGCAGCGGCTGGGCCTATGACGAGGCGAGCGGCGAATATTATCTGCACCAGTTTTCAGTCCGTCAGCCCGATCTGAACTGGGAAAATCCGCGTGTGCAGGAGGAGATCCACGCGATGATGAATCGCTGGCTCGATAAGGGCATCGGCGGTTTCCGTATGGACGTGATTGATCTCATCGGCAAAGAGGTAGACCGGCAGATCATGGCGAACGGCAAGCATCTGCATGTGCTGCTGCGCCAGATGAACGCCGCCACCTTCGGCCCGCGCGACTCGCTGACCGTAGGCGAGGCGTGGAGCGCTACACCAGAAGACGCGCTGCTCTACAGCGACCCGGAACGCCAGGAGTTATCAATGGTGTTCCAGTTTGAACACATCAAGCAAACCTGGGATGAAAAAGCCGGTAAGTGGCGCAGCAGACCGTTTGACCTGCCGCGTTTTAAAGCGGTTATCGACAAATGGCAGACGGCGCTTGCCGACCGCGGCTGGAACTCGCTCTTCTGGAGTAACCACGACCTGCCGCGCGCCGTATCGAAGTTCGGCAACGACGGCGAATTCCGTGAGGTATCGGCCAAAATGCTCGCCACCGCGCTCCATTGTCTGCGCGGCACGCCGTATATCTATCAGGGCGAGGAGATCGGCATGACGAATGTGCGTTACTCCACCATTGAAGAGTATCGCGACATTGAAAGCCTCAATTTTTACCGGGAACTTATCGCAGGCGGCCTGACGCATGACGAGATGATGACCGGCATCTACGCCAACGGGCGCGATAACGCCCGCACCCCGATGCAGTGGGACGACAGCCCAAACAGCGGCTTTACCACGGGAATGCCGTGGCTTGGTGTGAACCCCAACTACCGCGATATCAACGTGGCGCAGGCGCTGGCCGAACCGGACTCTATCCTCTGGCATTACCAGAAGCTGGTGGCGCTGCGTAAACAGCATCCGATTCTGGTGTATGGCGATTATCAAATGCTGTTCGCCGAGCATCCGGAAATCTTCGCCTGGGTGCGCCGCTACGAGGGCGACACGCTGCTGGTAGTGAACAACTTCTTTGGCAACCACATTACGTTGCCTGTCCCGGAAGCGATGCAGGCGTGGCATGGTGAATGTCTTATCAGCAACTACGCGCCACGCGACCAGCTCGCCGTGAGCCTGGAGCTGCAACCGTATGAATCTTTCGCGCTGTTAATTCATCAGGAGGGGTAATGGGTGAGGCATCGACGCAGGTAAAAGGCCGCTGGTGGAAAGAGGCGACGGCCTACCAGATTTATCCGCGCAGCTTTAAAGACAGCAACGGCGACGGGATTGGCGATCTGAACGGGATAATCGACAAGCTCGATTATCTTAAGGATTTGGGCATCGATCTTATCTGGATCTGCCCGATGTATCCGTCACCTAACGACGATAACGGGTACGACATTAGCGACTATCAGGGGATCATGGCGGAATTTGGCACGATGGCCGATTTCGACCGGCTGTTGGAAGGTGTGCATCAGCGCGGCATGCGGCTCATTCTTGATCTTGTCGTGAACCACACCTCTGACGAACATCCGTGGTTTCTGGAATCCCGTGCCTCGCGTGATAACCCAAAACGTGACTGGTATATCTGGCGCGACGGGAAAAACGGCGCCGAGCCAAATAACTGGGAGTCGATTTTTAGCGGCTCGGCCTGGAAGCACGACGCCGCGACGGGCCAATATTTTATGCACCTGTTCAGCAGCCGCCAGCCGGATCTCAACTGGGAAAACCATGAAATGCGCGCGGCGGTGTACGACATGATGCGCTGGTGGCTTGATAAGGGCATCGACGGGTTTCGTATCGACGCCATCGCGCACATGAAAAAAGAGCCGACGCTCAGCGATGTACCCAACCCCGATAAACTCCCTTACGCGCCATCCATGGTGGCGCACCTTAATTATGATGGGCTGCTCGATTATGTCGATGATATCTGTCGTAACGTTTTTGATCATTACGACATCGTGACGGTGGGCGAAATGAACGGGCTTGACGCCGACCACGCTGAAGAGTGGGTCGGCGAAAACCGCGGGCGGCTCAATATGGTGTTTCAGTTCGAACACGTCCGGCTGTGGGAGCCGCAGGCGGGGCTGCGCCCAACGCCCGCCGTGCTGCGAAAGATTTTCACGGCCTGGCAGCAGGCGCTGGAAGGAAAGGGCTGGAACGCGCTCTATGTGGAAAACCACGATGTGACGCGGATCGTCTCGCGCTGGGGCGATACTGAACGCCACTGGCGTGAAAGCGCGACCTGCATCGCCGCGATGTATTTTCTGATGCAGGGCACGCCTTTTATCTATCAGGGCCAGGAAATCGGCATGACGAACACGCGCTTTGCGAGCCTTGAAGATTTTGACGATGTGTCGGCCCATAACAAAGCGCGGGACCTGCGCGAGCAGGGCATGAGTGAAGCGGAGATTGTCGCTTTTCTGACGCGCACCGGGCGCGATAACTCCCGCACGCCGATGCAGTGGGACGCCTCCCCCTATGCCGGGTTTAGCACGCACGAGCCCTGGCTGAAGGTGAACCCGAACTACGAGATGATCAATGTAGAGAGCCAGCAGCACGATCCACATTCGGTACTCAACTTTTATCGCCAGATGATCCATTTACGTAAGCGCGAACCGGCGCTGATTTATGGACGTTACGAATCATTGCTGGACGATCATGAGCAGATTTACGCTTATGGCCGCGTACTGGGAGATGAACGGCTGGTGGTGCTGTGTAATCTTTCGGGGAAAGCCGCAGAATGGGATGCACGCGCGCTCTCGCTTGACGGCGCAACCTGCGTGCTCGCGAACCTCAGCGAGGGGCAGGAGGGCAACCGGCTGAAAGCCTGGGAGACGCGCGTTTATAAACACGCGTTATGAGAGCACTCAGGCTGTGACGTAACAGCGTTTTTTGCGAGGAAGATCGCGCCACAATGGCGCGATTTTTTTTGACAAGGATGCAAACGATGATACGTAAAACTGTACTGGCCGCACTAATGCTGCTGGCGATAACCGGCGTCGTACCTGCAGCTCACGCGGCATTAAGCGATGACGAAGTCAGAGAACAGATTATCCAGGAGTCGATAGACGTCTATCCCGGCAATTGCCCTTGCCCTTATAACGCGATGCGTAACGGACGCGCCTGCGGCGGTCGCAGCGCCTGGAGCCGGGCCGGGGGCTATGCGCCCATTTGCTATAAGCGCGAGGTGACGGCGCAGATGGTTCGCGAATGGCGCGAGCGCAACGAATAATTGCGCCCGCGCAGGCGATTAATAACCGACGGTATCGAGAATAAAGTTTTTACCGCAATTGCCAGGGTGGGGTTGCGGGGCAAACGCGTCGGCGCTGAGCGGCGCGTTGATTTGCGAGGCGTTTAGCGAAATTTGTATTTCGGTGAGATAGGCCGGGTTACCGTTACAGGTAAGCTTTACGGCGCGTACGCTCTGGCGGCCAAATGCTTTGGCGACAGCAGTATCAAACGCCTGCCGACTCACCGCTTTGCCGTAATTGGCGGCCAGGAACGCGCCAAGCGGGCTCTGCTTCACTTCATTATTCATGCGCACCATGGTGCCGAAATAGGCGTCCGGATCGAAGCCGAAACAGACGCCGTGTTTCGCGTATTCATAACGCTCCAGACAGGAGTCGCCGCCCGCGCCTGGCATCGTTTCACTCAATTTTTCTGCAGTTTCCAGCGACAGACCGGTTTCCGCTGCCTGACATTTTCTGTCGGCGCGGGCAAACGGCATATTCGGCACCGGGCGCGTGGCGCAGCCATAACGCATCCAGCGTTTGTCATCCACGCCGCGCGCAGCGATGGATTTAGGTAAGCCCGGCCATAAGCCGTGGACCGTCAGGTAGTTGCGTTTATCGTCTTCTTCTTTTTGCAGCGCGCACTCGGTGGGCTCATCGCGCCGCCGCTCGTGCATACTCTGACAAAAACCGGTCTGCCATGAGAGCGCCAGCACATAGCGATCGAAGTCGCCATACTGTTTCGCTTCCAGCGGCTGCGCCTGGGCACTGGCGGATGCCGCCGTCATCGCCAGCAGCGCGCCTGCGGCGAGTAAAACTTTCCTGTTAACCATGGTATGGGTCCGAAATCGACGGGCTAAATCACAAGGATGTGTCATTTAACCATAAAAAAAGCGCCACGAGGGCGCTTTTCGGACAGATTCCACTTAGGGACAGAGGATTATGCCGTCACCAGCAACTGGGTGGCGATGATAACGACGATTAATCCGACCAGCACCGGCACAGAGGTGCGTTTGACCACTTCGAACGGGGAGATTTGTGCCATGCCCGCGACGGCTACAACGACGCCGGAGACCGGGGAAATCGTACGGCCCAGGTTCGAGGCCTGTAGCATCGGAATGGTCAGATATGCCGGATTGATGCCTGCGCTGTGGGCGAGTTTTGGGATCATCTCCACAAAGGCGTAAAACGGCGCATTACCGGAGCCGGTAGTCATCGCTGCAAGCATGGTGAGCGTGACCAGCACCAGCATCAGAATAATGCTTGCGGAGCCAAACGAGGTGGCGATGGAAATCAGACTCTGAATAAAGCCAATGGTGCTAAGGCCCTGCGCGAAGACGCCAGCGGCCACCAGCAGAATTACGACGCCTGCGAAAGCATCAGCCATGCCGCGATAGACGACTTCCAGCCCGGCGAAGACCTTTTTACTGTCAAAGCTTCGGATAAATTCAATCAGCGCCGTCAGCACAATGCAGATAACCAGAATTGTGATGATGTGCAGTTGCGGCCCCCATTTACCGTCAAAAATGAGCACGCCGATGATCGGGCTGAACGGCAGGATGGCATAAAACGCGGGGGCGTTTGTTTTTATGTCGTTCACGTCGAGCATTTCATGGCTGATGTGCTCTTTTTTATCGAGCCAGCGCTGCCAGAAAAAGTGCGCGATCGCCATGCTGATAATGGCGGCAATAGAGACCGGCAGGGTGGTTTTAAAGGCGAAATCGATAAGCGGCATTTCCGAGGCCTGCGCGGCCAGCACGACATCCCCGGAGGTAGGGGAGAGAATAATCGCCGCCGGAGAGGCACAAATGGCTGCCGCTGCGCCGCGACTGATGCCCACATTGACCATTACCGGAAAGAGCGTCGCCATCAACAGCACGCCAAGCCCGGTTGCGGATGAGACGGCGAGAGACATCAGGCAGGCGACGAAATAGGCCGCAATCATCAGCAAATACGGAGAGTTGATATAACGCAGCGGGCGGGAGGCCAGTTTCACCACCATATCGTTAGCGCCGGTATGCGTCATATACGCAGCGAAACCGCAGAGCATCATAATCATCATGCCCAGATCGCCACCGCGGCTCATCAGCAGAATTTTAATATATTCAAAAATATCGCTGACGGCATAACCGGTGCTGGCTTCTTTTGCGGGTAATATCGGGTGACCCATTAGCGCGCTAATTATTAACAGCAACAGGCCACCAACAAAAAGGACGCCGGTTGCGGAATAGCCTTTAATGATATAACGCGCGACTCCCACAATAACCACGGCGCCAGTGAGGAGTTCCAGAAGTGTTCCCATAATTGCCTCTGTTAAACGACGGGAGAAATAACCTGGCGACGGACAGCTTGTGGCGCAGGCGAGTTGCGGGGGAATGTGCCTGAATTACTCTAAGTGTTATCTGATACATATCAAAAAACCCTCTGCTAACAACATCTGTGAAAAACGTCTAAATAAAATCCATATAAATTAACGTGTTACACAATGCTGCCTGAGCGTATTCCCGCCGCGAAATGCACAGAGGCGCGATTAAAGCAGAATTTGCGTTAGGGCGCAAAGCGGCGAGTTATTAATGGCAGCCGTTATTTGACCGCGGATAGTAATAAAGACAGGAGGGTTTTTTAGCGCTGAACCGCGCGGCTGCAAGCATCTGAAAAAAGCCGATGTAGCGCGGCTGCCGTCTCGCTTTCGGAATTAACCGGCAGCCGGTTAAGACTTCATTGAGGCAGGATCGCATAGGATATTATTTGATACTTACAGTGGTAATATAGACGTGACCGTAGTTAATAAAGCTTTTCTGACATTCCTTGTATTTTTCTGCCAGATTGTGTTTCCCCTGAATGCTTCCGCGCTCGAAGCGCCACGCACCGTTAAGGACTGGGCTTCTGTACTTGGCGATAACATCGCCGAGACGTGGAACGAACCACAGCATATCGATCTCTATGTGCCAGCGATTACCTGGCATGCCCGTTTCGCCTACGACAAAGAAAAAACCGATCGCTATAACGAACGCCCCTGGGGCGGCGGTATCGGTAAGTCGCGCTGGGATGAAAAAGGGAACTGGCACGGCCTGTATGTGATGGCGTTTAAAGATTCCTACAACAAATGGGAACCTATCGCCGGTTACGGCTGGGAGGCGACATGGCGTCCGCTGCCTGATGACGCGTTCCATGTCGGGCTTGGGTATACCCTCGGCGTGACCGCGCGCAATAACTGGGATTACATCCCTATTCCGCTGGTGCTGCCGCTGGCGTCGGTCGGTTATGGACCGGCTACATTCCAGATGACCTACATCCCTGGAACTTATAACAACGGAAACGTTTACTTCGCCTGGGTACGGCTGCAGTTTTAAGCGCAAAATATTTTCAGTCATAAGAAAATGCGCTAAGCCAGACAGAACAGGGCTCACAAGCCCAACGGCAAAAAAAGTTCGCGACTTTTATCACTTTTTCTAAAAGTTCGACTGGACAAAAGCCACCACAATTGATGTACTGATATCCGACACAGCATTTGTGTCGATTTTTCATGTAAAGGTAATTTTGATGTCTAAGATTAAAGGTAACGTTAAGTGGTTTAATGAATCCAAAGGATTCGGTTTCATTACTCCGGAAGATGGCAGCAAAGACGTGTTCGTACACTTCTCTGCGATCCAGAGCAATGGTTTCAAAACTCTGGCTGAAGGTCAGCGTGTAGAGTTCGAAATCACTAACGGTGCCAAAGGCCCTTCTGCTGCTAACGTAATCGCTCTGTAATTACATACAGCCAGATTTTCAAAACCCGCTGATGAAGCGGGTTTTTTTATGCCTGTCGTTTAACAGTTACTCAATAAAACAGAAAGCTTTTCAGGAAAAACCCTACCACCAGCACACTGAATAACACCGCCAGCCAGCTCATCATTTGCGCTTTCATAAGCCCCTCCAGACATGGACGATGGGGCGATAGTGGCAGAGAAAAATTAAGCTAACATTAACGAGACGACGCTCAGCGCACGCTGATGGCAGAAAAAAGCCAGAATGCGATCGCCGTCATCATAAATGACCCGAGCAGGTTCAGCGCGATGTTAAGCCCGGCCCAGCCGATTCGCCCCTCCTGCAGCAGAAAAACGACTTCCGCCGAGAAGGTCGAGAACGTTGTCAGGCCGCCGCACAGGCCGGTGGTGATAAGTAGCTTCCACATGGGGTCAAGGTGTGTCATGCGGTTAAACCAGGCAAGCCCGGCGCCGATGATAAACGCACCTGCCAGGTTGGCCGTCAGCGTGCCGACAGGGATTGCATGGTGAACAGGATTAAGACGCAGGCCAAGCCACCAGCGCAGCACGCTGCCGGTGCCACCGCCGAGAAATACCGCGAGCATAATTTTTAACATGGGCGTTTACGTTAGTGCTATTTATGAGGCGAATAGTTTACCGTCAGCAGCAGTAAGCTGGCTACCGTAAGGGGAGAACATGCGTAAATGAAAGTCGCAGTGGGACAATTCGCGGTAACGCCTGACTGGCAGAGAAACGCAGCGACGTGCGTTGAGCTTATGTCAACCGCGGCGAATCAACAGGCCGATTTGCTGGTGCTGCCGGAGGCGCTGCTGGCACGCAGCGATAACGACCCGGATTTGTCGGTCAAATCGGCGCAGAGGCTGGATGGCGCCTATGTGCGACAGCTTTGCGAGCAGAGCGCCGGAAACAGCCTCACAACGCTCCTGACGCTCCACATCCGTACCACAGAGGGAAGGGCGGCCAACACGCTTCTTGCGCTACGCGGCGGTGAGATAATCGCCCAGTACCAGAAAATTCATCTCTACGATGCTTTTGCGATGCAGGAGTCGCGTCTCGTCGACGCAGGCGATACGCTGCCGCCCCTGATTGATGTGGCGGGGATGAAGGTGGGGCTGATGACGTGCTATGACCTGCGCTTTCCCGATATGGCCTTGAGCCTGGCGCTGGCAGGCGCGGATGTACTGGCATTGCCAGCGGCCTGGGTGCGTGGACCGCATAAAACGCATCACTGGGCCACGTTGCTCGCTGCACGAGCGCTGGACACAACCTGTTATCTTGTTGCGAGCGGCGAGTGCGGTAATCGCAATATTGGGCAGAGCCGCGTAGTGGACCCGCTTGGCATAACGATCGCGGCCGCAGCGGAAGACCCGGCGCTGATTTTCGCTGAGCTTTCACCGCAGCGCGTGGCGCAGGTACGGGAACAATTACCGGTCCTGAAAAACCGCCGTTTCGCTGCACCACAATTATTTTGATGTTTTTTTATCCAGCGCTTGATTCATCTCGTTACAGATTGCTATTGTGTGTCGGGCTTAAATGACCGTTAATAAGTGCGGTCTTTAACATGGCCGACTGGCGCCAGATTTTCTAAGAAGGTAAGTATGGGTGAAATTAGTATTACCAAACTGCTCGTGATCGCCGCACTGGTTGTTCTGCTGTTTGGTACCAAAAAACTGCGCACGCTTGGGGGAGACCTGGGCGCGGCAATCAAAGGCTTTAAGAAAGCAATGAACGACGACGACTCCAGCGCTAAAACGCCTGCTGCGACGGAAGCCCCGGCGGAACGTCTTTCTCACAAAGAGTAATTTCCGCCCCAGTGGCATAAAAAAACCGGCTCATCAGAGGCCGGTTTTTTTGTGGGCTGTCGCCCTGTCGTAACAAGCTATAACGGCTTATTTGACTTCTTCACCTTTCGCCTGCAGATCGGCATGGTAAGAAGAGCGGACAAACGGACCACAGGCGGCGTGGGTGAAGCCCATTGCCAGCGCTTCCGCTTTCATCTCTTCAAACTCGTCCGGGCTCACGTAGCGTTGTACCGGCAGGTGGTGACGGCTTGGTTGCAGGTACTGGCCGAGTGTCAGCATTGTGACGCCGTGGGCGCGCAGATCGCGCATCACTTCGATGATCTCTGCATTGGTTTCGCCAAGGCCAACCATCAGACCCGATTTGGTCGGGATCTCCGGGTGCACTTCTTTAAAACGCTCCAGCAGCTTCAGAGACCAGGCGTAATCGGCACCAGGACGTACCTGACGATAGAGGCGCGGCACGTTTTCCAGGTTGTGGTTAAACACGTCCGGCGGCGTGGCGGTAAGGATGTCCAGCGCCTTATCCATACGACCACGGAAATCAGGTACCAGCGTTTCGATTTTGATGGTCGGGCTTTTTTCACGGATGGCGCTGATGCAGTCCGCAAAGTGCTGAGCACCGCCGTCGCGCAGGTCGTCGCGGTCCACAGAAGTGATAACCACGTAGCGCAGCGCCATATCAGCGATAGTTTGCGCCAGTTTCTGCGGTTCGTTGGCATCCGGGGCTACCGGGCGGCCATGCGCCACGTCGCAGAACGGGCAACGGCGGGTACAAATAGCGCCGAGGATCATAAAGGTCGCGGTGCCGTGGTTGAAACACTCCGCAAGGTTCGGGCAGGAGGCTTCTTCACAAACAGAATGAAGGCCATTTTTGCGCATCGCCGCTTTGATACCCTGGATGCGGGTCGAGTCGGCAGGGAGTTTGATTTTCATCCACTCCGGCTTTCTTAACAAAGCCTCCCGCTCTGTCGCCACATTCTTAACCGGGATAAGGGCCATTTTATCGGCATCGCGGTATTTCACACCGCGTTCCATCACAATGGGTTTACTCATAGCGTGCGTGTTCCAGTTGCGGATAACGAAGGAAAGCGTTTAAATTCAAGCTAATGTTGTATTTATCAACTATTTTTGAATTAACGGCACGCAGTATAACATTACTGTCAGGCAGAATCAGCCTGAGGCCGCCCGAATTGGCGAAGAATTTGTAAAATAGTTGTTATTTTGTGCCTTATCACCCGCCCATTATGAAGGCGATGCGCCTTTAGAAACCACACGCTTTTCAAAGCCTTCCACAATCGCCTCAATCACATTCTGAACGACCGGATCGCGCAGGCTGAACTTATTGTAATGTAATGAAATATCGATGGTTTCCTTAATAACCACATCGCTTTCCACTTCAATAAGCCCAAAACTGTCTTTGAATAACGCGAAAATACGCGCGGGCATAAAGCCGATGAGATCGCTGCTACCGATGATAGAGGCGATGGTTACCATATTGTAACTGCTAAACGAAACGTTTCGATCCGGCAGTAACGTATTGATCTGTTTGCGCACGCCATTGACCATCCCGCCTGGCAGCATAATGAACGTGTGCTCCCACATCTGCAGGTCTTCCGAGGTGACCGGCTCACCGGTTCGGCTGCAGGGGTGACCGCGACGGCAGACCACGGCGACACGATCTTTAAAGAGCAGATGCGTGCTAAGCGTGCGCGATGACCATGAACCGCTGTCAATCACAAGGTCGGTCTGGAACTGGCTAAGCTGAGTTTCTGTGTCCTGCAACGGGACATTGCGGATTTGCAAATGCGGATTGACCGTGCGGATCTGTTGATAGATTTGAGGGATCACCAGCGCGCCCAGCGAGGCAGACGTGGCGATAGTAATGGTGCGCTGTTTTTCATGCTCGCCCTGTAAATCCAGCGCGCCGAGAATGGATTCCAGTCCCTGACTGATATATTCGTGCATGTGGGTCGCGTACGCGGTCGGCGTGACGCCTTGCCCTTTACGAATAAACAACGGATCGGGAAATATCAGCCGCAGTTTCTGAATAGACTGGCTGATAGCCGATGGCGTCAGGTTCAGTACTCTGGCCGCGTTAACGATGCCTTTGTGCACGTATACGGCTTCGAAAATCGTCAGGAGGTTAAGATCGATATTTCGCAGAGTCTGGAATATTTGCGGTCTACTGTCATCTTCCTGTTTGGCTGAAGGTTTTTCAGGGGGATGGTTCAATTCCACGCTACGCTCCAACTGTATAGATAAATCAAATAATAGAGAGGTTCTATTTATAATAACTGTGAACAGGTCCCTTAGCCGACAATAAAACGCTCCGGGGATCTTACCCGCATAAAGTGAACAGGACTTTACATGGACGGCAAAGGGGCGGGAGGTGTTTTCAGATAAATCCCGCTTATCTTCTCTTGCCGTTAATCCATTGATGAAATTAAGAAAAATTCATTCAGGCGCAGAGAAAATAAATAATCCGTTATGGAATGTAAAGCGGCAAATTGCATATCGATTAAAGGTCGCCGCAAGAAGGGCGACCAGCAAGGAAAGTCTTAAGCGCTGATATATTCCGCGGGGGGATTATTAAGTAGCGCTAAAAAGTGATGCACCAGTCGCGGTTGCACCGCTTCAGGGTTTGCGCCAGCAGAAAGGGCGCTGACCTGGGTCATTTCCATTCCCGCGTACCCGCAAGGGTTTATACGCAAAAACGGACGTAGATCCATATTAATATTGAGTGCCAGACCATGAAAAGAGCACCCTTTGCGAATACGCAGGCCCAGAGAACAGATTTTTTTGCCATCAACATAGACGCCAGGCGCGTCGGGGCGAGGATAGGCGTTGATATCCCATTCGGCTAGCGTGTTGACGACCGTCTGTTCCAGTAACGTCACCAGTTCGCGCACGCCAAGTTTGCGGCGACGAAGATTCAGCATTACGTACATGACTTGTTGTCCGGGGCCGTGGTAAGTCACCTGGCCGCCGCGATCGCTCTGGATAACCGGAATATCGCCGGGCATCAGGACATGTTCCGCTTTACCGGCCTGTCCCTGCGTAAATACGGGAGTATGTTCGACCAGCCAGATCTCATCCGGGGTGGTGTCTTCGCGTTCATCGGTAAACTGGTGCATCGCCTGCGAAACGGGTTCATAAGGCTGAAGCCCAAGCTGGCGAATGATAATTTTTTCCTGAAGCAAAACTGCGTCTCCGAAGAGAGAAGGTGCGGGGAGTATATCACGAAGAAAAGTTACCCGGACGCCGCCGGGTAACGGGGATCACAGCACCATGCGCACGATTTCGATATTGCCGAGCTCTTCATAGAGCGTCTCAACCTGCTCAATATGCGTCGCGTTGATGGTAATCGACACGGAATGGTAGTTACCTTTGCTGCTTGGTTTGACCTGCGGTGTATAGTCGCCAGGAGCATGGCGCTGCACGACCTCGATGACCAGATCAACCAACTCAGGTTTCGCCAGGCCCATCACTTTGTAAGTAAAAGGGGTCGGGAACTCAAGCAGCTCGTTAAGTTTGGTTTTCATGTCAGCTCCAGCGTTACGTAAAAAATAATAACTCCCGCAGAAGCGGGAGTTGGATTGATGCTTAGTATATGGGGGCGAAAGTCAGGCTTTCAAGTGGTCAGTCATTAACCAAACCAGTGGTGGAACATCAGTTTGATGTAGTCAATGATGCGACCAAAGAAGTTGCCTTCCTGAATCTCTTCCAGCACGACCAGCGGGCGCTGTTCGATGGTTTTGCCATCCAGCTGGAAGTTAATGGTGCCTACAACCTGGTTTTTCGCGAGCGGCGCGTGCAGTTCGGCAGTGTTCAGGACATAGCTTGCTTTCAGATCTTTCATGCGGCCACGCGGAATGGTCAGATAAATGTCTTTATCGACGCCGAGCGACGCGCGGTCGTTGTCGCCAAACCAGGCTGGTTCAGAGGCGAACTCTTTACCCGCTTTCAGCGGGTTGACGGTTTCAAAGAAACGGAAGCCCCAGGTCAGCAATTTTTTGCTCTCGGCTTCACGGCCTTTAAAGGTGCGCCCGCCCATTACGGCGGAAATCAGGCGCATCTGGCCTTCGGTCGCGGAAGCAACGAGGTTATAGCCCGCTTTGTCCGTGTGACCGGTTTTAATGCCGTCCACGTTCAGGCTGTTGTCCCACAGCAAACCGTTACGGTTGGTCTGGCGGATCCCGTTGAAAGTGAACTCTTTTTCTTTATAGATGGAGTATTCGTTCGGGACATCGCGGATCAGCGCCTGGCCAATCAGCGCCATATCGCGCGCGGAGCTAAACTGACCCTCTGCATCCAGGCCGTGTACGGTCTGGAAGTGAGTGTTTTTCAGGCCCAGCGCGGTAACATAGCTGTTCATCAAACCTACAAACGCGTCCTGACTGCCTGCAACATAATCGGCCATCGCTACGCACGCGTCGTTGCCGGATTGCAGGTTAATACCGCGGATCAGCTGGGATACCGGCACTTGCATGCCTGGCTTCAGGAACATCAGGGACGAGCCTTTGAAGACCGGGTTGCCGGTCGCCCATGCATCGTTGCCGATAGTGACCAGATCAGACTCTTTAAATTTGCCTGCTTTCATCGCCTGCCCGATGACATAGCTCGTCATCATTTTGGTCAGGCTTGCCGGATCGCGGCGCGCGTCAGCGTTCTGTTCCGCCAGCACTTTCCCTGAATTGTAATCGATGAGGATATAAGCTTCCGCGTCGATCTGCGGCACGCCTGGGATCATCGTTTTGATATTAAGATCGTCGGCATGAGCGGTGGTTGAGAGAGCTGCGACAGAAAACGCCGTGCTAATGGCAAGACGCTGCATAAAACGAACGGAGAAAGTGGTCTTCATGGTCTGAACAACGACATCCGTGATGAGTGAAAAAAGTGCCTTACTATAGCAAATGCCTTATGGGCTGGCACCCGACTTTGCGCATGACTTTGTTAACGGCGTTTACCGTAACTGACAAAGCGGCAGACCAGCCCGGCCTGCTTTTACTGGGCGGCGGTGATGAAAGATTGCACTTGTGCTTCGCTCTGCAAACGCTGCTGGAGCGAGGCGGCCTGCGATTTGCTGGCAAATGGGCCTAACTGAACACGATAAACCGCACCGTTCTGGCTTACGCGGCCCGGCACAGAAAATTGCTGGCTCAGCTTTTGCTGCCACTGACCGGCGCGAGTGGCATCACTCACCGCACCCACCTGCACCACGTAGTTACCTGCGGCTGCGGCGGCCGGTGCGCTGGCGGCAGGTGTCACGCTGCCTTGTACGGAGCCCGGAGCGGTTACTGGCGCATTACGGGTCGCTGGCGCAGCGAGTTGCGCCGGCTCTGCGGCCGGCTGTGGTGCAGCCGTGGTCGGTTGCGCAGAAGTAGCGACAGGTGCGGGTTCCGGCGTTGAGGTTTCCAGCACGCCTGAGGCAAGCGTCGTCGGCGCGCCTAAAAAGCCGCCGCTTTTCACCGGCGCACCGGTGGAATCCTCGCTCTGCAAGGTGTCATTACTCACGGGGCGAATATCACCCTGCGGAGAGACAGGCTGTGGGGCGGAGGAGACGCTGCCAAGACCGCCGCTTAAATCAGGACGGGCCGGAAGCGCGTAGGTCTGTTTTGCAACCGTCGTACAGGCCATCCCCGGACCTGACAGCGAGCCATCCGGCGCGACGATAATCGGGTCGATACGCACTTTGGTATTGTTTGACGTGTTCAGACGATCGGCCGCCGCACGTGAAAGCGAAATTACGCGGTCGTTACCGTAGGGGCCACGGTCGTTAATCCGCACCACAATCATACGGCCATTGGCGAGGTTTGTTATGCGAGCATAGCTCGGCACCGGCAGGGTCGGATGCGCGGCGGTAAGCTGCATCGGATCAAACGGCTCGCCGGAGGCAGTCAGATTGCTGTCAGGCTCGGCGTCATAAATCGCAGCCAGACCCGCCTGACTGAAGCGCGAGAGATCCTGAACGATGGTATAGCGCTTGCCGTCACGCTCGTAATCGCTATTCACAGAGGGGTTCAGTTGCTCGTAACGAGGCTCTGCGCCGCTAATCTCAACGCTCGGACCGTTGCAGACTGGCTGCTGTGGTGCCACGCTCGCCTGTTGTTGCCCATCGTTATTCACGCCGCATGCGGTTAATAACCCTGCGGCGATGCAGACGCCAATCCACTGCTTACGCATTGCCTACCTCTTATACGCTCTTCGACAACATTTTCCTGTGGGTATGGATCGACATAACGATGCCAAACCCTGCCATGAGTACAATCAGGGCAGACCCCCCGTAGCTGACCAGCGGCAGCGGAACGCCTACCACCGGTAAGATACCACTCACCATACCAATATTCACAAACACATAAACGAACAGAATGAGCATCAGACCGCCCGCCATCACCCGCCCGAACGTCGTCTGGGCGCGTGCGGCAATCCACAGCCCGCGCATAATCAGCAGCACATACAGCGCCAGCAGTACCAGCACGCCCACGAGCCCCAGCTCTTCGGCGAGAACAGCGAAGATAAAGTCCGTGTGACGCTCCGGCAGAAATTCCAGCTGCGACTGCGTACCATGCAGCCAGCCTTTGCCACGTAATCCACCAGAACCGATAGCGATTTTCGACTGAATAATATGATAGCCCGCACCGAGCGGATCGCTCTCGGGATCCAGTAGCATCATGACGCGCTGCCGCTGGTAATCATGCATCAGGAAGAACCAGAGGATCGGGATAAATGCCGCGACAAGCACTACCGCGATGCCGATAACACGCCAGCTGAGGCCGGAGAGAAACAGCACAAACAGACCGGAGGCAGCGATAAGAATAGAAGTGCCAAGGTCAGGCTGCGCAGCCACCAGCAGCGTCGGCATGAAAATCAGCACCAGCGCGATGCCGGTATTTTTCAGCGAAGGCGGGCAGACATCACGGTTGATAAAACGCGCCACCATAAGTGGCACAGCGATTTTTGCGATTTCCGACGGCTGAAAACGCACCACGCCGAGATCGAGCCAGCGCTGCGCGCCTTTAGAGATGGCGCCGAAGGCATCCACCGCCACCAGCAAAATAATACAGACAATATAGAGATAGGGCGCCCAGCCTTCATACACGCGCGGCGGAATTTGCGCGAGCACGATCATAATTACAAACCCCATCATGATCTGGCCGATTTTACGCTCCATCATGCCCATATCCTGGCCACTGGCGCTCCAGATAACCATCGCGCTGTAAAAACAGAGCGCCAGAATAATCAGCATTAAGGTAGGGTCGAGGTGGATTTTGTCCCACAGCGACTTTTTATTCGGATTGTCGGTCATCTTATCGATCCTCCGCCGCCGCCGTGGCGGGGTTTTCCGTCGGCAGTTCGGTGTTGTTGTCCCCAAGCATGATGTGATCGAGGATTTGACGCATGATGGTGCCCACCGCCGGGCCCGCGCCGCCGTTTTCGAGGATCATCGCCACCGCGACCTGTGGGTTATCATAAGGCGCGAACGCCGTCATAAGCTTGTGGTCGCGAAGACGCTCGGCAATGCGGTGCGCGTTATAGGTTTCGTTAGCTTTAAGCCCGAACACCTGCGCCGTACCGGATTTCGCCGCGATTTTATAAGGCGCGCCTGCGAAATATTTATGCCCCGTCCCGTTGGCGCGGTTAGCCACACCGTACATACCGTCTTTAGCAATTTCCCAGAAACCGGAATGAATATCGCCGACCGGCGGCTGTTCCGGCTGTTTCCATGGCACTTTCTGGCCGTTAACGACTGTCGTCATCAGCAGGTGCGGCACTTTTACCACGCCGTCGTTAATCAGGATCATCATGGCTTTGTTCATCTGGACCGGCGTGGCGGTCCAGTAACCCTGACCGATCCCGACCGGAATGGTGTCGCCCTGATACCACGGTTTTTTAAAGCGCTTCATCTTCCATTCGCGGGTCGGCATGTTGCCGGAGCGCTCTTCAGAAAGATCGATGCCCGTGAGGCTCCCGTAGCCAAATTTGCGCATCCATTCGGACAGCCGGTCAATGCCCATGTCGTAAGCGACCTGGTAGAAGAAGGTGTCCGCCGACTCTTCCAGTGATTTGGTGACGTTAAGGCGTCCGTGGCCCCACTTTTTCCAGTCGCGGTAGCGTTTCTCCGAACCCGGCAGTTGCCACCAGCCTGGGTCGAAGAGAGAGGTATTACGGTTAATCACACCGGCGCTGAGCGCAGACACGGCGACGTAAGGTTTCACGGTCGACGCTGGCGGATACACGCCCTGTGTCGCACGGTTAATCAACGGCGTGTTCGGGTCTTTCAACAGGCCGGAATAGTCTTTACTGGAGATGCCATCTACAAACAAGTTCGGGTTATAGCTTGGCATCGATACCATGGCGAGAATGCCGCCGCTACGGGGATCGGTGACCACCACCGCTGCGCGGCTGCCCTGGAGGAGCGTTTCTATGTAGGTTTGTAGCTTCAGGTCGAGCGTCAGGTAGATGTCGTGGCCTGCCTGCGGCGGCACCTCTTTCAACTGGCGAATCACACGCCCGCGGTTGTTAACCTCTACTTCTTCATAGCCAGTCTGACCATGCAGGACATCTTCGTAGTAGCGCTCGATGCCAAGCTTGCCGATATCATGCGTGGCGGCGTAGTTAGCCAGCTTGCCGTCTTTATCAAGACGCTCGACGTCTTTATCGTTAATTTTCGACACATAGCCGATGACATGGGTTAGCGCCGCGCCATATGGATAGTATCGACGCTTATACCCTTTGACTTCCACGCCGGGAAAGCGGTACTGGTTCACCGCGAAACGCGCGACCTGCACTTCAGTCAGGTTGGTTTTTACGGGAATAGAGGTGAAACGGTGCGAGCGGGCGCGCTCTTTCTTGAAATTTGCGATGTCATCATCGGTAAGATCGACCACCGAGCGTAGCGCCTCCAGCGTATCCTGCACGCTGTCCACCTTCTCAGGCATCATTTCAATCTGATAGATAGTGCGGTTCAGGGCGAGCGGTGTGCCGTTGCGATCGTAGATAATCCCGCGGCTTGGCGGAATGGGCACGAGTTTGATGCGGTTTTCGTTGGAGCGGGTCTGGTAGTCGTTAAAACGCAGGATCTGTAAATGGTAGAGATTGACTATCAGAACCCCGGTCAATACCAGGATGCCGACAAAAGCGACCAGCGCCCGACGCACAAAGAGCGCGGACTCAGCCGTATAGTCACGAAAGGAATCCTTAAGTTTCATCCGCTGCTTAACTTACCTGAAGGTGATTATTCACGATGATACGGGTGATTGGTGGTAATACTCCAGGCGCGGTAGAGACTTTCCGCGACAATGACCCGCACCAGCGGGTGGGGCAGGGTCAGCGTGGAAAGCGACCAGCTCTGTTCCGCCGCCGCTTTGCACGCGTCCGAAAGGCCTTCTGGTCCGCCAATGAGCAGGCTGACGTCGCGGCCATCCTGTTTCCAGCGCTCAAGCTCACGAGCCAGTTGCGGCGTATCCCACGGGCGCCCTGGAATATCGAGCGTCACGATGCGATTTTTACCGGCCGCCGCCAGCATCATTTCGCCTTCTTTATCAAGAATGCGTTTGATGTCGGCATTTTTGCCGCGTTTTCCTGCCGGGATCTCAATGAGCTCAAACGGCATATCTTTCGGGAAGCGGCGCAGATATTCGGTAAAACCGGTCTGCACCCAGTCGGGCATTTTTGTGCCTACGGCTACCAGCTGGAGCTTCACGCCTTAACCCCAGAGCTTTTCCAGCTCATACAGGCGACGGCTCTCTTCCTGCATGACGTGAACCATGACATCGCCAAGATCGACGACGATCCAGTCGGCGGCGTTCTCGCCTTCCACGCCAAGCGGCAGCATACCCGCCGCGCGGGATTCCTGGACGACATGATCGGCGATAGACATCACGTGACGGCTGGAGGTGCCGGTGCAGATAATCATACAGTCGGTGATGCTGGATTTGCCTTTAACATCAATGGCAACAATATCCTGGCCTTTAAGATCGTCAATTTTATCAATGACAAAATCCTGGAGTGCTTTACCCTGCAAGTTTTCCCCCTGGGAATGTGAACCTCGGATGACGCCGGATGCGCCATCGAATGACCGATACGAGTGCACGCCTGACAGGCAGGCAGCGCTCAGAAGTGGGCTATCATCCCACCGCAGGCAAGAGTTTGCATCGCCATTTTTGTAAAACAATTTCAGAAAGGCGGCTTGCGGCGGGAAATATCTGGCAGCGGAGGATAACAGTATCGCCCGTTGTGTCAATGCCTGAGCCACAATCGGCTCAGCGCGCGTCTGGCGTTGGTTGCCAGGGGGCGCGGTTGTTCAGCGCCTGCAACTGCGTGAAGCCCTCATAACGCGCAACGCGGCTCCATGCGCCCTGTTCCAGCAGGAAATGCCACAGCGAGCGCCCCGGCATACCAAGCAGGCGAGCAATCAGTAAGCTCAGCACACCCTGATGGCTCACAATAAGAAGGTTTTCTGCTTCCTGCACCGTATTCAATGTTTCAAGAAAACTATCCACTCGTTCGGCAAACGCCGTAAAGCTCTCTCCGTTGGTCGGCACAGCGTTTTGCCAGTCGGCGCACCAGGCGGCGTAGGCGTGTGGATCTTCTTTCAGTAAGTCGCGGTGATGGCGCATCTCCCAGTCACCGAAAAACATTTCGTTCAGACGTAGATCGGTGTCGATGTGCTCGCGGCGGCCTTCCAGAATGAGGCGTGCGGTATGTTGCGCCCGACCGAGCCCACTGCAGATGACTTTGTCAAACGCGACCTCGCGTAGCATATCGCCAACAGCGCGGGCCTGCGTGATGCCAAGCGGCGTCAGCACGGTTTCCGCATGACCACTGTAAACGCCGGCGACGTTCGCCTCGGTTTGTCCATGACGTACCAGCCAGAGTTTCATCGACGTCTCCTTCTGCTGCGTGCGACGTTAGCGATATAGCGCGTGATGGTGGATGTAGTCGAGCACCGCCTGCGGCAAGAGATCGTCGCACGGCTGTTGTCTGGCGAGGCGCGTGCGAATATCGGTGGCGGAAATCGGGTAGAGCGGGGTATCAGCCAGATAAATTTTCCCGGCGGGCTGGCGATGAAGCTCGCGGGCGTCACTGGCGAGACGGGCGGCTAACCACTGGCGGTCTTCAGCCGTTTTCATCTCAACCGGATAACCCGGACGGCGGCAAACCAGCAGATGACAGCAGTTCAGCAGTGATTCATAGCGGTGCCAGGTACGCAGCGTCAGTAAAGAGTCCTGGCCTATGATAAACGCGAGCGGCGCGTCCGGGCCTGATTCACGGCGCAACTGGGCCATGGTTTCGCTGGTCCATGACGGCGTTGGGCGCTGTAACTCGCGATCGTCCAGGCGAAAAAGCGGGTTACCGGCGATGGCCAGCTCAACCATCGCCTTACGCTGTACGCTGCTGGCGCCTGGCTGCGGGCGATGCGGCGGTACATTATTCGGCAGCATCGTAACCTGTGTCAGGTTCGCTTCTTTCGCGAGCGCCTCGACGGCCCGCAGATGACCGTAGTGAATAGGATCAAAGGTACCGCCGTACCAGGCTTGCAGCGATGGCGCGCGGTCAGTCATCAATAAATACCTCTGCCAGCGCCTTATGGCACAGTACCAGAGAAAGGCTTTCGAGCTCCGGCCAGACGGTCTGACCATAATCCTGCTTGAGCGTTATTTCACACTGCGTGAGCAACCGCACAGCCTGCCAAAGCCTGTCGTCATTAAGGCGCGACAGCGCTTCACTGATCAGCGGCCGGCGATTTTGCCAGACGCGGTGTTGGTCAAACAGCGCGCGCAGCGGCGTAGTCGCCGACTGGCGTTTTAACGTTACCAGCGTCAGCAGTTCACGCTGCAACGTACGCAGCAGGATCACCGGCTCAGCCCCCTCCAGCCGCAACTGTTGCAGAATATGCAGCGCGCGTTTGCTTTTACCGGCTAACAGCGCATCTACCCAGTGGAACGGTGTGAAGTGTGCGGCGTCGTTCACCGCCTGTTCCACCCGTGGCAGCGTCAGTTTGCCGTCCGGCCAGATAAGCGACAGCCGCTCCAGTGCCTGTGAGAGCGCCAGCAGATTGCCTTCGTAGCAGTAACAAAGCAGCTGATTGGCTGCATCATCGAGGGAGAGATTCATCTGTTTCGCGCGGTTGGCGACCCAGCGCGGCAGTTGCGCCTGTTCTGGCGTCTGGCATGTAACCTGAACGGCACGATTGGCAAGCGCGGTGCACCAGGCGGCGTTTTCCTGCGCTTTGGTCAGCTTATTACCGCGCACAACTAACAGCAAATCGTCATGCAACAGACTAACCAGCGTGGCGAGTTGTTCATTAATGGCGGCATTCGGGCCGTTTTCCGGTAACGCCAGTAACAGCGTCTGGCGGCTTGCGAACAGGCTCATTGCCTGGCACAGCGAGAAAATGGCCTGCCAGTCTGTACTGACATCAATGATAAAGCGGTGATGTTCATCAAAACCCTGCGCCTGCGCCTGTTGATGAATGGCGTCCTGGCTTTCCTGGAGCAGTAGCGGGTCGTTGCCGAAGACTAAATAAGCCGCGCGCAGCCCTTCATTGAGCTGCGCGCGGAGTTGTTCAGGGTAAAGCCGTAGCATTACTGAACGGGGAGGGTCGTGGAGACGCGACCGCTGTTCGGGGTGGTGGTGTCGGCAGGCGCTGTTTCAGCCTGCGATGTTTCACGGGCTTTCGAGACATCCTGCGCGTGAACCGCCACCAGTTTGCGGATCAGTTGCTCGGCCGCTTTGTCATACATCTCCTGAATGATGATGTTACGTTCAGCGGATTTCGCGAGCGCCGTCAGCGGGTTGTCAAAGAACGAACGGTAGACGCGGGCGCTGATCGGGTAGATGTCATGACCTGGGATCAACACCGAGGCGTTGACCGTCATTACCATCTGATACTCCGCGGTACGACCATTCTGGAAGACCGACGCAGTATCCTGCGAGACAGACGCCGAACCGATGCGCAGCGACGGGATGTCCTGGCGAACCGAACTTGCCTCGACAATCTCTACGCCGTTCAGACGCAGCTGGTTACGCACCGCACGCGTCAGCGGGCCGTTCGGATCGCCGGAGTTAAGGATTAACGTATGCATTTGCTCCGGCACCTGCGTGGTATTGCGCAGATGCCAGCCGCAACCGGCGGTGAGCATCACCGCCAGGCCTACAAACAGAGTAATCAGATGTCGCACGCTTCCTCCTGCGCTTAGCCCACAACCAGGTTAAGCAGTTTACCCGGTACGTAAATCACTTTACGCACGGTCACGCCGGCGAGGTATTTCGCCACCAGATGTTCCTGAGCGGCGCGCTCGCGCACCTGATCTTCGGTCGCGTCAGCCGCTACGGTGATTTTACCGCGCACTTTACCGTTGACCTGAACAACAACGAGCGTGGTGTCTTCCACCATCGCGCTGTCGTCAGCCTGCGGCCACGGCGCGTTGTCGATATCGCCTTCGCCTTTCAGCTCCTGCCACAGCGTAAAGCTTACGTGCGGCGTAAACGGGTTCAGCATACGCACAACCGCCAGCAGTGCTTCACGCATCAATGCGCGATCCTGCTCGCCATCCTGCGGCGCTTTCGCCAGTTTATTCATGAGCTCCATGATAGCGGCGATGGCGGTGTTAAAAGTCTGACGGCGGCCGATATCATCGGATACTTTCGCGATGGTTTTATGAACGTCGCGACGCAGCGCTTTCTGGTCTTCATTCAGCGCATCCACATTCAGCGCCGGCGCGTCGCCGAGCGAAGTGTGCTCATACACCAGACGCCAGACGCGTTTCAGGAAGCGGTTTGCGCCTTCCACGCCGGATTCCTGCCATTCGAGCGTCATATCCGCAGGCGAGGCGAACATCATGAACAGACGCACGGTGTCGGCGCCGTAACGCTCCACCATCTCCTGCGGGTCGATGCCGTTGTTTTTAGACTTCGACATCTTGCTCATGCCGGTGTACACCAGCTCGTGGCCCGCGGCATCGTTCGCTTTCACGATACGGCCTTTTTCGTCGCGCTCGATAATCGCGTCTTTCGGGGAAACCCAGTTACGCTCGCCGTTCACGCCCACATAATAGAAAGCGTCAGCCAGCACCATTCCCTGACACAGCAGCTGTTTCGCCGGCTCATCGGAATTCACCATGCCCGCATCGCGCATCAGCTTGTGGAAGAAGCGGAAGTAGAGCAGGTGCATAATGGCGTGTTCGATACCGCCGATATAAATATCGACCGGCAGCCAGTAGTTGGCGGCCTTTTCGTCCAGCATGCCTTCTTTGTACTGCGGGCAGGTGTAGCGCGCGTAGTACCAGGAGGACTCCATAAAGGTGTCGAAGGTGTCGGTTTCTCGCAGTGCCGGCTGGCCGTTAACGGTGGTTTTCGCCCACTCCGGGTCGGCTTTGATCGGGCTGGTGATGCCGTCCATAACCACATCTTCCGGCAGGATAACCGGCAGTTGATCGGCCGGTGTTGGCATCACGGTGCCGTCTTCCAGCGTCACCATCGGGATAGGTGCACCCCAGTAACGCTGACGGGATACGCCCCAGTCGCGCAGACGGTAGTTAACTTTACGCTCGCCCACGCCTTTCGCGGCGAGTTTATCAGCAATCGCGTTAAAGCCTGCTTCAAAGTCGAGACCGTCGAACTCACCGGAGTTAAACAGCACGCCTTTTTCAGTAAGCGCCTGCTCGCTCAGATCCGGCGCGGTGCCTTCAGCGGTCAGGATAACGGGTTTAATTGGCAGGCTATATTTTGTGGCGAACTCATAGTCGCGCTGGTCGTGACCCGGCACCGCCATGACCGCGCCAGTGCCGTATTCCATCAGCACAAAGTTCGCGGCCCACACCGGGATGGCTTCGCCGGTGAGCGGGTGAATGGCTTTAATACCGGTGTCGATGCCTTTTTTCTCCATCGTCGCCATATCGGCTTCCGCAACTTTGGTGTTACGGCATTCTGCGATGAAGTCGCCCAGCGCCGGGTTCGCGGCCGCGGCAGCCTGCGCCAGCGGATGACCTGCGGCAACGGCCAGATACGTTACACCCATGAAGGTGTCAGGACGCGTGGTATAAACCGTCAGTTTCTCATCACTGTTCTGGACGTCAAAGGTGATTTCTACGCCTTCGGAGCGGCCAATCCAGTTGCGCTGCATGGTTTTAACGGTGTCAGGCCAGTGGTCGAGCTTATCCAGATCGTTTAACAGCTCGTCGGCATAAGCGGTGATTTTGATAAACCACTGCGGGATCTCTTTACGCTCGACTTTGGTATCGCAGCGCCAGCAGCAGCCATCAATGACCTGCTCGTTTGCAAGAACCGTCTGGTCGTTCGGACACCAGTTCACCGCGGAGGTTTTCTTATACACCAGGCCTTTTTTATAGAGCTCAGTGAAGAACTGCTGCTCCCAGCGGTAATATTCCGGCGTACAGGTCGCCAGCTCGCGGCTCCAGTCGTAGCCGAAGCCCAGCATTTTGAGCTGGTTCTTCATGTAGTTAATGTTGTCGTACGTCCACGGCGCCGGTGCGGTATTGTTTTTTACCGCCGCCCCTTCGGCTGGCAGGCCGAATGCATCCCAGCCGATAGGCTGCAGGACGTTCTTGCCAAGCATACGCTGATAGCGCGCGATCACGTCGCCGATGGTGTAGTTACGAACATGGCCCATGTGTAGTCGGCCAGAAGGATAGGGAAGCATCGACAGGCAGTAATACTTCTCTTTGCTCTCGTCTTCGGTCACTTCAAATGTGCGCTTCTCTTCCCAGTGAAGCTGTACTTTGGATTCTATCTCTTCCGGGCGATATTGCTCTTGCATGGCAGCCAGTAGTCCTGTTTTCAATACAGCTACAAATGTAGCTTTAACGTGTGTTATTTCAGATCCGCATAGCATAGCCGATTCGTCCGCTGCACAACAGCCTTTCAGCGGAGGCGGCGAGAATAAGGAAAAGCGGGATTTTGTTGCGGCTGTGCGCGGTCAGACAAAGCGCTGCGGGATTAACGTCTACAATAAGAAGAGGTTACTCATCCAGGAGGAGAAAGGCGATGAACAAGGTTGCGCAATACTACCGTGAACTGGTGGCCTCGCTCACCGAACGCTTACGCAACGGCGAGCGCGATATCGACGCGCTGGTGGAAAGCGCCCGGTTGCAAATCGCCCGTACTGGCGAACTGACGCGCACGGAAGAGGAAGAAGTGACCCGCGCGGTGCGGCGCGATCTTGAAGAGTTCGCCCGCAGCTACGGCGAAAGCCAGGACTATCTGACCGACAGTGTGTTTTTGCGCGTCATTAAAGAAAGCGTCTGGCAGGAGCTTGCGGACATTACCGATAAAACCCAGCTGGAGTGGCGTGAAGTTTTCCAGGATCTCAACCACCACGGCGTGTACCACAGCGGTGAAGTGGTGGGGCTTGGCAATCTGGTCTGTGAAAACTGTCACCATCACCTCGCGTTTTATACCCCGGAGGTGCTGCCGGTCTGCCCGAAATGTGGTCATAACCAGTTCCAGCGTCGGCCCTTTGAGCCCTGATTAAGGCCGCCCTTTTGCAGGGCGCGTTTTCACGCGCTCTGCCCTGGCTTCTCTTGTTTGTATCCCGCCGATTACGTTTCCTTAAGCGCGATTTTTAGCACGCGACCAGCGTTGCGCCCGCTTGTGGCGTTCACTCTGCTGTCCTTTGTCGGGCCGATTGTGTTGATTTACCGTCCAGTTATACTTTCCCTCTGATTTTATTGGGAAATAATTGAGGGAACAGTGAATAAAGCAGGCTGGCTGGCGGGAGCAATGTTGATATTAACCGCCTGCAACGATCAGGGCGCGTGGGAAAACAGCGACTATCTCATCAAAACCATCACCGTCGATTATGACAATCCTCCTCAGGAAGATCCGACAAAAGAAGATGTCCGTCCGGTTTTTCAGGCAGCCATTACCGAAGAAATAAAAACGCTGAAAGAGAAGCGCTATGTGCATCTGAGTGATGACACGCTGACGTGGTATCAGGATACCCGGCCAAACGTGGAAAAAATTACTCAGCGCCGGGTAAAAATCAACGGCGTCTGGCAGACGCTGAGGCGTGATGCGATGGGGGATAAGGTTCGGGTCGTTTCAGATAAGAGCGGCATGTGCGGCTTTTATTACTGTACTGTCACGATGGAACTGGTGCCTGCCCGCACCGATCCTGAACGACTGGCGCGCATGAAGGCACAGTTTAAGGACACGGAGCAACAGCGCACGGCACTGGCTCAGCGCCAGCATGAGCAGGTTAAGGACGCGTTGCAGCACCCGCCAGCGGGTTTTCTGATTAACCTCAATAATGAAAACCAGGTTGTGCTGCCCGACTCCCTTATTCAAAGTCTGCAACGCTGGCAGTCCGGGATTTATACCCGTCGTATCGGCAAGCTCAACATCAACTGGCAAAACGCGCAGGATGAAATTTATTCCTTTTCTACCCCAACCCAAACGCTGACTGGAGAGTTTATTATCGCGCCAGGCGAACAAGGAGATATTGAGTTTCAAAGCTGGCTATCGTTGCAGGAGCGGGTGATTTACACCTCGCCGCGCGGCGCGATTTATTATAATTCGCAGGGGCAAGCGGAGACGCTTTATTACCGCTACGACGAAGCGGCAAAACGCTATGTTATCGGCATCGCTAACAGCGATTCGTTTTCCGAGATTATTACTGCGTATTCAATGCTGCGCACGATGGACCCCGAATTCCGTACCCAAAACGTCATCAGGATGGATGACCTTGCGTTATCGCAGACGGCTCTGGAAGCGCGACTCGGTGAGAAGGCCAGCGATCTCTTTGACCTTGCGCAGTCTCATCAGCTTATTCTCGACACAATAAATACCCTGCTGGCAGATGCAGCCCGGGGTGAGAAAGCCGCGCGTCAGGTACACCGTGTCCCCGCACAGCTTGCAGAGGGCAGAACCGCGGATTTTGCAAAAATGGTTATCCACCATGGCACGCTGCGCGATGTGGCGGCGAAAACCGAGGCGGAATATCCAGGCGGCCAGTGGCATCAGGAAACTTATATCTATCGGCAAAACGCTATCTCTGATGGCGCGTATAGCTTTTTCCTTGAAAAGGGCGGGTTGGTGTATGAGTTTTATGTGGATAACAACGACTATTCGCAGGCGGAACGCATGCTGTATTTGTCCGTATTAAGGACACTGGACGCCACGGCTATTCATACGCTGCCTGCGGCAAAACACGCGATGCTTGTGGTGACAGATTAACGATAGCAGAGGGCCGGCATACCGCGTGGTATGCCGGCAAGAAGGAGATTAATGCAGGATTTTGGCGAGAAAATCTTTCGCACGTTCTGATTTGGGGTTAGCGAAAAACTCCTCTTTCGGGGAGTCTTCCACAATCTTCCCTTCGTCCATAAAGATCACGCGGTGCGCCACTTTTCGTGCAAAGCCCATCTCGTGCGTAACGACCATCATGGTCATGCCTTCCTGCGCCAGCTCTACCATGACATCCAGCACTTCATTGATCATTTCCGGGTCAAGCGCGGAGGTGGGTTCGTCAAACAGCATCGCCACCGGATCCATGCAGAGCGCACGCGCGATAGCGACACGCTGTTGCTGACCGCCGGAGAGTTGTGACGGAAATTTATTCGCATGGGCGGAAAGCCCGACGCGCTCCAGCAGTTTCAGCCCTTTTTCTCGGGCCGCCGCTTTATCGCGTTTGAGCACTTTGACCTGTGCGAGCGTCAGGTTTTCAATAATGGATAAATGCGGGAACAGTTCGAAATGCTGGAACACCATGCCGACATGGGAGCGCAGTTGCGCCAGATTGGTTTTTTTATCATTGACGCGCGTGCCGTTTACGACAATGTCGCCCTGCTGAACAGGTTCGAGGCCGTTGACGGTTTTTATGAGCGTCGATTTGCCGGAGCCGGAGGGGCCGCACACCACCACAACTTCGCCTTTTTTTACGGCCGTGGAGCAGTCGGTAAGCACCTGAAAGTGACCATACCATTTTGAGACGTTTTTCAGGGTAATCATTACACAGTCCTTTTCTTCAGCCAGCTGACCAACAGCGATGCACTTAAACTAATGACAAAGTAAACGGCGCCTGCAAACAGGATCATTTCGACTTGCGTGCCGTCGCGCTCGCCGATGGTAGACGCGGTGCGGAAAAAGTCCGCAAGGCTCAGCACGTAAACCAGTGAGGTATCCTGGAACAGTACGATGCCCTGCGTCAGCAGCAGCGGTACCATGGCGCGAAACGCCTGCGGCAGAATAATCAGCTTCATCGATTGCCAGTGCGTCATCCCCAATGCCAGCGCGGCGCTGGACTGGCCACGGGAGATGCTCTGAATACCGGCGCGGATAATTTCTGAATAGTACGCTGCCTCAAACATCGAGAACGCCACCATCGCCGAGATCAAACGGATATCGGTCTTGGGCGAAATCCCCAGTACATCCTGCAAAATCCCGGGCACAATCAGGTAGAACCACAGCAGCACCATTACCAGTGGGATCGAGCGAAACACGTTGACGTAGGCCGTGGCAAACCAGGCGACGGGCTTAAAGCTTGAGAGGCGCATCACCGCAAGCAGCGTGCCCCAGACGATACCGACGATAACGGCAGTGACAGTGATTTTTAAGGTGATCACCAGCCCTGCCAGCAGGTAAGGCATGGAGGGAACAATCGATCCCCAGTCAAATTCGTACATTATTTGCTCCCCATATTACCCGGCAGGCGAACCTTACGTTCCACCAGATTCATCACCAGCATGATTACTGTGTTGATAAATACATAGGCGAGGGTAATAGCTGTAAACGACTCCCAGGCATGGGCGGAGTAGTCGAGAAGTTTGCCTGCCTGCGCCGCCATATCCACCAGACCGATGGTTGAGGCGATGGCTGAGTTTTTAACCAGGTTCATCATCTCAGAGGTCATGGGCGGCACAATCACACGATACGCATTTGGCAGCAGCACGTAGCGATAGGTTTGCGGCAGCGTCAGGCCCATCGCGAGGCCGGCGTTCTTCTGACCGCGCGGCAGCGACTGAATAGCGGCGCGTACCTGTTCGCAAACGCGTGCGGCGGTAAACAACCCCAGGCAAACCATTGAGGAGACGAAAAACTGCACGTTAGGATCAAGCTCTGCTTTGAACCACATGCCCAGATCTTCCGGCAGTAATTCCGGCACGACCAGATACCAGGTAAAGAACTGAACGATAAGTGGAACGTTGCGGAAGAGTTCGACGTAGCAGGTGCCAAGCGCGGAGAGGAAACGGTTAGGCACCGTGCGCAGGATGCCAAAAAGGGAACCGACCAGAAATGCGATTATCCAGGCGGTTATCGACAGCGCGACGGTCACCTGGAAGCCACTCCATAGCCAGCCTAAATAGGTGGTGTTGCCGAACGGCGCATCCTGTAAAAAGATGCCCCAGTTCCAGTCTATAGACATAACGTACTCCGAAAAAAAGGGGGGTAGCAGCGCTACCCCCTAAGATTGATGAGAAGCCTCTTGTATTCGCGCCGGTTGGGGAACGGCCAACCGACGTATAGTCTGTCCGGGCTTCGTGTCGTCAATCGTGAGGGCAGGGTGACCCGCCCCTTAATGGTTGTAATTAGTTAAGCGCTTTATCGTTAGGTTCTTTGAACAACGTTTTCATGTCGTCGGAAAGTTCGAAGTTCAGGTTAAGGTTCTTAGGCGGAATCGGGTTTTTAAACCATTTTTCAAACCACTTCGCTGCTTCGCCAGAGGTCTGCGCCTGAGCGATGGTGTCGTCTACCAGTTTTTTAAATGACTCGTCGCCTTTACGCATCATGCAGCCATACGCTTCTTTGGATTGCGGCGTACCAACGATTTCCCAGTTATCCGGTTTTTTCGCTTTAGCGCGCTCGCCTGCCAGCAGCGCGTCATCCATCATGAACGCCACCGCGCGACCGCTTTCCAGCGTGCGGAAGGAGTCGCCGTGATCTTTCGCGCTAATGATGCGCATATCCATTTTCTTCTCGTCGTTGAGCTTGTGCAGCAGTACTTCAGACGTGGTGCCCGAGGTGACGACGACCGCTTTGCCTTTGAGATCGGCGAAATCTTTAATCGGGCCGCCTTTTTTCACCAGCAGGCGGGTGCCCACGACGAAAATAGTGTCAGAAAACGCGGCCTGTTTCTGGCGCTCCAGGTTGTTGGTGGTGGAGCCGCATTCAAAATCGAAGGTGCCGTTTTGCAGCAGCGGGATACGGTTCTGCGACGTAATTGGGATCATTTTGACCTGCAGATCCGGCTTGTTGAGCTGTTTTTTCACAGCCTCAACGATAGCGTTGGAGTAATCCTGCGAATAGCCCACTACTTTTTGCTGGTTGTCGTAATAGGAGAAAGGAACCGAGGATTCGCGGTGGCCAACGACAATAACGCCGTTCGCTTTGATTTTATCCAGCGTGCTTTGACCGCTGCTTGCGTCTTCTGCATGGGCCAGACCTGCGCTCAGACCCATTACCAGCATTGCTGCGGTCAGTTTACGTAACTGCATATCCAACTCCTTTATCGCGGCGCCAGAAACGCCATTGATACCCAATTGTGAATGTGTGTTGTTATATTCCTGCCGTCCCGCCAGCAGCGTTAGTACCGTGTTGGTACCATTTAGCCTGGCTGGATGTAAATAATTTGCTGTGAATTTGTTTATTTTTGCGAAGCGCGCCGCACCAATTAGAGGCAAAAATGCGGTGTTGCACTAAAGTGGTGCCGCAAAAGTACCGCGCTGGTGCAACCTGCCCCATGGCAACGCCGGGTAAGGCGTTTCAGCTAAATCATTGGATTAACTAAAGCAAAGGGTGTGCCAGAAAAGAAAAAGGCCAGCATAGCTGACCTTTTTAGCGGGAATTTACGAACGTCTGCGCCTGCCAAGGCTTATCAGCACCGAGGCAAAGCCACCCAACGCGACGATAATCCAGATAGTCGCATCGCCAAAACGAGCATATGGCGTAAGACCGCTGGTGGGAGTCACGGAGGCGTTTAATACCTCGCGGGTGAACTGTGGAATGATCGACTGTACGCCACCGTTAGCGTCAATCACTGCCGTAACGCCGTTATTGGTGCTGCGCAGCAGGGGGCGCGCCAGTTCCAGCGCGCGCATACGCGCCATCTGGAAATGCTGCCACGGCCCAATGGAGTGACCGAACCAGGCGTCGTTTGAGATAGTCAGCAGGAAATCAGTATCGGGACGGAAGTTATCGCGCACCTGTTCACCGAGGATTATCTCATAGCAGATAGCGGCTGTAAGCTTCATGCCATGCGCCTGTAGCTGCGGTTGCAGATACGGGCCACGGCTGAACGACGACATCGGCAAGTCAAAGAAGGGCGCGAGTGGACGCAGTATCGATTCCAGCGGCACAAACTCGCCAAACGGCACCAGGTGGTTTTTATGGTAGCGGTTCGCGGAGTTGTAGCTGTAAGGCGTGCCGGCGCCGAGCGTGATAATGGTGTTGTAGGTGTCGTAACGGTTTTTCGCGTTAAGACGTGCATCCACCACACCGGTAATCAGCGTCGCGTCGTTAGCGCGCAGCACCGTGTCCATATCGTGCAGGAACTGCTGCTGGTTACTCTCTAAATCGGGAATCGCGGATTCTGGCCAGATAATCAGGCCGGCTTTGCCAAGCTGCGCGCGGGTGGCGCTGAAATAAATGCGCAGCGTGTTCAGCAGTTCGCCTTCATCCCATTTCATCGATTGCGGAATGTTACCCTGCACCAGCGCCACGTTTATTGCGCGCTCGGCGTGCGGCTGATACCACTGGATATAACGAAGCGGGAAGGGCAGTGCGAACAGCACCAGCGCGCATACGGCGGGTTTCCAGGTGCGACGCACAAGCGACAGCACCAGCAGACCGCTGACTGCCATCAGTAAGAAGTTAATCGCCTCGACGCCTGCGACTGGCGCAAGCCCTTTCAGCGGGCCATCTATCTGGCTGTAGCCAAACTGTAGCCATGGGAAGCCTGTTAGCACCCAGCCACGCAGGAACTCTGTCAGATGCCAGACAACCGGGGCGGCGATACCGACACGCAACCAGTCCGCTTTCGGCCACAGACGCGCCAGAACGCCCGCAAAAAGGCCGGTGTACAGCGAGAGATAGGCTGCAAGCAGTATGACCAGCGCCACGTTGACAGGCCCCGGCATACCGCCAAACTGGGCAATGCTGACATAGACCCAATTCACGCCAGTGCCGAACAGGCCAAGCCCCCAGGCAAAACCAATCCAGGCGCTTTGCATCGGACGACGGTTAAGGGTAAGACCCTGCAGGCCCATCAGTGAGAGCAGGGCGGCAGGCCAGAAATCGTAAGGGGAAAAGGCCAGCGTTCCGCTGGCACCGAAAAGCAGCGCCAGCAGCAGACGCACGCGCTGGCGTTCAATCATTGAGGCAAGAGCCATTCCATTAGTCTTCCAGTTTAGGCTGCGGCGAGTTTTCCGGCATTCTGACGTGGACCTGGATAATACGACGGCTATCCGCCATAGCAACTTTAAACTGGTAACCATCAATGTCGATGGTCTCTCCGCGCGCAGGCAGGTGGCCGAACGCCTGCATGACCAGACCGCCGATGGTATCCACTTCTTCATCGCTGAACTGGCTGCCGAAGGTGTCATTGAAATCTTCTATCGACGCCAGCGCACGCACAGTCCAGGTATGGCGGCTGAGCTGACGGAAATCGATATCTTCTTCATCGTCATATTCGTCTTCGATTTCGCCGACGATGAGTTCCAGAATATCTTCGATAGTCACAAGCCCGGACACGCCGCCGAATTCGTCAATCACGATAGCCATGTGATAGCGCTGGGAGCGAAACTCCTTGAGCATCCGGTCAACCCGTTTGCTTTCCGGTACAACAACCGCCGGGCGCAGCACTTTATCCATACTGAAGGCTTCCGCGTCGCTGCGCATAAACGGCAGCAGATCTTTAGCCATCAGGATCCCTTCTATGTGATCTTTGTCCTCGCTAATCACCGGAAAACGCGAGTGCGCTGATTCGATGATGACGTCGAGACATTCATCGAGGCTCTGGTTGCGTTTCAGGGTGACCATCTGGGAGCGGGGGATCATGATGTCGCGAACGCGCTGGTCGGCGATATCCATTACCCCTTCAAGCATGTCGCGCGTATCCTGGTCGATAAGCTCGTTTTGCTCGGAATCACGGATGAGCTCAAGCAGTTCGTCACGGTTTTTGGGTTCACCGTGGAAAAGCTGGCTTAAGAGGAGGGAGAAAAATCCCTTTTTGTTAAGTGAGTCGCTACTGTGTGAATTGTCGTCGCTCATGGCGTTAATTCAGGGTTCTCATGTTAGTGGATGTGTCGCCCGCGGCGGGGAAGGCGCGCCGCAAAGGCATAAATCACTGGCGGCAGCGGACTGCCGCACAGATTACTCTTTCTCGGCAATGTACGGATCGTCAAAGCCCAGGGCAAGCATTATCTCGGTTTCGATGCCTTCCATTTCTTCGGCTTCGTCATCCTCGATATGATCATAACCCAGCAGGTGCAGGCTGCCATGCACCACCATATGCGCCCAGTGGGCTTCGAGCGGCTTTTCCTGTTCCTGCGCTTCGCGCTCAACCACCTGGCGACAGATAATCAGGTCGCCCAGTAACGGCATTTCGATACCGGGCGGCGCTTCAAACGGAAATGACAAGACATTGGTGGGTTTATCCTTACCGCGGTAGGTAAGGTTAAGGTCATGACTTTCCGCTTCATCGACCAGACGTACCGTGACTTCTGATTCTTCCTGAAACTGGGGGATGACAGCATTCAGCCATGTCTGAAACTGTGCTTCATCCGGCAAACCGGAGGTCTCTTCGCAGGCGACCTGCAAATCGAGAATCACCTGACTCATTTACTCTCCTGCGTGCCTGCGGCCAGCGCCTGGGCTTCACGTTTACGTTCTGCGGCCTGTTCGGCTTTACGCTTCTGGTCAGCCTCTTCCCAGGCTTCATAGGCGGTGACGATGCGTGCAACGACCGGGTGGCGGACGACGTCTTCACTATGGAAGAAATTAAAACTGATTTCTTCAACGTCAGAGAGCACTTCGATGGCGTGACGAAGACCTGATTTGAGATTTCTCGGCAAGTCGATTTGCGTGACGTCCCCGGTAATCACCGCTTTGGAGTTAAAGCCAATACGGGTCAGGAACATTTTCATCTGTTCGATGGTGGTGTTCTGGCTTTCATCCAGAATGATAAACGCGTCGTTAAGCGTACGGCCGCGCATGTAGGCCAGCGGCGCGACTTCAATGACGTTGCGCTCCATCAGCTTTTCCACGCGTTCAAAACCGAGCATTTCGAACAAGGCGTCATAGAGCGGACGCAAATACGGGTCGACCTTCTGGCTGAGATCGCCTGGCAGGAAGCCGAGTTTTTCGCCCGCTTCTACCGCAGGACGGGTCAACAGGATGCGGCGGATTTCCTGACGCTCCAGCGCATCCACTGCCGCTGCGACCGCAAGATAGGTTTTACCCGTACCCGCAGGACCGATGCCGAAGGTAATGTCGTGATCAAGGATATTCGCGATGTACTGCGCCTGGTTTGGCGTACGCGGTTTAATCACGCCGCGTTTAGTCTTGATATTGACCGCTTTGCCATATTCCGGGACGCTTTCAGCGCTCTGCTCAAGCACGCGGAACTCTTTGATAGCAAGATGAATCTGTTCCGGCTCGATCTCTTTGATTTCACCGCGCATGGGCGCAGTATCGACGTAAAGACTGCGCAGAATATCTGCGGCAGCGCTGACGCAAATCGTGCGGCCGGTCAGTTTAAAGTGATTATCGCGACGAGCGATTTCGATGCCGAGGCGGCGCTCCAGCTGTTTGATGTTGTCATCAAAGGGGCCACAGAGGCTAAGCAGACGAGCGTTGTCTGCGGGTTCCAGCGTAAATTCACGTGTTTCGATATTCAAACTTGTCCTCTTGGTCACAAAGGGCCAGTTAAGGTGAATAAAATGCCTGCTGATTTTCTCAGGGCCTTAGAGAAATTATTCACGGCGAGGGAAAAAGGCGCAAGCGACAACCGGGATATTTGGGTGCGGCTTTCAGAATACAAGAGCGGATGGGTGAAAAATAAGCGTATGCCGCACGGAGCGGCATACGTAGGTCTGCGGCTTACGGCTGGAAAATCCCGACGCCGAGTTCGTTCTCTTTACGGGTGCGGGCGATGATCGATTCCGGAGATTCGACCACACGCAGGCCCATCTCTTCCTCAGTGCGAATGACTTTACCGCGCAGCGAGTTCGGGAACACCTCAGTGATTTCGACATCGACAAACTTACCGACCATATCCGGTGAGCCTTCGAAGTTCACCACGCGGTTGTTTTCGGTACGGCCAGAAAGCTCCATGATGCTCTTACGCGATGTGCCTTCAACCAGAATACGCTGGGTCGTACCAAGCATACGGCGGCTCCAGGCCATTGCCTGCTGGTTGATGCGCTCCTGAAGGATATACAGACGCTGTTTTTTCTCATCTTCCGGCACGTCGTCCACCATATCGGCGGCAGGGGTGCCTGGGCGAGCTGAGAAAATAAAGCTGTAGCTCATGTCGAAATTGACCTCGGCAATCAACTTCATCGTCTGTTCGAAATCCTGCTGGGTTTCGCCAGGGAAACCGACGATAAAGTCCGAGCTGATTTGAATATCCGGACGGGCTGCGCGCAGCTTACGAATAATCGCTTTATATTCCAGCGCAGTATGGGTGCGCCCCATCATGTTCAGCACGCGGTCAGAGCCGCTCTGAACCGGCAAATGCAGGAAACTCACCAGTTCAGGTGTATCGCGATAGACTTCGATAATGTCGTCAGTGAATTCGATAGGGTGGCTGGTGGTGAAACGAATGCGATCGATGCCGTCGATGGCCGCAACCAGACGCAGCAGATCGGCAAAGGTGCCGGGGGTGCCGTCGTAGTTCTCGCCACGCCAGGCGTTAACGTTCTGACCGAGCAGATTCACTTCACGGACACCCTGGGCTGCAAGCTGGGCGATTTCCAGCACGATATCATCGCTCGGACGGCTGACTTCTTCACCGCGCGTGTAGGGCACCACACAGTAGGTGCAGTATTTATTACAGCCTTCCATGATGGAAACGAACGCGGTCGGGCCTTCCGCACGCGGCTCAGGCAACCGGTCGAATTTTTCGATTTCCGGGAAGCTGATATCCACGACAGGGCTGCGGGTGCCTTTTACCTGGTTAATCATTTCCGGCAGGCGATGCAGGGTCTGTGGCCCGAAAATGATGTCGACGTAACGGGCGCGATCGCGAATATGGTCACCTTCCTGAGACGCGACACAGCCGCCCACGCCGATAATCACATCCGGGTTCTTTTCCTTTAACGTTTTCCAGCGACCTAACTGATGGAAAACCTTCTCCTGTGCCTTCTCACGAATTGAGCAGGTATTCAGCAGAAGAATATCTGCTTCTTCCGCCACGTCGGTCAGCGTAAAGCCGTGCGTGGTTTCCAGCAGATCGGCCATCTTCGATGAATCGTATTCGTTCATCTGACAGCCCCAGGTTTTGATATGGAGTTTTTTCGTCATTGACTTGCCATTGCTCAGTTACAGCCACTCATTTTGGCCGCGTATTGTAATGCTTTGGCGTGTTCGTGACCAGTGGCGAGGCAAAGACGTCAGGCGGCGAAAAATCCGGTAAACTGAGAATAGATTGCTTAAGGATAAAATGACCATGACAAATCAACCCATTGAAGTCGCCGTCGTCGGCGGTGGCATGGTGGGCGCCGCCGCAGCTCTGGGGCTGGCGCAAAATGGTTTCCAGGTGGCGGTAGTAGAGCATGCCGCACCACCTGAATTTTCACCGCAAAATCCGCCGGATGTGCGGATCTCCTCAATCAGTTGCGCTTCTGTGAACGTGCTGCGCGGGCTGGGGGTCTGGCAACGGGTGCTGGAGATGCGCGCGCATCCTTACCGTCGTCTCGAAACCTGGGAGTGGAACGAAGCGCGGGTTGAATTCAGCGCAGACGAACTGCAATTGCCTGAGCTGGGTTATATGGTAGAAAACAGCGTGCTGCAACGAGCCTTGTGGGAATCGCTGGAGGCACATCCGGCGGTAAAACTGTGCTGCCCGGCGACCCTCACCCAGATGGCGGCGGTGCAAAACGGCTATCAGCTGACGTTCGATAATGGCGGAACGCTGCAGGCGAGACTTATTATTGGTGCTGACGGGGCAAGCTCGCAGGTGCGCAAATGGGCGGGTATTGGGGTTAATGCCTGGCAATATCAGCAATCGTGTCTGCTTATTAGCGTGCAGTGCCAGCAGCCGCCTGGCGACAGTACATGGCAACACTTTACGCCAAACGGGCCGCATGCCTTTTTGCCGCTGTTTGATAACTGGGCGTCTCTGGTCTGGTATGACCGCCCGGCGCGCATTCGCCAGTTGCAGGCGATGCCTCTGACGCAGCTTGGTCGTGAAGTAGCAAGCGTATTCCCGGCACGTCTTGGCTGCATTACGCCTGTCGCATGCGGGGCATTCCCGCTGGCGCGCCGGCATGCGGTACGCTACGTGTTGTCGGGCGTCGCGCTAGTGGGTGATGCCGCACACACGATTCACCCGCTGGCGGGGCAGGGGGTAAACCTTGGTTACCGGGATGTGGATGCGCTGCTGGAGGTCGTTATCGCGGCGCGCAATGCCGGGGAGGACTGGGCTTCTCTTAACGTGCTGAAGCGCTACCAGCGCCGCCGTATGCCCGATAACCTGTTGATGCAAAGCGGTATGGATCTTTTCCACGCGGGCTTTACCGCGAAACTTAAACCGCTACGTGTGCTGCGTAACCTGGGGCTTATCGCGGCGCAACGTTCCGGCGTGCTGAAGCGTCAGGCACTCAAATATGCGCTGGGGTTGTAGTGCCTTAGTTACAACATGCTTTTTGTTATTTCTTTATTATGCAGCCTCACCGCCTTATTTCCTGCATTGTCTGACATAAAGCGGCTGCGCTGATTGAAAAAGGCCTGCGAAAGCGGGCTTTTTTATGAGTATTCACGCTGAAATGATACGGCTTTACGAGGTGGAGTAATAAATAATGAGGCGAGGCAGCTTTTAGCAGAGCAGTAACGTGTAGCCGAAAAGAAAAAAGCCTGCTTTCGCAGGCTTTTAAAGAGTGGCTGGGGTACGAGGATTCGAACCTCGGAATGGTGGAATCAGAATCCACTGCCTTACCGCTTGGCGATACCCCAACAAAATGTTGGTATTGAATTGTCAGTTAAAGGAAGAAACCAAGAACCTTTAACCTGTGCGTTTAGCTTCTTGCCAACCGCTTCTTCAAAGTGGCTGGGGTACGAGGATTCGAACCTCGGAATGGTGGAATCAGAATCCACTGCCTTACCGCTTGGCGATACCCCAAGAAACTCTTGCGAATTTTACTTCGCGCTATCTCGCTTAACATAAGCAAGACGCTTCAAATATGGTGGCTACGACGGGAATCGAACCTGTGACCCCAGCATTATGAGTGCTGTGCTCTAACCAGCTGAGCTACGTAGCCAAATTTTACTTCTCCGCCAGCCATAACAACTGGCTGGGGTACCTGGATTCGAACCAGGGAATGCCGGTATCAAAAACCGGTGCCTTACCGCTTGGCGATACCCCAACGACTGCTGCGGGAAACGCAAAAGTCGAAGAAATATGGCTGGGGTACCTGGATTCGAACCAGGGAATGCCGGTATCAAAAACCGGTGCCTTACCGCTTGGCGATACCCCATCCGTGCAACGCAATTACGAAGTGGTGCGGGAGGCGAGACTTGAACTCGCACACCTTGCGGCGCCAGAACCTAAATCTGGTGCGTCTACCAATTTCGCCACTCCCGCAAAAAAGATGGTGGCTACGACGGGAATCGAACCTGTGACCCCATCATTATGAGTGATGTGCTCTAACCAGCTGAGCTACGTAGCCATCTTTTTTCGCGTTACCTTATCGGCGTTGCGGGGCGCATTATGCGTATTGGGCCTGGAAGCGTCAACACCTTTTTTGGCGAAAATCGACGTATTGTGACTGTTTGACTAGCTTGCGAACAGCTTGATGCAATATTCGGCGATTCCGGGCGAATTATCCATTAACTCAATCGAAAAGAGGAAACGTCCGAACCTCTTTACGCCAATAAAAAAACGGGCCGCGCAGGCCCGTTGCGTGTTTTGTGTTCGCTTATTTATAAGCGGACTGGTGCACGCCCACCGCGCGACCTGAAGGATCGTTCATGGTTTTGAACGCTTCATCCCATTCGATAGCTTTTGCAGAAGAGCAGGCAACGGACGGACCGCCAGGCACACACTCCGCCGCGCTCGGTACCGGGAACAGCTCTTCGAAGATCTCGCGGTAGAGATACGCTTCTTTTGATGCCGGTGTGTTGTAAGGGAAGCGGAAGCGCGCGGTTTCCAATTGCTGGTCGGAAACTTGTTCTGCTGCCACTTCTTTCAGCGTATCAATCCAGCTGTAGCCTACACCGTCAGAAAATTGCTCTTTCTGACGCCACGCTACGCTTGCTGGCAGATAAGATTCAAAACATTCACGCAGGATATGTTTTTCCATCTTGCCGTTGCCGCACATTTTATCCTGAGGATTGATACGCATCGCCACATCAAGGAATTTCTTATCGAGGAACGGCACGCGTGCTTCAACGCCCCAGGCAGACATCGCTTTGTTGGCGCGTGCACAGTCAAACATATGCAGCGCCTGCAATTTACGCACGGTCTCTTCATGCAGCTCTTTCGCGTTCGGCGCTTTATGGAAGTAGAGATAACCGCCAAATACTTCGTCAGAGCCTTCGCCAGAAAGCACCATTTTGATGCCCATCGCCTTGATTTTACGAGACATTAAATACATGGGCGTTGAGGCGCGAATGGTGGTCACATCGTAGGTTTCAATGTGATAGATAACATCGCGGATCGCATCCAGCCCTTCCTGCACCGTAAAATGAATTTCGTGATGCACGGTGCCAAGGTGATTTGCCACTTCCTGCGCCGCTTTCAGATCCGGCGAGCCCTCAAGACCGACGGCGAAAGAGTGCAGCTGTGGCCACCAGGCTTCAGAACGTTCCTGATCTTCCACACGACGCGCTGCGAATTTTTTGGTAATCGCGGAAATAACGGATGAATCCAGGCCGCCAGAGAGCAGCACGCCGTAAGGCACGTCAGACATCAGATGGCTTTTCACCGCATCTTCCAGCGCCTGACGCAATTCGGCTTTATCGGTCACGTTGTCTTTTACCGCGTCATACTCAAACCAGTCGCGCTGATAATATTGGCGAATTTCGCCATCCTGGCTCCACAGATAGCTGCCTGCCGGGAATTCTTTGATAGTGCGACATACCGGCACCAGTGATTTCATCTCTGAAGCCACATAAAAGTTGCCGTGTTCGTCATGGCCCATATAGAGCGGAATAATACCGATATGGTCGCGGCCAATCAGGTAGGCGTCTTTTTCACGGTCATACAGGATGAAAGCAAACATTCCCTGCAGTTCGTCCAGAAAGTCCGGACCTTTTTCCTGATAGAGCGCCAGGATGACTTCACAGTCAGAACCCGTCTGAAACTCAAAACGATCGCCATATTCGGCACGCAGCGCCTGGTGGTTGTAGATTTCACCGTTCACCGCCAGCACGTGGGTTTTCTCGGTGTTATAGAGCGGCTGCGCACCTGCGTTGACGTCCACAATAGAGAGACGTTCATGCGCAAGGATCGCTCTGTCGCCTGCGAAAACGCCGGACCAGTCCGGGCCGCGGTGGCGCATCAGGCGTGACAGCTCAAGTGCTTTCTTACGCAGTTCGACCGCGTCGGTTTTGATATCCAGCACACCAAAAATAGAACACATAGAAAACTCCGTTAACCCTGGCGGTGATGTTGTGTTGTCTGTCTGCGGGCGTTGCGGGTTATGCAAGTTTTTCGCGTCAGCCCCTGTCGTTGATTAAGAAAATGCCGTAAAGGGTGCTGGCTATGCAAGCGTTTTAGCGAGGAGATAATAAATAATTCAACAGGCGTTAGCGAAAATTTAAAAATGGTTAGTAAAGAGAGGCGGTTTTTAGCGGTTCGCTAAAAAAAACGATATTTTATTGAATGGGCCTTTTGTGTAGAAGCTAAAAAAAACGGCCATCATCAATGGCCGTCAGGTTCAGATTACGTCGATTTCGGCGACAGAGGGATAAATCCAGCTTGGCCGGAACGGCATCGCGTCGATGTCGTTAATCGTCGACACGCCTGACAGGACCAGAATGGTTTCCAGTCCGGCCTGGAAGCCCGCCAGAATATCTGTACGGAGGTTATCGCCGACAATCACGGTATGTTCTGAATGCGCCTGCATTTTGTTGAGTGCCGCGCGGATTATCCACGGGCTCGGCTTGCCGACATAAAACGGCTTACGACCTGAGATTTTTTCAATGCCCGCACAGAGTGCGCCGCAGGCCGGGTAGAAACCGCGGCCATGTGTATCCGGATTGGTAGCGATAAAGCGTGCGCCATTAGCCACAAAGAAAGCGGCTTTATGCATCATTTCCCAGTTATAGGAACGCGTTTCACCGACGATCACAAAATCAGGATTGATGTCGGTAATAGTAAAACCAGCCTTATATAGTTCGTGAATTAACGCTCCCTCGCCAACTACGTACGCCTTTTTACCTTCCTGACGACGCAGGAAATCCGCTGTCGCCATGGCAGAGGTATAAAACACGCTGTCTGGTACATCGATGCCAGCGGATGCGAAACGGTTCGCCAGATCCTGACCGGTCTGGGAAGGGTAATTAGTTAACAAGACCAGCGGAAATCCTTTTTCAAGGATGCGGGTCAGAAACTCGCTCGCGCCGGGCACGGCAACGTTATCGTGCATCAGCACGCCATCAATATCGCAAATTACGTTCTGAATGGTCATGGACTACTCTGGCTCAGGGAACAGAAAGGCGTAACTATAGCGCATACGCCAAAATGACTCGTTAACTTTCCAGTAAACGCTGTAATAACAATCCGTTAAGCATGGCGCGTTTCACCAGTGCGAAGGCGCCAATCGCCGAGCGGTGATCGAGCTGCGAAGGGACAACCGGCAGATTTTTACGAAATGCTTTCAGGGATTGCGTATTGATACAGCTTTCGATAGCGGGTAGCAGCACTTTCTGTGCTTCAACAATCTCCCCTGCGATAACGACCTTTTGCGGGTTAAAAAGGTTAATCGCGATGGCGATGGTTTTGCCGAGCTGACGGCCTACGCGCTCCACGACTTCACTTGCCAGCGCATCGCCCCGATTGGCGGCTTTGCAAATCGCTTTGATGTTGCAATCCTCCAGCGTGAGACGGCTCTGGTAACCCTGTTCAAGCAACTGGCGCACACGGTGCTCAATCGCAGCGTTAGCCGCGACGGTTTCAAGGCAGCCGAAGTTGCCGCAGTGGCAACGTTCGCCTAATGGATCGACCTGAATATGGCCTATTTCGCCAACGTTGCCGTTACGGCCGATGAAAATACGTCCGTTTGAGATAATGCCCGCGCCAGTACCGCGGTGTACGCGCACCAGAATGGAGTCTTCGCAGTCGCGTGTTGCACCGAAGTAGTGCTCCGCAAGCGCCAGGCTTCGGATATCGTGACCCACAAAGCAGGCGACGTTAAAGCGCGCTTGTAGCGCATCGACCAGCGGCCAGTTCTCGACATTAATGTGCGGCATATAGCGGATCACGCCGCTCTCTGGGTCCACCAGGCCTGGCAAAATCACCGAGACCGCGATAAGTTCGCGAATTTTCCGCTGCCAGGTCTCGATAAACTGCGCGATGGTGTTTAGCAGCGCATGTTCAAGGGTTTCCTGGGTGCGTTCCGGTAAAGGGAAGTGTTCTTCCGCCAGGACTTTGCTGCTCAGGTCGAAGAGGGTCAGCGTGGCATCGTGTCGGCCGAGGCGGACACCAACAGCCTGAAAATGGCGCGTTTCGGTGACAATGGAGATAGCGCGGCGGCCGCCGGTAGAGGCCTGTTGATCCACTTCTTTTATCAGGCCGCGCTCGATAAGCTGACGTGTAATTTTGGTGACGCTGGCGGGCGCAAGCTGGCTCTGTTCGGCTATTTGTATACGGGATATCGGTCCATGCTGGTCGATAAGTCGATAAACTGCCGCGCTGTTAAGCTGTTTTACGAGATCAACATTGCCAATTTGAGCCTGTCCGCCAGTCGTCATGCCTTTATTTACTCAGTAACGACCTCGTTACCATTAACGATGGTCTTGATGATTTTATAATCACGGGTAAAGGCGGTAAGGTTCGCCACTTTGCCCGCTTCGATGCTGCCAAGCCGGTGCGCAACGCCCATGGCGCGGGCTGGGTACAGCGTTGCCATACGCAGCGCTTCGTCCAGGGCGATATTGACATGCTCCACCAGGTTGCGCACGCCTTCAATCATGGTCAATGCCGAGCCGCTTAGCGTACCGTTCTCGTCCACGCACAGACCATTACGGTAGTATATTGTTTTACCAGCAAAAATGAACTCATCAATATTGGCACCTGCTGGCGCCGTAGCATCTGTCACCAGACACAGTTTGTCGCCTTTCACTTTTTTCGCGAGTCGCACATTGGCGAAATCGACGTGCAGGCCATCGGCGATAATGCCGCACCAGACATCTGGTTCGTCAAAGATAGCCCCGGTGAGACCTGGTTCGCGGCCTGTGATGTAAGGCATGGCATTGAAAAGATGGGTGGCAAAGCGAATACCCGCCCGGAAGCCTTTTTTCGCTTCTTTCAGTGTCGCGTTAGAATGCCCGGCAGAAACGACAATCCCTGCCGCGGTCAGCTGTGCAATCACCTCAGGCGCCACCATTTCCGGCGCAAGCGTGATTTTGGTGATGACATCCGCGTTTTCGCACAGAAAGTCGACCAGTTGTGCCTCCGGCTGACGCACAAAATCCGGATTGTGTGTGCCTTTCTTAACAATATTCAGCCATGGCCCTTCAAGATGCAGACCCAGCGCCTGGTTTTTGTGGCGGGAAAGATAGTCTCGCATTACGTGCACGCCCTGTTTCATCAGCGCGTCACTACAGGTGATGAGCGTCGGCAGATAGCTGGTGCAGCCCGATTTCTCGTTGGCCTTTTGCATCATTTCCAGCGTTTCTACCGAGACCGCCTCAGCGGTATCGTTAAACTGCACGCCGCCGCAGCCGTTCAGCTGTACATCAATAAAACCGGGGGCGATGATGGCGCCGCCCATGTCGCGCTGCTCAACGCCCGCCGGCAGATCGGCCAGCGGACAGAGGCGCTCAATCAGGCCATCGGCGATAACAATCGCGTGGTCATCCAGAATGTCGTGGCCGGTGTAAATCCGGCCGTGGGTTAAAGCGTACATAATGCCCCCGGTAACCAGTCTTTAAAGATCTTTAATATTTTCAGCTTCAAGCTCAGTGAAGTACTTCAGCGTCTTCACTTTCAGTTCCATGGTGGAAGGCTCGTCGCAAACGATAACCGCTTTCGGATGCAGTTGCAGACAGCTGATTGTCCACATGTGGTTCACGTTACCTTCGACAGCCGCCTGCAACGCTTGCGCCTTAACGTGGCCCAGCACCAGAATCATCACTTCCTGCGCGTCCAGCAGCGTTCCGACACCTACCGTGAGCGCGTATTTTGGCACCTGATTCACATCGCCGCCAAAGAAACGCGAGTTCGCCACACGTGTGTCATGCGTCAGCGTTTTGATACGGGTACGGGAGGCGAGTGAAGAAGCAGGTTCGTTAAATGCGATATGACCGTCGTTACCCACGCCGCCCATAAACAGATGAATTTTGCCGTAAGCGCGAATTTTTTCTTCATAGCGGCGGCATTCTGCGTCAATATCCGGCGCGTTGCCATCCAGCAGGTTGATATTTTCTTCGGGAATATCAACGTGGTCGAAGAAATTGCGGTACATAAAGCTGTGATAGCTTTCCGGATGATCCTTCGGCAGGCCGACATATTCGTCCATGTTAAACGTAACGACATGCTTAAAGCTGACCTGGCCCGCTTTGTGCATCTCAATCAGCGCTTTATAAGCTTCAAGCGGCGTGCCGCCAGTCGGCAGGCCAAGTACGAAAGGGCGATCAGCGGTCGGATTAAAATCGTTAATACGTTTAACAATATGGCGGGCGGCCCATTTGCCAACCTGCTGCGGTGTAGCCAGCGGAATCAGTCTCATTGTTCACCTCGGAAGTTAGAAAACAGGAGCGGATTGAACAGCAGCACAGTGTAAGGGTATACCCGTTCGCCGAAAGCCGGGGCAATCCGTCTCGATTTTTTGAATGATAAAATAAGTTTTCGTGGTAAGCCATAGGACAGGACTTCTTACTACGATATTTGGTGATAAAAATCACAGAAAAGACGCGTTTAATTTGCGAGGCGAATTAAAGTTCCACACACTACTGAACGCAGATGAATAGTTGATGGCGTTGTTTCACAACGGCGCCTTATATAGGTAAGTTGCACAATAAAAAACGGCTTTAAAGAAGCCAGTTCGGGGTCTCGTAGGGGGAATAGGATGAATATTTTAGGGTTTTTCCAGCGGCTGGGCAGAGCGTTACAGCTCCCAATCGCCGTGCTACCAGTGGCGGCGCTACTGCTGCGATTCGGTCAGCCGGATTTGCTTAACGTCGCCTTCATCGCGCAAGCGGGCGGCGCTATCTTTGATAACCTCGCATTAATCTTCGCAATTGGGGTTGCATCCAGCTGGTCTAAAGACAGCGCAGGCGCAGCGGCCCTGGCCGGTGCTGTCGGTTATTTTGTCCTGACCAAAGCGATGGTGACCATCAACCCAGAAATTAACATGGGTGTGCTTGCAGGCATCATTACCGGTCTGGTAGGCGGCGCGGTTTATAACCGCTGGTCTGCTATTAAGCTTCCGGACTTCCTGAGCTTTTTCGGTGGGAAACGCTTCGTACCTATCGCAACGGGCTTTTTCTGTCTCGTGCTGGCCGCCGTTTTTGGCTATGTCTGGCCGCCGGTGCAGCACGCTATCCATGCAGGTGGTGAATGGATTGTTTCGGCTGGGGCGCTGGGTTCGGGGATCTTTGGTTTTATCAACCGTCTGCTTATCCCAACGGGTCTGCATCAGGTACTGAACACAATCGCCTGGTTCCAGATCGGCGAATTCACGAACGCAGCTGGCACTGTATTCCACGGCGATATTAACCGCTTCTATGCAGGCGATGGTACCGCAGGGATGTTCATGTCCGGGTTCTTCCCGATCATGATGTTTGGTCTGCCAGGGGCAGCGCTGGCGATGTACTTTGCCGCACCTAAAGCACGTCGTCCTATGGTCGGCGGTATGCTGTTGTCCGTTGCGATCACTGCGTTCCTGACCGGTGTCACCGAGCCGCTGGAATTCCTGTTTATGTTCCTGGCGCCGGTGCTGTATCTGCTGCATGCCTTGTTGACCGGTATCAGTTTATTTGTCGCGACGCTGCTTGGCATTCATGCTGGCTTCTCGTTCTCGGCAGGCGCCATCGACTATGCATTAATGTACAGCCTGCCTGCTGCCAGCAAAAACGTGTGGATGCTGCTGGTAATGGGACTGGTATTCTTCGTCATCTATTTCGTCCTGTTCAGTGCAGTTATCCGTATGTTTAACCTGAAAACACCGGGCCGCGAAGATAAAGAAAATGAGATAGTGGCTGACGAAGCAAACAGCAATACGGAAGAAGGACTGGCGCAACTGGCAACCAGCTACGTAGCAGCGGTAGGAGGCACCGACAACCTGAAAGCGATCGATGCCTGCATTACCCGTCTGCGTCTGACCGTAGGTGATTCCGCGCTGGTGAGCGATGCCGCCTGCAAACGCCTGGGCGCGTCTGGCGTTGTGAAATTAAACAAACAAACCATCCAGGTTATCGTGGGCGCGAAAGCGGAATCCATTGGCGATGAAATGAAAAAAGTCGTGGCCCGTGGTCCGGTGGCGGCAGTGGCAGCGAACGTAACGCCGTTAAACGCTGTTACACCCGCCGCAAAACCGCAGGCAGTCACAGGCGCGCAAACCATCGCTGCGCTGGTGTCTCCGGTGACGGGCGAGGTTGTGGCGCTTGATGCCGTACCGGATGAAGCGTTTGCCAGCAAAGCTGTTGGTGACGGGGTGGCTATTAAGCCGACCGACAAACTGGTGGTGTCGCCAGCGGCAGGGACAATTGTCAAAATCTTCAACACGAATCACGCGTTCTGTCTGGAAACTGAAAACGGTGCGGAAATCGTGGTCCATATGGGCATTGATACCGTCGCGCTGAAGGGCCAGGGCTTTAAACGCCTGGTGGAAGAGGGCGCGCAAGTGAGCGCCGGGCAGCCAGTTCTGGAAATGGATCTGGACTATTTGAATGCCAATGCGCGTTCCATGGTAAGCCCGGTTGTCTGCAGCAACATCGACGATTTCAGCGGCCTGGTGATTAAAGCGCAGGGGCAGGTCGTTGCGGGCCAGACGCCACTGTATGAGATTAAAGGCAAATAATCGCTTCTGAGTTGTGATGCCTTAAACGGCGGGAGAGTGCTCCCGCCGTTTTTTTTTGCTTTTTTTCGGGGCTGGCGCGCCTGCCTGAAAGCCGTGTAGGGTGGCGGACAAAAGATAAAGGAGAATCTGATGCGTCATGTAATTATCACTATTATCGCCTGTCTGTTGTTAAGTGGCTGCGTGCCTCGTTACGCCACGCATCGGCCTGCGCTGGAGGTCGATGTACAAAACGAGCAGGGCAAGCCTGTTCCACACGCCACGCTTTGGCTCTATACGCATCGCTCACCGCCAGGCTATTACCCGCCGCCTGAGAAATTTACGGCAGATGACAACGGACATATTTCCGTTTCGCGCGTCTCGGAGTGGGAGAATATGATTTTCTTTCTTCACGGTACGATGATCTATTCCTGGCAGTGGTGTATTGAGGCACCAGGCTATATGCCCCGCAAAGGCAATGCTGAGGTATTAGACGAGCCGGTGAAATTGTTCAAGACCCGCGCGCCCGCAGGTTGCTGAACCACACTATTCACGTGCGCGCAGCGCAAGGGCTGCCGGTGCTCCACGGCGGGATTTTCTGTAACTAAAGGTTGTTTCCAAAGCCTGCTTATAAGATCATACGCCGTTAAACGATGTTGACGCTTTGAGGAATATGCGATGAGTGAGGCAGAAGCCCGCCCGACTAACTTTATTCGCCAGATTATCGATGAAGATCTGGCGTCTGGAAAACACACCACGATTTGCACCCGTTTCCCGCCGGAGCCGAACGGTTATTTGCATATCGGCCACGCGAAATCCATCTGCCTGAATTTCGGCATCGCGCAGGATTACCAGGGCCAGTGCAACCTTCGCTTTGACGATACCAACCCGGTGAAAGAAGATCTGGAATTTGTTGAGTCGATTAAAAACGACGTGCAATGGCTGGGTTTCCACTGGTCTGGCGACGTTCGCTACTCCTCTGACTATTTCGATAAGCTTTATAACTACGCCGTTGAGCTTATCAACAAAGGTCTTGCTTACGTTGATGAACTCTCGCCAGAGCAGATCCGTGAATATCGCGGTACGCTGACGCAGCCTGGTAAAAACAGCCCGTTCCGCAATCGCAGCGTAGAAGAAAACCTGGCGCTGTTTGAGAAGATGCGTGCGGGTGGTTTTGAAGAAGGCAAAGCGTGCCTGCGCGCGAAAATCGACATGGCGTCGCCATTTATCGTGATGCGCGATCCGGTTATCTATCGCATTAAGTTTGCGGAGCATCATCAGACCGGCAACAAATGGTGCATCTATCCGATGTACGACTTCACCCATTGCATCTCCGATGCGCTGGAAGGCATTACGCACTCACTGTGTACGCTGGAGTTCCAGGATAACCGCCGTTTGTATGACTGGGTGCTGGATAACATCACCATCCCGGCACATCCGCGTCAGTACGAGTTCTCTCGTCTGAATCTGGAATACACCGTGATGTCCAAGCGTAAGCTGAACCTGCTGGTGACCGACAAGCATGTTGAAGGTTGGGACGATCCGCGTATGCCAACCATCTCTGGCCTGCGCCGCCGTGGTTACACTGCTGCCTCCATTCGTGAATTCTGCAAACGCATTGGCGTCACCAAGCAGGACAACACGATTGAAATGGCGTCGCTGGAATCCTGCATTCGCGAAGATCTCAACGAGAACGCACCGCGTGCGATGGCCGTTATCGATCCAGTGAAACTGGTTATCGAAAACTACCCGCAGGGCCACAGCGAAATGGTCTCAATGCCTAATCATCCAAACAAACCGGAGATGGGCACCCGCGATGTACCGTTTAGCGGCGAAATCTGGATCGATCGCGCGGACTTCCGTGAAGAGGCGAACAAGCAGTACAAACGTCTGGTGCTCGGTAAAGAAGTGCGCCTGCGTAATGCTTATGTCATCAAAGCGGAACGCGTGGAGAAAGACGACGCGGGCGAAATCACCACGATTTACTGCTCTTACGACGCCGAAACATTGAGTAAAGATCCGGCAGATGGCCGTAAGGTTAAAGGCGTGATCCATTGGGTGAGTGCAGCCCATGCGCTGTCGGTTGAGATTCGTCTCTATGATCGTCTTTTCAGCGTACCGAACCCGGGTGCGGCAGACGACTTCCTGACGACTATCAATAAAGAATCACTCGTTATTAAGCAGGGTTACGCTGAGCCTGGCCTTAAAAATGCTGAGGCGGGTAAAGCCTGGCAGTTTGAGCGTGAAGGTTATTTCTGCCTCGACAGCCGCCATGCAAACGGTGACAAACTGGTGTTCAACCGCACCGTTGGTCTGCGTGATACGTGGGCTAAAATCGGCGAGTAATGCATTGCCGTTAACAAGACGCCGCCATTGTGCGGCGTTTTTTTTTATGCTTTAAATCAACGCATTATCATCGACAAAATATTCGCGTTGCGAATTAATGGTCTTTTCTGCGCGCCTTCTGTTTTTTCCCGCCACCTGAGCATTAGCATATTTAACTGTTTAAAATAATGAAATCGCTTTCATTATTTATTTTATGCTAATTATTTCCTTTTTTTTGGTATTAAGATCAATCCAATGAAAGCGTAACAAAATGAATATTATTTTGTGCACTGCGTCATAAAGCCACCAAGATTCAGGGTTTTTAGATTGATAATTCGCGCCGCGAAAAATAGTCTTTAGAGACGGTTTGCATGGACATATTTCATCACCGCTTTTTACTTTTTTACATTTTTTTCATTCGCCTGAGGCGTTTTGCCCTGTGCGAATTTTTTACGTCAAAGAGGAATTTCACATGCGTTCGTTGCAATACAAACGTAGCGGCTTCGTGCTGGCTGTCGCCAGTATCACCGCGACAGGCGGCTTGTGCGCCTCGCCTGGGGCAGAGGCTGCCGGCTTTATTGATGATTCTGCGTTAACCGGCGGCATCTATTACTGGCAGCGTGAACGTGACCGTAAAGATGTCACTGAAGACCGTTATAAAACCAATCTCTCGCACTCAACCTGGAATGCGAATCTTGATTTTCAGTCAGGGTATGCCGGCGATTTGCTTGGCCTTGATATCGCCGCGTTTACCGCTATCGAAATGGCAGAAAATGGCGACAGCGGCCACCCGAACGAAATTGCATTTTCCTCCAGTAATAAAGCCTATGACGAAGACTGGTCCGGTGATAAGAGCGGTATCAGTCTTTATAAAGCGGCGGCGAAGCTTAAATACGGCCCGATCTGGGCGCGTGCGGGCTGGCTGCAACCGACCGGCCAGACGCTGCTGGCTCCGCACTGGAGTTTTATGCCAGGCACCTATCAGGGCGCGGAGGCTGGCGTCAATATCGACAATGGCGATGCGGGCGCGCTGAGCATGTCCTATATGTGGGCCAATGAATATAAATCGCCGTGGCATCTGGAGATGGACAAGTTCTACCAGAACGACAGAACCACACGCGTGGATTATCTGCATTCGGTCGGCGCCAAATACGCGTTTAAAAATTCGCTGGTACTGGAAGCGGCGTTTGGTCAGGCGCAAGGGTATCTCGATCAGTATTTTGCCAAAGTGAGCTACAACTTCTCACTTGCCGGGCAGCCGCTTTCCACCAGCTATCAGTTCTACGGCGCACGGGACAAAGCCAGCAACGGCAGCATCAATGATCTTTACGACGGTACAGCCTGGCTGCAGGCGCTGACGTTTTGCTATCAAGTCGGGCCGGTCGATCTCCGCCTTGAAGGCACCTGGGTTAGCGCCGGTGGTCAGCAAGGGTATTTTCTGCAGCGAATGACGCCGACCTACGCCTCCTCTAACGGGCGGCTTGATATCTGGTGGGATAACCGCTCTGACTTCAACGCCGATGGCGAAAAAGCCGTGTTCTTCGGCGCCATGTATGACCTGAAAAACTGGGCGATGCCTGGTTTCGCGCTCGGCGCATCCTACGTCTACGCGTGGGATGCCAAACCTTCAACGCGCCCGACGACGGATGGCTACTACGACGCCAGCCGCCGTCTGAAAGAGTCTGCTTACAGCCTGGATGCGGTTTACACCCTGCAAACCGGTCGCGCCAAAGGCACGATGTTGAAGCTGCATTTTACGCAGTATGACAACCACGCCGATATTCCGAGCTACGGCGGTGGCTACGGCAACATTTTCCAGGATGAGCGCGACGTGAAATTTATTGTCACGGCGCCGTTCACGATTTTCTGATTTCGCAGGGGCGCCAGGCGCGCCTTTCCATGAACAGGGCAGTGAAAAGGACGAGAGAATGAAAAAGTTACCGATAAGCACACTCGCGGGCGCCATGATGGGGCTGTTTACCACGACCGGCGCACTGGCGCAGACATCAACAGCAGACCAGATCAGCCGTTTTACACTTAACTACGCGATTACGGATAACCATGCAGCGCAGCACAGTATCAACTGTGCGGCGCTCGGCGCCGACTGGGCATCCTGTAACAACGCCGTTATAACGCTGACCAACCCGGGTGAAGCCGTTACCGAGAAAAACTGGACGATCTGGTTCCATAGCATTCGCCAGATCCTGAAGGTCGATAACGATCAGTTTAAAGTGACCCATGTGATGGGTGATCTTCATAAACTTGAACCCACTGAAAAATTCACTGGCTTCCCGGCTAACGCCTCGGTGGACATCCCCATCATCAACGAGTACTGGCAACTGTTTATCACTGATGTTCTGCCTCGCTGGTATGTCACCGCGGGCGACAGTGCGCCGAAGGTGATTGCCAGCACTGATACAGAAGACCTAACGACGTTCGTCAGTCCCTTGAAAGATCAGTGGAAACGCACGCCTGACGATAAAAATATCCTGATGACTGCCGAGGCACGGTTCGATAAAAACCGTGATGTTAAAACGCTGAATGTGGAGAGTCTGCGTGGGCAAATCATTCCAACACCGCAGCAGGTCACGCTGCACGGGCAAAACGTCTCGCTCGATGGCGGCGTTATGCTTGATCTCGCGGTACTGGATAAAGGCACGCAGGATGCAATTAACAGACGTTTTGCACTGCTCGGCGTAAAAACCGGCGCAGGTTACCCGGTGCGGACTGAAATCGCGACGAACGCTTTTACAGGAAAGAACGCTGTGTCCGGCGCGTATCAGCTTCGCATTGGGTCGAAAGAAACGGTGATCACCGGCTACGATCGCACAGGCGTATTTTATGGCATGCAGTCGCTGCTTTCGCTTATTCCGGCAGAAGGGGAGCGTCACATCGCAACGCTTGATGCACACGATGCGCCGCGTTTCGCCTACCGCGGGATCCATCTTGATGTCGGACGCAATTTCCACACTAAAGCCGCTGTGCTGCGCCTGCTCGATCAGATGGCAGCCTATAAGCTCAACAAATTTCACTTCCATTTAAGTGATGACGAAGGCTGGCGTCTGGAAATTCCTGGGCTGCCGGAGCTGACAGAGATTGGCGCGAAGCGCTGCCACGATCTCAGTGAGAAAACCTGTCTGCTGCCGCAGCTTGGCTCGGGGCCGGATACAAGCAACAACGGCAGCGGCTATTTCACCCGCGCCGATTACATTGAGATAGTGAAATATGCCGCGGCACGCCAGATTGAGGTGATACCGGAAATGGATATGCCCGCGCATGCCCGCGCGGCGGTGATGGCGATGGAAGCGCGCTACGACCGTCTGTCGAAAGCCGGAAAGCTGCAGGAGGCGAACGCATACCGTCTCCTCGACCCCCAGGATACGTCAGTCACCACTGGCGTGCAGTATTACAACCGCACCGGTTATCTCAATCCGTGTCTCGATTCGTCGCGCCATTTTGTGGATAAAGTGATAGGGGAGATCCAGCAAATGCACAAAGAGGCCGGGCAGCCGCTCATGACATGGCATTTCGGCGGTGATGAAGCGAAAAACATCTATCTGGGTGCGGGGTATACCGACAAGACGAAACCGGAGGCCGGGAAGGGCGTTATCGACCAAAGCCGTCAGGACAAGCCGTGGGCGCGCTCCCCGGTCTGCCAAAAACGCGTGCAGGACGGTGTGGTTGCCGACGTGGAACATCTCTCCAGCTATTTTGCCATTGAGGTCAGTAAGCTTGTGAAAGCGCACGGCATCGACACCATGCAGGCATGGCAGGATGGCCTCAAGGATGCGAGAGGCGCCAGCGCCTTCGCCACCTCACAGGTCAACGTTAACTTCTGGGATACGCTCTACTGGGGCGGCTTTGATACGGTTAACGACTGGGCGAATAAAGGCTTTCGCGTCGTGGTCTCGAATCCGGATTATGTTTACCTCGATTTTCCAAATGAGGTTAATCCGGCGGAAAGTGGGTATTACTGGGGCACACGGTTTAGCGATGAGCGCAAAATTTTCAGTTTTGCGCCAGATAACCTGCCGCAAAACGCGGAAACGTCGGTCGATCGCGATGGCAGTGCGTTTAGCGCGAAGTCAGATAAGCCCTGGCCGGGCGCTTACGGACTTTCTGCGCAACTCTGGAGTGAGGTTGTACGCACGGATAAACAGATGGAATACATGATGTACCCACGCTTGCTGGCCGTGGCGGAGCGCGCCTGGCATCGGGCCGCCTGGGAGCAGGATTATCAGGCTGGCCGTGAATACAAAGGCGGTGAAACCCATCATGTTAATACCCGCGCGTTACATGACGACTGGACGCGCTTTGCGAACGTGGTGGGCCGCCGTGAACTGGCTAAGCTTGAAAAAGCTGGCGTGCAGTTTCGTTTACCAGTGCCAGGCGCGCGTATCAACACGGGCGTGCTTGAAATGAATACAAGTCTGCCAGGCGTGAGCGTTGAATATTCAACAGACAGTGGCGCGCGCTGGCAGCGTTATGACGCCGCACGACCGCCACACGTGGCAGGGCCGGTGCTCATACGTAGCGTCAGCGTTGATGGTAAGCGCTATAGCCGGACAGAACACGTACAGCCTTAACGGCACTATAATGACAACGCCAGCCCTCGGGCTGGCTTTTTCGTTTTAACGACACCAGGCGTTACAACACATCAGGCAAATGGTGAACGGCAACCAGTTTGCCTTTGCTTATCTCGATATTTTTCGCACCGCGCAGTTGCGACAGGGTTTTCATCACCATGCTGCGGGAAAGATTGGTTTTTTTCACAATATAGTCGGCCACGTTAATGCGGTTACGCATGAAATCGTCCATCGCCGCCAGACAATCAATATTGGCTTTAATCATGCTGTAGCTGTTTCTGCCGAGCATAATTTCTTCGCGGTAGCAAAGCATATTGATTATCCATGAGGACAAAATTAACAGATGTAACTGGCAGTGATGTTTTTCAATTTCCTGTAGGAAATAATCAAATGGGATTAACTGATAATGACATTCTGAATCAGCTTGTAATTTCGCGAATTGCGATTTACCTAAATTCCGCGCCAGCCCCAGAACTGAAGGGGCGCTACTTTTTTCCAGTAGCAGCCTGTCACTTTGGCGCATCAGAGAGAACTGACCACCGCGAATGATACAGATTTCCCCGTCCCGCAAGGGGATAAGCGTATTTTTCTCCGCCCGAGACCAGTTTCCGTAGCTATTAAAAATATCAGCAATGCGATAAATCTCAGCAAGAGGTTTAGAGGGTAAGACCATATTGGTTACCTTAGTTAAAATAAAATTATGTCGTTGCTGTATCTTAATGGATGCTTTTTTATTGCTGCAATAAGGGGCTGGATGGATAAAAGGAATTTGCAGGATAATCCGATAGCTAACTGATTGACCAGTAAAGATATTTATCTTTTCTGAATTTCTATTTAATAAAATATATGTGGTTTAATTGTGCATTGTACTCTGTATTAAAATACTGGCGCTGAGGATGTTTATCCAAAATAAGACATTTGTCTTTTCGGGCAATAAAAAAGCCGACAGGTGTCGGCTTGGATTCATGCGGTGTGACGAGAATTATTTCCCGCCGACCTCGTGGGCGTGTTCGTTCTCACGGCAGTCGCCATCCGCACAGTGACCATACAGATAGAGGCTGTGGTTAGTCAGACGGATGCCATGACGCGTCGCGATTTCACGCTGACGGGCTTCAATAGAGTCATCGCTAAATTCGATCACTTTGCCACAATCGAGGCAAATCAGGTGATCGTGATGATGCTGTTGCGTCAGCTCGAAAACGGATTTACCACCTTCGAAATTGTGACGGGTGACGATGCCGGCATCGTCGAACTGGTTAAGTACGCGATAGACCGTGGCAAGGCCAATCTCTTCACCCATGTCAATCAGACGCTTATAGAGGTCTTCCGCACTGACATGATGATTGACCGGTTCCTGCAGCACTTCGAGGATTTTTAATCGAGGAAGCGTGACTTTCAGGCCGGCCTTCTTTAATGCGGTATTGTTGTCAGTCATGCGGAATCTGTCCTGTTGCTTAACGACTCGCTCCAGCAGGGAGCGATACATCGGATACGCCGTAGATGAATGCGTCTCATTATAGAACTGACATGCCTAAATGAAAACCGCAAGCGTCCGGCAAAAAAGAGCTTAAAAATCGTGGACCCGCCAGCGTTTTTGGCATGGAAGGACTGATAATTAAGGAAGACATTGTACAGCTTAGTGAGGGAAAGTTAAAAATTTGTAGCAATTATTTTCATTGTTCTTATCTATCAACCGGCGCGAGCCACCGCCCGCGCCGTTTACCATCAGGCGTTGATGATTTCCTGCAGATGCAGCTCTTCGGAAACTTGCTTCACCCATTTTTCCACGCGTTCGGTGGTCATTTCCGGCTGACGATCTTCGTCAATGGCGAGGCCGACGAAATGGTCATCATCCGCGAGGCCTTTAGACGCTTCGAAGTGATACCCTGCAGTCGGCCAGTGGCCCACAATGGTTGCGCCGCGCGGTTCGATAATATCGCGAATGGTGCCCAGTGCGTCGCAGAAGTATTCTGCGTAATCTTCCTGATCGCCGCAGCCGAAAAGGGCGACCAGCTTACCGTTGAAATCAATTTCTTCGAGCGTCGGGAAAAAATCATCCCAGTCGCACTGCGCTTCGCCGTAGTACCAGGTCGGGATGCCAAGCAGAAGAATATCGAACGCTTCCAGATCCTCTTTGCTGCTTTTAGCAATGTCATGCACTTCAGCAACGTCTTTCCCGAGCTGTTTCTGGATAATTTTTGCGATATTTTCGGTATTGCCGGTGTCGCTGCCGAAAAAGATGCCTACGATTGCCATAAGAAGAATAACCTCTTGAATCTAAATGTGATGGTGCTGGCATAACGCCCACAGATAGGGCAATCATAGCAGAACAGAAGAAGGTGCGGAAACGGTATCAGGCGCCGGGTGCACACTCTGCTACATTGCCCCGTTCGTTGGGGGCATTTTCAGACCAGACCTTACTCCTGCAAGGCTTTCAGCTGAGCGAGGAGCATGGCTTCTATCAGCTCGCTGCGGCTGATATTGCGCGCCTGCGCCAGATGGTTCAGCGCATCCACGGCGTCAGCGTTCAGCTTTAGCTCCACGCGCTTAAGCCCGCGAACTTTGTCGCGCTTAAGCTGGTTGCGCTTATTGATGCGCAGCTGTTCGTCGCGCGACAGCGGGTTGGTTTTCGGTCTGCCCGGACGGCGTTCATCCGCGAAGAGATCGAGCGTTGTGCGGTCCGTTTGTTCTTTTGCCATGGTATGAGTATAGACAGGGGAAACAGGCTGCCGTGGCGGGGCCCGGCGGTATTTCAGCGCGCCATCATACATCAGGCAGCGAAGCGCGCCAACGCATCCGGCGCGCAACGGCACCGGTCGGTCTGTTTTTAATCAGTTTCCAGAAAACGACGGATAGCGCGTACCACCGCCTGCGGTTTTTCGGCATGAACCCAGTGACCGGCCCCCGCGATAACGTGCGCGCGGGCCTGCGGGAATTGCGCCAGCAGCGCCTCGCGGTGCTGCTCTTCAACATAAGGCGATGCTCCGCCACGAATAAACAACGCAGGACCATGCCAGGCCGGGACGGTCTGCCAGCCGACAATCTGCGAATATTGATCCCACAGCACCGGCACGTTAAAGCGCCACTCGCCATCAGCAAAGGATTTCAGCAGAAACTGAATTACCCCTTCTTCGGCAATATGCTGGCGCATCATCTCCGCCGCCTGCTGGCGTGAGGTCGCGCCGGCATCAATGACGGCATTCACCGCCGCGAAAATCTCATCATGACGTCGCACCTGGTAATCCACTGGCGCAATATCAATCGCCACCAGTTTTTCAATGCGTGTCGGCGCAAGGGCAGTCACTGCCATGGCTGCTTTGCCACCCATCGAATGACCAATAAGAATCACCTTATTGAGTCCGAGTGCATCCAACGTATCGAGAATATCCTGCGCCATCGCCGGATAATCCATCGTCTCACTGCGTTCAGACAGCCCGTGATTACGCAAATCGACTTGCACAATATCGTTATCCTGCACCAGATCGCGAGCGAGCACGCCAAGGTTATCGAGGCTCCCGAACAGGCCGTGAATAAGCACAATCGGTGTATTTTGAGTCGGTTGTTGCGCAGATTGCGTGCGGGTATTTAATTTCATGGCAAAGTTCTTTTTTGGCGACTGACAGGTTAGGTTATCATGTTGACCATTCTGCCGCCCGGCTGCAAGGTTCCAGTTAATTCCGACTTTTGCGGCCTTCCTGGTTTGACGCTATCCGCTGTTGGGTTTTAACTCTATAATCCCAACGACTTGTATTCAGAAAAGATATCGCACTGGATTAAGATGAAAACGATTGAAGTTGATGACGAGCTGTATCGCTACATTGCGAGCCATACCCTGCATATTGGCGAAAGCGCGTCCGACATTTTACGGCGCATGTTGAAATTTTCCGCCTCCTCGCACGTTGCCGCTACACCCGCCAAAGCAGAGCTTCCCGCAACCGTCGCGCCCGCGGCTGAAACGCCAGCCAACCCGGCGCGAGACCGCGTTCGCGCCATGCGCGAGCTGCTGCTTTCGGATGAATACGCCGAACAAAAACGCGCGGTCAATCGTTTTATGCTCGTGCTGTCTACACTTTACTCACTGGATGCAGACGCGTTTGCCGACGCGACCGAATCCTTACACGGTCGCACCCGCGTTTATTTTGCGGGCGACGAGCAAACGCTTTTGCAAAGTGGCAACCAGACGAAACCCCGCCACGTGCCGGGTACCCCGTACTGGGTTATCACGAACACGAATACAGGCCGCAAATGCAGCATGATCGAACACATCATGCAGACCATGCAGTTCCCGGCGGAATTGATTGAGAAGGTTTGCGGCACCATTTAACTCTTGCGTCAGAAGGACCAGGCCATGGCAGTCAATAACCGTGCGGGACAGCCTGCACAACAGAGTGATTTAATCAACGTCGCCCAGCTGACCGCGCAGTACTACGTGCTGAAGCCGGAAGTGGGCAATGCGGAACACGCGGTGAAGTTCGGGACTTCCGGCCATCGCGGGAGCGCCGCGCGCCACAGCTTTAACGAGCCGCACATCCTGGCTATCGCGCAGGCGATCGCCGAAGATCGTGCGAAAAACGGCATCACCGGGCCGTGCTATGTCGGTAAAGACACGCATGCGCTTTCTGAGCCTGCGTTTATCTCCGTCCTGGAAGTGCTGGCGGCGAATGGCGTCGATATCATCGTGCAGGATAACAACGGTTACACGCCGACCCCTGCGGTTTCTCATGCCATCCTTGAGCACAACAAACGTGGCGGCGCACAGGCAGACGGCATTGTTATCACGCCGTCTCACAACCCGCCAGACGACGGCGGCATCAAATACAACCCACCTAACGGCGGCCCGGCTGATACCAACGTCACCAAAGTAGTCGAAAACCGCGCCAACGCGCTGCTGTCCGACGGCCTGAAAGACGTGAAACGTCTTTCTCTGGACGAGGCCTGGGCAAGCGGTCGCATTCAGGAAAAAGATCTGGTGCAGCCGTTTATCGAAGGGCTGGCGGAAATCGTCGACATGGCTGCTATCCAGAAAGCGGGCCTGAAACTTGGCGTTGATCCGCTGGGCGGCTCCGGTATCGAATACTGGAAGCGCATCGCAGAGCATTACAAGCTCGACCTTACGCTGGTTAACGACCAGGTGGACCAAACCTTCCGCTTTATGCACCTTGATAAAGACGGTGCTATCCGTATGGACTGCTCCTCGGAATCCGCGATGGCGGGCCTGCTGGCGCTGCGCGATAAATTCGATCTGGCCTTCGCCAACGACCCGGATTACGACCGCCACGGTATCGTGACCCCGGCGGGTCTGATGAACCCGAACCATTATCTGGCAGTAGCCATCAACTACCTGTTCCAGCATCGCCCGCAGTGGGGTCAGGACGTGGCCGTCGGTAAAACGCTGGTGTCGTCTGCGATGATTGACCGTGTCGTGGATGCGCTGGGCCGCAAGCTGGTGGAAGTGCCGGTAGGCTTCAAATGGTTTGTAGATGGTCTCTACGACGGCAGCTTCGGCTTTGGCGGCGAAGAGAGCGCAGGCGCGTCTTTCCTGCGTTTTGACGGCACGCCGTGGTCCACCGATAAAGACGGCATCATCATGTGCCTGCTGGCCGCAGAAATCACCGCGGTGACCGGGAAAAACCCGCAGCAGCACTATGACGAACTGGCCGCGCGTTTTGGCGCGCCGAGCTACAACCGTCTGCAGGCGTCGGCGTCTTCCGCGCAGAAAGCCGCGCTGTCTAAACTGTCTCCGGAAATGGTCAGCGCCAGCACACTTGCAGGCGACCCGATCACGGCGCGCCTGACTGCCGCTCCCGGTAACGGCGCAGCCATCGGCGGCCTGAAAGTGATGACCGAGAACGGCTGGTTCGCGGCCCGTCCTTCCGGCACCGAAGACGCCTACAAGATCTATTGCGAAAGCTTCCTTGGTGAAGACCATCGCAAACAGATCGAGAAAGAAGCGGTCGAGATTGTAAGCGAAGTGCTGAAGAACGCCTGAGTCATGTTCTGAACGCATCCGTCCTGTGTTCATGCGACGCAGGTTGGCACCATAAAAAACGGCAACCTTCACGGTTGCCGTTTTGTTTTATAAAGCCTGTTAATCACTCGTAGCGTAGCTATTTTAGCTCTGGCGTTAGCTGTGTTTATTCGTTAATTCAAAACGCGGTGACACCAGTCCATATAACGTCCAGCCCATAAAGGTGACGATAGCGCCATACAGCATCGCCTCCTGGCCTGAGGAATAGAGCGCATAAAAGCTGTAAATCGCGCCGACTAACGCCACCAGATTGGCCTGCTTCGCCTTGCGCGGTGGCACCTTCGCAACCTGCTGAATAATCACCAGTGCCGCCATCGACAGAATATACGGGATGATATTGGTCACCACAGCCAGGTTCACCAGCACGTTGAATTGCTTATTCAGCGAGGGGCTGATAGTCATCAGCGACAGGCCGCTCTGAATAATCACAATCGTCAGCATGCCTTTAACTGGTGCTTCGGCTTTGCTCAGGCGCGAAAAAATTTTCGGGAAATAGCCTTCGTCGGCAGAAGAGCGAAACACCTGAGCGATAGTGAATTGCCAGCCAAGCAGCGAGCCGCAGCAGGACATCACCATCAGCGCCATAATGATTTTCCCGACGCCCGGCGTAAACATTTGTGCGAAGGCCAGCCCGAATGGCGCGGTAGAGTGCGCCAGCTCGATATTCGGTACGATCCCGGCTATGACGTTGGTCGAGACAATATAAATCACCGCCGCGCCCAGCGTGCCGCCCAGGACGGCAATCGGAACATTACGCTCAGGGTTTTCTACAACCTCCGTGTTGGCACAGGCCGATTCCAGCCCCAGAAAGGCCCACAGTGTCATCGCGATAGAAGCGCCTACGCCCTCGAAAAACGGGATATGGTGAGGATTCCAGGAGGCTGCATAAAGTGACGGGCTAAACCAGAACCAGCCAATCACCGACAATCCGACCACCGGAATAATCACCCCCCAGACGGTAATACTGCTGAGTTTGCCGGTAATACGCGCGCCGCCAAAATTGGCGACGGTGCAAATCCACAGCACCCCCATCGTGGCGATACCGGTTTGCACAGGCGTTAACGCGACGCCGAACAGCTCGCTGCCGTAGCCAACCGCCGAGATTGCGATCGCCACATTGGCGATGAGCAGCGATACGCCGTAGGTGTAGTTAGCCATAAAATTGCCTGACTTACCGAAGGCGTATTCTGCATAACCGCCCATGCCGCCCGTTTTACGGCTAAACATCCCGCATTTGGCGAACGCCCACGCCAGCGCCATTGAACCGACTGCGGTAACCAGCCAGGAGATAATGGACAGCGTTCCTACTTCGGCGAGCTTGGTCGGCAGCATGATAATGCCGGAGCCCATCATATTTACCATCGTCAAAATGGTCAGCTGCACGACGCCCATTTTATTGGATTTGCTCATCATAATGCTCCTTCTGCGCGGCGCTGCGGTTGCAGCGCAGGCTGTTTCTTCACCACGTAACACCAGACCTGGCGGCGTCCGTCGTTCTCTGCGACATAAACCCCCTGCAATTCAGGCGCGAAGCCCGGCAGCAGATTGATCCCTTCCTCCAGCGCCTGAAAATAGTGCAGCGCCGCGCCGCCCCATTGTTCGCCAGGTACAACGCACAGCACGCCGGGCGGGTAGGGGAGCGCGCCTTCAGCCGCGATACGGCCTTCCGCCTGGTCAAGACGCACGAGTTCCACCTCACCACGGATGTAGGCGTAATTTGCCTCCTGGGGAGACAGGGCGACGCGGGGGAAGCCGGTTTTGCGGAACATCTCTTTTTGCAACTGCTTCACGTTACGGCTGGCGTAGAAGTCGTGCATCTCCTGACAAAGCTGGCGCAGCGTATACCCGTCATAACGCGCCTGATGTTGTTTCCAGAGCGAAGGCAGCACATCGCGTAACGGCGCATTGTTCTCCAGCAGTTTTTCAAAGCGCGCAAGCTGGGCAACCAGCTGTTGCAGTTTGCTCATCTCTTCGGCTGGGGTGAGCAGAAACAGAATCGAGTTGAGATCGCACTTCTCCGGGACAATATGGTTTTCGCGCAGGTAACTGGCGAGTACGGCGGCGGGAAAGCCAAACGCTTCATATTCGCCGGTTTCGGTGTTGATGCCTGGCGTGGTCAGCAAAAGTTTGCAGGGGTCGACGAAATACTGGTGTGGCGCATAACCGTCGAAAGCGTGCCAGCGCGCGCCCGGCACGAAGTGGAAAAACCGTAAATCGGCGGCGATCTGCGCGGTTTCATAGCGTTGCCATGGCAGACCATCGACGCTTTCCGGCACAAACGGGCGGATCAGCTTGCAGTTCTCAAAAATCAGCTTGCGGGCATCAATGCCATATTCGACGCAGCGCATCCACATCCGGCGTCCCCCTTCGCCTTCATGCATCCGTGCATTAACGTCCAGGGCCGCGAAGAGCGGGTAAAAGGGGCTGGTGGAGGCGTGCATCATAAAGGCGTTATTCATGCGTTTGTGCGGCACGTAACGCGGCTGACCTTTGATATGGCTGTCTTTTTTATGAATTTGTGAGGTTTGTGAAAATCCGGCCTGTTGTTTATGCACTGACTGCGTAACCAGAATACCGGGGTCGTTTTCATTGAGCGTCAGTAACAGCGGCGAGCAGGGCGCCATCATCGGAATAAATTGCTCATAACCGACCCACGCGGAGTCAAACAGGATGTAGTCGCACAGCGGCCCCAGCGTATCGACCACCTGGCGGGCGTTATAAATGGTGCCGTCATACGTGCCAAGCTGGATGACCGCAAGGCGGAATGGCCGCGAGCTAGCGGCGCGCGCCGGGGCGACCTCACGCACCAGATCCCGCAGATAGCGCTCATCGAAACAGTGCGCGTCGATCCCGCCGATAAATCCGTACGGGTTGCGCGCTGTTTCTAGATAAACCGGCGTCGCGCCAGCCTGGAGCAATGCGCCGTGGTGGTTCGATTTATGATTATTGCGGTCAAAAAGCACCAGATCGCCGGGCGCAAGCAGGGCGTTCAGTACGACTTTATTGGCCGATGATGTCCCGTTTAGCACAAAATAGGTTTTATCGGCGTTGAACACCTGTGCGGCATGCTGCTGGGCGAGGCAGGGCGCGCCTTCGTGGATCAACAAATCACCCATCGCCACATCCGCATTGCAGAGATCGGCACGAAACAGCGCCTCGCCAAAGAAATTGACGAACTGGTTTCCGGCAGGGTGACGGCGGAAAAATTCGCCGCCCTGATGACCGGGGCAGTCAAATGCGCTATTGCCCTGATTCACGTAATCCATCAGCGCGCGAAAGAAGGGCGGACGCAGCGCGGTTTCATACTTCAGTGCGGCTGCTTCAAGCTGGCGGCCATAGTAATCGCGGTGTGATTCATTATATTCAAATACGCCAGACACGCGTGCCAGGTACTCGGCCGGGACGCGCTCTTCCGGCTGGCAGACCACAAAAACGGGAATGCCGAAACCGGTCGACTCTATTTCATCCATAATTCCCTGGAAAATATCACTGACCGCAATCACAGCAGCGGCGATATCAATATAGTCGGTTTCGTGAATATTAATAATGTCGCGTTCTGTTGAGAAGCAGTCCGGGCATAAACGGCTAACGCCAATTTTTAACGCTTGCATAATGAGTCCTTATTTTGGGCGTGGTAATTCCGCCCGTTTTCCTCGCGGAAAATAGTTCGATGTTTTTTTAGGTAATATCTTTCCGCTGCATAATACGCAGGGAAATATATATGCTCTAATTGTTAGCCAGAGGAAGCCTGCCAGCCAGATGGCGGGTTATAAAGGCTTTAATGGCGTAGACGCGCGCAGTCCCAGATGGTAACCCGTTAATAGATAACGCTAAGTTCTTTCTGAGAAACGACGGGCGCGGTGAGGCAAAACGCTAGCGGGCGTTGAAAATATGGAAGTCAAAGCAGTTGCGGTGGGTAAACATCATAATATGCGTGGTGCGCCGAATGTGCGGCATCAACCGATTGTTATTTTCCATTATGGTTTCCTTTCATTCATTGAAAGCGTGGTCATTTTATCCAGCCTGTCGGGTTAATCTGTGAAAGGGATCAATAAAAACGTGCCTAACCAGAAATAATTAGTCGCCATTTATGCATAATGCAGTGCAGATCGCTGTTGGTTGCATAAATGTATAACGCTGGTTAATAAACTGGTTTTCATTGTTTTAAAACAGGAGGGAAATTAAATGGCGTTGTTCGCAGAGGTAAATAAAAAAGGAGAGTGAATAACTAAGCAGATAATTATTAGCGCTATGCAGACCCACCACGCGTAATATTTGCCGCCGCGCCAGATATGACGCGGCACAGGGGCTAAAGCATGAAACGATAACCGATGCCGGTTTCAGTCAGCAGATGGCGCGGGCGCGCCGGGTCGGCTTCAAGCTTCTGGCGCAGATGCCCCATGTAGATTCGCAGATAGTGGCTGTGCTCTACAGCGTTCGGCCCCCAGACCTGGCTTAGCAACTGGCGCTGGGTCAGCACCTTACCAGCATTATTCAGCAGCACCGCCAGTAGCCGGAACTCAATCGGCGTCAGGTGAATTTCTTCGGTGCCGCGCGTTATCCGTCGGGCGGCCAGATCGACGGTGATATCCGAGAAGCTCACCACCGGCTCGCTCTGGCTTGCTGCACCGTGCCGCCGAAGCGCGACACGTAGCCGCGCCTGTAGCTCGCCAATACCAAACGGCTTGCCAAGAAAGTCATCGGCGCCCGCATCCAGGGCGGCAATTTTGTCCTGCTCATCGCTGCGTGCTGACAGCACAATCACCGGCGTCTGGCTCCACTGGCGATAATCACGGATAAAATCGATGCCGTCGCCATCCGGCAGACCGAGATCGAGAATAACCAGATCGGGCTTGCGCGTTGCGGCTTCTATCAGCCCGCGTTGCAGGGTGTCGGCGTCATAGACGCGCAGGCCTTCGCTTTCCAGCGCAGTGCGCAGAAACCGGCGGATCTCTTTTTCATCTTCGACTATCAAAACGCTAATCACATGACCTCGTGGATATCCAGTTCCGGGGGCGTTTCTTTGGGCAGCAGCACATGGAAACTTGCGCCGCCTTCCGGGCGGTTGCGGGCATATATCTCGCCGCCATGTACTTCAACAATCGCCTGGCATATGGCGAGCCCCAGTCCAACGCCAGGAATGGCGGATTCTTTATTACCGCGAGCGAATTTAGCAAAGATAGCCTGTTCCTGACCAGCCGGAATGCCCGGGCCATTGTCCCACACCTCCAGATCCAGCCGGTCGTCGCGCCAGCCTGTCTGCACGCCTATCTTCGCCCGCGCGCCCGCATATTTAGCGGCGTTTTCCAGAAGGTTAATCAACACCCGTTCAAACAGCGGGCCGTCGACATGAATGAGCGTGAGCGGATCGTGAAGTTGTAGTTCGATATGCCGCCCGCCAGGCCCAGGCTCCAGCATCTTGAGCGCGCTGCCGACCACTTCCTCAAGCGTCAGCCACTCTTTACGCAGGTTAAAGCCACCAGACTGGATGCGCGCCATATCCAGCAGGTTATTCACCAGCCGCGCGGTGTTAAGCACATGCTGGCGAATTTCGCTTGCCTGCGGCGCGTGCTTTGAGCCTTCCGAGGCGAGGTCGAGCGTGAGGATCTCCGCCTGGCCGAACAGTACCGTCAGCGGGGTACGCAGGTCGTGGGAGAGAGCAGCCAGCAGCGAGTTGCGAAGCTGTTCACGCTCGCTCACCAGCCGCGCCTGTTCTTCGCTTTCGGTCAGAAACAGCCGTTCCAGCGCGCTTGCGACCAGAAGCGTAAAGGTTTCCAGAAGCCGCTGCTGTTCAGGGATCATCAACTGGCGCAGGTTGCTTGGCTCGACAATCACCAGTCCGAGCGTCTTTCCGGCAGTGCGCAGCGGAAGGATTTGATAGGGCACACCGGGTAGCGTATCGGTACCGGCACCAGCGGGCAGGCCCTTGTCGAAGCTCCAGCGAGCGATAGCTTCATCCCAGGGTGCCATCTCCGCGAGCGGTTGAGGCGGTTGCAGCGTGCCGTCTTCGTCCGGTAGCAGCAACAGGCCCCGGGCGTGAAAAGTTGAGGTAATAAACTGCTGGCTGGTGGCGGCGATGTCCCGCGCTGTGCGGCCGACCGCCAGGGCTTTCGACATTTCGTACAGGTGTCTTGTGCGCTGCTCGCGATACCGGGCGATACGAGCCTGGTAGCGCACGCCCGCGGTGAGGTTGCCGATAATCAGCCCGACGGTCAGCATCACCGCGAACGTCAGCAGGTATTGCACATCGGAAACCGCAAGCGTCCCGCGAGGTGCGATAAAAAAGAGATCGAAACTCACCACATTAATGACGGTCGCAAGTACCGATGGCCAGCGGCCATAAAAGAGCGCCACCACCACCACGCCCAGCAGATAGATCATCACCAGGTTGGCGGCATCGAAGGCGATAAGCCACTGTCGCGCAACCAGTGTAATCAGCGCGCAAAGCAGCAGCGCCACCGCGCAGCCGCGCAGCTGCACCCGCCACTTTTCCATAAAGGTGCGGTTATCGGCGGGTTTGGCGGCGGCGGGCGCAGGTTTATCATCCAGCGCCACAATCAGTAAATCGAGATCTGGCGCCTGGCGCGCGAGCCGCTCGGCAAACGTGTCCTGGCTCCACCAGCGGCGTTTATTACGCCGCCCGATAACAATTTTGCCGAGGTTATGCTCGCGGGCGTAACGCAGCACGGCTTTCTCTTCGACCGGGTCGGCCAGGGTCGCGGTCTCCGCGCCCAGCTCCTGAGCCAGTTGCAGGGCGCTCAGGATAGCGCGCCGGGCGGTTTCCGAAAGCCGGTGTAAACGCGGCGTTTCGACATACACGGCGTGCCAGACGCTGCCGAGCCGCGCCGCGAGGCGTGCGGCGGTGCGCACCAGTTTTTCGTTGCCAGAGCCCTGGCCGATGCACAGCAGAATGGCGTCACGGGTGTGCCAGACCTTTTCCTGCCCCTGTCGGTCACGCCAGGCGCGCATTTGATCGTCCACGCGGTCGGCGGTGCGGCGCAGCGCCAGTTCGCGCAGCGCAATCAGATTGCCCTTGCGGAAAAAGTGCTCAATCGCGCGTTCCGCCTGGCCGCCGATATAGACTTTACCTTCGTGCAGGCGCTGGCGCAGATCGTCCGGCGGCAGATCCACCAGCACAATTTCATCGGCCGCATCGAAAATCGGGTCCGGCACGGTTTCGCGCACCTGTATGCCGGTGACGCCGCCCACCACATCGTTCAGACTCTCAAGATGCTGTACGTTGACGGTAGTAAAGACGTCAATGCCTGCGTCCAGCAATTCGTCGACATCCTGCCAGCGTTTCGGGTGGCGCGAGCCAGGCGCGTTGCTGTGCGCCAGTTCATCCATGAGGATCAGCGCCGGATTGCGGGCCAGCGCCGCGTCCAGATCGAACTCCTGCACCACCCGGCCCCGGTGATGAATACGCTTAAGGGGCTGGATAGCCAGCCCCTGGAGTAATGCCGCGGTTTCCTGGCGACCATGGGTTTCTACCACGCCCACCAGAATATCGAGCCCCTGCGCCCGCAGACGCTGGGCCTCCTGCAACATGGCGTAGGTTTTCCCTACGCCTGCGCAGGCGCCGAAGAAAATTTTGAGTTTTCCGCGCGTCCGGCCCTGCGTCTGTACCAGCAGGCGGTCCGGGTCGGGGCGCATCGGCTCTTCGGTCATGAGGGTTCCTTAGGGTTGCAGGGCGTCCAGCGCCAGATTCAGTTGCAGAACATTAACAACAGGTTGGCCGAGAAAACCGGCAAGCGGCGTCCGGGTCGCTTCACGGATAAGCTGTCCGACCTGCGCCTCGGAGATGCCGCGCGCCTGCGCTACTCGCGGTGCCTGCCAGAACGCAGCTTCCGGGGAGATCCCATAATCAAGCCCGCTCGCAGACGCGGTAACCAGTTCCACGGGCACGGTCTGGGGGGCATCCGGGTTGGCGGCGCGCAATGCCTCCACGCGTCCGGCAATCTGTTTATCCAGCTCAGGGTTGCTGTCAGCCAGGTTGCTGGCGCCGGAAGCCATTGGATTATAAGGCGTCGGCGCCGTGGCGGAAGGGCGGCCCTGGAAATATTTCGCGTCGGTGAAGGCCTGGCCGATGAGGCGCGAGCCGCGCACCTCGTTTTGTTCGCGGATCAGCGAGCCTTGCGCTTGATCCTTAAACCACCACTGGCCAAGCACAGTAGTCGCGAGCGGGTAGATGCCGCCGGTGATAAGCGTCAGGAAAATCAGTACTGCGAGTGCAGGGCGTAACGTAGCCATAACGACTCCTTTTAAACCAGACCAAACAGCGTTAACAGCAGATCGATGAGCTTGATGCCGATGAATGGCACCACCAGACCACCCAGACCATAAATCCACAGGTTGCGGCGCAGCATTGCCGCTGCCGCAAGTGGCTTGTAACTCACGCCTTTGAGCGCAAGCGGGATCAGAAAGACGATGATCAGCGCGTTAAAAATTACCGCGCTCAGGATGGCCGAGGCGGGTGAATGCAGATGCATCACGTTCAGCGCATTCAGTTGCGGGTAGGTTGCGGCGAACGCTGCCGGAATAATGGCGAAATATTTCGCCACGTCATTGGCGATACTGAACGTGGTTAATGAGCCGCGCGTCATCAGCATCTGCTTGCCGATATGCACCACCTCGATGAGCTTGGTGGGGTTGGAGTCAAGATCCACCATATTGCCGGCCTCTTTCGCGGCCTGGGTACCGGAGTTCATCGCCACCGCCACATCTGCCTGGGCCAGCGCCGGGGCGTCATTGGTGCCATCCCCCGTCATCGCCACCAGCCGTCCTTCGGCCTGATACTGGCGAATGAGCGCCAGTTTGGCCTCGGGCGTTGCCTCGGAAAGAAAATCATCAACCCCCGCTTCGGCGGCGATGGCGGCGGCGGTCAGGCGGTTGTCGCCTGTGATCATGACTGTCTTGATGCCCATTTTACGCAGCTGTGCGAAGCGCTCTTTAATACCGCCTTTAACGATATCCTTAAGTGCGATGACGCCAAGCACCTGCGCGCCTTCGGCTACCACCAGCGGCGTGCCGCCGGTGCGCGCGACGCCTTCCACGAGAGTATCAACCTGCGCGGGGAACTGCCCGCCGTTGGCTTCCACGTGGCGACGAATGGCGTCTACCGAGCCTTTGCGGATCATGCGATCCTGCACATTAATGCCGCTCATGCGCGTCTGGGCGGTAAAGGGCACAAAGGTGGCCTGAAGGCTTTGTACGTCACGTTCGCGCAGGTTAAAGCGCTGCTTCGCCAGCACCACAATGCTGCGGCCTTCCGGGGTTTCGTCGGCAAGCGACGCCAGCTGAGCGGCATCGGCGAGCGCTTTTTCGTCCACGCCTGGCGCTGGCAGGAATGCGGAGGCCTGGCGGTTACCGAGCGTAATGGTGCCGGTTTTATCCAGCAGCAGGACGTCGACGTCGCCCGCCGCCTCCACCGCACGCCCGCTGGTGGCGATAACATTCGCGCCGAGCATCCGGCTCATGCCCGCCACGCCGATGGCGGAGAGCAGCCCGCCGATGGTCGTGGGAATGAGGCATACGAGGAGCGCTACCAGAACCGTCACGCTGACCGCCGTACCGCCATATTGCGAGAAGGGATACAACGTGGCGGTCGCCAGCAGAAAGACGATGGTCAGCGCCACCAGCAAAATAGTCAGCGCGATTTCGTTCGGCGTTTTACGCCGCTCCGCGCTCTCGACCATCGCAATCATGCGGTCAAGGAACGTTTCGCCTGGGTTAACGCTGCACTGGATAACCAGCCAGTCGGAGAGAATGCGCGTACCGCCGGTTACGGAGGCGAAATCGCCGCCCGATTCGCGGATAACCGGCGCGGATTCGCCGGTTATCGCGCTCTCATCGACCGACGCGCCGCCTTCTATCACCTCGCCGTCGCAGGGGATGATATCGCCCGCTTCTACCAGCACGATATCGCCTTTACGCAGGTCGGTGGCCGGAATGTGGTCGACCTGGGCGTCGTGGTGCGGCGCGCGCAGTTTGCGCGCAAACGCAGTCTTTTTAACGCCTTTCAGGCTGTTTGCCTGGGCTTTACTGCGGCCTTCCGCCAGCGCCTCCGCGACATTCGCGAACAGCACGGTAAACCACAGCCACAGGCTAATGGCGCCGGTAAAGAGCGCATTGCCCGGCTGCTGGCCCGCTGCGATAGCCACAGCCAGCAGGGTGGTCAGCAGGCTGCCGACCCAGACGATAAACATGACCGGGTTGCGCCACTGGGCGCGCGGACTCAGTTTTTTAAAAGCATCGATCAGCGCCTGACGAACCAGCGAGGATTCAAACAGGGCCAGTTGCTTGCGACTCATGGATAGCGACTCCGCAATGGTCATTTCACAAAAGAAAGATGTTCCGCGACCGGGCCTAAGGCGAGGGCGGGAATAAACGTCAGGGCGCCGACCAGCAGTACGGTGCCTGTCAGCAGGCCAATAAACAGCGCGCCGTGAGTAGGCAGCGTGCCGGGGCTTGCGGGCTGTGCTTTTTTGGCGGCAAGCGATCCGGCAATCGCCATCACCGGAATAATCACCAGAAAGCGGCCCGTCCACATGCAGAACGCCAGCAGCAGGTTCCAGAACGGCGTGTTGGCGCTAAGGCCCGCAAAGGCGCTGCCGTTGTTATTGGCGGCGGAGGAGACCGCGTACAGCACTTCACTGAAGCCGTGAATGCCGGGGTTGAAAATCCCCGCGCGGCCGGTGTCAGTCATCAGCGCCAGCGCCGTGCCGAGCAGCACCAGCGCAGGCGTTACCAGAATCGCCAGCGCGGTCATTTTCATCTCGCGCACGTCGATTTTCTTGCCGAGGTATTCCGGCGTGCGGCCAATCATCAGGCCCGCAATAAATACGCCCAGCAGCACGAACAGCAGCATGCCGTAAAGGCCGGAGCCGACGCCGCCAAACACGACTTCGCCAATTTGCATCAGCCACATCGGCAGCATCCCGCCAAGCGCGGTGAAGGAGTCATGCATTGCATTGACCGCGCCGCACGAGGCCGATGTGGTAACGACCGCAAACAGGCTGCTCGCGAGAATGCCAAAGCGGCTCTCTTTGCCTTCCATATTGATGGCGCTGTCAGCACCGAGCGTCAGGAAGTGCGGATTGCCTGTTGTTTCAGCCCACATCACCAGCGCCACGCAGACCACGAAAATTACCGACATGGTCCAGAGAATGGCGCGGCCCTGACGCGCGTCGCCGACCGCCTCGCCAAAGGCGAAACAGAGCGCCGCCGGGATCAGGAAGATCGCCAGCATCTGTACAAAATTGGTCAGCGCGGTGGGGTTTTCAAACGGGTGTGAGGAGTTAACGTTAAAGAAACCGCCGCCATTGGTGCCGAGCATTTTTATCGCTTCCTGCGAGGCAACCGGGCCCATCGGCAACATCTGCTGTGCGCCTTCAAGCGTGGTAAACGGCTGGTAGGCTGAGAAGTTTTGAATCGCACCTTGTTGGATAAAAAACAGAGCGATAATCAGCGAAATGGGCACCAGCACCCACAGCGTCACGCGGGTCAGATCTTTCCAGGCGTTGCCAAGCGTGCTCGCTGACTGGCGCGCAAAAGCGCGGATAAGTGCAAACACCACGGCGATACCGGTCGCAGCAGAAAGGAAATTCTGCACGGCAAGGCCCGCCATCTGGCTGAAATAACTTAAAGTGCTTTCGCCCGCATAGGCTTGCCAGTTGGTATTGGTGACGAAGCTCACCGCCGTATTGAGCGCCAGATCCCAGGAAAGCCCCGGCATCTGCTGCGGGTTCAGCGGCAGAAAGCCCTGGCACATAAGAAGGGTAAACAGCACCACCAGCCCGAGCGCGTTAAACAGCAGGATTGCCAGCAGATAGCGCTTCCAGTCCATCTCCTCGTGTTGAATACCGAGCACGGTCCAGAGCACGCGCTCCACGCCGCCAACGCCGGGTAAAGGCTCGCCGTCAATCAGCCGGGCCAGCAGACTGCCCAGGGGTCTGGCGAGCGCCATCAGTACCAGCAGAAAACTGGCGATAAGTAAAAATGCCGACGCGGCCATCAGAACGCCTCCGCATTAATCAGGGCGTATACCAGATAGCCCAGTAACAGGAAAACCAGCACCACGCCAGTTATCAGGCCTGCACTCACAATCCACCTCCAGAGAGTTTTTGGAATATGGGCAGAGGGTAGGGATTCAGGCGCAAAGATTTCGCAAAAATCCTCAGGCAGGGTGTAAAAAAAATATAAAGAGCCAAAAGCCCTCATTTAACTATGGGTTAGTATTTCTTTAACCGTTTTGTAACTTATTTACGGTATCAATTGTAAAGATGCTAAGAATTGGCATTAAAAGGTGGTCGGATGAGTAGTAAAATTACAGGCAAAGCGATACAATTTTAACCAGCTCACAGAATTCGGTTTCCGGCCTTGATTGCCGGGTCATGTTATAAAGGGGGGTTACCTATGTCTTTATATAAAAAATATCCTGCGCATCAGGTCTTCCTGCGTCGCGCGCTGGTCCTGGTGGCAGGCATTGTTGCGCTGCCCGTGATGCTGTTCTGGAAAGATCGCGCACGCTTTTATAGCTACCTGCATCGCGTCTGGTCGAAAACGAGCGATCAGCCGGTCTGGATGGCGCAGGCTGAGCAAACAGCCAGCTATTTCTACTGATTTACGCGACACGCTAAAAAACCGCTCACATTGAGCGGTTTTTTTATGGGCGAAACCGCCCGCACCGCTGCGTTTTTCGCGCTAAACAGGCTGGTGTTAACAGGCCGCCTCTGGCTACACTGAGAGTGTGTAAAAATGAGGATGGCCGAATGAGTGTAAAAATCCCTGTTGGCATTAGCGCCTGTCTTTTAGGGGAAAATGTGCGTTTCGACGGCGGCCATAAACGGCTGGCCTTTGCGGTGGAAGAGCTTGCGCCCTGGGTGAAATATGAGCCGGTCTGCCCGGAAATGGCAGTCGGTCTGCCGGTACCGCGCCCGGCCCTGCGTCTGGTAAAAACAGATGAAGGCCGTATCGCACTGCGCTTTAGCGATAAACGCGACGGGGATTTAACCGGCGACATGGAAACCTTTTCGCACGAGCGCGTGAGTCGCCTCGGGCATCTGTGCGGGTATATCGTGTGCGCTAAATCGCCAAGCTGCGGCATGGAGCGCGTGCGCGTCTATGATCAGGACGGTAAAAACAACCGCAAAGCCGGTCGCGGCATTTACACGGATGTGCTGATGAACGCGCTGCCCTGGTTGCCGGTGGAAGAGGACGGGCGTCTGCACGATCCGGCCATTCGCGAAAATTTCGTTGAGCGCATTTATACCCTGCATGAACTGCATACGCTGCGTGAAGAAGGGCTTACGCGCGGTAATCTCATTGCGTTCCATAGCCGCTATAAACTGCTGTTGCTGGCGCACTCGCAGCCGCTCTACCGTGAGCTTGGCCGTTTTGTCGCGGCTATCGATAAGTGGACGTCGCTGGACGCTTACTTTGACGAGTACCGTCTGCGCCTGATGGCATTGCTTTCTGTTCAGGCGACCCGCCGCAACCACACCAACGTCCTGATGCATGTACAGGGCTATTTCCGCAATCAACTCAACGTGCGGCAGCGTCAGGAACTCTCGACGCTTATCGACCGCTACCGGCAGGGCACGCAGCCGCTGCTGGCGCCGGTCACGCTCTTAAAACACTATATGGCGGAATTCCCTGACCCTTATCTTGATCAACAACGTTATTTCGAGCCTTACCCGGAAGCACTGCGCCTGCGCTATGGCCGTTAATACTGGAGTGTTATGACCACGCATCTGGTCTGGTTTCGCGCGGATTTGCGCGTCAACGATAATCTGGCGCTTGCCGCCGCCTGCCGGGACCCCGACGCGCGGGTCATCGGCCTTTTTATTTCCACCCCGCAGCAGTGGCGCGACCATTCCGTGGCGCCCCGCCAGGCCGCGTTTATCTGGCAAAACCTGCAGGCGCTGCAGCAGGCGCTGGCGAAACGCGGCATTCCGCTTTTTATGCGAGAGGCGACTGATTTCACGGCGGCCGTCGGGACGCTGGACGCGTTTTGCACAGAGCAACAGGTCACGTCGCTTTTCTACAACTATCAGTACGAGCTGAACGAAGCCCGGCGTGACGCGCTCGCTGAACGTCAGCTTGAAGGCCGCGTCGCCTGCCAGGGGTTTGACGACAGCGTAATGCTGCCGCCCGGTAGCGTCGTGACCGGCAATGGCGAGATGTATAAAGTTTTTACGCCTTACAGCCGGGCCTTTTTACGCCGCCTCGGTGAGGGGCTGCCGCCCTGTGTCAGCGCGCCAAAACCGCGCGCAGGCGGCGCGCTAAGCGAGGTGGCAGCACTTCCTCCCTTTGATTATCCAAGTGAAACGCCGGACGCCATGCTCTTCCCGGCGGGCGAGGAGGCCGCGCTTAAACGGCTGCGCGATTTTTGCCAGACGGCGGCGGGCGACTACCCGGAAAAGCGCGATTTCCCGGCGATTCGCGGCACCAGTTTGCTTTCGCCTTATCTCGCCATCGGCGTGCTTTCGCCGCGTCAGTGTCTGCACCGTCTGTTAACCGAACACCCGCGCGCGGCTGAGGGCGGCAGCGGGGCGGTGTGGCTAAATGAGCTTATCTGGCGTGAGTTTTACCGCCATCTTATCGTCGCCTGGCCGCACCTGTGCCGCCATCAGCCGTTTATCGACTGGACGGCGCGAGTGGCATGGCAGCGAAACGACGCGCATTTTCAGGCTTGGTGCGAGGGCAACACGGGCTATCCGATTGTAGATGCCGCTATGCGCCAGATGAAGGTGACAGGATGGATGCACAACCGGCTGCGAATGATCACCGCGAGCTTTCTGGTCAAAGACTTACTGGTCGACTGGCGGCGCGGCGAACGCTATTTTATGTCGCAACTGATTGACGGCGACTTTGCGGCGAACAACGGCGGCTGGCAATGGGCGGCCTCAACGGGCACCGACGCTGCGCCCTATTTCCGCATCTTCAACCCCACCACCCAGGGGCAGCGGTTTGACGCCGACGGCGATTTTATTCGCCGCTGGGTGCCGGAGCTGAGCCATATTCCCGGCAAGGCGGTGCATGAGCCGCATGACTGGGCGAAAAAGCAGGGCGCGGCGCTGCGTTACCCTAAGCCGATAGTCGACCACAAACAGGCCCGCGTTGCGACGCTCGCGGCGTATGAAGCGGCGCGCAAGGAATAAGAGAGACGAAGCATGAAAAATACCGAACTGGAACAGCTGATTAACGACAAGCTCAACAGCGCGACGTTCAGCGATTACGCGCCGAATGGCCTGCAGGTTGAAGGCCGCGATGAGGTGCGCAAAATTATCACCGGCGTGACCGCAAGCCAGGCGCTGCTGGATGAGGCGGTGCGCCAGCAGGCGGATGCGGTTATCGTGCATCACGGCTATTTCTGGAAAGGCGAATCGCCTGTCGTGCGCGGCATGAAGCGCAACCGCCTGAAAACTTTGCTCACCCACGACATCAACCTTTACGGCTGGCACCTGCCGCTTGATGCGCATCCGCAGCTTGGCAATAACGTTCAACTGGCGCAACTGCTGGGCATTGAGGTAAAAGGCGAGATTGAACCGCTGGTGCCGTGGGGCGAATTGTCGATGGCGGTCTCCGGCCCTGAGTTCGCGTCGTGGCTGGAAGCGCGTCTGGGACGTCGTCCGCTGTGGTGCGGCGATACCGGCCCCGAACTTGTGAAACGCATCGCCTGGTGTACCGGCGGAGGGCAGGGCTTTATCGACAGCGCGGCGCGTTTCGGCGTCGATGCGTTTATCACAGGCGAAGTGTCCGAGCAGACCATCCATTCTGCCCGCGAACAGGCACTGCATTTTTACGCGGCAGGCCACCACGCCACCGAGCGCGGCGGCATTCGCGCACTTAGCGAATGGCTGAACGAAACCACCGATCTGGATGTGACCTTTATCGATATTCCGAATCCGGCTTAATCAACACAAGAGAGGAAAACGTGCAGCGAGCCCGTTGTTATCTGTTAGGTGAAAGCGCCGTGGTGCTGGAGCTGGAACCGCCCGTGACGCTTGAAAGCCAGCAGCGTATCTGGGGGCTGGTGCAGCGCCTGGAGGCGGTGCCCGCCGTAGTGGAAGTGATTCCCGGCATGAATAACATTACCGTGATGCTGCGCGAGCCTGGCACGATGGCGCTGGACGCCATAGAGCGGCTACAGCGCTGGTGGGAAGAGAGCGAGGCGATAATTCCTGCGGCGCGGCGCATTGAAATTCCGGTGGTGTATGGCGGAGAGGGCGGCCCCGATCTGGCGGAAGTCGCGCGCCACGCCGGTCTTAGTGAAAAGCAGGTGGTAGAGAAACACGCGCAGGTCGATTACGTGGTCTATTTCATCGGCTTTCAGCCAGGTTTTCCTTATCTCGGCGGGCTTGCGCCGGAACTGGCAACCCCGCGGCGCGCCGAACCGCGCCTTCTGGTGCCCGCAGGCTCCGTCGGTATTGGCGGCAGCCAGACGGGGATTTATCCACTCCCGACGCCGGGCGGCTGGCAGATTATCGGCCACACGTCGCGCGCGCTGTTCGACCCGAAAAAAAGCCCGCCAGGCCTGCTCGCGCCCGGCGATACCGTGCGCTTTGTGCCGCAACAGGAGGGCGTATGCTGAAGATCGTTCGTGCAGGCATGCACGCCACCCTTCAGGACGGCGGCCGTTTCGGGCTGCGTCAGTATGGGGTGAGCCAGTGCGGTGCGCTGGATGGCCCGTCATTGCAGATTGCGAATCTGCTCGTGGGCAACGACCCGAATGCGGCGGCGCTGGAAATTACCCTTGGCCAGTGCACCGTGGAGTTCACTGAAGATCACTGGTTTGCGCTCACCGGCGCGGGCTGTGACGCGACGCTTGACGGACGCGCCGTCTGGACCGGCTGGCGGCTGCTGGCTCGCGCGGGGCAGTGCCTCACGCTTAAACTGCCCCGTCGCGGTATGCGCAGCTATCTGGCGCTGGCGGGCGGCTTTGACGTGCCGGAGGTAATGGGCTCGCGCAGCACCGATGTGAAAGTGGGTGTCGGCGGGTTCGAAGGGCGACTGCTGTGCGACGGCGACGTGCTGCCGGTTAATCCGTCTCCCCGCCATTTTCGCGAGGCACGCGGCGTGAAACAACTGCTGTGGGGCAACCGCATTCGCGCGCTGCCGGGGCCGGAGTATCACGAATTCAGCCATGCGGCGAAAGAGGCGTTCTGGCGCACGCCGTGGCAGCTCAGCCCCCAGAGTAACCGCATGGGTTACCGTCTGCATGGTCATGTGCTGGAGCGTACCACCGAGCGTGACTTGCTCTCGCACGGTTTGCTGCCCGGTGTGGTGCAGGTGCCGCCTGGCGGTCAGCCGATTGTGCTGATGAATGACGCCCAGACGACCGGCGGCTATCCGCGCATCGCGTGCGTGATTGACGCCGACCGTTACAACCTGGCGCAGCTGCGCCTCGGCGAACCGATCCACTTCGTGCAGTGCTCCATCGAAGAGGCGCTTCAGGCGCGCGCCGAGCGGGCGCGTTACCTTGAACAACTGGCATGGCGGCTTAACGATGAAGATTGATCTGAACGCCGATCTCGGTGAAGGCTGCAGCAATGACGCGCTGCTGATGCCGCTGATTAGCTCAGCCAATATCGCCTGCGGCTTTCATGCGGGCGATGCGGTGACCATGCGCGAAAGTGTGCGGCTCGCGCTGGCGCACGGGGTAGCTATCGGCGCGCATCCGGGATTTGCCGATCGTGAGAACTTCGGGCGCACCGCGATGCACTTGCCGCCAGAGACCATTTACGCCCAGACGCTGTATCAAATCGGCGCGCTGGCCGCCATCGCGCACGCGGAAGGGGCAAGGCTCGCCCACGTAAAGCCGCACGGCATGCTCTATAACCAGGCAGCGAAAGACGCAGCCCTGGCCGATGCTATCGCCCGCGCGGTGAAAGATCTCGATCCAACGCTGCTGCTGGTGGGGCTCGCGGGCAGCGCGTTGATTGCCGCCGGCGAGCGTCTGGGGTTGTCTACCCGTGAAGAGGTGTTCGCCGATCGCGGTTACCTGGCAGACGGGTCGCTGGTGCCGCGCAGCCAACCGGGCGCGATGATTGAGGATGATGACGAGGCAGTCTCGCGCACGCTCTCAATGGTGCTGGAAGGGCGGGTACGCAGCCGTGACGGGGCGTGGGCGACCGTCAATGCCCAGACGGTTTGCCTGCACGGCGACGGCGCCCATGCACTGGCGTTCGCGCGCCGCCTGCGTGAGGCGTTCGACGCGCGTCAGATTCAGGTTTGCGCGTGAGTTACAGCGATGCCGCCGCCCGCGCGGCGGTGTCGTAGAGCGAGGCAATGGTGCGCAGTAACTGCGCGGTTTCTCCAATCGCCGCCCCCGGAATACCGCTCTCGACCTGAATCGCGATAAGGCACGTCTCGCGCACGTCGCGATACTTCATACACAGCGCTTTTCCTTCCTCGGTAGTAAAGAAATAGAGCTCTTTACCCACCTTTTCACTACTCACATAGCCCGCTTTCACCAGCTTTTTTAGCGCATAGGTCACTACGTGCGTGTCTTCGACGTTGAGTACAAAGCAGATATCCGCGAGCTTTTTCTTACGGTTGCGGTGGTTGACGTGATGCAATAACGACACGTCAAACGCGCCCATATCCGGCTCGCCTGCCGCCGTCATGCAGCGCACCATCCATTTGTTAAACGCGTTGCTGGTCATGATAAGCGCGTATTCCAGCTCCGATAATTCGGCGCAGCGCTCGGAAACCAGATGTCGGGACGAGACGATGCGCCCGTCAGTGATATCGTCATTAGCGTTTGATAAAGCAGGTTTTTTGTGGCTCATCGCGTCCCTTTCCCTCCTGTGGGTATTGGCAAAAACTATAAAACCTAACCGACAAAATAAAAACATTTTATTGATAAATTGTTTACATGTTGTGACCGTTCAGATATAGCTTTTTGGTCAGGTTCTGCACGTTCACCGCGCCTGCCAACACAACAACGTTCGCCGCAATGCCCACGCTTCGCAACCTTAGCGAAGGAGTAGAACAGCCTTCGGCGTGCAACGCTCACTTTGGAAAGGGTAACAATGTATGGACGGTTCCTCCCTGTTGCCGCTCATCGGGATCCCGGTGGTGGTCATCGGTTTTGCGCTGCGCTTCAACCCGCTGCTGGTCGTCGTGGTCGCCGGGTTAACGACCGGCCTTACGGTTGGCATGGATTTCGGTATGCTGCTGGAAACCTTTGGCGAAAAATTTGTTAACAGCCGCTCGCTCGCCACCTTCATTCTGATCCTGCCGGTTATCGGTCTGCTGGAATATTACGGCCTGAAAGAGCGCGCCCAGGCATGGGTGGCGAAAATCGCCAGCGCGACGTCGGCGCGTATTCTGATGCTCTATTTTGTGGTGCGTGAAGGCACCGCCGCGCTGGGGCTGATGTCCCTTGGCGGTCACGCGCAGACCGTGCGTCCGCTGCTGGCGCCGATGGCAGAAGGGGCGGCGCTTAATGAATATGGCGAACTGCCGCAACACATTCGCGACAAAATCAAAGCTCACGCCGCCGCCTGCGACAACATCGCGGTGTTCTTCGGCGAAGATATTTTTATCGCCTTCGGCGCGGTACTGCTGATTGACGCCTTCCTGAAAGAGAACGGCATTGCGGGCATTGAGCCGCTGCATATCGGCCTGTGGGCTATCCCGACAGCCCTTGCGGCGTTGATTATTCATATGGCGCGTCTGCTGCGCCTTGACGCCAGTATTCGTCGCGAGGTCATGGCCTGGCGCGCAGAGCAAAGCAAGCAGGAGGTCGCGCCATGAGTACGTTATTGACCATTAACCGCGTCTATTACCTGATTGGCTTTGTCGTCATGCTGCTGGTGGTGATGACGCTGCGCGATCGCGGCAACCCGAAGCGTTTCACGACCGCGCTGTTCTGGTTTTTGTTTGGCGGCATTTTTCTTTTCGGCGATCTGCTGGTGCAGGAACTGGGCCGCTCGCTCGCCTACCGCATTATTGGCGGCGCGGTGATTGTCATTGCTTTGCTGGCAGGCTTTGGGCTGGTGGGCAAAGGGCACTATAAGATGTCCACGGAAGCCGAACGCGAAGCTTCATCACAGCGCCTGCGCAACTGGCTGTTCCTGCCCGCGCTGCTTATTCCGGTCGTGACGGTCATCGGCACGCTGTTTTTAAAAGGCGTGTCGGTGGGCGGCGTTTTTCTGCTGGATCAAAAACAGCTGACCCTTGCCGCGCTGTGCGTGGCATGTATCGCGGCGCTGCTGGTGGGCTGGTGGCTCACACGCGGAACGCCGCTACACGCGATTCGTCAGTCGCGCCGTCTGGTGGATACCATCGGCTGGGCGGTAATTTTGCCGCAAATGCTGGCGATGCTGGGCGGCGTGTTTGTTGTCGCCAATACTGGCCACGCGGTGCAGCAAGTGGTGAGCCTGTTCGTCGACCCGGAAAACCGCTTCCTGCTGGTAGTGATTTACTGCGTCGGCATGGCGCTCTTTACCATGATCATGGGTAACGCCTTTGCGGCGTTTCCGGTGCTGAGTGCCGGGATAGCGCTGCCGCTGTTGATTAATCATCACCACGGCGACCCGGCGCCGCTTCTGGCGATTGGCATGTATGCCGGGTATTGCGGCACGCTGATGACGCCCATGGCCGCCAACTTCAATATTGTTCCCGCCGCGCTGCTGGAACTTAAAGACAAGTATCAGGTGATAAAGATCCAGATCCCAACGGCGCTGACGCTGCTGGTGGTCAACGTTTTCCTGATGTATTTCATCGTGTTTCGCTAAGCGCGGCGCCTGTCGCCCCCACAAGGAGCTGTTATGACACTGACGCAAACCCAGGCTGACGCCTTTGCCCGGATGCCCTTAACCTATCTGCGCCAGGAGTACCCGAATCACATTATGCATCTGATGAATGAGGGTGCCGATGCGCTACCGCCACGCGAACTGCACCCGATTTTTTACGGCTGCTTCGACTGGCATTCTGCGGTACACGGTTACTGGCTGCTGCTGCGCTGCCTGCGCCTTTATCCGACACTGTCGTGCCGTGACGAGATTATCGCGCTGTTCGACGAGCATATGACCGAAGGCAACGTGGCGCGCGAACTGGCCTATTTTACCGCGCCGTTTCGCGCCTCGTTCGAGCGTCCGTATGGTTATGGCTGGCTGCTGGCGCTCGCCCAGGAGTTAAAAGAATCTTCACTGCCGCAGGCGGCGCGCTGGCATGACACGCTGGCACCGCTGACCCAGGATATCCGTGCGCGCCTGGTCGATTACCTTAGCAAACTGACCTATCCGATCCGCGTCGGCACACATTACAACACCGCGTTTGCACTGGCGCTCGGACTGAATTACGCGCGCGCGCTCGGTGACGCGACGCTTGAAACCGCGATCGTTGAGGCGACCACACGCTTTTACCAGGCGGATACGGCCTACCCGGCGCATTATGAGCCGGGCGGCGATGAGTATCTCTCCGGCGCGCTGACCGAAGCGCTGTTGGTAAGTAAAACGGCGCAGGATTTCCCGGCGTGGTTTGACGCGTTTTTACCGGATATCGGCCACATTGCCCCGCTGATGAACCCGGCGGTGGTAAGCGATCGCGCCGACCCGAAAATCGCGCACCTCGATGGGCTTAATTTAAGCCGCGCCTGGTGTATGAAGCATATTGCCGCCGCGCTCCCGGAGGCGCACCCTGCGCAGACCGCGCTTCGCGAGGCGGTTAAGCGCCATCTCGCGGCAAGCGTAGAGCACGTTGTCGGCAGCCATTACAGTGGCGGACACTGGCTTGCGAGCTTTGCGTTGCTGGCACTGGAATAAACGCTTTAGCCGCCGCTTTTTTGCGGCGGTTGTCTTTTTCTCCCCCGGCAGGCTGCTACAGTTTATCTTTTAGTCATAACCCTTTAGTGACCAAAAGGATGAACGATGCCGGAAGGACCGGAGATCCGCCGCGCGGCGGACACGCTTGAAGAGGCGGTAGCGGGCAAACCGCTGACCCACGTCTGGTTTGCTTTTCCTGAATTAAAACCCTTTGAGGCGGTATTGCTGGGCGAGCGGGTCGAGCGCTTCGAAACCCGGGGCAAAGCGCTGCTGACGCATTTTACCGGGGGACTTACGCTCTACAGCCATAACCAGTTGTATGGCGTCTGGCGTGTGGTGAAGGCGGGCGAAACGCCGCAGACCACGCGAAGCCTGCGTGTGCGGCTGGAAACGGAAGAGGCCGCCGTGCTGCTCTACAGCGCCTCGGAGATAGAAATGCTGGACGAAAGCGGCGTGGCGGCGCACCCCTTTTTACAGCGCGTCGGGCCTGACGTGCTGGATATGTCGCTGACCGTGGATCAGGTGAAAGAACGCTTGTTAAGCCCGCGGTTTCATCGCCGACAATTTAGCGGCTTGCTGCTGGATCAGGCGTTTCTCGCCGGGCTTGGGAATTACCTGCGGGTGGAGATCCTCTGGCAGGCAAAGCTTGCGCCGCGCCATAAAGCCGCTGAACTCAATGAGACACAGCTCGACGCGCTGGCCCGCGCCTGCCTTGATATTCCACGGCTTTCTTACCAGACGCGCGGCAGAGTGGATGAGAATAAACACCACGGCGCGCTGTTTCGCTTCGAGGTGTTTCACCGCGCCGGGAAAAAATGCCGACGCTGTGGCGACATTATTGAGAAGACCACGCTCTCGTCGCGGCCGTTTTACTGGTGTCCGGGGTGTCAGGAATAGGGAGGCGCGCCGTTTCCCCTTTACAAGCCGGCATACGTTAAGCGTGATTGTCGGGCGGATACGCGAAACGCGCCCGCGGCGAAAACCCATAAAAAAACGCGCCCGCAGGCGCGTTTTTCAGATTATCCGCAGCGTGAATTAGCGCGACGAGACATCTGATTTGAAATCACGCTGCTCGTAGCCGGTGTAGAGCTGACGCGGACGCGCGATTTTCATACCTTCGCTGTGCATTTCGTTCCAGTGCGCAATCCAGCCCACGGTACGCGCCATGGCGAAGATTACGGTGAACATTGAAGACGGAATGCCCATCGCTTTCAGAATGATACCGGAGTAGAAATCCACGTTCGGGTAGAGTTTCTTCTCAATGAAGTACGGGTCGTTGAGCGCGATGTTTTCCAGCTCCATAGCGACTTCCAGCAGATCGTCTTTGGTGCCCAGCTCTTTCAGTACTTCGTGGCAGGTTTCACGCATTACGGTGGCGCGCGGGTCATAGTTTTTGTAAACACGGTGACCAAAGCCCATCAGACGGAAAGAGTCATTTTTGTCTTTCGCGCGACGTACGAATTCCGGAATGTGCTCAACGGAGCTGATCTCTTCCAGCATTTTCAGTGCAGCTTCGTTCGCGCCGCCGTGTGCCGGTCCCCACAGGGAGGCGATACCGGCCGCGATGCATGCAAACGGGTTCGCACCAGAGGAGCCTGCGGTACGCACGGTAGAAGTGGAAGCGTTCTGCTCATGATCGGCGTGCAGGATCAGAATGCGATCCATCGCGCGCTCCAGAACCGGGTTCACCTCATAAGGCTCGCACGGGGTGGAGAACATCATATTCAGGAAGTTGCCGGAGTAAGAGAGATCGTTACGCGGATAAACAAACGGCTGGCCGATCGAATATTTGTAACACATCGCCGCCACAGTCGGCATTTTGGAGAGCAGGCGGAAAGCTGCAATCTCACGGTGACGTGGGTTATTCACGTCCAGCGAATCATGGTAGAACGCCGCCAGCGCGCCGGTCACGCCGCACAGCACCGCCATCGGGTGGGAGTCGCGACGAAAACCGTGGAACAGACGCGTGATCTGCTCATGGATCATCGTATGGCGAGTGACGGTGGTTCTGAATTCGTCGTACTGCTCCTGGGTCGGCTTTTCGCCGTAGAGCAGGATGTAGCACACTTCGAGATAGTTGGACTCGGTGGCTAACTGATCGATAGGGAAACCGCGGTGCAGCAGGATACCTTCGTCACCATCAATAAAGGTGATTTTGGACTCGCAGGATGCGGTGGAAGTAAAGCCGGGGTCAAACGTGAATACACCTTTAGAACCAAGACTACGGATATCGATTACATCCTGACCGAGCGTGCCTTTAAGCACATCCAGTTCGATAGCACCATCACCGTTGTAGGTTAGGTTTGCTTTTTTATCAGCCATTTACGGTCTCCTTAGCGCCTGTTGCTTGCGACGGTTAACCGCCGATTTACCTCCAGCCAGCAGGGGGAACGTTGCCAGTTTGTTGTGTGGCGCGCAGCTCTGTTTCAGAGGGGAAACCAGGGTACAGAGCGATGGGCGGCTTGCAGGCAACCATTCAAACCTGGGTGAAACAACAGTAAATCAGGGTGTTAGCCGTCAGTATTTGTCAAACCTGATTATCACTAATACCTGGCTAAATTACTGCGGTCAATACCGGCACACTGTTACATAACTTATTCTCAGGTGAAAGTATGACCCCATAACTTTTGCGAATTATAAGCATTTCCTGGTGATGTTTGTAACTAATTTGTTTAACATTTGTCAAATCAGATGATTAAAAATTAAAATAATGTTGTTATCGTGATCCTGGTCACTGTTCCGACCAAAAGCGGCCAAAGAATTTGTAGGTTAATTGTAATGATATTGTGAACATCCTATACTGCCGCCAGGTCTCCGGAACACCTTGCAACCGCGAGCCACCCAGCGTAGTAACGCGTTATGCAGCCTTTGGAAGCGGTGATTTTGCATGACGCGGAGTTATAGAAAGATGACGCTGCTTGACCCGCCTGCAGACCGGAGGAAGGACACAATAAGAACAGCATGTGGGCGCATTCATGATAAAAAAGGTGAATAAACAACGACCTGTCAACCTGGATCTGACAACGATCCGGTTTCCTGTCACCGCGATCGCTTCTATCCTCCACCGCGTTTCCGGCGTGATTACCTTTGTCGCTGTCGGCATTCTGCTTTGGTTGTTAGGGCTGTCTCTCTCGTCTCAAGAAGGCTTTCTGACCGCGTCCTCCGTTATGGACAGCTTCTTCGCTAAATTCATTATGTGGGGCATTCTGACAGCGCTGGCTTACCACGTTGTTGGCGGCGTTCGCCACATGTTGATGGATTTCGGCTATCTTGAAGAAACCTTCGCAGCAGGCCAACGCTCCGCTAAGTTCGCTTTTATTCTCACTGTCGTGCTTTCAATTCTCGCAGGAGTCCTCGTATGGTAAGCAACGCCTCCGCATTAGGACGCAACGGCGTACATGACTTCATCCTGGTGCGCGCCACCTCCATCGTAATGACGCTGTATATCATCTATATGATCGGCTTCTTTGCGATGAACGGCGACCTGACCTTTGAAGTCTGGACAGGTTTCTTCGCCTCCACCTTCACGAAAGTGTTCACCCTGCTGACCCTGGTTTCGATTCTGGTGCATACCTGGATCGGCATGTGGCAGGTACTGACCGACTACGTAAAACATCTGGCGCTGCGCCTCTTTTTGCAGCTGGCGATTGTCGTCGCCCTGGTGGTTTACGTGATTTATGGATTTGTTGTGGTGTGGGGTGTGTAAATGAATTTGCCAGTCAGAGAATTTGATGCCGTTGTTATTGGCGCAGGCGGCGCAGGTATGCGCGCGGCGCTGCAAATTTCCCAGAGCGGGCAGACCTGCGCGCTGCTCTCTAAAGTGTTCCCGACCCGTTCTCACACCGTATCCGCCCAGGGTGGTATTACCGTTGCGCTTGGCAATTCCCATGAAGATAACTGGGAATGGCATATGTATGACACGGTAAAAGGTTCCGACTACATCGGCGACCAGGACGCGATTGAATATATGTGTAAAACCGGCCCGGAAGCGATTCTTGAGCTGGAACATATGGGGTTGCCGTTCTCCCGTCTTGACGACGGCCGTATTTACCAGCGCCCGTTCGGCGGCCAGTCGAAAAACTTCGGCGGCGAGCAGGCGGCGCGCACCGCGGCGGCGGCAGACCGTACCGGTCATGCGCTGCTGCATACGCTTTATCAGCAGAACCTGAAGAACCACACCACCATTTTCTCCGAGTGGTATGCGCTGGATCTGGTGAAAAACCAGGACGGCGCGGTTGTCGGGTGTACGGCGCTGTGCATCGAAACCGGTGAAGTGGTCTACTTCAAAGCCCGCGCAACCGTGCTGGCAACCGGCGGCGCAGGCCGTATTTATCAGTCCACCACCAACGCCCACATTAACACCGGCGACGGTGTCGGCATGGCGCTGCGCGCCGGTGTGCCGGTGCAGGATATGGAAATGTGGCAGTTCCACCCAACCGGCATCGCCGGCGCGGGCGTGCTGGTCACTGAAGGGTGCCGCGGTGAAGGCGGTTACCTGCTGAACAAACATGGCGAGCGTTTCATGGAACGCTACGCGCCGAACGCGAAAGATCTGGCGGGCCGCGACGTTGTGGCACGCTCTATCATGATCGAAATTCGTGAAGGCCGCGGCTGTGACGGCCCGTGGGGTCCGCACGCTAAGCTTAAACTCGACCATCTGGGTAAAGAGGTGCTGGAATCCCGCCTGCCGGGCATTCTTGAACTCTCCCGGACCTTCGCGCACGTCGATCCGGTCAAAGAGCCGATCCCGGTTATCCCAACCTGTCACTACATGATGGGCGGTATTCCGACCAAAGTGACCGGCCAGGCGCTGACCGTGAATGCGCAGGGCGAAGATGTGGTGATCCCGGGGCTGTTCGCCGTTGGCGAAATCGCCTGTGTGTCGGTCCACGGCGCCAACCGTCTGGGCGGCAACTCGCTGCTTGACCTGGTAGTGTTTGGCCGTGCGGCAGGGCTGCATTTACAGGAATCCATTGCGGAACAGGGCGCGCTGCGCGACGCCAGCGATTCTGATGTGGAGTTCTCGCTTGAGCGCCTCAACCGCTGGAACAATAACCGTGATGGTGAAGATCCGGTGGCTATCCGCAAGGCACTGCAGGAATGTATGCAGCATAACTTCTCGGTGTTCCGCGAAGGCGACGCGATGGCGAAAGGGCTTGAGCAACTGAAAGGCATCCGCGAGCGTCTGAAAAACGCGCGTCTGGATGATACCTCCAGCGAGTTCAACACCCAGCGCGTTGAGTGCCTGGAGCTGGATAACCTGATGGAGACCGCTTACGCCACGGCCGTATCGGCGAACTTCCGTACCGAGAGCCGCGGCGCGCACAGCCGCTTCGACTATCCGGATCGTGACGACGAAAACTGGCTGTGCCACAGCCTTTACTTGCCGCAAACAGAGAGCATGACGCGTCGCGAAGTGAATATGCAGCCTAAGCTGCGCCCAGCTTTCCCGCCGAAAGTGCGTACTTATTAAGAGCGGAGCAATGTGATGAAACTCGAGTTTTCCATTTATCGCTATAACCCGGATGTCGACGACGCGCCGCGTATGCAGGATTACACCCTGGAGCAGGAAGAAGGGCGCGACATGATGCTGCTCGACGCGCTGATGTTGCTGAAAGAGAAGGACCCGAGCCTCTCTTTCCGCCGCTCCTGCCGCGAAGGCGTTTGCGGCTCTGATGGTCTGAACATGAACGGGAAGAACGGTCTGGCCTGTATTACGCCTGTGTCGAATTTAGGCGCGGGTAAGCAGAAGATTGTGATTCGCCCGCTGCCAGGCCTGCCAGTTATCCGCGACCTCGTAGTGGACATGGGGCAGTTCTACGCCCAATATGAGAAGATTAAGCCTTACCTGTTGAATAATGGGCATAATCCGCCGGCACGCGAACATTTACAAATGCCGGAGCAGCGCGAGAAGCTCGACGGGCTGTATGAGTGCATTCTGTGCGCCTGCTGCTCTACGTCGTGCCCATCATTCTGGTGGAACCCCGACAAGTTCATTGGCCCGGCAGGTCTGCTGGCCGCGTATCGTTTCTTGATAGACAGCCGCGATACCGAAACCAATGAGCGTCTCGACGGCCTGAGTGATGCGTTCAGCGTATTCCGCTGCCATAGCATCATGAACTGCGTGAGCGTTTGTCCGAAAGGGTTAAACCCGACGCGCGCCATCGGCCATATTAAGTCGATGTTGTTGCAGCGCAGCGCGTAAGCAAGCGTTGTGGTAGTGGCGGGTGCGCATACGCTTACCCGCCCTACACCAAAATAGCCCTCTCCTGGAGGGGAGAGGGAAAAGCAGGAAACCTTTAAAAACTGCCACAGAGAATAGGTAACCGAGATTTTCTGAGCGAGACAAGGCGCGGCTGAACGAGTCCCCAGGAGCATAGTGAACTATGTGACTGGGGTGAGAGAAAGACGCAACGCCGTCGCAGCCAGAAAAGCGAGAGTTACAGGCTGTTTTTAAAGGTTCCTTCGCGGGCCCGGATACGATAAGAGCTCGCAGGTGAACCCCGGCACGTACAACGCTGTACGTGGTAGTTTCTACGGCGAAATAAGCAGACATGCTTAAGGGATCACGATGCAGAACGGCGCAATGAAAGCCTGGCTGGACTCTTCTTACCTCTCTGGCTCTAACCAGAGCTGGATAGAACAGCTCTATGAAGACTTCTTAACCGATCCTGATTCAGTGGACGCCCACTGGCGCTCTATGTTCCAGCAACTGCCTGGCACCGGCGCGAAACCGGATCAATTCCATTCAAAAACGCGTGATTATTTCCGTCGTCTGGCGAAGGATGCCTCACGTTACTCTTCCTCGATTTCCGACCCTGACACGAATGCGAAGCAGGTTAAAGTCCTGCAGCTTATCAACGCCTATCGCTTCCGTGGCCACCAGCACGCGAATCTTGATCCGCTCGGGCTGTGGCAGCAGGAGTATGTCGCGGATCTGGACCCTGCGTTCCACGATCTGACCGAAGCCGATCTCCAGGAAACCTTTAACGTAGGCTCTTTCGCGCTCGGCAAAGACACCATGAAGCTCGGCGATCTCATCGAGGCGCTTAAGCAGACGTACTGCGGCTCTATCGGTGCGGAATACATGCACATCACCTCGACGGAAGAGAAGCGCTGGATCCAGCAGCGTATCGAATCGGTCACGGGCCACGCCGGTTTTAGCGTGGATGAGAAAAAACGCTTCTTAAGTGAGCTGACCGCAGCGGAAGGGCTGGAGCGCTATCTGGGCGCGAAATTCCCTGGCGCAAAACGCTTCTCGCTGGAAGGCGGCGATGCGTTGATCCCGATGCTCAAAGAGATGATTCGCCATGCCGGTAAGAGCGGCACGCGCGAAGTGGTGCTGGGTATGGCGCACCGCGGTCGTCTTAATGTTCTGATCAACGTCCTCGGTAAAAAGCCGCAGGATCTCTTCGATGAGTTTGCGGGCAAGCATAAAGAACATCTCGGCACGGGCGACGTGAAATATCACATGGGCTTCTCTTCGGATATCGAAACCGAAGGCGGCCTGGTGCACCTGGCGCTGGCGTTTAACCCGTCGCACCTGGAAATCGTCAGCCCTGTGGTCATGGGGTCTGTGCGCGCGCGTCTGGATCGTCTGGACGAGCCGAGCAGCAACAAAGTCCTGCCGATCACCATTCACGGCGATGCGGCGGTTGCCGGGCAAGGCGTGGTTCAGGAAACCCTGAACATGTCCAAAGCGCGCGGCTACGAAGTCGGCGGTACGGTACGTATCGTGATTAACAACCAGGTCGGCTTTACGACCTCGAACCCGCTGGACGCCCGTTCTACCCCGTATTGCACCGACATCGGCAAGATGGTGATGGCGCCGATTTTCCACGTGAATGCCGATGACCCGGAGGCGGTGGCGTTTGTCACGCGTCTGGCGCTCGATTTCCGCAACACGTTTAAACGCGACGTCTTTATCGACCTGGTGTGCTACCGCCGTCACGGCCATAACGAAGCCGACGAGCCGAGCGCAACCCAGCCGCTGATGTACCAGAAAATCAAAAAGCACCCGACGCCGCGTAAACTCTATGCTGACAAGCTGGAGCAGGACGGTGTCGCGAAACTCGAAGACGCGACCGAAATGGTCAACCTTTACCGCGACGCGCTGGATGCCGGCGAATGCGTGGTGAAAGAGTGGCGTCCGATGAACATGCACTCCTTTACCTGGTCGCCGTATCTCAACCACGAGTGGGATGAAAGCTACCCGAACAAAGTTGAGATGAAGCGTCTGCAGGAACTGGCGAAGCGTATCAGCACCGTGCCGGAAGGTATCGAAATGCAGTCGCGCGTAGCGAAAATCTACGGCGACCGTCAGTTGATGGCGAACGGCGAGAAACCGTTCGACTGGGGCGGCGCGGAAACGCTGGCCTACGCGACGCTAGTCGATGAAGGTATTCCGGTGCGTCTGTCCGGTGAAGATACCGGACGCGGCACCTTCTTCCACCGTCACGCTGTGGTTCATAACCAGGCCAATGGGTCGACGTGGGTACCGCTGCAGCATGTGCATAACGGCCAGGGTCCGTTCAAAGTCTGGGACTCCGTACTTTCTGAAGAAGCCGTCCTGGCGTTTGAATATGGCTATGCCACCGCGGAACCGCGCACGCTGACCATCTGGGAAGCGCAATTCGGCGACTTCGCCAACGGCGCGCAGGTCGTTATCGACCAGTTCATCAGCTCTGGCGAGCAGAAATGGGGCCGTATGTGCGGTCTGGTGATGCTGCTGCCGCACGGCTACGAAGGCCAGGGTCCGGAGCACTCCTCCGCGCGTCTGGAGCGTTATCTGCAACTGTGCGCTGAGCAGAATATGCAGGTGTGCGTGCCGTCAACGCCGGCGCAGGTGTACCACATGCTGCGTCGTCAGGCGCTGCGTGGTATGCGTCGCCCGCTGGTGGTCATGTCACCGAAGTCGTTGCTGCGCCATCCGCTGGCAGTGTCTACGCTTGATGAACTGGCGAATGGCGCGTTCCTGCCTGCTATCGGTGAAGTCGACGAACTGGATCCGCAAGGCGTGAAACGCGTCGTGCTGTGCTCCGGCAAGGTGTACTACGATTTGCTGGAACAGCGTCGTAAGAATGATCAGAAGGATGTGGCGATTGTCCGTATCGAACAGCTCTATCCGTTCCCGCATCACGCGGTGCAGGAAGCGCTGAAACCGTTCGGACACGTGCATGATTTCGTCTGGTGCCAGGAAGAGCCGCTGAACCAGGGCGCCTGGTATTGCAGCCAGCATCACCTTCGTGAAGTGATTCCGTTTGGTTCTGCATTACGTTATGCAGGCCGCCCGGCCTCCGCCTCGCCTGCGGTAGGGTATATGTCCGTTCACCAGAAACAGCAGCAAGATCTGGTTAATGACGCGCTGAACGTCAATTAATTAAAGGATAAATAATGAGTAGCGTAGATATTCTTGTTCCCGACCTGCCTGAATCCGTTGCTGACGCAACCGTGGCTACCTGGCACAAAAAGCCGGGCGATGCGGTAAAACGCGATGAAGTGCTGGTAGAAATCGAAACTGACAAAGTGGTACTGGAAGTACCGGCGTCGGCTGACGGCGTTCTGGATGCAGTACTGGAAGACGAAGGCAGCACCGTTACGTCTCGCCAGATCCTGGGCCGTCTGCGCGAAGGCAATAGCGCGGGCAAAGAAAGCAGCGCCAAATCGGAAGCGAAAGAGTCTACCCCGGCGCAGCGCCAGCAGGCTTCTCTGGAAGAACAAAATAACGACGCGCTGAGCCCGGCTATCCGCCGCTTGCTCGCCGAGCACAATCTGGAAGCCAGTGCCATTAAAGGCACCGGTGTGGGCGGACGTTTGACGCGCGAAGATGTAGAAAAACATCTGGCGAAAGCGAACAGCAGCGACGCCCCGAAAGCGCCGGAACAAGCTGCCGCTGCGCCGCAGCCGCAGCTTGGCGGTCGCAGTGAAAAACGCGTGCCGATGACCCGCCTGCGTAAGCGCGTTGCTGAGCGTCTGCTGGAAGCGAAAAACTCCACCGCGATGCTGACCACGTTTAACGAAGTGAACATGAAGCCGATCATGGATCTGCGTAAGCAGTACGGCGATGCCTTCGAAAAACGTCACGGTATCCGTCTGGGCTTCATGTCTTTCTACGTTAAAGCGGTCGTGGAAGCACTGAAACGCTTCCCGGAAGTGAACGCGTCTATCGACGGCGACGACGTGGTGTATCACAACTATTTCGACGTCAGCATGGCGGTTTCAACGCCGCGTGGCCTGGTGACCCCGGTTCTGCGCGATGTTGACGTGCTGGGCATGGCTGACATTGAGAAGAAAATCAAAGAGCTGGCCGTGAAAGGCCGTGACGGCAAACTGACCGTGGAAGACCTGACTGGCGGTAACTTCACCATTACCAACGGCGGCGTTTTCGGCTCGCTGATGTCCACGCCAATCATCAACCCGCCGCAGAGCGCGATCCTTGGCATGCATGCCATTAAAGATCGCCCGATGGCGGTGGACGGCAAGGTTGAAATCCTGCCGATGATGTACCTGGCGCTTTCCTACGATCACCGTCTGATCGATGGCCGTGAATCGGTAGGTTTCCTGGTGACCATTAAAGAGTTGCTGGAAGATCCGACTCGTCTGCTGCTGGACGTGTAGTTTCAGAAGGGCGGTCCGGCCGCCCTCAGGTAGTGTTTATGGTCGCGCCGCGAGGCGCGGCAATTTCGAACTCCGAGCGTGAATACGCTTTTTCTTGATGGACTGAAGAGATGAACTTACACGAATATCAGGCGAAACAGCTGTTTGCCAGATCAGGCCTGCCGACGCCGGTGGGTTATGCCTGCTCAACTCCGCGTGAAGCAGAAGAAGCCGCCTCTAAAATTGGCTCCGGCCCCTGGGTGGTGAAATGCCAGGTTCACGCTGGCGGCCGCGGTAAAGCGGGCGGTGTAAAAGTCGTTAAGAGCAAAGAAGAGATTCGCGCCTTTGCCGAACACTGGCTCGGCAAACGCCTCGTGACCTATCAAACCGACGCGAACGGCCAGCCGGTCAACCAGATTCTGGTGGAAGCGGCAACCGATATCGCTAAAGAACTTTACCTCGGCGCGGTGGTTGACCGTGGCACGCGTCGTGTGGTGTTTATGGCCTCTACCGAAGGCGGTGTGGAAATTGAAAAAGTGGCGGAAGAAACCCCGCACCTGATCCACAAAGTCTCTATCGATCCGCTGACCGGCCCGATGCCGTATCAGGGACGCGAGCTGGCCTTTAAACTGGGCCTGGAAGGGAAGCTTATCCAGCAGTTCACTAAAGTCTTTATGGGCCTGGCGACCATTTTCCTGGAGCGCGATCTGGCGCTTATCGAAATTAACCCGCTGGTTATCACCTCTCAGGGCGATCTTATCTGCCTCGACGGCAAACTGGGCGCGGACGGCAACGCCTTGTTCCGCCAGCCGGATCTGCGCGAAATGCGCGATCAGTCTCAGGAAGACCCGCGTGAAGCGCAGGCGGCACAGTGGGAACTGAACTACGTGGCGCTGGATGGCAACATCGGTTGCATGGTGAACGGCGCAGGCCTTGCAATGGGCACCATGGACATCGTGAAACTTCACGGTGGCGAGCCGGCGAACTTCCTGGACGTAGGCGGTGGCGCGACCAAAGAGCGCGTAACCGAAGCGTTTAAAATCATTCTGTCTGACGACAAAGTGAAAGCTGTGCTGGTTAACATTTTCGGCGGCATCGTGCGCTGCGACCTGATTGCCGATGGCATCATCGGCGCGGTCGCGGAAGTCGGCGTGAATGTGCCGGTCGTTGTGCGTCTGGAAGGCAACAATGCTGAACTGGGCGCGAAGAAGCTGGCCGACAGCGGCCTGAATATTATTGCAGCGAAAAGTCTGACGGATGCAGCTCAGCAGGTTGTTGCTGCTGTGGAGGGGAAATAATGTCCATTCTGATTGATAAAAACACCAAAGTTATCTGCCAGGGCTTTACCGGCAGCCAGGGGACATTCCACTCCGAACAGGCGATTGCTTACGGCACCCAGATGGTCGGCGGCGTGACGCCTGGCAAAGGTGGCACCACGCATCTCGGCCTGCCGGTGTTTAATACCGTGCGTGAAGCCGTCGAAGCGACTGGCGCGACCGCGTCCGTTATCTATGTACCGGCACCGTTCTGCAAAGACTCTATTCTGGAAGCGATCGACGCAGGCATTAAGCTCATCATCACCATTACGGAAGGTATCCCGACACTGGATATGCTGACCGTAAAAGTGAAGCTGGATGAAGCCGGCGTGCGTATGATTGGCCCGAACTGCCCGGGTGTTATCACCCCCGGCGAGTGCAAAATTGGCATCATGCCGGGCCACATTCATCAGCCGGGCCGCGTGGGTATTGTTTCCCGCTCCGGCACCCTGACGTATGAAGCGGTTAAGCAGACCACCGACTACGGTTTTGGTCAGTCTACCTGCGTTGGCATTGGTGGTGACCCAATCCCGGGCTCTAACTTCATCGATATCCTGAAGCTGTTCCAGGAAGATCCGCAGACCGAGGCGATTGTCATGATCGGCGAAATCGGCGGTAGCGCGGAAGAGGAAGCGGCAGCGTACATTAAAGATCACGTCACCAAGCCGGTAGTGGGCTACATCGCGGGCGTTACCGCGCCGAAAGGCAAACGTATGGGCCACGCAGGCGCCATTATCGCAGGTGGTAAAGGCACGGCAGACGAGAAGTTCGCCGCGCTGGAAGCCGCAGGTGTGAAGACCGTACGCAGCCTGGCTGACATCGGCGACGCGCTGAAAACGATTCTGAAGTAAACGTCTCTCCTCGTGGGTGCGAGGTAAAACCACCTGATAATAAGATTCGACATGGTTGGCTACCCGCGAGGGTAGCCTTTTTTTTGCCTGCGAAAGGGCAGGGCGTACCGGCGCGTGGTGCAGAGGGTGTCGCATAACGCCTTCAGCGCGCGTTATGGCGCGCTGAAGGCATGGTCTGAGCATACACACACTGCAAGCCGGGTGTGCTGCCATCGGTGCTGTCAGCCCGCCTGATGCGGTGCGCATTGCCCTTGCGGAGTTGATAAAGGGTGGAGCGGAGATAGACATTTTTCATTTAAAAATAAACTTTTAAAAAACTACCGTTAATTAGTAAATGAATTGTGAAATAAAAAGATATTTTCTGATCTAATGAATTTCTTTTTGCTGCCGATATTAACAAGAAAGTGTGATTAATATCTCGTGTGAGAATTTACTAAAATAACGTCGGTTTATTAGTTGTTTCTCTTTTATAACCCGCGATACGTTAAAAAAATACTTATCGTTAACATTATTTTTACTTAACCCGTTCGGGGTGAAACATAATTAACAATGGGTACAGAAACTGATTTTAATCAAACTTTTTCAGTTGAAAAAAAGCGTGAGAAAGCGCTAAATTGCGGTCGATCAATCTGGTGTCGAAGCGGCGATTTAGGTATAAATTGATCGCCGTCGAAAAACGCAAATATGAGTATCTGCAAATCTGTTTATTATCCCGGGATTGCAGCGTAAAATATTTGCCGAATCAATTTGGATTTCTTTTAACTTATTTGTAACCTTTCGCCATTACTTTTTCACAAATACACGCAGTGATTTAAGCGACGGCTATCGGGAGCAAATGTCATTAGTATTGGGGCATGCGTTGTGGCGCCTTTTATAAGGGCCACGCTCGAAGTCTTCATGCGAGGAGCAAGGAGTCAAGATGTTAGATATAGTCGAACTGTCGCGCTTACAGTTTGCCTTGACCGCGATGTACCATTTCCTTTTTGTGCCACTGACGCTCGGTATGGCGTTTTTGCTGGCCATTATGGAAACGGTCTACGTCCTCTCTGGTAAACAAATCTATAAAGACATGACCAAGTTCTGGGGCAAGTTGTTTGGTATCAACTTCGCACTGGGCGTGGCGACCGGCTTGACCATGGAGTTCCAGTTCGGGACTAACTGGTCATACTATTCACACTATGTAGGCGATATCTTCGGTGCCCCGCTGGCTATCGAAGGCCTGATGGCGTTCTTCCTTGAATCGACCTTTGTCGGCCTGTTCTTCTTCGGCTGGGATCGTCTGAGCAAAGTGCAGCACATGACCGTTACCTGGCTTGTCGCACTCGGCTCCAACCTCTCCGCACTGTGGATCCTGGTCGCGAACGGCTGGATGCAGAACCCAATCGCTTCTGATTTCAATTTCGAAACCATGCGCATGGAGATGGTGAGCTTCTCCGAGCTGGTGCTGAACCCGGTAGCTCAGGTGAAATTCGTTCACACTGTGGCAGCAGGTTACTGCACCGGCGCGATGTTCATTCTGGGCATCAGCGCGTGGTACATGCTTAAAGGCCGTGATTTCGCCTTCGCTAAACGCTCTTTTGCTATCGCGGCGAGCTTCGGCATGGCGGCGGTGCTCTCTGTCATCGTGCTGGGTGATGAATCCGGTTACGAAATGGGCGACGTACAGAAAACGAAACTGGCAGCTATCGAAGCCGAGTGGGAAACCCAACCGGCACCCGCCGCGTTTACGCTGTTCGGTATTCCTGATCAGAAAGGCCAGGAAAACCGCTTCGCGATTCAGATCCCTTACGCCCTCGGCATTATCGCGACCCGCTCTGTGGATACGCCGGTAATTGGTCTTAAAGATCTGCTGGTACAGCATGAAGCGCGCATCCGTAACGGGATGAAAGCGTATGCCCTCCTGGAGCAGCTCCGTTCCGGCACGACCGATCAGGCCGTACGCGATGAATTTAACAGCGTGAAAAAAGACCTTGGCTATGGCCTGCTACTGAAACGTTATACCGATAACGTTGCGGGTGCGACCGAAGCGCAGATCCAGAAAGCAACGCAGGATTCTATTCCGAGCGTGGCGCCGCTGTACTTCTCTTTCCGCATCATGGTGCTGTGTGGCGTGCTGATGCTGCTGATTATCGGTGCGTCTTTCTGGTCGGTGATTCGTAACCGTATCGGCGACAAGAAATGGCTCCTGCGCGCGGCGTTTTACGGTATCCCGCTGCCTTGGATTGCTGTGGAAGCAGGCTGGTTCGTTGCGGAATATGGCCGTCAGCCGTGGGCTATCGGTGAGGTACTACCGACCGCCGTTGCGCACTCTAACCTGCCGGTGAGCGAGATCATCTTCTCGATGGTGCTGATCTGTGGCCTGTACACGCTCTTCCTGGTGGCGGAAATGTTCCTGATGTTCAAATTCGCCCGCCTGGGGCCGAGCAGCCTGAAAACGGGTCGCTATCACTTTGAGCAGTCCACTGTGACTTCTCAGCCGGCACGCTAAGCGAGGAGACGTAAAATGTTTGATTATGAAGTATTACGTTTGGTCTGGTGGCTGCTGGTTGGCATTCTGCTGATCGGTTTTGCGGTCACGGATGGCTTTGATATGGGGGTCGGCATGCTGACCCGCATTCTGGGACGCACCGATACCGAGCGCCGCGTGATGATCAACGCCATCGCGCCGCACTGGGACGGCAACCAGGTATGGCTAATCACCGCAGGCGGCGCGCTCTTCGCTGCCTGGCCGCTGGTATACGCCATGGCGTTCTCTGGTTTTTATGTAGCAATGATTCTGGTACTGGCATCGCTGTTCTTCCGTCCTGTGGGCTTTGATTACCGCTCTAAGATTGAAGATATGCGCTGGCGCAACATGTGGGACTGGGGTGTTTTTGCAGGCAGCTTTGTGCCGCCGCTGGTGATTGGCGTGGCGTTCGGCAACCTGTTGCAAGGCGTACCGTTCCACTTCGATAAATACCAGGCCATGTTCTACACCGGCAACTTCTTCCAGCTGCTGAACCCGTTTGGTCTGCTGGCAGGCGTAGTAAGCGTATCGATGATCCTGACCCAGGGGGCAACCTACCTGCAGATGCGTACCACAGGTGAGCTGCACCTGCGCTCTCGCGCTACCGCGCAGATCTCCGCGCTGGTAATGATGGTCTGCTTCATACTGGCAGGCGTCTGGGTGATGTATGGCATCGACGGTTATGTGGTGACATCCGCTATCGACCCGCGTGCAGCGTCTAACCCGATGAATAAAGAAGTGATTCGTCAGGCAGGGGCCTGGTTGACTAACTTTAATAATATGCCTGCGCTGTGGGCTATCCCGGCCCTGGGCGTAGTACTGCCGCTGCTGACGGTGCTGGCGTCGCGTCTGGAGAAAGGCGCCTGGGCGTTCGTGTTCTCTTCACTGACGCTCGCGTGCGTGATTCTGACTGCGGGTATCGCGATGTTCCCATTCATCATGCCGTCCAGCACAATGCTGAACGCCAGCCTGACGATGTGGGACGCGACCTCAAGCCAGCTCACGCTGACCGTAATGACCTATGTCGCTGCGGTGTTTGTACCGCTTATTCTGCTCTACACCACCTGGTGTTACTGGAAAATGTACGGTCGCATCACCAAAGAGCATATCGAAAGCAACACGCATTCTCTGTACTGATAAGGAGCTGACTATGTGGTATTTCGCCTGGATTCTCGGAACGCTTCTTGCCTGTGCTTTCGGGATTATCACCGCGCTGGCGCTTGAGCATGTCGAAGCGACCAAAGCCGGTAAAGTCGAGTCGTGATGAAACGCCTCATCACCGCGCTTTATGCGCTAATGGATAAGAGCCCGTTAAGGGCTCTTTCCTTGATCATGGCGCTGGTGCTGGCGGGCTGCATGTTCTGGGACCCGTCGCGCTTCGCGGCGAAGACCAGCGGCCTTGAAGTCTGGCAGGGATTGTTCCTGATGTGGGCGGTTTGCGCTGGGGTGATTCACGGTGTGGGGTTCCGTCCTCGCGCGGTGCACTGGCAGGGTATTTTCTGTCCGCTGATTGCGGATCTGGTGATGCTCGCCGGACTGCTTTTTTTCTTTGCCTGAACAAGGTTTCGCCTGACTTTCTATGGGCTTTTCGGGGCCCATAAATATTTACTCTCCGTTTACTTCTCCCCATTCCAAACCCACATTCACTTGCGTATAGTAGCAGCGTTTATTTGCATTACCGGGATGTAGAGTGAGCACAACGCTGTTTCGATGGCCGGTTCGTGTCTATTACGAAGACACCGACGCCGGTGGTGTGGTTTATCACGCCAGTTACGTCGCCTTTTATGAAAGAGCACGCACAGAGATGCTGCGCCACCACCACTTTAACCAGCAGGATTTACTGGCGGAGCGAGTAGCCTTTGTGGTTCGCAGGATGTCGCTTGAATATCTTGCGCCTGCCCGACTCGACGATATGCTCGAAGTCCAGACCGAAATTACCACGCTGCGTGGCACCTCCATGGTGTTCAGGCAACGGATTGTTAACGCAGATAACCAGCTCCTTAATGAAGCTGAGGTGCTGATTGTTTGCGTTGATCCACTCTTAATGAAGCCTCGTGCGCTTCCCAAGTCTATTGTCGCGGAGTTCAAGCAGTGACTGACATGAATATCCTTGATTTGTTCCTGAAGGCAAGTCTTCTGGTCAAACTTATCATGTTGATTTTGATTGGTTTTTCAATCGCGTCCTGGGCCATCATCATTCAACGAACGCGCATCCTTAATGCGGCGTCTCGTGAAGCGGAAGCCTTTGAAGATAAATTCTGGTCGGGTATTGAGTTGTCTCGCCTGTATCAGGAAAGCCAGGGCCGTCGTGAAAACCTCTCCGGATCCGAGCAGATCTTTTACGCCGGTTTTAAAGAGTTTGCCCGTCTGCATCGCGCTAACAGCCATGCGCCGGAAGCGGTTGTCGAAGGGGCGTCACGCGCCATGCGCATTTCGATGAATCGCGAGCTTGAAAGCCTGGAAACGCATATTCCTTTCCTCGGCACGGTGGGTTCCATCAGTCCATATATCGGGCTTTTCGGTACGGTTTGGGGGATCATGCATGCCTTCATCGCGCTTGGCGCGGTGAAACAGGCGACATTGCAGATGGTTGCGCCGGGTATTGCCGAAGCGCTTATCGCGACCGCGATTGGTCTGTTCGCCGCGATCCCTGCGGTTATGGCGTACAACCGTCTGAACCAGCGCGTGAACAAGCTGGAGCTGAATTATGACAACTTTATGGAAGAGTTCACGGCTATCCTGCATCGTCAGGCTTTCAGCACCAGCACCAGCGAAAGCAACAAGGGGTAAGTCATGGCCAGAACACGTGGACGTGGTCGTCGTGATCTGAAATCTGAAATCAACATCGTTCCGCTGCTTGACGTGTTGCTGGTGCTGCTGCTGATTTTTATGGCGACGGCACCCATCATCACGCAGAGCGTGGAAGTGGATTTACCGGACGCCACGGATTCCCAGACCGTCAGCAGCAATGACAACCCGCCGGTGATTATCGAAGTCTCCGGTGTGGGTCAGTACAGCGTGGTGGTAGAGAAAGACCGTATGGATCAATTGCCTGCAGAGCAAATCGTGGCCGAAGCGCAACGTCGCCTGCAGGAAAACCCGAAAACGGTCTTTTTAATCGGTGGCGCCAAAGATGTTCCTTACGACGAGATAATCAAAGCGCTGAACCTGTTGCATCAGGCAGGCGTGAAATCTGTCGGCTTAATGACGCAGCCTATCTGATCCACCCGCCTGACAGGGCTACAAGTTTTGGAAACCGAGAGTGGCAAAGGCAACCGAACAAAACGATAAGCTGAAGCGCGCGATCATCATTTCAGTGGTGCTGCACCTGGTGCTGATTGCGCTGCTGATCTGGAGCTCGTTCGACGAGCATATCAATGAAGATGCGGCAGGCGGCGGTGGCGGATCGGCTATTGACGCCGTCATGGTCGATCCGGGTGCGGTGGTACAGCAATACAACCGCCAGCAACAGCAACAAGCCAGTGCGAAACAAGCCGCTGAGCAGCGCGAAAAACAAGCGCTGCAGCAAGCGGAAGAACTGCGCGAAAAGCAGGCCGCTGAACAGGAACGCCTGAAAAAGCTTGAGCAGGAACGTCTTGAGGCGCAGGAAAAAGCGCAGCAGCAGGCGGAGCAGCAGAAACAGGCTGAAGAGGCCGCGAAACGCGCGCAAGAGCAACAAAAACAGGCAGAAGAAGCGGCAGCAAAAGCGGCGGCAGACGCCAAAGCGAAAGCTGATGCTCAGGCAAAAGCCGCTGAAGAAGCCGCGAAGAAAGCTGCCGCTGACGCGCAGAAAAAAGCGCAGGAGGAAGCGGCTAAAGCTGCAGCTGCTGCGAAGAAAGCGCAAGAAGAGGCCGAGAAAAAAGCCGCCGCTGACGCTGCGAAGAAAGCGCAGCAGGACGCGGAGAAAAAAGCGGCCGCTGAAGCTGCGAAGAAAGCCGCTGCTGAAAAAGCGGCGGCAGAAAAAGCAGCGGCAGAAAAAGCAGCCGCCGCAGAAAAAGCAGCTGCTGAGAAAAAAGCAGCAGCAGACAAAGCTGCGGCGGAGAAAGCGGCTGCTGACAAGAAAGCCGCTGCTGAAAAAGCTGCCGCGAAGAAAGCCGCTGCCGCAAAAGCCGCTGCGGAAAAAGCGGCTACGGCTGAAGGCGTCGACGATCTGCTTGGCGATCTCAGCTCAGGTAAGAATGCGCCGAAAACCGGCGGCGGGGCGAAGGGGAGTAATGCAGCGCCGGCGGGGAGTGGTAATAGTAAGAACAACGGTGCCAGCGGCGCTGAAATCAACGGCTATGCTTCGCAGATAAAGGCAGCTATTGAAAGTAAGTTCTACGATGCGTCATCGTATTCGGGTAAAACCTGTACGCTGCGTATTAAACTTGGGCCGGACGGTTTACTGCTGGATATCCAGTCGGAAGGCGGTGATCCTGCGCTTTGTCAGGCAGCGATTTCCGCTGCACGACAGGCTAAGATTCCTAAACCGCCAAGCCAGGCTGTTTATGAGGTCTTTAAAAACGCGCCGTTGCTTTTCAAACCTCAGTGATTTCCGGTAAAACCGGGCTTCACTGTCCGGTTTAAGCCGGCGTGCAATGTGGTTGTCTATCTTTGAGTTTGTTAACATTCTGCTAAATTATCGTGGGCTCTGAGTCCAGATAAGGGAGATATGATGAAGCAGGCATTACGTTTAGCATTTAGTTTTCTTATGCTGTGGGCCGCTGTGCTGCACGCAGAAGTACGCATTGAGATAACCCAGGGGGTTGATTCTGCGCGTCCGATTGGTGTGGTGCCGTTCCAGTGGGCGGGCCCGGGTGCTGCGCCTGAAGATATCGGCGGCATCGTGGCGGCGGATCTGCGCAACAGCGGTAAATTTAACCCGCTCGATCGCTCCCGTCTGCCGCAACAGCCCGCTTCCGCACAGGAAGTTCAGCCTGCGGCCTGGTCTGCGCTCGGCATTGACGCCGTGGTGGTAGGGCAGGTCACACCGAATGGCGATGGCAGCTACACCGTTGCGTATCAGCTGGTGGATACCGGGGGGGCGCCGGGTACCGTACTTGCGCAAAACTCCTATAAAGTGAACAAACAATGGCTGCGTTATGCCGGTCATACCGCGAGTGATGAAGTATTCGAGAAGCTGACTGGTATTAAAGGCGCCTTCCGTACCCGCATCGCTTATGTGGTCCAGACAAATGGCGGCCAGTTCCCGTATGAATTGCGCGTGTCTGATTATGATGGTTACAACCAGTTTGTGGTTCATCGCTCACCACAGCCGCTGATGTCTCCGGCCTGGTCGCCTGATGGCAGCAAACTCGCGTACGTGACCTTCGAGAGCGGTCGCTCTGCGCTGGTGATTCAGACGCTGGCTAATGGCGCTGTGCGTCAGGTTGCATCCTTCCCGCGTCACAACGGCGCACCGGCGTTTTCGCCGGATGGCAGCAAGCTTGCCTTCGCACTCTCTAAAACCGGTAGCCTGAACCTGTACGTGATGGATATCGGCTCCGGCCAGATCCGCCAGGTGACTGATGGTCGCAGCAACAACACTGAACCGACCTGGTATCCGGACAGCCAGACGCTGGCTTATACCTCTGACCAGGCGGGTCGTCCGCAGGTTTATAAAGTGAACATTAACGGTGGCGCACCGCAGCGTGTGACCTGGGAAGGTTCTCAGAATCAGGATGCTGATATCAGCTCCGACGGTAAATTTATGGTGATGGTGAGCTCCAACAGCGGCGCTCAGAACATCGCTAAACTGGATCTGGTAACGGGTGGCGTACAGACGCTGTCGTCAACGTTCCTGGATGAAACGCCAAGTCTGGCACCTAACGGCACTATGGTTATCTACAGCTCTTCTCAGGGGATGGGATCCGTGCTGAACCTGGTTTCTACAGATGGGCGTTTCAAAGCGCGTCTTCCGGCAACTGATGGTCAGGTGAAATCGCCTGCCTGGTCGCCGTATCTGTAATAATAATTAATTGATTACTAAAGGAATCAAAGAAATGCAACTGAACAAAGTGCTGAAAGGGCTGATGATCGCTCTGCCTGTAATGGCAATCGCGGCGTGTTCTTCTAACAAGAACGCCAGCAATGACCAGAGCGGCGAAGGCATGCTGGGTGCCGGCACTGGTATGAACGGCAACGGCGGCAACATGTCTTCTGAAGAGCAAGCGCGTCTGCAGATGCAGCAGCTGCAGCAGAACAACATCGTTTACTTCGATCTGGACAAGTACGACATCCGTTCTGATTTCGCTGCGATGCTGGATGCTCACGCTAACTTCCTGCGTAGCAACCCGTCTTACAAAGTGACCGTTGAAGGTCATGCGGATGAGCGCGGTACCCCGGAGTACAACATCTCCCTCGGTGAGCGTCGTGCTAACGCAGTGAAAATGTACCTGCAGGGTAAAGGCGTTTCTGCTGACCAGATCTCCATCGTTTCTTACGGTAAAGAAAAACCTGCAGTACTGGGTCACGACGAAGCGGCATATGCCAAAAACCGTCGCGCCGTACTGGTTTACTAAGAGAATTGCATGATCAGTAACTTCAGACATCACCTGTTGAGTCTGTCGTTACTGGTTGGCGTAGCGGCCCCCTGGGCCGCTAATGCCCAGGCGCCAATCAGTGATGTCGGCTCAGGCTCGGTCGAAGACCGTGTCGTTCAACTCGAGCGTATTTCTAACGCTCACAGTCAGCTATTAACCCAGCTTCAGCAACAGCTCTCCGATAACCAGGCCGATATTGATACCCTGCGCGGTCAAATTCAGGAAAATCAATATCAGCTCAATCAGATCGTCGAACGTCAAAAGCAAATTTTGCTGCAGATAGACAGTCTGAGTAATGGCAACGGCGGAGCTGCTGCGGCGCAAGGGGGCGATCAGGCGCAAAATGGTGCGGCGCAAGCCACGCCTGACGCAGGTGCCTCCGCACCCGCTGCCAGCGCACCCGCGCAAAGCGGTGATGCTAATACCGATTACAACGCAGCGATCGCGCTGGTGCAGGATAAATCCCGTCAGGATGAGGCCATCACTGCGTTTTCTAATTTCATCAAGCAATACCCTGATTCTACTTACCAGCCGAATGCCAATTACTGGCTTGGCCAACTGAATTACAACAAAGGTAAGAAAGATGACGCGGCGTATTACTTTGCTTCGGTGGTGAAGAACTATCCTAAATCACCGAAAGCGGCGGATGCGATGTATAAGGTTGGCGTCATCATGCAGGATAAAGGCGACACCGCAAAAGCGAAGGCCGTTTATCAGCAGGTTATTACCAAATACCCCGGCACCGAGGGTGCAAAGCAGGCACAAAAACGCCTGAATGCGATGTAATGCTTGCGGCTTGACCAGAAGACGTATTATTTCTGGTCTTGCCGCATGAAACGTAAGCAGTTAAGTGATCTGCTTCGAAATTTTTGTTGCGTCAGAATCTTAAATCAGTAATATATGCCGCCGTTGCCACGGGATACGAAACAAACCCGCGGTGCCAAAAATGTGGGTCGTTAGCTCAGTTGGTAGAGCAGTTGACTTTTAATCAATTGGTCGCAGGTTCGAATCCTGCACGACCCACCACGACGAAATACAGCAGTAATCCAGCGCAGTATTGGGTGATTAGCTCAGCTGGGAGAGCACCTCCCTTACAAGGAGGGGGTCGGCGGTTCGATCCCGTCATCACCCACCACTCGGGTCGTTAGCTCAGTTGGTAGAGCAGTTGACTTTTAATCAATTGGTCGCAGGTTCGAATCCTGCACGACCCACCAACGTTTCGTTGGTGCCGAGAATTAATCTTTAAGATACACCAGAGCGGGTCGTTAGCTCAGTTGGTAGAGCAGTTGACTTTTAATCAATTGGTCGCAGGTTCGAATCCTGCACGACCCACCACCGTATTACGCGGATATCCTGGTAAATCATCAAAGATAACGTTGTGAAGCAACGTCTGTTCAGAAAGAAAGCAGTAACCCGCAAGGGGTCGTTAGCTCAGTTGGTAGAGCAGTTGACTTTTAATCAATTGGTCGCAGGTTCGAATCCTGCACGACCCACCAGTGTAAAAAGGCGCCCTAAAGGCGCCTTTTTGCTTTTAGCCTGATACACTCAACTCGCGTCAAATCTCAACGCCGCACGCGCATGGTTGTTACTGCTTTTCCTGTCAATTCCTAAGACGCATTGTCCCGACTTTCACCTCGCGTATTTCCTGTGACTTTTCTCAGACAATCCGCTATCTTGTTTAGCATATAAAACAAATAAAGCTGCCAGGTGGCTATCATAGGCTAAGTAACGCGGCTTTGGTTCAGTGTAAAAAACGAGATGGCGCAAATGAGTGTAATGTTCGATCCTGAAGCCGCAATTTACCCTTTCCCACCGAAGCCTGCTCCATTGGCCTTAGAGGAGAAAGCTTTCTACCGCGAAAAAATCAAACGTCTTCTCAAAGAACGCAACGCGGTAATGGTCGCCCACTATTATACCGACCCTGAAATCCAGGCCCTGGCAGAAGAAACCGGTGGCTGTATTTCTGACTCCTTAGAGATGGCACGCTTTGGTGCGAATCATTCCGCCACTACGCTGCTGGTCGCGGGGGTGCGCTTTATGGGGGAAACGGCCAAAATCCTGAGCCCTGAAAAAACTATCCTGATGCCCACCCTTCAGGCGGAGTGCTCGCTCGATCTCGGCTGCCCTGAAGAGGCCTTTGCCGCGTTTTGTGACAGCCATCCGGATCGCACCGTTGTGGTTTATGCCAACACGTCAGCCGCGGTAAAAGCGCGGGCTGACTGGGTTGTGACCTCAAGCATCGCCGTTGAGCTTATTGAACACCTGGACAGCCTTGGTGAAAAAATTATCTGGGCACCAGACCGGCATCTGGGGCGTTATGTGCAAAAACAAACGGGCGCGGATGTCCTTTGCTGGCAGGGCGCCTGTATTGTGCATGATGAGTTCAAAACGCAGGCCCTGGATCGCATGAAAGCACTCTATCCTGACGCCGCCGTGCTGGTCCATCCGGAGTCACCGCAGGCAATTGTAGATATGGCGGATGCGGTCGGGTCTACCAGCCAGTTGATTAACGCGGCTAAAACCCTGCCGCAGCAGACGCTCATCGTGGCGACCGATCGCGGCATCTTTTACAAAATGCAGCAGGCGTGCCCGGAAAAGACACTTATTGAAGCCCCGACCGCAGGGGAGGGCGCTACGTGTCGCAGTTGCGCGCATTGCCCGTGGATGGCGATGAATGGCCTTCAGGCCATCGCAGAGGCGCTGGAATATGGCGGAGCGGCACATGAGATTCATGTCGACACAAGCCTCCGGGAGCGCGCGTTAACGCCGCTTAACCGCATGCTTGATTTTGCGGCTACACTTCGTCTTTCTGTTAAGGGCAACGCGTAAGGACATTACGCTTCGGGGATAATATGGATTTTTTCAGCGTACAAAACATTCTGGTACACATTCCGCTTGGTGAAGGCGGGTATTCACTTTCCTGGATTGAAGCTGTGGGCACGCTCGCAGGGCTCTTGTGCATCTGGCTTGCGAGCCTTGAAAAGATAACGAATTACGCGTTTGGCCTGATAAACGTCACGCTGTTTGCGATTATTTTCTTCCAGATCCAGCTTTATGCGAGTTTGTTGTTACAGGTTTTTTTCTTCGCCGCGAATATTTACGGCTGGTACGCCTGGTCGCGTCAGAGCAACGACAACCAGGCGGCGCTACAGATCCGCTGGCTACCGCGTGCTAAAGCGTTGGGCTGGCTCGCGGTCTGCGTTGTGGCGATTGGGTTGATGACGCTCTGGATTGACCCGGTATTCGCCTTCCTGACGCGTATTGCGGTGCAGGTGATGCAGGCCGTCGGGCTTAACGTTACAGCCCCTCAACTGCAACCGGACGCTTTCCCGTTCTGGGATTCCTGCATGACCGTACTGTCTGTCGTGGCGATGATCCTGATGACGCGTAAGTATGTCGAAAACTGGCTGCTGTGGGTCATCATTAACGTGATTAGCGTCGTGATTTTTGCTCGTCAGGGCGTGTATGCCATGTCGCTCGAATATCTCATCCTGACCTTTATCGCACTGAACGGCAGTCGGATGTGGATCAAAGCAGCGCGCGAGCGTGGCTCGCACGCGCTGGCATATTAATGCGTATGGCCGTGGGCGTGCACAGACGCGCCTGCGGCATTTAAATCGCAGTCTTTACCGCGACAGGGTTGATACTCAAGCTGTACCGTTGCATGCGCGATGTCATAGTGCTGTTTCAGATAGTCGTGAATGCTCGCCAGTAGGGCATCGTGATCGCGTGGCGGGATGACCTGAACATGCAAGGTCATCACCGGTTTTTCACCGACCAGCCAGGCATGGACATGATGCACGTCACGCGCCTCCGGAATTTCACGCAAAAGTCTGCGACGAAGCTGGTCCACATCCACCGCGCGGGGCGCACCTTCCAGTAGTTCATTCATACTTTCCTGAAGCAGGCGCCAGGCGCTTCGCAGCACCAGACACGACACCAGGATGGAGAGAATCGGGTCAATCGGCGTCCAGCCAGTCCAGAGGATCACCACGGCGGCGAGGATCGCCCCGACCGACCCCAGCAAATCGCCAAGCACATGCAGCGCCGCGGCGCGCACGTTCATATTTTTCTCATCACTCCCGCGGTGCAAAATCCAGAATGACAACAGATTGGCGACTAACCCGGCAACGGCTACCCCGAGCATAGCACCGCCCGCGACAGGCTCAGGCGTAATAAAACGCGCGATAGCCTCCCAGACGATAATCACGGTGATGACCAGTAGCGCCAGTGCATTTACAAACGCGGCAAGGGTAGTCAGGCGCAGCAGCCCAAACGTATGGCGCGCACTCGGTGCGCGACGCGCGAAGCGTACCGCCATCAGTGCGACCATCAGCGCGGCGGCGTCAGTAAACATATGGCCTGCGTCAGCGAGCAACGCGAGCGAGCCTGAAAGCAACCCGCCGACGATTTCCAGCACCATAAACGCGGCGGTTATCAAAAAGGCGGTCAGCAGGCGTTTACTGTTGGAGTCAGGCGAAGGAGCGTGGGAGTCGTGTGTATGGGAATGGGAATGGGCCATGGCGTACGTCGCTCAGAATATTTGTTGTGATTATCGGTTCATTCAAATGCGCGGCAACCGCGCCCTTACACAATAACAAAAATAAAGGAGAGCCGAAGCTCTCCTTTGGTGTTCACGCATTAAATGCGATTACTGGGAGGTGCTGCCAGAAGTGCTCGGGCAGGCGTCGCCAGTACACTGAACGCCGTTGGTGTTGCCGGAAGTGCTGCTCCCGGTCGCCCCCATTTCACCGCTGGTGCTGTGAGCCGTACCAGACGTGGTGCCTGCAGAGGTGCCCGTGCCGGTATTCACGCCGCTATTGGCGGAATTGGTGCCAGAGGTATTGATATTGCTGTTATCAACGCCATTCGGTGCGATGTTTTCTTTTGCGTCAGGCGCTACCTGGCCTGCGCTGGCTGCGGCGTTAGCAGAACCAGTATCGCCGCCGCTGGTAGAAGAGCCTGAATCGGCGGCAAGCGCCGCGCCGCTGGCCAGAGTCAGAGTGGCGGTCAGAAAGAGTGAGGTCAGTTTGTTCAGTGTCATAATCATGCTCCTGTTCTGGTCGTTATTGCTGGATAACTTCTTCCAACAGTGCACTGCGAAAAAGTTGATCAGCGTGTGTGTTGCGGTCGAAAAAACCACATCATCGCCAAAAGGCAGTACGTGATTCGGTAAAATGTATAAAACAGAGTGCTAACAGTTAAAAAGTGTAGTCTGGATCTCGCTTTACGCTACTTTCTGGCGTTTTTAAGTTAACTTCCAGGAATTTTCCGTGCGAAGTGTAAATGCGTGTTTACACTCATAGCATGACAAGATAGATTGAAGGGATTGCATTACAACAAAACTGTAGGGCCTCCTGGAACTATCATGACTTATCAGAACGACGATTTACGTATCGAAGGTATCAACGAATTACTCCCGCCTGTCGCACTCCTGGAAAAATTCCCCGCTACCGAACAAGCTGCTGAGACCGTTTCTGCGGCGCGTCAGGCCATTCATCAGATCCTGCAGGGTGATGACGATCGTCTGCTGGTGGTGATTGGTCCATGCTCCATTCACGATCCTGTTGCGGCGAAAGAGTATGCGTCTCGTCTGCTGCCGCTGCGTAAAGCGCTGAAGAACGAGCTGGAAATTGTTATGCGCGTTTATTTTGAAAAGCCGCGCACGACGGTGGGCTGGAAGGGGCTGATTAACGATCCTCACATGGATAACAGTTTCCAGATCAACGATGGCCTGCGTATCGCGCGTAAGCTGCTGCTGGAAATTAACGACACCGGTCTGCCGGCCGCAGGCGAATTCCTCGATATGATAACCCCGCAATATATGGCTGATTTAATGAGCTGGGGTGCCATCGGCGCACGCACAACAGAATCTCAGGTGCACCGCGAGCTGGCTTCCGGGCTGTCTTGCCCGGTCGGTTTCAAAAATGGCACTGACGGTACAATCAAAGTCGCTATCGACGCCATCAACGCCGCCAGCGCGCCGCATTGCTTCTTGTCAGTCACCAAGTGGGGCCACTCAGCTATCGTCAATACCAGCGGCAATGGCGACTGCCATATCATCCTGCGCGGCGGTAAAGAACCGAATTACAGCGCAGCGCATGTGGCCGAGGTTAAAACCGGGCTTGAGAAAGCTGGCCTTAAGCCGCAGGTAATGATCGATTTCAGTCATGCCAACTCCAGCAAGCAGTTTAAAAAGCAGATGGAGGTGGGTGCCGATGTCTGCGGGCAAATCGCCGGCGGCGAACGCGCCATTATGGGTGTAATGATTGAAAGCCATCTGGTGGAAGGTAATCAGAGCCTTGAGAGCGGCGAACCGCTGGTGTATGGCAAGAGCGTGACCGACGCTTGCATCGGCTGGGAAGATACCGACGCGATATTGCGCCAGCTTGCCGACGCGGTAAAAGCGCGTCGCGGTTGAGTTTGCGCAGCGCAATAGCCCTCCGGCATAAAGAAAGCCTCCTCGCTTTCGTAAAGCCGTCTTTTTAGAGCAGGTCGGCGCAGCGTTATCTGCCGTCCGCCTGTCTCAACGCAATGCCAATAAAAAAGGCGTGGTTCTCACCACGCCTTTCGCACGTTTAAGGTTGCGAATTACTTCGCTTTACCCTGGTTCGCTACCGCTGCCGCTTTGGCTGCGATCTCGTCAGCGTTACCCAGATAGTAGTGCTTAATCGGTTTGAAGTTCTCGTCAAACTCATAGACCAGCGGTACGCCGGTCGGGATGTTCAGTTCGAGGATCTCTTCTTCGCTCATGTTGTCCAGATATTTCACCAGCGCACGCAGTGAGTTACCGTGAGCGGCAATAATTACGCGCTCGCCGCTTTTCAGGCGCGGCAGAATGGTTTCATTCCAGTAAGGAATAACGCGATCGATGGTCAGCGCCAGGCTTTCGGTCAGCGGCAGTTCCTGCTCGGTCAGTTTCGCATAACGCGGATCATGGCCCGGGAAACGCTCATCGTCTTTGGTCAGCGCAGGCGGAGTCACCGCAAAACCACGACGCCACTGTTTCACCTGATCATCGCCATATTTCTCAGCGGTTTCCGCTTTGTTCAGGCCCTGCAGCGCACCGTAATGACGCTCGTTCAGTTTCCAGGATTTTTCAACCGGCAGCCAGGCCTGATCCAGCCCATCCAGGATGTTCCACAGCGTATGGATGGCACGTTTCAGCACGGAGGTATAAGCAAAATCGAAGCTGTAGCCTTCATCTTTCAGCAGTTTGCCAGCCGCTTTAGCTTCGCTCACGCCTTTCTCGGACAGATCAACATCGTACCAACCGGTAAAGCGGTTTTCGTTGTTCCACTGGCTTTCACCGTGACGAACCAGAACCAGCTTAGTAACAGCCATAGTATTACTCCTTCATAAGCCTGATGAATGATAACAGTTATCATTATATTGCCGTGATGAAGCCAGCGGCAACGCTAAACCTTTAACATAGCGAAAATAGCGGCTCAGTGTAAGGCGGTTGTGAATCGGTCGTGATTTTTTTGTCAGTAACTGGCGGGAATTACAGCAAAATGGCGAAAAAAAAGCCCTCTTTGTGAAGAGGGCTGAAATGTCACTGAGGAATAAAGTGATACTGCGTGATGCTCTGGTATTCCTGGTCCGGACGCAAAATGCAATCCGGTTGCGGCCATTCCGGGTGATTCGGGCTGTCCGGCAGGAATTCGCTCTCCAGCGCCAGCCCTTGCCAGGCGCTGTAGGTGCCCTGTTCGCGGGCGGGCGTACCTTCCAGATAGTTACCGGAATAGAATTGCAGCGCAGGCGCAGTCGTATAGACCGTCATTTTGAGCTTTTCATCGCTCGACCAGACGTGCGCTGCGGGTTGGTTCAGGTCGCCTTTCGCCTCCAGCAGCCAGGCGTGATCGTAACCCTTCACCCGTTTCTGACCGTCGTCTTTTAAGAAATCCTGAGCGATTTTCTTCGGTTCGCGGAAATCAAACCCGGTACCCGCGACGCCCGCCAGTCCTTCGCGTGGAATGCCTTGCTCATCAACCGGTAAATATTGGTCGGCGAACAGTTGCAGGCGATGATCGCGCACGTCGTTCTGCTCGCCGTCGAGGTTGAAATAGGCGTGGTTCGTCAGGTTAACCGGGCAGGGCTTATCCACGCGGGCGCGGTATTCAATACTGATGCGATTATCTTCCGTCAGACGGAAGTGCGCGGTGGCGCGCAGTTCACCCGGATAACCCTGATCACCATCCTGCGAATCCAGCGTATAAAGCACTTCCTGTTCGTTCTGGCGCACAATGCGCCAGCGGCGTTTATCAAAGCCCTCCGGCCCGCCATGCAGCTGATTCTCGCCCTGGCTTGGCGTCAGTGAATACGTTTCGCCGTCCAGCGTGAAGCGCGACTGCGCGATGCGGTTGGCGTAACGGCCTACTGACGCGCCGAGAAACGCGGTTTGCTCAAGCCAGATTTCCGGGCTTGGACAGCCCAGCAGCGTTTCACGAACGCTTGCGTCTTTCATCGGGACGCGGGCCGACAGCAGCGTCGCGCCCCAGTCCATGACGGTGACCACCATCCCTGCGGCGTTGCGCAAGGTGGAGATACGATACGGCAGCCCATCCGGGGCCAGTTGCGGGGTCTCTTTTAGCACAGCCCTGCTCCTTCTGAAGGTTTGCACACGTAGAACGTTTCTTTAATACCGGTGCGCGCTTCGTACTGCGCTTCGACGGCGGCTTTTACTTCCGGGACGATAGCTTCCGGCACCAGCGCCACGACGCAACCGCCGAAGCCGCCGCCCGTCATACGCACGCCGCCTTTTTCACCGATGACCGATTTCACAATCTCTACCAGAGTATCGATCTGCGGAACGGTAATTTCAAAGTCGTCACGCATAGAGGCATGAGAGGCGGCCATCAGTTGCCCCATACGAGTGAGATCGCCTTTAGCCAGCGCATCCGCCGCTTCTACCGTGCGGGCGTTTTCGGTCAGCACGTGGCGTACACGTTTAGCAACCACCGGATCAAGCTCATAGGCCACGGCATTAAACTGATCCAGACTCACATCGCGCAGCGCTTTTTGCGTAAAGAAACGCGCGCCGGTTTCGCACTGCTCGCGGCGGGTGTTGTACTCGCTGCCGACCAGGGTGCGTTTGAAGTTACTATTGATAATCACCACCGCGACGCCCTGCGGCATCGGGACGGCTTTGGTGCCGAGGCTGCGACAGTCGATCAGCAACGCATGATCTTTTTTGCCCAGTGCGGAAATCAGCTGATCCATGATGCCGCAGTTACAGCCGACAAACTGGTTTTCCGCTTCCTGACCATTTAGCGCAATCTGTGCGCCGTCGAGCGAAAGATGATAGAGATGGCGGAATACGGTGCCAACAGCCACTTCCAGCGATGCTGAAGAGCTTAACCCCGCGCCCTGCGGCACGTTGCCGCTGATTACCAGGTCGGCACCGCCAAAGCTACTATCGCGCTGCTGCAGGTGTTTCACCACGCCGCGCACATAGTTAGACCACTGCTGGCTGTTGTGCGTCAGGATCGGCTCATCAAGAGAGAACTCGTCGGTTTCGTTATCGTAATCGGCGGCAATCACGCGCACGCGGCGGTCGTCGCGTTTCGCGCAGCTAATGACCGTCTGATAATCAATCGCGCAGGGCAGCACGAAGCCGTCATTGTAATCGGTATGCTCGCCGATAAGGTTAACGCGGCCCGGCGCCTGAATATGGGTGGTGGCAGGGTAGCCGAACGCGTCGGCAAACAGGGATTGTGTCTTCTCTTTCAGGCTCATTATTATTCTCCGGATTCGCGAAAATGGACGTCGCTGACGGCGCGCAGACGCTCAGCCGCCTGCTCGGCAGTTAAATCACGCTGGGTTTCCGCCAGCATTTCATATCCCACCATAAACTTACGTACCGTGGCGCTGCGCAGCAGCGGCGGGTAGAAGTGGGCGTGTAACTGCCAGTGCGAGTTTTCTTCGCCGTTAAACGGCGCACCGTGCCAGCCCATCGAATAGGGGAAAGAGGTCTGGAACAGGTTATCGTAGCGGCTGGTCAGTTTTTTCAGCGCGAGCGCAAGGCAGCTGCGCTGTGCGTCGGTAAGATCGGTCATGCGCAGAATGTGTGTCTTCGGCAGCAGCAGTGTCTCAAACGGCCATGCAGCCCAGTACGGCACCACTGCCAGCCAGTGCTCTGTTTCCACTACAGTGCGGCTGCCGTCGGCCAGTTCGCGCTGCGCGTAGTCAACCAGCATCGGCGCGCCGTGCTGCTCGAAATACTCGCGCTGCAGACGATCTTCACGCTCGGCTTCATTAGGCAGAAAACTGTTGGCCCAAATCTGACCATGCGGGTGCGGGTTGGAGCAGCCCATCGCCGCGCCTTTGTTTTCAAACACCTGCACCCACGGGTATGTCTCTCCGAGTTCAGCGGTTTGCGTCTGCCAGGTTTGCACGACTTCTTCCAGCGCAGGCACCGTCAGCTCCGGCAACGTTTTGCTGTGATCTGGCGAAAAACAGATAACGCGGCTGGTGCCACGCGCGCTCTCAAGACGCATCAGCGGATCGGCGCTTTCCGGCGCGTCCGGCGTGTCGGTCATCAGCGCGGCGAAATCGTTAGTGAACACATACGTGCCGGTATACTGCGGGTTTTTATCCCCGGTCACGCGCGTATTGCCTGGGCAGAGAAAACAATCGGGATCGTGCTGCGGCAGCATCTGTTTCGCAGGCGTTTCCTGCGCCCCTTGCCAGGGGCGCTTGGCGCGATGCGGTGAAACCAGGATCCATTGACCGGTCAGCGGGTTATAACGGCGATGCGGATGATCCACGGGGTTAAACTTTTCCATCTGACTTCCTTTAATCGGGATAACCTTGAGGATGACGGGACTGCCAGCGCCAGGTGTCATCCGCCATCTCCTGTAATGAGCGCGTCACACGCCAGTTCAGCTCCTGGTCGGCTTTAGTCGCATCCGCCCAGTAGGCGGGTAGGTCGCCATCGCGACGTGGGGCAAAGTGGTAATTAACCGGTTTGCCGCACGCCTTGCTGAAGGCGTTTACCACGTCCAGCACGCTACTGCCTACGCCCGCGCCGAGGTTGTAAATGTGCACGCCCGGCTTATCGGCGAGCTGCTGCATTGCGGCGACATGACCATCAGCGAGATCCATAACGTGGATGTAATCACGCACACCAGTGCCATCTTTGGTCGGGTAATCGTTGCCAAATACCGCCAGCGATTCGCGACGGCCTACCGCTACCTGCGCGATATACGGCATCAGGTTGTTCGGGATGCCCTGAGGATCTTCGCCCATATCGCCTGACGGATGCGCGCCCACCGGGTTGAAATAACGCAGCAACGCAATGCTCCACTCCGGGCAGGCCTTTTGCATGTCTGTCAGGATCTGCTCAACCATCAGCTTGCTTTTGCCGTACGGGCTTTGCGGGGTACCGGTCGGGAAGCTTTCCATATAAGGAATTTTTGGCTGGTCGCCATACACGGTGGCGGAAGAACTGAAGATAAAGTTGGTGACGCCTGCCGCGCGCATCGCAGAGATAAGTCGCAGCGTCCCGTTCACATTGTTGTCGTAGTACTCAAGCGGTTTCGCGACGGATTCGCCGACGGCTTTCAGACCGGCGAAGTGGATCACCGTGTCGATGGAATAGTCATGGAAAATCTCGCGCAGCAGCGCTTCATCACGGATATCGCCATCAATAAACGTCGCGGTTTTACCGCCAAGACGCTCGATGACGGGCAGCACGCTGCGCTTACTGTTGCAGAGATTATCAAGAATGATGACATCGTGGTTATTTTGCAGCAGCTGCACGCAGGTATGACTACCAATGTAACCGCTACCACCCGTTACCAGAACTCGCATATTTGGCTCCATTACGCTTATGGTATGTATTAACCATAGCATAACAGAGAGCCAAAAAGTGTGACATGGGATAAATTAGTGGAATCGTTTACACTGGTTTTCACTCACCGGGTGGCCATTGCTAAGTCATTGTAAAACAAAAAGCGACGTGAGGATTTGCAGCTAATCTGAAAGTGAAGCGGCAAAGCGGGCGGGGAATTCCCCGGCCCGTGCAAAGGCATACGGCATATTAACGCAGTACATCGAACTGATAACGGTAGCTGTCGCCGTCCGGCACAAAGGTTAAGCGGTGGGTCATGCATTGTGGCGCGTCCTCGGCGTGGTGCGAGACAAACAGCAACTGCGTCTCGCCTTCGCTCATCAACACATCCACAAAACGACGCACCAGCTGGCGGTTAAGCGGGTCCAGCCCTTGCAGCGGTTCGTCCAGGATGAGTAACGTAGGGTGTTTTACCAGCGCCCGCACAATCAGCGCTAGCCGCTGTTGTCCCCATGAGAGACTGTGAAACGGCGCGTCGGCGGTGGCATCGTTCATACCAAGGATGGCAAGCCATTCCCGTGTGAGGTGTTGCTGGCGATCTGACACCGCCTGATAAACCCCGATCGAATCAAAATAGCCTGACAAAATCACGCTGCGCACCGAGGCGCTGACGCGGTAATCCAGATGCAGGCTGCTGCTGACGTAGCCGATGTGCTTTTTGATATCCCAGATCGTTTCGCCACTGCCGCGACGGCGGCCAAAAAGCGTCAGGTCGTTGCTGTAGCCCTGCGGGTGATCGCCCGTGACGAGGCTCAGCAGCGTGGATTTTCCGGCGCCGTTGGGCCCGACAATCTGCCAGTGCTCGCCGGGGTTAACCGTCCAGCTCAGGTTGTTGAGGATAGGCCTGTCGTTGTAAGAAACCACGCCGTTGCGCAGTACAATACGTGGTTCGGTGGCGTTAAGCGTATGGCGCGCCGCAGGCTCGTCTGCCTCCGGGAGCTGAACGCCTGCGAGCTTTTCACTGTGCGCAAGCTGTGCCACCAGCGCCTGATTCAGCAGTGTGGTCTTATCGCCAGTGTCAATAAGCGTACAATCTGCGACCACGCCTGCATGCTGGATAAAATCGGGAATGTCGTCAAAGCGGTTGAGGATCAGCGCAAGTGTATAACCCTGCGCACTCAGTTCGCCAAGCAGTCGCGCTAATTGTTCGCGGGAGGCGACGTCCAGGCCATCGAACGGCTCGTCGAGGATCAGTAAATCCGGTTGCGCCATCAGCGCCTGGCAGAGAAGCGTTTTGCGGGTTTCCCCCGTGGAGAGGTACTTAAAGCGTCGCTCAAGCAGCGCCTCGATGCCGAACAGAGCGGCAAGCGATGCGCAGCGCGCGGGATCCTGCACCTCGTCCTGAATAATCTGCGCGGTCGTGCGCCCCGTGTCATCTTCATCGGGGCTGAGCATATCGGTGTTATTGCGCTGCCACTCGGCGGTTACCAGCTTTTGCAGCTGTTCAAAGGAGAGCAGGGCGATGCGGGAAAACTGGCTGACGCGCTCGCCTTTTTCTGGCGTTAACTCCCCCGCAAGCGCTCTTGCCAGCGACGATTTGCCGCTGCCATTGGCACCGACAAACGCCCAGCTTTCGCCCGCGTGAATCGACAGGCTCTCAATATGCAGCGCGCGCCGTTCGCTAATGCGAAACGTGCCTTGCAGAATTTGCAACGTCGTCATCTCGTATCCCATTTTATGCAGCACCAAACCACAGGGATACGTCTTTCAGGGCGCGATGTCAACGCCGTGAACTAGCAGAGTGTGGCGACGATAACGCTCCCGGCATTAAACCCCGCCGTCACCGCGAGGCCTTCTTCAGGGGCCAGCGCAAGCGTCGCTTCCGGCGTGAGGGTGGCGCACAGCGTCTGGCCGTCCGGCAGCGTGACCAGAATTTCGCAATGCTGCGCCGTGCGGGAAATATGGCTTATGACGCCCTCAAGCTGATTATCAGCGCAGGCGTTTTCCTGTGGCGCGCGCGTGACTGACACCCATGGCGCTTTAACCAGCACCAGCACCTCTTTACCCGGCATAAGTGAAAGGCGTTCGGCGCTCTGGCTCGTCACGGCTGCTTTGATACGCGTGCCGCTACCGGCAAGCGCAATTTCAATCATCTCCTGTACCGGCTCGGCGTCGCGTTGCACCACATGACCAAACCACTGGTTGCGGGCACTGGTTTGCAGTGAAAACCGGGCGATGGCGGCCAGCAGGCTATCCAGCGGCAGCGCGTCATCGCTCAGCGCGTCGAAGGCTTTCTGCTGGATCTGCCCCAGAAGGTCGTAGAGCGCGATAAGCCGCGCGCCGTAAGCCGTTATCTGTGCGCCGCCGCCGCCTTTCCCGCCTGTTGCACGCTCCACCAGCAGCTTATCGCCGAGCTGGTTCATCTCGTTGATGGCGTCCCACGCGCTTTTATAACTAATGCCTGCGAGCTTCGCGCCCTGGCTAATCGACCCCGTCTGCGCTACCTGTTTGAGCAGGGCGATGCGCCGCGGGTCGGCAAAAATTTTATCGTGAAGCTTAAGTGTCAGAAGAATATCGGCCTGCATGGTGGCCTCCAGCGGGGCAAAACGCTATTGTGAAGGAAAGCGGCGCGTCGGCGCAAATGGCACAAAAGGGCAGGATGTTTCGCACGGATGCCGCTAGAATGACGGTTTACTTATATTCAGGAGGCAACCATGTTTGAGTTGTTGAAAAGTCTGGCGTTTGCCGTGATTATGGTGCCGGTGGTGATGGCTGTGATCCTGGGTTTAATCTGGGGCCTGGGTGAAGTGTTCAATATCTTCTCTGGCATCGGCCACAAAGACCAGTCAAAACAGCACCGCTGATTTCCCCCCGCGCCCGGCTTTGCCGGGCGTTTTCCTTTTAAAATCCCTCAAGCCGCCACGCGCACTGCCGATAATTGCTGGGAAAACCTTGCACGGAGCGTTATATTACCAAGTATATAACGAAACGGTAAGGAGTGAGTCATGGCAAAATTATGGGTACGACTGGCGCTTGGCGTCACCTTAAGCGCAGGCGTGGTCGGCCAGTCGCTGGCACAGGACAATACGGTCACGGTGTTCGCCGCCGCGTCGCTCACGAACGCAATGCAGGATATCGCCAAAGACTACGCCAAAGGGCATGAGGTGAAAGTCGTCTCGTCGTTCGCCTCGTCATCTACACTTGCACGGCAGATAGAGGCCGGCGCGCCAGCGGATATTTTTATCTCGGCGGATCAAAAGTGGATGGACTACGCGGCGAATAAAAAAGCGATTGATGCCGGCACCCGCAAGACGTTGCTTGGCAACAGTCTGGTTGTCGTGGCCCCGGTCAAAGGCACGCAGGGCGATATCGTTATCAATCGCAACACCGACTGGAAAAATCTGCTGAAAGGCGGACGCCTGGCGGTGGGCGATCCGGCGCACGTACCGGCCGGGATTTACGCGAAAGAGGCATTGCAAAAACTGGGTGCCTGGGAGACGCTCTCCACACAGCTCGCTCCGGCGGAAGATGTTCGCGGCGCGCTGGCGCTGGTGGAGCGCAACGAAGCCCCGCTGGGCATCGTATATGGTTCTGACGCCGTGGCGAGCCAGGGTGTCAAAGTGGTTGGCACCTTCCCGGAGGATTCCCATCAGAAAGTGGAATATCCGCTGGCGATTACTGACGGGCATAACAACCCGCAGGTCAGCGCGTTTTATCACTATCTGCAGGGCCCGGAAGCTGCCGCAGTGTTTAAACGATATGGATTTACGACCAGCCAATGATGTTGACGGAACCCGAATGGCAAGCGGTACTGCTTAGCCTCAAAGTCTCTACACTTGCGGTACTTATCAGTTTGCCCTTCGGGGTGCTTCTTGCCTGGGTGCTGGTGCGCTGCACGTTCCCGGGCAAAACGCTGCTGGACGGCATCATCCATTTGCCGCTGGTGCTGCCACCGGTGGTGGTGGGCTATCTGCTGCTGGTGGTCTTTGGCCGCCGCGGCCTGATAGGCGAATGGCTTTACGATCTCTTCGGCATTACCTTCGCCTTTAGCTGGCGTGGGGCGGTGCTCGCCTCGTCGGTTATGGCCTTCCCGCTGATGGTGCGCGCCATTCGGCTTGCGCTTGAGGCGGTAGATATCCGTCTTGAAGCCGCAGCGCGCACGCTCGGTGCTGGCCGCTGGCGGGTTTTTTTCACCATTACGCTGCCGCTGACGCTGCCGGGTATTATCGTCGGCACTGTCCTTGCCTTCGCCCGCTCGCTTGGCGAGTTCGGGGCGACCATTACGTTTGTCTCCAATATTCCGGGCGAAACCCGCACGCTGCCTTCAGCCATGTATACGCTGATTCAGACCCCGGGTGGTGAAAGCGCGGCTGCACGCCTGTGCGTTATCGCGATTGTGCTGGCGCTCTGTTCGCTGATGTTCTCTGAATGGCTGGCGCGTCAGAGCCGCCGCCGTCTGGGGGCGTTGTAATGCTTGAGCTTAATTTCACGCAGGTTCTCGGCAAGCATCGTCTGACGGTGAATGAAACGCTGCCGGGCAGCGGCATCACCGCCGTGTTCGGCGTTTCGGGAGCAGGCAAAACGTCGCTGATTAATGCAATCAGTGGTCTCACGCGCCCGCAGCACGGGCGGATCGTCTTAAACGATCGCGTGCTGAGTGATACCGAAACTGAAACCTTCCTGCCGCCGGAAAAACGCCGCATCGGCTATGTGTTTCAGGATGCGCGCCTCTTCCCGCATTACAAAGTGCGCGGCAATCTGAAATATGGCATGGCAAAAGAGATGGCGCCGCAGTTTGACAAACTGGTCAAGCTGCTTGGCATCGAACCTTTGCTGGAGCGCTTTCCGGGCACGCTGTCGGGCGGTGAGAAACAACGCGTGGCGATTGGTCGCGCGCTGCTGACCGCGCCAGAGCTGCTGCTGCTTGACGAGCCGCTCGCTTCGCTCGATGTGCCGCGCAAGCGTGAGCTGTTACCGTATCTGCAACGGCTGGCGCGCGAAATCAACATCCCGATGCTCTATGTCAGCCACTCGCTGGAGGAGATCCTGCATCTCGCCGATAAAGTGCTGGTGCTGGAGCACGGCGAGGTCAAAGCATTTGGCAGTCTGGAAGATATCTGGGGCAGCAGTGTGATGCACCCGTGGCTTCCGGCAGAGCAGCAAAGCAGCGTGCTGAAAGTCACTGTGCTTGAGCATCATCCGCACTACGCGATGACCGCCCTGGCGCTGGGCGATCAGCATTTGTGGGTGAACCGCATCGAAAAGCCCCTGCAAACGCCGCTGCGCATTCGTATTCAGGCCTCTGATGTTTCGCTGGTGCTGCAACCGCCGCTGCAAAGCAGTATCCGCAATATCCTGCGTGCCCGCGTGGCGCAATGTTATGACGACCACGGGCAAGTGGAGGTGCAACTGGAGGTAGGCTCACGCACCCTCTGGGCGCGCATCAGTCCCTGGGCGCGTGATGAACTGGCTATTAAGCCTGGCCTGTGGCTCTACGCACAGATAAAAAGCGTGTCGATCACAACTTAAAGCACCCACTGACGCAGCGCGTCGGCAATGCTGGGCTCGGTATTTGGGCCAATCACTTTGTCGGCGTGCGATTTCACAATGTCGTCGGCGTTGCCCATCGCGATGCCAAGCCCGGCGCGCTCAAGCATTGAGATGTCGTTGTGGTTATCCCCGAATGCCACGACCTGATCCATCGTCAGGCCCTGCGATTCTACCCACTGTGCCAGCCGGTTGCCTTTACTGTTACCCGGTGCGGCCACATCAACCTGATCGTGCCACGACCACTCGCAGGCGAGGTTGAGCTCGCGCTCAATCGTCAGCGCAACGCTTTGCAGGCGCGGAATATCTTCCCCCGTCAGGGCGAATTTCCAGATTCTCTCAACCGAACGCACCGCATCCTGTAGCGAGGCGACCTGGCGAAACACCGGGCGCTGAGCTTCAGGCAGGCGCTGCGCCCAGTTTTCGGTACGCTGAATATGGCCGCAGGCACGCTCATAAAGCATCACATCATCCACATACATTAAGGAATGTATGCCGTAATCATTGAGCAGTTCGATAAGTGCCTCAGCCTGCTGCGGGGTCATCGGGTCGGACGTCAGTACCTTTTTCGCTTGATAATCATACAAATAAGTGCCGTTACAACAAATTGCAGGTGTATCAAGCGCCAGTGCCTGATAAAAAGGGTGAATGGCATTATGGTGGCGCCCGGTCACAATAACCGGTTTCAGTCCGGCTTCTTTCGCAAGCGCAAGCGCGTCGAGCGATTCCGGGAGAATGGATTTTTGCGCGGTTAACAGGGTGCCGTCTAAGTCGAGTGCGATTACGCGAAAGGTCATGCGGGTTTCCAGGTCGTCAGTCAAAATATCCGGTTGATGGTACACCGCCTGCGGCATCGGGTGAAACCCGCGGCGTCCACGTCGGCACAGGAAGATAAAACACGCTACCCTTGAGACAGTCTTTCAAGTTGCAGTGAGGAAAGGAGTATTCATGAAACAAACCGTTTATACCGCAAGCCCGGAGAGCCAGCAGATCCACGTCTGGCGTCTGAATCCTGAGGGCGAACTGACGTTGTTACAGGTGGTGGATGCGCCAGGACAGGTTCAGCCGATGGTCGTCAGCCCCGACAAACGTTTTCTGTATGTGGGCGTGCGCCCGGAATTCCGCGTGATTGCCTATCGCATCGCGGCGCATGACGGCACGCTCAGCGAGGCAGGCGAAGCGCCGCTTCCAGGTAGCCCCACGCATATTTCGACCGATCATACGGGCCGTTTCCTGTTCAGCGGTTCTTACAACGCGGGGAGCGTGAGCGTGGTGCGCCTGAACGACGGCCTGCCGGGTGAAACCGTTGCCGTGGTGGAAGGGCTCGAGGGCTGTCACTCCGCGAATATCTCGCCGGACAACCGCACGCTGTTTGTGCCTGCGCTCAAACAAGACCGCATTTGCCTGTTCACCTTAACCGACGACGGCCGCCTTGAGCCGCAAACCCCGGCGGAAGTGACCACCGTCGCGGGTGCCGGGCCGCGCCATATGGCGTTCCACCCGAGCAAGCCATTCGCCTACTGCATCAATGAGCTGAACAGCTCGGTCGACGTCTGGGCGCTGAGTTCTCCGAACGGCAAAATTGAATGTGTGCAGACGCTGGACATGATGCCTGCGGGTTTCGCCGATACCCGCTGGGCGGCGGATATTCATATCACGCCGGATGGCCGCCATCTCTACACCTGCGACCGTACCGCGAGCGTCATTACGGTCTTTACCGTCTCGGAAGATGGCAGCGTACTGGCAGTGCAGGGGCATCAGCCCACTGAAACCCAGCCGCGCGGCTTTAACATCGACAACACCGGACAGTACCTGATTGCCGCAGGTCAGAAATCGCATCACATCGCGGTGTATGGCATTGAAGGTGTGCAGGGGCTGCTTGCCGAGAAAGCGCGTTACGCGGTAGGCCAGGGCCCGATGTGGGTCGTGATTAACGCCTTCGACGCGTAAAGCGCACAAAAGAAAAACCTCGCCGTGGCGAGGTTTTTTAGCGCAGCCCGCGGTGGCGAGCATTGTTGCGTAAAGAAAAAGGGGGATAATTCCCCCTTTTTTAATGCCCGTTAATTACCGGTGCGATTATTTTTTCGGTTCAGCGACGACTTTACTGCCCAGACCGCGGTTGTTGTATTCCCACATGCGGTTAACGTTCGCGTCGTTCAGGTCGCGCTGGATATTGCCTTTATCGTCCTGCGCGCCGGTATTGCCGGTAAACGGACGCTGTGAGTCCAGCGCCGCGCCCCACGGCTGCGCGGTGTTGAAACCCGCGTCAATCACGCTGTCGCGGATAACAACCTGACCGTTCGGCGTCTGACCAGCGGTATAGCCGTTTTCGCTCGCGCCCATATCCCACGCGCGGCCCAGCTGCGCAACGCCATCACCTGCCGCCACGAAACGGCTGTTCACGGCGAGGAAGCCGTAATACAGGTTCGGCATGGTCGCCGGGGCGAAGACATAACCTTCTTTCTGCGTACGGGTGTTAACGACATGGAATTCAGTGTTATCGAACACCACTGCACCACGGCCTGCAACCAGGTCAACGTCGCCTTCAACATAGCTGTTGGTCACCTGCGTGCGGGTCAGACGATCCGGCATGAAGCGGTTGCGGATATCGCTGTTGGTCACAAGGAACGGATTCTGGCGGCCCAGCACATTCACTTTGTTGATCTGTACGCGATCGCCATCGGTACGCAGCGCGACACCCTGATGCTGGCCTTCGCCTGCGGCGTCGCCGAGGCTGTTTTCGATAGTCAGGTTCTGCAATTGCAGACCGTTATTCTGTGACCAGAACACGGCAGAACACATCATGCCGACGGTGCCGGTGCGATGGTTCTGGCAGTTGTCGAACATATACCAGGCCGGTTTGCCGGGCATATATTTGCCTGATGGGTTCACGGTACGACGCCAGGTATTGGCATCCATTTCACTGTCCAGCGCCGCGCTGATTTTCACATCAATCGGTTTTTCACCGGTGCCGTAAATCGTGACGCTGCCCGGCGCGGCCGGTACAAACACGGTGCCTTCATAGGTGCCTGGCAGTACTGCGATGTACTGACGATCGCTGGCGTGACGGGCAATTGCCGCGTCTACCGCGGCCTGAATGCTGGTGTGGGTCACGCCCTGTTCACCAGCCTGGCCTACCACGAAATCCGCTTTTTCAGGCAGACGAATCGAGGACGGCGACCACGGCGCGGCATTCGGGTCAATATTAGAGAAATAGTGGGCCGGGACGAAATGCTTCGCTTCATCCGCAGACAGCACCGGGCGTGCCGACGTGCCTGGCGCGCGTTGTTCAGAAGGACGCTGGTCCGGTGGCGTTGAGCTGCATGCAGTCAGTGTCACGCCAAAAGCGAACGCCAGCGCCAGACGGGATACCGAAAATTTGTTCAAGGGTTGCTCCTTGCTAAGCCTGTTAAATGGGGGAACGCACAAGAGCCTGCTTTTTTATACTAAGTTGAGCGAAACGGGAAGCCGATTGTGACAACCGGCTTCAAAATGCTTCAGATGTAATGCGCCGTCAGCGAGGCGCTGGCAAGGCGGTGGAAGTGAACATTAAACCCAACCTGCGCGCCACTCGCGTTTTCATCTACCTCGATGCGCTCAACATCCAGCGCGTGCACCGTAAAAATATACCGGTGCGTTTCGCCTTTGGGCGGCGCCGCGCCGCCGTAGCCGGCCGTGCCGAAATCGGTGCGCGTCTGGATAGCGCCATCCGGCAAATCCGCCTGGCCGGAGCCTGCGCCCTGCGGCAGTACGCGGGTATCCGCAGGCAGATTCGCGACCACCCAGTGCCACCAGCCAGAGCCAGTCGGCGCATCCGGATCAAAGCAGGTGACGACAAAGCTTTTGGTGCCAGGCGGCACCTCATCCCAGGTGAGATGGGGCGAAATATTATCGCCCTCATAACCCATGCCGTTAAAAACATGACGGGCGGGGAGCTTATCCCCGTCGTTAAAGTTGACGCTGATTAATTTCATGCTGTCTCCCTTACAGGTGCAGCAGTTTCAGCAAGGCTTCGGCGGTTGCGGCCGAGGAGGCCGGGTTCTGGCCGGTGATCAGATGCCCGTCAACGACGACATGCACACCCCAGTCGTCGGTGCGCTCAAAGTGGCCGCCTGCCTGTTTCAGCGCGTCTTCCACCAGGAACGGCACCACCTGCGTCAGGCCGACCGCTTCCTCTTCGCTGTTGGTAAAACCGGTCACGCGTTTGCCTTCCACCAGCGGCGTGCCGTCAGGTTTTTTCACATGGCGCAGTACGCCCGGCGCATGACACACGGCGGCGACCGGCTTGCCGCCGCCCCAGTAATGTTCGAGCAGGGCAATAGAAATGGGGTGCTCGGCGAGATCCCATAGCGGGCCGTGGCCGCCGGGATAAAACAGCGCGTCATATTCGTCGGCGTTGATCTCATCAAGGCGCACCGTGTTGGCAAGCGCCTCCTGGGCTTTGGGATCTTCGCGAAAGCGGCGGGTGTCCGCAGTTTGCGCGTCCGGCTCGTCGCTTTTCGGATCGAGCGGCGGCTGACCGCCCTGTGGCGTGGCGAGCGTGACATCAATACCCGCGTCGTGAAACACATAGTAAGGCGCGGCAAATTCTTCGAGCCAGAAACCGGTGTTCTTCCCGGTGTCGCCCAGTTTGTCGTGGGATGTCAGTACCATCAGAATCTTCATCGCGTCCTCCTGGTTGTTTATCGCAAATCCTGAAAGTGTAGTGCATCCCACGACGCTTGCGGGTGGCTCAGCGTCTGAAAAACAGCGGGTTTTTCACCGCCTCGCAGACGGACTGGGTAAGGCGCGTGAGCTGTTCGGGCGTGATGATGTACGGCGGCATCAGATAAATCAGGCGACCAAACGGCCGTACCCAGACGCCCTTTTCGACGAAGAAGCGTTGCAGCGCGGCCATTTCCACCGGCGCGTGCGTCTCCACTACGCCGATGGCGCCGAGCACACGGACATCGGCAACCAGCGGCTCGTCGCGACAGGGTGCAAGCTCGGTTATCAGCTGGCGTGCAATCGCCGCCACCTGCACCTGCCAGTCGCCCGTCTCCAGCAGCGCGAGGCTTTCGGCGGCCACCGCGCAGGCGAGCGGGTTGCCCATAAACGTCGGGCCGTGCATGAAGCAGCCCGCCTCGCCGTTGCTGATAGTCTCCGCAACAGCGCGGGTCGTCAGCGTCGCGGAGAGCGTCATGGTGCCGCCGGTTAGCGCCTTGCCGAGGCAGAGAATGTCCGGCGTGATCCCCGCATGTTCGCACGCGAAGAGTTTGCCGGTGCGGCCAAAGCCGGTCGCGATTTCATCGGCAATCAGCAAAATGCCTTCGCGATCGCACATGCGGCGAATGCGTCTGAGCCACTCCGGGTGATACATCCGCATCCCGCCCGCGCCCTGTACGATCGGCTCCAGGACAACGGCGGCTATCTCATGGCGGTGCGCGGCCAGCAGGCGGGCAAAGGGCGCGATGTCGCGCTCGTCCCATTCACCGTCAAAGCGGCTACGCGGTGCAGGCGCAAAGAGGTTTTCCGGCAGGTATCCCTTCCAGAGGCTGTGCATTGAGTTATCCGGATCGCACACCGACATCGCGCCGAAAGTGTCACCGTGATAGCCGTGGCGGAAGGTGAGAAACCGCTGACGCGGCTCGCCGCGGGCGTGCCAGTACTGGAGCGCCATTTTCATCGCCACTTCGACGGCAACAGACCCGGAATCCGCGAGAAAAACGCACTGCAGATTTTCTGGCGTCATCGCCACCAGCCTGCGACACAGCGCAATGGCGGCAGGGTGCGTAATGCCGCCAAACATCACATGCGACATCTCATCAATCTGGCGCTTCATCGCTGCGTTCAGGCGCGGATGGTTATAACCGTGAATGGCGGCCCACCATGACGACATGCCGTCCACCAGCCGCTCGCCGCTCGCCAGTTGCAGTTCGCAGCCAGCGGCGTGCGTCACCGGGTAAACCGGCAGCGGCGCGCTCATGGAGGTGTAAGGGTGCCAGATATGGTCACGATCGAAGGCGAGATCGGCGGGTGTTATCATGACTTGTAAACCAAATTAAAAAGATTTAGGTTTACGAGTATATCCATAACCCAGATAAATAAAACCCTTTGGAGACGCCCGATGGCTCACCTTTCACGCTGGACTTTGTCGCAAGTCACTGAACTCTTTGAAAAACCGCTGCTGGATCTGCTGTTTGAGGCCCAGCAGGTGCATCGGCAGCATTTTGATCCGCGCCACGTGCAGGTCAGTACGCTGCTGTCTATCAAAACCGGCGCGTGCCCGGAAGACTGCAAATATTGCCCGCAAAGCGCGCGCTACAAAACTGGCCTGGAGGCCGAGCGCCTGATGGAAGTCGAACAGGTGCTTGATTCCGCCCGCAAAGCCAAAGCGGCGGGCTCGACGCGTTTCTGCATGGGCGCGGCCTGGAAAAACCCCAACGACCGCGATATGCCGTACCTGGAGCAGATGGTGCAGGGGGTGAAAGCGATGGGGCTTGAAACCTGCATGACGCTCGGCACGCTAAGCGATGCGCAGGCACAGCGTCTCGGTGAAGCGGGCCTGGATTATTACAACCACAACCTCGACACCTCGCCGGAGTTTTACGGCAACATCATCACCACGCGCACCTATCAGGAGCGTCTGGATACCATTGAGAAAGTTCGCGACGCGGGTATCAAGGTCTGCTCCGGCGGCATCGTGGGGCTTGGCGAAACCGTGACCGACCGCGCGGGGCTGCTGTTACAGCTCGCCAACCTGCCGACGCCACCGGAAAGCGTGCCAATCAATATGCTGGTGAAGGTCAAAGGCACGCCGCTTGCCGATAACGACGATGTTGACGCGTTTGATTTTATTCGCACCATCGCGGTCGCGCGCATCATGATGCCAACCTCATATGTGCGCCTCTCGGCAGGCCGTGAGCAGATGAGCGAGCAGACGCAGGCGATGTGTTTTATGGCGGGCGCCAACTCCATTTTCTACGGCTGCAAACTGCTGACGACGCCGAACCCGGAAGAAGACAAAGATCTGCAACTCTTTCGCAAGCTTGGCATCAACCCGCAGCAGACCGCGGTGCTGGCGGGCGACAATGAACAACAGCAGCGTCTGGAACATGCGCTGCGCGATGCGGATAACCAACAGTATTACAACGCGGCGGCGGTATGACCTGGCAGGCAAGAATCGATGCGGCACTGGCGGCGCGCGAAGCAAGCCATAGCCTGCGTCGTCGTGCCGTCTGCGATCCGGCGCGCGGCGGCGCGCTGGTGAATGAGGGCGTGCGCTACCGGAACTTCTCCGGCAACGACTATCTGGGCTTAAGCCAGCATCCACAGTTAATCGAGGCCTGGCAGCAGGGCGCGCGAACCTGGGGCGTGGGGAGCGGGGCGTCCGGTCACGTCAGTGGCTACAGCAGGGCACACCAGACGCTGGAAGAAGACCTGGCCCGCTGGCTGGGGTTTGACCGCGCGCTGCTGTTTATCTCCGGTTTTGCCGCCAACCAGGCGGTGGTCGCGGCGCTGATGCAGGCGCCCGATCGCATTCTTGCCGACCGGTTAAGCCATGCCTCGCTGCTGGAGGCGGCAAGCCACAGCCCCGCGACCCTGCGTCGCTTCGCGCATAACTCGCCCGCCGCACTCGCGGCCCTTCTCGATAAACCGTGCGATGGTTTGACACTCGCCTTTACCGAAGGTGTTTTTAGCATGGATGGCGATTGCGCGCCGCTTGCCGCGCTCGCGCCGCTGACGCGAAACGACAACACGCTGCTGATGGTGGACGACGCCCACGGCATCGGCGTGCTGGGGCGCGAAGGGCGGGGCAGTTGCGATGTCGCAGGCATAAAGCCAGACCTTTTGCTGGTGACATTTGGTAAAGCCTTTGGCCTGAGCGGTGCGGCGCTGTTGTGCAGCGAACCGATGGCGAAGTATTTACTCCAGACCGCGCGCCATCTTATCTACAGCACCGCGATGCCGGCCGCGCAGGCGCAGGCGCTGAAGGCCGCCTTAACGGTGATTCGTGAAGGCGATGAGTTGCGCGCGCGTCTTGAACGTAACATTGCGCGTTTTCGCGCAGGGGCGGCGCGATTGCCGCTGGCGCTTGCCGATTCGCAAACCGCTATTCAGCCCTTAATCGTCGGGGAAAACGCCGCCGCGCTGGCGCTGGCACAGACATTGCGCGAGCGTGGCCTGTGGGTCACGGCGATTCGTCCACCCACCGTCCCGCCAGGCACCGCGCGCCTGCGTCTGACGATAAGCGCCGCGCATCAGGATGACGATATCGACGCGTTGCTGGAGGCGCTGTATGACGGTTGCCGTTAATAAACGCGCCGTAGCAGCCGCGTTTGGGCGTGCGGCACCGCGCTATGACGATTTCGCGGATCTTCAGCGCCAGAGTGCGCAGTTGCTGACTGAACACTGTGGCGCGCAGGGGGTGGCGACGGTGCTGGATGCCGGATGTGGCACCGGCGCAGGCAGCCTCGACTGGCGTGCACGCGGCTGTGACGTGACGGCGTTTGATTTAAGCCCCGCCATGCTTTCGCAGGCGCGCGAACGGAGCGCCGCGCACCGTTATGTGCAGGGCGATATCGAGGCGCTGCCGTTTACGGAGGGAAGCTTTGATCTGGTGTGGAGCAATCTGGCGGTGCAGTGGTGTCAGAGCCTTTCCGGGGCGCTGGAGCACATGCTGCGCGTGACACGCCCCGGTGGGCGTGTCGCATTTACAACCCTTGCACACGGCTCGCTTTGCGAACTGCATCAGGCATGGGCGGCCGTCGATCATCGTGCACACGCGAATGGCTTCTCGCGCCCTGAAGATATTCATGCCGCCGCGCCCGCCGCACGCCTGACGCTGCGCCAGCACCCGGTGACGCTGCTCTTTGGCGACGCGCTTAGCGCGATGCAGTCGCTCAAGGGGATCGGCGCGACGCATCTGCACGCAGGGCGAGCGAGCCGCACATTGACGCGGCGTGAACTGCGCGCGCTTCATGACGCCTGGCCGCGACAGGGCGAGCGCTTCCCGCTGACTTACCAACTGATTTCTGGAGTGATTGAACGTGACTGAACGCTGGTTTATTACCGGAACCGATACTGAGGTGGGCAAAACGATCGCGAGCTGCGCACTGCTTACGGCGGCAAAAGCCGCAGGCTGGCGCACGGCAGGCTATAAACCAGTGGCCTCTGGCAGTGAGATAACGCCTGAGGGGCTGCGTAACAGCGACGCGCTCTCGCTTTTGCGCCACAGCAGTGTGGGGCTGCGTTACGACGAGGTTAATCCGCTGACGTTTGAAGAGCCGACCTCACCGCATATCGCAAGCCGTGAAGAGGGACGCCCCATTGAGTTTGCCGTGATGTCGGCGGGCCTGCGCAAGCTTGAACAGCAGGCCGACTGGGTGCTGGTCGAAGGCGCGGGCGGCTGGTTTACACCGCTCACTGACCATGCCACGTTTGCCGACTGGGCGCAGCAGGAGCAACTGCCGGTGATTCTGGTGGTGGGCGTCAAGCTGGGTTGTATTAACCACGCCCTCCTGACCGCCCAGGCCGTGCAGGCCGCCGGACTACGTCTTGCAGGCTGGGTCGCCAACGATGTACAACCGCCGGGCCGTCGTCACGCGGAGTATCTCGCGACGCTCTCACGTCTGCTGCCGGCCCCGATGCTTGGTGAAATTCCGTGGCTCGGGACTGAACCGGACGTGACGGACGCCGCGCAGTGGATCGATCTCAGTAAGCTCAGGGGTTAAGGCGTTACCCAGTGCGTCAGGCGCGCATCGGTTAACTGCGCGACGCTCCCGCGGGCTACCGTCCGCCCGCGATGCAACAGGCAGAAGCGATCCGCCACCCGACGTATGAACGACAGATGCCGTTCCACCAGCAACAGGCTCATCCCCCATTCACGGTTAAGCCGCACCAGAATGTCCCCCAGGCGCGGAATAAACCGCTGCCCGAGGCCGCGCGTCGGCTCATCGAGAATCAGCAGCCGCGGGCGCGTCACCAGCGCCTGCGCGAGGGTGAGCTGGTGCGCGACCTCAGGCTCCAGCAGCGACGCCTGCGCGTGACGGCGGTCATACAGCGCCGGGAAGAGTTCAAAGACGGGTTCCGGCAGCGTGGCGACGGCTTGGGGTTGTGCGCGCAGGGCAATATGCAGGTTTTCTTCCACTGTCAGTTGCGAAAAATAGCGTCGCTCCTGCGGTACGTAGCTGATACCGAGCGCGGCGCGCGCGCCGGCACCGACGTTAATCAACTCCTGCGGCGCCCGCCCGCTTTCACGCCAGAGAATGCTGCCACTCCTGACAGGCAGAAACCCGGCGACACAGTTCAGCAGCGTGGTTTTTCCCATGCCTGGCGCGCCAATAACGCAGGTGCACTCTCCGGGCAGTAAATCGAGGTTCACGTCCCACAGACTATGCTGCGTGCCGTAAAAGTGGTTAACCGCGTGCAGACTTAACATGGCGCTTCTCCTTCAGACAGGTAAACGGAAAACGGCGTCGGCGCGCCGTGGGTGGCGCGGCTGCGCGCTGTAACGTCCCGGCCTGCCCGCGCCTCCTGCGTCGCTTCCCGGCAAAGACGGGAAGAGGGTGTAGTTCCGGTAACAGGGGTACTGCAATTCTCTTGCCAGCCAGTGAAAACGCCTTTGATCCCGTCAGGAATTGAGACTAAACCTAAAGGAAACACGCAGGGCCAGTGCGTTATCCTGGAGAAAGCCGTGCGGGGTGCACATTTTGAGTGCTGAGCATGGCGTGGTTTTGGTGCAGCGCTATGCAAAAGCAATGCAAAATTTGTGAAAGGGATCGCGCCAGGATCCGCGCGAGGCCAGGCGTAAAATGCCGCAAACCAGGCGGGAAAAATTTTTTCTGAGCCAAACGCGGGCAGTCCGGGTGATTTCGCCACGCGGCGCGCTTTCAGGGCTGGGAGCAGTTATCCACTATTCCTGTGGATAACCTTGTGTATTAGAGTTAGAAAACGCGCCGTAAGCGAGAGCGGATGCGGCTTGCACCCGATCTGGCGCGAAAGCCATCTTTTATAGAAAGCTGTTTTAAATTAGAAGGTTAATTAAAAGCAAGCGGTGAAGGAAAAGTGTCATCTGCTGCAACAAAAGTATCACAGCTTCGCTTGACAAATGTTAAAGGACAAAAAATTTTGGGGATAACCGCCCCCCGATAGTGTTTTATCCGGCGAAGGGGCAAATTTCCTTCATACCGAATGGTAAAAATGCTGTAGGGACAAAATCTGCTAACCTGCCACTGATTTTATATCCAGTATTTAGCGCTGGCAAAAATCGCTGCGGTGAGTACAATTAACGCTCTGTTCCGCGCAAATCTTCATCAGGTGTTTCTTCATGAGCAAACCGTTCAAACTCAATTCCGCTTTCAAACCTTCTGGCGATCAGCCTGAGGCGATTCGTCGCATCAAGGAAGGGCTGGAGGACGGACTGGCGCACCAGACGCTGCTGGGGGTGACGGGCTCAGGGAAAACCTTCACCATGGCGAACGTTATCGCCGATTTGCAGCGCCCGACAATGGTGCTGGCGCCCAATAAAACGCTGGCGGCGCAGCTCTACGGCGAAATGAAAGAGTTCTTTCCTGAAAACGCCGTCGAGTATTTCGTCTCTTACTACGATTACTACCAGCCGGAAGCCTATGTGCCGAGCTCTGACACGTTTATCGAGAAGGACGCGTCGGTAAACGAGCACATCGAACAGATGCGTCTGTCGGCAACCAAAGCGCTGCTGGAGCGGCGCGATGTGGTCGTGGTGGCGTCGGTTTCTGCTATCTACGGTCTGGGCGACCCGGATCTCTACCTGAAGATGATGCTGCATCTCACCAAAGGGATGATCATCGATCAGCGCGCCATTCTGCGGCGGCTGACGGAGCTGCAATATACCCGCAACGATCAGGCGTTCCAGCGCGGCACTTTCCGCGTACGCGGCGAGGTCATCGACATTTTCCCGGCGGAATCGGACGATCTGGCGCTGCGCGTCGAACTGTTTGATGAAGAGGTGGAGCGGTTATCGTTGTTTGACCCACTGACTGGCACCGTCGACTCTATTATCCAGCGCTTTACGGTCTACCCGAAAACGCACTACGTCACCCCGCGCGAGCGTATTGTGCAGGCGATGGAAGAGATCAAAGTTGAGCTGGCGGAGCGCCGCAAGGTGCTGCTTGAAAACAATAAGCTGCTGGAAGAGCAACGCCTGACCCAGCGTACGCAGTTTGACCTCGAAATGATGAACGAGCTGGGTTATTGCTCGGGCATTGAAAACTACTCGCGCTATCTCTCGGGCCGTGGGCCGGGCGAGGCGCCGCCAACCCTCTTTGACTACCTGCCGGCGGATGGCCTGCTGGTGGTGGACGAATCCCACGTTACTATTCCGCAGATTGGCGGGATGTTCCGTGGCGACCGCGCGCGTAAAGAGACGCTGGTGGAATATGGCTTCCGTTTGCCATCAGCGCTGGATAACCGCCCGCTGAAATTTGAAGAATTCGAAGCGCTGGCGCCGCAGACCGTGTATGTGTCGGCGACGCCGGGCAACTATGAGCTTGAGAAATCGGGCGGTGACATTATCGATCAGGTGGTGCGTCCGACGGGCCTGCTCGACCCGATTATCGAAGTACGCCCGGTAGCAACGCAGGTGGACGATCTGCTTTCAGAAATCCGCAAGCGTGTCGCCATCAACGAACGTGTGCTGGTAACGACCCTCACCAAACGTATGGCGGAAGATTTAACCGAATATCTCGAAGAGCATGGCGAGAAGGTGCGCTACCTGCACTCTGATATTGATACCGTCGAGCGCATGGAAATTATCCGCGACCTTCGTCTTGGCGAGTTTGACGTGCTGGTGGGCATTAACCTGTTGCGAGAAGGACTGGATATGCCGGAAGTCTCGCTGGTGGCGATTCTGGATGCCGACAAAGAGGGGTTCCTGCGTTCCGAGCGCTCGCTCATTCAGACTATCGGGCGTGCGGCGCGTAACGTGAACGGCAAAGCCATTCTGTATGGCGATAAAATTACGCCATCGATGGCGAAGGCAATTGGCGAAACCGAGCGCCGCCGTGAGAAGCAGCAGATTTACAACGAAGAGCACGGTATCGTGCCGCAGGGGCTGAACAAGAAAGTGGTCGATATTCTGGCGCTTGGCGAGAATATCGCAAAAACCAAGCCGAAAGGCCGTGGCAAAGGCCGCAGTGTGGTGGATGCTGAAGCTGCTGAACTGGCGCTCACGCCAAAAGCGTTGCAACAGAAGATTCACCAGCTCGAAGCGCAAATGGTGCAACATGCCCAGAATCTCGAGTTTGAAGAGGCAGCCCAGGTGCGTGACAAACTGCATCAGCTTCGCGAACTGTTTATCGCCGCGTCGTAGGCTCTTCCCACCCTTTGCTGAAAAGGGGGCGTGGCGCGCGGTCGCGGTTTGTGGCTTAAGAGGCGATGGGGCTTCAGGCAGGACGGTTTTTTAAAGGTGTCGGTGTTTAGATGGGGTGGGGGCGCTTTGCTTACCCACCCTACAACGACGTCATTCCCCACCGCAGCGCTGCGTAACCCGCCGTTGACGTTATGCTCCAGATGTTCCAGCTCTCGCCGGTTACCCCAGCGCCTGAATCGCTTTTTCGAGGGCGATGCGCAACAGATGGCGGTCATGGCGGTAAGGGATATCACTCGCTTCCAGCGGTTCCTGAATGATAATTCTGTCCTGCGCGCCGCTGACGTCCACCTTCGGGCCAACCACTACCGCGTCCACCACCCGTTTACCGACGTAGGTTTCCATTAACGCCAGTTTCTCTTCCAGACGCAGCGCGGCGGCGGCTGGGCTTAGCTCGCGGCCAAGATTGCCGATATACACCATCGGGGCGGGAGTGCGGCGCAGCGCCTGCGCCAGGTCGTCCAGCAGCAGCAACGGTACCAGGCTTGTGTAGAAACTGCCGGGACCAATCAGAATAAGGTCCGCCTCCGCAATGGCTTCCACCGCCTCACGCGTTGCCTGCACGTTGGGATAGAGCATCAGCTCTTTCGGCGGGTGGCTTAGCAAATCGATATTCACTTCGCCGTATACTTCGTTGTCCTCGCGATCGATAGCCATCAGATCGACCGGTTGCTCCGACATCGGGATGAGAAACGCATCCACTTTAAGCAAATTGCGGATCAAATTGATCGCTTCGAGTGGCCGCACGCTCAGGTGATCCAGTGCCTTTAACATGAGATTTCCGAGGTTATGCCCCGAAAGTTCCCCATTACCCCCAAAACGGTATTCAAACATCGCTGAAGCGACGCTTTGCTCTGTAATTAACTGGTTAAGACAGTTGCGCATATCGCCCCAGGCGATCCCGCCTTCTGAGCGACGAATGCGGCCGGTTGAACCGCCGTTATCGGTCGTCGTAACAATGCCGGTCAGGCGTGAACCCAGAGAAGAGAGAGAGGACATGACGCGTCCTAAACCGTGACCGCCGCCGAGCGCCACCACCCGGTCGAGATCCGCAAACGTGCGATTGCGCATACCTAATCCTTATTATTTCAAACCCGCCTACGTTAGCCGAAAAGCGCGAGAAAAACGATCTGCTGGCGCTGAAAATGACTCACATCAAAGTGAAAATGTGTTTTTTACGTATTCTGGTCCCCGTTACGCGAATTTACACGTTATGTATCATTTTATATAACGAAAACGTGCATGGCGAAACGCCGCGTAACGCGCTACTATCGCTGCTGGCAGGTTTTATGACCTGAAAATGACACTCAAGCCTTGGCGCCTACGTTTTGAAGAAAATAGGGTGCTCTGGCCGTGGCGAAACGCCACCAGGGTGCAGGAAGAAATGACTGCATCTCCCGTATCTGGAAAGGTGTACATGGCTTCTCAACTTACCGATGCTTTTGCGCGTAAGTTCTATTACTTACGCCTGTCAGTTACTGACGTTTGCAACTTTCGTTGCACCTATTGTCTGCCGGATGGCTACAAGCCCGCAGGCGTCACCAATAATGGTTTCCTTTCGCTCGACGAAATTCGTCGCGTGACGCGCGCTTTCGCCAGTCTTGGCACAGAAAAAGTGCGTCTCACTGGCGGCGAACCGTCGCTGCGCCGCGATTTTTGCGACATCATCGCCGCCGTTCGTGAAAATGACGCTATCCGCCAGATTGCCGTGACCACCAACGGTTACCGCCTGGCGCGTGATGTGGCCCAGTGGCGCGAGGCCGGGCTTACGGCCGTGAACGTCAGCGTCGACAGCCTCGATGCCCGTCAGTTTCACGCCATCACCGGGCAGGATAAATTCCGCCAGGTCATGGCGGGGATCGATGCCGCCTTTGATGCCGGTTTCAAAAAAGTGAAGGTCAACACGGTGTTAATGCGTGATGTTAACCATCATCAGCTTGATACCTTCCTCAACTGGATCAAATCCCGTCCTATCCAGCTACGCTTTATTGAGCTTATGGAAACGGGCGAGGGCAGCGAGCTGTTTCGCAAGCATCACGTCTCCGGTGCGCTCCTTCGTGACGAACTGCTCAAACGCGGCTGGATCCATCAACTCCGCAGCCGCGCTGACGGCCCGGCGCAGGTTTTCTGCCATCCGGATTATGAAGGCGAAATCGGCCTCATCATGCCGTATGAGAAAGATTTCTGCGCCAGTTGCAACCGCCTGCGCGTGTCCTCCGTTGGCAAACTGCACCTGTGTCTGTTCGGCGATGGCGGGGTGAGTCTGCGCGATCTGCTGGCCGAAGAGGGGCAGCAGGCGGCGCTAATGGCGCGTATTGAATCGGCGTTGCTCGGCAAAAAGCAGACCCATTTTCTGCATCAGGGCAACACCGGCATTACCCAGAATCTGTCCTACATCGGCGGCTGATGCCGCGTACAAGGAGTCACTATGAGCCAGGTCAGCGCAGAGTTTCTGCCGACGCGCATCGCCATCCTGACGGTTTCCAGCCGACGCGGCGAAGAAGACGACACCTCCGGGCATTTTTTGCGTGACGCCGCCCACGAGGCCGGACACGAGGTGGTGGATAAAACCATCGTCAAAGAGAACCGCTACGCCATCCGCGCCGCGGTGTCGCACTGGGTAGCGAGCGATGACGTGCAGGTCGTACTCATCAACGGCGGCACCGGCTTTACCGCAGGCGATCAGGTACCAGAGGCGCTCCAGCCGCTGTTCGATCGGGAAATCGCAGGTTTTGGCGAAATGTTCCGCATGCTGTCGTTTGAAGAAATTGGCACTGCCATGATGCAGTCCCGCGCAATAGCGGGCGTCGCCAACGACACGCTGATTTTCGCAATGCCAGGCTCAACGCGCGCCTGCCGTACCGCCTGGGAAAACATCATTGCGCCCCAGCTCGATGCCCGCACGCGTCCCTGTAATTTCCAACCTCATCTGAAGAAGTAAGTTATGTCGCAACTGACCCACATTAACGCCGCTGGCGAAGCGCATATGGTGGACGTCTCCGCTAAAGCGGAAACGGTGCGCGAGGCGCGCGCGGAAGCGTTTGTCTCCATGCACCCGCAGACGCTTTCCATGATTGTTAACGGCAGCCATCACAAAGGCGACGTGTTTGCCACGGCGCGCATTGCGGGCATTCAGGCCGCGAAACGCACATGGGAGCTTATTCCGCTCTGTCACCCGCTGCTGCTGAGTAACGTCGAAGTGCAGCTTATCGCCGATGAAGCGCAAAGCCGCGTGCGTATTGAATCGCTCTGCCGCCTGACCGGTAAAACGGGCGTTGAAATGGAAGCGCTGACTGCCGCCTCTGTCGCCGCGCTCACCATTTATGACATGTGTAAAGCGGTGCAGAAAGATATGGTCATTGGCCCGGTACGGTTGCTTGCGAAAAGCGGCGGCAAGTCGGGCGACTTTCAGGTAGATGCCCATGATTAATGTGCTTTTTTTTGCGCAGGTACGAGAGCTTGTCGGCGTAGATGCCGAGCGCGTCACCGCTGAATTTGCGACCGTTGAGGCGCTGCGCGACTATCTCGCTGCGCGTGGCGGTCGCTTCGCGCTGGCGCTGGAGTCCGGCAAGCTACTGGCGGCCGTTAACCAGACGCTGGTGCCCTTTGACCACCCGCTCGCCGACGGCGACGAAGTGGCGTTTTTCCCACCGGTGACCGGAGGCTAAAATGAGCGACACCCGTATTCGCGTCGGTCATGAGAATTTCAGCGTTGGCGATGAGTATCAGTGGCTCGCACAGTGCGATGAGGACGGCGCGGTCGTCACCTTTACCGGCAAAGTGCGTAACCACAATCTTGGCGACAGCGTACGTGCGCTCACGCTTGAACACTATCCAGGCATGACCGAAAAAGCGCTGGTGGAGATCGTTTCTGAGGCGCGCGAACGCTGGCCGCTTCAGCGCGTGTCTGTCATCCATCGTGTCGGCGAGCTGTGGCCGGGCGATGAAATTGTGTTTGTGGGCGTGACCGGAGCGCACCGCAGCCAGGCCTTTGAGGCCGCGCAGTTTATTATGGATTATCTGAAAACACGCGCGCCATTCTGGAAGCGCGAAGCCACGCCGGACGGCGACCGTTGGGTTGAGGCGCGCGACAGCGATCAGGCCGCCGCACAGCGCTGGTAATGACATCACGGTAAATTTGTTCCAGGCTTACCACAGGGGAGTGCGCATTGCTGTGCACTTAGGCTCGTTAACTAAATCAATGAGGCAGCGTCATGGATCGATTCCCACGCTCAAGTGAAAGTATTGTGCAACCGCGCGCCGGGCTGCAGACGTTTATGGCGCAGGTATATGGCTGGATGACCTGCGGCCTGTTACTGACCGCCTTCGTCGCCTGGTATTCGGCTAACAATGAAAACCTGATGATGTATATCTTCTCCAGCCGGTTTGTCTTCTTCGGGCTGATTATCGCTCAGCTTGGCCTGGTGTTTATTCTCTCGGGTCTGGTGCATAAGCTCAGTCCTTCGGTTGCAACCGGGCTGTTTATGCTCTATTCGGCGCTCACCGGGCTTACGCTTTCATCCATATTTCTGGTTTATACCTACGCCTCTATCGCCAGCACGTTTGTGGTGACCGCGGGGATGTTTGGCGTGATGAGCCTGTACGGTTACACCACCAAGCGCGATTTAAGCGGCTGGGGCAACATGCTGTTTATGGCGCTGATCGGGCTGATTATCGCCTCGCTGATCAACTTCTGGCTGAAAAGCCCGGCCCTGATGTGGGCGGTGACGTATATCGGTGTGATTGTGTTTGTCGGCCTGACCGCGTATGACACGCAGAAGCTGAAAAACCTGGGTCAGGAGATAGACGTAAACGACCGCGGGAACCTGCGTAAATATTCGATTCTCGGCGCACTGACGCTGTACCTCGATTTCATTAACCTGTTCCTGATGTTGCTGCGTATTTTCGGCAACCGTCGCTAAGTAGCACGCGGTATCAAACAAAACCCTCTACGGAGGGTTTTTTTGTGGGGGCAGGGGGAGGAGAGAGGCTGGAGGGGATGCGTAGCGCATCCACCCGGTATAACGACACAACGTGATATCTGGAACGTGATATCTGGATTGTAGGGCGGGTACACGTTGTGCTACCCGCCCTCTGCATCACTTCTCTTTGGCAAGGTTCAGTGACGGCTCGTCGCTCTCTTCCGGCACGCCGTCGTGAGACTCCTGCGCCTTCGCGAGTTTTTTCTCGTTTTTGGCGCGCAGTTTCTTCGCGCGGCTTTCCAGCATCAGGTAAATCACAATAGCCAGCAGCAGCGGGGCGAAGAAATAGAGCATACGGTAGGCAAGAAGCGCTGCAATGATTGCGCCGTGGCTGATATGTTCGCCACCGAGCAGCGCGATAAACACCGCCTCCAGCACGCCGATACCCGCCGGGATATGAATAATTACCCCGGCAATACTGCTCACCAGCAGTACACCCAGCACGAAGAAATAGTTAATCTCCTGCCCCAGCAGCAGCCAGATAATCGCGCCCATCGCCATCCAGTTAGCGCTTGAAATTACCATCTGCGCAATAGCGAACTTCCAGGACGGCAGCACCAGCTTTTGACCTTTAATCGTCACATGGCGTCGTTTTGCGAAGGCGCAAAACCACATGTATACCGCTATCGCCGCCAGCAGTACGATGCCGATGATACGCAGCGTCATCTCATCGATGTACCAGTGCTCCGGCAGCTTTACCACGCCAAATGTGAAAATCACGCCGCCGAGGAGAATATACCCAAGCCAGTTGGTCGTAATACTCAGCGAGAAAATCCGCGTGATGGTGCTGCCCGGCAGCCCGAGTCGCGAATAAAGGCGGTAGCGCATGCCTACCCCGCCGACCCACGTGCTGAGCGTCAGGTTAAACGCATAACAGACAAACGAGACCAGCATCACCTGCCGTTTAGCGAGCTTATGACCACAGTAGGCGCGGCCCAGTAGATCATAACAGCCATACAGCAGATAACTGACGATAACCAGCGCCACCGAGATGAGCAGGGCGGTGCGGTTGTAGTCTTTAATGACTTTCCACACTTCCTCCCAGTCGACCTTTTGCGCATACATCACAATCAGTACGACGACGGCGATAAAAAACAGCCACGTCAGGATCTTCTTCGTCAGACGCCACTTCGGATGCGATTTCGCCATCAGGGTTTCACTCCTGGATTATCAGTCTCAACCCGGTCCTGGGTTTCGATTTCAGGTTGTACCGGTGGTGGCACCTGCGCAAGCTTTGGCGTATGGGCAGGCAGCCAGCCCACCATCGCCGGGAAGTGGCGCAGGAAGTGGAACACGATGACGCTCTTGCCGAGGTTCCACCAGGTACGTTTCGGCACCATGCTCTCATCCACCCGTTTACAGTCTTCGCGAATAAGCCGCGTCAGGTTCTCGCGCAGGGTCTGGTTAAACTGCGTATCGTGAATGATAAGGTTCGCCTCCAGGTTGAGCGACAGGCTTAACGGGTCAAGGTTGCTGGAACCCACCGTCGCCCAGTGGTCATCCATCAGCGCCACTTTGCCGTGCAGCGGGCGGCGCAAATATTCATAGACTTCGACGCCGCCCTTCACCAGATAGTTATAGAGCAGGCGTGCGCCTACCTTAACGATAGGCATATCCGGCTCACCCTGCACGATGAGCTTCACCTTCACCCCGCGGCGCGCGGCGTTACGCATCGCGTGCAACAGCCGGTAGCCGGGGAAGAAATAGGCGTTGGCGATAATCACCTCTTTTTTGGCGTTCGCCAGCATCTTCAGATAATGCCGTTCAATATCATCGCGATGATCGTTATTGTCGCGCCAGATAAACAGCGCCTGCGCCTCGCCAGGCATGGTGTTTTCCACCGCCTGCTGATAACGGCGCTGCCACCAGCGGCTCACCTGTTCTTCGCCGAGGTTGCTCAGGACAAACTGATAAATGTCCTGCACCACCGGCCCTTCAACGCGCACCGCGTAATCCTGTTTCGCCTCGGGGCCGTAATCGCTCATATGTTCAGCGGAATAGTTAATCCCGCCGACAAACGCCACTTCACCGTCGATCACCACAATTTTGCGGTGCATACGGCGGAATACATTGGTACGCATACCCATCAGGCGCGGGCGCGGATCGTAATAGCGAAACATGACGCCCGCCGACGTCAGTGAGCCTACGAACTCGTCGCTTAAATCCGGCGAACCGTAGCCGTCCAGCAGCACTTCAACGCTGACACCGCGCTGTGCGGCGCGCAGAATCACTTCATGCAGCTTGCGGCCCACGTTATCGTCGAACCAGATAAAAGTTTCGAGAATGACTTTGCTGTGCGCCTTATCAATGGCATCAAACACGGCGGGATAAAACGCGTCGCCGTTTTCTAAAAGCTCAATATGGTTGCCGTCACGCCAGGTTGTTTTCATAGATGGATCTCCACTGCCAGCGGGGCATGATCGGAAAGATGGCGCCAGTTACGCAGCGGCAACGCGGTCGGTGCGCTCGCCGAGGCGTTTTTCACATAGATCCGGTCAAGGCGCAGCAGCGGGAAACTCACCGGGAAGGTTCGCGCCGGGCGTCCGTGTGCGCGCGTGAAAACCTCATCAAGCCCCGCCTGACTGCGCAAAAGTCTGTTCGCCTGCTGGCGCCAGTCATTAAAATCACCCGCCACTACGACCGGCTCGCCTTCCGGCAGGCTGTTGACCAGCTCAGCCAGCATGGTGAGCTGCGCCTGACGGTGCGCCTCTTTCAGCCCCAGATGAACGCAAATCACATGAATGGCTTTCGGGAAGCCGGGCGGGGTAATACGGCAGTGCAGCACGCCGCGCTTTTCCGTGCCGGGCACGGAAACATCGCGGTTTTCATAATGTTCAATCGGGAAGCGCGACAGCACGGCGTTGCCATGGTCCCCTTCCGGGTAAACGGCGTTGCGTCCGTAGGCATAATCGCTCCACATCGTGTCGGCCAGAAATTCGTAATGGGTGGTATCCGGCCAGTTTTCGATATGCAGCGGATGGACTTCGTGTGCGCCCATCACTTCCTGGAGACAGACAATATCCGCCGACACCGTACGAACCGCGTCGCGCAGTTCCGGTAAAATAAAGCGTCGGTTAAAAGCGGTAAAACCCTTGTGGGTATTAATGGTTAAAACCTTAAATGAAAATCGCTGTGTATTATCTGCCATGTTTCCCCAGCCACTTCTTATTCTCCTGATGTCATTAAAGTGTAGTCCCAGTCACAAAAAGCGGCGGGGATACAGAATTTTCCGTAAACTGCGGTACTCTCAAGAATGAGTGAAAAATCCCACAGGAGTGTGGCCATGAAGTGGCAACAATATATTCGCGTGGCGACCGGCTTAAGCTGCTGGCAGATAATGCTGCATCTGGCCGTCGTGGCGCTGCTGGTGGTGGGCTGGATGAGTGGGGCGCTGGTGAAAGTAGGCCTCGTATTATGTGTGTTGTACGTGCTAACGGTGCTGCTGATGCTGGCGTTTCAGCGCCATCACGACGGCCTGTGGCGCGAGGTGGGCGACTTTCTCGAAGAACTGACCACCACCTGGTATTTTGGTACGGCACTGATTGCGCTCTGGCTGCTCTCGCGCGTATTACACAACCATCTTTTGCTGGCGCTGGCGGGCGTGGTGATTCTGGCCGGCCCCGCGCTATTCTCGCTGCTGGTTAAAGAGCGCAAGCGCGAGTCAGCTCACTTTACGTCGAAACATGGTATACGCCGCTAACCCTGTCGTGGCCGCAATGACTAAAAGCGGCCACACGCTACGCCAGATGATATCAAGGCTGGCATCCTTCAGATAAATCGCTTTGGTAATATCAGTAAAGTGCCGGATGGGATTAATCCATGTCAGGTTTTGCAGCCAGACGGGCATATTTTCCACCGGCGAGACATAGCCTGAGAGCAATATCGCCGGCATCATAAAGACAAACACCCCGATAAATGCCTGCTGCTGCGTCGCGCACAGCGCCGAAATCAGCAGGCCAAAACCCACCAGCGACAGCCCGTAAATCACCATCGTAAAGTAAAAGAGCGCAAGCGATCCGGCGAACGGGATGTGATACCCCCAGATCCCGATGCCAAGCACGATGGTGGCCTGGAATGTGGCGACAATCAGCGCCGGTACCGCTTTGCCGACAAAAATCTGCCAGGTGGTGAGCGGCGAGACCAGCAGCTGATCGAGCGTCCCTTGTTCACGCTCGCGCGCCACCGACAACGACGTCACAATCATCACTCCGATGGTGGTTATCATCGCAATCAGCGACGGCACCACAAACCATTTGTAATCCAGATTCGGGTTATACCAGTTGCGCACCACCAGCTCGCTGTTGTTCGGTTTCGCCCGGCCCGCCAGCAGCTCCTCCTGATAATCTTTCACAATCTGTTGCAGGTAGTTTGCTGCAATCTGGGCGCTGTTGGAGTTGCGCCCGTCGAGCAGAATTTGCAGCGTCGCGGGTTCGCCGCGCGCGAGTTTTCGTGAGAAATCTGCCGGGAAATGGATCGCCAGCAGCGCTTGCTGCGCCTCAAGCGTCGGGCGGATCGCCTGCTCGTTATTCAATACCGTAACCTTGCTGAACGCGCTGGCGCGGGCGAAGCGCTGGGTCAGTTCCACCGCATGCGCGCCGTTATCCTGGTTGTAAATGGCGATGGTGGCGTTGGTGACCTCAAGCGTCGCCGCGAACGGGAACAGGATAACCTGTAACACCACCGGCAGGATCAGAATGGCGCGGGTCTGCGGATCGCGCAGCAGCGACTGCAATTCTTTGCGGATAAGCGTCCATAAGCGGTGCCACATAGCGTCTCCTTAATCGAGCCGGCGTTTGGTGTTAAGCCAGGTCAGCCCGATAAACATCACGGCGGATACCAGCAAAAACAGTACATTGATAAGCAACACGCCCGGCAGCGTGCCCGCGAGGAACAGGCTTTGCAGCGTACTCACGAAATAGCGCGCCGGAATGATATACGTCACCGCGCGGATGACCGCAGGCATACTGTCTATCTGGAAAATAAACCCGGAGAGCATGACAGAGGGCAGAAACGCGGCGTTCAGCGCTACCTGAGCGGCGTTAAACTGGTTGCGGGTCAGGGTGGAGATAAGCAGCCCCATGCCGAGCGTGCTGAGCAGAAACAGGCTGGCGATAAAAAAGAGCGCCAGCAGCGAGCCGCGATACGGCACGCCAAGAATAAATACCGACACCAGCATACAAAGCAGCATCGCCAGCATGCCGAGAAAATAGTAAGGAATGAGTTTGCAAAGCAGTAGCTCGCCGCGCGTCACTTCTGTTGAAAGCAGTGCCTCCATCGTGCCGCGTTCCCATTCGCGTGCGACCACAAGCGATGTCAGGATAGCGCCGATGACGGTCATAATAATCGTCACCGCGCCGGGAATAATAAAGTGCTGACTGATGGCCGCCGGGTTAAACCAGTAGCGCAGTTGCACATCAATGAGTGGTTTGAATGTCTCGCCATTGTCTTCCGCGCGCTGGGTTTGCCAGAGCTGCCAGATACCCTCCATATAGCCGCGTACGAAGTTCGCGGTGTTAGGTTCGCTCCCGTCGGTAATGACCTGAACGGGCGCCCGTTCGCCAGGGCGGGCCATCTGTGCTGCGAAATCCACCGGTATCACCACCAGCCCGCGAATTTTCCCGGCCTGCATAAGGGCAATCAACTGCTGGCGGTTATCGCTGATGGTCGGTGCAATAAACGGCGAGGCGGTTATCGCATGAGTAAAATCAAGCGCCTCTTCACTGCGCTCTTCCAGCAGCACGCCGACATGCAGGCGGCTGGAATCGAGGTTAATACCGTAGCCGAAGATAAACAGCAGCAGCAGTGGAATGGCGACCGCGATAAGCCAGCTGCTCGGGTCGCGCAGGATCTGGCGCGTCTCTTTGACGCACAGGGCGCGCACGCGCCGCAGGTTCATCATTGGCTATGCTCCTTATCCCACGCTTCGATCAAACGGATAAATGCCTGCTCCATCGTCGGGTCGTCGTCCTCGCCGCGCGCGGCCTGACGCTTTAAATCATCCGGCGTGCCGCTCGCGATAAGCTTGCCGTGGTACACAAGCCCGATGCGGTCGCAATACTCCGCCTCATCCATAAAGTGCGTCGTGACCATCACCGTCACGCCTTTCTCGGGCATACTGTTGATATGCCGCCAGAATTCACGACGCGTAAGCGGGTCGACGCCGGACGTCGGCTCATCAAGGAACAGAATATCCGGCTCGTGCATCAGCGCGCAGGCCAGCGCCAGACGTTGCTTAAAGCCGAGCGGCAGCGCCTCGGTCGGCTGACTGGCGATACTTTTCAGCCCGAACGCCTCACTCATGCGCGCTATTTTCTCCTCCTGCGCGCGCCCGCGCAGGCCGTAGACGCCGGAGAAAAAGCGCAAGTTCTGCGCCACGGTCAGGTTGCCGTAAAGCGAAAACTTCTGCGCCATATAGCCGAGCCGCTGACGCGCTTTACCGGAATCGGTTTTTAAATCGAGCCCGAGCACCAGCGCTTTGCCGGCGCTCGGCGTCAGCAGGCCGCACATCATCTTAAAGGTGGTGGATTTGCCCGCGCCGTTCGGCCCGAGCAGGCCGAAAACCTCACCGCGCCGCACCGAGAAATTGACATGGTCAGTCGCGGTGAAATCGCCAAAGGTTTTGGTCAGTTCGCGCGCCTCGATGACGACATCGTCACGGCTGCCGGAAATGTCATGCAGGATGGCGCCGAGCGGCGATTCGCGCAGCGGCGAGCCGCCAGCCAGATCGATAAAGGCGTCCTCAAAGCGCGGCGCGGTATCACGAAGCGTGACATCCGGCAGCGCGCGCAGCGGCCCGGCGTCAGCGCCATCTTTAATAATGACCCGCACCGCCGCACCCTGGATAGTGGCGTCGCCCACGCCCGGCAGCTTCAGCGCTTCGCGCAGGAGCGCGCGATTGTCGCCGTGGGCACGACGCAGTAAAAAGCTGCGGCCCGCCATTTTATCGGTGAGCGCCTGCGGCGCGCCCTGGTAGAGCAATTCGCCTTCGTTCATCAGCAGCACCTCGCGGCACTGTTCAGCTTCATCGAGATAAGAGGTGCTCCAGAGGATCAGCATGCCGTCACCTGCAAGCTCATGCACCATCTGCCACAGCTCGCGACGTGAGATAGGATCGACCCCGACGCCGGGCTCATCCAGCAGCAATACCTTCGGCTGGCCCACCAGCGTGCAGGCAAGCCCCAGTTTTTGCTTCATCCCACCGGAAAGTTTGCCTGCAAGCCGCCCGGTGAAGGGGCCAAGCGCGGTAAACTCCAGCAGCCGCGCAAAGGTCTGCGCGCGCGCATGGCCGGTGACGCTTCGCAGGTCGGCATACAGATTCAGGTTTTCCTGCACGGTGAGATCTTCATACAGGCCGAACTTCTGCGGCATATACCCGAGCAGGGCGTGAAGCGCGTTTTCCTCCGCTATCGGATCAAGCCCGAGGACCCGCGCCTGACCATCGTCGGGGCGCATCAGGCCTGCGAGAATACGCATCAGCGTGGTCTTGCCCGCGCCGTCCGGCCCGACCAGCCCGGTGACGCTGCCCGCGCGAATGGTGACGCTAAGCGGCGCCACGGCAGGCTTATCCAGGCCTGGAAAGCGTTTGACCAGCCCGTCGAGTACGATGCAGTCGTTAGCGTGCATCCGTCGCCTCATCGCTAAAACGCAGTGTGACCGGCATTCCCTGGCGCAGCGCGTTGTCCGCATCATTCACGATAATGCGCAGCCGGTACACCAGGTCGGTTCGCAAATCCTCGGTTTCGACGGTTTTCGGTGTGAACTCAGCCGTCGGCGAGACGAACCCGATTTTGCCGTGGTATGGCTTATCCGGGCGGCCATCGGTGTAGATCAACATTTCGCTTCCCGGCGTTGCGCGCCCCAGATTCACTTCATCAATATAGGCGCGCACCCAGACCGGGCGGGTGAGAGAGAGGGTAAACACGGTGCTCCCTGCATTCAGCAGAGAACCCGGTTCGACGGCACGCGTCAGCACGGTGCCATCAGAGGGGGAGATGAGGCGCGCGTCTTCGGCATCAAGCTGCGCCTGAGCGAGTTGCGCCTGCGCCTGCTCCAGGCTTGCCTGGGCCTGCGCAATTTCCTGCGGGCGGTTACCGGCGCGGTACTGGCTGAGTTTGTCCTGCGCGGATTTCAACTGCGCCTGCGCCTGATCGCGCGACGACCGGGCGTTTTCAAGATCGTTGGCGGAGATAACTTTCGTGCGCCACAAACCCTGCTGGCGCTGATAGAAGTTCTGCGCATAATCATAGGCCGCCTGTGCCTGACGTACCGCAGCGGCGGCCTGTGCAATTTCCTCATCGCGAAAGCCCGCGACGGTCAGTTCATATTTTGCCCGTGCGGCGGCAACATTCGCCTGCGCCTGGCGCAGCGCGTTTTGCAGCGGTGCCGGGTCCAGTTCGCCGAGCGGCTGCCCCGCGCGCACGGTATCGCCTTCGTCTACCGCAAGCGACGCCAGACGGCCGCCTACGCGGAAGCTTAAATTCACGGTGCGAATATCTACGTTGCCGTAGAGCGTCAGCGGCGTATGGCGCGCCTCATACCAGCGCCATACGGCCACGCCCGCGACGATAATGATCACCAGCAGCACCAGCAGCGCGCCTCGTTTTTTATTCATCACGTTGGCTCCCAGAAAGACCCGCGAGGATCCAGTCGATATGCAGCGACACCACCCGATGGATCTGCGCCGCCTTGTTATCGTCAAACTGCCGCCAGCCGGCGCGCAGCAGAATAGTTTCACGCCCGAGACGGAACGCGAGGATTTCGCCGATAAGCGCGTGGGTATGCAGCACCGTGTCGGTGGCATCCGGGTCTGCGCCCGTCACGCGGGCAATCAGCCGGGTAAAATGGTGATGCAGCGGCGCAATCACCTGATCGTGAATAAGCTGATACGCCGGGGAAGGGGAGAGCTGTTCACGCGAGATAAATTTGCTAAGACTTAGCGTCTCATCGGCCGTCATCAGTTGGATCATCTGGCGGCAGGCGTCATCAATGAGCGTGCGCATCGCGGCGTAGCCCGGCTGCGGCTGGTTCAGTAGCGCTTCGGCGGCATCGGCGTGGGGCTGAAAATGCACACGGATGAAATCGGCTATCCACTGCGCCGAGGCCATATAGAGATCTTCTTTGGAGCCGAAGTAGTAAGGGATCGCCGCAATGTTTTGCCCGGCGGCGGCGGCGATATCCCGCGTCGTGGCGTGCAGGCCATACTCGCCAAACTGATTGATGGCGGCACTGATGAGCTTCTCTTTAGCCTGCTCGCCACGGGAAGTAGGCGGCGTGGGGGAGAGCGACATATTCATTCGACCCCTGAAAGTTAATCAATCGATTGATTAACTTTATGTCTAAAAAGTGAGCTTGTCGAGGGTGACAGAAACTGTGTTTCGCGTCGAAATGCGAGAATTTATGCGGTGCGTCACAAAAGCTGCTACACTCCGCCCCTCTGCGACATTGTGGTTTGTGTCCCCTCTCCGGCCAGACGGCCATTAGACTCCCTGAAACTACACCCTTTGCGGTCGGGACGAGTCAGGAATAACTATGTCTTTTGATTCACTGGGCTTAAGCCCTGAGATCCTGCGCGCCATTGCCGAGCAGGGTTACAACGAACCGACTCCGATCCAGCGCCAGGCTATTCCGGTGGTGCTTTCAGGTAAAGATCTGATGGCCAGTGCCCAGACCGGCACCGGCAAAACCGCAGGCTTCACGCTGCCACTGCTGCAGCGTCTGACGGCGAACGAGCCGCAGAAGGGCCGTCGCCCGGTGCGTGCGCTGATCCTGACCCCGACGCGCGAACTGGCAGCCCAGGTGGGCGAGAACGTGCGTGAATACAGCAAATACCTCGATATCCGCTCGCTGGTCGTCTTTGGCGGCGTGAGCATCAACCCGCAGATGATGAAACTGCGCGGCGGCGTGGATGTGCTTATCGCAACGCCTGGCCGCCTGCTGGATCTGGAACACCAGAACGCCGTCAAGCTCGACCAGGTGGAAGTCCTGGTACTGGACGAAGCTGACCGTATGCTGGACATGGGCTTTATCCATGACATTCGCCGCGTGCTGGCGAAGCTGCCGCCGAAGCGTCAGAACCTGCTGTTCTCCGCGACCTTCTCCGACGACATCAAAGGGCTGGCCGAAAAACTGCTGCGCAACCCGGAAGAAGTGGCCGTGGCGCGCCGCAACACCGCCTCCGGGCAGGTGACGCAGCATGTGCATTTCGTGGATAAAAAACGCAAACGGGAACTGCTTTCTTACCTGATTGGCGATGGCAACTGGCAGCAGGTGCTGGTGTTTACCCGCACCAAGCATGGCGCTAACCATCTGGCCGAGCAGCTGAACAAAGACGGCATCACCGCCGCGGCTATCCACGGCAACAAGAGCCAGGGCGCCCGTACCCGCGCGCTGGCAGACTTCAAAACCGGCGGCATTCGCGTGCTGGTGGCGACCGATATCGCTGCGCGCGGTATTGATATCGAAGAACTGCCGCACGTAGTGAACTACGAGCTGCCGAACGTGCCGGAAGATTACGTTCACCGTATCGGCCGTACCGGGCGCGCGGCCGCGACCGGCGAGGCGCTCTCGCTGGTGTGCGTCGACGAGCACAAACTGCTGCGTGATATCGAACGCGTGCTGAAGCGTGAAATTCCGCGCATGGCGATCCCGGGCTACGAGCCGGACCCGTCTATCCCGGCAGAGCCTATCGTTAATGGTCGCCAGGGCGGCCGTGGCGGACGTGGTGGTCAGGGCGGCGGTGGTCGTAGTCAGGGCCAGCCGCGTCGTCAGGATGGCGCGGGTAACCGCGCTTCTGGCGAGCGCAGCCGTCCGTCCGGTGAGCGAGCGCGCCGTCAGGATGGCGAAAGCAGCCGTCCGTCAGGCGACCGTCCGCGTCGTCCAGCGGGCGAAGGCAACCGTCCGGCAGGCAATAAACCGCGCACCCGTCGCGCGCCGCGTAAAGCGGGTGGGGAATAATCGGCAGGTGCCATAAACAGCCCTGATAAGCCCGGTTGAAAAGGTGGGGATGCGAAAGCATCGCCACCTTTTTTTATGGCCGGGGCTGACGAGTGGCAGCTTCGCTTACCCTGTGTTTATCGGGGGGCCGCCATTTTTTGATGGCGCGGGGGCCTTTCTCTTGCGGGGATAAGGGCCATTTGCTAAAGCGTTTCGCCGTTGCTTGCGATCACCTGCTGATACCACGCGAAACTGCGCTTTTTGCGGCGCGCCAGCGTGCCGTTACCCTCGTTATCTTTATCGACATAAATAAACCCGTAGCGCTTTTTCATCTCGCCGGTGCCGGCGCTGACGATGTCAATCGGCCCCCACCAGGTATATCCCATGATGTCGCACCCATCCGCGACCGCCTCGGCCATCTCCTGAATATGCGAACGTCCATAAGCGATACGCGCCTCGTCGTTAAATTCGCCGTGTTCATCGGCGATATCCTCGCCGCCGTAGCCGTTCTCGACAATAAAAAGCGGCTTCTCGTAACGATCGCTCAGCTCGTTACACACCAGCCGTAGCCCCACCGGGTCGACAGGCCAGCCCCAGGCCGTTTTTTCCAGATACGGGTTGTCCTCACCCATCGCGCCGCCGGTGTCAACGCGAAGCTGCGCCCCCGCTTTATGCAGCACGCTGCGGTAATAACTAAAGCCCAGATAATCTGACGGATACTGCGCCAGCAGCTCGATGTCGCCAGGGTGCATCGTAAGATGAATGTGGTTCTCGCGAAAAAGCCGCTGCGCGTAGGCCGGGTAGTGACCGCGCATCATCACATCGGCGTAAAACAGCGAGCGGCGACGCAACTGGTAGGTAGCGAAAATATCATCCGGATTGCAGGTTGCCGGATAGGCGGTGCTGAGCGACAACATACAACCGATTTTCGCCTGCGGGATAATCTCGTGGCACAGCTTGTTGGCGAGGGCGTTCGCGACAAACTGGTGATGGTTCGCCTGGTAAATGTCCTGCGCCGATGCCCCCGCCTCCACAGCGCCGGTGGCAAACGGCATCCGGTTCATGTTATTCAGCTCGTTAAAAGTCATCCAGTATTTAACCTTATGCTGATAGCGGCGAAAGACCGTCTCACAGTAGCGGGTGAAAAAATCAATCAGCGCGCGGTTTTTCCAGCCGCCATACTCTTCATACAGCGCAAGCGGCGTTTCGTAGTGCGAGAGCGTAATCACCGGCTCGATGCCATAGTTCAGCAGTTCGTCGAACAGCGCGTCGTAAAAGGCAAGACCCGCCTCGTTAGGTTCCTGCTCGTCACCGCGCGGGAAAATCCGCGACCACGCGATAGAAGTGCGAAAACACTGAAAGCCCATCTCAGCAAACAGCGCCACGTCCTCTTTGTAGCGATGATAAAAATCGATAGCCTCGTGGCTTGCGTAGTAGCGCAACGGGTCAATGGTCGCGTCATGCTGGCCGGAGGCGATACCGCCGCGTACCACGTCCGCGATGGACGGCCCTTTGCCGTCCTCATTCCATGCGCCTTCCGCCTGGTTGGCGGCAATCGCGCCGCCCCATAAAAAATTTTCCGGAAACGTTGCCATGTCTGCTCCTTAATCGAGATCCGCGCCGTTCGAGGCGATGACTTTTTTGTACCAGTGGAAACTTTTCTTGCGCGAGCGCGCCTGACTGCCGTGGCCCATGTCATCCTGATCGACATAGATAAAGCCGTAACGCTTGGAGATCTGCGCAGTGCCCGCGCTCACCACGTCGATCGGCCCCCACCAGGTGTAACCGAAAAGCTTCACGCCGTCGGCGAGCGCCTCCTGCATCTGCCCGATGTGCTGGCGCAGGTAATCGATGCGGTAATCATCGTTAATCGTGCCGTCCGGCGCGGGGGTATCTACCGCGCCGAGACCGTTTTCGGCGATAAACAGCAGTTTCTGGTAACGGTCGTAAAGCTGGTTCAGCGCCAGGCGCAGCCCCTGCGGGTCAATCTGCCAGCCCCAGTCGCTCTGCGGCAGATGCGGGTTGCGGATGCCGCCGGTAATCAGGTTGCCGGTCACGCCTTCTAACCGCTCCGGGTGCGCGCTGACGGTGCTCGACATGTAATAACTGAAAGAGACGTAATCCACGGGATAAAGCCGAAGGATTTCGTCATCGCCCACGGCTTTTTCAAGCGTGACGTTCTTCTCGGCGAACATCCGCTCAGTCCATGCCGGGTAGTAGCCGCGCGCCTGTACATCGCTAAAGAACAGCGAAACGCGCTGCGCCTCTTCACAGGCCTGCAAATCATCCGGGTGGCAGGTGTGCGGGTAGAGCATCTGGTAGCTAATCATGCAGCCCATCTGCGAGCCGGGGATAATCTCGTGGCACGCTTTGGTCGCAAGCGCGCTCGCCACAAACTGATGATGCGCGCCCTGATATTTCGCCTGCTCCAGATGCGGATGGTTTTCTTCAATCACGCCGACGCTAACGTACGGATGGTGCTTCACACAGTTGATTTCATTGAAGGTCATCCAGTATTTGACCTGTTTGCGATAGCGCGTAAACACGGTGGTCGCAAAGCGTACATAGAAATCCACCAGTTGACGGTTCGGCCAGCCGCCGTAATCCGTCACCAGGGCGAGCGGCATCTCGTAGTGGGAGAGCGACACAATCGGCTCAATGTTGTGTTTTCGAAGCGTATCGAAGACGCGGTCATAGAAGGCGAGGCCTGCCTCATTGGGTTCGGTTTCGTCGCCACGGGGGAAGATGCGCGTCCAGGCGATAGACAGGCGAAAGCATTTGAAGCCCATCTCGGCAAACAGCGCGATATCTTCTTCGTAGCGGTGATAAAAATCGTTGCCTTTACGCTTGGGGTAGTATTTCGCGCTGCCCGGATCCTGGGCCTCCGCCACCTGCTGGTGCGTCATGCCGAGCCACTGATCAAGCCAGCGTTCCTTCGGCGTGTTGACGTCAAAGGTATAGACATCAGAGACCGACAGTCCCTTGCCATCGACGTTCCAGGCGCCTTCGAGTTGATTCGCGGCGGTTGCGCCGCCCCACAGGAAATCCTCAGGAAATGGTTTTGAAAAGGCCATAGCGTTCTCCCTTAAGCCGCCGCAGCGGTCAGTTTCAGAAAGGCTTCACGCGGCGCCACGTCGCCCTGTTTCAGCGGGCTGATGTCGCCGTAATGTTCGGTATTGGTGACGATAACGATGACGCTTGGGTCAATGTTGAGCGCCTTCAGCGCATCGAGATCAAAGCTAATCAGCGGCTGTCCGGCTTCGACGAACGCTCCGCTCTCCACGTGTCGGGTAAAGTGCTGGCCGCCGAGCTTCACGGTGTCGATGCCGATATGAATCAGCACCTCGGCGCCGTTGTCGCTGATAAGCGTCAGGGCGTGGTTACTGTCGAAAACCGAGTCAATGCGCCCGTTGACGGGCGAGAGCAACTCACCGCTCTGCGGCACGATAGCGATGCCTTTGCCAAAAATCTCATCGGCAAAGACCGGGTCGCTGAGCGAGGCAAGCGGCGTCAGGCGGCCGCTTACCGGCGCAAAGAGTTGCTCTTCGCGGGCAAGCGCCACGGGGCTTACACCCGCGACGACCTCCGGCGGCGCAGCGGGCTGCGCCGGGGTTTGCGCAGGCTCCTCAAAGCCGAGGATCACGGTCATCAGCGCCGCGGTACAAAAGGCAATCGCAAGGCTCGCCATGGCCCAGAGGAATGTCGGGCCTACCAGCGCCGGGATGCCCGGAATACCGCTTAAGGCGAAAGCGTAGGTTTTCACACCAAGCGCCATCGCGAACGCGCCGCCACAGGCGCCGCCAATCAGCGCCGCGGCGAAAGGGCGCTTAAAGCGGATGTTCACGCCGTACATCGCAGGCTCCGTAATGCCCATCGCGGCGCTGAAGCTGGTAGAGAGCGCCAGCGTTTTGAGTTTTTTATTGCGGGCGCGCAGGAACACGCCGAAGGCCGCGCCTGCCTGGCCCATGTTGGCGACGTAAAAGAGGATCTTGAACGGGTCGTAGCCGAGCTTGCTGATGTTGTTAATGACAATCGGCACCAGGACGTAGTGCATCCCGGTAATTATCATGAGCGAGAGCGTACCGCCCACGATAACGCCCGCAAGCCAGCCCATGTTAGCCACCAGCCAGAGAATGCCGCCGGAGAGCGTATTGCCAAAGAAAATCCCGGCGGGCCCGATGGCGATAAGCGTGACGGGCGCAACGATAACGAGGCTAAGCAGCGGCACAAACATGGTCTTCAGCGCGGCGGGCATAAAACGGTCGATAAACCGCTCAACGTAACTTAACAGCAGCACCGCCAGCAGAATGGGAATGACGGAAGAAGCATACGAGACGCTTGCCACCGGCACGCCGAGAAACGCCACCGGCCCGCCGGATTTCAGCAGCGCCGTGAGCGTCGGGTGAAAGAGCGTGGCGGCAAGCGCCACCGCCACATACGGGTTAGCGCCGAATTTATTACCGGCACTAAAGGCGAGCACCAGCGGCATAAAGAAAAAGACGCCGTCGCTTATCGACATCAAAATCTGGTAAGTCTGGTTGTCAGCCTGCACCCAGCCGAGCGCGAGGCACAGCGACAGCACCCCCTTTAAAATACCCGCCCCGGCGATGGCCGGAATAATGGGCGAGAAGATCCCGGCGAGCCCCTCCAGCACCACGGAAATCGGGTTGCGCCGTTTAGGCGGTGAGGTCGCTTTTTTCGCATCAAGGTTGGGCAACTGCGCAAGGATGGCCTGGCAGAGCGGGGCGACCTCGTTGCCGATGATCACCTGAAACTGATCGCCGGAGAGATTCACGCCCATCACGCCGTCGAGGTTCTCCAGGGCCGTGCGGTTGACTTTATTAAGATCCACCAGCGCGAAACGCAGGCGGGTTATACAGTGATAAAGCGAAAGAATATTCGCCTCGCCGCCGAGATGCTCAATGATCTGGCGGCCGGTTTGCGGGTAATGCATGGCTATTCCTCTCCAGAATGAAACCTCGCGGTTTCATTAAACAGTCGCCGTCATACAGACCGGTCACGTTGCTGCCTCTGGGGTTTGCCTGATTAAACAGTAACAAGCCTAAAGGGAATGCGCTAAACGATGAATAACGTTATCGATATGCACCGTTAAATAGAGTTTTTCAGAATGCGTCATTGCGTGGCGATAATTCTTTTCCACGAAGTCACTAAGGGCTTCCACGCACGCGACCGTATTTTTATACCGTTTCTGTACCATCGCGAATAATTCACTGTCATCGTTTTCAAGCCGCTGGCCCTCTATTACCCGCTGGGCGAAAAACTTCACGTGGGTAATAAAACGCTGGTAATTGAGCGACTGTTCATCGGGGCCAACGGCGAACCAGTACTTCACAATATTCTGGATCTGATAAATCAGCCGGGTGATATCGTTGATTTTGCCTTTGGGATCGTTAAGTCCGGCGTTGACGATATGTAGCGCGATGCTGCACGCCTCGCTGTCTGGCATCAGCACGCCGGTGCGTGCGGCAATCAGCGCGAGTGCCTGTCGCCCAATGGCATATTCGCCCTGATAAAAATGACGCACTTCCCATTGCAACGGATTGGCGATCTCAAGGCCTTTCTGGCTACGCTCAATGGCGTAAAAAAGGTGATCGGCAAGCGTCACATAGATGCCTTCACTTAATTTCATGCCCGGCGTCTGGCGCGCCAGCGCCACAATATCGTCGGTGAGTTGCACTATTTCCACCGGGACTTCATCAAGCAATACTTTAAAACGCGCAGAGATCGTATCGTCATGCAGACGAAATGTTTTCTCGACCTTGTCTGTTTCCACCGTTTCGCCGACGCTTGCGTTAAAACCGAGCCCTCTGCCGGTAATAATGACTTCCTGGCCGCGTTCGTCGACGGCGCTGACGACATTATTATTAAGGATTTGCTTAATGATCATCGCCGACTCCTGAAAGCAAAAACGGGCAAAACATAAATACAGGCACCGGGAATTTCCCGGGGCTGCATTCAGGTTTTGCCCGCCGAACGGTAACAAGCGCAATGCAATATCAAAAAACCTAACACCCACCTGTTATTCGGTCAATGAATGGTCCGTTATTTATCATAAGCCTGACGACAATTTGTGATCCGCCTTGCGAATTCCTCTGCGCGGCCCTGGCAAAAAAAGGTTCAGCCCGCCGCCGAAAAGTGCCACAATAGTGGCTGTTTATACAGTGTTTCAGGGCTTCCGATGGCATTAACCGCCGCGCAGAAATCGCAGATCGCCGCCTGGTATAAGGCGCTTCAGCAGCAAATACCGGACTTCATTCCCCGCGCGCCGCAGCGGCAGATGATTGCCGAAGTGGCGAAAACCCTCGGCGGCGATGACGGGCGGCATCTGGCTATCGAGGCGCCGACCGGCGTTGGCAAAACCCTGTCGTATCTGATCCCCGGTATCGCCATCGCCCGTGAAGAGCAGAAAACGCTGGTGGTAAGCACCGCCAACGTCGCGTTGCAGGACCAGATTTTCAGCAAAGATCTGCCGCTTTTACGCAAAATTATTCCTGAACTGCGTTTCACCGCCGCCTTTGGCCGCGGGCGCTATGTGTGCCCGCGCAACCTGGCCGCGCTGTCCACCGACAGCGCCTCGCAGGGCGATCTGCTGGCGTTTCTTGATGATGAACTGACGCCCAACAGTAAAGAAGAGCAGCAGCGCTGCGCAAAGCTCAAAGCCGATCTGGACAGCTATAAATGGGACGGCCTGCGCGATCATACCGACCAGGCGATTGACGATAAGCTCTGGGCGCGGCTGAGCACCGATAAAGCGAGCTGCCTTAACCGTAACTGCCATTACTATCGTGAATGCCCGTTCTTTGTCGCGCGCCGCGAAATTCAGGAGGCGGAAGTGGTGGTCGCCAACCATGCGCTGGTCATGGCGGCGCTGGAGAGCGAATCGGTGCTGCCGGAGCCCAAACACCTGCTGCTGGTGCTCGATGAAGGCCATCACCTGCCGGACGTCGCGCGCGATGCGCTGGAGATGAGCGCCGACATCACCGCTCCGTGGACGCGCCTGCAACTCGATCTCTTCAGTAAGCTCGTGGCTACCTGCCTTGAACAGTTCCGCCCGAAAACCGTCCCCCCCCTCGCCACCCCTGAACGGCTCAATAATCACTGTGAAGAGGTCTATGAGCTTATCGCCTCCATGAATCGCATTCTGGGGCTGCTTCTGCCGCCGGGCGATGAGAGCGAGTTCCGCTTTCCGATGGGCGAGCTGCCGCAGGAGGTCATGGAGATCTGCGAGCGACTGGCGAAACTTACCGAGAACCTGCGCGGGCTGGCGGAGCTGTTTTTAAACGATCTGAGCGAAAAAACCGGCAGCCACGATATTGTCCGTCTGCACCGCGTGCTGTTGCAGATGAACCGCGCGCTTGGCCATTTTGAGGCGCAGAGCAAGCTCTGGCGGCTGGCCTCACTGGCGCACGCCTCTGGCGCGCCGGTGTCCAAATGGGTAACGCGCGAAACCCGCGAAGGGCAGCCGCACCTGTGGTTTCACTGTGTCGGCATTCGCGTAAGCGACCAGCTCGAAAAACTCATCTGGCGGCAGGTGCCGCACGTGGTGGTTACCTCCGCCACGCTGCGTTCGCTGAACAGCTTTGCGCGGCTTCAGGAGATGAGTGGCCTGCGGGACAAAGCGGGTGACCGTTTCGTGTCGCTCGACTCGCCGTTTAACCATGTTGAACAGGGCAAAATCGTGATCCCCCGCCTGCAGCATGAACCGTTGATGGAGCATGAAGAGGCGCATCTTGCTGAAATGGCCGCCTATTTCCGCGCAGAATATAAAAAAGGCGAGCATAAAGGGATGCTGGTGCTGTTTGCGAGCAACCGCGCCATGCAGACCTTTTTATCTTTTGTGCCCGATCTGCGCTTAGGCCTGCTGGTGCAGGGCGATCAGCCGCGTTACCGGCTGGTGGAGCTGCACCGTAAAAAAGTGGAGCAGGGCGAGGCGAGCGTGCTGGTGGGGTTGCAATCCTTCGCTGAGGGGCTGGATCTCAAAGGCGAGCTGTTAAGCCAGGTGCATATTCATAAAATCGCCTTTCCCCCGGTCGACAGCCCTGTCGTGGTGACGGAAGGAGAGTGGCTGAAAAGCCTCAATCGATACCCGTTTGAAGTGCAGAGCCTGCCCGCTGCGTCATTTAACCTGATTCAACAGGTAGGGCGCCTTATCCGCAGCCATAGCTGCTGGGGTGAAGTGGTGATTTACGACCGGCGACTGCTGACCAAATCCTACGGCAAGCGGCTGCTGAATGCGCTGCCAGTGTTTGCCATTGAGCAGCCCGACGCACCCGAAGTGAAAAGCCTGCCGCGCGCGGCGAAGAAAGCCGCCTCCCCCCGGAAATCCCCGGCGCGCCGCCGCGCTACTGGTAAGTAAACGTCACCTGAATGGCACTTTGAAATGTGCCGGCCACGAGTTTCTCACCCGTTGCCACATAACGTGCGGCGAGCGGAAACGGCGCGCTGTGATCATCGGGATTAACGGGCTTGATAAGAGTCGCGCCGGGCCTGAGCGTGGTGCCGTGATCGCCGGTACTGAGCTCCAGCGCCAGACCTGCGCCGGTGCCGGTATTGGCGTAATAACGCGTGTCGGTCGGCGCGCTCGCGCCGGTGAATGTAGCGGTGACCGCGGTCGTCGTGGCCGGGCAGTTGATAACAGAGAGGCTGAAATTGATCCAGTCGCCCGTCTTACCCGCCTGCTGGAAGCTGCCTGCGGGGGCGTCGCCAAGCGCGATTTGGAGATTTTTCGACGCACTGTCTACTTCGCATCCCGCCCCGCGGATCGTGCCGGTGACCTGTAGCGTTACCTGGTCTGCCCACACGCCAGCGGAGCCCATCGCGCAGAGCATACAAAGCAAAATGAAGGGTTTCATGGCCGCCACCTCAGTTATAGGAAATGCTGATGGTTGCCGCCGCGTTGGCCTTGCCAGGGACAACGATTTCTTCGGTCTGCATGTATTGCACGCTGACGGAAAAGGTATCTGACGCCCCCGGCGCAATGCTGCCCATCATGGTGTAATCATCGGTCGGCGCGATATTGTCATTGATCCTCATTTGCACACCCACCCCCAGCGCGGCGCCGTCTTCGTCCAGTAACCTGATAACGCCGGCGTTATTACGCAGGTTGCCATTGGCGCCCTGCACCAGCACATTGACGTAGGCGTAATCGTCACATACCAGCGTGAAGTCTTGATGCTGTGGCGGTGTGGTCGAATACTGGCCGGAAAAGAGAGACGTAGAGATATCGCCCATGTTAAACGTCAGCGTCGTCGTGTTGAGAGAACAGGTGATGGAGCGGCTATTAAAACTGCCGCGATAGTAAAGATACTGCCCACCCAGCGGCTCTGTGCCTTCAGCGGCGCTTTTAACCAGCACGCTGTAGCGCGTACTGTTGTTATCCAGCGTGCCGCTGCCCATGGTGGGTGCGATTTTAACCAGCGCCTGCGTCACTATCGCCTGGGCGATATTGGCATTCCCCACCGCTTTTATTGTCGCAAGCGGCATGCCGGATGAATCGCAATCGCTGCCCGTGCCTGTCACCCGCTGCCCCTGTTTATTGATAAGCGTCAGGCCAACGCCGGGAATGTTGGTTTGATAAACGCCCGGCATGCCAGGCACTTCGGTTTTTCCGCCGGTGTAACAGGCGATAACCATCGCGTTGTCGTATTCCCCGTAGCAGTTGATATCGATCGCAACGGGGTGTTCGGAGCCTGGGATCACCGCACCGGTTTCCAGATTGTCGCTTACGGCGACGCCGCTTGAGTAACTGGTGTGAGGTAAATCCGGCGTGCTGCAGTTGGCCTGCGCCGCGGGAATAATGCTCCACCCGCCCACGAGGGCGGCGAGAAGGCAGAATAAACGTAGCATTTTCATAGGGTCTCCTGAGTCTCGCCGTCACTGACAGCGGGCGGAAAGGGTTAAAATAGTGTCCGCAGGCGCAGTGGCTGGCAGGTGGAAGGCCGCGGTGCACTGCGTGGTGGCGAGCGCCCCCCATCTGACGTTCAGCGTGCCCTGTGGCGAAAGGCCGGTCAGCCAGACCTCGCCGTCGTCGCCTACGATAAATTCCTCGTCTTCGCCCGCTTTTACGACGGTCGCGCCAAAGGGCACCGGTTTGCCGTCGGGGCGTTGTAGCCGGATGAGCGCCCGTGCGCCCACCTCGGTTGCAAACGTCGCCCGCACCACCGCGCCGCGCGTCGGTGTGACGGTCTGCGACGCCTGGGTGATATCGGCATTGTCCGGCAGCGTTTCGGTATTAAGCCCAATCGTGTTGTGGCGATAAGGGCTGACGTAAGGCACAACCGTGTAGCCGCGCCCGTCGGTTTTTACGCCGGTCTGGTTATTGATACGCGTACCGCTCGCACCGGGGGCTTTCACCAGCGCTACGGTTTCGCCAAGCGGCTGGCTGAATGTCACGCCATCCGCATGCATAACGACGCCGCCCTGAAGGCTGTAGCTCGTCGTCTGCTGCCAGCGATCGCGCGAGTAGCTGCCGCCAAGCGAACCTTTTGCACCACGGTAGTTGACGTTCAGGCTGCGGCTGTCTGCGCCGCTCGCGTCTCTGCTTTGCTGAACAGACCAGTTGAGGTTGTTTTGCGCCAACGCCGAACCGTTCAGGGCCAGCGTCTGGGTCGCGCCGTCGCGGTTGTGATTGAGGCTGTAGCTCGCCCAGGTGTTAGGCAGCCAGCGCTCAAGCGGGATGGAAACGGTCAGCGCCAGGCTGCGTTCACGCGTGGTGCGCGCCTGAGAGCCGTGGTCAGTGTCACCCACGCTGTAATTCAGGCTGTACGTGATCCCCTGCCAGTTGTTGTTGTAACCGAGATTCAGCGAACGGCCTGGCGCACGACCCTCCCAGTAGCGCTCGCGTACAAGGCTCAGGTTCAGCGACCCGAAGTTATCGCCGATGTTCTGATTTACGCTTACCTCCTCGCGGCTACGGCGGTGGCTGACCGGCTGTGGCACGTCGTCACGCCGCCAGGCATCAAATGTGTCCTGCATCGAATAAAACCCGGCGCTGTTATAACGGTAACCAGCGACAGAAACCGACGTGCCGGTCGCCGTGAGCGTTTTGCCGTAGCGCACGCGCAAGGCGCGGCCGTCGCGAGACGTGCCATCAGGCAGGCGCGCCGCGGCTGATGTGACATCCAGCGACAGCGCGCCGACCTCACCCAGGTTTTTCCCGGCACCCACTGTCAGCGCGCGGTAGACCGGGCTGTATTGCACGCCACCGTAAAGCGTCAGTTCGTGCGCCAGGCCGTAAATAGCGCTGCCCTGTACAAACGGCGACGGTGTGACGGCGTCGTCATAGGAGCGGTATCTGCCGCCGGTCAGGCTGTATTTAAGGTGTCCCTGGCGTTGTAGTAATGGCACTGAGGTATAGGGCACCACAGTGTGTTGCTCGCTGCCGTCGGACTCTTTTATCGTGACGTCGAGATCGCCATTGCCATTGCCTGCCGCATAGAGATCGGTCAGCGCAAAGGCACCGGGCGCCACGCTTACCTGGCTGATGATATAGCCGTGCTGGCGCACCACGACCTGCGCATTACTGTGGGCGATACCGCGCACGACGGGCGCGTAACCCTGCTGGCTGTCCGGCAGCATTTCTTCTTCAGACGTAAGCTGCGCACCGGTAAAAGGGATGCTGTCGAAAACGCCTGCTGGCGATGTGCTCTGACCAAGCATCAGCTGGCTTTTAAGCGCGACCAGATCGCGCGAAAGGTAGCTGTAGACAGTGTTGAACTCCTGCGAGTCGCCCGTTGCGTCATGCTCACGGTTCAGCGTGGCGTAGTGGCGCAGCCGCCAGGGACCCACGTTGAGACCCGGGCGCAGGCTCAGGTAGTCGCTGCGCCGGCCATGCCCGGCAGAGGAGACGGCGCGATCCTGCTGGCCGCTCAGGCTGTAGTTGAGTAAAAACGCCGTGATGCCCTCATCAAATTCTTCCGGCGCGACATACCCGCGCGGGCGCTGGACGAGCGCCGTTTGCGGCAGTGTCAGCATTAACGCCTGATGATTAAGATCCAGCGTGGCCGCAGCGGAGGGGATCGCCTCAAGATTGACGCAGCCCCCGGTGTCGTTAAGCGCCGGATAGGCCTCGACCTTCACGCCAAGGCTCTTTAACCGCGCAAGGCTCAGGCATGGGCGAAGCGCAGGCGCGCCATCTTTGTCGGTCGCAGCGATAAAACGTATTTCCTGCGTCTCTTTTTTTTCATTATTAATATAAATATCGACCGAGTATTTTCCAGGCGACAAACCCGGGCCTTTTTCATAAAAAGATAAATCCGCTTTTTCCATACCGGGATTATCCACCTCCAGCAACGCAGGGTTAAAATAATCCTCGGCCCACGCCTGCCCGCAAATTATTCCCGGCATGGTGCAATGCAGGGCAATAATTAACGCGAGATAACGCGTGCGAAACCGGGGCTGCCGCCCCATGTTATTAGCAGACATAGTGGTTCCAGGAGGATAAAAATAATTTATCTGAAAAAGATGATGAAATTACAGATCCTGATGATGCGCCGCCCCTGTCGCGCCGTAGTCGTTAATCAGCTTCCAGTCGACTGATGAAGCGCCTGAACCGGCAGGCAGGTGAAAACGGGCGGTCTCGCCGGGAGCCACATAAGCGGCGCGGTCGATGTTTTTCCCGCCGACGGTAATGCTCTGGAAATTCATATAAAACGGCGTCGGGTTCATCACACTCAGCGTGTCGGCCTGTTTGCGCCAGACCAGTTTGTCGGTGGTCTCCTCCGGGGTTCCGGTAAGCGTGGCCGGGCGGTAGAGCAGTTTGATACGGGTTTTTACCGCGATTTGCAGCGTATTGGCCTGCGTCTGACGAGAGGTTGACGGAATGGATTTCACGTTCAGCCAGAACAGTGATTCACGATCCTGCGCCAGCGTCCCGCTTAATTTAACGACCCGTAGCGTATTCGTTTGTTTTGCATCGAGACGAAACAGCGGGGGAGTTATCATAAAAGGTGCTTTACTGCCTTTTTCTGTTTCGACCCATGATTGCACTAAATAATTATTATCATCGCCATTAGTAATTGTCAGCGCCGCTTCTTTTTTATCGCCGGGATAAATAAGGCGAGTGCCGCCAATAACTACACCTGCCTGGGCAGCGCTGGCTGCAAGTAATAATGTGCTAATAAGTAAATAATGACGCATTGTTTTTTTCCACAAAAGTTAAGGGAAGACGAAGATATTACCCATGCAGCATGAGTAATATCTTCATGCCAGGGCATTTAGTTATAAACCACGGTAAAAGTGGAGATCGCGTTCGCGAGGCCCGCCGTCACCGTCGGGGCGGTGGCGATATAACGCGCGCCAAAGGTCAGTTTATTGGTGGTCGCGCCAGAGCTCAGGGTATAGTCCGCTGAGGCGGTGTAAAGGCTCAGCGGCTGCGATGAGGCATCCAGCAGCTGAACGCCGATACCGGTGGCGGCACCCGTTTCCGCTTTCAGCGCCAGCACGTCGTTATTATTGGCGTCCGCAGTGCCGCCAAACGTAATCGAGGTAGAGGTGATGCTTTCCGGGCAGTTTTTCAGCTCAATATCAAATGTGGTCGGGGCCGAGGTGGCGCCGACGGTACTGAAGCTGCTTTTCGATACCTTACCGAGCGTGACGGAAAGCGGGCTTGCGGCCGAATTCACCACTTCGCAGGCGGAATCGAGGATCTCGCCGGTAAAGTTAATCTGACCCTCGCCAGTGCTGGCGGCAAACGCGCTGCCGGCGCAGCACGCCATGCCGGTGAGCAGCGTGCTCAACAGGACATTTTTCATCATAGATCCTTATAACAGAGTGAAAGTGAGGCCCGTGATGATTCGACGGGCTAATAAATTCACGTGAAATATGCGCTTGATGAATACGTCTATCCATTTATGAACACTTAAAGCTTTATTTAATCAAATAAAGGTATTTCCTGAGAGAACGTGTTTTGTTCAGGCATTGAATAAGTTACGTCTGTGGAATTAAGGGCATCACGAGTCAAACGAGCCGGAAAGGCGAGACGCGTGGGCTGCGTCATCACAAAAAACCATTTCTGATGAATATTCATCAGGGCTATAGTGATTAGAGGCTCACAGAGGAATTACGCATGGATTACCGCAACATTATCAAAGAGATTGGTCGGGGCAAAAATCACGCCCGCTCTCTGGACCGCGAAACGGCCAGGGCGCTCTATAACCAGATGCTGGACGGCAACGTGCCGGAGCTGGAGATGGGGGCGATTCTGATAGCGCTGCGAATCAAAGGCGAAGGCGAAGAGGAGCTGCGCGGTTTTTACGACGCGATGCAGCAGCACACCATACGCCTGACGCCGCCCGTCGCGAAACCGCTGCCGATTGTTATTCCCAGCTACAACGGCGCGCGTAAGCAGGCCAACCTGACGCCGTTACTGGCGATGCTCTTAAGCCGCCTCGGGTTTCCGGTGCTGGTGCATGGCGTGAGCGATGACCCGACGCGCGTGCTGACCGAAACCATTTTTACGCTGATGGGCGTTGAGCCGACACATCACGCGGGACAGGCACAGGCGAAGCTTGAAGGACGCGATCCGGTGTATATGCCGGTCAGGGCGCTTTGTGCGCCGCTCGAAACCCAGCTGGCGATGCGCTGGCGGCTTGGGGTGCGCAACAGTGCCCATACGCTTGCCAAACTCGCCACACCGTTTGGCGAGACCGAGGCGCTGCGGCTCTCCAGCGTTTCGCACCCGGAATATGTCACCCGGGTGGGGCAGTTCTTTATGGATATCGGCGGGCGCGGGTTGTTGATGCACGGCACAGAGGGCGAGGTGTACGCGAACCCACAACGCTGTCCGCAAATCGCGCTGATTGAAGATCAGGCGATGCGTATTCTGGTGGAGCGCCAGGAGGAAGCGACGGCGGTGCCGGTGGTATTGCCGCAGGCGAAAGATCCTGACGTGACCGCCCGCTGGACGGAGCGCTGCCTTTCTGGCCTTGAGCCGGTGCCGGATTCATTGAAAACGCAAATGGCGTGCGTGCTGGTGGCAAGCGGCGAAGCGGAAGATATCCCACAGGCGCTGGCTCGTATTGCGCAGACGTTTTAATAAAAAAAGCCCGCAGCATCCGCTGCGGGCAAAAAGGGTAACAAAGGGTCAATCAAGGGTAATGAAGGTATGTCAGAGGGCGCGGGTCTGTCAGTTGTAGATGACCGCAGTGCCGCTTGCCAGATCGTTAGTACGCGCTGACGTGATGCTGTACGCTTTTGCGCCTGCTGCGTCGGCTTTCGCCGCCAGCGTGTCGTTGAGTTCGTCAAGGGTGCTTGCGCCCTGGGCGGATACCACACCGATTTTGTTCAGGCCCTGTGCCTGCGCGGGGCTTATCTGTTCTGCCGCGCCGGCAGCAAAAGAAAAAGCGGAAAGGGTAAGGGCGGCTACAGCATATTTGATGGCTTTCATAGTGATTCTCTCGCAGTTTGTTCTGTTAAAAACGGCTTGTTCCGTTGATGTGATGATTGTCACATTCAGCGGCAGAATATAAAACCGAAGAGAATTGACAGCCTTATTCTAAAAATTTGAATGTAATATAAGCGACTGAATAAGCTTAAGATATCCCTTACCGCCCACGCTTCTTTACAGGCCCTTACCGTCCCGTTTTATAAGCGCACAAATGGACACATCGAAACGGTAAAAGCGTGTATAGGGACGGTGAAAGGGGGTCAGCGCAGCTGGCTGTCTTTTGAGCCGCGGCGGTTATAAGGAGAAAAACGCTGACGGTCTTCATCTGCTTTCTGCTGGCAGTTCACGCACAGCCGCACGCCGGGGATAGCTTTGCGGCGCGCCTCGGGAATAGGCTCATCGCACATCTCGCAGAATTCCAGACTTTCGCCTGTAGGCAGGTTGCGTCGCGCCCGCGCCACGGCATCGTCAACGGTGCTGTCGATTTGATCCTGCACCGCGCCGTCATTTGCCCAACCTGAAGCCATAGGACCTCCTGAGTGGTTAAATATACAGCTTATTATAGCAAAAGAAGGGCGGTTCTGCCGTGGAAAGCCCGCCGTAGCGGGCATGGCAAGGCGTTAACGGGCGTCCGGGCGAATCAGATCAAAACGTTGCGATTCATCGATGCCGTAATAGGCGCTCGGCCCACCGGCGCGCAGAATGGGCTGCGCTTTCGCGGTCTGGTAAATGCCATCTTCCAGCAGCGACTCATCAATATGTACCGCCACCACTTCGCCCAAAACCAGCCATGAATCGATAAGCTCGCCGCTTGCGGAGGTCAGTTGCAGATACTGCGACAGGCGGCACTCAAAGTTCACCGGGCTTTCGCCCACGCGCGGCACGCTCACCAGACGCGATGGCGCAGCGGTCAGGCCCGCACGCGTAAATTCGTCTTCGTCATGCGGCAAGGAGGCAGACGTTTCGTTCATCGCTACCGCCAGACTGCGGGTGGCAAGATTCCAGACAAATTCGCGGGTTTCGACAATATTTTTGACGCTATCTTTCCAGCCGGTGCTGGAAAACCCAATGATGGGCGGACGATAGTTAAAGCAGTTAAAGAAGCTGTAGGGTGCGAGGTTGCGATGGCCTTCGGCATCCTGTGAGGCAATCCAGCCAATCGGCCGCGGGCCGACGATTGCGTTCAGCGGATCGTGCGGCAAACCGTGGCCGCGGGCAGGTTCGTAGTAGTAGCTCATGACGGACTCCCTGGACAAAAAAACTATCATAGCCGTCGCGGTAAATTTTGCCGCGCTTATTTACCAGGGGCGGGGCAGCGGGTATTGTACGCGCCCACACAGGAGGAAGCCGATGAACCGCAAACCGGGCCTGCACCCACGTAACCGTCACCACAGCCGCTATGATTTCGAGGCGCTGACACAGAGCTGTCCGGCGCTTGGCGCGTATGTTCGCCAGTCGCCTGCGGGCGAGCCGACGATTGATTTCGCTGACCCTAACGCGGTGAAAACCCTGAACCAGGCATTGCTGGCGCACTTTTACGGCGTGCAGCAGTGGACTATCCCTGACGGCTTCCTCTGCCCGCCAGTACCAGGACGCGCAGATTATGTGCATCATCTGGCCGATCTGCTGGCCGAAAGCAACGGCGGAGCTATCCCCACACAGGCGAGCGTGCTGGATATCGGCGTCGGTGCCAACTGTATCTATCCCATTATCGGTCAGCATGAATATGGCTGGCGCTTTACCGGCAGCGATACCAGCGAAGAGGCTATCCGCAGCGCCAGCGCGATTATCGAGGCCAATCCAGGTCTGAATCGTGCCATTCGCCTGCGCCGCCAGAAAACGCCGGGCGCGATTTTTAACGGTATTGTGCATAAGAATGAAAGCTACGATGCCACGCTTTGTAACCCACCGTTTCATGACTCCGCCGAGGCGGCGAGCGCCGGTAACGCGCGTAAACGTCGTAACCTTGGTCTCGCGCCTGATGCAGGGCTGAATTTTGGCGGCCAGCAGGAGGAGCTATGGTGCGAGGGCGGCGAGGTCGGGTTTATCACGCAGATGATTGCCGAGAGTAAAGCGTTTGCCCGCCAGGTGCTGTGGTTTACCACGCTGGTGTCAAAAGGCGATAACCTGCCGCTCCTTTATCGTGCGCTGGAACAGGCAGGCGCGGTGAAAGTCGTGAAAAAAGAGATGGCGCAGGGGCAAAAACAGAGCCGGTTTATCGCCTGGAGCTTTATGGATACGGCCCAGCGCGAACGCTGGGCCCAGAACCGTCTGCGGTAATTACACCGTCGGGTTGGCCGGCGGCAGCGCGCCGCCTGCCGCCGCCTGAGCTTCGGCGGCCGCGGCCGCGTCGGGCATTGGCTGCATCACCTGCACCGTCTGCACCGGCGGGCGGATCCCTGCCCGATCAAAGTGTTTCTTCACCATACCGTCGAGTGCGAAACGTACCGTCCACTGCTTCAGCGGCTGAGTGGTAAAGGTCACGCGGATAGTAAAGGCGGTATTGGTAAGCCCCACAATGCCGACGACGTTCGGCTCGCCAATCACCAGCATCCGCATATCCTCCTGCTCCATGAGCTCATCCACAGCCGCACGAAGCGCGCGGTTAGCCTTATCCGTATCTTCAAACCGGTCCACATCATAGTTCGCGACAAAAGAGCCGATGCCGCGCACGAAGTTGGCGAAGGTGGTTATCGAAGACCACGGAATGATGTGGTACGCACCGGTATCCTGGCGCACGCCCACCGAGCGAATTGACATGCGCTCCACAGTCCCCGTCAGCGGGCCTATCGTCACCAGATCGCCGGTGTTCATGCCATTTTCAAACTGAATAAAGATGCCGGTAATGATGTCTTTTACCAGCGTTTGTGAGCCAAATGACACCGCGAGGCCCAGTGCGCCTGCGCCCGCCAGGAGCGGCGCGATGTTTACGCCAATTTCTGAGAGCACAATCATCACTGTGATGGTGCTGATGATAACGGCCAGCGCGTTGCGAAAGAGCGTCAGTAAGGTGCGGGTGCGGGCGCTCGGCATCGGGCGGCCGTGAATATCTGAGGCGAGACGACTCTCAATCAGGCTTGCCAGGATGGTCCAGCCAACGGCTGAGAAGAACAGGATGAGCGAGATGCGGATTAAAATATCTACCGTTTTCTCGCCTGCGCCCACCGTGAGCCATTGCCACATATCAAACAGTCCCCAGGCGTTCATCAGCAGCATAACGGTGATACAGACTGTCAGAATACGCGCGAGCTTCAACGACACTGAAATCCAGCCGTTCAGGCGCTTTTGCAGCTCAGGGTAATTGCGTTGCACCGGTGGCGAAAGCGTGATGGTTTTACTGAGCCAGCGGGTGAAAACGCCGCAGATAAATGCCGCAACGCTGACTATCGTGAGCGCTTTCAGCGAGGCGCCCATCATAAATTTCAGGCTATTGCCGGGATCAAACAGCGAGAAGAAGAACAGGACGATGAAATAAGCGCTGGCAAGCCAGTGCCAGACCAGCGCGAAGGCGCGAATAAAAAGGCTAAAAAAGGCGAGTGAACGATCCGCAAGTCTTGTCAGCCCGGCGGTGATGGCGCGTTTATTGTGGAAAATCAGGTACAGCGCCCAGCCGGTCATGGTCAGCATAATGATGACGTTGGCGAGCGCGCCGACCTGCACATTGACCTGAGATGAGATTATCGGTACCGCGACCAGCAGGCCGTAACCAATAAGACTACTGAGCCCGCTCAGGCGCAGGTGCCAGTAACGCGCGCTCGTGTCGCTGATAACAAACGGGCGCAGCGACGGAAAGCGCGGGCAAAAGATAAGGCGCAGGATGGCTTTAAAAAATTCGATAAGCGCAAAGGCATTGAGGAACAGCCCTTGCTGGCGCGCGATGGTACGGCTACCCGCGTTCATCATATCGATAGCGAGCTGTCCGACGAACAGCGTCAGGGCCAGTAATGCCAGGTCGATGATAAACGCGAGGATTATCATCAACGGCAGCTGAACCCAGCTCGCCCGGTTGATATTTTTACGCCGCCCCCACTGGCCCATTTTGCGATAGAGCGGTATCGCACAGGCGCGCACGGCGAAATAGAACAGGAATACCGAGACCGCAAGCATAGTGAAGTGGGTGAGCGCGTTAAGGAACGTTTTCTGGTTGAAGACTTTATGCGGGGCGCTGGTGATGTTGCGATGCAATTGCGCGAAACGCGAAGCCAGCTCGCCGCCGTAGTGGCGCGTTATTTCGGTGACGTTCTCCAGCACCGTTTTGTCTTCTTCCTGCGCGACAGGCGGCTTGATGACCGGCGTGGCCTGATCGGCCGGTGTCGCCGCCGCCTGGCGCAGCTGCCCGATAAGCGCTTTGCGCGAGGCGTCATTTTCCAGAACATCCGCCAGTGCTGCATAGGCAGCTTTTTTAGTTTCTGCGTTGGGTTCGGCGGGCGGTGTTTCGCTTTTCTGGGTGGTTGAGGCGGCGACCGCCGCGGCAGGTAAGCTCACTGCGCCGGTTGATACGCTAAACATGCTGACGAGCAGCAGCAAAATCCACGGCACGGTCATCCTCCGGATGAGAAAGTGACACAAAGAGGTAAGTATAGTGCCCGGCTAAGCGAAGCCCGAAAAAGGGGAGTATTCCGGAGTGGGTTTAATGTAACGGATGAATACAGACCGTCACCCCGGCCCTCTCTGAAAGGAATAGAGAGAAGGCGCGAGCGCAGGTTTTCTTCCTCTCCCCATTGGCGAGAAGGCCTGCGTGAAGGAGAAGGCAAACGATGAAAAATGACAGCGATGCGGCACGTGCGCTGTGAGGCATGCCCTTTGCTTACCCTCTTCACTAAAGACAGGGGGGTTGTCGAAGAGCAGGCAAGCGGAGCGCCACCCGCCGTTGAGGGGCATCACACCACGGCACAAATAAAAAACCCTCTCCGGGGAGAGGGTTGGCGGCCTTACGACACGTGCTGGAGGAACTCCTGCAAGCGCGGGCTTGGTGGGTTCTCGATAAGCGCCTGCGGATTGCCGTCTTCGGCGATGCGGCCTTTATCGATAAAAATAAGACGCGACGCTACTTTCTCGGCAAAGCCAATCTCGTGGGTCACAATCACCATCGTCATGCCTTCTTCCGCCAAATCCTGCATCACTTTCAAAACTTCGTGACGCAGTTCCGGGTCGAGCGCGGAGGTCGGCTCATCGAATAACATCATTTTCGGTTTTACCGCGAGCGCGCGGGCAATCGCCACACGCTGCTGCTGGCCGCCGGAAAGCTCGGAGGGATAGTGGTGACCACGCTCGGCCAGACCCACTTTCGCCAGCAGTTCCTTCGCCAGCTTTTCCGCTTCTGCTTTGCTTGCACCGCGCACGCGGATGGGGCCGAACATCACGTTTTCCAGCGCCGTCAGGTGCGGGAACAGGTAAAATTGCTGGAACACCATGCCCGCTTCCTGGCGGATCAGTCGCTCATCCACTTTCGGATCATTGACTTTCAGACCATCGACAATCAGATCGCCGCTGGTTATCTCTTCCAGTTTGTTAATGCAGCGCAACAGCGTGGATTTGCCGGAGCCGGACGGCCCGATGATCACGACGACTTCGCCTTGGTTAATGTTTAAATCGATATTATGCAGCACCTGGGTTTGGCCGAAGTGCTTGGAGACGTTTTTAAATTCAATCACAGGATTTTCATCCTTTTTTCCAGACGACGCAGAACAAAGCTCAGCACGAGAGTAATGATCAGATAAATCACCGCAACGGCGCTCCAGATCTCAAGCGCGCGGAAGTTACCCGCGATGATCTCCTGGCCCTGACGGGTCAGCTCGGCGACGCCGATAACGATAAACAGCGAGGTATCTTTAATACTGATGATCCACTGGTTGCCGAGCGGCGGCAGCATACGACGCAGCGCCAGCGGCAGGATTACATGGCGAATCGTTTCGCGCGTCGACAGCCCCAGCGCGAGGCCCGCCTCACGAAAGCCTTTATGAATAGACAGCACCGCGCCGCGGGTGATTTCTGCGATGTAGGCACCGGAGTTGATCATGATAGTGACTACCGCTGCGGTAAACGGGTCGATGCGTAGATCGTTAAACGCCATTGGCAGGGCGAAATAGATAAACATCACCTGCACTACAATCGGGGTGCCGCGGATGATTTCGATAAAGACCAGTGCGATGTGATTGGCAATCCAGCCGCCGAATGAGCGGGCGAAACCGGCCACCAGACCGATTATCAAGCCGCCCACCAGACCGAGGACCGAAATCCACAAGGTCATTTTGGCGCCTTCAAGCAAGAGGGGAATGGCAGGCCAGATGGCGCTCCAGTCAAACTGCATGATGATTTCCTGTGTTACCGTGGTTCAAAAATAGCAGGGGCGAAGGCCGCCCCTGACTGAGTTAACTGCTTAATAAGAATAATTATTTTGGCTCAGTGCCGAACCATTTTTTGTAGATTTCGTTATAGGTGCCGTTCTCTTTGAGCGTTTTCAGCGCGCCGTTTACTTTGGTGCGCAGGTCATCGCTGCCTTTCGGGAACGCGATGCCATACTGCTGGCCCGCCAGAGAGTCACCGACCGCTTTGAACTGGCCGTTGCCTGCGGTTTTAATGAAGTAAAGGATGTTCGGCGTGTCGTGCAGCACCGCGTCAGCACGGTTGGTGCCAAGCTCCATGTAGGCGTTGTCGATGTTCGGGAACTGGCGCAGATCTTTGGTTTTGATGTTTGCTTTCGCGTAATCCACTGAACCGGTGCCGCTCTTCACGGCAACGACTTTGCCGTCGAGATCTTTCACGCTTTTCACATCGTTGTTGTTGGCTTTTACCATCACCAGCAGGCCGCTGTTGTAATAGCCGTCAGAGAAATCAATGGCTTTTTTACGCTCCTCGGTAATGGTGATACCTGCCAGAGCCACATCAACGTTTTTGGTTTGCAGCGCCGGGATGATGCCGCTGAAATCCATCGGTTTTAAGGTGTAATCGAGTTTCAGCTCTTTCGCGATAGCGGCCCACAGGTCGACGTCGAAACCGACATATTTATCGCCTTGTTTAAATTCGAAGGGAACAAACGCGGTGTCGGTTGCTACAACCAGCTTATCCGCCGCCTGAGAAGAGACCGCAAAGGCCAGTGTCAGGGCTGCCAGGGAAACTTTAAAAACAGACTTCATAGCATTTCCTTTATTTATCCGCGGGGCGATCCCCGATAAGAACGTAGCGCTGCATGAAAAAATCATGCCAGTTTTACAACCCGCTGTTTTGAAAGGCAAGATAAAAGTCCCTGTGCACAATCAGCGCGCTTTTCTGGCACAATTGCACCAATTGGGTGCACCAAAACGGTGCGCAGAGGTTAACAGCCGGGTGAATGGCCTTTTTAGCCTGAAAACCGGTGAAAAAACAATCTTTCATTAACGATTGTGTGAGGGGAATATTACATAGAGATAACGTTTGAGGGGAAATTGCCGCGCGAGATGCGCTATTTTGGTGCAGTGCCCCCTCCGGACGGAGAGGGCAGGATAAGCAAAGCGTCTGAAAACGCTATCGGGTTATTCGATATTCGACTCGATAAACCACAGGAATTTATCCAGATCGCGGGACGCAGCAGTAAAGATATCTGCGGTATCTTCATCCTGCGCTTCAGTGATGGCTTTACGCACATCGTTTGCCACAATCGCGTAACGATCGGCCAGCGCTTTTAAGTGTTCCTGTACGCTATGGATGTCCAGCGGGTAGCTTTGCAGCGGCGTCTTGCTGTTTACTACCTGTGTGGTGCCCAGCGCCACACCGCCTAACTGCACGGCACGTTCGGCCATGGTATCCAGGTGATCAGTCAGCGCCGTACGGAAACCATCCAGCATCTCGTGAACGCCGATGAAGTTCGCGCCGCGCATGTTCCAGTGCGCCTGTTTAGTAATCAGCGACAAGTCAATGAAATTAACCACCTGGCGGTTCAGCAGCTCGATGGTGGCCTTTTTGTCGCTGTCTGCTACATCGTTGCGGGTGTAGAGCAGGTCGGAAGCCTTTGTTTTAACCAGTTTAGCGGTACCCATAATTTCATATCCTCTTGATGATTGTGTCCCAGGAAATTACGGAATTAAGTATAGCACCGTGTCTCAAGTTTGCTGGCGTGGCTGTGCCTATCAGATAAATAGCGAAGGGGTGGTTGCGAAATAAATCCCTTTATGAACAGAGGGTTGTTTAATTTGTAAGTTTTTTTATAACCGCGCTATAACCGATTCATGAAGAAGGAAGCGTGCGCGCGATTATTTTAAAAGAGAATGAGTCGCAACGCAGAAATATCTGAAACCCGCAAACAGAGATTATTCTGACATGGCATAAACCGTGCCAGAAAATAATTATTTTATTTAATCAATGTCGAGGCTTTTTAACTGTGTTTCGCGCTTGAGTGTGAGCGTCGAGCCGACAGAAGCAATGATGATTGACAGCAGCGCCAGCCATTGCACCGCGCTTAAGGTCTCGCCGAGAAACAGCATGCCGGAAAACGCCGCAAGCGCGGGCTCCATACTCATTAATGTCCCAAATGTTCGCGTGGGCAGGCGCGTGAGCGCGGTCATCTCCAGCGAATAGGGAAGGGCGGTTGAGAGCACCGCAATACCAAGGCCGAGCGGCAATACAGACCAGTGCCAGAGCGCATCGCCCGCCGCGATAGCGCCGATGGGCACAAAGACAATCGCTGCAATCAGCGAGCCGAGCGCGACGGTGGCCGGGCCGTGTTCAGCCCCCGCTTTCTGCCCGGCGAGGATATAAACCGCCCAGCAGGCCCCTGCGCCCAGGGCGCAGGCGGCACCGAGCGGATCGACATGCGTTACGTCCTGGCCCAGCGGCAGCAGAAACCATAAGCCGAGCACCGCCAGGACGACCCAGAGAAAATCCACCGGGCGGCGCGAGCCAAACAGCGCAACCGCGAGCGGGCCGGTAAACTCCAGCGCGACGGCGATACCGAGTGGGACAGTACGAATCGACAGATAGAAGAGATAATTCATCGCGCCCAGCGACAAGCCATAAATAAGCAGGGGCATACGCTGGCTGCGGCTAAATCGCAGGCGCCAGGGCTTAAACACTGCCGCAAGAATGAGCGTGCCGAGCGCCAGACGCAGTGCAGTCACACCGGGCGCGCCCACCAGCGGGAAGAGCGACTTAGCAAGCGATGCGCCGCTTTGAATGGACGCCATGGCGATAATAAGCACGATGACGGGTAACCAGAGCGGCGTTTTACGGGAGAGAGTCGGCATCCTGCGCACCTGAAAAGTTAAAGATAAGTAAACGCGATAGCTTACTGTATTTATTCCGCGGTTGGTTGAGGAATCATTGAAAATTACCCCGGTGTTAACCGTTATCATACTGCTGTCAGCGCAAAAAACGCGCAGTTGCATTTAGGAATTATCCGGATGCTGGTGCGCGTCGGCAAGGTTCATACTCTTTGCCGCCTGTTAAATGCCTGTATTTTTAGCAGGATAGACAAGGGCGGAAACGTTCTGTTACAGGAAAGAGCGCATTAGACAACACGAACAACAAAGAGTTTCCTGCTGGGTTTTGATATATTTAAATCTTAGGACTTACTTGAAGCACATTTGAGGTGGTTATGAAAAAAATTGCATGTCTTTCAGCACTGGCTTGTGTTCTGGCCGTTTCCGCAGGTTCTGCTGTTGCTGGCACCGCTACCGTTACCGGTGGCTACGCTCAGAGCGACGCGCAGGGCGTGATGAACAAAATGAACGGTTTCAACCTGAAATACCGTTATGAGTTCGACGACACCAACCCGCTGGGCGTGATCAGCTCCTTCACGTACACCGAAAAAGATCGCACCGAAGATGGCGTATATAACAAAGGCCAGTACTACGGTATCACTGCAGGTCCGGCTTACCGTCTGAACGACTGGGCGAGCATCTACGGCGTAGTAGGTGTTGGCTACGGTAAAGCTCAGGCTACCGCTGACGGCGACAAAGCTGACTCCAGCGATTACGGCTTCTCCTACGGCGCAGGCCTGCAGTTCAACCCGGTTCAGGACGTTGCTCTGGACTTCTCCTACGAGCAGAGCCGCATCCGTAACACCGACGTTGGCACCTGGATCGCAGGCGTAGGTTACCGCTTCTAATCACTCCGGTGATAAAAAATCCGCCCTCGGGCGGATTTTTTTTATCTGCATCTCGCCTCAACGGCTTCGCGGGTCAAAAAGATCGCTGCCCAGATGATCATAGCTCACCTTGTTGAGTTTAAAGTTCGTGACGTATACCGGCCCTGCTTTTTGCCCGGAAATAAATTTATATTTCGGCGCGATTTCTTTCACTTTGATCCCCGTCCACTGCGCGAAAAAGCTCAGGAAATCATTAGCAGAACGACGCGCTTTAATGATGCGGTGCGCTTTGTCGTCACTTGAGAGCACCATAAATGGCACCTGAAAATTCTGCTGAAACTTGTCGTCGTGCGCCAGATACTGCACCGCTTTGCCACGTTCTTTAAACGCCAGTCCGTGGTCGGAAAAATAGACCATCGAGAAACTCTGCCCGCTGTTCTGTAACTGCTGATAAAGCTGACTTAAGAGATCGTCAGTCTGGCGGATGCTGTAGAGATAACAGGAGGTTTCCTTTGACTGCACGAACACCTCATATTTGCCCTGAGTACGGTCGCAGGCCTGCGGATGCGAACCCATCAGATGCAACACAATAAGCTGCGGCTGCGGGCGTTGAGTCGACAATACCTGGGCGGTCATTTTCAGCAGCGCCTCGTCGCGGGTATTTTTGTCCGCTTCGAAATCGCCGCTTTTCAGAAACTGCACTTCATCCGCGCGACGGGCGATGCTGGCAATGGCCGTGTCATACTCCCCAATTTGCCCCTGGTTTGAGAACCACCAGGTCTGGAAACCCGCGCGGTTGGCAAGCGTGACGAAATTGTCCTGATACTGCGGCTTGTTATCCAGCACACGGTTAAGCGTAAGCCCAAGGGATTTTTGCGTCGAGCCGCTGGCAGAGATGTAATCGGTAAACAGATAACCATTTACATGGCTTGCAAACGGGCTGTTATCCCACTGACCGCCAAACGCGCCGACGGCGTCGCGTCGCACACTTTCGCCTATCACCACCACATAGGTGTGATATTTCGGCGCCACCGCCAGCACGTTCCAGGAGTCTTTCATTTTCGAAAGCGCCTCCATCCGTTGCTGCTCGTCCAGCACCTCGTTGTTATTCACAATCACATCTTTAACGAAGCGAAAAACCGGATAGCCGCTGTCTTTGAGCGCAAACACGCCGCCATAAAGCTGGTTTTGTACCGGCGTGACAAAAAAACTCACGACGCTTACCGCAAGGCACAGGCTATCGAACGGCTGCCAGCGGCGCGAGGCCGACGGCGCACGGCGCAGCGCGATGATGCCGAGCGTAAAAATAAACAGCGACACCAGGTAGCTGTACCACGGAAAAATCGTCAGCAGTTCCGTGGACTCTTCCATATTGGTGGCGTGCAGCGCCAGCAGCGTATTGAAGTTCGGCGCGCCGTAAGTCTGCCCGAAAGGAAAGTAGAGACCAGCGATAAGCGAACACACGCCGAGTAGCCCTTTCTGAACGCGCGGCGCGCTTTTCCAGAGCAGCAGCAATACGCAGCAAAAAGCCACGGCGTACAGCAGACTGAATTCATAACCCAGAGCGAAATTAATTAATAACGATTGCAGAAAATAGAAGCCAATCCACGGATCGAGAGCGATGCCGCGCGCAGCAAGAGTATTTTTTAGCGTTAGATTCATAGTACGGGTTCAACGAAACGCCATGCGTAAACCCTGGCGTCAAGGGTATTCGCCCGCCAGAGCGCCGGACAAGAAGGGAAGGGAAGTCCACATCCGGTGTCGTCGTGAGGGCAGGGCTGCAAGAAGATAGAGCCGCGCGGCAAGAATAGCAACGGGGGGAAATCAACTAGTTTGCGAGAAAGGCTGCAAAAATCATCAAAAGAAGAAATAAAGACCAACGTGAGGAGCGCCAGGGCTCAGAATAACGCAGGAAAGTGAAGAAAAAATGACAAACTACAACGTGGCGTGCGCGGGTTATTTCTGCCCGTTATCGTCCTGCTCCGGCTGGGGTTTCGGGTTAAACATATCGCACAGCATATTCAGCAGCCGCAGCCGCACCTGAAAGGGGGAGTGAGTAAACACGTCTAAGCACCTCATCAATTCGTTCATACCACACCTCCGCGTCTTACAGCCTGAAAACATCAAAGCTGTTCGCATTACATACAGATATAGCACAGGCTATGTTGTATAGCTATGGCTAACACGTTAATTTTTTGTACTCGGTGAGCTGTGGTTTACAATGGCCCGCAAAACAGCGTTAACCGCATAGCGCTTTTGTCATGAGGAAGCACAATGAGCCGTCGGGCAGGAAAGCAAAGCAGCATGAGAGTGACGCAACTGGTCAATGTCGAGGAGCATGTTGAAGGCTTTCGACAAGTGCGTGAAGCCCACCGGCGCGAGCTTATCGACGATTACGTTGAGTTGATTTCCGATCTCATCCGCGAAGTGGGCGAGGCGCGCCAGGTGGACATGGCCGCGCGTCTTGGCGTGTCGCAGCCGACCGTCGCCAAAATGCTTAAACGGCTTGCCACAGTAGGGCTAATAGAGCAGATCCCGTGGCGCGGCGTCTTTTTAACCGCTGAAGGTGAAAAACTGGCGCAAGCGAGCCGCGAGCGTCATCAGATTGTTGAAAACTTCCTGCTGGCGCTCGGCGTGAAGCCGGATACCGCACGTCGTGACGCCGAAGGCATGGAGCATCACGTCAGCGAAGAGACGCTGGAGATCTTTCGCCGTTTCAGCCAGCAGAACGGGTTCGAATAATCATGTTTCGTCGCCTCGCGCGTCCTTTTCTTCACGATCGTTTTTTCCAGCTTTTACTTATCGTCGGCGTCGTATTGAGTTTTTTTGTGCCTTTCGCGCCGCGCGAGTGGCCGCAGGCCGTAGACTGGCGCACCATTATTACGCTCGCCGGGCTGATGATGCTCACCAAAGGCGTGGAGCTGAGCGGCTACTTTGACGTACTCGGCCGTCGTCTGGTGCGGCGTTTCACCACTGAGCGCGGCCTGGCGCTCTTTCTGGTTTGCGCCGCCGCGCTGCTTTCTACTTTTTTAACCAATGACGTGGCGCTGTTTATCGTAGTGCCCCTCACCCTGACGCTCAAAAAGCTCTGTGCCATTCCGGTCAACCGGCTCATTATTTTTGAAGCGCTGGCCGTGAACGCCGGGTCGCTGCTGACGCCCATCGGCAACCCGCAAAATATCCTGTTGTGGGGCCGCTCGGGGCTCGCGTTTGGCGAGTTCATTCTCCATATGGCGCCGCTCGCGCTGGCGCTAATGGCAAGCCTGTTAGTCGTTTGCTGGTTTTGTTTTCCGGCAAGCGCGCTGCGTTACCAGTCGCATGATAAAAAGCATGACTGGCAGCCACGCCTGGTCTGGTGTTGTCTGGCACTTTATGTGGTGTTTTTAACGGCGCTGGAGCTGGAATTTGCTCTGTGGGGGCTGGCGCTGGTGGCTGCCGGTTTTTTGCTGACGGCGCGCCGGGTGCTGGTAAGCATCGACTGGAGCCTGCTGCTGGTCTTCGTCGCGATGTTCATCGACGTGCATTTACTCACCCGGTTGCCCGCGCTGACCGACAGCTTGCATCATGTGGCGCAGCTGCCGCCGGCGGGGCTGTACGCGCTCGGCATTGGCTTGTCGCAGTTCATCAGTAACGTGCCCGCCACCATTTTGCTGCTAAATTATGTCCCGCCGACGACACTGCTGGCATGGGCGGTAAACATCGGTGGTTTTGGTCTGCTACCGGGCTCTCTTGCCAACCTGATAGCGCTGCGCATGGCGGCCGACCGCCGCATCTGGTGGCGCTTTCACCTCTATTCGCTACCGCTCTTACTGTGGTCTGCGCTGGTGGGTTATGTGCTGCTGTGGGGGCTTTTTCTCAGATAATGCTAATTTGTCAGTTTTTCCTGGCAAATGTATAGACTGCTCCTAAGTTTAGTAAACGGTAATTTGTGATGTTGTTAACTTACAGGACTGTTGCTGAACTATGGCAGAAAACCACAATAACAACGCTGACGAAGAGAAACGTCAGGACCCGCGCGACGATAACAGCAAAAACGAGGATGAGAGTAAGGGCAAAGGCGAGGGAGAAACCCGCAAGCGCCCCGGCAAGAAGCCGCTGATTATCCTCGGCATCGTTGTCATTATCATGGTGGTGGCGGCCATCATCTGGTGGTTTATGACCCGCAACCTTGAAACCACCGATGACGCCTTCATTGAAGGCGATGCCGTGACCATCGCCCCCAAAGTTGCGGGTTACGTCACCGACTTACGGGTGAAAGATAACCAGCGCGTTAAAAAAGGCGATCTTCTGGTGGTTATCGACCCACGCGATGCCACCGCCCAGCGCGATCAGGCGAAAGCGCAACTCTCACTGGCTGAATCGCAGCTCCATCAGGCGCAGGCGCAACTGGCGCTCGCGAAAGTGCAGTATCCGGCGCAGCGCGACCAGGCGAAAGCGCAGGTCTTGCGTGCTGAGGCGGAGCTTGCCAATGCGCGCGCGGAATATCAGCGTCAGCGCGGTGTAGATCCTCGCGCCACCTCCCGCCAAAATATCGACGCTGCCAACGCGCAGTTGCGCAGCGCCGAAGCAGGCCTCGCAAACGCGCGCGCCCAGCTTGAGGTCGCAGAGCAGGTGCAGCTACAAATTCGCCAGCAGGAAACGAATGTCGAAGCCCGGGAAAGCCAGGTCGCGCAGGCGCGCGCCCAGTTGCAGACGGCGGAGCTGAATCTCTCCTATACCGAAGTCCGCGCGCCGTTTGACGGCTATGTCACTAAGCGTAATGTTCAGGACGGTACGCTGGTACAGGCCGGGAGCGCGCTTTTCTCACTGGTGTCGCCCAATATTTGGGTAGTCGCCAACTTTAAAGAGTCGCAGCTTGAGCGCATGCGTCCGGGGGATAACGTAGCTATCTCAGTCGACGCATTCCCTGATCTGGAGCTTGAAGGCCATGTCGAGAGCATTCAGCAGGGCAGCGGCTCACGCTTCTCTGCGTTCCCGGCCGAAAACGCCACCGGTAACTTCGTGAAAATCGTGCAGCGCGTGCCGGTGAAAATCGTTATCGACAAAGGACTTGAGAACTGGAACCAGCCGCTGCCGCTGGGCTTATCCGTCGAGCCTGAGGTGACGGTGGAATGAGCGAGCAGGCCCACAGCGGCTGGCGTCCTGCCAGTAATCCCTGGTCCGTCGCGATAGTCGTGACAATCGCGGTGTTTATGGAAATTCTCGACACCACGATAGTTAACGTGGCGCTGCCGCACATCGCCGGGTCGCTGTCATCGAGTTACTCCGAATCCACATGGGTCTTAACCTCTTATCTGGTGGCGAACGGCATTGTGTTGCCGCTGTCGGCGTTTTTTAGCCGACTGTTCGGGCGCAAGCAATTCTTCCTGATTTGCATCGTGATGTTTACCGTCTGCTCGTTTCTCTGCGGCATCGCCACCGAGCTCTGGCAAATCATTCTGTTTCGTATTTTGCAGGGGTTCTTCGGCGGCGGCCTGCAACCGACACAACAGTCGGTACTGCTGGATTATTTCAAACCGGAGGATCGCGGTAAGGCGTTCGGCCTCTCTTCGATTGCGATTATCGTGGCGCCGGTGCTGGGCCCGACGCTCGGCGGCTGGATAACCGATAACTACTCCTGGCGCTGGGTATTTTTCATCAATATTCCGGTTGGCATTGTTTGCGTGCTGGCGGTCTATCAATTGCTGGAAGATCCGCCATGGGAGAAAAAATCCGAAGAAAAAATCCCGGTGGACTGGACGGGCATCGGGCTTATCGCGCTGGGGCTGGGCTGCCTGCAAGTCATGCTCGATCGCGGTGAAGACGACGACTGGTTCGCCTCCGATTTTATCCGTACCTTCGCAGTGCTGACGTTTATCGGCATTATCGGGGCTATCTACTGGCTGCTTTATACACGCCGCCCGGTGGTGGATTTGCACTGCGTGCGCGATAAAAACTTCGCCGTGTCGAGCGTGCTGATGGCAGGGATGGCGCTTATTCTCTACGGCAGCTCCGTGGTTATTCCGCAGCTTGCACAACAAGATCTTGGCTACACCGCTACCTGGTCGGGGCTTATTCTCTCGCCCGGCGCGGTACTTATCGTCTTTACCATTCCGATAGTACTCAAACTGATGCCGCTGGTGCAGACGCGCTGGATCATCGCCTTCGGGTTTTTATGCCTCGGCGTCTCGTTCTTCTGGTCGCGTAATCTGGTGCCGAATGTCGATTTCGAAACGCTGATGCTAATGCGCAGCGCGCAGTCTATCGGGCTTGGCTTCCTGTTTGTACCGCTGACGACCATTGCGTTTATCACGATCCCGCAGCGGTTGAATGCCGACGCGGCGGCGCTCTTTACGATGTTCCGAAACGTCGCGGGCTCGATTGGTATTTCGCTCTCCACGGCCGCCATTACCGAGCGCGCGCAGGTGCAGAGCGCCCATCTGAGTACGCACATGACGCCGTTTGACGAACAGTTCCAGCAGGCGATACGCAGCGGCGCAGAGGCGGTGCGCAACTTTACGACCCAGCTTGGCGACCCGACCGGCATCGCCACCGGGCAGCTTTATAAAACGATGATTGCCCAGTCGCGTATTCTCGCCTACGTCGATGTCTTTACGATGCTGAGCGTGATCGCGATTTTACTGATTCCGTTTTGTTTATTGCTTTCGCCTGTTAAGAGCGAAGGCTCCGCAGGAGCACACTGATATGTACGGGAGAGTGACCTTCCCATTGACGCTGACGGCGCTGGCGGTTCTGCTGGCGGGCTGCGCGGTCGGCCCGGATTACACATCGCCTGAGCCGGTTACGCCCGGCGCGTTTGGCGAAACCGCCCGCCAGAACGCACCGGATATCGCCTCAAAAGCGCGCAGCACCGCGCCAGACCCACGCTGGTGGCGCACGTTTCATTCGCCTCAGCTCGACAGCCTGATTGAGCGCGCCATTGCCGGGAACTTATCGCTTCAGCAAACGGTGCTGCGCATCGCAGGCGCCCGCGAGCAGATAAACCAGGCGGGCGGTGCTTTTTTCCCGGCGGTGAACGGCAATGTGCGCGCCACGCGCCAGCAGCTTGGGCTGGAAGGCGAGCTGAAATCGCATGACGTTTACGGCCAGCTTGACGCCGTTGACCCGCAAATCAGCTCCGCGCTCGGCCCGTTGAGGCAGCCGATTAACCTTTACCAGGGCAGTTTTGATGCGCAGTGGGAAATTGACCTGTGGGGCAAAGTCCGTCGTCAGGTTGAGGCGGCGGACGCGCAGCAGAAGGCGGCGATTGAGCAGCGCAACGATGCGCTGGTGTCGCTGGAGGCCGAAGTGGCGCGCGCCTGGCTGCAACTGCGCGGCGCGCAAAGCATTCTCGCGACCATGAATGAACAGATAGCCTCGGCGCAACAGACGCTGGAGCTGACCGAAAGCCGCCAGCGCAGCGGGCTGTCGCCTCAACTGGATGTGGAAAATGCGCGCGCCCAACTGGGTAATTTACAGGCCCAGTTGCCGCAGTATCAGGCGCAGGAGCGGCAGGCGATGAACGGCCTGGCGGTATTGCTTGGCAAGCCGCCGGGCGCGCTTGATGCCGAGCTACAGGCCGTGCAGCCGCTGCCTGCGCTGCCGGAAATCGTACCGGTAGGCATTCCTTCGACACTTGCGCGCCGCCGTCCGGACGTGCGTGAGGCCGAAGCCCGGCTGCATGCCGCCACGGCGCAGATAGGCGTGGCGGTCGCGCAGCTCTTCCCGAGCTTGTCGCTCTCCGGCCAGTTTGGGATGCGTAACAGTGAAACCGACTACCTCACCGACTGGAGCAGCCACTTTTATAGCTTCGGCCCGCAGGTGTCGATCCCCATTTTCCAGGGGGGACGGCTGGTGTCGAGCGTCAGGCTTTCGAGGGCAGAGCAGGGCGCAGCGGCGTTGCAGTACCGCCAGACAGTGCTGACGGCGTTAAATGATGTTGAAAATGCGCTGGTGAGCTATCGCACTGATCAGCAGCGCGAGGCGGGGCTTGAGAAAACCCTGACGGCGCTGCAAACCTCGTTTGATCTGGCAAGCGACAGCTACCGTAAAGGCATCGCCACGTTTATTGATGTCCTGGACGCCCAGCGTCAACTGGCACAGGCCGAACAGCAGCGTGCGCAGGCGCGAGTGCAAAGCAGTCTTGATCTTGTCGCGCTCTACAAAGCGCTTGGCGGCGGCTGGGAGCCGTACCAGAACGTCCGGCTGCCGGAATACGAGGTCTTCGGGCCCGCGCCGCGCGGCTGAACCTTTTTATGGCGCCACTATGCCTTCCGATGCCTGCAAGAGGGGGGCAAGGGCATTGTTATCAAGACCGGCTTTTGCCTGAGTAACGGCGGATAACGACAATTCATGAGGAGAAGGGCATGTTTGAGTTATTACTGGAGCCAGCAAAATTATTTATTAATGCTGGCATGGACAGCTTTAAAAAATCAAAAGAGCTGGCTAACCTGAAAATTGCGGTCAGGCAGCGGATAACTCGGGAAATTAAGCTTAACGCCGCCGTGCTTGATGAAATCATCAAAAACTATTACGACAAAGAAGGCGCAGTAGCAGAGAAAAATGCGCTCATCATGGCGCTGCGGACCCGCGCATTCGATGATCTGAATGACGGCGCTATTCCGGTATCGCTTTTGATAAGTGGCGATGTGGAACACTGGCCTGCCGCCGCGACTAAAGATGAAAAAGACCGTTATTTGAAGTATCTCAGCAGCATCAAAACCCCTATTGACCTCCTCGACCGCGCCTATTATCGCATTCATATCGCCCGCATTCTTGCCAGCAGCGGTAAATGCGATTCCGACCTCAAATATATCCGCTATATGCTTACCGCCTTGATCGTCAATCTGCGTGATGAAGATAACTGAGATAGCTGGCGTGTAAGGGACAAAAACAAAAAAGCCGGCATCATAGTGTGATTGCCGGCTTTTCAGAGTGAAAGACCGTCTGTCTTTATCATATTTCCAGACGGCAATTGCGCTCGTTTTCTCGCAGGAGGAGATTAGTTCAGACGCACCGGCATACCGGAGCGGTTTTGCACCGCCTGCTCAACAACGTTCTGGTCGACATCGCTCTGGCTGGTGACGGTGGTCACTGCTTTGTTGAGCGTGATCGGCACGATTTCGTTGTTGTTGATCTGATCTTCACTGGTGGAGAGCGGGTTATGCACCTCAATGTAGCGGCTGCCATCCGGCTCGGTGGTCGCTTTCACCGGCTCGCTGACGAACTGGACGCGGGTGCCTACCGGTACGTTCTGGAACAGGAACTTAATGTCCTCGTTACGCAGACGTACGCAGCCGTGGCTTACGCGCAGGCCGATACCGAAGTTGGCGTTGGTGCCGTGAATCGCGTAGAGACGACCAATATAGAGCGCGTACAGGCCCATCGGGTTATCCGGGCCTGCCGGTACTACTGGCGGCAGCGGTTCGCCTGCGGCCGCGTATTCGGCATGCATCTTAGCCGTCGGCGTCCAGGTCGGGCCCGCTTTCTTGCGTTCCACTTTGGTTACCCAGTTGATCGGGGTGTCTTTACCCAGCTGGCCGATACCGATAGGCAGCACGATAACCGTGTTGGTACCTTTCGGGTAGTAATACAGACGCATTTCGGCGCTGTTAATCACAATGCCTTCGTGCGGCGTATCCGGCAGGATCAGCTGATGAGGAATGTTCAGAATGGTGCCGCCTTTCGGCAGGTACGGGTCAACGCCCGGGTTGGCTTCCAGCATGTTGGATAGCCCCATCTGATACTGTGCGGCGAAATCTTCCAGCGGCAGGTTATTGCCGTCAGGGATAGTCACCACCTGGTTTTCACCCACCAGACGGCTACCGTCGGTCGGCAGAGGATAAGTCACAGCAGAGGCGGTGTTACAAAACCCGACGACTGCGAAGGCTGCCACTAAAAGCGTGCGTAATTTCATCTTCATGTTATGCAAATATCGTTGCCGGACCGGCCGTTAGAGTGAAACGAAACAATACAGGGAGCGCATTATATGTGCATTCTCCGTGGCAGGGAATTGAGATGTGTACTAATTCACGTTTTTTTCCCATTAAGCAGAGAGTGTAGTCAGCCCATTGACGGGGGAAATAAATTCGGAGTTATGGCATAATGCGTTGTTTATCACACATCTTACCCAGGAATTACGCGTGTTAGTAACCAGCAACGTCACCATGCAGTTCGGCAGTAAGCCGCTGTTTGAAAACATTTCCGTCAAGTTTGGCGGCGGCAACCGTTACGGTCTGATTGGCGCCAACGGGAGCGGAAAATCCACTTTCATGAAGATCCTCGGCGGCGATTTACAGCCGAGCGCAGGCAACGTATCGCTCGATCCTAACGAGCGTATCGGTAAGCTGCGTCAGGATCAGTTCGCTTTCGAACAATACACCGTGCTGGATACTGTGATCATGGGTCACGGCGAGCTGTGGGAAGTGAAGCAGGAGCGCGATCGCATTTACGCGCTGGCGGAGATGAGCGAAGAAGACGGCTATAAAGTGGCCGATCTGGAAACGCAGTACGGCGAGATGGACGGCTACAGCGCCGAAGCCCGCGCGGGTGAGCTGCTGCTGGGCGTTGGCATTCCGCTTGAGCAGCATTACGGCCCGATGAGCGAAGTGGCACCCGGCTGGAAGCTGCGTGTTCTGCTGGCGCAGGCGCTGTTCTCTAACCCGGACATCCTGCTGCTCGACGAACCGACGAACAACCTGGATATCGACACCATCCGCTGGCTGGAGCAGACACTTAACGAGCGCGACAGCACCATGATTATCATCTCGCATGACCGTCACTTCCTGAACATGGTCTGCACGCACATGGCGGATCTCGACTACGGCGAGCTGCGCGTCTATCCGGGCAACTACGATGAATATATGACGGCCGCGACTCAGGCACGCGAGCGTCTGCTGGCGGATAACGCCAAGAAGAAAGCTCAGATTGCCGACCTGCAATCGTTCGTGAGCCGCTTTAGCGCGAACGCCTCCAAGTCTCGTCAGGCGACTTCACGCGCCCGCCAGATTGATAAAATTAAGCTGGAAGAAGTCAAAGCCTCCAGCCGTCAGAACCCGTTCATCCGCTTTGAGCAGGATAAAAAGCTGTTCCGTAACGCGCTGGAAGTGGAAGCCATGACCAAAGGCTTCGATAACGGCCCGCTGTTTAAAAACGTTGGTCTGTTGCTGGAAGTGGGTGAGAAGCTCGCCATTATTGGTGCGAACGGCGTGGGTAAATCCACCATGCTGAAAACGCTCGTCGGCGAAATGCAGCCAGATAACGGCACGGTTAAGTGGTCCGAAAACGCGCAGATTGGTTACTATGCGCAGGATCACGAATACGAGTTCGAAAACGACCTCACCGTCTTTGACTGGATGAGCCAGTGGAAGCAGGAAGGCGACGACGAGCAGGCGGTGCGCAGCATTCTGGGTCGACTGTTGTTCAGCCAGGATGACATCAAAAAGCCTGCGAAAGTGCTTTCCGGTGGTGAAAAGGGCCGTATGCTTTTCGGTAAGCTGATGATGGAAAAACCCAACATCCTTATCATGGACGAACCGACCAACCACCTGGATATGGAATCGATCGAATCGCTGAACGCGGCGCTGGAAATGTACCAGGGCACGCTGATTTTCGTCTCTCATGACCGCGAATTCGTAAGCTCACTTGCGACGCGTGTCATTGAGATCACGCCAGAGCGCGTGGTGGATTTCTCCGGCGGCTACGAAGATTATCTGCGCAGCAAAGGCATCGAATAAGCGTTTGCGAAGTAAAAATAAAACGGGGAGTCGAAAGACTCCCCGTTTTTTTATGGCGTCGCGTTAACGCGGTATATGGCAATTAATAGTCATGCAGGTTGTAATATCCTTCGATACGCCCATGATTCACAAAATGGTCGGTGAAAATTTCATTATCGTCGCTGGAGATTTTGGCACATTTGTGATTCGTTACGTTGTGCGATCTCAGGCTTATCGTATCGTAGGAATAGAGCGAGCCGTAATTATCCAGCTCACGCACCGCCTCAACCGAAAGCCCGTTGTGTCCGTTAATATAACCGCCTTGTTCATTAACAAACGATTTGGCCGCGTAAATCGTAATCGCGTTATCGGTTGAAATACTGCCTTCATTAGAAAATGTCGCGCTGTTTAGCCTAATAGCACGTGTGCCCTTTATTATGCCATCGTTAGAGAGATTATCCGCCGCGTTAATGGTGATATCACCATTGCGTGACTGTACCGCGCCGCGGTTGTTAACGTAAAAATCGTTATCGGCATGAACAGAGATATCGCCAAGCGCCGCAATATCGCCGTTGCCGTTATCAATGGTTGAGCCCTGGATATTGACCGTATTGCCGGCCAGCATTCCGCGATCGTTATTGAAATAACCGACGACCATATTCATATCCGCAGCAGCAATCGTACCGCCGCCGCTAAATTTACCCGCGCTGTTATCAATCTTATCGGCGACGATATCGAGTTCCCCGGCGCTAAATAATGTGCCCTGTGTGTTGCTGAGCGTTTTCGTGTCCACCGTGACGCGCTGGAGCGCAGCCAGCGTGCCTTGTTGATTATCGAGGCTGTGCGAGGCGTACACATCAAGCGCATCCTGCGCGTAAATCTGCCCGCGATTAGTCATATCCGCCGTTTTCAGTTGCAGAGTGTCAGCGCTGGTTATCAGCCCCTCTTTCTGGTTATCCAGCGAATGGCTGTCAATCGTCACCGCCTCTTTGGCCTGAATCACGTTCTGATTAATGACTCGGTCCGCCGTCAGGGTTAAGGCGCGCGCGCTTATATCGCCCCGGTTATTGAGCGTATCCGCCGCAAGTGTCAGTTGACCGCCGCTTGCGAGGCGACTGCCGTTGTCGATATCGCCCGCCGCAATGGACAGATCATCGCGAGCAATAATGCCTTTGCCGTCATTATCCAGCGTGTTGCCGTGAGTGTTGATAGTGATAGCCGATGCGGTGATGAGCCCATTGATGTTGTTATCGAGTTTGCTGCTGGCAATGGATAGCGTTTTTTCCGCCTGCAGCCGCCCGTGATCGTTATCGACGGCATGCTGTTGAGTGTCTATCAGCAAATCGGTGTTTGACGAGATAATGCCCGCGTTTTCAAGCTGCCCGTCAACGGTCAGTGAAAGACGTTCAGCGGCGGTAGAAATCACGCCGTCATTACGCACGCCCACACCGTGTTCAGTACCCACCAGTTGGATTTTATTGGCGTACATGCCACCAAGGCTCGACACGTCCAGCGCCAGCGACGGTGTGGCACTGAATTTTTTGGCACCAATCGCCGTGGCATTCAGCGTGTTGTAATCGACATGGTTCGTGCCGGTGACAATCCGCAGATCGCGGGCGGTTAGTTGCGCATTAACGACTGCCGAACGGGAAAGAATATCGGTATAGTCGGTCGAATGATCGTCCATCCCTTTGCCGGTAATGACGATTTTGCCATCGGTGATGTCAAAGCCGCTGATTTTGCCATCAGACATCGCTACGCTGCCGGTAACGAGCGTGGAGCGGCTGGTATTAATAAAGCCACAGCCGTCACAGGTAATGCCCGACGGGTTGGCAATAATCACTGCGGCTTTTTGCCCGGCGACTTCCACCATACCGTTTAGCTGGCTCGGGCTTGCCGACGCGACCTCGTTTAAAATCACGCTGGCACCGCCGCCCGTCATATTGCTATTGCCGTCAATCTTGCCTGCAAGCGTCGTACTGCTGCTGCCTGCCGCGTTATTCAGCACCACACCCGCGCGGTTAACGTCAAACTGCGTGTAATAGTTGTGCGACACGCCACCGGCAGAAGGCGCGCTGACATCCACGACGGTCGCCCCATTGTCAGCAATGCTGACGGTGGTGCTGGGCGACTTTTGTTGATCAACTACCACCGCCGCATAAACGGGTGAAATAACGCCAAGCGAAATCCAGGTGCTCAGGCAAATCGCGCTCAGGCGAAACGGTGGCAACGAAGCTAATAGTGTCATTAATAATCCCTCATTTGACTGAAAATAAAAAAGCGCTGCCGTGGTGACAGCGGGCAGGCCGGGTTTTCTCATACCGAGAAATCTTCAATTGTCAGAAAATCGCAGCGGTGAAGCGCTGCTTGCGTCCGCTAAATAAGGCTTTTGGTCACAGGAATATTGACTGCCAGAAAATAGCTTTAACGTTTTACGCATTTTGGTTTTGTAAAATAATACCGGGGCCGGAAGCGCAGGCGTTTATTTCGGCATTACGGAATTGCTGCTGAAATAAAGGTGCAAATAAAGCCCGGGAATAACGCGGGTGGTGAATGGGGCAGACGTTAACAAACGCGATTTATCAAGTCAGATGGTTAATATCGATGGGTTTTGCTATAACGGCGAGCTTTTACTTATCAATCAATATGAACGACTAAAGTATTTATATAAGCAATTGTTTAAAACAAGCCGCCAGGCATTATCTGGTTGTTTTATCTATAAAAATCATAAGACAGTGGAGTGCGAAGAGGCCGCCATAGAAGCACGTCTGCGGATAATGTCTGGCGAGGGATAATCACTCGAATGAATAATAAAAATAAAATGTGACGTAACGAAACACTTACTCGAAAGGATTGTTTTTATGGATGGTTTTGCAGGAGTCATCGATTTATGGCACGCCTTAGAATAACGAATCGAAATATTCCCGGGCGTGGGCAGACCATAAAAACGCCGCGCCAGGGCGCGGCGTAAGGATGTAAGTACTCAGCGTATCCAGCGTGCGCATTGCTCGCCGTTGACCCAGAGCGTGCGGTGCTCGCCTGGCGGCATCGTCACCTCAAGCGCCTCCCATGCCGGGTGATAATCCCCTTTGGCGTCGATAGTGAGGTGTACCGCCCCGGCGGTGCAGGTCATTTTCCAGTTAACCCACAGCGCGTTGCCCTGCTGATACCCCCAGGATTCGCCGTCATCCTCAAAGAGGTGCCCCGTGGTCTCGCCGTTGCCTTGTAAGGGGAAGAGCATCAGCGTGCGGCGATTATCTGCCTGCGGGCTGACGTGGCGCAGGCGCTCGCTTAGCGGCAGGCCCGCGCCTGCACGCACCAGCAGCGGCAGCCGTTCAAGCGGCGCATCAAGCGTGACCGTCTGACCGCCTGCGAACCAGTGGCCGGTGTGGAAATCGTACCAGCCATGATCGTTGGCCGGCAGCCAGAGCGTGCGGGTACGCGCGCCGGGCTCCACCACGCTTGCTACCAACAGGTCGCGGCCCAGCATAAATTCATCGCACTCGTTAAAGGTCCGGGCGTCGTGCTCGTGGTCAAGGAAAGTCGGGCGCAACATCGGCTCATCGTCGGTATGCGCCTGCCAGAGCAGGGTATACAGATACGGCAGCAGGCGGTAGCGCAGTTCAATGGCGTGGCGGACAGCAGGCGTCACCGCCGGATACATCCACGGCTCGTTGACGGTGTGATCGTCATTCCAGGAGTGAATGGTAAAGCGCGGGTGCATCACGCCGTTTTGTACCCAGCGGACAAACAGCTCAGCGTCCGGTTTATCGCCGGAGAAACCGCCGACATCATGACCGACGTTATAAAGCCCCGAGAGACTCATGCCGAGTCCCATGCGAATGTTGTAGCGCAGCGTCTGCCAGCTGGTGCGGTTATCGCCGCTCCAGGTTTGCACATAGCGCTGCATCCCGGCGCAGCCGGAACGCGAAATCAGGTACGGGCGTTTTTCCGGTGCGAAGGCCTGCTGCGCCTCCATCGATGCGCGCATCATTAAGAGCGGCATCACCGGGCGGATGTGCTTAATCGCCACCGGCTCGCCGAAGCCGTGACAGCGCGCCTCGTCGTCCCAGACTTCATATTCGTTGTTGTCATTCCAGGTAGAATCGATGCCCATCTCCAGCAACTGCGTGGTGACGCCGTTCTGCCACCAGGCGACGGTCGCCGGGTTGGTGAAATCAAGGTGTGAGCCTTCGTCATCCCAGAAGCTTGAGCGCTCCGGCGCATCGCTTTCAGAATCGCGGATGAACAGTCCCTGCTGCGCCACTTCCTGATAGCGCGGGTGATCCTGAAGCAGACAGGGTTTAATGTTCGCGGCAAGTTTCAGCCCCGCCTCGTGGAACGCCTGACTCATCGCGGTGGGCTGCGGCACCTTGTCGTAGTTCCAGTTAAAGACGTAACGCTTGTTGTTGATGGACGTATAGCCCGACGAGAGCTGGAAGGAGTCGCACGGAATGGCGTGCTCCTCGCACAGGCGGATAAAGTTCATCAACTGGTTCTGCGCATCCGGCGCGTCGGTGTAATGCATCGTTGAGCCGCTGTAGCCGAGGCTCCATTTCGGGCCGAAGAGGGTTTTGCCGGTCAGCCGGACAAACGCTTTCGTGACATCCAGCACACGCGGGCCGACAAACAGGTAGTAGTCGATGTCGCCCGCCTGCGCCTGCCAGCGACGGTAAGGCTGGTGATAGTTATCTATCTCGTTGCCCAGATCCAGCCAGCAGCTGCTGAGGTTGTCGTAAAAGAGCCCAAAACTCACCGCGTCGCGGCGGGTGATGGTGAACGGAATATGCTTATAAAGCGGATCGGTGCTGGCGGCGTTATAGCCCATCGCATCGAGGTTGCGCATCTCGAAGCGGCGCCCGGTGCGTTCCAGGTCACCGGCTTTTTCGCCAAGCCCATAATAGCGATCGTCTTTCTGGCGGCGCTGATAGTGCGCCACGCCGTCGCCGTGTGCGTTGAGCAGATAGGCGCTGGTGGGACGGTCACAGGTCAGGAACTGCCATTCACCCGCATCGTCACGGTAGTGCCACTCCAGCCACAACGGTTGGTGCACCGTAACCCGCAACCGCTCGCTGGTGATGGTCAGTCGCTCCGGCGTCTCGTCAAGCGTAAAGCCCGGCAGGCTAAAGCCTGCGAGACTGTCGCGCGGACGGCCTTCCCAGGGCGTATCGCGCTCGGGGGCAATGCTCCAGGTGCGGTTTAGCGAGAACGCGCCGCGACGCTTCACCGCCACGCGGAACAAGCCTTGCTCCAGCACCCACAGGCACAGGGTATGGCTGTCATCCACCGTCAGTTCAACATGGTGGTCATCTGAGTGGGTAAATCTCCAGTGTTTGAGGGTTTTCATTCGCATCTTCCCTATGAAACGCGCTTGTTACGGCGCTCGGCAATAAAGGCAACCAGGAACATCGCACCAATCAGGTCGAAAAAGCCCATGGCCACAAACAGCGGGTTAAAGCCGATTTTGTCGGCGGTGACCCCGATAATCAGTGAGAACAGGAAGCTTGCGATCCACGCGCACGAGCCGCGCATACCGTTCACGGTGGCCATCTGGCCGCGATCGAAGGATTCCACCACCAGTGCGCTCAACATGCAGGAGATAATCTGATGCCCGAAGCCGCCGATGGAGATAAGGATGATGGTGATGTACGGGTCGCGCGTCAGCGTGACAATCGCGAGCGACACCATCAGAAACGCGCCGGTGACGGAGCTTGCCACCACGGAGTTAACCCGCGTACAGCCGAAGAGGCGCACGTACAGTTTGGTGAGGTAACCGCTCGCGACCGAGCCTAAATCGGCGGCAAGAAACGGCAGCCACGCGAACATGGCTATCTGCTTCAGATCCATGTTGTGCTCTTTGGCAAGGTACAGTGGCACCCAGAAGCTCATCACCGCCCAGGCGGGCTCGGCCATAAATGCCGGAATGGCAATGCCGTAAAAGCGCTTGTTTTTCGATACGTTTTTCAGCGCGGTCAGGAAGGGCAGGCGCACTGGCTCCGGTTCATTATCCTGACGGATAAACGACAGCTCTTCCTGGCTCAGGCGCGGATGACGCTCGGGATTGTGATAAAAGAGCCACCACAGTACGACCCAGCACAGCGCCAGCACGCCGGTAAAGAGAAACGCGCCCTGCCAGCCGAAGGAGATATGCGCAAAGTAGATAATAGGCGGGGCCAGCATCGCGCCAATGGAGAAACCAACGCCCGCCCAGCCTGCGGCAACCGGACGCTCTTTTTTCGGGAACCATTCGCCCAGCGTTTTGGCGTTGGCAGGCGTTGCCGCTGCCTCTGCCGCGCCCATAAAGAAGCGCAGGATAGCGAGATGCAGCCAGCTGCCTGCGCCAGCGTGGAAAATACACATCAGCGCCCAGAGCGAGGCGCAAATCATAAAGCCGAGCTTGAGGCCAATCACGTCAATCAGCCAGCCGCAGAGCGGTTGAAACAGGGTATAGGCGAGCTGGAACGCGCCTACGATGTAAGAATACTGTTCGGTGGTGATGCCCAGGCTTTCTTTAAGCTCGGGGGCGAGGATCCCAAGCGAGTTACGGGTGATATAGTTGACGGTCACGCCCATCAAAAACAGCACCAGCACCCACCAGCGCAGGTGACGGATAGCACGGCGGGAACGGGTTTTTACCGCGCCAGCGTCCTGGTTAATGCTCTCACTCATTTATTCTTCTCCACGGTTCGCCTGACATTCATCGGACTGGTATAACAACTTGCATTCCGGCAGCGCCGAAAACCACAGCAGAGACCGTTATTTATTTGAATTAACACAATATTTGTAGGGTATTGTCGCTCAGTAAGTCGTTAAAGCTGTGCGACAACCTGAGGGTAGAGCAGCGTCTGGAATGGTAGTAGTCTCTTTTATGCAATAATTTTCACCAGAACGGTCTTTCGCGTCAGACGAGGGCGTGGTACTACGGATATATCGTATAAATCCTCTGTGAAAATTTTTTCATTTCACAACCGGAGATGGATCACAAAATGAGTAAAAAGCTCCAGGTGGCCCGTATTGCCGAACAAACTGGCCTGTCGCTGAGCACCGTTTCCCGGGTGCTGGCGGGCAAAGCCAATACCAGTGAAAAAGCGCGGCGCAAGGTTAAAGCGTGTGCCCGCGCGCTGGGTGTGCTGGAGGATATGGCGGCAGGGCGACTACTACTGAACAGCCTCGTGGTGTTTGCGCCAAGGCGCGCCTTTGATGAGCGCTCGGACATCTTTTATTACCGCGTTATCCAGAGCATCAACAAAGCGCTGGAGCCTCATGAAGTGCGGTTGCGCTACTGCGCGCTGGAAGAGAACGACGCTGACGCCAACCTGTTTCTCGCGCGGATGAATGAACCGCAGACCGAAGCGGTGCTGCTGCTTGGCATTGACGATCCGCACATCCACGATCTGGCGTTCGATGTCGGTAAACCGTGTGTGCTTATCAATTGCCGCGACCGCAAAATGCGCCTGCCCGCCGTCGCGCCGGATCACCGCGCAATTGGCGAGAACGCGGCGCGTTATCTTTTTGAAATGGGGCACCGCGAGGTTGTGAATCTCCTGTGCCTGCGGCGCTACACGATGGAGTTGCGCCTTGCGGGGATCCATGACGCCTGGGAGGCAGAAAATCTCGCGTTTGATGAAAAGCGTCACCTGCTGGCGGCGGCAGATTTCAGCGCCCGCGGCAGTGAGGCACTGGTGACGCGCTTTCTTGCCGAAACGCCGCCTGCTTCGTTGCCGAGCGCGCTGCTCGCCGGCGGCGATTTCATGGCGGCGGGCGCGGTGAAGGCGCTGCAAAATGCCGGGTTGCGGGTGCCGCAGGATATGTCAGTGATGAGTATTGACGCTTTTAACCTGGCGGCAATAGAAGATGTTCCGCTGACCGCCGTACATGTCCCGCGCGACGCGCTGGGTGAAGAGGCGGTGTTGATGCTGCAACAGCGGCTTATTCGCCCGCAGGCGGCGGTAGGCACGCTGTTGCTTAATGGGGCACTGGATGCGCGCGAATCGGTGCGCCGCGTGCGGCCTGGGCGGGGCAGAACCAGCGTGCAGCGCGACGGCCTTTACGATTAACCTGGGTCGCCGCAGACCTCACAGTGCGGGTTGCGCGCCAGTTTCATTTCACGAAACTGCGTGCGCAGCGCGTCATACATCACCAGTTTCCCGGCACACGGCTCGCCGTAGTTCGCCAGCACCTTGATGGCTTCCATCGCCTGGAGTGTACCGATTACGCCGACGAGCGGCGCCATCACGCCCGCTTCGACACAGGTCAGCGCATTGTCGCCAAACAGACGGCTCAGGCAACGGTAGCACGGCTCGCCAGGCTTCCAGGTAAAGACGCTGATCTGGCCTTCCATGCGAATAGCCGCGCCGGACACCAGCGGCACCTTATGGCGAAAACAGCCCGCGTTAAGCTGATTGCGCGTCGCCACGTTATCGGTGCAGTCCAGCACCAGATCGTGACGCGCGATAAGGGCCTCAAGCGCCGCCTCATCAAGTTGCGCGTTGACCGTTTCGATAACACAGTGCGGGTTGATGGCGCTTAGCGTCGCGCGCGCGGAGTCGACTTTCGGCTGACCGATAGCCGCATCGCGATGCAACACCTGACGCTGCAGGTTTGAGAGGGTGACTGTGTCAAAGTCGAGCAGCGTCAGCGCACCAATGCCTGCCGCGGCGAGATAGGGCGCGGCGGCGCAACCCAGCCCGCCGAGCCCGACGATGAGCACACGGGCGGCTTTGAGCCGCTCCTGGCCGTCGAAATCGAAATCGCGCAGGATGATTTGCCGGTTATAGCGCAGCATTTCCGCATCGCTTAACGCCTCGGTCATGTCAGCCTCCGAACAGGTGATTAAACAACTCGACATCCACCCATTCGCCAGGCTCAACGTGGCCGCGTTCGCGCTCCAGCACGATAAAGCAGTTGCCCTGGGTGAACGAGCTGAAAATGTGCGAGCCCTGATGGCCGGTGCTGACGACCTCCGGCTGGCCGTCCGCGCCGGTGCGCAGGATGCCGCGCTGGAAGTCGAGCCGTCCGGGCGATTTTTTCAGCCGTTCTGCGGCGCGTACACGCAGACGCGGCGCCTGCACGATGTCACGGCCGCTCAGTTTTGCGAGCAGCGGCTGCACCAGCTGATAGAACGTCACGGCAGCGGAAACCGGGTTGCCCGGCAGGCCGCAGAACCAGCTACTGGCGAGACGGCCAAAAGCGAACGGTTTCCCCGGCTTGATGGCAAGCTTCCAGAAACCGATTTCGCCCAGTTCTTCC